>NZ_JAODLR010000066.1 GCF_025960875.1 Crystallibacter permensis | reverse complement strand
ATCATGAGCAACGAAATTCCCAAGCCCAGCGTCCCTGCTCCGGACATTGTCCGCTGCGCGTACATGGATCTGGTCGTCACGGACCTGGCCAAGTCCCGCGAGTTCTACGTGGACGTTCTCGGTCTGCACATGACCGAAGAGGACGAGAACACCATCTACCTGCGCTCCTTCGAGGAGTTCATCCACCACAACCTGGTGCTGCGCAAGGGCCCGGTCGCCGCCGTGGCATCGTTTGCCTACCGGGTGAAGTCCCCGGCCGAAGTGGACGCCGCCGAGGCCTACTACAAGGAACTCGGCTGCCGCACCGAACGCCGCAAGGACGGCTTCTCCAAGGGCATCGGCGACTCCGTCCGCGTGGAGGACCCGCTGGGCTTCCCGTACGAGTTCTTCTACGACGTGGAGCACGTCGAGCGCCTCACCCAGCGCTACGACCTCTACAGCGCCGGCGAACTGGTCCGCCTGGACCACTTCAACCAGGTCACCCCGGACGTCCCGCGCGGGCGTAAGTACCTGGAGGACCTGGGCTTCCGTGTCTCCGAAGACATCAAGGATTCCAACGGCGTCACCTACGCGGCCTGGATGCACCGTAAGCAGACCGTCCACGACACCGCCCTCACCGGCGGCGACGGCCCGCGCATGCACCACGTTGCCTTCGCCACGCACGAGAAGCACAACATCATCCAGATCTGCGACAAGATGGGCGCCCTGCGCATCTCGGACCGGATCGAACGCGGCCCCGGCCGCCACGGCGTCTCCAACGCGTTCTACCTGTACATTCTGGATCCGGACGGCCACCGTATCGAGATCTACACCCAGGACTACTACACCGGAGACCCGGACAACCCCACCGTCACCTGGGATGTCCACGACAACCAGCGCCGCGACTGGTGGGGCAATGCGGTAGTGCCGTCCTGGTACACCGAGGCCTCCCTGGTCCTGGACCTGGACGGCAACCCCCAGCCGGTCATCCAGCGCACCGACGCCTCCGAAATGGCCGTGACCATCGG
>NZ_JAODLR010000065.1 GCF_025960875.1 Crystallibacter permensis | reverse complement strand
TGCACCCGGGAGGGTGTGGGAGAGTAGGTCACCGCCGGACATCTTTTGAAAGTGAAGGGCTCCACCATGACGGTGGAGCCCTTCACCCATTTAAGGCCCGTTGCCGGAAACCATGCCAACCTGCATAACCTCAACGCGGTTCCGTGCCCTGGCTGCAGGACTGCCGTGCCGGCTCCCGCTGCCGTTGCGGTGCCCGGGCTGCAGCTGCCCCGTCGGGTGCTGCAGGCGGGCCGGCGCTTGGCTGGTTCCGCTCCGGCATGCAGGTGGTGGTCCTGCCGGCCGCGGGGCCGGCTGCCGCGCAGCGGGCAGTGCTGGCTGGTGTTGGATTTTAAGCACTTTCCCCGCGAGGTGCCGGTTGTGTCCCGCGGTCGGTGAATATTCGCGCGGATTCCGGACGGATGCGGGCAGGGGAGCCGCGGGCATATTGAGTGCTTGGCCACACCGGCAGCGCTGCGGACGGGTCTTTGCCGCCGGTTCCGTTTTCGGGAAAACGAACCTGGTTTTGCTGCCGTGCCCGCTCGGTGCGCGGCCGGCCGGGGTCGGCGCCGCGGGGTCCGGGAGTGCGGGGATCCGCATGATTCCGCGGTTTTCCGCGGCAGGAGGTGCTGTCCACGGAGGCGGATTTGCGGTGGTCCGCGAAGGCGTGTAATGTCTTCCAAGCCACCGCAGCTAGGGAGCGAAAGCGCTTAGCAGGCAGGGAGGCCGACCCCTTCAAAACAATCACTTTCAAACGGTTCGATTTACCGTGCGGATGAGGTTGCGGGGACCGTGGTTGCAGCGGGAATCAGCCGGAAGGCGATTTGCGAACTGCTGCAGGATCGGGTAAATTTGAAAAGTTGCTCCGGAGCGATGGAGGGCCTTGAAGAAGGGTCCGACTGGTGCCGGGTGCTCCTGTTGTTTGAGAACTCAATAGTGTGCCAAGTTTGTTGATACCAATTATTTTATTGGTTGAATTATTGTCGTGGGGCACCGCCTCCGTGGTGTGCCGCGATGTTTTTTAGCCTGGTTTGAATTTAGTGCAGTGCTGGTTCCCGT
>NZ_JAODLR010000064.1 GCF_025960875.1 Crystallibacter permensis | reverse complement strand
GCGGGGGTGAACAGCCGCTGGGCGCGTCCGATGTCGAGGATTTCGCCTTTGCCGCCGAGGACCAGGGGGATGAGGTCGGCGTCGCAGGCGATTTTGCGGACGGTTTTGGGGCTGATCAGTCCGCCGAACGCGGTATCGGCGGAGGCGCCGATCTGGTCCACCAGGTCCTGGTAGTCCAGGTTGATCATGATCTGGGGGCGGTGGCCGCCGCTGGAGGGGAGCTTGTCGGTGGACAGGGCGATCTGGCAGGCGCCGACGAGGCCTTGCAGGAGTTTCTGCGGCCGGGTCGGTCCTTGCCATTCCTGTTCCGGCCCCGCCTCTGCTGTGCCAGGGGCGGGCGGAGTGCCGGCGGCTGCTGCGGGGTCTGCCGGCGTGCCGTCGTCGGGGGCGAAGGTGGTCTTGACGCGCGGGTTGGTCGCGGCGTTCATGACGGTGACGAGGAATTCGAATTGTTCCGGCGTGGCGGCGATTTCCAGCCGGTGAAGGCCTTGGCGTTTGCCGCGGATGAACACGCCTTGTTTCGCACGGAGGATCTCGTCGGTGGGTTCGAGTCCGTCCGGGTCCAGGACTGCTTCCCAGCGTTTGATGATTTCGCGCAGGCCGTCGATATCGGACTCGGTGGCCTGCTGGGTCAGCTGGTTTTCCATCGCGGCCAGGCCCGCCGGCGGTGCGGTGGGGCGGACGCGTTCGAGGGCGTCGCGGATCAGGGTTGCGGCTTGGCCGCTGATCTGTGACGAGGTCAGTGCGGCGCCGAGGCGTTCGAGCTTCGGGGGTGCCTGTTCTCCGGTCATCAGGGTCGAGGGCATGGTGCTGGAACCTACGCGGAGCCGGCGTTTGGCTTCGCCGCGGCTGATCTTGAGTTTCTGGCGAAGGTATTCCGCGGCGTCCTTGTATTCGGGCTTCTTGGGTTTGCCGTCCTGGCCCGTGCCCTGCACCGGATCCGCCCAGGGGATGCGCTGGTCTGTTTCGCCTGTTTGGGCGATGTTCTGTTGGTCGACGGCGTGGGCGCCGATGACCTGGAGTTGCTCGACCGATTTGGAGATCTCTTCGATGCCGGCGACGGTGGCGGCGAGTTCCTTGGGGGATTGCAGGAGGCATTCCTGCTGGAAGTTGGCTGAGAAGTCCTGGAGGGCGGCGTGCACGGAAGCGAGGAAGCCCGCGGGCTCCTGATGCGCTTCGAACGGTGCGATTGCCATACCTCAACGCTATAGAA
>NZ_JAODLR010000063.1 GCF_025960875.1 Crystallibacter permensis | reverse complement strand
GGTTACGTCCCGTGGAATGGTGTAATTCTCCGCAGTTGCGCGTTGCTCCGGCAACGTAGTGAGCCATCGTGCGATGGTCAGTGAGTACAGATCAAAGTCACTCACAGAAAGACACAAACACACGATGGCTCTAGACCAGTCTGCCCTGCTTGACCTGCTTGGACAACTGAAACTCACCGATGTCTCCGACCGGATCCGGACCGCGACCGAAACGCTGTACCAGCAGCTGATCGAGGCCGAGGCGACCGCGTTCATCGGCGCCGCCCCGTTCGAACGCTCCGAGGCGCGCACCACCCAACGCAACGGGTCCCGGCCCAGGACGTTGACGACCACCGCCGGAGACCTGAACCTGAAGATCCCCAAGCTGCGGAACGGTTCGTTCTTCCCGGCCCTGCTGGAACGCCGGCGCCGCGTGGACCAGGCGCTCTACGCGGTCGTGATGGAGGCCTACCTGCACGGGGTTTCCACCCGCAAGGTCGATGACCTGGTCAAGGCGCTCGGGGCCGATACCGGGATCTCCAAGTCCGAGGTCTCCCGGATCTGCGAGGATCTGGACCATGAGGTCGCCGCCTTCCGGGACCGCGACCTCTCCGCCATGGACTACCCGTACGTGTTCCTCGACGCCACCTACTGCAAGGCCCGCGTCGGGCACCGCGTCGTGTCCCAGGCGGTCGTGGTCGCCTTCGGCGTGGCCGCGGACGGGCGCCGGGAAGTCCTGGGCTTCGACGTCGGCGACAGCGAGAACGAGGGGTTCTGGACGGCGTTCCTGCGGTCGCTGAAGGCCCGCGGGCTGGACGGGGTGAAGCTCGTGATCTCCGACGCCCACAGCGGCCTGAAGAAAGCCATCGGGACGGTGTTCCAGGGCGCCGCCTGGCAGCGCTGCCGGGTGCATTTCATGCGCAACGTGCTCTCGGCCGTGCCGAAGGGGTCCCAGGACATGGTCGCCTCGATCATCCGCACCGCCTTCGCCCAGCCCGACGCCGGGCACGTGAACGCCCAGTTCGACGAGGTGACCCGGATGCTGCAGAAATCGCATCCGAAGGTCGCCGCGATGCTCGGCGACGCCCGGGACGACGTGCTCGCGTTCGCCGGGTTCCCGGCAAAGCATTGGCGCCAGGTCTGGTCCACGAATCCCATGGAACGGGTCAATAAAGAGATCAAAAGGAGGACCGATGTCGTCGGGGTCTTCCCCAACCCGGCAGCCCTTCTCCGGCTCGCCGGCGCGGTCCTCGTCGAGCAGCACGACGAATGGGAAGCCGGGGACCGCCGCTACCTCTCCGAGGCCTCCATGGCCGAACTCAAGGCCATGGACACGACACCCGCCGCGCCGATAGAGGAGGCGATTTTGCTTCCCGAACTCGCTGCAGCATAATCAGAGAACTGACCTGCACGGTGTCGAGAAACTCCACCACTCAGCGGGACGTAACC
>NZ_JAODLR010000062.1 GCF_025960875.1 Crystallibacter permensis | reverse complement strand
CTAGTAGTACTTAGTTAGGTGTGGCGTGTCGGGTTTTAATCCGTTCCCGGTTCTGTTAATTTTTCGGTCATGGAACCAGATGAGCTGGCGGAGGCCAGGGCCGCACTGGAGGATTTCGTTGGGCAGGTCTTTGGATCACTGACGCGGTCGGATCAGCGGGCCAAGGGGCGGCTGTACCTGCAGGGGCTGATGCTTGACGGGCGGCGGAAGTCGATGCAGCCGATGGGTGAACGTCTCGGAGTGGACTACCAGCAACTGCAACAGTTCGTCTCCTCCTCCCCATGGGCGGTGGAACCGGTCCGCCGTCAGCTGGCCAATATTGCCATGGAAACGATCGCGCCGGAGGCGTGGGTGATCGATGACACCGGCTTCAAGAAGGACGGACGGTCCTCGCCGTGCGTGGCGCGGCAGTACTCGGGCACGCTGGGCAAGGTCGGCAACTGCCAGATCGCCGTCAGCCTGCACGCGGCCACGGACGCCGCCTCGTGCCCGCTGAACTGGCGGCTCTACGTGCCCGAAGCCTGGGACGACACCTGCGCCGAGACCAACGAAGACGCCGAAAAGACCATGCTGCGGCGGCAGAAAGCGAAGATCCCGGACACCATCAGACACCGCACCAAATGGTCCCAGGCCCTGGAGATGATCGATGAGGCCGCCACCTGGGGGTGGGCGCCGCCGGCGGTGGTCGCCGATGCCGGCTACGGGGACACCACCGGATTCCGCCTCGGGCTGGACGCCCGGTCCATCCCGTACGTGCTGGCCGTCAAGGCCTCCACCAGCGCCTATCCCGCCGACGCCGTCCCCGAAACCGTACCCGCAACCGGCAGCCGGGGCCGCCCGCCCGCGCCCCGCTACCGCGACAAGCCGTCCTCGTTGCGCGAGATTGCCATAAGCACCGGGCGGGTCCACCGCCGCCAGGTGACCTGGCGCCGGGGCACCAAGACCGGCCCCGCGAACAAGCTGGCCTCGATGACATCGAAGTTCCTGGCCGTGCGCGTCCGCCCTGCCAACCGCGACATCCCGCTGGCCGCCGATGGATCGCTGCCCGAGGAATGGCTGATCTGCGAATGGCCAGCGGGCGCCGCCGAACCCACCGACTACTGGCTCTCGTCCCTGCCCGCGGATACCTCGCTGAAAACCATGGTCCGGCTCGCAAAAATGCGCTGGCGGATCGAACACGACTACCGCGAACTCAAGACCGGACTGGGGCTGGCCCACTTCGAAGGGCGCACCTACCCGGGCTGGCACCGCCACGTCACCCTCGTCACCGCAGCCCACCTCTTCATCACCCGGCTGCGCCTCACCCGCCCAAAAGCGAATGGGGCAGCCTGAGCCTCTACCGCGTCCTGAAGGAACTGCAAAGCCTTCTCGCCGCATGGCTCGGTTACTGCCCCCACTGCCGACAACGCGCCCCGACCTAACTAAGTACTACTAG
>NZ_JAODLR010000061.1 GCF_025960875.1 Crystallibacter permensis | reverse complement strand
GGCTCTCCGCGTTTCGTGGTGAAATCCACTGCTGCGATGCATGATCAGGCCGCCGTTCTGGCGGCGCTTCTGAGCATAATACGTGCGGTGTAATTGGCGCCATTTACGAACCCGCGGCCGGTTCTTTTTATCTGCTTGATGGCGGTGTTGTTGGCTTCTACTTTTGCCGTTGTTGCGCCGGTGATGATGAGGACTTCGATCTCCTGCCACCAGCGGCAGACGGTGCGCCAGAGCCGGTTGGTTTCCGGCTGTCCGGCGCGTTCCACGAGGCGTTGGAGCGTGTCCTTGGCAGCGGCGGCGTCGGCCAGCGAACCTGTCCGCAGCAGTGCGCGCAGCTGTTCCTTCACGTCCCAGACGGCCTTCAGCTTGCCGGTGGGATCATCGACGTCGAAGACTGTCTGCAGGCGGTTCCGGGCTCGGTCGGAGAGTGTCTCGGAGGCGCGGAGCAGCAGCAGCCGGTTGGCCCAGACCGGGTCACCGGAGCGGCCGCGCCGGCCCTTGGTTTCCTGGGTGAGGCGCTGGCGGACTTCGGTGAGCATGTTGTTCCCGAGCATCACCATGTGGAACGCGTCGACCGAGACCGCGGTGCGGGGCAGCCACATCCGCAAGGCCTTACGGAACGCCGCCGACGGGTCGATGGCGACGACTTCCACGCCGAGCCGCCAGTCCAGCGGGCGGGCGAAGAGCCAGTCGCCGACGCCCCTGCTGTCGCGGCCGTCGACGACGCCGAGGACCTGCCCGGTGTCCAGGTCCACGATGGTCGTCATCCATGGTTCATAGCGCTTCCAGGCGTTGGTTTCAGGGTCCTTGAAATAGCGCACGGACCGGAAGCGGTGTTCATCGATTCCGAGCCTCTTCGGCTGCAGGTTATTAACGTCCGGCAGCTCGTGCATGGCATTGTTCAGGGCACGCTGGACCAGCCACCACGAGACCCCGAACGCGGCCGCTGTTTCGGTTGCGGCCCGTCCCGAGCCGATCACAGCGGAGACCAGCGCGTCCTGCAATCTGCGGGTGGAACGTGCCCGGCGCGGCACTTCCGCAGTCGATTCCGAGAAGGTCTGCCGTGGGCATTCCGGTTCATCGCAGAAGAAGCGGCGTTTGGACCAGAGGACTTCCACCGGGCCGGCGAGGGGAATATCGCGGATCCGCTGCTTGCGCCGGGAGTGCCGACGCGTGCCGATCACCCCGCACGACGGGCAACCGGATTCGATGGTAGTTTCCACGTGGATCCGTCGCTGGCCGAAGGTCAGGATGTCGGCGTTCAGAACCCGGTAATCAGGCAGGTTGAAGATGACGGTGGCAGCATCAGGGCGTGCGGCAGTAAGCTCGGTCAAGGCTCGTAGTTCCTGTCAGTGATGAATGCGTCGAGAACATCCATCACAGCAGGGCTACGGGCCCTTCACATAACTGGGCCCGTACCCGTTTTCACCACCAACCACGGAGAGCC
>NZ_JAODLR010000060.1 GCF_025960875.1 Crystallibacter permensis | reverse complement strand
TCGAGCCCCGAAGTCGCAGCACAGACTTCACATCCAACCGATCAAGGAACAATCACTTTCGGATCCGATAAAACGCTATTGACCCACGCTCCTAGGCGCCGTCATCGGGGAGACCGGGCTCGACTCGATCCTGGCCGACCTCTTCACCGCCGACGCAACGGCGCCGGTCATCCTCAGCATCTTGCTCGCCTGGGTCATCGCCGCAGTGCTGCACCTGGCAATCGGATCCGTGTCCGTGGCTGCCATCGCGGCCGCCGGAATCATCGGCCCTGTGCTCGGCTCGATCAGCGTCCCGCCGATCGTCATCGGCCTCGCCATCGCTTCGGGCGCCATGTTCGCTCTTCAGGTCAACAGCAACTTCTTCTGGATGTTCAAGTCGCTTCTCGGACTGTCCACTCAAGGAACGTTCAAGACGCTGACGATGGTCACCTCCATCGCCTCGGTGGTCTCGCTGCCGATGGTCATGGCGGTGGCGCTCATTGCTTAGGGCAGGGTGAGGATACCGAGCTTGAGGGCAGGACCTGCCGTGGCTTGCCCTCAACGTTGGCGCCCGAGGTGCCAGGACCGGGATTGAGGAAACCTCGAGATAGCCGATGCAGTCGCTGATCCAATCGACATGGTGTTCGACATGACAGCTCGAGATGCACGACGCCGCGACCCGGGGCCGGTTCACCCGGCAGCAGCGCCGCGATGGCATGGCCCGTGCCGGTGGGCTTTGTGAGCTGGAAGCCGGGTTCCGCCGTCGTTGTTCGCGTCCTTCCGAGCACGGCGATCACTTCTACCCGTGGTCTCGCGGCGGTACGACTTCGCTGCAGAACTTTGTGACTGCCTGCGCGAGGTGCAATCGGACGAAGGGTGCGCGGCTGCCCTCCCCTGGCCGGCAGCGGCGGTTGGAACCAGTTAGCTAAGGGAAGCAACCTGACCGCCAGTCTGGGGAAGGTAACGGGGTGAGGGGAGCAGCTCCCGCCCCGCTGAGCCTGCCCTTAAGTGTGGTCTCAGCCCTCCGTGTCGTCGATGGCTTGTACCGAAATCAAAGTCACACCGAGGTCGCGCACCTTATCGAGCAGCCCATGCAACGCCGCCTGATCGATGACCAGACCCGAGAGGATGGTCGTTCCTTCGCTCTCGTGGGTTACAGTCACGCCTTCAAACCAGTCGGCCCAGCGATCGTCGAGGTGACCCCAGATGCGGAGTTCGTATCGCCCAGGCTCATGGCGCTTCGCAGGTGTCTCGCTCATGACAGTGCCGGACCCCTGGCTGTGACTGTGGGTGTTTGACTGGAGATCCGCTCGTTGATCGCCCAATCCGCCACGATGAGGTCAATTGCCCAGTCGCCCGACAATCCGACCAGGCGCAGGGAACCAGCGGTTAACGGAACGGCACAAAGCAGGATCAGTGCGGAGGGCAGGATCAGTTTTGGCCTAGGAATGCGCTGAATAATTTTGGGGGGGTTTAAGGCGCGCCTGCTGGAATATTTTCCTGCCTCGTTAAGACTGGATTCATGCAAGGAGTTGAA
>NZ_JAODLR010000059.1 GCF_025960875.1 Crystallibacter permensis | reverse complement strand
TGGAGACCCCCCAGCGCGCCGCCCAAGGCCCCGGAAAGGGCACGAAAGCGAACCCCACGGCCCAAAATTGCCCCTTGTTCAGCGCCCTCCTAGGCTGGATGAGGTTGTCCCAGCGTATGCCAGCACGCTCTTTCCAAGGGCACGGGACGACGCGGGTCCCGCCGGTCGGTCGGCGCCTCTTCCGGCCGGGCCCCTCGTATTTGAAGGGAACACATGCCTGGTGCCCGTAGCTACCACTCCGGCAGTTTCTGCTTCCAAAGGTGCCCGTCCGGCAGACCCACTCTCGGGTCGGCGGCGAGTTTGCGGTACGACGGCGGGAGCATCACAGGGATATTGTCCGCCGGCGTGCCGAGCAGGTACCGGCAATCCTCGTAGTCCTGGCCCGTCTCGATCCCGACCCTTGCCTGATCCATCCCGGCGTTGCCTTTCCCAAGAGGTGCGTTCGGGTCGGTAAGCCAGTTCATGCGCCCAATCCATGCCGGGGCCGCCACATGGCCCCTCGGGAGGACGAAGGTCCTGGGCACGGCAGTCGGCGCATAGGGATCGAGCATGACGAGTGCGTACCACTCGTGCCGGGATGGCGCCGGCTGCTGCGGCTTCACACCGAGATGCCACCTCACCCTGGTCAGCGGCCGCCGCAACGCAACTGTCCTGCGCAAGGAGAACGTTACGTATTCCTCAAGCTGCATCCACTTTTTCTTCCGGGGTGCATCTATGAGCCTTGGACGGCCCGGACGGGTAGTTCCATAATGTTCTCCGTTCCCCGCCTCTATGCCTGCCCAATGGCGGCTCGAACTGTCACACCAGGCTGACACAGAGGGCAGCAGACGCTGGCATGGGACAACAACGAGATGATGGGCACCGCCGGAGTATGGACCAACGCGATCGATTCCATCCGGACCGTGCGGGATCTGCTGAACGTCCTGGAATCCTTCGAGACGGTCACTGCCCGCAAGGGCGAGCTGTCCTATTACACCCGCCATCAGGACAACAACCAGTTCTCCGCCCTGGTCGCGGACGAGGACGCGGACCGGATGAAGTCCATCGGTGCCGACGAGTTCAACCGCATCCACACGATGCCGGGAAGCTTAACTGCCCGCCGGCCCGGGCTCCCTTCCGGTTGCCGCGGGAAGGGGAGCTGTCGTTGCTCATCCATCATGACGCAGACGGCACGTGGTTCTAGGGGCTACGTCATGTTGGATGAGAAATTATGGCAAGGTCCTCTCATTCAACATGACGCAAACCGCCGCAGTGCGCCTTTGTGTCCCGGTCAAAGGCCGTGGGCCCGGCTTTCTTGCGAAGCGCCCTCGGTCGGCGTGCCGGGGCGGGCCCCGGGTTCTTTTTCGACCAATCTGCGTCATATCGGATGAGACAAAGTCGCGGGCTACGTCACGTTCGGTGAGCCTGCGTCAAGATAAATGAGCACTGACAGGAGCGGTGCCATACTGATTTCAACGCTTTTGCGAGGCGCTCTTTTTGCTGCGCCCTTTTACTGGCACCTCTGCGTATCAGGTTCGGGCGTATTCATCGGCTGGCGCCTGTGCAGGTTCGACTCATCCGCTGGTGCTAGTGACCATCTGGGAGA
>NZ_JAODLR010000058.1 GCF_025960875.1 Crystallibacter permensis | reverse complement strand
CTAGGAGCGTGGGTCATTAGCCGGCCGGTGGTTTAAAACGCCGGGTGAATTACCGGGTTCCGGGATCGGTGGCTGGAAGAATCGTGGGTATGGATTCTGATGCCCAGGACGGTTTGTTCGATGAAAGACTCGTGGAGCGGGTTGAGCCTGCCGGCGGGGACGTAGTGGAGGCCGGTGCGGGCGTGAACAAGCGGTTCAAGCCGTTTGATCCTGACGCGGTGATGCTGGTGCCGCCGTCGCTGGATGAGTGGCTGCCGGACAACCATCTGGCCCGGTTCATCGCTGATCTGGTCGCCGAGGAGCTGGATTTGTCCCGGTTCTATGACTCGTACGCGAAGACGAAAGGCCAGCCTCCGTATGATCCGCGGCTGATGGTGAGGATCCTGCTCTACGGGTACTGCACCGGCGTGCGTTCCTCCCGGGAGCTTGAACGGGCCTGCGTGGACGTGGTCGCGTTCCGCTGGCTCGCGGCCCAGCAGGCCCCGGATTTCCGGTCCATCGGCCGGTTCCGCAAGCGCCACCTGTCCGTGCTGGGGAACGTGTTCCTGCAGGCTTTGGAGCTCTGCCGGGCCGCGGGCATGGTCTCCCTGGGCCGGGTGGCCCTGGACGGGACGAAGGTGCGGGCCAACGCGTCCAGGCGCAAGGCCATGAGCTACGCCAGGCTGACGGAGAAGCAGAAGGTCCTCGCCCAGGAGGTCTCCGACCTGCTCGCCGACGCCGAGGCCACCGACGCGTCCGAGGACGCCCGGTACGGCAAGGACAAGCGCGGCGATGAACTGCCGGCGGAACTGGCCGAGAAGACGTCGAGGCTGGCGAAGATGGCCGCGGCCCGCAAACAGCTCGAAGAAGAAGCCGCGGACAAGGCCCGCAAGGAAGCCGAACGCAAAGCCCGGGACCGCGGCGACGACGACGACACTGTGGCAGCCAAGGGCGCCGAAGCCGCGGCCGAAGCGGCAGTGAAACCGACCGCGCAGCGGAATTTCACCGACCCGGATGCCAGGATCATGAAGACCGCCGACGGCTCCTACCACTACTGCTACACCGGCCAGGCCGTGGTCGACGCGGACCACCAGGTCATCGTGACCAACGAACTGAACAACACCGCGGTCGACGTGCAGCAACTGGCCCCGATGATCGAAAACACCGCTGAAACCCTCGGACAGCTGCCCTCCCAATGGACCATCGACGCCGGGTACTGCTCGGCCGGGAACCTCGAACACGTCCGGCAGATCGAAGCCGACAATGACGGCTCCACCGAGTTCTTCATCGCGACCGGCCGGCTCAAACACGGCGAACAGGTCCAGGACGCGCCCCGCGGGCGGATCCCCAACAACGCCACGGCCAAAGAACGCATGGCACGCAAACTCAAGACAAAGAGGGGCAAGGCGGTCTACGCCAGGCGTAAAGCGATCATCGAACCGGTCTTCGGTCAGATCCACACCCGGCAGGGCAAACACGTGCTCCTGCGCGGACTCGAGCAGGCCAGACAGGAATGGAACCTGATCGCCGGCTGCCACAACCTGCTCAAACTCTTCAAATTCCGCGCCGATGCCCAGGCAGCCGCCCCGGCCCTGGCATAAAGACAGCCGCGGGCACGTCCCCGGCTATCCCGCACCTATGTCCAGCCCGTCCGGCGAAGACCCGCCGGCATCGAGCCCCGAAGTCGCAGCACAGACTTCACATCCAACCGATCAAGGAACAATCACTTTCGGATCCGATAAAACGCTATTGACCCACGCTCCTAG
>NZ_JAODLR010000057.1 GCF_025960875.1 Crystallibacter permensis | reverse complement strand
GGAATGCGCTGAATAATTTTGGGGGGGTTTAAGGCGCGCCTGCTGGAATATTTTCCTGCCTCGTTAAGACTGGATTCATGCAAGGAGTTGAAGAGGCCCAGCGCGGGTATTTGGATGTGGAGGCACTTGCCGGGGAGCTGTTGGCCCCGGGCAGTGCCTACGCGTTTTTGGCCGAGCACCGCTCGGAGCTTTTCCCGGATTCGATGATGGAGGACCTGTTTCCCTCCCAGCGGGGCCGGCCCTCGATCCCGGCCTCGGTCATCGGCACCGTCCTGGTCCTACAGGCCCTGGAGGGGCTCTCGGACCGGGCCGCCGCCGAAGCCTTGACCTTTGACCTGCGGTGGAAAGCCGCCTGCGGGTACGGGCTGACCGAGACCGCGTTCCATCCCACGGCATTGGTGCATTGGCGCAAGCGCCTGCGCGAAAGCAGCAGCCCGCACCGCATCACCGAAGCCGTCGCCCAGGTCATTACCGCCACGGGTGTGCTGGCCGGCCGGCACCGCCGCGCGGTGGATTCGACCGTCTTCCAGGACGCGGTGGCAAGGCAGGACACCATCACCCAGCTCATTGCCGCGATCCGCCGCTTCGGCAGGGCCATGGAGCACGGCGCGACCCTCATGGCGGCCCACGCGACCTCCTACGACTACACGCGCGCGGGCAAGCCGGAGATCGCCTGGGATGACAAGGAGGCGAAGGAGGCCCTGATCTCGGGGCTGGTCACCGATGCCCTGGCCCTGCTCGGCGCGGTGGACCCGGACACCCTGGAAGAGGATTCGCCGCAGGCGCAGGCCTACGTGTTGCTGGCCCTGGTTTCGGGGCAGGATGTGGAGCCGGCCGAGGGCTCCGACGGCACCGACGGGCGGTGGCGGATCGCCCGGAAGGTCGCCCCGGACCGGATCGTGTCCACCGTGGATACGGAGGCCCGGCACGCGCACAAGTCCCGCTCGGTGATGATGGACGGGTTCAAGGGCCATATCATCGCCGAGCCCGAGACCGGGCTCTACACCAGCGCCGTCATGACGCGGGCCGCCGGGCCCGGCTCCAGCGACGCGGACGCCGGCATCGAACTGCTGGGCACCGATCCGACCATGAAAGACACGGCTACGGATTACCAGGTGCTCGGGGACTCGGCGTACGGTTCCGGGGACATGCTCGAACACCTCGACACCGCCGGGCACCGGGGCCTCGTCAAGCCCAAGCCGCTGCGCCCGGCCGTACCCGGCGGCTATGACCTGGACGACTTCACCCACGACGAAGACAAGAACACGCTCACCTGCCCGGCCGGTGAGGTGCGCACCATCAGCGCCAAGGGCAACGTGAACTTCGGAACAGCTTGCAAGGCATGCCCGCTGCGCCGGATGTGCACCACGGCCAAGGGCGGGCGGAAGGTTGTCATCTCCAAGCACCACGCCCGCCAGCGCGCCCACCGCGCCGCAGCCCGTGAGGAAGCATTCCAGCAGGATTACCGGGCCTACCGGCCCTTGGTGGAACGGTCCATCGGCTGGCTGGTCGCCGGAGGTAACCGGCGCCTGAGATACCGGGGAGTGGAAAAGAACAACGCCTGGCTGCAGGTCCGCACCGCCGCTCTGAACGTCCGTCGACTCCTGAAACTGGGCCTCACCCGCCACAACGGGGCCTGGGCCATCGGATAGCCCCAAAAAGAGGGTCCGACCACGGTCCCCGCCCAAACCCAAGCCGCGGGGAGCCTTGAACGGACGTATAAGGCCCGCAAAATCCCGGCACCGGATTACCGCCGACCGGAATGGAGACCCCCCAGCGCGCCGCCCAAGGCCCCGGAAAGGGCACGAAAGCGAACCCCACGGCCCAAAATTGCCCCTTGTTCAGCGCCCTCCT
>NZ_JAODLR010000056.1 GCF_025960875.1 Crystallibacter permensis | reverse complement strand
CCGAAGTTACGTCTGTCTGAGACGCCGGAATCCCCGTGTTTGCGGGGATTCCGGCGTTATTCGTAGGTGGTTTTCTGGCTACTTGGCCCAGGTGGCGAGGTGCTGGTCGATCAGGTCTTGGGCTTGGCGCTGGATGGGGGTCGGCAGCGCGGTGAGTTCGAAGGTGGCGGTGGTGCCGGCCGCGCGCAGGCTGTTGCGGGTCCGGGTGGCCAGGTGGGTGAGCAGGGCGCGGAAGCTGTAGGCCGGTGTGCCGTCGGCGAGGGTGCGGGTGGAGGCCTTGGCTTGGGCGGTGTCGGATCGGGTGGCTGCGGTGACCGGGTTCTCGGGTGTGGGACGGTTGTCGTCGGTGTAGGTCAGTGGCGCCCAGGCCTGGCGCAGGTGCCAGGTGAGGTGTCCGGCGAGCATGCAGAGGAAGACGTGGGCGCGGGTGCGGTCCTCGGTGCGGTGGTGGATCGGGCGGATGAGCAGGTCCACGGATTTGAGTGATTTGAAGATTTTCTCCACGTTGGCCAGGGATTTGTAGGCGCGCACGGTTTCGGCCGCGTCCAGGGTGGCGGCAGGCAAGCTGGTGCGGATGACGTAGATCCCGTCCAGGGCCGCTTCGGCGTCAATCTGTTCCTGCCGGCGGGTGTAGGTGAGCGTGGTGTCGTCGATGGTGACATCGAAGTGTTTGGCCATTTTGTATTTATCGATGACTTTGCCGGCCTTGATGCCGATCTTTCCGGCCCCGGTAAGTCTCCCGGCGGTCACCGCGGCGGTGACGGTGGCGAGTTCGGTCTCGGTGGCGGTGAGCAGTTCGCCGCGTTTGCGGGCGCGTTCGGCGGCCAGGGCGGGGTTGCGGCAGGCGATGAGGCGCTCGTTGGGGTAGTCGGGGTGGCTGATTTCGGCCAGGTCCTGCTGATCGAACAGGCTCATCTGCAGGGGCCCGTCGTCGGCGGCCAGTGCGGCGATGGCGGGGGCGCGCAGGCAGGTCACCCAGGCAAGCCCGCCGGTTTCCTTCAGCGCCCGGATGCGGGCGGCGGTGATCATGCCGCGGTCCCCGACCATGGCCATCTCGTCCACGCCGGCGAGGTCCTTGATCTCGCCGGCGATGGTGGTGAACGCGGTCGGATCCGCGGTGTTGCCGGGGAAGACCCTGACGGCGACGGGGACGCCGTGGCGGTTGGCGAGCATGCCGTACTCGATCTGCTCGACGCCTTTCTTCCGGTCGCGGGAGTAGCCGCGCGCGGCCAGCGGGTTGTGGTGCCCGGTCACCCAGGACGAGGACAGGTCGAACAGCGCCAGTTTCTGCGGGTTCGCTTCCGGGCCGAGGTAGCGGGCGGCGAGCTGCTTCTCGATCCGCGGTTGGCGGGCGAGCAGCCAGTCCATCGCCGCGTACGCCTCGTCCGTGGTCACCGGTCCCAGGTCCGCGGCCAGGGTGGTGTCTTCGAACCAGCGCAACGAGGCCAGTTTCGAGGCCGGGGCGCAGACCCGGGCGGTGATCAGGCCCATCGCGATGTCGCGTTCCCGGCAGGCCGGGCCGAGCAGTTTCTCGAATCCCAGGCCCCGGGCCATCCGCGCCACGGCGTCGACATGGCCGGCCGGCAGCGACCGGGTGATCTCCATGCCGGCGGTGGCCTCGACGAGGGTTTTGCCGGCCAGTGAGGCACGCAGGTCCTCGACCGCCTGCTCCGGCAGCGCCGCGAGGTTCGCCAGCGTCTCGTGCTTGACCTTGCCCCCGTCGCGGTAGGAACGGCGCAAAAGCACCGACTCGTACTCGACGGTTTCCCCGGCCTTGTTCACCCGCCGCGACTTCGTCCGGGCTACATGCACTGCCTGCTGCGTCTTCGCCATGCCATGATCCTACTCCTGGGTCTGGCGCAACGACGGTACGACACACCACAATTTAGTGGCTACAAACGGTGGTACAAAAGAGGGCTGATCACCCGGAACCACAAGGAACCAGGGCGATCAGCCCACGTAACTTCGG
>NZ_JAODLR010000055.1 GCF_025960875.1 Crystallibacter permensis | reverse complement strand
TCGAGCCCCGAAGTCGCAGCACAGACTTCACATCCAACCGATCAAGGAACAATCACTTTCGGATCCGATAAAACGCTATTGACCCACGCTCCTAGTTACTTTGGTACACGAGTCTTGGAAAAACCTCTAAACAGAGTGCCGCCGCCGCTTGGGGAAGGCTATCCGGTCGAAGTCATTCGCGGCCTGGACAACTGCTCCGCCTGCCTGCGCCCGTGCCTGTTCTGCGAGCGGACCAACGTCGACATAGCGCGACGAGAAGTGGGTCAGCACCAGCAGTCCTACCCCGCCGCCGGCCGCCAAGGCACCTGCTTGTCCTGCGCTGAGGTGGCGGTACTGGGCGGCCAGTTCGGCGTCGTCGTCGTCAAACGTGCACTCGGCCACCAGCATGTCCGCGCCGTCCGCCAGTTCCTCGGCACCCGCACAAGGAGCAGTGTCCATCACGAACGCGAAGCGCTGGCCAGGCCGCGGGACACTCACATCCTCCAGGCTCACGCCCCGCAGCTTCCCCTCGCGCTGGAGACGTCCGACGTCGGGCCCTGAAATTCCGGCAGTTGCGAGTCTCTCCGGCAGGAGAGTCCGGCCATCAGGCTCGACGAGCCGGTAGCCGTATGTTTCGATGCGATGATGCAACGGCCGCACCTCGAGTCCCGGCGCGATCGGACCGGCCTCCGCGTGCGGCTGCAGTCGCAGATCGATGCCCGGGGACGAAACGGACACCAGCGCTTTGACAACTTCCTCGCCGGAGGCCGGATAGTGCAGGTGCACGGTGTGGGCGACGCCGTCCAGCGCCATGCGCGATAGCAGGCCGGGCAGGCCATAGCAGTGGTCGCCGTGGACGTGAGTAAGGCAGATACGCGTGATCTGCCCGGCTGAAACGCCTGCATGAATCATCTGCCGCTGCGTACCCTCCCCCGGATCGAAGAGCAGCCCCTCGCCGTCCCAACGCAGCAGGTACCCGTTATGGTTGCGGGTCCGTGTGGGAACCTGCGAGCCAGTGCCGAGGACAACGAATTCACGCATGGAACAGAGTGTGCCACGTATCGGTGAGCGCAGAAACGGGAACTACTGCGCGAGACGGCTGCGAACGATCTCGCTGACAGCCTTGCCGTCGAAGCGGCCGGCGACCTCGGCGGTGACCGGCTTCATGACCACACCCATCTGCCGCATCGAGAGCTCTGCGCCATCGGCCTTGAGTCCGGCAATGACCTCGTCCACGATGCCCTCCACGTCCGTTGCCGTGAGCGGCTCAGGCAGGTAGGCCTCGATGATCTCCGCTTCGGCAATCTCGGCGGCAGCCCGGCTGTCCTGCCCCGCCTCGGTGTAGGTATTCGCGGTGTCGCGTCGTTTCGCTGCTTCCTTCTGCAGGAGTGCAGTCACCTGGGCATCGTCCAGTTCCATGGGAGTCTTGCCCGACTTCTCGCGCGTGGCTATTTCCCCCAGAACGTTGCGTACGGTCGTCAAGGCAACCTTGTTGCCTGCCTTCATATGTACGACGACGTCAGCCTGGAGCTGTTCTTTGAGCGTGGTCATAGTGTTCCTCGTTTCGATAGCCGAACGTATCCTGCCTGCCTCCACAATAGGTCGTACTGGCGCCAAAGAACTTCCGGTCGGCGGTCCGGACTGCTGTCTGCGACAGTGCCCAAAGTGCTGCCCCGCGAAGAAGCCCCGGCCGACTGCGACCGGGGCTTCTTCTAACTACTCGGAGGAGATGTCCTAGATCGCCGAAACGATCCAGATGATCAAGGCAATAGCTGCCAAGACGCCTACGATGGTCCAAATAAGGTTGCTTCCACGCATGTTGCTTCCTCCATTTCTCTTTGTAGTCCCCATTATTTGCACAGAAGAAACGTTTTAGGGGGCGAACACCAATATCCGCATGGTGGGCTGGCTCACGGCAGCCGGCTATCCGGCGCCTTGCTCACCTGGATCAGCCTCTCCAGGGCCGCGCGTTTTGGTCTCACGAGCGGCGGTGGCATCGCGGAGGCTACTTAGCGCACCGGGGGGTCCTGCCGGTGCGGTTGAACTTGTGACGAACTGCTCCTGGTCAACGCGGCCTAGGAGCGTGGGTCAATAGCGTTTTATCGGATCCGAAAGTGATTGTTCCTTGATCGGTTGGATGTGAAGTCTGTGCTGCGACTTCGGGGCTCGA
>NZ_JAODLR010000054.1 GCF_025960875.1 Crystallibacter permensis | reverse complement strand
TTGATCTGTACTCACTGACCATCGCACGATGGCTCACTACGTTGCCGGAGCAACGCGCAACTGCGGAGAATTACACCATTCCACGGGACGTAACCAAGCGGATCGTCCTGATCGGTGGCGGCTCACGCTCTTTGTCGCTTCAATCCGCCGCGGCAGACATCTTCGGGGCCGAAGTTGTCATCCCGGAACCGGCAGAATATGTCGCCCTCGGAGCAGCAAGGCAGGCGGCGTGGGCACTCTCGCAAAGCGACGCGCCTCCCACCTGGCAGCGCCGCGAGGAAAGAATAATCCAGCCGTCCGCATCCGATGATTGGTCAGCGGACGTACGCGGCAGATTTCAAGAGGCCCGTCGGCGACTGTACGGAATCTGACCAACTCCAGCGCCACCATGCCACTCACGTGTGGGCACAAAGCCGCTCTTGCGACAGCCCAGTTAAAAAGGACACCAATGGAACACACACATTCAGAAGCACTCGATTCTGCCCTGGCACGCCTTACCGAACTGGCTTTCGATGCCGTGCTGTTCGATATGGACGGAACACTTATCGACTCGACGAAGGCCGTCGAACGTTCGTGGAAACGATGGGCAGCGGAAGAGGGCCTGAGCGAAACCTTCGGGCACGCCGACCATGGAAGGCCGGCCAGAGCCGTCGTGGAAACCCTCGTCGCCCCCGAGAGAGTAGAAGAATCGCTGGCACGGGTCATCAGCATAGAGACCATGGATGCTGAAGGCATCCGGGCACTCGAAGGCGCAGCGGAACTGTTGGACACAATCCCTTCCACCCGAAGCGCCATCGTTACTTCCTGTACTCGCGGTCTTGCTGAAGCTCGTCTGCATGCAGCGGGAGTCAACCCGCCACCCGTCCTGATCAGCTTCGACGACATCACACAAGGAAAACCCGATCCGGAGGGATTCCTCCTGGCCGCACGCAGGCTCGGAGTCGATCCGACCCGGTGCCTGGTCGTCGAAGATACCCCGGCCGGCCTCGCCGCCGCCAAGGCAGCCGGATGCACGACGCTTGCCGTCGCCGGAACATTTCCTGCCGCCCACCTGGACGCGGATTTTGTACTTCCAGGCTTGTCCGGACTAAAGTTCATCCAAACCCCTGACGGGCTGCGTCTCAGCCTCGATTCCTAAATTTTACAAAACGAGTCCCCGGGATCACTCTCGGCTGACACAGTCACTTCGCCTCGCGCCGTTTGCCGGGGGTGAAGTGGCGGGCGAAGCTATCAGGGAGCGCAGCAACAGCATGTTGGCCGACGGTGGAATGTGGAGCGGGGAGGACGGGACCGAGCATGGGCTTGAGTCCGTAGCGGAGGACGGCCGGTTACTACGAACTTCCTAACGAACAGATCGGCCTCGCATCCCTCATCTCCGCATGTCTGGCTCTCGTGTGGACGACGGCCGAATACACGGCCGAACTCGTTCGCGGTGCAGTCCAACCGGTACCCCGCGGCGGGATTAAAGGTTGCGCCGCTAGGTATGAGTGCCCGCGACCAGCTAGGCTTCATCGTCATCCCGCAGGGAATACGCGCGCTCTGCCATCTGCCTAGCCAGCCCCCAAGCGACATGTACCTGACGCCGATACAGCGGCATCAACACCGAAGTTTCGGAATCATGGTGGCCGATCGCCGCTTGCGCTATTGCGAGGTCGCGTAGGACATCCAGATTAAAATATCGGCGAGCCGCAACAGAGACAGCGGGCGACCGTCCGGCGTCGTCTTCGAACTGGCTAATTCGTTCAGCCAATCCGCGTTTTCGTTGATGTCCTCCCAAAGTGCCTTACGCAACAGCTTCGACTGCGTAGGCCGCACGCCATAAAAATCACGTACCCGCGAATCATTTAGAGGAACGATATGAGCGCGCCGTCGGTGCAAGACTTTGGACACTGTAACCGGCGTCCAATTCTCGACGGTCTCGGTCGCCGCATTGGCTTCCGCCAGAGTTGAGACCGCGTTTTCGAGGCTTTCAGGCGTCTCAAAAGATTCGAACGGCTCCGCATCCCGAAGAGCTCCGAGGGCAGCCTCGAGCGCAGTACGCAACCGCTGCTCTGGCCCCTCGCCTTCAGCGAACAGAGGGATGACGTCCTTCCATCCCAGCTTCAAGCTCAGGAGATTGGCCATTAGTATGTCCGACGGCATAAGTGGCGCGTCGACATCCCCTTGGACATCATAGGTTCGAAACGCGTATAGCCCCGTCGGTGACGTGTAGCGTTCCAGGCATTCTGCTGCCGTTTCCCTTAGCGAGGCTAAACTCTTCGATGTCATCGCGGCCCTCTCATCCTCTGCCAGGATCACCTGATCCTAGGAGGGCGCTGAACAAGGGGCAATTTTGGGCCGTGGGGTTCGCTTTCGTGCCCTTTCCGGGGCCTTGGGCGGCGCGCTGGGGGGTCTCCAT
>NZ_JAODLR010000053.1 GCF_025960875.1 Crystallibacter permensis | reverse complement strand
TCGAGCCCCGAAGTCGCAGCACAGACTTCACATCCAACCGATCAAGGAACAATCACTTTCGGATCCGATAAAACGCTATTGACCCACGCTCCTAGCGAACGAATTATCGCTGCTACCGGCTTCTCCGGATTCGGCTTCAAGATGTCACCCGGGGCCGGAGAAGTCGTTTCGAACATTGCAACCGGCGTGCTGGACCCTCGTTGGGACTTTATGTCACCTCGGCGGCTCTCATGAACCTGCTCGATCAAATCGCGGAGGGAAACCAATGACGGCGGTAAGGGATTTCAAAACGGAGGTACCAGGACATACTGATACCTATAGGCTCATCTACCGAAAGAGCTTTAGCCAGATCATCGCAACCGTCGTGACTCTGGTTCTTCTCGTTGGAATACTTGCGTCCATTGTCGGCAACGAGAACTTCAAATGGTCGATCGTCGGTGAGTACTTCACCGCGGCGCAAATAACCGACGGCATAATGCTGACATTGCAGCTAACCGGAATCTGTATGGTGATCGGGACTGCTTTAGGCATCCTGTTGGCCTTGATGCGTATCTCGGGCAATCGCCTCTTGTCGCGTGTAGCGTACGTCTATATCTGGTTTTTTAGGGCGACTCCACTTCTAGTGCAGTTGATATTTTGGTTCAACATTTCGGCTCTCTACCCGGTCTTCGCGTTCGGGATCCCTGGCGTCGGGGAAATGTGGTCCATAAACACTAATGCGTTCATTACACCTATGTTCGCTGCAATCCTTTGCTTGAGCCTGAATGAGGCCGCGTACATGGCCGAAGTCATCCGGGGCGGCTTCCTCGGGGTCGGTAACGGGCAGTCCGAAGCGGCCAAGGCTCTTGGAATGAACGGATTCCAAGTTCAGCGCATCATTCTGCCGCAGGCCACGCGGATCATCGTGCCGCCGACTGCGAATCAGTTGATCACTCTGCTGAAGAATACATCGTTGGTTAGTATTGTCGGCATTGCGGACCTGCTCCATAGCGCGCAGCTTATTTACTCGTCGAACTATCAGACTATTCCGCTGCTCATAGTCGCAGGCATTTGGTATCTCATCATTACTTCTGTCCTTAGTGTGGTGCAGATATACCTTGAAAAGCACTTTTCCAAGGGAACACGTGGGTCTACCCCGGCCAAACGGATAAAGAGACGACGGCCCAGCGGTACAACTAGTCTCGGGAGGGCGTAGGAAATGACGGACATGGTCGTTGTTGAGCAGTTGGAGAAGTCATTCGAAGGAAATCACGTACTGCAGGGAATCGATCTGCGGGTCAAGAGCGGTGAAGTCCTGTGCCTGATTGGGCCCAGCGGATCCGGCAAATCCACGTTGCTACGCTGCATAAACCTGTTGGAACAACCGGACTGCGGAAGGATTCTGGTCGACGGCGAATTTATTGGATTCAAAAGGCGTGGGAACAATTACGTTGAGTTGAGCGACAACAAGATTGCCGCACAGCGATCGCAGGTCGGCATGGTGTTCCAACAATTCAACCTTTTTCCTCACATGACAGTGCTGGAGAATGTCTGCGTCGCACCTGTCTGGGTCAAGAAGCAGAACCGTCGGGCGGTAAAGGACAAAGCGCTTTCCTTACTCGACCGTGTAGGACTCGCGGAGAAGGCCTCTCAATACCCGGGTCAACTCTCGGGGGGCCAGCAACAACGGGTCGCTATCGCCCGCGCTCTCGCCATGGAACCGCGGGTGATGCTCTTCGACGAGCCCACCTCTGCCCTTGACCCCGAATTAGTGGGCGAGGTTCTGGACACCATGAAGGAATTAGCATCGGCCGGCATGACGATGATCGTCGTTACGCACGAGATGGGGTTCGCGAAGGAAGTCGGAGATGTCTTGGTCTTCATGGATGGCGGAAGCATAGTGGAGCAGGGCGACCCTCGGAAGGTGCTTTCAGATCCCCAACATTTCCGTACTAAAGAATTCCTCAGGCAAGTTATCTAGCTGCTTACCAAATATTTCCCATTATCGGAGGGGTACGAAATGACTAGCAGAAGTTTCCGTAGTTTGACCGTCGTGGCCGGCATTGCAGGCCTTCTCGTTGCTGGTTGTGCTTCCGGATCAGCGTCCGCTGAACAGCCGGAATCCGCAAATGCAGCGCCAACTGCCAAGGAGTTCAAATCCTTCGAAGAGGTGGAGGTCCATCAACCGGCAGCAGATCTACTTCCTGCGTCTGTGAAGGGAAAAACAATTACCTTCGGCGTGGATGCAACAGCCGCTCCAACAAAGTTCATCGGTTCCGATGGACAGACTTTCGTTGGCCTGGACGCTGACGTGGCGCGCGCCCTGGGACAGGTACTAGGCGTGAACGTCGAATTCAGCAAGACAACCTTTGACGGGCTCATTCCTGGTATTCAGGCAAAGCGGTTTGATGCGGCCATAGCAGACATGGGAGTCACGGAACCGCGTTTGGAAGTTTTGGACATGGTGGGGTACGCGCTGGGCGGTGAGGCGATAGCCGCCTCCCCAGGGAACCCCCTGGACATCGGCCCGGATTCTATGTGCGGCCACAAGGTTGGTGTAGCTCAGGGCGGTCTTCAGGCAGTTGAACGAGGGCCGAAACGTAGTGCAGCCTGCGTCGCCGCTGGCGAACCGGCAATAAACTTCGTCACGGTTCCAGATCAGAACGCGGCCCTGTTGCAGCTCAAGAGCGGTCGGGTCGAAGCCGTGTATGCGGATGCCCCCGCGCTCTCTTGGGCCGCTAAGCAGTCGCCCGACGAGTTTGAGAAGGTTGCCGATATTCCGGGCTCGATCCTTTCGATGGGACTGGTCAAGGACTCCGAGCTAACTCCCGCATTCGTTGAGGCTATGAAGCACTTGACTACCCTCCCTGCGTATCAAGAGTTGACGGACCGGTGGGGGATGGATTATGCAGCCCTGGAGGCGGAGACCATTGATTCGTACAAGTCCCCTCCTGTACCTCCGCAGCCCAAGAAATGAGACCTAGCTGTTCCTTTCCGATTGTATAAAGTCCAGCGGAAATACCACTTGAGGTGCCAGGAGCACGCATTAAGGAAAGAGACGAGGGCCCCACGTTCTCACGTGGGGTCCTCCTCATGCATGCGACGGCGAAAGCTTGGCCGAGATGCCTCGCAGCCGTCCTGAGCTACGGACTGAAGGCGATGCTCGATCCGTCCTCCCCGCTCTACATCCCGCTCTCCGCCAACCCCCAGCTGCTGCGCTTCCTGGTCGGTTTCGCCCGCCACTGCACGCCCGGCAAATGGGCTCTCCGCGTTTCGTGGTGAAATCCACTGCTGCGATGCATGATCAGGCCGCCGTTCTGGCGGCGCTTCTGAGCATAATACGTGCGGTGTAATT
>NZ_JAODLR010000052.1 GCF_025960875.1 Crystallibacter permensis | reverse complement strand
GTAGTCTGCGTATTTCATCTGATGAATCATGACGGCTCCTCTCCCCGCTGTGATGCGGGACGCCCATGGAAGGGCGAGTTTACGCGGATCACTGGCTGATCCCGGCTCTGTTGTCGGCTTCGGCGCGGCATCCGCTTGAGGGCGCGGCGAAGTCTTGTTCGGACTCGGAAAGCATCTCTGACCTGCGGGTTTGCCTTGAAATCTCATCTGATGAATCATTGATTCGTTTGTTTGTGCGGCGTCTGGAGGCGGAAATTGGGTGTGGACCGGTCGGGTCGGGTGCTTGTTGTGGCGGGGTCGGTTCCGCTGCTGCATCCCGAGCAGCACACCGTCGAGGAAATGCTGGACGGGTGGCGCAACCAGCAGCTCTCGCGCAACCTGCAGTTCGACACGATCGCCCAGCGGATCCGCTATGTCCGCCGGTTTATCGAGCACATGAACGAGTTTCCGTGGAACTGGACGCCGGCCCATGTCGAGGAGTACTTCGGCGATCTGCGCTCCATCAAGCGCCTGTCACACTCCTCGGTGCGGGTCCAGCAATCCGCCCTGAGGGCATTCACCTCCTACATCGCCAACCCCGACTACGGCTGGGACCGACGCTGCGAAGAGCTCTTCGGCACCCACCCGGCCCAGGTGTTCTTCGAGTGGAACAGCGCCCCACACGTGCAGGAATACGAGGGCGGGCCTGCGAAGCGCCCGTTCACACGCCGGGAGCTGCAGATGCTCTTCGACCACGCTGACGACGAGGTCGAACGCGCCGCAGCCTCCGGAAAGAAGGGCTGGCAGTCGGCCTACCGGGACGCGGTCATGCTCAAGGCGGCCTACTCCTACGGGCTGCGGTTCAACGAGCTGAGGCACCTGCAGGCGGTGGACTTCGCCGCCAACCCGCACGCCCGCCGGTTCGGGAGGTTCGGGGTCTGCAAGGTCCGCTTCGGCAAGTCCCGCAGGGCTTCCCCTCCGAAGCCCCGCAGCGTGCTGACGGTCTTCGACTGGACCCCCGGGATCTTCGAGGACTGGCTCGCCAACGGCCGCGGCACCCTCGACACGCTTGACCTGTTCCCCAGCGAACGCGGTGGGCTGATCAGCGAATCCACTCTCCTGCGGCGGCTGCGGCGCTATGTCCAGGAGCTCGGGATCCCCTCGGACGGGTTGGACCTGCATTCGTTGCGGCGTTCCTATGCGACCCATCTTCTGGAGGATGGATGGGATCCTAGGTTTGTGCAGTATCAGATGGGACACGAACATGCCTCCACGACCGGCATCTATCAGTTCGTCAGCGACGACTTCCGCGCCACGACCCTGCGGACCGGGCTCGAGCGGACCGTCACGGAAGCCTTCAGGCGCCCGGGAGGTGACTGGTGAAGCGGCAGGTTGAGTATCGCTGGCGCCTTGCGGAGCTGATGGCCGCGCGAGGCCTTCACAACACCACCGACCTCATACCGCTGCTCGCCGAGCGCGGGATCGTCCTCTCCCGCCCCCAGGTCTACCGGCTCGTGAACCAGAAGCCCGAACGCGTCGCACTGCAGCTCATCTCCGCGATCTGCGACATCTTCTCCTGCGGCCCGGAGGACCTCATCACGGTCACCGCAGCAGACGTAAAGGCCCGCAAGACCGGGACCGCCAGCTCCCCCAACGTCGTCGACCTCAACCGCACCGCCCGCCCACGCCGAGCCCGCATCATCGATGATGACCACTGAGCCCTCAGGCCTCAGCCCGCGCAACACCACCCGCGGCCGACCAAGGACCACGGGCACCGATGTCTGCGCCCGCTGCGGCCGCAACACGGGCAAGGCCCGGGTGAGCTGGCCGGAGGGGAAGGTCTGCGGACCCTGCTTTACCGTCGCCACCCGGACCTACGGCAGCTGCCCCGGCTGCAACCAGCATCGGCTCCTCCCCGGACCCCCATCTGACCGGGGCGGACCCCGCTGCGCCGAATGCGCAGGCATCCCCCACGACTTTCGTTGCACCCGCTGCCGGACCGAGACCGAGTCCTACCGGCGCGGCACCTGCGCCCGCTGCGCCCTCCGCGACGACCTCACCGTCATGCTGCTCGCCCACCCGGCGGACCCGGCGGCGATGGGCCGGCTGGTCGACGTCCTCTGCCAAGCCGAGCGCCCGGAGAGCATCATCACATGGAAGCGCTCTCCCAAGGTCCAGGTCCTCCTGGCCTCACTCTCTGCCGGGAGCACTCCGCTGACCCACGAAGGCCTCGACCAGCACATTGAGACGGCAGGGCGCGCCGTTGACCACCTCCGTGCCATTCTGGTCCACCACGGCCTGCTCCCATACCGGGACCCGTACCTTGCCCGCTTCGAGACGTGGATTGAGGACAAGCTCCACCCCCTGCCGCCCGAGATCGCCCGGCCCGTCGAGCACTTCGCCAAATGGCACCACCTCAAGCGCATCCGGTCCACGGTCACCCCCGACAGCCCGGCCCGCGGCCCGGTCCACTCCGCCAAGCAGGAGATCACCGAGACCATCAAGTTCCTCGGCTGGCTCTGGGACACGCACCAGCGCACCGCCGCGACCTGCGTCCAGCAGGACGTTGACGAGTGGAGGGCGAGTGGCCCCACCACCCGCAAGCTGATCCGGACCTTCTTCGTCTTCGCCCGCAACACCAGGCTCAACGTCAGCGTCGACGTCGGCCACTACACCGCACGAACCCGCCCCACGCTCGCCCAGGACCAGCGGCTGGCGTGGCTCCGGGAACTCCTCAGCGGCAGCAGCGAATCCCTTCCCTACCGGGTCGCAGGGATCCTGCTCCTGCTCTACGCCCAGCCCCTCGTACGGGTCGCAGCGCTCCGCACCGACGCGATCGCCATCGACCCGGCGACAGGCCAGGCCGCTATAAACTTCGGGGGCCGTCCCGTTCCCGTCCCGGCGCCGTTCGCCAAACTGCTTCTGGACCACATCAAGACCCGGCCCAACCTCCGCACCGGCGTCAGCGAGAGCCCATGGCTCTTCCCCGGCACCCACGCCGGCCACCACCTGCACCCGAACACCATCACGCACCGGCTCGGCTCGCTCGGTATCCAGCTCACAGGAGCCCGCAACCGTTCGCTCGACGACCTCGTCACCCAGATGCCGCCGCCACTAGTCGCGGACGCACTCGGCTACAGCTACCAAGTGGCCTTCAAACACACCGATTCAGCCGGAGAAAACTGGGCCAGATACGCCAGCCTGAAACGCCAACCGTAACCGGCGACGGAAAGCCAAAGCCCCAGCAGTATGCCGCACAGAACACTACTCAGAGTCCTCCGGCGAACGGCCCCGTCTGCCCTCTTCTCCCAGATGGTCACTAGCACCAGCGGATGAGTCGAACCTGCACAGGCGCCAGCCGATGAATACGCCCGAACCTGATACGCAGAGGTGCCAGTA
>NZ_JAODLR010000051.1 GCF_025960875.1 Crystallibacter permensis | reverse complement strand
AAGACGGCTACGGCTATGAGGACGTACTCTGCCCAGGTCACTGGTCTGTCACTGGGCCGGCGCCGGGGCCGGGTCCGGGTTGCGGACTTTGATCGTCTCCAGCGGGAAGTGGCATTCGGCGGCGTGTGACGCGTCTTCGGGGGCGGGGACGGTCGGGGGTAGCTGCTCGGCGCAGATGTCCTGGGCCTTCCAGCAGCGGGTCCGGAAGCGGCAGCCCGAGGGCGGGTCCAGCGGCGAGGGTATTTCGCCCTGCAGGATGATCCGGTTGCGCTCCGCGCCGGTGACATCCAGCTTGGGGGAAGCAGACATCAGCGCGGCCGTGTACGGGTGGCGGGGTCGGTCAAAGACTTCCTCCGTGACGCCGGTCTCGATGATCCGGCCCAAATACATCACGGCCACCCGGTCCGCGACGTGGCGGACCACGGACAGATCGTGCGAGATGAACACGTAGGCCACCCCGAGCCGCTGCTGCAGGTCGTTGAGGAGGTTCAGTACCTGGGCCTGGACGGAGAGGTCCAGGGCCGAGACCGGTTCGTCCAGGATAATGACGTCGGGGTTCAGGGCCAGCGCGCGGGCGATGCCGATGCGCTGGCGCTGGCCGCCGGAGAATTCCTGTGGAGACTTCTTCGCGTCGGAGGGCCGCAGCCCCACCATATGCAGCAGTTCGCGGACCCGGGCGTCACGCTCCCTGGACGTCCGGTAGAGGTCCTTGTGGGCGCGCCACGGCTCGGAGATGATTTCTCCGGCGTTCATGCGGGCGTTCAGGGACGCGAACGGGTCCTGGAAGACCATCTGCACCCGCCGGCGCCAGGCCAGCAGCTCCTTGCCGCGCATGCCGAAAGGGTCCTGCCCGTCGAAGCGCACGGTCCCGGAGTCCGGCCGTTCCAGCATCATCAGGGTCCGGGCCAGCGTGGACTTGCCGCAACCGGATTCGCCCACCAGGCCCAGCGTCTCGCCGCGCTCTACCGAGAGGCTGATGCCATCCAGGGCTCGCAGCCGGCTGTTGCCCGAGGGACCTTTGGGGACATGGAAGGTCTTGGTGACGCCCTCGACTTCGAGAAGCGTGCCGGTCCCCTGCGGCCGGGTCAGTGTTTCAGTCATTAGCCAGCTCCTCGCTGAAGTGGCAGGCCGAAGCCCGCACGGTGACAGGCAGTGCCGTGGCTGTGGCAGGCCGGGTGGAGTGGCGGCCCAGGCTCCCGCCGCCGTCGTCGTTGATCGGCAGCAGTTCCGGGCGCTGGGCCCGGCAGATCTCCTGCACCATGGGACAGCGCGACTGGTATACGCAGCCGGGCGGGATGTTGTGCAGTTCGGGCGGGCTGCCGGGAATGGAGTTCAGCTCCCCGCCGCGTTCGGCGTTGACCGGCACTGACTCCAGCAGGCCCTTGGTGTAGGGGTGGCGGGGGTTGGAGAAGACATCGGCCACGCGGCCGGTCTCCACGACATTTCCCGCATACATAACCGCCACGGTGTCCGCTTCTTCGGCGACAACGGCCAGATCATGGGTAATGAGCACTACCGCCATGTCGCTTTCCTCGCGGAGGCTGCGCAACAGGGCCATGATCTGCGCCTGGACCGTGACGTCCAGGGCCGTGGTCGGCTCGTCCGCGATCAGCAGCCGCGGGTTCAACGCCACCGCCATTGCGATCAGGATCCGCTGGCGCATGCCGCCGGAGAACTGGTGCGGGTACGCGTTAACCCGGGACTCCGGCTCCGGAATGCCCACCCGTTTCATCAGCTCAATGGCCTTTGCGCGGGCCTGCTTCGCCGACAGTTTGTGGTGGATCCGGAAGGCCTCGCCCAGCTGCGTGCCCACCGGATAAACCGGGTTCAGGGCGGTCAACGCGTCCTGGAACACGATGCCCAGCTCCGGCCCGGCGAACTTCCGCCGCTGCCGCGGACTCAACGCGGCCAGGTCCGTCCCATTCAGGACGATCTCGCCGCCGGTCACGTCCGCGATCGGATCCAGCAGCCCGGCAACGGCCTTGGCCGTCATGGACTTGCCGCAGCCGGATTCGCCCAGCAATGCCAAGGTCTCCCCGGCGCGGGCTTCGAAACCCACGTTGTCCACGGCCCGCACCGTGCCGCGGCTGGTGCGCAGGTCCACGGTCAGTCCCTCGACTTTCAGCACCGTGGTGCCGGTCTTTCCGGCCGCAGCCGGCGAGGCCTGGGTGAGAGCGCTCATTACTTCGACTCCTCGGTCTTGACAGGGATACGGGCGATCAGGCGTTTGCGCGGCAGCGCCAGACGCCAGCGCTGTGCCGGATCGGTGGCGATCCGCAGCCAGGCCGCCAGCACGTTCGCGGCGATGGTGGTGATCACGATGGCCAGGCCGGGGAAGATGGAAAGCCACCAGGCGGTCTGCAAGTACTGCCTGCCCTGGGCCACCATAAGTCCCCAGCTTACGTCCGGCGGCTGGATGCCGATACCCAGGAAGCTCAGGGAAGACTCGGCCAGCATGACGTAGCAGAACTCCAGCGTGGCCAGCGTCAGCAAGGTCGGCAGCACCACCGGGATGACATGGCGGCCGATGATGGCATTGGGCCTGGCACCGAAAGTACGCGCCGCGTCCACGAAGGTCCGGCTTTGCAGCTCGGCCGACTCGGCGCGGGCGGTACGCAGATAAATCGGGATGCGGGTGATCGCCAGAATCAGCACAATGTTGGCAATGCTGGGATTGAAAACGTAGAGAACAACGACGGCGAGCAGCAGCGATGGGAAGCTCATGATCACATCGGCGATGCGCATGGACACGGTTTCACGCCAGCCGCGGTGATAGCCGGCCCACACTCCCCAGAGGGAACCGATGATCAGCGCAACGCCGACGGCGGGCAGCGCCACGGAGATCGTTGTCCGGGTGGCCACGACCAGGCGGCCGAGAACGCTGCGGCCAAGCGAGTCGCTGCCGAGGAAGTACTCCCAGCCGTTGGCCAGGGTGAACGGCGCCTTGTTCGCGAACATGAGATTCTGTCTGGTCGCCAGGTCCCCCACCAGCATCGGGCCGAAGATCGCCACCAGACCGACGAAGACCAGCACGGCGGCCGCCACGGTGGCGAACTTATCGCGCAGCAGCAACCGGAAGAGGCTGAGCTTCTTGCCTGAGCTGTCGGCTTTGGTGCCCTTGGGGTCGCCGCCGAACGGCGGAGAATCCGGAAGGGTGGTGTCAGGTTGTGCGGCGTTAGCGTCCGGCGGCTGCTGGCCGGAGGCGGTGATGGGCGTGGTCATGGGTTCCTCCTACGCCTTCACGGTGGCCGGGCGGACGCGTGCATCCAGCAGCGCGTAGCCCAGGTCAATGAGGATGTTCAGGACAAAGATTGCAATCGCGGTCAACAGGACCGCTGCCTGCAGGACCGCGAAGTCGCGCTGCAGGATGGAGTCGATCATGAGCTTGCCGATGCCGGGCCAGCCGAAGATGGTTTCCACCACCACCGCGCCGTTGACCAAGCCCACGGTCAGATCGCCCGCAACGGTCAGCGCCGGGGCCGCGGCATTACGCAGAGCATGGTGGGTGACCACCCGCACGTCGCCGGCGCCCTTGCTGCGGGCCAGCTTGATATACGGCTCGGACAACGCGGACACCATAGCGCCCCGGACAATCTGAACCAACACCCCAAACGGGCGCAACAGCAGAGTCGCGATGGGCAACACCCAGGCCGACGCGCCGCCAACACCGGAGGTCGGCAACCAACCCAGTGTGATGGCAAAGATCCAGATGCCGACAATGGCGAGCCAGAAGTCCGGGATGGAGGCCGCGGCCATAGAGACGAAACTGGAGATACGGTCCGCGATGCCGTTGGGCTTCAACGCTGCCCAACAACCGACGATCACGGCCAGGACGATGGCCAGCACCATGGTGGTGGCGGCCAACTGCAGGGTGGCCGGGAAAGCCCGCAGCGCCATGGCTGCCGCGGACTCCCCCGTCCTGAGCGACTCACCGAAGTCCAGCCTGAGAACCCCGCCGAAGTAATCAGCCATCTGCGTCAGCAGCGGCTGGTCCAGACCGTGGCGGGCAGTAAAGTCCGCCCGCATCTGATCTGTCGCGTTCAACGGCAAGTACAGGTTCGCCGGATTACCGGTCAATCGGGCAAGCGCGAACACCCCCACGATCACAGCCACCAACGGCAACGCGCTGGAGAGGATTCGCTTTCTCAGGTAGACCAGCAT
>NZ_JAODLR010000050.1 GCF_025960875.1 Crystallibacter permensis | reverse complement strand
GTGATGAATGCGTCGAGAACATCCATCACAGCAGGGCTACGGGCCCTTCACATAACTGGGCCCGTACCCGTTTTCACCACCAACCACGGAGAGCCGGCAAATGGCGCGAGGCCATGGAAGTCTGCGGCCGTATGGTTCTTCCCCACATTCCTACTTCCTTAGCTCCAAGCGTCGACGTACGTACTGCGCTGCCCCTGCCTTTCAACACAACTCCTGCCCGGTGCTTCCAGGGGCAGACCCCGGGTGTCACCAGAGTCGCCAAAGGATTCGTATTGAATCAAGCAGAAATGGTGGAACTCGTGGCCGCAAGCGATGGAAGCGAGCAAGTCATCCACCCGTTCCTTGGGGGGAAGGAAATGCTCAACAAGCTCGTGGTCGATCGATGGGTGATCGATATTCCCGAGCAGGACCTCAGAACCGCTCGGAGCAAATATCCGGCCGCATTCAAGCACCTCGCCGAAGTGGTGCTCGGTGTGCGTGAGGAGAAAGCCAGAGAGCAAACGGAGAAGAACGCTGCCGCTCTAGCCGACAATCCCAAAACCAAGGTCAATTCCCATCACATCGGCTTCCTTCAAACCTGGTGGCAGCTGAGCTACAGGCGGCGCGAGATGCTGTCCGCGATTGCCCCGTTAAGCCGCTACATTGCGACCTCTCGCGTAGCCACGGTCAATCGCCCTACCGTATTCGAGTTCGTTGATGCCAGCATCCATCCCAGTGACGCCATGACCGTCTTCGCACTCGATGACGACTACTCCATGGGCGTCTTGTCGTCTTCGATCCATCAGAGTTGGATCGCAGCTCGGTGCTTCAGCTTCAAGGGTGATCCTCGCTATACGTCGACTACCGTTTGGGACTGCTTTCCCTTTCCGCAGGCGCCATCCTCCGACGACATGGCGGCCGTGAGAGATGCAATGTCAGCCATTCTGTATCTGCGCGAGGAGGCACTTCTAGATGGCGAGACTCTTGCCGTTCAATACGACGACTTGCGTATGCCTGGGAAAAACCAGCTTAGGGAGCTCCACCACGCCTTGGACGCAGCGGTATTCAAGGCTTATGGGTTTTCCCCTGAAGATGAAATTCTGACGCAACTGCTGGCCCTTAATCTGGAGCTGGCTGACCAACCGAGTCTGGGTCGTTCTCCGGGGCCATGGGGACTCGAACAGCCGTCCGTCACGGGTTTTAAAATTGCTCCGCCACAGATGAGCTTGACGAAATGATCGGCGTTTCTGAGCCCGTGAGCGAAGTTGATTCGGCCGCTAGTTCGGGAAGCGTGGTAATGGTGCGGGAAGCTCCCTCTGTGGAAGCTCCGAGTGTCCATACAGTAGCGGCCGACTCTATGACGATGTATTCGTTCAGAGAACTGCTCGATGTCATAACTGCAAAGGAGGCTGCCGCACGGAAGGACAAAGACAGTTGGGGACGGCTCCATTCCGTGGCGAGCGAACTGGCCAGGAGCGAGCGCACGGATGAGGAGATCCTCGTCTATGGACGGCGATGGAATATGGAACACGCTTCCATACACGGATTCCGGGGCATCCTTAATGAGCAACCCTTGGAGATCAGCTTCGACCCCAGTCCGGGTATCACGGTTCTGCATGGACTTAACGGCTCAGGAAAATCGAGTATCAGTGATGCGATCGAGGTCTGTCTAACTGGACAGACTCCTTCCGCGTCCGGAGGAACGGCAGGAAAAGCACCTCTCTGGGATCCGGTACATCTCGGACGAGGATCCTCCGCTGCGCGTGTCGAAATCACCTTGGAATCCGAGGGAACACGACTGCTGCTTAGCTGCACTATTGATGAATCTGGAAGTGTTGTCTCACATACCGCCGAAGTCGAAGATCGAGAAGGCCAGCGTGAGCTAGCGCTGGGCGAATCGTGGACTCAGATACTTGCGAGCCATTCTCCAGTATTCGCATACGCGGCCCTGGAGCGCCGCGTTCAGCTAAGCAAGGACCTCGCGACATACTTCGAGGGACTCTTGGCGCTTGGAGGCAGTTTTGTTGCGCTTCAGGACACTATCGCAGATAGGCGCGCCACCGCTGACGTTGCCTTCAAGAAATGGCAGCGGGCAAGAGATGCTTGGACGCGTGAATTGAACGCGCTAGACGAGGCCTGGGGCGTTGAAGCTGCATCAGCAAGACTGGAAGCAATCCCTGTTCCAGAGATTTCCGCCTCAATTGACGACTGGCTTGAGAGCGCTGGCCTTTCGGAATCCGGTGTGGAAGCAAAGTCGATACCCTCGGACGCGCCAAAGCGTCTGAGAGCTCATGCGGATGAATTTATTGCGAGTAGCGGAGTCTTCGAAGAATCGAGTAAATCGGTCCAACAGAGTCTGTTTCTCGCCCTCGACAGGCTTCACACTGAAGCTCAAAGTCGTGGCCTTGAAGACGGGGACTGCCCGGTCTGCGAAACGCCCGACGCCAGCTGGTTATCGACGTTGGGCCGCACAGTCGCCAACGCGCAAGAGCTGTCGCTGCTCAAATCCAGAGTCGATGCAGCAATCAAGGCCCTATTTGAATCTGCAAATACTCTTCTGCGTCCAACGATCGAGATTGGGCTGGATCTGCCGCGAGGCGACGGGCACCATCGAACGAGTCTTGAGGGCCAGCGTCTCTTGCACAAGTTGCAAGCCGCGGTCGAGGGCCACGGACTCGGGCCCCATCACTTGGTTCTTACAGCGTCAACCGATCTCGCGAACTGGTTGAAGGCGGAAGAGGTCGGGCTACTCCTGGCCGAGGCGATCGCACAAACAGATCGGCTTAAACAATGGGGGCTAGCCCGGGCGCGAGCGGCAACAGAGTTCGTATCAACGTGGCGTCAAGAGCAGGCCCTAGGAACAGACTCCCCGTTGTGGGGGAATACCGTCAAACGAGTGGAAGAGCTACGTGTTTTCTTGCGGAAACAACGAAGCGGTTCCTTACAGACAAGAGCAAATGAGCGCGTCCAGGAGCTATTGGCCGATGCTGACCTTCGGCTGGAGAGCCTCACGGTGATGTCGACCAAGGCTTCCATGGAGCTACTCGACACCAATGACAATCACGTGGAACTTGGGATGCTGAGCGCAGGCCAACGCAACGCGGTCCTATTGGCTCCGCTTCTTGCATCAGTTGACGCCGGTCCATTCGGTTTTCTAGTCCTGGACGACCCGGTTCATGCTTTCGATGAACTGCGCATTGACCGATTGGCAGGGCTGCTCGCGAGCATCGCGAAGGACAGGCGCGTCATCGTTTTAACCCATGATGAACGCCTGAAGGAACACTTGGCGGCGCGCGCCATTGACTGCGACACGAGACGAGTAGAGCGAGATCCCGCAGTTGGGACTGTCTCTATCGCGAAGAGTAGCGAGGCATGGGATCAATTGCTGACTGACGCCCGCACGATTCTGGACTTCGCCGTGGCCGCCGACGGCTCGGCCGAGAAGGTCACAGGCACCGTGCGCGCGCTTTGTCGGATAAGTCTTGACAACGCTGTACGCAGCTTTGTCGTACGAAATGCGGTTCAACACAAGCGGGACGTGCGGCAAGATCTAAAAACGATCGATGCGAAATTTCAAACCGATCAGAGAATGGCATCTGCCGCTGAGTTGTGGCCTGCATCGATTTCACCGAATCCCGTATTTACTGCTATTCGAGATGCTGGCCCCTATTTGAGCGGATGGAATGGAGCGGTTCACGGCAACGAGTCGCACTCCGTCGCGACCGTCGAGGAGGTAAAGGCTGCTCGCGCAGCATGCAAACGGTTGGGAAAGTGGAAATGACGCTCCACGAGTTGCCAGCCGACACAGCGGCGCGCGTGTCGGTAGTCGAGTTGCGGCAGCGGCTCGAACTTCTTGCAATGGAAGCGTTCATTGGTGCTTTCCAAGGGAGAGACTTGGAATGCCCCCAAGATAAGATCAAGGACCGTCTGAGCTATGTTTTGGTTACTCACCACGGCAAAGTTTCTATGTCGGAACTCTTGGGACTAGTGAAGGCTGCCCGCCACATCTACACACGAAGCTCGGATGTCTTGCATGGGCGAACAAACATGGTGAATCTTCCGAGAGTCCTCATTGAAGAGTGGGAAGAGGTGATTCGACGCCTAGAGGCCATCAGCCAGCGGCCATGCCTTCCCCTAACAATCAGCCGTTTGGGCTGCTGCGGAGATTTCGGACGGTTACGTCCCGCTGAGTGGTGGAGTTTCTCGACACCGTGCAGGTCAGTTCTCTGATTATGCTGCAGCGAGTTCGGGAAGCAAAATCGCCTCCTC
>NZ_JAODLR010000049.1 GCF_025960875.1 Crystallibacter permensis | reverse complement strand
GACACAACCCGCTTAGCCCCTCCCCCGCCACTGGTCCGCGGGACGCAAGCCCAGCCAAGGTTGGCTCATCCAGGGGAATGCCACCACCACGGAGCCGAACAGCTACAGGGGCAGCCGTACTGACGCGCTTCGCTGACAGCATCGGGGCAGACGTCCGCAGATGAACGGCATCGCAAGCCGCAGTCGGCTGTACGGAAGGCCGTGCTCAGCCTCGAGAGGCAGCTAGTCACAGCGTTATCAGTTCAAAAGCCGCTCAAGCGCCCAGGAGGGCACCAGAAGACCCCAACGCCCGCTACGGGCTTCCGGGGGCCATTATGCCATTCGAGGCCCGCAGAAGGCCCTTCAGAGGCCTCCTGGGGACTATGAATCATCGAGGGCCAGACAAGGAACGGTTAACCGTTCCGCTCACCGGTGGACGCGCCCCCGGGGGCGTTTATGGATTGACGGCAACGGCTCTGACCACCAGCGGCGGGCCCTGGACTCGTGCGGCCTACCCGCATGGGTGGACCTCAACGCTGATTGCCTGACGGCCGACCCTTGATCAGGAACCATCCGCTTCCGCTGCTGCGGACGAAATGCTGTGCCCCCGTCCGATCAGTCCGTCAGGAGCGAGCTGACCAGGTCCGCGGTGAAGGGTGAGGGGTCAACCCCGAACTCCTGGCGCAGCCTGATCCGAAAAGACTGGTAGGCGCGCAGAGCTTCCGCTTGGTTCCCCTCGGCCAGGTAACACTGGAGCAGCAGCCGTTGCGCGCTTTCGCGAAGCGGCTCAATGGTCGTGGCGGCACGGGCCGCTTCCACCGCCAGGTCGATCTGTCCCTGCAGCAGGAATTGCCGGGCCAGCCGTTCGAGCACGGAGAGCCGCCAACGCTGCCAACGATCCTGTTCCGAAATGACCCAGTCTTCACCCCAGCCAGGCAGCAGTTCAGCCTCGAGGACGGTATCGAGGATGCTCTGCGGGAGGTCCGGACCGGTTTGTTCTTCCGCACCGGATGCCTGTGCCCTGATGTCCCGGACGTCAATCCGAGCCCGCTCAGCCAGATCCAAGGAATGCCGCGTCGGCACCAGGAGCTTCGGCAGATCCCGGTTCACCACGAAGACACTCTCCCGCAGATTGCCGAACCCCTGATGTTCCGGGCGGTCCGGCCAGAGCAGGCCGGCCAGAAACGTCCGGGGTTGCCTGCCGTACAACGCCAGCGCGGCGATAAGGCGCTGCTGGCGCAGGGCCACTGTGACCGGCTGGTCTCCGCGCTGCAGCTGCCATCCGCCCAACAGCCGCAATTTCCAAATTCGATCGGTAGCCATAGCCGCAGTGTCCCCCCGCAGTCCACTCCACAAAGAGCCAGCCGGACCGTCCGGCCGCAGCTCCCCTCGCGGGCCCCACCGCTTGGAACCTTCAGCATCGCCAAGGCGCGATTCCCTGTCAATGAATGGTGCAAGCGAATTCAGGAAAGCCCAAGGTCCAAGAAAAATACAAGCTTCCTTGGCACAATCCGATGTCGTGACAGGGCAGTAACAAACGAATAACAGCGGTTGCAGTCAACTGTTGCTGTCAGCAAGGGAGGCATCATGGACCGACAATCGGCCCACGGTGGGGGGATGCTGGGTCTCACCTCAACACCGCGGCGGCAAAAAATCAGCCCACTTAGGGCTCCTAGACCCCTGGATTCATCCGGCCTCGTAGTGCAGAAGTTCGGAGGTTCATCCATCGCCGATGCGGACGGCATCAAGCGTGCCGCACAGCGCATCCTTGAAACCCGGGCAGCCGGGAACAACGTTGTGGTGGTGCTGTCGGCCATGGGAGACACCACCGACGATCTGCTGGACCTCGCGGCCACCGTCTCGCCGTCGCCGGCCCCGCGCGATCTCGATTTCCTGCTTACCACCGGCGAATGCATTTCCATCGCTTTGCTGGGTATGGCCTTGGCCAATCTGGGGGTTCCGTCGCAACTGTTCACCGGTCACCGTGCCGGCCTCAAGACCGACGACGTCCACGGCAAGGCGCATATTGTCGACGTAGAACCGCGGGAGCTGCGGACCGCCCTGGCCCGCGGCGAAATTCCGATCGTCGCAGGCTTCCAGGGGACGGGCGTGGGAACAAAGGAAATTACGACCCTGGGCCGCGGCGGTTCCGACATTACCGCCATCGCTCTTGCCGCCGCGCTGGGGGCCGGCATCTGCGAAATCTACACGGACGTCGACGGCGTCTACAGCGCCGACCCCCGTGTGGTGCCGGCCGCCCGGAAGCTTGAGGCCATTACCAGCGCCGAAATGCTCGAACTCGCTGCCTGCGGGGCCAAGGTACTCCAAGCACGGTGTGTGGAGTATGCCCGCCGCTTCGGCGTCCTCCTGCATGTCCGCTCGTCCTTTACCCACTCGAACGGAACACTGGTGGTTCCGGACGGGGGTCGCGTCCGCTCAGGACCGGGGGCCTTCACCGAGCGCCCGGTGATTTCCGCCGTCGGCTATGAAAACAGCACTGCCAGTATCCGGGTCGAGTCGGTTCCGGACGTTCCGGGCAAAGCCGCCCAGGTCTTCGCTGCCCTGTCCGCCGTGGGTTCCGCGGCCGACATGGTGGGCCAGAGCGTCTCTGCCGTGGCCGGCTACAAGGACATGGTCCTGGCACTTCCGGCGACGGAGGCGGCGGCCGCCTGCCAGGCCCTCCAGGCAGCGCGGCCGAGGATCGGCTTCAGCACCCTGCACTGTGATGAGCACATGGGCAAGCTTTCCCTCACCGGCGCCGGCATGCGTCTGGACCCCGAGGTGTCCTACCGCTTCTTCAGGGCGCTCACGGAAGCAGATATACCCATCAACCTCATTTCCACCTCGGACTCCACCTTGAGCGTGCTGACCCGCGCCGACCTCCTCGACGCCGCCGTCCTGGCCGTCCGACGGGCATTCGGCTGGGAGCCCGGTACCGCCCAGATGACCGTCCCTGTCCCCGCACCACCTGCCGTCGTCCATCTTGCCCAGTGAAATCCTGGCCCTGCAATCGGAGCAATCATGACTCTGCAAATGGAACCTGTAAGCTACACCCGCCCGCATGTCTCGGGCCCCTTGCCCGGGCCGAAATCGGCCGAACTGCTCTCCCGCCAGGAAAAGCGCGAGTCGAATGCCCGCGCCTATCCCCGCCACCTGCCGATCGCGATCGCCGACGCCGCAGGATCATTCGTCCGTGACCTGGACGGGAACGTCTTCATAGATTTCCTGGCCGGTGCCGGCGTCCTCTCGCTCGGTCACAACCATCCGGAGCTCGTCGAGATCGCCAGACGCCAACTGGGCACGCTGGCCCACGGACTGGATTTTCCGACACCGGTCAAGGACGCCTTTATCGAAGCACAGCTGTCAATGCTTCCGCTTGGCATGCGTGAGCGCATGAAGATGCACTTCTGCGGACCGACAGGAGCGAATGCCGTCGACGCAGCGATCAAACTCTGCAAGACAGCGACCGGACGCTCCGAGATTATCTCCTTCCAAGGCGGTTTCCACGGCAGCAGCGCCGCCGCCATGGCCCTGACCGGGCTTGTCGAGCAAAAGCGGCCGGTAGCCAACGGCATGCCCGGAGTGCACTTCTTCCCCTACTCCTACTGCTCGCGGTGCCCGGTGAACCTGAGCCCCGAGACCTGTGCCATCAACTGCATCGGCTACCTGGAGAACTCCCTCCATGACGGCAACGGCGGCATCCCGCTTCCGGCCGCGGTCATCGTGGAAATGGTCCAGGGCGAAGGCGGAGTGATCCCGGCCCGGCTCGAGTTCGTCCAGCGGCTGCGGCAACTGACGCGGCAGCTGGAGATCCCGCTCATCGTCGACGAGGTACAGACCGGCTGCGGCAGGACCGGGACCTGGTTCGCGTTCGAGCAGTACGGGATCGAACCGGACGTCATCGTCGCGTCGAAAGCGCTGAGCGGCATCGGCACCCCGGTAGCCCTGATCATGTACGACGCTTCGCTTGACACCTGGGCACCCGCAGCCCACACCGGGACCTTCCGCGGCAACCAGCTGGCATTCGCCACCGGAGCAGAAGCCGTCCACATTATCCAGCGCGACAGAGTGCTGGACAACGTCCGCGAGCGCGGGGAGCAGGTAGCCAACCTGCTTGCACCGCTTGAGTCGCTGCCATGGGTACGCGAGATCCGCGGCCGGGGACTGATGTGGGGCATCGAGCTGCAGGACCCGTCAACCGGAATGCCAGCCGGCGACCTGGCGCTCTCCGTCCAGGAACAGGTGCTACGCCTCGGACTGATCCTCGAAACCGGCGGCCGGAACGGCTGCGTAGTCCGCATGCTGCCGCCACTGAACGTGACAGCCGGCGTGGTCGAGACTGCATGCCGGATCCTGGTCAATGCCATCCAAGCGCTGATGCCCCGGACGCAGGAGGCCGGATAAGCGCCCAACGAGCGACAATACCGGCAGCCGCGCAGCACTCCCCCCGTTCGTGACCCCGTCCCCTTGGAAACGCTGGGAGGCCCGGTTTGACGGGACTGGTGCACGGCCTGCCTTGGTCGCCACCGCCGTCCAGGTGGAGGGGATGACACAGACCAGCGCAGGTCGCAGCTGGAGCAACGCCGACCCCCAGGCTTCCTGTGGTCTGCGGCGCGAGTCTGGGGGGGTTGTGTT
>NZ_JAODLR010000048.1 GCF_025960875.1 Crystallibacter permensis | reverse complement strand
TTCAACTCCTTGCATGAATCCAGTCTTAACGAGGCAGGAAAATATTCCAGCAGGCGCGCCTTAAACCCCCCCAAAATTATTCAGCGCATTCCTAGGTGCACGCGCTACGACACGCCAGTGCCGGTGAATAGTTTCAGCAGTAGGTACGGCCTTGCTGGTCTGCCTGGTTTTCTCCACCCGCCCGCGAATCGAACGTTGGACCGCGGGTCTAACCAAATCTAAAAAGTCTAAACAAGTCTAAAAAGTCTAAAAGAGTCTAAAGGAGTCCGGTAGACTGTCCCTATGCGCAACCCATTCCACGCAAGCTTCGGCGTCAGCCCTCCCCTCCTGGTTGGCCGGGATGCCGTGATCGACGACTTCGTCGAAGCGTTGGAAGACGGCCCCGGCTCCTCCGGCCGCGCCACCCTGTACACAGGGGCGCGTGGATCGGGCAAGACCGTCATGCTCAATGCCATCGAAGACCGGACCAGGGAACGCGGCTGGCTCGTGATCAGCGAGACCGCCTCCCCCGGATTCATCAACCGGATCACCCGACAGCATCTGCCCCGGCTGCTGCGCAGTTTCGATCCGGACGCGGTGCGCCGCAAATTGACGGGGATCACCGGCCCTCTCAACTTTGGAGCCCTCACATGGGAAACCATTGACTCCCACGTCACGGAAGCGGGGCTGCGTAATCAGGTTGAGTTGCTTACCGACCTTCTCGCCGAACACGAAACCGGCCTCCTGATCACCCTCGATGAGATTCACCAGAACCAGATCCATGAACTGCGGGACCTTGCGACCACGGTTCAGCACTCATTCCGCGAAGGCCGCGAGCTCGCGTTCGCCGGCGCAGGACTCACCTCGGCCATCAGCGACGTCATGAACGATGAAGTGCTCACCTTCCTCCGCCGGGCCGAGCGCCACACACTCGGGCCGGTTACCCGCAGCGAGGTGGACCGCGCGCTGCGGGAACCGATCGAATCATCCGGGCGAACGATCTCCAATGAGGCGTTGCAAGTGATGACCGATGGGACGAACGGCTACCCCTTCCTCATCCAACTCGTCGGTGCACAAACGTGGCGGCTCCATCCCTCCGCGGCGGAGATCTCCGTCAAAGATGCGCACCAGGGTGTCGCCAAGGCACTGCGGCGCCTTGGCGCGCTCGTCCATGAACCTGCCCTGGCCGACGCTTCGGACATCGACAAGTCCTTCCTCCTGGCAATGGCGAAAGATGACCGGCCATCGAAAATGTCCGACGTCCAGGAACGCATGGGAGTGAACGTCAGCTACGCGAGCCAGTACCGCCTTCGACTGATCGCTGCCGAGCTGATTCACTCTCCGCGCCGGGGTTATGTCGATTTCGCCCTGCCATACCTCCGCGAGTACCTCCGGGAACATGTAGCTGCGAACATCTGACCTGCGGTAGTCCGCTCACGAAGCGTGGCCAGGTGGAGGAACGCACTGGGGGGATTTGTCTGGTTTCCGGCATTCGTCGCATGAGGCGATACGAACGGCTCAAATGTGTATTGCAAATGCCACGTAGTGCCATTGACAGCCTCCGGCATTAACGTTTAACTTGAGCTATGCCCTCCGCGGGTTCATGCCGCGCTGGGAGGTCTTGTTGGGGGAAGCAATGGGCGCCAAACACACTTTTTGGGCAGTAAGGCGCCAGCTTCGGGCATGCCGTATGGAACCGCACGACGGGCCGTCACCGGACAGGGCCTGACTTTGCGAAGACAGGCACTCAAACCTTGGCACCCGCGGTCCGGAACCGCACCGACGCCGGCGAAAAGATCACCCGGGCCGGCTACGTCATCGACGAGTGGGACGGAACCGTGGCCACCCTCTCCCGCCGGGCCTGACCGCCGACGAAGGGCTGCGCGGCGAGGAAATCCGGGAGTCACCGGCGAGGCTCCCGAGAGGCTGGCAGCTGAACATGCACAATGGCAGCAGGATGGGGGTAAGAACAAATGGCCTTTGACGTGCGCCTGACAGCAGTGCTTACCGGCACGACCGTGCCCCAGTTGCGCCGATGGCGGCAGAGGGGGATCTTCGAGCCGGAGCTTCCGGATTCGGAGGCAGGGGCATTGCAATACTCCTACCGGGACCTTATGGCGCTTCGCGCCATAGCCTTTCTTCGCGCCAAGGTGTCACTCCAGAAAATCCGCGCTGCTCTGTCCGTGCTTCGGAAATTGTCATACAACGATCACCTGTCGGCCTACACTTTCGGTGCAGATGGTCGAAGCGTCGGCGTCCACCTGGTGATCTCGGTACTGATCGGCCTCGCCTACGGCGCCCTCTGGTGGGTACTCGGCCCGCTGGTCATCATGCCCTTGATGCTCGGAATGCCGCTCTTCACCATGGATGCAATGGCTATGCTCTCCCTCATGGGCCACTTGGTCTATGGCCTGGTCCTGGCACTCGTCGCAGTGCGTGTCCTGAAGCCGGCACATGAACAATGACTGGGAAAAGAGGCTGGAAGCCGCCGCTGGCGGCTCCCAGCCCTGGTCGCCGCGTGAACGCGAGCCATACCCGCTGATGGCTGGGCCGGATGACCCCTTCAGCTGCCTGAACGAGGTGGATCTTTTCGCCGACCTCACGCCGGAAGAAATGCATGCCATGGACATGATGGCGCCGGCCCGCATGTTCCGCCGCGGCGAACTGGTTTTCAGCCAGTCGCAGCCGGTTACCGCGCTCTTCATCCTCAAGTCCGGCCGGGTGCGCATTTTCAGAGTCGCGGAAGACGGCAAAGCCCTGACCATGGCCATCCTTGAGCCCGGCGCCGTCTTCGGTGAAATGCTACTGGTCGGTCAACGCATGTACGACAACTACGCCGAAGCCATCGAAGATTCAGCCATCTGCAAACTCGGCGTCGAGGACGTCGAGCGCTATCTGATTTCCGACCCCCGGATAGCCCTGCGGATCTCCCGTCTGCTGGGCGAGCAAGTCGCCGGTCTGGAGGAACGGCTCACCGATCTGGCACTGCGTCCTCTGCCGGCCCGGGTCGCCTCCACCCTGCTGACGCTCGCCACAGCAACCCGAAGCAGCAGGTTCGGACAGACCAGATCCATCCGGCTCACCCACGAGCAGATCGCTGGGCTGCTCGGTGCCACCAGGGAGGCAACCAGCAAAACGTTGGGCGAACTCGCAGCGAAAGGCATCATCAGGCAGACCCGCGGCCGCATCACCATCCTCGATACAGCTGCGCTCCAGGCAGCTGCGCGAAACCTCCATTAACAGCAACCCAACAAAGTCTGTCCGATCAACCAAAGGAACAAGGATGCCCCGTATTCCCGTACACACCATCGACTCCGCACCTCAAGCTTCCAAGGAAATAGCCGCCAAGCTGGAGCAACGGATGGGCAAGTTCCTCAACATCCACGCCAGCATGGCTCATTCGCCCACAGTGATCGCTGCCTATAACGGACTCTCGGAGGCCATTGACTCCCACGGCTCCTTCGACGCACAGACCAAGGAAGCCATCGCCCTGGCAGTAGGCAATCAGAACGGCTGCGACTACTGCCAGGCCGCCCATACACTTTCTGCCCGCAAGGCCGGTCTGGCGGACGAGCAGATCCTTGCCGTCCGCGCCGGAGAAGTGGATTTCGATCCGAAAATTGCCGCCATCACCGAAGTGGCCCGCGAAGCAGCCGCCAAGGCCGGCGACGTTTCAGACCCCGCATGGCAGGCCGCTCTGGACGCCGGCTGGAGCAACGAAGAGTTAACCGAAGCATTCGCCCACATTGCCGCTAACCTCTTCACCAACTACTTCAACCACTACGCCGGAACCGATCTCGACCTCCCCGCGGTACCCGCTCCCTGACAAACGGCCTTTCTGCGACAACGCTTGATGCTGTGGCTTACCCCGCGGCGTCAAGCGTTCCTGCGATTGGCGCAGATCAGCTCTCCATCACTTTCTGAATCACCGAAAAGGAACATGAACATGCGAGCAGTCTCCAAACATTGGGCCGCCTCGGCGGCAGGAACGCTGGCCGTCCTGGCGATGACAGCCTGTGGCGCAACGTCGAACCCTCTCGACGGCGGTGAAGCCTCCGGTCCTGGCGACGGGGCTTTAGTGGTGGGCTCCGCGAATTTTCCGGAAAACGAGACGCTGGCAGAAATTTATGCTGGTGCCTTGAATGCGGCCGGTGTTCCGGCGACTACCAAGTTGTCCATCGGTTCCCGGGAAGTTTACGTCCGGGCGCTGCAGGACGGATCCATCGATCTTGTTCCCGATTACAGCGGCAACCTGCTGCGGTACGCGGACCCTGAAGCGACGGCAGTCAGCGCTGAAGACGTGATGGCGGCTCTGCCCGCGGAGCTGCCTGCCGGCCTGGCCGTGCTGGAACCGGCAGCGGCCGAGAACAAGAACTCTATCGTGGTCACGCAGGCCACCGCGGAAGAATACGATCTGGAGAGCCTCGCCGATCTCGGGAAGGTCTGTGACCGTATTGCCTTGGGCATGCCGCCCGAAGCCGAGGAGCGGCCCCAGGGACTTCCCGGACTTAAGGCAGCGTACGGATGTGTGCCCAAGGAATTCGTGCCCATCAATGACTCCGGCGGACCCGTCACCGTCGGGGCGCTGCTCGAAGACCAGATCCAGGCGGCAAATGTTTTCAGCACTTCGCCGCTGATCGCGAAGCACAATCTGATCACTCTGGAAGACCCGAAGGATAATTTTGCCGCCCAACAGGTAGTGCCCCTCATCCAGGAAGACCGCGTCGACACCGAAGCAGCCGAGGTGCTCAACGAAGTCTCCCGCCAACTGACCACCGACGACCTCATCCAACTCAACGAAGAGGTTTCCGGCGAGGCAAAGCGCAGCGCCCGTGACGCTGCAGCGGCGTGGCTCGAAAGTAACGGATTCACCAGCTAGTAGTACTTAGTTAGGTCGGGGCGCGTTGTCGGCAGTGGGGGCAGTAACCGAGCCATGCGGCGAGAAGGCTTTGCAGTTCCTTCAGGACGCG
>NZ_JAODLR010000047.1 GCF_025960875.1 Crystallibacter permensis | reverse complement strand
TTTATTGGTTGAATTATTGTCGTGGGGCACCGCCTCCGTGGTGTGCCGCGATGTTTTTTAGCCTGGTTTGAATTTAGTGCAGTGCTGGTTCCCGTTTTCCCGGGGGCCGGTGTTGTGTCTGTTAGTAAACATTAACGGAGAGTTTGATCCTGGCTCAGGACGAACGCTGGCGGCGTGCTTAACACATGCAAGTCGAACGATGATCCGGTGCTTGCACCGGGGATTAGTGGCGAACGGGTGAGTAACACGTGAGTAACCTGCCCTTGACTCTGGGATAAGCCTGGGAAACCGGGTCTAATACCGGATACGACCTGTCACCGCATGGTGGCGGGTGGAAAGATTTATTGGTTTTGGATGGACTCGCGGCCTATCAGCTTGTTGGTGAGGTAATGGCTCACCAAGGCGACGACGGGTAGCCGGCCTGAGAGGGTGACCGGCCACACTGGGACTGAGACACGGCCCAGACTCCTACGGGAGGCAGCAGTGGGGAATATTGCACAATGGGCGAAAGCCTGATGCAGCGACGCCGCGTGAGGGATGACGGCCTTCGGGTTGTAAACCTCTTTCAGCAGGGAAGAAGCGAAAGTGACGGTACCTGCAGAAGAAGCGCCGGCTAACTACGTGCCAGCAGCCGCGGTAATACGTAGGGCGCAAGCGTTGTCCGGAATTATTGGGCGTAAAGAGCTCGTAGGCGGTTTGTCGCGTCTGCTGTGAAAGCCCGGGGCTCAACCCCGGGTCTGCAGTGGGTACGGGCAGACTAGAGTGCAGTAGGGGAGACTGGAATTCCTGGTGTAGCGGTGAAATGCGCAGATATCAGGAGGAACACCGATGGCGAAGGCAGGTCTCTGGGCTGTAACTGACGCTGAGGAGCGAAAGCATGGGGAGCGAACAGGATTAGATACCCTGGTAGTCCATGCCGTAAACGTTGGGCACTAGGTGTGGGGGACATTCCACGTTTTCCGCGCCGTAGCTAACGCATTAAGTGCCCCGCCTGGGGAGTACGGCCGCAAGGCTAAAACTCAAAGGAATTGACGGGGGCCCGCACAAGCGGCGGAGCATGCGGATTAATTCGATGCAACGCGAAGAACCTTACCAAGGCTTGACATGGACCGGACCGCCGCAGAAATGCGGTTTCCCTTCGGGGCCGGTTTACAGGTGGTGCATGGTTGTCGTCAGCTCGTGTCGTGAGATGTTGGGTTAAGTCCCGCAACGAGCGCAACCCTCGTTCTATGTTGCCAGCGCGTTATGGCGGGGACTCATAGGAGACTGCCGGGGTCAACTCGGAGGAAGGTGGGGACGACGTCAAATCATCATGCCCCTTATGTCTTGGGCTTCACGCATGCTACAATGGCCGGTACAAAGGGTTGCGATACTGTGAGGTGGAGCTAATCCCAAAAAGCCGGTCTCAGTTCGGATTGAGGTCTGCAACTCGACCTCATGAAGTCGGAGTCGCTAGTAATCGCAGATCAGCAACGCTGCGGTGAATACGTTCCCGGGCCTTGTACACACCGCCCGTCAAGTCACGAAAGTTGGTAACACCCGAAGCCGGTGGCCTAACCCCTTGTGGGAGGGAGCCGTCGAAGGTGGGACCGGCGATTGGGACTAAGTCGTAACAAGGTAGCCGTACCGGAAGGTGCGGCTGGATCACCTCCTTTCTAAGGAGCACCTCAAATTTAGCGCGGCCTTCCCGAGTGTTGGTTGTGCGGTTTGCAGGAGAGCCCATTGCGCAGGCGTTTGTTCTGCGGTGGGTGCTCGAGGGTGGAATATCAACGGATAGATTTTCTCTTGGCGGTTTCCATGCCGGTACGGTGTCCCCTTTTGCGGGGGTGCCTGGAAAGTGTGGGGGTTGTCCGGGGGGTTATTGTTTGGCACACTGTTGGGTCCTGAGGCAACAGGGACCGGTTCGGAAAGGGCCGGTGTTTGTTTGTTTCTGGTTTCCTGCGCAGTCCGGGTCCGGGCCACGGTGAAAACGTGGTTGGGGGATGGGTGCGACGGGGTTGTTGTTTGAGAACTACATAGTGGACGCGAGCATCTTATAAAGAAGCAATTTTGATGAACCTGGATCTGTTTTGGATCTGTGGTTCTCTCGATATTAATGCTGATTTTGATCTTTTGTGGTCAAGTTTTTAAGAGCACACGGTGGATGCCTTGGCATCAGGAGCCGAAGAAGGACGTGGGAATCTGCGAAAAGCCTGGGGGAGTTGATAACCGAACTTTGATCCCAGGATGTCCGAATGGGGAAACCCCGCCAGGGGCACTTGTGTTACCTGGTGACCCGTATCTGAACACATAGGGTACGTGGAGGGAACGCGGGGAAGTGAAACATCTCAGTACCCGCAGGAAGAGAAAACAACAGTGATTCCGTTAGTAGTGGCGAGCGAACGCGGAAGAGGCTAAACCGAGTCATGTGTGATAGCCGGCGGGCGTTGCATGGCCGGGGTTGCGGGACTTTCCGCTGCTGTTCTGCCGGACAGCTGAAGTGAGTGCAGATGCATAGGTGAACGGTCTTGAAAGGCCGGCCGGAGAAGGTGTTAGCCCTGTAACCGTAATGTGTGCTGCCGCTTGGAGAGTATCCCAAGTAGCACGGGGCCCGAGAAATCCCGTGCGAATCCGCCAGGACCACCTGGTAAGCCTAAATACTACCTGATGACCGATAGCGGACAAGTACCGTGAGGGAAAGGTGAAAAGTACCCCGGGAGGGGAGTGAAACAGTACCTGAAACCGTGTGCTTACAATCCGTCGGAGCAGCCCTAGCAGCTGTGACGGCGTGCCTTTTGAAGAATGAGCCTGCGAGTTAGTGTTACGTCGCGAGGTTAACCCGTGTGGGGAAGCCGTAGCGAAAGCGAGTCTGAACAGGGCGTTGCAGTGGCGTGATCTAGACCCGAAGCGGAGTGATCTACCCATGGCCAGGTTGAAGCGCGTGTAAGAGCGCGTGGAGGACCGAACCCACTTCAGTTGAAAATGGAGGGGATGAGCTGTGGGTAGGGGTGAAAGGCCAATCAAACTCCGTGATAGCTGGTTCTCCCCGAAATGCATTTAGGTGCAGCGTTGCGTGTTTCTTGCCGGAGGTAGAGCTACTGGATGGCCGATGGGCCCTACAAGGTTACTGACGTCAGCCAAACTCCGAATGCCGGCAAGTGAGAGCGCAGCAGTGAGACTGTGGGGGATAAGCTTCATAGTCGAGAGGGAAACAGCCCAGACCACCAACTAAGGCCCCTAAGCGTGTGCTAAGTGGGAAAGGATGTGGAGTTGCGAAGACAACCAGGAGGTTGGCTTAGAAGCAGCCATCCTTGAAAGAGTGCGTAATAGCTCACTGGTCAAGTGATTCCGCGCCGACAATGTAGCGGGGCTCAAGTACACCGCCGAAGTTGTGGCATTCATGTATTACCCAAGCCGGGGACTTGTTCCCTTGGTTCAGGGGCGTGGATGGGTAGGGGAGCGTCGTGTGGGCAGTGAAGCCGCGGTGGAAACCAGCGGTGGAGCCTACACGAGTGAGAATGCAGGCATGAGTAGCGAAAGACGGGTGGGAAACCCGTCCGCCGAATGATCAAGGGTTCCAGGGTCAAGCTAATCTGCCCTGGGTAAGTCGGGACCTAAGGCGAGGCCGACAGGCGTAGTCGATGGACAACGGGTTGATATTCCCGTACCGGCGAAAAACCGCCCATACCGAGCCGGTGATACTAACCGTCCAAACCGTGCATCCGTGCCCTTCGGGGCCAGTATGTGCGGGGCGCGCGGGACCTGAACCGGGGAGGTAAGCGTATTAACAGGTGTGACGCAGGAAGGTAGCCAGGCCGGGCGATGGTAGTCCCGGTCCAAGGATGTAGGGCGAACGGTAGGCAAATCCGCCGTTCACTAAGCCTGAGACCTGACGGGACCCCCGTATGGGGGGATCTGGTGATCCTATGCTGCCGAGAAAAGCATCGACGCGAGGTTTTAGCCGCCCGTACCCCAAACCGACACAGGTGATCAGGTAGAGAATACCAAGGCGATCGAGAGAATTATGGTTAAGGAACTCGGCAAAATGCCCCCGTAACTTCGGGAGAAGGGGGGCCTGCCCCGTGATACAGACTTGCTCTGTGGAGCGGGTGTGGGCCGCAGAGACCAGGGGGAAGCGACTGTTTACTAAAAACACAGGTCCGTGCGAAGTCGCAAGACGATGTATACGGACTGACTCCTGCCCGGTGCTGGAAGGTTAAGAGGACCGGTTAGCCCCTTGTGGGCGAAGCTGAGAATTTAAGCCCCAGTAAACGGCGGTGGTAACTATAACCATCCTAAGGTAGCGAAATTCCTTGTCGGGTAAGTTCCGACCTGCACGAATGGAGTAACGACTTCCCCGCTGTCTCAACCATAAACTCGGCGAAATTGCACTACGAGTAAAGATGCTCGTTACGCGCAGCAGGACGGAAAGACCCCGAGACCTTTACTATAGTTTGGTATTGGTGTTCGGTGTGGCTTGTGTAGGATAGGTGGGAGACTGTGAAGCCCGGACGCCAGTTCGGGTGGAGTCATCGTTGAAATACCACTCTGGTCACTCTGGACATCTAACTTCGGCCCGTAATCCGGGTCAGGGACAGTGCCTGATGGGTAGTTTAACTGGGGCGGTTGCCTCCTAAAGAGTAACGGAGGCGCCCAAAGGTTCCCTCAGCCTGGTTGGCAATCAGGTGGCGAGTGTAAGTGCACAAGGGAGCTTGACTGTGAGAGAGACATCTCGAGCAGGGACGAAAGTCGGGACTAGTGATCCGGCGGCACATTGTGGAATGGCCGTCGCTCAACGGATAAAAGGTACCTCGGGGATAACAGGCTGATCTTGCCCAAGAGTCCATATCGACGGCATGGTTTGGCACCTCGATGTCGGCTCGTCGCATCCTGGGGCTGGAGTAGGTCCCAAGGGTTGGGCTGTTCGCCCATTAAAGCGGTACGCGAGCTGGGTTTAGAACGTCGTGAGACAGTTCGGTCCCTATCCGCTGCGCGCGCAGGAAATTTGAGAAGGTCTGTCCTTAGTACGAGAGGACCGGGACGGACGAACCTCTGGTGTGTCAGTTGTACTGCCAAGTGCATCGCTGATTAGCTACGTTCGGATTGGATAACCGCTGAAAGCATCTAAGCGGGAAGCCGGCTTCAAGATGAGATTTCCATACACCCTCGAGGTGTGGGAGGCCCCCAGCCAGACCACTGGGTTGATAGGCCGGATGTGGAAGCAGGGACTAAAGACCTGTGAAGCTGACCGGTACTAATAGGCCGATAACTTACACCACACACTTCCCTGGCCGTAAAACCGACTTCAAACGGTTTCACGGCAACATAGAGGGGAAGGAAAAGATACTTGCATCGCGTCCACTATGTGGTTCCCGGACAACAACCGTCCCAGGGAACACCACAATTACATACAGTCCAAGAATGAACTGATGTAACCACAGGTTTCACCCCCTGCCCGCAGCCCGGAAACTCTTTTCCGGTCAGCAACGGGCGGCCCGGGGTGGCAAGGGTTACGGCGGTCATAGCGTGGGGGAAACGCCCGGTCCCATTCCGAACCCGGAAGCTAAGACCCACAGCGCCGATGGTACTGCACCCGGGAGGGTGTGGGAGAGTAGGTCACCGCCGGACATCTTTTGAAAGTGAAGGGCTCCACCATGACGGTGGAGCCCTTCACCCATTTAAG
>NZ_JAODLR010000046.1 GCF_025960875.1 Crystallibacter permensis | reverse complement strand
CGCGTCCTGAAGGAACTGCAAAGCCTTCTCGCCGCATGGCTCGGTTACTGCCCCCACTGCCGACAACGCGCCCCGACCTAACTAAGTACTACTAGCCGCTGCGGCGCTGCCCGCCGTCCTCCGGCTCGCCTTCCGGCTGCCAAGTAAGCGTGATTTCGACGCCGTCGGGAACGGCACCGATGACCAGATGCAGGTCTTCGCCGTAAAGGTCTTCGTGGTCCACCTGCCCGCCGTCTTCGCGGCGTTGTTCCATCAGGTCCGTCATGGCCGCGGCCATCGCCCGGCCCCAGTCCTGGGGATGGCGGCTGTTGGCTTCCGCCGATGCCGTGTACTTTTTGTTCATGCTGGTCCCGTCCGGATCGTCAAGGGCGAAGTCCATCCAACCCCGCCCCGGGCCGAACACCCATCTGAAATGAAGTTTGACCCTGCCCCACGACGCTGTGATGCAGGTCTCATAAGGTTAGGATGAAGAATGCATTGATGCCAACAAAAGCGCCATATTACCCAAATGTGACGTTTGCCGGCAGCTGGCGATGACGAGGAGGCCATCATGGGCAGTGACGTTCCCGCGACGCGACGGGCGGCAATCTCCCGGCAACTGCGAGACGAAATCCTGGCCGGTGAGCTTCCGCCCGGAGCGCCGATCAAGGACGCGGAGCTGGCAGAGCGGCTGGGAGTGAGTATTACGCCGGTCCGGGAAGCGGTGACGGAGCTGATTACCGAGGGCCTGATTGAAACGCTGCCGAACAAGCGGCGCCGGGTGGCCGTGCTCAACGAACTCCATGCGGTTCAGCTGCTGGATGTGCTGGGAGTTGTCCTCGTGGCGGTCTTCGAACGCTCGGCTGCGCGGCTGGGCCAGGACGATGTCGAGACGATGGCGGCAGCCGCCGAGCGGTTGGAAGGCGCGCTTGAAGCCCGCGACATGCTCGCCGCCCACACCACGCTCCTGGAGCTGATCGAAATCATCCTTGACGCCGCCGACCACGATGAGCTGCGCGCCGTGAATGAGCATGTGCTGGCACGTTCCCTGGGCCGGCTGTTCCTCTACCAGCGGGAGGAACTGTATTACATCTGGACGGACGGCTGGAAGGAAGCAGTTGCGCTGCTGCGCCGGCAGGAACCGGACGCGGCAGTCCAGCGGCTGCGGCAGGTCTTCTGGGTTCTGACCGAGGAGCTGCGGACCGGGGACATGTAGGGCGGAAGGTCCGCGCGATGTAACTTCCGGCTAGAGCGTGGTTTCCCTGGCCTTGCCGACCAGATCGAAGTTCGCCACTGAGGACTCGGCTGTCATCACCAGCTTGCGGGACTGCGTGTACTGCGTGTCGGGTTCGACAACGGTGACGACGTACCTGCCCGTGGGAGGAAGCCGCAGCTCGTAGCGGCCGGCGTCGTTGGTTTTGGTGGCGGCGATGTACTCGCCCGTGTGCGCACTGAGAGCGACCAGCGCGCCGGGCAGCGCGGCCCCGCCCCGAAGTACCCAGCCTGTGACGGTCAGACGCTGCGTCAGCCGGATCTGCTCATCGCGTTCGGTGCCGGTGAATCTGACCACCTTGGAGGTGGGAACCCAGCCGTCCGCATTGGCCAAAACCAGATACTCGCCGGGCCCCGGCAGCGCAAGGGAGAACCCGCCGTCGTTCGCTGCCCTGCTCCAGTCCACGGGCTCGCCGGAGGTCTTCATCACCGTGACGACGGCGTGCGGAATGGGCTGGTCGTCGGTGTGCAGTACGCGCCCGTGCACCACGGTTTCCGCACTGTTGCCGGCCTGCGTGACGGCGAGGGCAGCGGTCTCGACCGGAACGCCTGCGGCTGCAGGCACCGCCTCGAATCTGGGCACGAACCACACCACGGCACAGGCCACGAGCGAGGCCACGGCCGCAATCCAGAACACATCCTGGAAAGCCTCCATGGCAGGCAGCTCCCCGCCATTGACACTGACCGTCACCGTCGCCAGGACGGCTGCGACGGCGGCGCTCGACGTCGAGGTGCCGATGGCCCGCAGCAGGGCGTTGAGGCCGTTGGCGGAGGCCGTCTCGGTGATCGGCACGTTGGCCATGATCAGGCTCGGCATCGCCGCATAAGCCACCGCGGAGCCGACGCTGACAACGGTAGAGCCAATAATGATGGCCGCCACCGAGTCGCTAACGAAGACGCGGCCCACGTAACCCACGGCCATGATCGCCGAACCGGCAATCAGCGTGGTCTTGCCCCCGAAGCGATTAATCATGGCGCCGGAAACGGGGGAGAAGGCGACCATGGCCAGCCCGGACGGGACCATCGCCAAACCGGCCGTGACGGGGTCGAGCCCGAAACCGTGCGGCACCGAAGCGGGCAGCTGCAGCTGCTGGGTGCTCAGCAACATGTTGGCGAACAGGGCAAAACCTACCAGGACGGAGGCGATGTTGGTCAGCAGCACCGGCCGGCGGGACGAGGTGCGCAGGTCGACCAGCGGCTGGCTGACCTTCAGCGAATACGGAACCCAGACCGCCAGGACCACAATGGTCAGGATGAACAGGGCTATGGTCAGCTCGTCGCCCCAGCCCCAGCTGCCGCCCTTGGAAATGGCCAGCAGGAGCGAGGTCAGCGCGATGGAGAGCATGATCGCGCCGAGGAAATCGAACCGGCCGCGGGTCCGCACCTCGGATTCCGAGACCACCAGGTACACCGCGGCGAGAATGGCCACACCGACGACGGCGGAAAGCCAGAACACCGATTCCCAGCCGGCCTGCTGGTAAAGAGTTCCGCCCAAGGGCAGGCCGAGGGCGCCGCCGATGCCGAGCGTAGCGCTCATCAGGGCAATCGCGCTGCCAACCTTCTCCCGCGGGAGCTCGTCGCGCATGATGCTGATGCCTACCGGGATCAACGCCGAGGAGAACCCCTGCAGCGCGCGGCCGACGATGATGGTGGCGAAGTCGCCGCCGAGCGCGGCCACCACGGAACCGGCTGTCATCAGGATGATGCAGACCAGCATCATCAGCCGCTTGCCGAACATATCCGCCAGCCTGGCCACGATCGGTGTCGCGACGGCGGAGGTCAGCAAAGTGGCGGTGACCAGCCAGGACACATCGTCGATGGAGACATTGAGCAGTTGCGCGAACTCGGGCAGCAGCGGGATGACCATCGTCTGTTGGAGCGAGACTGTTGTACCGGACAGGCACAGGACGGCGATGATCGCCCAAGTTGGCATTCTTTTGCGCGCGGCGGCAGACTCAGGCATTTCCTTAGCGTATCCGCCGGCAGGGCAGCGGCAATCATGAAGCAGTGAATATTCGGATGCCGTGGCTGCGACAGGTTGTCACACCCGGACCATAGGCTGGGGGCAACGCAAGGAGGTCCAGATGTTCTGTTCTATTGTCCCGCCGTACCTGCTCCGCCGGCTGGCCCAGTTGGATGACCGGTCCCTGCTGCCGGTGGCGGAGGCTGCCCAGCGTGCCCTGACCCGGGATGCAGCCATGCGCCGGAACCGTAACGTCAAACGTGCGCAGATGCCGGCCCTGCCCACCCTCCTGCCATCGCAGCGAATCCGGGCTACAGGGCTGAACCCCACCCGGCAGATCAATGACGCCCAGAACATGGAACGGCTGCCCGGCATCCGCGTGCGCAGCGAGGGAGACGGCCCGGTTGAAGACGTCGCGGTGAACGAAGCTTACGACGGGCTGGGATCCACCTTCGAGCTTTTCGCGGACGCCTACCAGCGCAACGCACTGGATGGCCGGGGCGGGATCCTTCGCGCCACCGTCCACTATGGCGAGGACTATGACAACGCGTTCTGGAACGGCACGCGGATGGTTTTCGGCGACGGCGACGGGCGGGTCTTCCAGCGCTTCACCAAATCGCTGTCCGTCATCGGGCATGAGCTGACCCACGGCATCACGCAACACACCACCAACCTGGTTTACCAGGGCCAGCCCGGCGCACTGAACGAGTCCATCTCGGACGTCTTCGCTGCCCTGGTGGAGCAGTACAAGCTCGGGCACAGTGCAGAGCACGCGAGCTGGGTGATCGGCGAAGGCCTGTTCACCGACCAAGTCAGCGGCGACGGTCTGCGCTCGCTGAAGGCACCGGGCACTGCGTATGACGACGACGTGCTCGGCAAGGATCCGCAGCCGGCCACGATGGCGGACTACATCGACACCACTGACGACAACGGGGGAGTGCACCTGAACTCAGGCATTCCCAACCATGCCTTCTACCGGCTGGCCTCGATCCTGGGCGGGAACGCTTGGGAGCGAGCCGGCCTGATTTGGTACGACACGATCACCGGTACGGAAGTGGTGGCGGATACGGACTTTGCAGGTTTCGCGGCAGCTACTGAAAGTGCGGCGGAAAGCCGCTACGGTAAGGACTCAGAGGAACTCAAGGCCGTGACTGCGGCCTGGACTGAGGTGGGCGTCTTGGAATGAGGATCAGCGTCAAGCGCACCGGCGGATTCGCGGGTCTGACGAGGCGCTGGGCAGTTGAAGTGGGGCAGCCCGAACTGCGTGACGAGTGGCTGCCCATTATAGAATCCTGCCCTTGGGACGATGTCCCGCAGACGCAGAACCAGCCGGACCGCTACATGTACCGGATCAGCGCCGGCGAACGTGAAGCCTCCCTTCCGGAGCAAGACGTCACCGGGCCATGGCGGCAACTGGTGGATCGCACCTTGGAAAGTGCCCGGCAGGAAGAGGGCCGCCGCGCGGAAAGCGGGCCCAAGGGCCCGGAGGGCTTTCTCCGGGACACGGATCCCGGAGAGCGTTAACCCACTTCAGTTGGGGACTGTGGCAGCGCCGAGACGGCTATGGTGAGGAAGCCGGCAACTTCCGCCGGCCCAAGCCTGCCTGCAGACGGAAATCAGAGTGCCTAGAACAAACCACCCCCAGATCACGGCTCAACCTGTATCGAAGGACGCCGCGTCCGTTCCTGGACTTCTCCGGCGCCGCCTTATCGTCCTCGCCGGCATCCTGGTCATGGCTCTGAGCCTCCGTCTCGCGGTCTCGGGCGTTTCTCCAGTGCTGGCGGAGATCTCCGAGGATCTGCCGTTTGGTCCTGCCTCCATCGGCGTTCTCGGCATGCTCCCGACCGCTGCCTTCGCCTTGGCGGGCTTCACTACTCCGGCACTGATCAGAAAACTTGGCCTGCCCGCAGTCCTGCTCGGTTCGCTGGTATTGGCCGCGACAGGCCAGATCGGACGGGCGCTGGCCTCGGACGTGCCGCTGTTCCTTGGCTTCTCCGCCGTGACCATGGTGGGCTACGGGCTGGGCAACATCGTCATGCCGCCCCTGGTCAAGCGCTATTTCCCGGGCCGTATCGGCCTGATGACTTCCTTGTACGTGACCCTGCTGGCTGTGAGTACTGCGTTCAGCCCGCTGCTGGCGGTGCCGCTGGCGAACACGTCAGGCTGGCGCTGGTCGATCGGCATCTGGGCCAGCGTGAGCCTGGCGGCGCTGGTGCCGTGGGTGGCCACCTTGCTGGGGGAGCGGGCAACGCGGAGGGCAGAGGTTGTGCAGAGCCCGTCGGCGGTGGTGCCCCACGCGAAGGTCCGCGTCTGGTCCTCGCCCGTGGCGTGGGGTCTGGCGATGGTGTTTGCCGGGACGTCCACCAACACCTTCTCGATGTTCACCTGGTTGCCTCCGCTGCTGCTCGACGCAGGAATGGATGCCGCCCAGGGCGGCACCCTGCTGTCCTATTACGCCATCCTTGGCCTGCCGACCAGCTTGCTGGTTCCGTATCTGGCGGCCAGAATGCGAAATCCGTTCCCGCTCGCAGCCCTGTTCGTGCTCTGCTACGCCGGCGGATATGCGGGCCTACTGCTGGCACCTTCCTCGGGCACGATCCTCTGGATCACCTTGGCCGGGCTGGGCCAAGGGACATTTGCCATGGCATTGCTGCTGGTCAATCTGCGGACCAGGACCACCGCCGGATCGGGAGCGCTGTCCGGCTTCGCCCAAGGCATCGGCTACTCGGTTGCCTGCCTCGGACCGCTGACTTTCGGGCTGCTCAAAGACGTCACCGGCACCTGGGCAACGTCCTTCGGACTGCTCGCCGTATCGCTCGTCATCCTCATCGTCGGCGCTTTCATTGTCAGCAAACCGCGCTATCTGGAGGACCATGTGCGGCGGTAAGGCATAGGCTGGCTTCGTTGCCGCCAATCCCGGATTTACGAGGAGCGAACATGAAGTTCAACGATCTACTGGCAGACGCTTTTGGCCGGATCCAGGAACGGGTCCACGAAGTGCTTGATGGACTGGACCCGGACCAACTGGCCGAACGGCCCGGCGGGAGCGGCAACTCGATCGCCTGGCTGATCTGGCATCTGACCCGGGTCCAGGACGATCACATTGCCGATGTCGCCGGTGTGGAGCAGCGCTGGACTTCGGGCGGCTGGGCAGAGCTGTTCGGCCTCCCGCTGGACACACGTGAAACCGGCTTCGGCCACACTTCGGACCAGGTCAGCGCCGTCACGGTGGAATCCGGAAGCCTGCTGGCCGAGTATTTCGACGCGGTGTACCGCCAAAGCCTTGAGTTCATCGGCTCGCTCACCGAAGACGAGTTGGACCGTATTGTGGATATGCGCTGGGACCCGCACGTTACCCTCGGAGTCCGGCTCGTCAGTGTCATTGACGATTGTTTGGAGCACGCCGGGCAGGCCGCCTACGTTAAGGGAATGGTCCAGCGCCGCGAAGCGCGCGGCTAATGCGGGCCGCCCCCGGGGAATCATGTCAAGATGCCCGCTTCGATTGATTCGTGGAATCATTTGATTTTGCCCGGATAGCCGGCTTGGCCTTTGGCCCTTGTTTTGATGTGGTTAGGGTCAGCAGTTCGGCTGTGAGGGCCTGGACCTGGCGTTGGATGGCCGCCGGATTCAGGGGCTCATTTTCCTTGGCCAGCCGTGTCTTGACTCTCTTGCCGACGGCCGCGGTATCGGCCAGGACGCGCTGGTACGGCGTGGCAGGCTTGTCGTATTTCTTGGTGGTCTTCGCGCCGTTGCGTTCCTTGGAGACGAGTTTCTGCTGCGGCGCGAAATGGTTGGTCAGCAGCCGCTGCAGTGCCCAGATCCGGTTCAGCAACACCAGCTCGCCGGCCGTGTCGTAGCGGTGGTAGCCGACCGTCTGGCGCACGATATGCCAGTTCTTCTGCTCGACGTGGGCGCCGTCGTTCTTGTTCCCCGAACGGGACCTGGTGAAGGTCAGATTCTCCTGCTCGCACCAGCGGAACAGCTCCCAGTTGATGAACTCAGAGCCGTTGTCACTGTCTAAGCCTTGATCCACCGATCCGCAGTTGGTCCTGATGGTTTTTCGGGGCTGGCTGCGGTTTTGGTTTTCGGGCAGGAGGCATCGGCCGGCCTCG
>NZ_JAODLR010000045.1 GCF_025960875.1 Crystallibacter permensis | reverse complement strand
TGGTACACCGAGGCCTCCCTGGTCCTGGACCTGGACGGCAACCCCCAGCCGGTCATCCAGCGCACCGACGCCTCCGAAATGGCCGTGACCATCGGCGCCGACGGCTTCTCCTACACCCGCGAACCGGGCGAGGAACGCGGCTTCAAGGTCGGCGCCCAGCTGTAACAAAGCTGCAGCAAAGTCCGACGGCGGGATGCGGCAGTGTGCCGCACCCCGCCGTCGTGCGTTAAATTGCGTTACTTGCTTGGGCATTCCGGCGGGCGTTCAAGACACGTGCGGCGGCTCCTCTATGCGATACCGGCGGCTAGGCGGTGCCGGCTACTTCGATCACCCGGCGCCGGTGGTCCTTGATCGCTACGGCCAGTGCTATCAGGACCACGCAGGCGATGGCGCCGAAGCCCGCGGTGATGGCCGTTTCCCAATCCGTTTGGGCCAGGGTGGCAAAGGCGATGGCCGTCATCATCGCGATCCCCACGGAGGTTCCGATCCGCTGTCCGGTCTGCTGCACTCCCCCGGCGCTGCCCGCGTAATCCAGGGGAACGTCGGCAAGCGTCAACGTCTGGTTAGGGCTGATCACCAGCCCCTGGGCCGTGCCCACGAAGGACAGCGTAAACAGCAGCCACCAAAAGTTCAGACCGAACGCCGTCTGCCAGTGGATGACCATCACGCTCGAACCCAGCCCGAAGAGGGCGCACAGGATTCCCCAGATCACAACCCTCCGCCCGTACTCCATCACCTTTCCGCCGGACCAATGGGACCCCACAGCCGCCATGATGGCTGCGGGCAAACTGATGAGGCCGGCCTCCAACGCGGTGCGCCCCAGCCCGTTCTGGACGTAGAGCGCAACCAGAACCCAGACACTCGTCATGCCGAGCATGTAGAGACCGGAAATGAGGGTGCCATTGGTGAAGCCTGCGCCGCGGAACAAGTGCAGATCCACCATCGGACTGCGGCCGCGCAGTTTGTAACGGTGCTCCCACCACACCCACAGGGCCAGGACCGCCAGACCGGCGGGCAGCATCGCCCAGGTCCACGCCGAGCCGCGAGACTCGACGAAGGGCAGCAGCACAATAAGGACGGCCATGCCCAGCAGGAACGCCCCGACGGGGTCCAGATCCCGCGGATGATGGCCGGCCGGCCGTGTTTTGGCAAACGGCAACCATGACCGGTTCAGCGGGGTGGACTCCGGCACGGCTACCTCCACAGGCGCGGCGCGTGCCGGAGATGAGCCGTTCAGCATGGGCTTCGGGAACCACAGGAAGGCCAGAACCAGGGCCAGGATGCCCACGGGAACGTTGACCAGGAACGTCCAGCGCCAACCGTGCTCCACGCCGAAAATCTCGACCAGCAAGCCTCCCAGCAAGGGCCCGATGGCAACCGAGACACCAATGACCGTGCCCATCAGGCCGAAAGCCCGGGCCCGTTCGCCGTCCCGGAAGTACTGCTGGATCATTCCGATCGCCTGTGGGTTGAGCAGGCCGGAGCCTATGCCCTGGATGAACCGGGCGATGTTCAGGGTGAAGGCATCGGGAGCCAGGCCTGCAGCGATCGACGAGAGAGTAAAGATCACCAATCCGGCTATGAAAATTGGGCCCCTGCCGAAGATATCGCCGGCGCGCCCGGCCGCCACCAGCACGATGCCGAAGGTCAGCGCGTATCCGGAGAGCACCCACTGGATATCGGATTGGCTGGCACCCAGCCCCGCCTGGATGGAGGGCAGCACGACATTGACAATGCTGACGCCCACCAGCGCCATGAAGACGGTGACCAGCAGGACCCCGAGAATGCGCCAACGGCCAGGATCCGGAACATAGTCCGGATCCTGGGACGGATTCAGCGGTGCGGTCACCCTCCATTCATACGCCCGCACCTGTCGGGGTCAAAACTTCGGCTGTTATGTCGGCGAGGCGCCGCACCGGTCTACCATTGGAGCTTCGGCCCGGCTATAGTTGAGCGTTTCCCTTCGGCGCCGGAGCCAAGTTGCCGCCAGCATCCCGGTTACGATTTCCCAGCTGATCAGCACCAGCATTCCGCCCGTTCCGGCACCGGCTGCCGTGGCGGCCGGCGCCAAAGCAGCTACTCCGGTGTGATGGCTGTGGCCTACCCCGCCGTTCGGCAGCAGCAGGAGCACGGCGTGGAACGCCGCCATTGCCAACGCTGCGAGCATCAGCATCTTCGCCGGCTCCACCCCGGCTGTGCGCCACAGGACGAGGGCGCAGGGCAGGCAGACAACAGCCATCGCCAGCATCACGCCGGCCTGCCACCAACTGTCCCGGTGCGCCCATGCCATCCAAAAGTGGGCCGCGATCGCGACGAAGGCGGCGAGGGAGCAAAGACGGGCGTGCCATCCGGTCCCAGCCGCAGCCTTCGGCTGCATCAGCCCCAGCATCATGGCCCGCTACCGGTGGCAGTGTCCGCCGGCGGGCTTGCTCGGCGGCACGTCCAGGACGGGGCTGCGGTCGAAGAAACCGTCGGGGCGGAGCCTGAAGCCCGCCGTATCGACCGGCATGATCGGCCAGTCCTCAACCCGGGGGTAGTGCGTCAGGCCGAACGTATGCCACACGACGATGTCCTCGCCGTCGATATTCCGGTCCTGGGCAATATAAGCCGGCAGGCCTGCCCCGCCCGCATGCTGGTTGACGAAGTCTCCGGTCGGGTACCGCTCGGCCTCGTCGTGACGGGTGACCCAAAGGTCTTTCGTAGCGAAAGCCGCGCGCCTGGCTACCGACGAACCGGGATCAGCCAGCAAGGTCGGCTGTCCCTCCGGGTACAGCTTGTAGGCCACCGGCTCGCCGAGCCGGTTCAGCGATTTAGGGTTGGAAATGTGCCAGGTGCGCCCTGCCGCCATGTTCGTGTCTCTCGCTGCCTCCGACTCCCTTGCCAGCAGCGTACGACGCCGGGTGAAGGCATTGCCGCGTTCGTTGCCTTCACCGGTGGGCACCCTTACCGCTTCTTCTTCCTCCACCCGATTGGTAAAACCATCCAGAGCCATGTCCAGCCGGGCGCTGAAGAGATGCTGGTGGTATGGCGCTCCGAGTCCTGGCGCCATCTCGGACGCGTACTCGTACCCCTTGCCTGGGTACGCGCTGGTGAACACGATACCGGTGGCCTTGGCCTCGAACTCGATGGTTCCGTCCAGGTACAGGTACCAGTAGAAGCCGTAGTCGTAGTTGCCGATGGTGGTGAAGAAGGAGACCACCATGCGGCGGTTGCGGCGGGTGTAGTTGATACCCGTCCACAGGTCGGAGTGCTTGGCGAGAATGCCTGAGTCCTCTTCATGCATGCAGATGCCGTTGCGGATTTCGCGTGGGTTGCCGAAGCCGTCGGCAATGACCGGCGAGAGGTAGGTGATGTCGCCCAGGCAGTCGCAGCCCAGTTCCAGCGAGTTGGCGTACTGGCCCACCTGGTATTCGCCCGTGTCGAAATAGTTCTGCCAGGAGCGCACCGGTGACGGATCACCATAGGGAACAACCATCTCGGCGATGGAAGCGCGCTTGATGATGGAGCGACGGCGTCTGTCGTCCTGGAACGCGATGTTGTGCAGCACCACGCCTTCGCGGGCGTCGAAACCGACATCGAAGCTCCACTTTTCCCATTCGATGTGGTTGCCGCCGGTCACGGTGAAGCTCGGCCCTTCCGGCTGGGTGATCTCGATCGGCTTCTGGGTGGTGCGCAGTTCCCCGGTCAGTTCCGGGTCCGTGTAGTTGCCGTGCTCGGCGGGGACCGGCACCGCTCCGAAGTCCAGCACCTGGTCCACGCTCTTGCTCACCACGTCAACGTAGGCCACCAGACCATCGATCGGGTGGGCCCAGGCGCTGTCCTCCGGGAACTCCTGGTAGAAGGCCAGGCCACGAAGGATCCGGCGGCCCTTCTCCTCCGGGTACTCGAATACCCCCGCGGAAAGCGGGGCTACCCGCACCTTGTCGACGTCGAGCCCCCGCTCCGCGAGCGCTTTCAGCCAGCGTGCGTCCTGGCCAAGAATCTGCTCAACAACTTCGAATTCTTCCTCCAGCACGGGCAGTTCACCGGTGAGCGAAGTATCCAGTTCTGCCACGGAGAGCACCCTGTTCTCAGTGACCGAGACAGTGACATCCCGGGGCGCGGCACCCGAGACATCATGCAGAAAGGCACGGAAGCGCCGGTCCTCCGCGCTCTGGGGCCCGCGTGGAGGATCAGCCAGGCCGAGGTAGGCGAATCTCGTCGCGTCACCTACCAGACCGTTGTCGGCTAGGATTTCGCGGACCCGCATGATTTCATCGGCCGTAGCCAAAGCATAGGCAGTGTTGGTGACTCCCGCTGTGGTGGTCATGGCTACCCTTTCGAATAGGAATTTCCTGCCCGTACCGATGCCCCTCAATGACGGCCTCGGCTACGGACTTATTTTTCTATGTCTGTAGAGAATAACGGCCAGTAAGATGCATCACAAGGGGTAAGACCCAATATTTTCCGAGGGAGCAAGCAGTGCCGAAGATCGTCGACCACGACCAACGCAGGTTGGAACTGGTGAGCGCCACCTGGCGAATCATCGCCCGCCTTGGCATGGATGCCGCCACCATGCGTGAGATCGCAGCCGAAGCAGGCTTTGCCAATGGTGCCCTCAAGCCCTACTTCCCCACGAAAGACGATCTGCTCGCGTTTGCGTTTGAGCACGTCTTCAACCAGACCAACCGGCGCATGGCTGCTGCCACCACAGGCAAAACCGGCTTGGCCGCGCTTCGCGCGTACTGTAAGGAAATTCTTCCGCTGGACGAAGACCGGCTCAACGAGGCCCGCATCGTGATTCCATTTTGGCAAAAAGCGCTGACAGACCAGTCCAAGGCGGAGCTTCACGATTCCTCGATGGAACAGTGGCGGACAAGTCTGGTCGAGCAATTGCAGCAGGCGCGCTCCGAAGGCGAGGTTTCAACCGCAGTCAGCGATGAGGCAATCGCCGGGCACGTCATGAATATGGTGCTGGGCGCCCAGATAACTGCGGTGCTGGATCCGGACCACTACTCACCGGCCCAACTGGCGGCCCAGCTGGATGGCTACCTGGAGCTGCTGGCGACTCGTCCGTGACCGCCCGTTTTTCGCCCGCTGTCGAAAAAACATGGCGGCGACCGACAAAAGCCGCTAAATTGGACGGAGTGTGCTTAACCACACACCCCGCAGTAAAGGGCGGGTAGGAGTAAGGGGACGTCGTGCCAGCAGCCACAGTCCGCGGTATGCGCGGAAAACAGTCCGGTGACGTGCAGGCTGCCGTCGCGGACAACTTCAGTCAGTGGCAACACCTTGTGTCCGAATCCTTCGTGCCCCTGGAAGTCCGCTCGGACAAACGCCAAGATTTCAGTGGCGTGCTACGTTCGCGGGTGCTGGACGAACTTTCCATCGTGGAGGTGACCGCAAAAGGCCATCAGGTACTGCGCACTCCGGCTCTGATCGAACGGTCCGACCGGCTGTTCTTCAAATTGAACCTGCAGCTCTCCGGCCACGGCATCCTCATCCAGGACAACCGGGAAGCCGCGCTGCGTCCGGGGGACATTGCGGTGTACGACACCCACCGGCCTTACACCCTGGCGTTTGAGGAGGACTTCCGGACACTGGTGGTCATGTTTCCCCACGATCTCCTGGATCTCTCCCCCGACGAGGTGGGTCAGCTGACCGCTGTGCGGATGGCCGGAGACCAAGGGTTGGGCCGCATGATCAGCCCATTCATGATGCAACTGGCGGAAAACCTGGAAGTGCTCACCGGACCGAGCGGCCATCGGCTGGCGCACAACGCCGTCGACCTGATCGCCACTATGTTCGACAACGAACTCAGCACCAGACGAAGCACCGAGGAAGGACACTATAGCGAACTGCTCGTCCGGATCCGGCAATACATCGAAGCCAACCTAGGCGATCCAGGCCTCGCTCCGGCGAACATCGCGGCTGCCCATTACATTTCCACCCGCCAATTGCACAACATCTTCCACAATGCCGATGCCACTGTCGCCACCTGGATCAGGGCGCGCAGACTGGAACACTGCCGGCGGGATCTGCGCGATCCTATTCTTGCTGAGCGGCCCGTCGGAATCATTGCCAACCGGTGGGGCTTTGTCGATGCGGCGCACTTCAGCCGCATCTTCCGCAGTGCCTACGGACAAACGCCCAGCGCCTACCGTCTGGGCTGAACAACGGGCATCCGGTCACCACGGACCCAGCATCAGCTGGAGCCCGTCCATCCCGCCGCAATCAGTACCGCATCGCAAGCTGTGCACGCTTAGTCAACACCGGTGCCCGCGACGACAACCCCTCACAGAGTGATTGATGCCACAATCAAGACATCTTTTATTCTCCCGTTGGAGGTTTTAATGACACAGCAACGAGCACTGCAAACTCCACCCAGCACAGAGACTCAAGGCTTAAGCCGCAGGACGCTGGGCGTCCCTGCCCTTGTTTTCATGATCATTGCCGCGTCGGCGCCGCTGACTGTTATCGCCGGCGGCACACCCAGCAACTTCGCTGTTACCGGTGTGGTGGGAATTCCGGCGTCCTTTCTGGTCCTTGGGATCTGCCTGGCAGTCTTTGCGGTGGGCTACTCGGCAATGAGCGCCCATATCCGCAATGCCGGGGCCTTTTACGCATACATTTCCCAGGGGTTGGGACGGGCGGCCGGAGTCGGCGCGGCGTGGGTGGCGCTGGTCGCATACAACGCCATGCAGATCGGCATTTACGGCCTCTTCGGCTTCGCGTCCGCCTCGTTCATCGGCAGCAAGATCGGAGCCGAAGTTCCATGGTGGCTGACCGCCGCCGTCGGATTTTTGATAGTCGGCTGGATCGGCATCAACAAGGTGGATCTGTCGGTCAAAGTGATCGCCGTTCTGGTCGGCCTGGAATTCCTGGCTGTCATTGTGTTCGACATAGTCGCTTTGGCCGTGCAGCCGGAGGGTATCTCGGCAGCGGGCCTGGCCCCGTCGAACCTGTTCACCGCAGGCGTGGGGGCAGCCTTGGCTTTCAGCATTGCCGGATTCATGGGCTTCGAATCGGCCGCCATCTACAGTGAGGAGGCCAAGGATCCCAAACGTTCGATCGGGCGGGCTACGTTTATCGCAATTGCCGTCATCTCACTCTTCTATGCGTTTTCGGCCTGGGCAACAACCATCGCGACCGGACCAAGCCAAGTTGTCGCCCAGTCTCAGGAATTCGGCCCCGACCTGCTCTTCGTCTTTCTGAGTGCGCATGCGGGTACTGTCGCCGCGGACATCACGCAGGTCCTGTTCATCACGAGTCTTCTGGCCGCGCTCATTGCCTTTCACAACGCCGTAGCGCGCTATGTCTTTTCGCTGGGACGGGAAGGAGTCATTCCGAGGCGGCTGGGTTATGTCAGTCCGAGAAGCCATGCTCCTGTTGCCGGCTCGCTCGTCCAATCCGCGCTTGCCCTGGTGATGCTGTTCATTTTCGCCGTCGCTGGCATCGGGTCCGAGCTCGGCCCGCTGTATCCTGTCCTGACCTTCTTTACATGGCTGACGAACACCGGTGCATTCGGTCTTGTCCTGCTGCTCGTCCTGATTTCGCTGGCTGTCATCGGATACTTCCGCAGGCACGGTGGAGGATATTCAGTCTGGACGCGTATCGTCGCTCCGGCACTCGCTGCCGCACTCCTGGGCGCCGTATTCATCCTGATCGTCGTCAACTTCGATGTACTCATAGGCACCGAGGGAACGTCACCGCTTTCATGGATCCTGCCCGCGGTCGCGTTGGTGCCCGGCGTACTCGGAGTGCTTTGGGGACTGTATCTGAAAAGTGCCAGGCCTCTGGTCTACAGCGGCATTGGTAGCGGCGGAAGCGGGGATGATTAGGCCGACGCTTGCCAGCCAGAATACAAGACGATCACAGCGTTAAACCGAAGTTACGTCTGTCTGAGACGCCGGAATCCCCGTGTTTGCGGGGATTCCGGCGTTATTCGTAGGTGGTTTTCTGGCTACTTGGCCCAGGTG
>NZ_JAODLR010000044.1 GCF_025960875.1 Crystallibacter permensis | reverse complement strand
TTACCGGTCAATCGGGCAAGCGCGAACACCCCCACGATCACAGCCACCAACGGCAACGCGCTGGAGAGGATTCGCTTTCTCAGGTAGACCAGCATTAGTTGTCCTCGCCATTTCGCAGACTGCGGCATCCACGGGTATAGGCCGGCTCCTTCGCGTTTTCTACGCTGCCGTCGAGGCGGCGGTTCAGTTTCCACGTGTTGTTGTCCTGCAGCGGCGCCGGCAGGAGCTCGTCCGGAACGTTCTGGTAGCTGACCGGGCGCTGGAAGCGGTGGATGGCCAGGCTGCCTACGGAGGTGGACCGTGAGTCGGACGTCGCCGGGAACGGCCCGCCGTGGACCATGGCATGTCCAACTTCGACGCCGGTGGGCCAGCCGTTGAAGAGGATGCGGCCAACCCTGCGCTCCAGCACGGGGAGCAGCTCGCGGGCCGCCACCTCGTCGCCCGGCGCGTAGTGGACGGTCGCGGTGAGCTGTCCCTGAAGGTTCTCGGTAGCGGTGGCGAGTTCCGCAGCGTCGGAGTAGCGCACGAAGAGCCCGGCCGCGCCGAAGACTTCCTCCTGCAGCCGCGGGGAGGCCGCGAAGTTCTCCGCACTGGTGCTGAACAGCCGCGGTGCCGGGGCATTCTCGGTGGCACCCGGAATGCCCTCGGCGACCTGCTCCACGCCGTCGGCCGCGGCCAGTTCCTGCACGCCTTCTTCCCACGCGCCGGCGATGCCCGGCGTGAGCATGGTCTGGCCCGCGCAGGAACGCAGCGAGCCGGCCGCGGCGCTGATGAAGGCGTCGCCGGTTTTGCCTTCGGGGACAAAGACCAGCCCGGGGTTGGTGCAGAACTGGCCTGCCCCCATGGTCAGCGAGCCGACAAAGTCGCCGGCCAGCGCGGCCGCGTCTTCGGCGATGGCGTCGGGCAGGACAAACACCGGGTTGATGGAGGACATCTCCGCGTACACCGGGATGGGTTCCGGCCGCGCCGCTGCGGTCTTCATCAGGGCGATGCCGCCGGCCTGCGAGCCGGTGAAGCCCACGGCCTTGATGCGCGGATCCGCCACGAGGGCCTGGCCGACCGAGCGGCCGGCGCCGAAGAGCAGCGAGAAGACGCCGTCGGGCAGGTCACTGTCTTTGACTGCCTTGGCAACGGCCTGGCCCACCAGTTCGGCGGTGCCGGGGTGTGCGTTGTGTGCCTTCACGATCACCGGGCAGCCGGCAGCCAGCGCGGAGGCGGTGTCCCCGCCGGCGGTGGAGAATGCCAGCGGGAAGTTGCTGGCACCGAATACGGCCACCGGGCCCAGCGGGATGTGGCGCTGGCGGATGTCCAGGCGAGCCGCCGGTTTGCGGTCCGGCTGTGCCGGATCGATGCGGACCTGCAGGTGGTCACCCTGGCGGACCACTGCGGCGAACATCCGCAGCTGGCCGATGGTGCGGCCGCGTTCGCCTTCCAACCGGCCGGCGGGCAGGCCGGTTTCGGCGGTGCCGCGTTCGGTCAGTTCGGCGCCGATGGCTTCGATGTTGTCGGCGATGCGCTCAAGGAATGCCGCACGTACCTCAGGAGACGTGGCGCGGTAAGTGTCGAACGCTGCCTCGGCGGCCTTGGTGGCGTCTTCGAGCTGAGCCACGCTGACCATGCCGAAGGCCGGTTCAAGCTTTTCGCCGGTGGCCGGATTGATGGCATGGACATCGCCGTCCAAACCTGCAACGCCCCTGCCGAATATCATTGATTGTCCATTAACTCGCATAAGTAACTCCGTGTCCTGTCTCGACATTATGGAGGCTGGTAGCGGGGAGATGAATTCGGCAGCACACATCAAACGGGTAGGAATGAAGAGTGCGCGCGAATTTAGTTCAAGCGCTTGGGGTACGACTTCCAGCGCTTACTGCAGCCTTTTTCGAGGTAGTGCATCTAGCCCTGGTTGTCGAGGGAGTTCACAGCGCTGATTGCCAGCCGACTATCATGTCCTTGACCAGCTGACGGTCGCGGGTATCAAGAACACTGATCGGCGGACGCACATCTCGTCTGCACAACCCGATTTGGGCAAGCGATTCCTTGACAACAGAAACATTCTTTTCTGAATCGTTCAGCGCCCGCAACTCCTCGAACGGCTGTATCAGTTCCCAAATTTTCATTGCGCTTCCTTTATCGGAAGCACGCAGCGACTGCAGTAGTTGCAGTGAAAGCGCGGGAGCTACGTTTGCAAAGCCGGAAGTGAATCCGGTGGCCCCAACGGCCCAGTAGCCTGGCGCTGACAACTCCGCTAGGCCAGCGATCCATACAATCTCATCACGGTCGCAGTCCCTGAGGACTGTCGCGAAGCGGACTGGATCGGCGACGGCGTATTTAACTCCGATCAGGTTAGGTGCGGCATCAGCGAGGCGCGCAATCGTTTTGCCATCTATACGAGGATTTCGAACGTAAAGTACGACTCCGAGTTGGGGGACGGCATTGGCGATAGCAACGTGGTAATCGAACCACCCTTCCACACTTAGATACGGATGAACGGGTTGATGGATCATGATCGCACTGGCGCCGGCCTGTTGGGCAGCTGTCGCAGCTTCTATGGCTTCTGGAACTGAATGTCCCACTCCAGCCAACACCGTGCCTGCGGATCCGACTGCGGCCACCGACAGCTCTAAGCAGCTTTGTCTTTCTTGAACTGTCAGCGAATAAAACTCGCTCGTATTTCCGTTTGGTGTTATCACCTCCATACCAGCTTCGACCATCCTGGAAATGATTTTCGTATATGAATCAGAGTCGACGTTGCCGTCAGAGTCAAAGGGAGTAACTGGGATGGCCACAACTCCTGCTAGCTGGCTACGTAGCTGGTCAAACATTATTTGCTCCTAAACTCGAAGTGATATCTCATATATGATACATGAAATGTGAGGAAAGCCACCAACTTCTGATGAAAGCACCTACACGCTTGTTGCAATCTAAGATGTGGCCGTATTCGCCGGTTAGGAATTCTCTGGATGCCTTCGGCCTGCATTGGCCGGAGCCCGGCATGCTCCAAGTTTCGACGCGGTGCGCTTTGGTGTCAGCAGCCCTTGTAACCGCGAGTAGTCAAAAACTCGGGAGGACAACACCCCAGGGCAGGGCGGCCCAGACCAGCAGCCCGCCCCGCGTTGGCTAAGCTGCCGGGAACTTCAACGTGTCATTCGTCGCTCAACTGGAGCAAAAGCGTCGCTGTAACGGGTGAGGGGGCCACTCCTTGTTTGCCACGCTCGCGGGTTGAGCTTACGCCAAGCGGATCGCCTTCCTGCTTCCAACGGGGCTTGCGCGCCCATCTGACTAATCGACAATTCTCGTCATCTGAGGCCAGTTTCGGCCCCCTGTCGGGATGCCTGCCGAAAGCAACGGCGGGACAGGCAAAGGGAGGGCCATCTCCAAGAATGCCGCGTCGACATGCGGGTACAAGCAGTCGATGCCGCTGGAAGGAGTGGCAAGCGGCCTCAATCAGTTTGACAAACACGAAAGCTGAGCGGGCCTCCTTCAAGTTCAAGGAAAGCAGCCATCGCGGACAGAATCAATGATGTCCAGATGGAACAGAGATTTCCGGAAATGCTGAAACGGCACCCCCGGCTGTCGGCTTCTTGATCGAAGCCAACTTTCGGAGGTGCCGTTTAGTAGATTTTAAACACTATGGGTCAGCGAAGGTCTCTTACAACTACCCCTCGTCATTGACCTGCCCTGTGCATATCGGCGACGCGCATTTCATCACCGGAAGCCGAGTTAGGTTCATACGAAACAACAGGACTGAGAGCAATCATTGCACCGACCTTGACCATCATTGCATCCCTGACAATCTCTTCGCGTTCATAGGCCAGGGCGTCCGCGAATGCTTGAGCTCTTTTTTCTCCGGTTGCGCTTTCACCAGCCGCGATCAGCGCGTCCAGTTCGGGAGTTCCATAGCTACTTTGTCCCCCTTCACTTCCGAGATTGTTTCGCAAAGTGAATGAGGCGTCCCCCGCTTGGTTTCCGTGCATACCCATGAGAAGCCGCGGACCAAAGTCAGTTGGAACAGGCCGCAACAAGTGCTGGAGCCAAGTATTTACATCTCCCATCTCCACCTTCACATTAAGGCCAGCTTCGGTGAGGCTATTTTGGACAACTTCCATGGCTTCGCCCGCTCTGGGATAGAAACCAGTGCGGCCAATGATGGTGATCTGCTCATCAACGGGAACGCCGTCGGCCTTTGCCTCCGCAATCAGCGCTTTCGCCTTCTCCATGTCATAAGGCCACGGTTGGAGATCCGGATTGTGGCCCGTTACGCCCTCAGGAACTAATTGGGTTGCTAACTTTCCTTTGCCCGCGAATATGGAAGCGAGAAGCCCTTCCTTGTCGAGTGCATAGTTGATGGCTTCTCGCACTCGAATGTCATTCAGCGGCGCTTTACCTGCGTCCATCCGCATATAAGTGACTTCATTGGTGTCGTATTCGACTGCTGAATCGCCTGCCCCATCTTCTGGCGACAATGTGATCGCAACGTCGGCTTCGTTATTTAGCACCATTGCCGCACGAATTGTCCCCTCCGGCCGCCACGAATATTCAGCCGTTGAAAAGTCCGGCAGTTCGCCCCAGTAGTCATCAAACCGTTCCAACGTCAGGCTGGTACCAGGCTGCCAAGCACCTACATGGTACGGGCCCGTTCCGATGGGTTCGCGGACTTTGTTCTGCTGGTCTGTGGTGACGGGCACAATACCGACGAAGGACAGCTTGAGCGGCAAGATGGGATCGGGTGTTGCCGATGTAACTTTGAGTTGCGAGTCGCTGACGACTTCGGTTGTGAGTTTTTGGTCAGCGAAGAACTGGCCAGTAACGTCACAACCTAGATCCGGATTCATCATTCGGTCTATGGAGAAGGCTGCAGCCTCCGCGTCGAAGGCTGTGCCATCGTGGAATTTAACGCCGTCTCTCAGGGTGAAAAGCCAGGTCTTCTCATCTAATTGCTGCCATTCGGTTGCAAGCGCAGGATTCAGCTCGCCGGTGGCCGGATCTCGCGAAGTCAACCCCTCCGAGATATTGGATCGTGTTACCAACCCTGTTGAGTTCTGGGAACTTTGGCACGGCTCGAGCGTCGGCGGCTCTTCTTTGAGCACTATCCGAATGCTATCGGCCGAAGCGGTTTGATCGGATGCGGTCCCGACTGAGCAGGCTTGCAAACCAAGCACCACAGTCAGGAATGCAGCTGTACTTAACGCACTGCTACGACGAAAGCGCATGGCCGGGCGTGTGGGAGTCAAAATTTTCTCCAAACTGTTAGCGACGTGGAGCTACTTTGCTCTCCGCCAATCTCTTTGGTCTCATATACCATATATGAGATACTCGCTGTGTGTCAAACCTCACATATGCGCGTCTGCGGTCTGCGCCAGGCGGGAAAGCTTGCGTCATATATCGCATACCATGGAGGTATGGCATCTGGAAGCAACGGAGGTGATTTCGTGAACGGGAAACTTGCCCTTCCTCAATCGCGAATAGAGTTAGTACTGGAGTCAATTCGCCAATCAATTTTGACCAACGAATTCGCTCCAGGCGCCCCACTGGTAGAGGCGGAACTCGCCGAAAGGATGGGGGTTTCCAAAACTCCTGTTCGGGAAGCGCTGAAAATTCTTTCGAACACCGGACTTGTTCAATTTGTCCCGTATAAGGGGGCCCGAGTCCAAAAAGTGGACGCGGAGTTCATTTCCGCGGTATGCGACCTGCGACTAGTCATGGAGCCCGAGGCGGTACGCCGGTCCGTTGAGGCTCAATCCCGTTCAAGCTTGGAACAGGCCAGGCGGGTCCTTGACGAAGCCCGTCAGGCGGTAGCTGCTGGCGATCGCGCGAAGTTGAGCATCCTTAACCGGCAATTCCATTCGCTCTTATATCAGGATTGCGGCAACCACCTGATGCGAGACGTGTTGGATAACTTAAGGGATCGTACGGCACTCATCAGCGTCATTGGATGGCAAACGGCCGAGAATTCAGAATCTGCCCCTTCTTATGAAATTGAATGGGGTGAGCATATGGCAATGTTGGACGCTGCATATGAGGCCAACGCGGAGTTGGCTCGGTCACTGGTTGAAGGCCATATTCGCCGCTTCTGCGAGCGGAGCCTCCACTCGGTTAGCCTCCCGCTTGGCGCTACCCTGTCGCCAGCCGCGTCATAGTAGAGCAGAGGCGCATACGAGCTTTGAAGGCGTGCGCCATTTTATGGTTGCATGGGCAGCGCCGCGACCCCGGCGAGCCGTTACCGGATGGATTGTTTGGACACGCTACCGAGCCCGAACGATGATACATGTCCATCTCGGCGCAGCTGGTCTCCCATTAATCTGGATCAGCACGACGCCACCTGTTCGTCCCGTTGCACATGTTGTCCGCGAGGACACGCCAGGCTCGAGCCTTTGGAGATTACAGCGGTTCGGTGCAACGATCTAGTCGAGTTTCACCTTGCTGCCGCATCGGACAGGGGCAGCGGTCTCCGGGCTGCTGTCGCTTAAGCGGCTCAGATCCGCCGTGATGAGACGTAGATTCAAATTCCGCCGACGGAACGGTTCCATTCAGTGACTGCGGCGGCATCTCATCCGCGGCTCAGAAAGGGACGCCGGTCCCTCATCGCCTCAGGCGCTCCCCGCTTGCCACTAAAGCCGCGATTGGATACCGCTATCAGTGATGCTTAATACCAACAAATAGCATGTGTCGGGCACGTTACATCGCCATACGAAAACGCTACTCTCCTCCTGATCGTAGCGGCCCGGCTGGGGCAGACACGACGAAAGAGTGCTATGGAGCTCCTTCGCCGAAAACAGCGGTCTCCGCTGTCCAACTCCTGGCCTGTTCGCTGATGCTAAACCCAAGGCCCGGACGCTCAGGGACGGTCATTCTTCCGTCCTTGATTTCGAGCCGCTCGTTAAAAAGCGGGTCCAGCCAGTCGAAATGCTCCACCCAGCTATCCAGTTCATATGCTGCTGCCAGATGCAGATGAATTTCCATCGCAAAATGTGGTGCCATGCTCAGGCCCGCTTGGTCTCCAAGTGCCATGATCTTCAGGAAAGGCGTGATACCGCCGACACGAGGAGCGTCAGGCTGGATGAAATCCACCGAGCCTTTCAAAATCAATTCACGGTGCTCCGCCACACTCGTGAGCATTTCACCAGTAGCAACGGGAGTGTCCAGTTCACGCGCCAGGATTGCATGGCCAGCGGCATCATGTGCATCTAACGGCTCTTCTATCCATGTCAGATTGAATTCCTCCAGCGCGCGGCCAATGCGGATTGCAGTCGTGCGATTCCACTGCTGGTTGGCATCCACCATGAGAGCAATTTCTCCGCCAAGGGCGTCCCGGATGGCGGCCACGCGCTCGAGGTCGATCCGCGGTTCAGGGTGGCCGACCTTTATCTTGACTCCGCCGACACCGGCGTCCACTGATACTTCGGCATTGGAGATGATTTCATCTATAGAGAGGGAGAGATACCCTCCGGAAGTGTTGTAGCAGGGAACTGAATCCCTGTGTGCACCTAGGAACTTGGCGAGTGGCAGGCGTGCCCGCTTGGCTTTCAGGTCCCACAGAGCAATGTCAATAGCTGCGATGGCTTGTGTGGATAAACCGCTGCGGCCCATAGAGGCGCTGGACCACATCAATTTGGTCCAGATACGCTGGATGTCATTCGGATCCACGCCTATAAGCTCGGGTGCGACCTCCTTTGCGTGCACAAACTGCCCAGGACCGCCAGCACGTATCGCATAGCTATAGCCGACACCCTCAAAGCCAGCCTCGGTGCCGATCTCGGCAAATAAGAATGCGATTTCCGTTAAGGGCTTCTGCTTGCCGGTCAGCACCTTTGCATCACTGGTAGGAGTGGCTAGAGGCAAATACGTCAGGGATAGTTTAACCGAAGAGATCCGGTCTGTGGATACTTCATACGGGGCCGCCATGGTTTTCATAGTCCCGGTTTGGTCCGGGAGACTGCTGGTTTGGCTCACATTCGCTCCTATAAACGGTATTGTTTCCGGACAGATAATTTCGAAGACGCTAGGATTATTTGTCTACGCGTTGCATTTCTCTCAGCCGCCTCCCGTCGCGGCCCCCTAAGTTAGGCGCGGTGTAGTTCCATGCAGCGATTCAGCCATTCTGCAGGATTAATGTAGCCAAACTGAATGAGCGTCCTTGTTCTGATATTCGGAGACTCAGCATTACGCCGCATCGGCAGACAAGCTGCAACTGCTGAAGGTGGCGCTCCCGGCTGAAGGAGTGATGAAGACGGCTACGGCTATGAGGACGTACTCTGCCCAGGTCACTGGTCTGTCACTGGGCCGGCGCCGGGGCCGGGTCCGGGTTGCGGACTTTGATCG
>NZ_JAODLR010000043.1 GCF_025960875.1 Crystallibacter permensis | reverse complement strand
CCAGTGATCCGCGTAAACTCGCCCTTCCATGGGCGTCCCGCATCACAGCGGGGAGAGGAGCCGTCATGATTCATCAGATGAAATACGCAGACTACGCCATGTCATATGCGCCGTTATCGGCGTTGCGGCAGTCGACCTGTATTGTCCGCGAACAATTTGCGGCGTCAAGCGAAGCAAGAACCCCAGTGGTTTAACGTTGAAAGTTTGTTCAAGCAGTCAGGATGCAGCGGGTACGTCCTCGTCGTGCGCCTTGGCCATTGCCGGGGCGCCTCCGGTTCCCGTTACCTGCGTGGTGAGGAGGAACGTAGCGGCAGCAGCTGCGGCGACAACGAGAAATGCCGCGAGGCCTGAAAGGCCCTGTGGATGCAGCCAGCCCCAGAAGGTTGCCGACAGTGCAGCGAAGGCGGCAGCCGTCCACGCTGTCATCCGGCCCCAGTTCCTTGACCTGCTGTTGGCGGTAAGCTGCCAGCGGACCGTCGATAGCGTGACGGCGACCATCACAGCGATGTTGGCTGTCATCCCCATCCACACGGGGTGAATTCCGAACAGGAAGTCCGTGTGCGACCAATGACCAAAGTGGTACCAGGACAGGCCGGTGGCGAAACCGGCGATCATGGCTGCGTAGGCGGATCTGCGGGTAGCCAGTGGCCAGAAAAGGGCTGCCAGCACGGGGGCCAGTGTGGCGCCGTTGCGCAGGGTCCAGGCGAGCACGTTCCACCATGCCGATTGTTCCGTTCGCAGGATGGCGAAGACGATCATCAGCACGGTCAGGATGAGGAGCGACCAGCGGGTATAGCGGACAAGGTCGTTCTCGGTTGCTTGGGGACGGAGGGCTTTCCCGACGTCCCTGCCGAGACTGGTTGCGCCGGAAAACTGGCACGGGCCCGCCCAGCTCAGAGCACACGCCCACACCCCAAGGAAGAACACGCCGGCCAGAGGGGCAGGCAAGACGTCGGCAATATACGTCGGAATGGCAACGAGTGCCAGGTCCTGGGCCGGCACGACGATAGCTGCCGCGGTACCTAGCAACGCTCCGATAATGATGAATGGAACACCCAGACCGGCTGCGTAGAGCATTCCCTTCCTCCCCGCTTCCGGCGTGCGGCAAGACATGGCCATTTGGAAGGCTGCTTGGGCCAGAATGACGTTGACAATAAACGTCCCGAACCACGCGACGATCAGGGTCAATCCCGCTGAGGAGAGGTCGAGCATCTCCGGGCGTTCGGAGGCGAGCACGCGCAGCCCCTCGAAACCCGGATTGATGAAGAAGGCGATGAGTCCGATGATGAGCATGGCGATGAATACCATGCAGTTAGCGGTCTGGGTGAACGCGACCGCTCGCATCCCGCCGGCTGACAGGAACGCCAGCAACAGAACCGCGGTGAAAATGATCGCCACGTGAATGGACATACCGGTTAGCGCTTGCAGCGCCGATGCGAATGCGATGGCGGTTGCAACGGACCACATCGGGAAGGTGAAAGCTGTTATCGATCCCGCGATTGCCTGGGCTTTGCGCCCGAAACGTTCACCGATGAGACCGGTAACGGTAACGAGCAACCGGTTGCGCAAAGGCTTGACCAGAATCAGGGCGATCAGCAGAATCTGGACGGTTTCGGCCACCCCATACCAGACGGCGGAGATCCCCGTGCGGTAACTCAGTTCCATGATGGCGATATACGACGAGCCGGAGAACAATCCGGTGATGCAGAATGCGACGGTCCAAGGACCAAAGGTGCGGCCGCCGACAAAAAAGCCCTCGCCACGGTCTGCGCGCCGGTTAGCGGCACGGCCCGCAAAGGCCAGCAACACGGTGTAGAAGAGGGCCAGCCCAAGAGTCCATGCTCCCGCCGATGTCATGACTTGGTCTCCAAGCTATTGATGTGCCACTCGATGTCCAACTGGACGCCGGCATCGCGGAGCAGGTTGATGGCCGGGCAGCGTTTTTCGACCTGCTCTCTGAAGGCCCCCGGTTCGGAGGGCGCCAGAGCGAAATCAATTTCGATGGAAAGCAGGAAGTCATTAAAGTGCGGAGAGACGTCGGCTGTGCCACGGAACCCCCGGACGTCCTGACGCGCCTGGGAGGAGGTTCTGATCGCTTTCACTACCGCGCCAATCTCAGCGGCGACTGCCTCGATGACCACGGTAACGCAGCCGTTGACTGCGCCCACCACGTATTGCATGGGTGTGGGATCGAGATCTGTGCCACCTATTTGCTTCGGCTCATCGGTGCGGAACGTGAAGCCTCTGGTGTGGACCTCGGTCACCATGGACCCTTTCCAGTCACCGGTCGCCCGTATGGTCTTGAGACTGGGGCCGGACTCGTTTTCCGGGCCAGCGTCCGATCCGTTTATAGACGCAGTAGATGTAGTCATTGCCACTCTTTCCATCAGTTCGGGTATTAGCACCCTGCCAGGGACTCCGGGGGTTGCTGCGGCGTTATTGAGCCCGATCTCTAGGCCGCTCGGGATGGTCGTCCCTATCTAAGGTCAAATGTGAAGCCAGTTCAAAGTGTTTAGTTCCTTGACTTCTTTTGACTGATTGTTACGAGCGTCATACTTGACAGGAGTCGACGAGCCGGGTCTGGCTGCGGTTCGCTGATCATGGAAACCGCCGTGTCCAAGGCAGTCTTGGCTTAAAACCTAAGCAGGATAGCCACGTCCGCGAAGGCGGTTACTGGACGAGGGGAGAATTGGGCCGTGCGATTGGCGCGCCCCAGGCGTAGATGCTTCGCTATCTGCCTGTCCAGCCGGATTGGGATTGCTGCGACGCTGCGTTCGGCTGTCGCCCAGACGTGTGGCACCGACTATAACCACTGAACAGATTAGCCTTCGCAGTCCGTCATATGCGCCGTTATCGGTATTCAGCTGCAACGGTTCACGCAACGGGTATCGCGTGGCCGGACGTGTCAGTGAACCCGGGAAGCATAGCTGCCTGCCGGCCCGGGCTCCTTCCAGTTGCTTAGGGAAGGGGAGCGGTGCGATACTGTTTTCAACGCTTTCGCCAAGCGCTTCTTTTACCGCGCCCATTTTACTTGACATAATCTCCATTATCGGCAAAACAAAACGCCTAGTCAGAAGGGGTTTTTGGCCAATTGTTGTTGTTTCACAGGCGACATGTCCAAATCACAACTGAGGTGTCCAAAATTCTCAGCGGTCTGTCCAACGGCGTCGTGCGGCCTGTCCTCTGGAGTTCACCGACGAACTCGTCGAGATTGCAATCGACATCATCCCCAGCAGAACTGTCGAGTTCGGAGTCAGCCTCAACGACCTGCGGCCCGGTGCGTCACGGCCACCGACGACCACCACTGAAAAATCGGTCTGCTCACCCTCCAGCCAAGGTTTGGACAGATCGGCCGTCACCGAACTCGGCTGAGCGCCCCTGAATCCACGCTCGTCTGCTGGACAAGTAGCCCGGCACTCACGACAACTCGGCTGTTATCCGACACCAATTCACGTGTTGTTTCACAGGCGACACGTGCAAATCATAACCGAGTTGTCCAAAAGTCTCAGCGGTTGGCGAATACCGTCATCCCAACAGCCACAAACGCTTGGCAGAAAGCGCCAATGGGCCGACTGTGGTGAACAGATCCCGCTAATGGTCCACGTCAAATGAGATTGGGCCACTTTAGATGAGACAGGCAGTGGAAAAGGACAGTGGCACGGGACCGGCCATGGAACGGGAGTTCTCGCAGCTACTTCTACTCCCGTGAGTTTTTGCCGTAACGAACGTTATGTCAAGTAAATCGCCGCCTAAGACAACTATCGGCAAAAGCCGCGACCCTCATTTCTTCTGACCAGGTTCCTTGCTTCTGCGGATCAGCCAGTTCGGTGGCTTCCCAGGCCGCCGTTTCCGCGGCCTGGGACTCGACCTGGTCCGCAGTCGTTTTCCGTATCGCCTCACCGAGCCGGTTGAAACGTGCCGCCGGTCCGCCGCCGCTGCCAGGGCATGCACGTAGTCGCCGAGCGGCTGATCCGCCGCTTCCGCCTGAACCCTGAGCAGATCCAGTGTCCTGGGACACCTCAATCGCCGGAGCCATGGCCAGCAGTCTGCCAACCGCATTCCCCGGGGGCTGATTCCGTAAGTCTCCGACCGCCTCGACAGATCCCCGGACCGGCCGTCAGCCTGAGACGATGGTCGGGTGAAACAGGACGAGGCCAAGACCGCGGACGGCACGGAGTGGATTCTGCAGATTCGTGTCCGGCTGGTCGGCACGGAGCCGGAAATTTGGCGTTTGCTGGAGATCCGCGGTTCCGTCCAGCTCGCCCAGGTACACCGGATCCTTCAGGTGGCGTTCGGCTGGGAGGATGTCCATCTGCACCGGTTCACCGACAGCGACCCGTTTGCGCCGCTGCGTCCGGCCGACGGCGCGCTCCCCGAGCCTCTCCAGTGGCTCCCGGCAGAATGGTGCGAAGAGCCCACGGACAGGCCGGAGGAGCACTGTTCCCTGGAGCAGCTTCTGGCCCGGGGTTCTGGGAAAGCCTTCTACGAGTACGACTTTGGCGACAGCTGGCTTCACGGACTCGAACTGCTCTCCCGCCGGCCGGCAGAACCGGGCACACCGCCGGCGCGGCTGACCGACGGGGCCCGCCGGGGCCCCCTGGAGGACTGTGGCGGCTTCCCCGGATACGAGGACCTCCTCGATGCTCTGGCCGATCCTGCCCACCCGGACCACGCCGAACTCTCGGCCCGGGTCGCAGAAACCACCGGAACCGACAAGCCGTTTGATCCGGAGTTTCTGGACGTCGCGGCCGTCAACCGTGAGCTGTCCGCCCTTTCCTCCGCAGCGAAGTAGGACGCTCGTCAACTCATGTGGACGGGACGGTTGGGCCGTCCCCGGCGCCGTTGGCATGCGCGCCAGGTTCCACTTCCGCGGTGGGATTTATAGGGCGCCTCCAGCGGTAACATCTGCTGAATGGACACGGGACGAGAGAACATCATTGCCAGGCTCTACGCGGATGCCGGCCGGCTGAAGGGTCTCAGTCTGGAAGACCTCGGCTACATTCCACACCCCCGGGATCTCTCCGACGACGAGCGGGGCGGCCTGGATGCCGAGACGCTGGCATGGATGGCCGCGATACCGGAGGCGGAACGGGCCCGGAGGCTGGACCAGGCCCGTCTGCTGGCCGGGGCCATCTGGCACGCCTCCATCATCCTCATCGACCAACTGTTCGAAGATATTCACCTGCTGCATGGCAAGAGGCCGATCACGCGCGAGGACATCGACGAAACGTGGGTTCTTTCGGGCCTGCCGGGGCAGTACGCGGATAAGTACAACGGGCTCTTCGCCCAGCGTTTCCTGATCGTGGCCGCCGACATGACAACCAAGCTGGCAGCCGACTGGACGTACCCGACCTGCGTGGCGCAGGAGCTTGCCGTACGGTGCCTGCTGGACCAGGTCGAGGTCACCGCGGACACCTACGACCTTGAGCTTGAGCCGGACTGGCGGGGCATGCTCACCGAGAGAATCCTCGAAGACACCGACAGCGACATGCTGTACGACCGAAGCCTTGACGGATTCCAACACGATGAAGGATTCAACCAGCAGTTGCGGCTGGCCCCCATGGCACTCGAGCACTGGTTCGAACCATTCAACGAAGAGAGACATGTAACGCCCTACGCCCGCTGATCCACTCCCCCGCCGTGACCTACAGGCGGACTACCCGCACCCGCGGCCAGGCGTTCCTCGAGCGCCGCGCGGCGTCAAAACCGTTCCCGTGCCTCACTCCGCTTCACCCGGTTCTCCCATCGGTTCCGTGTTCCAGCGCCGCCGTGATTACTGCAGAGAAGGAAGCGCTTCCCGCTTCCGCGGCGGAAGGGCCTCGTAGGCTGATCGACTCGTACCTCTCGATAAGGTGCGATTGATGGCCGTGCTTCGCCTTGACAGGTGCTGGCCGGGCCTGGCTCCGGGGTTCCCCACACAGGTGATTTGAGACTGGGAAGGGTTAGGAGTCGTCCGCTGGGAGCTGGTCCAAGGCGGCGGTGAGCTGGTCCTCCCCCGGGACCAGCGCCTTGTCCGCGGCCGGCAACTGCTCATATGTATATGTGGAAACGGCCATCGGCGATGTCGAATGTCCCAGGCTGTAGCGGACGGTGTGATCGTTTTTGCTGCCGCAGATCAGGATCCCGACCGTCTCGTTGTGAAACTGGCGCTTCATGAGGTCGTCGACGACGGCGACGTAGAAGTTCAGCTTGCCGGCATACTCGGGCTGGAACCTGCCCGTCTTCAGCTCGAAGACGTAATAGCGCAGCTGCTCGACGTGGAAGAACAGCAGGTCGATATAGAAGTCGTCGCCCCCGACCTCCAGATGCACCTGCCGCCCAACGAATGCGAAGCCCGGACCGAGCTCGCGCAGCGTCTCGACAATCCGGTCAGTCAGCCGCTGCTCGAGGTCCCGCTCTGCCACTTCACCGGTCAGGCCCAGGAATTCAAAGTTGTACGGGTCCTTCGCTGCCTGCTGTACCAACTCCGACCCCGGCGCCGGAAGCACTTCCGCGAAATTCGAGGGCGCGGAACCTGTCCGCTCCATCGCCTGGCCCATGATCATGTTCAGCAGCACGTTCCGGGACCACCCGTACTCAACAGCTGCCCCGGCGTACCAGTCCAGCGCTTTGCGGTCATCGAGCTTGTCGATCAGGATACGGATGTGGCCCCAGGGCAAATGTGCCACAAGCTGTGGCACATTTGGTCCGCTCCCCCAGAGTTCGGCCATGCTCCTCATGTACTGCAGATTCCGTCGGGAGAAGCCGGAGATCTCCGGGAATTCCGCCCGCAGGTCCTCGGCAAGCCTGCCAACAACGCCGCTACCCCACCCTTGGACTTCCTGACGCTGAAGGATGTCCCGCCCGATGGACCAGTACAGCTCGATCAACTGGGTGTTCACAGTGCGCAGAGCCTGAGCGCGGATGCTGCGAACCCGCTCCTTTAGTAACCCAAGGAGATCCTGATAGTCGTCGGGTAGGGCAATCTCACGGGCAGCCATGACCTCTACGATATCGGCAGGAACATCTCGTCTTCAGACGAAAGCAATGGATGCAACGTCGTTACGCCTCGAGCATCTGCCCGGTCAAGAGGTTGCCGGTGCCGGTAGGGTCGATGATGGCCGGCGGCGTGGCCCGTCGGCGGACGGAAAGGATTTCGCACGCACCGGCCAGTTAGTCTCAGTGAGACTGATCTTCCTCCCCGGGTTTGTGGAGCTGCGGGTCCCGGGCATGAGACATGCCGTGATAACCCAACAGGCTCACTTAGTCTACGTTTTCACCACCCGTCGCCAGGAGACAGCTATGTAAGGCCAACGAGAGCCCAGCCCAGGCCCGCTAGCGCGACACGGATCGAATGCAGCTAACACCGTCAGCGCGCCCCCGGACGGAGCACACCACCGAGTTTTGAGACAATATATAATCCGGCTCTGACTAACCGCGTAGGGAAGCAGTCCCAGTGGCTCGCTGAACCTCTAGCAGTGCCCTCCTCTGCTATAGCTGGAGCATCGCCACGCAACGAAAGGGGCGCCTCATCGTAAGCAGGATCGCCGTGATCAGCGCTGGAGTCCTCGGATCAGCCCTGGCCGGTGAGCTGGCCGGTACCGGCACTGAAGAGGCCATCATGCTGCACGCATGCCTGTATTCGTGATGACCCATAACGAGACGCATGGGAGTCAGCACCGCCCAATTTGGTTGCTCTTGGGCTTTCTCTCGCTCGGGATTCTCGCGTCAGCGCTGATGCTCCTCGGTCCCGGCTTGCTGCCAGGGGGCCCGGAGTGCACGGTCGAGACCTTGGAGGGAGAGGTCGAGCTCGACCGTGATGAGGCGCAGCTGGCCACGACGGCGGTGGTGCTTCTGGCTCGCGGGATGGAGGCCCCGGACACCTCCGGCATCGACGAGGCCGTGCTGCAGCGGCTGGCCGCCGGTCCGCCCGGGGACGCTGGCCCCAGTCTGACCTGCCAGGGCTCATCCGCCGGTGACCTGCAGGAACAGCAGCTGACTGCCACCGGCCTGACACCACGCGCCGAGGATTTGCGCGAGGCGATGACCGAGGTGTTCGGCGACCAAAGCCTGGGCGGGTTCGCTCCGGGTGGCATCGATCAGGGACACGGAGCGGACTCGACGCACTACGACGGCCGGGCCATTGACATCTTCTTCCGCCCAGTGACGGAGGAGAACCGGCGTGAGGGGTGGATGCTGGCCCACTGGCTCGTCGCTCATGCCGAGGAGCTGGACATCCAGTACATCATTTTCGACGACCGGTTCTGGAGCGTCTACAGCCCTCGAGGACAGTGGCAGGACTATGAGGCACCGGAGCCCGGCAATGAAATCCTGCGCCACCTTGACCATGCGCACGTGGACGTGCTGGGTAGCCGCGGGATGCGTTTGGTAGGGAACGCAAGGCGAGTTGGCCCTTTCGTTGCCGGCCTCCGTGAGACAGCGATACTGCCAGCAAAACTAAGTGTCCTGTCTCATTCAAGTTGGACCATCAGACGTTGATTTCCTGCGGGTGGTTCAACTTAAGTGAGACGGGATTTCGCGACTTTGTCTCACTACAGTTGGCCCAGACAGGTGAATCTGGAATGTGGGCTCGGTTACGTCCCGCTGAGTGGTGGAGTTTCTCGACACCGTGCAGGTCAGTTCTCTGATTATGCTGCAGCGAGTTCGGGAAGCAAAATCGCCTCCTC
>NZ_JAODLR010000042.1 GCF_025960875.1 Crystallibacter permensis | reverse complement strand
TCAACTCCTTGCATGAATCCAGTCTTAACGAGGCAGGAAAATATTCCAGCAGGCGCGCCTTAAACCCCCCCAAAATTATTCAGCGCATTCCTAGATTCCTATGCTGACCGTATTTCATTTGTCCTGCCGTATCGCCATTCCTGCCTTATCAGGAAACTAAACGCAGCGCCGTCGCCCTGGCTGCAAGCTCGGCGACAGCGGCCAGCAGTTCCTCCGGCTTGCGTGAAAGGTCCAGTGGGAACTCGACGATCTCGATGGCGGTGTTCTGCACCTTGCGTACACGGACCGGCCCGGAATCGGCGTACACCAACCAAGCTCGCTGGACATTCAACGCCGTGCAGTAAGCGAGCATCTGGTACTGGTCAGCGTTCGGATACCCTGCCCAAGACGACGCCTTGTACTTGGCATCAAATACGGCAACAGGCTTTCCATCAATCACGTGCACGACGTCGACGTACATCTTCACCCGTGAACCCGGCCCGTCCGGCTCGTCCAGGCAGCACTCGTACTGTGGGATTACCCGCCCCGGCACACCGGCGAGCGCTTCCTCCAGAGCGGTAGTCACGAAATCTTCGAACACCGCAGCCATGTTGACTACGAAGGACACCACACGTTGCCGCCCTACACCTGCTTCCGCTGACATGTTCCGCAGGATGATCTCAGCCAACCGCAGGACCGGCAAGTAACGGACATTGGCGCGTGACTCGCTCCAATGTGGCAGTGCCGTCCCAGCCGGCAGCAAGGCCACGCCGTCTAGCTTAGAATCCAGGTGAGCCAGCCGACCTCGCGTCTCGGCGGACAGCCTCGGAAGCTGGAGCATCCGGCGCAGGGCAGCGCGCAGGATCCGGTTCTCGGGTATGTCGATAGTGAAGTCGTCATAGGAAATTTCAAGCGGCAGGAGCATGCCCGGCCGGCGGGCCATCTGGTCCCCCACACGGATCCGGCCACGGACCGTTCGCAATGCGTCTTCCACGTGAACGTAGCCTGACAGCGCTCCACGTGCCAGGGCCCGCTCCCCCTGTCTGGCTAGGGACTCTGCGAGTGCGGAGAACAGACCCGCGTCCTCGGCGCCGGCAACATCATCCGGACGGAAGCCCGGGTTCCGCGCATAGCCGAGTAGAAACAGGAGCCGATCCAGCCCCACTTTCGCTTTGGGCCGGACCTCTACCAGCAGGTCCCCCACCTCTACCGCTCCAACACGTCCCGTTGGAAGGAGCCGCCACCCAGCGCCAATACTGGGTTGCACGGAGACCAGTTCACTGTCGTTGAGCGCGGCCGCAACCTCATCGTCGAACTCTGCAGAGAGCGGCTCCTGCTGTAGTTCGTCGAGGATCAAATGCCCCTGCATTTAGTCTGTCTCTGCCTCGGCGCCTGTCACCACAGGGTCCCCGGCAAATTCTGGCGTTCCTCCGAGGTCTCTTTAGCAGAATCCGTCGCTCTGACACTCCCTTCGGCCGCACGTCGGATAGCTGCCAGCCCGAAGCGCTCGTGCACCTGTTCTCGGCTAAGCCGGCCAAAATGGTGCTCTTCGAGCAACGGAAGCAGCTCGTACCGCCAGATCCGTTCCAGTCCGGCTTCGGTCTCCGCATGCTCCTTCATGAAGTAGGAGGGTCCGATCATCAGATCCCGGTCCCCGGATCCCAGCTCGGCATTCAGCGCATTCAGCAGCTGGGCGCGTAGCGGATCTTTTCTCTGCGCAGACAGGTAGCGCGCCAGCATGCCCTCGATCATGCCCTCTTGTGGGTGCAGCTCGACGAAGGCGAAGCGGCGGCGGATGGCCGCATCCACCATGGCGATGGAGCGGTCGGCCGTATTCATCGTGGCGATGATGAACAGGTTCGGCGGCAGTACGAACGTTTCGGTCGGGTTGTACTGCAGGTTGATGCTCTGATCCCGGTATTCGAGCAGGAAGTACAGTTCGCCGAAGACCTTGGCCAGGTTGCCACGGTTCATCTCGTCAATGATCAGGAAGAACGGCTTGTCCTGGTTGCCCTCTGCGGAGGCCTCCGCAGCGATTCGACGGAGCGGCCCCGGTTCCAGGCTGAAGCCGACCTGCCCGCCCTCGCCCTGGACTGGCCTGTAACCCTCGAAGAAGTCCTCGTAGGCATAGGACGGATGGAACTGCACGGTCTTGACGTGGTCGCCGTGCTCCTCCCCCGCGAGATAGCGTGCGATCTTCCCAGCGAGGTAAGTCTTGCCCGTTCCCGGCGGACCATAAAAGACAATTTGGTTCCGTGTCTGCAGCAGGTCCACGATTTCCTGCAGATCGTCGCGCTCCACGTGGAGGGCTGCGGCTAGACCGTCGCTTGCACCGCGGAGTTCAGGTACGACGGCGGGCTGCGGCTGCGTTTCGTCCCTTTCCAGCTCCTCATCTTCTATTTGACCAGCCTCTTCAAATAGCTGCTCCACTACAGCGAGAGCCTCGGTAAGGTCGACGACGGCGCCCTGCTCCTCGAGCAACCGCGGCAGCGGCGCGGTCAAAGCGCTACTGTCCACCGCTCCAGGCTGCCATTCAACGTCACGCCGAAGTCTGGCTGCTTCCTCCTCAACGTAGTATGCGTCGCCGGCGATGACACCCAAATAAAGCTGGCCTTCGTGCTGGGTAAGGACCAGATCGTCCGGTTTCATGAGCTTCAGGAAACGGTAGTACTCCGCTGCCCGGATCTTGCGTTCAGCATAATCAGTGTGGGGATAGCCCTCGTTGACAGCCTTTTGAACATCTGACAGAGAAGAGACAGGATCGGGCGACCCCAAATGTTGAGCCCGGGTGGAAACGAATGAATCGGTCTGCCACGACTGAAGCATCGAAATGCCGCCCTGGCCCTGACGTACCAGCCAAGCACGGCGGCCGGGCACCTTGTCCTTGTCTCCGCGCCAAGCGCGGAAATCCGCAGCTTCTTCAACGCTCCAACTAGCGCCAGGATTCACATTCATGACCGTCCACATAAGCCCTTGGGCATCCAGCCGGTCCCGCAGTTTGATGCCAAACTTCGGCGTTAGGCGAAGGATCTCGTCCATGGCTTCTAGGAGCAGCTGGTAGCGGGTCGCGACCGGATCATTAGCCCCGCGATCTGCCCAGCCAACTAACTTGAGAAATTTCTTGACGATCGCCGTACGGTAAGGCGGATACTCCGTTGGGTTTCTTCCGAGGAGAAGGATGGAGGCGAAACAAGCAATGTCGCCAACCAGTAGACCCTTCGGTTGCAGCCCCTTAAGCCGGTCCGCGAATACGGTCAGCTCCTCTAGGTTTACATCCGAGCGCCAGAGCAATCCAACGATAGAGCTGATCTCGTCAGGCCGGTCGCGGCCGGCTTCCGTCAGTTTTGCCAGCGGGAACCAATGCATGAGATTCACGGAAGCAATGTCTTTCCTCAGGCGCTCGAACCAGTCCTCCGAGCCCTCTAGGTATGCTTCGCGAGTGCTAGTCAGCCGTTCGGCCAACTTCAGCTTGTAGTTCCGTTCCTCGCCGTCCAGATCCACATTGCGCGCGAATTTAACCGCGTATCCCATGAACCGAGTCCACTGCTCGTCAGTCATTGGGACGCCCTTCCTACACGATCAGCAAGAGGATGGCATGGATCCTGCTGCTTCTTCCGGTCCAACACTACGATGCAGTACTGACGTTTCATCGTACAGTCGTGCTGTCCTTTGGCCTCCGGTTAGTCTGGTGGGGAACACAACGGCGATGAAGGATTGAGGCATAGGATGAGCGCAATGTGGGGCATCCACAACGATGCATTGTCGAACGAACTGCTCGACCAGGGATTCATCAGCATCGGTTGGGATGCCATTCCTGATATCCGTTCAATAGGCAATGATCGAGACCTTCTCAAGAAGGCATTGGAGCAGGCCTACCCGGAGGCAAAAGCCGGTGCCATTCCCGTCTGGGCAGGAATCCTTTTCCGGTTTGCCTTCGAGATGAAGCAGGGTGACGTTGTCATCGCGCCGTATCGCGCCGATAGCACTCTGAACTTCGGAATCGTTACCGGTGACTACGAGTACGTCGAGGACGCGCCTATTCACCCGCATCGCCGATCCGTCAAGTGGCTGAAGACCGGAATTTCTCGGGGGCTTTTCCCGCAAAAGGCTCTGTACGAAATCGGTTCTGCTCTAACCTTGTTCCGGGTCAAGAAGAACGCCATTATTTTCGATCAGTTTTTGAAAACCGGATCGGAGGACATTCTTCAACAGGACCAAGCCGGAACCGAGGCGGAAACGGTTGACGAATGGGTCGAGACGGAGCCGAGTGCAGCGCGCCTGGATCAATTTACTCATGACTTCATTTTGAAGACGCTCTTGGAGGATCTTTCCCACGAAGAATTTGAGCACTTCACCGCAGACCTCCTTCGTGCCATGGGGTACCAGGCTCGGGTCACACCGTATTCATCCGACGGCGGGGTGGACGTAATCGCCCACAGAGATCCTCTCGGGCTTGAGCCGCCGTTAATCAAGGTTCAGTGCAAACACACCAGTGCTCAGCAGTCCCGGCCCGATATTCAGAGACTGAGCGGAACCCTTGCCCACGGCGAGCTGGCGCTCTTCGTCTGCCTCGGCAGCTTCAGCAAAGAGGCCGTTGGCTATGAGCGCGAACGGCAGAACCTGCGGCTGCTCACGGGCGCAGATGTCGTACAGTTGACATTGGGCCACTACGACAAGCTCGATCCCCACTGGAAAACGCGGATTCCCCTCCGTCAGGTGTACGTCGTCGACCGGACGACGGAAGGCCGTTGAATTTCCGGTCTGTGAGAAACATGCTGGCCGCGGGGAGACCAGGGGCCGGCCGTGCCTCCTCATTTGCGATTTCGCGTCACCATGTCGCACTCATTCTTTCCTCCTCCAAAAATCCGGAATCAGGAAAAGCTAACAAGAAGGCAGCCCTTGGGCCGCCTTCTTGTGGATGAGCAGAATACGTACGGCCCACTCTTGGATCAGATCAATGCAGGTTGCTTAGACGGCCCCCTCCGCCGCGTCAACGTCGACTGTCGGAATAACCTTGTCGATTGCCACCGCAAGCCGATTTGATATAGCGTCCGCATCAAGTGCCCGGTCCACCAGTCTGCGCGCCTGCTGAAATGTCTTTGCTGTACTAGTGTCTACACTGGCGGCCACTGCCTCGGCCTTTTCAGCCAACTCGGCTATCAAACATCCCGTCCACGAAAACAAGACCTTGAAACGGGCAATCGGGTAGCCGTTTGGAACGGTTGCTGAGGAAAACTTCCTATCCCGCCCGCACAAAGGCGCGCTATTACGACCGGGGAAGGGCCTCTGCGCCAGGAGAGGTCCCTCCCCCACCCCTTCATACATAGACTTGGGGAATGCTTATCTCCGCCGCCGTCGAGACAACGATCGCCATTGAGGCCATGCCAATTACTGATTGGATAACCGCTTGGGCGACTGTGGGGGCGCTGATTTTGTCTGCTGTTCTCGGTTTTGTTTCCATCAAGCTCACCCTCGCTGACCGTCACGAGCGAAGGACCGCGGAGCGATTACAGCATACGAAAGTCTTCGGCTTCGGAGATCTCAAGGCGGACCACGTCTTAGTTCGCGTGGTCAATGCGACAGAGTTCCCGGTCAGGAACATCAACGTTCTGTTCTTCGGATATATGTCCAGCCCAGTCTTAAAGGTTATCCACTCTGGCTCGCAGTTCGGCCTACCTCTCCTTGCCCCAGGTAAACGGAAAACGTTGCGGCTTGACTTCGAACGACACCCTGACCTCGCCGACATGAACGGGTATGTGGGGGTGCGACTTCAGTTCATTGATATCCACGGTCAAAGCTGGGTGCGCAAGCCGAACGGCCACATCGTTACAAGAGAAGAGCTCGGCACTGATCCTGGCTTTGACCTTCCTCGCGATCATTACACTTATGAGGGGCCGCACGTGGGCGACTAGCGTTTGTAGCGGCCTATGGCCGGCGCGGATGGCGTCAGCAGGCAACGGCGGCACCGCCGACTTATGCGTCTGTTGCGGTAGCAAGATCATGATCGGGCGCGAGCGCCCTTGCATCGGTTGCGTCCCTGTCTAAGGAGACAGTCCCAGCCAAGTTGCTAAAGCGATGACAAGGACTCCACCTATTACTGTGACAAAAAAAGCAGCTGAATGGTCCTTCCAACCGTGCTTCCTGTTGGGTTTTTCCGAATCTGCACCATAAGTCTGAGGCATTTGCGGCACCGCTGGCTGCTCCCGGCTCTCAAATTGCATCGCCTGAGCCGCTGAATCCTGACTCTCGGGTTGCTCTAAGGATGCTTTAATGCGGCGGCAAGTAGCCGCCACTCCATCGACAGTGATTCGGTTGTCGCCTGAAACGTCCAAGTCTATGTGCCCGCGGCTAATGAAGTAGTAGACGTGGACCGTGAATCTTGATTCACCTAGCGTTCCTGCCACCCCATACTTGTGGCTGCTCAACATCTTTGGTTCAAGGTCGTGTTCCCGAAACTCTGCGAACACTGCGGTGACTGATTTGGCGGTCGATGTTGTATCGGAAGGGTCGGTCAACGACCATACACCCTTGCCCCACCTATTCTCCTCATGGAAGGAATCACCGCCAGGAAACAGGCGTCGCAGCTCCCTTTCCAAGCGCAGCGCAATGGACTCAGGTTCGCCAACAGGCGTCACCCGTATCGATTCTTTGAATTCGATGGCCAACAGACACTCCCCTTCCAGGCTACGACATTACTTCATGGCAAAGCCGATCAGCGTCAACGGTCATGAGTGTCTTTCAACCCATGGGTTTTAAGACACTTGGCATGCGAGACAGTTGGCCCACGCCCTGGAAACCAAAAAGCGTCTCGCTTGTATGTCTCTCAAGCTCGCGCTACGTTCTTGGTTAGCAAACGCGCTTACAAAACAGGATTAGGGCACGGGAAAGCTAATTGGGTACGCCCGCGTACCGATCAGGGGCCGGACACCGATCGCGAGGAACAAGACCCGCTCGCGGCGGGAGTCCGCCGCGACGATCTGTACATCGACCACGGCGGGAGCGGCGGCCGGGCTTCCCGCCCGGCACTGGATCGGGCCATGGCCGTGCTCCACCCCGGGGACAAGCTCGTTATCACGACACTTGACTTCTTGGGGCGGTCGGTTCAGAACATGCTTGACCGAGCCCACGAGCTCAAGGGAAACGACGTGGGGCTCCGCGTACTCAACCCCCAGGGCGGAGACGTGGAAACCAGCACGCCGACAGGCCAGATGGTTTTTACCGTCATGGCCGCGCTCGGGCAGATGGAGTTGGAGATCAAGCGTGAGCACATCCGCGACAGCGCGAGTAAGCGCCGCGCCTCCGGACAGGATCTCGACGGACGCAAGCTTCAATAGACGGCCAGCCAGATCGGAAACGCGGCCCGCCTGATCGACGTGGGGCAGCCAGCCGCGTAGGTGGCACGCGATATGGGAATGTCCAAGGCTACCCTCTACCTGCGTATGGCTCCGCTGAACGGCCAAGTTGGGGAACAGCCCGGCCTTCAAAGGGCTGGTTCAGGACCCGGCGTAAAGGTACGTTCGACGCGCCAGGCCCTTTGAGGCAACCCGCCCTACTCGGCAGCGCATCCGCTAGCTCTAGGGGTCCGGGCCACTGTCGCAGGTCAGCGTCAACTGGCGAGCCTAGAGATTTCGGACAGTGGACCCTCCTAAACTGGAGGGTGCTACTGAAAGAGAGAATCGCAGTATGTCTGCAACGCGTCGGACGTTCCCGCAGAGCTTTAAGGACGATCTTTGCCGTGAGGTCGTTGAGACGTCCAAGCCCATCGTGGAAGTCGCCAAATCCTACGGTGTGGGGCCAGAGACCCTGCGCCGCTGGTTGATCAAGTACCGGGAAACCCACGGCGGTACCGAGACCGAAGTTACCGGTTCCGAGCGGGCCAGGCTGAAAGAGCTTGAGCAGGAGAACCGGGATCTGAAGGCCGAAAACCTGTTCCTGAAAAAGCCAGCGCTTACTTCGCGAGGGAGCAGCGACAGTGAGCAGGTACGAGTACATCGACTCCCGGAAAAACGATCCAGCCGAGACGAACCCTGTCTGGAGAATGTGCCTGTGGCTGGGTGTGTCCACGTCCGGGTTCTATGACTGGCTCAAGCGTCCGCAGTCGGCCACCGCGGCCCGCAGGCAGGCCCTGGCGGCTCGTATCCGCCACTTCTTCGACGAGTCGGACGGTACCTACGGGTACCGGCGGATCCACGCCGACCTGGCCGGCGAGGGCACGGAATGCTCCCCGGAACTGGTCCGGCAGATCATGCGCGATGAGGACCTGGTGCCCTGCCAGCCGCGCCCGTTCCGGATCACCACCGAGGCCGATGCCGAGGCCGCGGCGAAGATCCCGGACCTGGTCAAAAGGGACTTCAGTGCCGGCAAACCCGGCGTCAAATTCGTCGGTGACATTACCTACATCCATACCTGGGAGGGCTTCGCCTATCTGGCCACTGTGATCGACTGCTACTCGAAGAAAATCGTCGGCTGGGCGGTAGCCGATCATATGCGCGCCGAGCTGGTGGAGACCGCTTTGCGCAACGCCGCCGCCACGAGCGTGATCGAGCCGCAGGCGATTTTTCACAGCGACCGGGGCAGTGTCTATACCTCGGCTGCTTACACGGCGCTGGTGGCCGGGCTGGACATGCGTTCCTCGATGGGCAGAACCGGCGTGTGCTGGGACAACAGCCAGGCCGAAACCTTCTTCTCCGCGCTCAAGAATGAGCGTGTCCACCGCACTGTCTATCCCACGATTACCCGCGCCAAGCGCGACGTCGCGGCCTACATCGAGGGGTTCTACAACTCCCGCCGCCGGCATTCGGCCCTTGATTACCGCCGGCCCAACGAAGTCCATTACAGTTACCAACAGCCGGCATCGGCAGCGTAGAAAAAACCATCAAATCCGCTGTCCGAAAGGTTACGTCCCGTGGAATGGTGTAATTCTCCGCAGTTGCGCGTTGCTCCGGCAACGTAGTGAGCCATCGTGCGATGGTCAGTGAGTACAGATCA
>NZ_JAODLR010000041.1 GCF_025960875.1 Crystallibacter permensis | reverse complement strand
ATCCATACCCACGATTCTTCCAGCCACCGATCCCGGAACCCGGTAATTCACCCGGCGTTTTAAACCACCGGCCGGCTAATGACCCACGCTCCTAGCGGGTGGGCAGGTTGTAGTGGTCGGCGACCAGCTCGACGGTGCGCGCGTGGATCGCGCGTGAGTGCCCTCCGGTAACCAGCATCAGCTCGTCGGCGCCGGTTTGCTCGTGGAGTTCTTCAAGTCCCTCGGCAACTTCGCTGGCGGTTCCATGAAGGGTGCGGTCGGTCCATTCGTCGAGGAACTGCCGCTCCGGGAACGTAGCCGGATAGTCTTCGACGTCCTTCGGATGGAGGATGGAGAAGCCCTGCTGCTTGAACATGCGCATCATGCCCATGGCCGTGGTTGCCGCCTGGCGCCGTGCTTCGGCGGGATCGTCATTGGCGATCGCTCCTACGCTGACCAGGCTGTACGGCTCGTCCAGCAATGTGGAGGGGCGGAAGTTCTCGCGGTAGATCCGCATGGCATTGAGGACGTCGGCGCTGCCGAACTGCAACGCGAAAGCGTACGGCCGGCCCAGCCGCGCGGCCAGGTGTGCGGAGTAGATCGAGGAACCCAGGATCCAGACATCAGGGCTGGTCTTGGTCGGCGGGATCTTGTTCTGCTCGTCTTGCCAGGGTCCCGGCACCGCGTGCACATGCTGGTAGGGGTGCCCCTGCGGAAAGTCGTTGCCCATGAATCCGAGCAGTTCCTCGATCTGCTCGGGGAACTCATCGTTCGCCGTGTGATGCCGGCGCAGTGCCGCCGCCGTCGCACCGTCGGTGCCGGGAGCGCGTCCAAGGCCGAGATCGATTCGTCCCGGGGCCAGCGTCTTGAGCATTCCAAACTGCTCGGCGATCATCAGGGGCACGTGGTTGGGCAGCATGATCCCGCCCGCACCGAGCCTGATGTGCTCGGTCTCGCCGATCAGCCGGGCCACCATGAGCTGAGGTGACGACGTCGAAGCTCCGGGCATGGCATGGTGCTCGGATATCCAGAACCGGTGGAATCCCAGCCGGTCGGCCAACTGCGCCAGCGAAATGACATCCTCGAATACTTCCTGCACAGAGTGGCCGACGCCGGTTAGCGCGTTATCGAGTACTGACAGGACAAACGGGGCGGTGCCGGACGGGGCTGGGCGATTCATGAACTACCTTACTTCTCACGGATGTAGACCTCTTTTAGCGTGACCCTGAGGCTATCCTGTCTTCACAGTAAAAGGCAACTTGTACCGTGAGACAATGCAGTGCTCGAAGTTTCTTGCGGGCGCCGCTTCTTGAAACAGCGACGCCCGCAAGGCGCTAACTTCCTGGTGGTTCAGGTAATTAGCGGGCCAACGCGGCCGCGGCTCCGTCGGCCGCGGACTCGACCAGGTTGCTCTTGCCCAGCGGCTGCGCAGCCTCGACGGCTGCGGCCCAGTCATCTGTGGAAGCGACGGCGGCGAAGTTCGAGTTGAGCAGAGCCATCAGGGTTGTGTGCACGGTCTTCGCATCGACGGTGCCGGCGCTGTTCGAGATGTTGATGGCACCGGTCGCGTCCGAAAGGACCTCGGTGTTGAACGCGTGGATCTCAGCGTCGCTGGCGGAGGCGATGATGCAGTTGTTGGTCATGTATCCGACGAGCGTGATCGTGTCGATCCCGTTCTCCCGGAGCCACTCCACCAGGCCGGTGCCGGGGAAGATGGAACTGTACTGCTTGACCACGGACTTCCACCCGTCGGACTTGCGTTCTTCCAGTGAGGAGTGAAGCTGGAACTCGGTCATCGTCGGGTTGAATACGGGCGATTCGTCGCCGGCCGAGTGCTGGACGGTGGCCACCGGGATGTTCGCCTTCTCTGCGGCGTCGATGGCGGCGGCGATCCGCTGGATCGATTCCTCCCGCGGCGGGTACTGGATGGGCAGGAGTCCGGTGAAGTATTCCTGCTGGGCATCGATAACAATCAGGGCGCGACGGGGAGCCGTCATGTCTACCTCCTGGGTGGTTGGTGGGCGCGGTTTTCACGCTCTTCCCCAGTCTGTCCGACCCACATTCGTGCGACAATTGGCACAAGTGCACATAAACGATGGAAACAGGCCAACCAGGAGGTGATGCGTGTGCGGATCGCTGTCTACGCCTTCGAGGGGGTCACCATGTTCCACCTCGCCGTACCGCAGATGGTGTTCGGGGAAGTGACCCGGCAGGGGCTGGCCGACTGGGAAACAATTCTGTTTACCGACGACGGCGATGCCATCCGCACGGCGGAGGGTTACCAGATCGGCGGGTTGGCCGGACTCGACGCCGCGGCTGCTGCCGACGTTGTGGTCATTCCGTCCTGGGGCGAGGACGGAAAGCGTCCGTCGGTGCAACTGGCCGGCGCGCTGCAACAAGCGCATGGACAGGGCGCCACCGTCGTCGGGCTTTGTCTCGGGGCATTCGCGCTCGCCGACAGCGGGCTTCTCGCCGCGCGCCCTGCCGTCACGCATTGGCACGCACTCGACGCGTTCAGCGAAAACTACCCCGACATCCCGGTGGACCGAACTGTCCTCTACATCGATCACGGAGACGTGCTGACCTCCGCCGGCACAGCTGCGGGGATCGACGCATGCCTGCACATTGTCCGTTCCCGCCTCGGAGCGGAGGCAGCGAACCACGTCGCCCGCAGTCTCGTCGTCGCGCCACACCGCAGCGGAGGCCAAGCCCAGTACATCGAGCGGCCCATTCTGCACCCCGGCGGCGCGAACCCCATCGCGGAAGCCCTTGACTGGGCGATCGAGCACCTCGGCGACAAGATCAGTGTTGACGATCTTGCTCGCGCCTCGCATATGAGCCGCCGCAGCTTCATCCGCGCCTTCCGTGCGGCAACAGGCACAACACCGGCAACCTGGCTTCGCGCGCGACGCCTGGATGAGGTGCGCAGGCTCCTGGAAGTCACGGGCCTTCCGATCGATCAGATCGCAGCCCAATGCGGGTTCTCGAGCCCCATCACCATGCGGCAGAACTTCATGTCCACGTATGCCACGACGCCCTCGGAGTACCGGCGGCGCTTCAGTGCCCGGACGCCGGTGATCAGCGAGGCGTAGACAACGAGGCCGGGACGCAGCCGCTTGCTAACGCGGCTTGTCGACAGAAGTAATAAGTTTACTTACGATTGGTGCTAGGAGTGACCGGACCCGCTGCCACCATCGACAGCGGCAACTGCTGATGCAATGTCGGGGGGAAACGGGATGCGGCATTACCTCACTATCGTGATCGTGTTGCTGGTGGTGTTCCTTGCCCTGTTCGCGCTGGTTGAAGCGGCGGGAGTACCACTGTTGGTCGACCCGTCCGACTACCTCGCGGGTGCCGGCCCGATGGTTGCAGCAGTTCTTGGCGTCGGGTTGCTGATAGCGTGTGTAGTGCTGCCGGTACCCTCGAGCGTGGTAATGATCGCCCACGGTGCACTGTTCGGTGTCGTTCTGGGGGCGGTTCTGTCGCTGGTCGGTAGCATCAGCGCCGCCATGGTGGGGTTCGCCATCGGCCGCGGCGGGGGACCGTTGCTGGAAAGACTGGTCCCTGCTAGCGAACGGCAACGCGCGGACGCACTGCTGGAGCGGTGGGGCATGCTGGCGGTCGTGGTGACCCGCCCGGTGCCTATGCTGGCCGAGACCACGGCCATTCTTGCTGGCGCCTCGCGGGCCATGTCATGGCCGAGGGTGGGCTTGGCGGCCGCTCTCGGCTCGGTGCCGGCTGCCGTCCTGTATGCCGTCGCCGGTTCGATCGCCGTAGGGATTGGCAGTGTCCCGTTGGTTTTTGCCCTTGTCCTCGGGGTCGCCGCGCTGACGTGGCTGGTTGAACGTGTTCGCTCCCGCCAGCGCGCCAAGGCACCCGCTGTCATCCAGGCCGATCCTGCCAGCGGGGAGGCATCCGGATGAGCGGCCGGGAATCCCCATTGGAACTGGTTGCGGACGGGTTCACTTTCCCTACCAGCCTCACCTTCGACGCAGACGGGACTGCCTACGTTGCTGAATCCGGGTTGCCGTTTGGCGGTGCGCCTCCGGGCGGGAGGGTGCTGCGGCTGGAAGCGGATGGGAGGCGGACCTGCGTAGCCGAGGATCTGCGTGCGCCAGTCAACGGGCTTACTTGGCACGACGGCGTGCTGTATCTCTCCGAAGGCGGACACCCGGCCCGGCTGAGCCGGCTGCAACCCGACGGAAGCCAGGAAGTGTTGCTGGAGGGGTTGCCCGGGCCGGGAAATTATCACCTGAACATGGCAGCCGTTGGCCCGGACGGTCGGTTGTATTTCAGTCAGGGCGCCATGACAAACAGCGCCATAGTGAAGTGGGTTTGGACGCCTACGCGGTTGGTTGGCTGCGCCAGCTGCCGCACGGCCACGACATACCGGGTTTCGACGTAGCACTCGCGGGCGTAAATACGACGACGGCGGATCCCACCGCGCAGACGCCAGGAGCCGAAGCGGTGACCGGTGCGTTCGTTCCTTTCGGCACGCAGACCAGGCCGGGCCAAGTAGTCCCGGCCGGCCTGCCAGCAGCCGCGTCGCTGATGAGCTGCAATCCGGACGGCAGCGGCCTGGAGCTGGTGGCATGGGGGTTGCGAAATGCCTACAGTGTCGGCTTCCTGCCCGACGGGCGGCTGCTCGCCATTGACCAAGGCGCCGACGACCGGGGCAGCCGGCCCATCGGCAGTGCTCCCGATGCTTTGTTCGAGGTCCGCCCGGGTGGCTGGTACGGATGGCCGGACTACGTCGCCGGCGTTCCCGTCACCGACTCCCGGTTTGCGCCGCAACGCGGGCCGCACCCGGAATTCGTCCTGAACTCCCACGAAACGCTCCCGCCGCCTGAGCCCGCGCTGCTGGAATTTCCACCCCATGTAGCGGCCGTGAAGTTCGACCTGGCCCCGCCCGGCAGCGGATACGAGGGGTCTTTAATCGTCGCGCTCTTCGGCGACGAGGTTCCCATGACGGCGCCGGACGGTCCCCGGGTCGGCCGCGGAATTGCCTTGGTCGACACGGCTACCTGGCAGTTGCTGCCGCTCTACTCAGGGGCGCCCCTGCAGCGGCCCATTGACGTTCGTGTGTGCGGCTCATTTGCGTACATCCTGGATTTCGGCACCTTCGAGATGAGTGCTCAGGGGGTGGAGGCGGCCGCTGGCACGGGACGGCTATGGCGCCTGCCGCTCCCGGGACTACGGCAGTAAGGAGAGCATGATGGCTGTCAGGCAGCATGGACGTGAAACCGGCCCGGATACGTTCCTTGAGCGTCTGCGGCAGGCACCGATGGTCGACACTGCCTTGGCGGTGATGTATGCGCCGCTGGCACCGCTAACACAACGGATCCACCTGCACCGCCGCCGCTCCCGCCGCCACCGGCCGCAGGATGTCCTCCTGCCGCGGGGTTTCACGGCCGAAGTCGTCGCAACCGGATTCAACGCGCCCGTCCACTGTTGCTTCGATGACCAGGGCAACTGTTATGTGATCGAGTGCGGTCACAAGATCGAGGCGAAGCCGCGTATCCTCAGGGTCGATACCGACACAGGGGAGTCTGAGACGTTCTTCGAGCTGCCCCAGGAACGCTGGATCATGACCGGAGCCGTGACCGGCGCGTGCTGGCACGAGGGAAACCTCTACCTGATGAACACCGACACCCTGTCCCGCATCACTCCGGATGGACGGCTGGAGGACGTCGTGACAGGGCTGCCCGGCAGGGGGGACCACCAAAGCAACTATCCGGTCGCCGGTCCGGACGGCAAGCTGTACTTCGGGCAGGGAACGTATACCAACACCGGAGTAGTCGGGGCGGACAACTACGCCTACGAATGGCTGCCGAGGTTCCCGGAAGGCCATGACGTGCCCGGTGCCGACATCGTCCTGGCCGGCCACAATTACGAAATGCCGGATGTTCTCGGCAACCCTATGAGGAAAGTGAAAACCGGCGCGTTCGTCCCCTTCGGTACCGAGACCCAGCCGGGGCAGCTCATCCCCGGGAACGTCAAATGCAACGGATCCGTCTTGCGGTGCAACCCAGACGGGACGGATCTGGAGCTCGTCGCGTGGGGGCTGCGGAACCCCTACGGCATCGCCTTCTCACCCGATGGGCGGCTGTTTGCCACCGAGCACGGCATCGACGAGCGGAACAACCGGCACATCATCGGCGATCTGGAGGACTTCTACGAAATTTTCGACGGCGGATGGTACGGATGGCCGGACTTCGCCAGCGGCATCCGGCTGGATGACCCGCGCTGGGGCACCGGCGGCCGAGGCCGCGAACCAGTACTGGCAGAGCACCCGGACCCCGATCCGCCCAAACCGTTCGCCAACTTTCCGCAGCACTCGGGCCCCAACGGAGTGGACTTCTGCCGCGACCCCGCATTCGGGTTCGAGGGAGGCGCGTTCGTCGCCCTCTTTGGCGACCTGACCCCGGTCACGGCGCGGCTGAAGGCACCGTCAGGTTTCAAAGTCGTGCGCGTAAACATGGCCACCCAAGAGGTCTTCGACTTTGCCGTTAACCGGATCGACGGACCTGCCTCACGGCTGCCGCATGCCGGCATGGAACGTCCTTCACACTGCCAGTTCGGCCCGGACGGCGCCCTGTATGTGGTGGATTTCGGCGAAATCTCCATCGCTCCGGAAAAAGGCGGTGTCAGAGTCTGGGAAGGCACCGGCACGCTCTGGCGGATTTCACGGTCCGAGGATCCTCCGGGCGATAAGCCGCCCGCCCCCAAACGCGTACCTTCCTACGCGATCAAGGCTGCCCTCGCTGGCTCGGCCGCTGCCGTCCTCGTCGTTCTCTCCATCCGCAAACTCCTGGGCAGCAGCCATAAATGAACGAGAGCGACGTCCGCTATCCCGGCGCGAGATGGAACAGGAGTTAACGCGTTCGTATACCCCGGATTCCAGTTCGACCAGCGGGGCCATGTCTATCCGGTGGTGCCACGCATTGGGGTGGAGATCAGGCTACGTCACTGTTGGCGGCGAGTCGGCGGAGTCGGTCGGCGTCTCCGGCGAGGCGTTCGATGGCGCTGCGCAGCGAGGTGCTGCGTTCGTCCGCGAGCCCGGCCAGGACCCAGCCGCGGATCAAGGCGCTGACCGGCACATCGAGTTCGGCGGCAAGCCGCTCGATGTCGGCGAACTCAGCTTCCGGTAGGCGCACCGATTGCACCACCGAACGGCCGCGCCGCCGCCCGTGCACGTGTTCGGGCAGCGGGGTTTCCCTGCTGGCCTCGGATTCGGCCTGCACCGCCGCCACTTCATGCTTGACGCTCATTATTCGCCCCTTTCATACCGGCGCCGATCGGAGCGGTTGGCTTCCCACCCGTTCGCGCCCCAGTAACCCGCACCGTCCTCGCGGCGCACGAGGATGACCGTGAGCACCGCCCGCCTGCTGAAGCTGTAGCCGATGACCCGTACACCCCGCCCGGAGCGACTGTGAGGGTCCGGGTCGAACCACACAGCTTCGATATCGGCGACCGCTTCGTTGGCCTCCGATACCGCGACCTGGTGGCGCTCCCACATGTGCTGCGCACCATGCTGCCAGTCTACCGCCTCCACAACTACAAAACTACTACAGAAGCAAGTCACCCTCCAGCGACGCCTACGTCGCTGCCGGCGCTCGAGCTTGTCCAGCGACGCCGCACCAGAGAATCCCGAGGGAGTTATGACCGGTGGAAGGTGGGATGACATCACAGATGCGGTTCATCGAGACTTGATCGACATGGTGGACGACCGGGCTATTGTTCAAGCAGCGCGTCGGGCGGCTAGGTAGCTGGATCTTCGCGCCCTGTTGCGGGTCGATGCGGAGCTCAACGAGCTCACTTTGATTAGCCCCTTCTCCCTACTCGGCGAGCGAGGCGTAGACGACGTAGTTGTCCTCGAAAATGCCGGTGTCCGGGTTGTAGCCGTCGCAGGTGATCAGGCGCAATTCCGGTCCCTTGGTGTTGCCGTAGACCTCGAGGGTGGGGAACTGGTTCTTCTGGTACTGCTCGCCCCGGTCCACGGTGAAGGCCACGCTGGTGCCGTCTTCGCGCTTGACGCTGATGCCGTCGCCCTTGGTCAGTTCCGGCAGCCGGGCGAAGACACCCGGGGTCTGGCTGAGCGAGTTCACGTGCCCCAGCAGCACGGCAGGTCCGGGATCCCCGGGCGCGGGGGAGCCGTTGTACCAGCCGGCCGGGGCACCGGCATCCTCCGGCGGAACTTCCAGTGTGCCGTTTTCCTGCAGGCCCAGGTCGAGCAGCTCCGAGGAGACCCCGATTTTCTCGATCTGCATCGAAACCGGCGCGGCTGCAGGCTCGGCGGCCGGTTCGCTTGGCTTCGCTGCCTGCGCCGGCGTGGAACGGGAGGCAGCTGCGGAGCCAGACGGGGAGCCGGGCGCAGCTGGGGAGCCGGCTGCACGTCCAGCGCCGGACGTGGCGTCAGAGGCGGGGGAGGGCGCCGTCGTCGTTGTTGGGGTTGGTGGTGTTGGGCTCGAGGGCGGTGAGGTGCCGCAGGCGGTCAGGAGCAGGGCGGCCGCCGCGGTCAGCAGTGCTGGTCCGCGGCGGCCTTTTCTACCAATCGTCATGGCTGGTGTGCTGTCCTGCCGTGCCTAGGACTTGGCTGCCATGCTGCGGCGGACAATCCACGTTCCGCCGGCCGCCGCGGCCAGCACCAGGCCGCCGCCGAGCGCGAGCATCTCGGTGGTGTTGTTCTCCGTCACTTCCACGCCCGTGTCCGGGGCGCCGTCGGGCATTGCGCCCATCTGGGAGGCGGCGAGCGTGCCGCAGGCTGCCGGCGAGGTCGCGGCCAGCGGCAGCTCCGGAACGAGGTCGCTCATCTTCTCCTGGGCCTCCGGGCTCAGGGTTGCCGGATCCAGGCCATGGACAACGACGACGGCGGTGCCTGCCTCAAGCGCGGCGGCCGTGTCAGCGTTGAGCTCGAACGTGCGGTGGTAGGTGTAGGCGCCGCCCTGGCCGCCGACCTCGAGTGTCAGCCCGGCGTCGGGGCTGGTGTCGCCCGAGGTGGCCAGCGTGGTGCCAATGTGGCCGTAGAAGGGGTGGCCTTCGGTGGTGGAGACCACGCCGTCGCCGTCGGTATCTGCTTCCGGACCGGGGCAGGTGCCCTGGGCAGCGATGTGGATGTGCTGGACGTGCGGGTAGGCGGCGTCGTTGAAGGTTTCGGCCAGGCCGGAAACGGGCTCTCCGCGTTTCGTGGTGAAATCCACTGCTGCGATGCATGATCAGGCCGCCGTTCTGGCGGCGCTTCTGAGCATAATACGTGCGGTGTAATT
>NZ_JAODLR010000040.1 GCF_025960875.1 Crystallibacter permensis | reverse complement strand
GTGATGAATGCGTCGAGAACATCCATCACAGCAGGGCTACGGGCCCTTCACATAACTGGGCCCGTACCCGTTTTCACCACCAACCACGGAGAGCCGTGTTAGGCCATCGTGCGAAACGAACTGCCGAGCCTGTCCTCGCACAGGTCCCGTAATCCGAGTGCGTCGAGGAAGGAGGCCAGGATCCGTCCCTCGGCGTGAGAGACCAGGGACTGGCCGGTAAAAGCAATCGGAAAGGACGGGAAAGACATTGGCAGACTGGGGTATCGAAAAGGTGCTCCTCCAAGACACGGAAATAACGGCTTAAACACCACTATTGACCCTTGTTAGAGCACCTTTTCGTCTCCTAAACACGCCCTTCAGCCCAACATTGACAACCCCAGGTTAGGCTGAATTATCTGCCGTTGGTCTCAGAAGCTCGTCGTCGAGACTCTGCCCTTAAACTTTTTTCACGTTCCTCTTTTTCTTTTTTCCTGCGCCTCTCAGCTTCTTGAAGGAGTTCTTTATTGCGCTGGGCGTCTTCCGCTTGCCGGACATGCGCGGCAGGCTGCAGCCACGGGGGTAGATCTGTCATGGTTTGTCTCCAATACGATGCTCTTGTTGGTTCTGGTCCTGTGCTTAGGGGTGCTAAATCTCAGCACTCCAATTATGGTTTTTCAGGATCCTTCCATGTGAACTTGCAGTCTTGACACTGATACGTGTACCAGCCTTGCGAGTCCGGATAACCGATATCCATTCCTGTCTTTTTCCTGCACTGCGGACATGCTTTTGCCATAACGCATCATTCCCATTCTCAACATATTAATATCTAGTTCGCGTGGTCAGTGTTTCCACTTTCTAAATGACTTGCTGAAGTCCCCATTAGTTACGCTTGCGAGCGACTCCGTCCAAGCGCCGGTCAAGCTCTCGTTCAGGAAGTCAATACTGAGGCTCTTTGAGGGGCGTGCACCGATTGCCCATGTAGCCGCTGCAGCATGTCCTTCTCTCCCGAAGATAGATGCAACAGCCGATTCGATACTCCGCTTGTTCTCACCTTTGAGGCCGAACGAAGCCCAAACTTGCAGAACAATCGTATCTCTTACTGTCATCTGGACTAAGAAAGTCAACGGTCCATTCTTGAAGTCATAGACTCCGATATCCGATAAGCTGTCTCGTGCAATCCACCCGTTCGCCGCACGACGAGCCGTCACCAAATCACGGATTTGTTGTGCCTGCTCTTCATAGAGTGAGGAGGATGCCCAAGAAACAAAAAACTCTCCGGCGTCAGTCAATTGATCAGAAATAGAAGTTGGTATCTCGATGACGTCGGGTACCAGAAGCTCCACTTCTTCACGCGTGCCAAATAGCCCCATAATTCCCCCAATAGCTCTTATGCCATAAACCAGCATTACGGCCGTGAGTCGAAACTGTACCAACGCGGTGCGTGGCAATCAACGGTTCTGGCCGAGTTAATTTCACAGGGCGCTTTTTGCGTCCGGATGTACTGCGCAGAAACGATCCTGAAGAAGTCTTTCCCTAGACAATGAGCAGACCCATTGCAAGGAAGACACGACCACGATGGTCCGGGTGCGTGAGGAGAACGCGTGAGGAATTCTAGCAACAGGCTCAGCGAGCCAGGAACGCATCGATGCACGGGTCCTCGCCGCCGGCGATCATGGTAAGCACCCGCACGCGAAGCGGTGCGCATCTCCCCAAAAGGGCCCAAGACGCTCACAAGACGCGCTCCAGGGCCGGGACCTGCCGAGATAAAGCGAAGGCAGACCTAGCCGTCAACAACAGACGATGTGGCGAGTGAATTACTGGAAGCGGACGGTTCTTCCGCCGTTGGAGTAAAGGTCCACCACTGGCACACAACCAACTCGCGCAACTACCCCATTGGCAACGATGACTTGAAGTTGGAATTCCGTGCGCTTCAGCTTTTCGGCACCGCACAACCTTGGCCTACTGGACTTACCGCATGCACAGGCCATGACTATCTCTCTTCCAATCATCCGTTCAGAACCGGAAGATGGTGTTGCAGAGGGCGACACCGCTGGTCCACTCAGAGCCATAGGTCTGCGAACATTTGAATTCCTATGGAGCGAGTGGATTAGAAACACAATATCTGTCGACGAGACCAACACGAGTAAGCCGTCTGGGTGGCTTCCCTCCCGCGCAAAGGAATTAGATTTCTCTTGCAAAATCTCGCCTAACGCCTTAGATTTAGGGGCATTCACATAGGGGGGGAAATGCTTATCACTTCAGATTCGGCTGCGGAAATAGCGTTAGAAGAAATTGGGCAACTTCAACGATCCGCCGAAGATGGTCACCTGGCTGGAGGTCAGGTGGGGGATCAGATGGTGGAGCGAGCAGACGCCGTTGCCGAGTACTTCATCGCTATGGGTAGCACCAACGTATATGCTCCACTCGTCGAACCGCTCATGCAATGGTCGCAGTATTCAATGGCACCTATCTGGTTGCGCGATCCCCAGAGCAGAATGGGGCTTGAAGCCAAAGAGGTGTATGAATCAATCCGCGTCTTTTTTGAGAAGTACAGTCATTTGAAAACTTAGTGCACTGAACACACAAGCAGAACGTGCGATTGATACTTTTTGTTCATCATTCAGGTTACGTATCCGATTGGTCTTCGATGCGGACGCCATATGTGGAGGTTGCCTTAATGACGGGCAAGACCCAAGATCGCCACGCAGCATTTTCCGAGTAGATCTCAAGCAACATAGGAGGAGGCCGGCACGGCGAGTTGGCAGGAACGGGCGAAGGCTGCCGCGCAAGCATTGGTCGTGGCGGCGGGATCCGCCTATATCGTTTGCTGCCGGTGACATTCAAAGTGCGGCGTCTGATATCGCCCACGAGTAGAGCACGACGTCGGCGCGGCAGATCGAAGACGAGATCAAACGGCACATTCGTAAGTGACGGACGGCCGCGGTGCCGGCAACGAAAGTGCGCCTCGTTGTCGGCTGTGGCGCCGTCGTCGGATTGCTGTTTGCCGGGCCGCTGCTTGAGCCGCCTGTTCCCACGCCGCTGCTGGTTACCGCGCTCCTGGTCATCGTCGGTGTCGTTCTGGTCTGCGCGTTCGGGGTGGTCCATGAGGCCGAGCATCTTGCCCACCGGCTTGGTGACCCCTACGGCTCCTTGGTCCTCACACTCTCGATCGTGCTGATCGAGGTGGTGCTCATTTCCGCCGTCATGCTGGGGCCCGGGGAACACACCACCATCGCCCGGGACTCGGTAACGGCCGTATCAATGATCATTCTCAATGCGGTGATCGGGCTCTCTCTGCTCGTCGGGGCCATCAAGCACGGGGACCTGGGCCACAACCGCACCGGCACCTCCTCCTATCTCGCCCTGCTGGTCGTTCTCGCCGCGCTGGCCTTTGCCCTGCCGGCCCTGATCGGGCGTGACGGCTCTTACACCCAGGGGCAGGAGATCCCGATCATTGTGCTGACGCTCGCCCTCTATGCTTTCTTCCTCTACCGTCAGATGGGCAGCCAAGCCGAAGACTTCCGGGAAGTCGATCCACGCTTCGCCGCCGGAGCGGACCTGCCTGGCGGAGACACCGCGGACAGGACCGCCGGAGCGTCGTCCAGGTCATCGCCGAGCACCGGTCCGAGGTCTTGTTGCGGATCGCATTGCTTATTGTCACGGTCCTGCCCATCGTGCTGCTCTCGCACGACATGGCCACGCTCCTGGACGATGGGCTCGGGCACGTCGGTGCGCCGGTGGCGCTTTCCGGCGTTCTGATCGCCATGATTGTGTTCCTGCCAGAGTCGATCACGTCAGTGCGCGCAGCCCTGCAGGGCGAGATCCAGCGAGTCAGCAATCTATGCCACGGCGCCCTGGTCTCCACGGTTGGCCTGACAATTCCCGCCGTTCTCATCATTGGCGCACTCACCGGCCAGGCGGTTGTGCTGGGCGAGTCTCCAGCCAACCTGGTACTCCTCGGCGTCACGTTGATGCTGTCGGTGACAACGGTTGCTTCCAAGAAGGTGACGGCGATGCACGGCGCAGCCCATCTTGTGGTCTTCGCGGTTTACGGCATCGCCGTATTCTCCTGAGCACGGCCGATCTCACCGGAGATTCTGTATGCCGGTCAACCATTCGCGGGCCAGCTTGAGTACCTGCTCCGGGTCGGTGGTTGTTTCCACACCAGAATCCCGTGCCCGGCGTGGGCCACCGATCCGACGTGGGCCACTGATGATGCGCGCCCGGAAACCATTGGAGCCGGTCTCCTGCCAGGCTCGGATGACGAGCGTAACGGGAACTGCGTTCCTGCGGAGACCTTCGTCTGTTGCGCCGGTCATGATCGACCACTCCCTCGATGCGTTATGTGCTCTTGGGATCCACGGTACGGAGCGGAGCTATGTTCCAGCTATGAAGAGGCCCAGCCCCGGATATGAGTCGTGGGCTCAGCGCTCGCCGGTCTTGACTCAGAGATCGGAGTCAAGGGTGAAACCGCAGCTGCAGCGGTAGGTGCGGACGGTTGTTTCCGCCGCTTCAGGCAGGACCGTATCGGCGGTCAGAATCATGAGGGGTGCCGTGCTGGGGAGATCGGCGGCGTTGACCAACTGCATCGGTTCCCCGCAGTGGACATGTTCGGCGATGGTCCGGGCCAGATCGGCGTCCTCCGGACAAAGCGCCGACGATTCAGAGGCGGGTGCGGAGTTCCCCGTGCAACCGCGCCACCGCAGGCCTTCTGACGAGAATGCTTCTATTGAAGTCATGCTGATTTTTCCCGGGACGTAGACAGACCAAGTCCTCGACGCATTCGGTGGCTCCTTAATCCGGCCGGCTTCGTTGCCGGCGACAACATCAATCCTACGACGCATGGATTCCGGGTGACAGGGGCCAAATGGGCCTGCAACCCTTCCGTAATCTGTCAGCTCCATGAGGCAACGGAATCATCACGGCCGCGCCTCAACTGCCCGCGCTGTGGATGGCAAAGGCGATGACAAAGCCGACCGACGCCGTGAGGCCGGTCAGGATGTGGTGCTGCTCGAAGGCCTCGGGAATCATCGTGTCGGCAATCATCGCCAGGATCGCCCCCGCCGCCAGCGCCGTGATGAACGCGATCAGTTCCTCGGGTGCTCCCTGCAGCAGCGCGTACCCGAGCAGTGAAGCCACACCGCACAGGAAAGCGATGCCGCCCCAGACACCGAACACGTAACCGGCGCTGCGACCGGCCTTCTTCATACCGGCCGAGCTGGAGAGGCCTTCGGGAACGTTGGAGATGAAGACCGCCGCCAGCATGGCCGGGCTGACGGAGCCCGCGGCCACCATGCCCAGCCCGAGAACCAGGGATTCCGGAATGCCATCCAGCAGGGCGCCGACGGCGATAGCCGTGCCGCTGCCGGGCTTTTCGTTTTCGTTGGGCTGCTGTTCGCCGGAGCGCTTGCGGTGCTTGGCGCCCCGGCGCGCCAGCAGCAGGTTGGCCCCAGCGAACAGCACCGCACCAGCGAGGAAGCCGCCTACGGTGGGCCAGAGACCGCCGGTCTCGGCGGCCTCGTCCACGAGCTCAAAGGCCAGCGCGGCGATCAGCACTCCAGCACCGAACGCCATGATAGTGGAGACCACCTTGTCCGGAATCCGCCACTTCCAGGACACTGCGGAGCCAACCACCAACGCGGCACCGCCGACCGTTCCCCAGATCAGCGCCTGCAGCCACAGCGGGATCATGTCGGTTCGGACCCCGCCGGCGGCAGGTCCGGATTCAGGTCTTCAACGCGGGGATCCTCCGCGCTCCACACCTGCAGCACGGCCCAGACGACGGCGGCCAGTGGCACCGAGAGCACTGCGCCGACAATCCCGGCGAGGATAGTGCCGGCCGTCAGCGCGAACAGGATGACCAGCGCGTGCAGGCTTAGGGCGTTGCCCATCACGATCGGCTGCAGCAGGTCGCCCTCCAACTGGTTCACCGCAATCACAATGATGACCACGATCAGCGCCACCACAGGCCCGTTGGCCACCAGCGCCACCAGGGCGGCGAGGATGCCGGCCACCGTGGCACCCACCAGCGGGATGAACGCGCCGAGGAAGACGATCATCGCCAGCGGGATGGCCAGCGGCACCTGCAGAACCAGCAGGGCTATGCCGATCGCCGTTGCATCCACCAGTGCGATGATCGCCGTTCCGCGGACATAGCCGCCCAGGACCTCAAGTGTGCGGGAGCCGGCACGGCGCAGTTTCGCTGCACGCCGGCCACCGAACGGGCGCAGGAAGAAGTCCCAGATCTTCTCGCCGTCCTTGAGGAAGAAGAACAGGACCACCACCATCAGCGTGGTGCCCGCGATGAACTCGGTGGCCACGGAGAGCCCGGTCAGGGCGCCGGAGCGGACCTGCTGGCTGGTGGCAAAATCGACCAGCGCCTCGCGTGCCTCGTTGATCTGGGCCTGGTCGATCGGCAGCGGGCCGGTCAGCAGGAAGGTCTGCAGCTCGTCGAGACCGGACGTAGTGGCGGCAACAAGTTCGTCCCATTCGTTCCGGACCGCAACGACAATCACTGTGGTCGTTGCAGCCAGCAGGAGCAGGAGGCTCAGGAACGCTATCGCCGTGGCCAGCGCTCCCGGCACTCCCTTCCGGCGCAGGAAGTTCACAAACGGGCCGATGGCCGCAGCGAGGATCAGCGCGATCATCACGGGGATGACCAGCAACCGGATCTGCAGCAGGCCGTAGATGGAGACCGCCACAAGGGCCAGAATCAGCAGGACCTGGGCCGCGCGGCTTCCCGCACGGCCCAATCCGTCCTGCCAAGCCCGTGCACCCGGCAAAGTTTGATCCTGCCTGCTGATGCTGCTGCTCATGCAGTTCCTCAGGCGGCAGCCGGGTGATGTTCCCGGACAGCCCGGCGGCGCGCGTTCCGCTGTTCCTGCACGCGCGCCAACTGCTGCTGGCGTTCGGCTTCCTGCTTGTCGGCGATGAGGGACGAGTGCAGCCGCAGCCGTTCCTCGTGGGGGACCAGCATCAGGTAGTTAGGCAGCGTGGCGATCATATGCCGGACCTTGGGGCAGAATGGCCGGACCGCCAGGCGCCTGCGCTGTGCGTCGGACAGCGCCGTGGTGATCAGGCTGGAGGCCAAGTTTTTGCCCAGTCGTCCGCCGGGAACATCGGTAAAGAGGAGCCAGATTTCACCGTCGTGGATGCGGTAATGCAGCGAGGCCACCACAGCTCCGTCAATGTAGGCATCGAACTGTGAGGCGCCGAAATTGTCCCGTACTACAGGCTTCATGGGGGTTCGCCTTTCTCGTAAGCATGCTTTCTATTCCGTACTCAGAAGCAAAGCATGCTTACTTTCTTGTTGCAAGACAGACCTGTCTGTTTTTTCGGTTTGCTACAGAATTGGTCGTCCGCCGGTGACCGCGATCCGGGCGCCGGAGATGTAGCTGCCGTCGTCGGAGGCCAGCAGTACGTAGGTGGGCGCCAGCTCGGCCGGCTGTCCTGCCCGGCCCAGCGGGGTGTTGCTTCCGAAGGATTCCACTTTCTCCGGCGGCATGGTTGAGGGGATCAGAGGAGTCCAGATCGGACCGGGAGCAACGCTGTTGACCCGGATGCCCTTCTCGCCCAGCAGTTGTGCCAGGCTGGCGGAGAAGTTGGCGATTGCCGCCTTGGTTGCGGCATAGGGTGCCAGCGTGGGGTTGGGCATGTCCGAGTTGACCGAAGAGCTGCCGATGATTGAAGACCCCGGCGCCATGTGGGGGAGTGCCGCCTTGACCAGATAGAACATCGCGTTGATGTTCACCTTGAACGTGTGCTCCCACTCCTCGTCGCTGATTTCCTCGATCGTCTCGTGTGTCATCTGGTAGGCGGCGTTGTTGACCAGGATGTCGATCTTGCCGAACTCCTGCACGGCCGTATCGATGATCTTCCGGCAGTGTTCGGCGGTATCCAGGTCGCCGGGCACGAGGACTGCTTTCCGCCCGGCTTCCTCCACCAGCCGGGCCGTGTCGCGGGCGTCCTCGTCCTCGCTGAGGTAGGAGATCAGCACGTCGGCACCTTCGCGGGCGAACGCGATCGCCACGGCCCGGCCAATCCCGCTGTCGCCGCCGGTGATGACCGCGGCCTTGCCCTTTAGCTTGTCCATCCCGCGGTAGCTCTCTTCACCGCAGTCGGGGACTGGTGTCATCTCGGACTGGATACCGGGTACGTCCTGCTGCTGCTTGGGCTGGTTCATGGTGTCCTCCTGCTGGACTGCTTGATCGGGTTGCTGTCCGACAATAGTAAGCAGACTTACAAGACGTACGACGGCGGATGTCGCCTTTGGTGTTCGGCAAGCCATTGCGCCCGGTTTGAGCCAATCTTGAGCACGGTCCCAACCTTGAGCAAACTCTGAGCCGAAGCTTCGTGAAGCCCGGCCCGTTCCTTGAGATCCGGCCGTCAAAGTAGTCAATATCAGCCGGCACGCAGAACCAAAGCTGATCCGCCCTTCTTGGGGGAGGGCGGAGCGGCTGCCAAATGAAAAGCAAAGAGGGTGCGGCCACCTGGTGGCCGCACCCTCTTGAGTAGTGATTCAGTCAGTCTTTCTTGAACGCGTCCTTGACCTTCTCGCCGGCGCCCTTGAGGTCTGCCTTGGTCTGGTCTGTCTGGCCCTCGGCCCTCAGGCTCTCGTCATCGGATGCGTTGCCAGCCGCTTCCTTGGCCTTGCCGCTGGCTTTCTCTGCGGCGTTGCCGATCTTGTCATCCAAACCCATGGTGTGTCTCCCTACGGTTGATGATGCCTGCCGACAAACGCCGGCAGGTCGCACCTTTGTGCTGCTCTCCACGGAGAACCGGACGGTTCATGCGCAGATGTTGCTAAGCCTACTTACCGTAATCTCAAATGGCTACTTCCTAAGTTGATAGCGGTTGGTCGGCTTGTCCACGGACTGTCACGGAAGAAAGTTGAGTCTTTCTAGGAATTCCCAGGCTCTGTCAACGCGAGCCGGTATATCTGGATTGGTTAATCCATAAAAAGCACCCACCACGTAGGCTACCCGCTCAAAAAACGCCAGTAGGCCCCGCCAGCGAGATCTCTTTTCCGGTTCAACTGGGTCGTACCTTTGAAGCTGTACCAGAGACCAGTTCCTCATGATGGTCATGTTCTGGGCGATTCTCAGTAGTTCCAGGACCGCTTGGTAAGCGTCCGGGCCTTCCCGGTAAAGCCTTGTGTCCGCGATGGAAATATTCGCGGCTACATTTCTGCGGTCGGTCAACTCAGCTTTATAAGCATGGGGCGTCATGTCACGTCTGCTGGCCCTATCGGTGTTATGGAGCAGAAACCATGCTTTGCGCAGGCTGGGGCTAACGCGACGCAGATGTTTCCGTCTGGATCGGCTTGTAAGTGCAGGGCCGCTCTGGCACTTGAGGAGCAGAGCCGTCAGCTTTTTTTGGGCAGCTTCGAGGTGATCAACGGCGCGTTCAAAAGGCCAAAGACGTTTCAGTATGAGGTTCGTGGTAACCATGGTGAGCGGCCACAAAATGAAGGTGGGGCCGAAACCGGCCACGAAGGCGGCAATTGTTGCCAATACCGGTGGCAGGCGCGATAGGTCGAGCCACAGGAGGATCGTCTCCGTTACGAGGAAGTGTGTGGGTAAAAGTGGCGCGTACAGGAGCAAAGCCAAGACAAAGTAGAGACGTTCGTACCAACGGTACTTTCGTAACCCTGCGGCCCAGTCTTCGTATGCTTCGTCGTCCAGATCGAAACGCTTCAGCACCTCGGATTTGGGAGGTTCAGCGTTCCTCTGTCCGCGTGCTCCGCTTTGTAACTCGACAGACTCTTCCTCTGCTCGTTCCCAGCGCGCGACCGTAGAGGGATGAATGCTGTGGATTCTCGCGACTTCAGCCCTGGAGATGCCGCGCGCTCGATCTCTTAGTACCCGGGCAACCAGCTCCGGCGGGTGCCGTCGCATTGAAGCACTCCTAACATACGACGAGTTGTGCGAGCCCCTGACCTAACTATGCACCGGGGAGGGACTACCTGCTATAGAAAGTGCGAAGTCGCCGTGCTTGTGCGTGGTCAACGCTGGACCCTTCGTGTACCACAGTCCAGCCTTCCGCAAAACGCATCGTATAACCTGTTTTTCCGCGTGTTTACGCGGTGCATTACGGTAACGACTATGGTTTTTACAAGCGGCGATTGGTAGCTTGGACGTATTGGAAAGGGTCCTGCTGGGGAGCAGGACACTCGCACGCGGTGCTCGGGGCGGCACCAGTTGGCGTGATGCGGGAACGCGCACCGTACCGCATCACCATCCGCCGCGGCCCTTCATTGGGGGAGGGCCAAAGCAACATGCCCCGCGGTTTCGCGGGGCACATGAGGTAGAGGTTTGACGTCGGAACCGGCAGGCAGCGAAGCCGCCCGGTGTGACTGCGTACAACCGCTTGGGGGAGCATATGAGGTATATCCCTCTCCGGGGATCCGGAGGTGAGAGGTCCAGTTCCGCTGTGCCCCGGCACCGCCGGCACGCAGCAGCCAAGAGCCGCGGAAGTGTCCGTGCCAAAGCCGGCCGGCGATCCACCCTGAATACAAGTCTCCGCACCGCCCTGGCCACGGCAGTAATGCTGGCCATGCTGGTCCTCGGCTGGCCCGCCGCCGCAATGGCCACGCCCACGCCTTCGCCGACCGCCACCGCAACGCCCTCTGCTACGGCCACGGCCGATGATAACGGAGCCGCTAGGACGGTCAAGGAACCCACGGACGATTCCACCACCCGCGAGCTGAGCACCCAGGCGCCGGAGCTCTCCGGCATCTCGCCATCGCCCACGCCGCAGACCCCCCCCACCGCTCCGGACACAACGCCCCCTGCGGAAACAACCACGGCAACGCCCACCCCGGACCCGACTCCAGCAGGCGCCACCCCCCCTCCCACGGATCCGACAACGCCACCAACAACATCGACGCCGGAGGAAGTGGTTCCGACCACGCCTCCGCCCACCACAACGCCGCCGGTTGTCAGCCCGCCGCCCACCTCGGTGGAACCGCCGGCAACGGTTGACCCGCCCGCCACCGGAGGAACCACCACGCCCCCGGCCACGGACGGCGGCAACATCGATCTTCCCGTCCCGCCGCCCGTCGACGAGATGGACCCGGGCACGCCCACGGAAACCGAGGCCCCGCCCACGGACAACGGTGAAGGCAGCCAGGACACCCCGGACAACACCAACGGCGAAGCCACCCCGGAAACCCCCGGCACCCCGGACGCCGCAGGAGAGCCCGTCGCGGTCACCCCGAACATCACCGTCGTCGAAGGCAAGCCCACGCCCAAAGAGGACGCCAACGGCAACAGCATCGAAAAGCCCGAGCCCCGCGACGACGACGATGACAATGACGGCATCAAGAACGCGGACGTCCTGGTCTACGTGAACTGGCAGGTCAACGGCCGGCCCGCCACACACGGGGAGGTCGCCAGCCTCGGCGTCAGCGCCCACCTGATGCTCGCCCCGGGCTCCGCCAACGGCGCCCAGTTCGGCGTCCCCGCCATCGGCTACGAAGACGGCGGCAGCGTCACCATCAAGGAGGGCTTCTCCTCCGGCCAGCAGTGCCGCCTGCTCTCCCGCTCGCTCGCAGGCAAGGCCCTCCCGGACAGCGGCGCCACCGTCCCGCTCAGCGCCGGCATCAACTCCTTCACCATCACCAACTCCCTGGACTGCAGCAACCAGGAAGGCGACCTGCAGTTGCTGAAGACCGCGGGCGTCCCGGTCCCGGGCGAGGCCGGCAGCTGGAGCATCGGCTACGACATCACCGTCACCAACACCTCCCGCAGCTCGGATAACACTTACAGCCTCTCGGACACGCTCGGCTTCGGACCCGGCGTCACCATCAAGTCCGCGACCTGGACCCGCACCGGCGGGGCGCCGGCGTCGGGCTCTTGGGCCAGCCCCGATGCCAACCGGACCACCATCCTCGCCCCGGCCGGCACGGTGATCGGCCACAGCCCGGACGGCAACACCGTCCACACCTACAGCGTGCGCGCCGTGGTCGGCGTGCCCGCCGGTACCCGCGCCGCCCACCTGGACTGCCGGATCGACAGCGGCAGCGGCACCGGGCTGACCAGCTCCGTGCAGCTGAACGGGCTCAGTGCCAAGGCCTGCCAGCCGCTGCCTGTGACCCTCAAGGCCACCAACAGCTGGAACATCAACGGCACCGTGTACGCCGGCGGCAGCCAGCCCGATGGCTTCGCGGCCGAGCTGGTCCTGCCGGACGGCGGGGGAGAGCCTGCCCCGGGCAGGTGGGGAACCGTGTATGCGTACGACGCCGGCACCCGCCTTGCGCTCGGAGCCAACCTCACGCTTCCGGCCGGCTGCGCCGTTGCCGACTCGGACGGCCTGGGCCGGGTCACCAAGCTGATGATCGCCAACGAGGTCGCCGTCACCAACACCATCGACTGCCAGCAGCAGCTCACCCTGATCAAGGCGGTCGGCCCGCAGCCGCCGCTTGGCATCAGCCCGGATGACTGGAAGCTTTCTGCCACCCCGGCCGGAGGCGAAGCCGCCGCCGTCGCCGGCGCCACCGGAATCGCCGGCAGCGTGGCCGCCGGCACCGCATACGACCTCTCCGAAACGGCCGGCTTCATCGGCGGCACGGAGTTCCTCGCCAGCGACTGGTCCTGCGAACTGGACAGCGGCAGCGGCACGCTGCACCAGGACGGCACTATCGTGGTCCCGTCCTACGGGCAGAGCATCGTCTGCTCCATCGTCAGCAGCTGGGAAGCGCCGGCCCTGAACGTCACCAAGTCCGTCCGCGAGCCGGCCAAGGTCAACGGCGCCGACGAGGGCGTCTGGGACGTGGTGTACGAGGTGTCCGTGGAGAATCCGTCCGTGGTCGCCGGCGCCACTTACAACCTGACCGATACCCTGGACTTCGGCGAAGGCGTGGATATCCAGAACGCCCGCTGGATGCTTTTGGGAACGTCCGACGGCGGCGAGTGGGCTGATCCTGAAGCCGACCCTGCCGCTGTGCTCGCCACCGAGCGCAGCCTGGAACTGCTGGACAGCCACCTCTACCTGGTCAATGTCCGCATCAAGCTGGATCCAAACGTCCCGGCCGAGCAGCTGGACTGCGTGGCCGATGCGGCCTCCGGAACCGGCCTGCGGAACACCGTGCAGCTTGGCGAAGAGGGCAGGGGCAGCATCTGCATCCCGGCGCCCGGCGGGGAATCGGCCATCGCGGCAGCGCCTGAGGGAGACCAGCCGGAAGTCAGCGCTCGGGATGCCGAGCGCGCTGAAACCCGACTCCTGCCCGTTCCGCCGCTCGGCGGCCAAGCCGAAGGACCGGAGGCTGGCGAAACGCCCGAGGACCAGCAAGCCGCTAGCCCGGGAGAGTCAGAGACCGAGGAGCAGCCAGCGGCAGCAGACGGCATGCTTCGTCCGCGACTGCTGCAGCTGGATCCCGCGTTCGCCCTCTCCCAAACGGCCACCGTCTCCGCCATCGCTGCGGCGATGCTTCTGATCGGCGCATACGGTGCGGTGCTCTTCGCAGCCCGCAAACGCCCCTGAACTCGGCCGTGGGCCCGCAGTTTACCTGCTGGTCGTCTTGCCGCAACCTTGAAGCTAGGCAGCAGGCCGAGCAGTGACGTAGGGTGGATTCACCTCGCAGGGGGCACTCCGGGGACGCATCGAGCACAAGGAGCAGGAATGTTAGACAAGCCCTATCTTTCGCCGAAGGAAGCCTTCCCCTCGCACTTGGAGACTCTCTCCCGAGAGGAGCTGGATCTGCTGGCGCAGCAGCTGCAGGAGGAAGTGTTCCGGGAGTGCAATGCTGGGGACGGCGAGGCCAACCCGGAAACCCTACTGCGGCAGTCCCTAGTGGAACTTGAAATGTCCGCGCGGGAGAGCATCGGCGAATAGCCCCCGAAGCAGCCTTCAACAATTGTGGCGGGAAACTACCGTTTCCGTGCCCGGTCAAACAGCCTCAGTACGGTTTCCGTTCCCATCCCCCGGCATCGAGGCCATGGACTGCGCCGGGCAGGATTCCCAACGCGTAGTGCACGCCAATCCCGATCGGGCTCGGCTGCTCCACCTTGCGGGCCATGCCCGTCAGCCGAGCCGCCTTCTGGGCCAGCACGTGGGCAACATCCTTCCCGTCCACCCGGGCACGCAACTCCCGCGCCAGGGCCCGCGGCTCCTCCCGCTCGTACAGGTACCAGCCGACCTTATCCATCACCCAGACTCCAGCCGCTCCCGCCAGCCCGCCCAGCAACAGGTCGACGGCGATGTGCCTGCCTTTCCCGGGTACTGTCGCCGCCAGCTCCTCTTCCACTACCGCGGTTTGCTCCTTGTGGTGATGCCTGGTCATGACGTTTCCTTTCGGCCAGTTCCGCTATGGATGATGTCCAAGTTCTGGGAATGTGTCAGTCGGACCGCTTCGGCAACTACGCCCTCCAGCGAGCCCGTCCGCTCCAGCCCATCGCGCTGCTGCCGTGCTCCGGTTCCCCTCTGAAGCAGCTGGCCATAGAGGTGCCGCACCCGCGCTTCATCTCCGTAATCCGCGAGGGCGTCACTAACGTGCTCGAGAAGTAAGCCGATAACATCGGACGCCTTGCAGGGCACACCCGTCACGGGGTGCAACAAATCGGCTTCGGTTCCCCATCTGCTCGCTTGCCACGCAGCGAGCCGCAGGATAGCAACGGGTACAGGTTCCGGATCCTTGCCCGACCGCCAGTCTCGGGCGGCGGTCTCCACCAGAGCCCGGGCGAGGGCGGCGATCAGCACGGTGTCGTCTGCGTCCAGGCAAACGTCGCTGACCCTAATTTCCACCGTTGGGTAGTTGTTGGACAGCCGGGCGTCAAAGTACAGCATCGCCTTATCCAGTACGACGCCGGTTGCGAGAATTTGCTCGATCGTGCGGTGGTAGGCAGCCGCCGACCCGAAGATTTCCAGCGGCCCGGTTGACGGCCAACGTGACCAGGCCTGGCCGCGGAAACTGGCATATCCGGTGTCCGCACCCTGTGAGAACGGCGAATTGCTGGCTAAAGCTGCCAGGACGGGCAGCCAGATCCGGACGCGGTCCAGGACTGCTATGCCTTCCTCATCCGAGTCCACACTCACGTGGACATGGCAGCCGCACGTCAGCTGTTCCCTTGCTGTCAGCCCGTAACGGACGGTCATCGTGCCGACGCGAGCATCGGGCGCGGGGTGCGGGACCGCGGGTAGGGGAGCCGTGGCTAAAGCAGCCGTCCGCGCACCGACCTCTCCGGCGCACGAGTCGGCCAAAGCCCTGCCTGTCCTGATATCGGCGGCCAGATCCCCGACGGAGCTGTGCGGCCTGCTAATCACCTCGATCTGTTCCTGCTGGAATTCCGTTGCCAGCCGTGGGCCCGTGAATTCCGGAGAAGGAGGATCGGATGGAAGGTTCTGTGCTGTCTGCGGCAACTGCTGACCGTAGTGGTTCATCAACGAGCTGACGCGAGGGACCACGCGCCAGCTGGTGGAGTCCACCAACAGTAGTTCTTCTTCGACTCCGAAGGTGCGCATGCAATCGGCCGTTCTCTTACCTGATGACTCGGGACCGTGAATTCAACAGTAGAAGCCTCACAACGCAGCCACAAGGCGATCCTGCTGATTGACCTGGCTGCCTTTCGCAGCAAGCCCCAAGGTTTCGCCAACCCCTGATTGCTAGAAATGAAGCGTCCCGTCACCATCCAGAAAGGTCCGGTGTGCACATGGTTACTTTTCCCATCACCAAGTCTGTCCGTCGGCACCTGAGCGCCGGTTCGGTTCTGCGGATGTCCGACGCCATCGCCATCTCTGTCTCGGTTGCTGCCGGCCTGTTACTGGTGCCCGTGTCAGGGGTAGGGGCAGACCCAAGCTCAGGCTGGGCGGCCTTCGTTCTCGGCTTTGCCTGGTTTTGCGCACTGGCCTTGACCTACCGGAGTGACATCCTGTTTCCTCGCCGCGTAATGCCGGAGTGTTGGAGTGCAGTCAAGGCTACTTTCTGGGCCTACGCCTTCTTCGCCGCCTGGGTACTGCTGGTCGAGATCGACGTCGCCCCGGGACTCTTCCTGATCACACTGCCGCTCGGGGGCGCGCTCCTGGTAGTCGCCCGGTACCTCCTGCTGCGCGAAAAGTCACCGGACTTGGACTGGGTCGATCGTGCTCTCGCCCAAGCGAACGTGAAGGGGCCCAGCGACTCAGAATGACCGAAGGCGGAGCCAGACGTTAGGGTTCTGGAATGATCCGCATTCTGACCATTTGCACCGGGAACGTCTGCCGCTCTCCAATGGCGGAGCGGTTGCTGCAGCAAAAACTGGACCAAGTCCGCCCCGGCGTCTTCGAAGTCCGCAGCGCCGGCATCCAGGCCCTCGTCAATTCGCCGATGGACACCCGCGCAGCAGGCCTGCTCAATGTCCTTGGCGGATCTTCTGAGGGTTTTGCGGCCAGACAACTCCAAGAATCCCACCTAGCAGACGTGGATCTGGTACTGGCCATGAGCATCGAGCATCGGGACCGGATCCTCAACCTCATGCCGCGCCTGCTCAAGCGGACCTTCACAGTACGTGAACTCGCCCGCATGATCGACGCCCTCGAAGCGGACCCGGACACCGAGATCCCCGGCGGCACATCGGACAAAGAAGTGGAGTACCGGTGGAAGCGGCTGCCCCATCTAGCCGCCCTCAAGCGCTACCAGGCCCGGGCCGCAGACCAAAACGAAGACGAAATCGTGGATCCGTACCGCCGCGATGACAGCGTCTACCAGCAGATGGTGCGCGACCTTGTACCCGCGGTGGAACGATTAGTCGAATTTGAAGCGCGAATTACTCCGGACCTTAGATAAACCCTTTGATCGCCCGTATACTTCATACGGGAATAAACTCGCCGGAATGCGGTGGGCCGTCAAGGGGGAGTAGTAGTGGGTACAGCTGTGGACGAATCCAGCCGTGATACGAAGGTTGAACATGCGCGAAAGGGCGAGTCGCAACTTTCAGAACCCATCCAGCATTCGCATGTAAGCGTAGCCCCGAGCGGGCAATCGCGTAGTTGGGCGAGACCCCTTAAAATGCGGCTACTTGCTACCGACGCCCTGGTAATCATCGTTTCCGTTGTGCTGGCTCAGTTGCTTCGCTTTGGCGTAACCGATGAGGAACTGCGACTGTCTGGACTGCAGAGCTCATACTGGATAATTTCAGTGGTGCTCGCGTTCATGTGGCTGATCTCGCTAGCGATATCTCAGAGTAGGGCGCTGCCCGTCCTCGGTGTGGGAAACGACGAATACCGTCGCGTTATCAACTCCACGATGGCTACATTCGGATTTGTGGCCATCTGCGCCATGCTGTTGAAAATGGACATCGCACGCGGCTACTTGGCCATTGCGCTTCCGGCTGGTCTTGGGCTGCTCCTGGTCTCCAGGCATCTGTGGCGCCAGTGGTTGGTGCGAAAGCGCACGCTTGGTGCATTTGCCGACCGTGCCCTGATAGTGGGAACCAGTGCTGACGTTGTCTTCGTCGCCAACAAGATCATTAAGAATCCGGCGTCTGGCTACCATTTAGTAGGAGCCGCGGTGCGTTCCCCGAATGAAGCAGCAGTGATTTTAGACGAGTCGACTTCGATACCGATTGTGTCGTCGCCTGACAAGGTTGCAGGTGTTGTGGAACGACATGACATAGACACTGTCATTGTTGCGGGCAGCGGCGAGCAAGGACACCGGCATTTGAAAGAGCTGAGTTGGGCGTTGGAGGAATCCAACACTTCGCTCGTGGTGGCCAGCAAGCTTGTGGACGTTGCCGGTCCTCGTATCCATTGGCGCCCAGTTGAGGGGCTTCCCCTTATGAGCGTCGAACTTCCGCAGTATGGCGGGTCTAAGTTTTCGTTGAAACGCGCTTTCGACGTCCTTTCATCTGGCTTCGGGCTGCTGTGCATACTGCCCGTCCTTGCGGTTACCGCACTTGCGATCAAGATTGATAGCCCTGGTCCGATTCTTTTCAAACAGCAGCGCATCGGGCTCCGTGGCGAACCGTTCAGCATTTATAAATTCCGCTCGATGTACATCAATGCTGAAGAGAAACTTCTAGAGGTCATGGGCGACAGCGGTGGGATGCAACTGTTCTACAAGTCCAAGGATGACCCGAGAATTACACGTGTCGGACGATTCATCAGAAGGTACTCCATCGATGAGCTTCCCCAATTGTGGAACGTCTTCAACGGCACAATGTCTATGGTTGGTCCACGTCCTCAAATCGACAAAGAGGTGGAACTGTACGATGATTCCATGCATCGCCGATTGTATGTAAAACCAGGCATAACGGGGCTTTGGCAGGTTAGCGGCCGCAGCGACCTAGATGCGGAGCAAAGCATCCGCCTGGACCTCTACTATGTAGAGAACTGGTCCCTAGGAGGGCGCTGAACAAGGGGCAATTTTGGGCCGTGGGGTTCGCTTTCGTGCCCTTTCCGGGGCCTTGGGCGGCGCGCTGGGGGGTCTCCAT
>NZ_JAODLR010000039.1 GCF_025960875.1 Crystallibacter permensis | reverse complement strand
CCAGTGATCCGCGTAAACTCGCCCTTCCATGGGCGTCCCGCATCACAGCGGGGAGAGGAGCCGTCATGATTCATCAGATGAAATACGCAGACTACATGATGTCATAGGCGCCGTTATCGGCGGTTGGGCCGCGAATTCCCCGGTGACAGTTGATGTCTCTCCCATCGCCGAAACCTTCGGAACAGAGGGGTGCCCGCCGGGGCCTGGCTCCTTGGAGAATCGCTAGCCGGGCTCGCGCTCAGGAATGATGAGCTCCGTCGCTACCTTAAGATCCATGCCATCAACGTGACACAGCCTGCGAAGCCCGTAGCCGTAATTCCCTTAGAACAGCGGCCAGGGCACCGCCGACATCTCACCGCTGGGAGCCGGAAACCGCCCTGCCACGCGCAACCGGGCGCAGCGCGCGGCGAGCGATGCGATTTCTTCGGCGCTGAGCAGGTCCGCCAGGTTTCGGCCCAGCCCACCTTGCAGTCCTTCGCTGACACGATCGATGCCGTCGCGTTCCTCGGCGGTCAGAGCGTCTCCCAGCCACCCCCACAGCACCGTGCGCAGCTTGTGGTCACGGTGAAAGGTGAGTCCATGGTCCACGCCGTGCCGGTGTCCGTCCGTCATGGCAAGAATGTGGTCGCCTTTGCGGTCAGCGTTGTTGACGACGATGTCGAACACCGCCATGCGTCTGAGCGCTGTCGAGTCTTCGTGAACGAGGGCGACCATCCGTCCGTTCTCATCTCGTCCCTCGAGAACGTGTTTCCAGCCCGTCTCCGGCGTGTGGTCCGTCGCGACCAGGTTCACGGCGCTTTGGGCGGGGTCTTGCTCCTGCCAGAGCTGCACCATTCCTTCGCCCATCGGACCATCGCGCAGCCAGGTGTGCGGCACGACGTCCCAAGCGAAGGCCTGCGAGATCAGGTAGGCGGCCACCTCCCGGTGAGCCAGAGTGCCGTGGGGAAAATCCCACAGCGGACTTTCGCCTGCTATCGGCTTATAGACGACCACCACGTCGCCGATACTGCCCAGAAATGTGGCGTTTGAAGCCGTCGCGATGCGGCCGGTGAGCGTCAGCTCGGCGGTCACGAGGTCCGGCGCTGGCATCAGACCTCGGGGAGGGTGCAGATGTGCCCGTCGGCGTCTATGGGGTAACCACAGAGCGAGCACGTCGGACGCCCGGCGCCCACGATCTCACGGGTGCGCCTGGCGAATGCGCGGGCGGTGCCGACCGGCATTCGCACCAGCAGCATTTCGGGCTCGTTAGCGCCGTCCTCATCAAGCGGTTCGTCGTTGTCATCAGCATCGACATCGGTGATGGGGTGGGCCTCTATTACGACCTGCGCCGTGGTTGGGTCCCAACCTAAGCTCATGGCGCCGGTGCGGAACTGCTCCTGAACGGCCTCGAGCTGGTCATTGTCGACAAGTTCAATGGGAGTACTCGTGGGAACGCTGAAGGGGTTGCCCTCGAGAGTGATGAGCTGATCGAGGATCTCGTCGATTTTCTCGGCGAGCTGCGCTGACTGCTGCTTCTCGAGGGCGATGCTGACGATCTGCTTGCCAGTGCGTACCTGCAGGTAAAACGTGCGCGCCCCGGGAAGGCCGATGGTGCCGACGACGACGCGGTCAGGCCAGGCAAACTCATGAACAGTTGTAGGCATGGGACTATTTTAGGCTCATTTGGTTCGTGGAGCCGTGTGCCCTGCGCCACCGCCCACCGGTGCGTCGTCGGAATTGACGCTGTTGGTCAGCCACGACAGATCCCCGGCGTCGGTATTGGTTGCGTAGACGGTCGGCCGACTGGCGCCGTAGCGCACGATCGATACGGAGGCCGGGCCCACATTGATGCGCTGGAACAGGTCAAGGTGCATGCCGAGCGCGTCGGCGAGGATCGACTTGATGATGTCACCGTGGCTCACCGCCACCCACACGGCCCCTGGCCCATACTCGGCTTCGAAGGCTGCATCGTGGCGTCGAATCGCTGCCACCGACCGGGCCTGCATCGCGGCCATGGACTCACCGCCGGGAAAGACGACGGCGGACGGTTGCGACTGCACAACCGGCCACAAATCCTCGGTCGCGAGATCACTGAGCGTGCGGCCCTGCCACTGGCCGTAATCGCACTCGGTGAGATCGAGATCGACCGGCGCGTACGGCGTGCCAGCCTGACGATCGAGGATGAGCTGGGCTGTCTGCTGACAACGCTCAAGAGGGCTCGACACCACCCCGACCACGGGCACCGCCGCGAGCCGGTCTCCGGTCAGAGCCGCCTGGTCGCGCCCGATCTGGTCCAGGCTGACGCCGACGGCCCGACCGGCCAGCAGGCCAGTGGCATTGGCTGTGGTGCGGCCGTGCCGCACGAGAATAACTGTCGCCATCCACTCAGCCTAACCACCCGCTCGATGGCGGTGTGAACCGTACCGGGCCGCACGTCAAACAGGCAGGTAGGGCCCTGGCGGAACCCCTCAAGCACGCCGACACGCTCAAAGCCGCCCAGACGGACTCGGCACACATTGACCAACTCATGGCCTGTACCTGCTCCGCGTCGGGACGAGGGCCTCGTGAGTTCGGATATCGCCAATGGGGGACTGGCTCCCGACGCCGAAGTTCGCGGCTCGTGCAGATGCGGCTACGTCCCAGGGGCGCGTCTCTAAAGGCTTCAGGCGGCAGCCGCGCTATAGGGGCAAGTTATGGATAGGGACCAGACCTGCGGGCTGGAAGGGCAGGCTTCGATCAACGAGCTGCTCGGCGAGCCGGTCGGCGTTACCCATATTCAGATGACGTTGCGGGCCGGGGGAATTCCGACTTCTGTCCTGACGCTGCGCATATCTCGTGCCAGTTACTGCCGTCGTATGCGCCGTTATCAGCGTTGCGGTATATGCAAGTCGGCTGTGCTTCGCGATGGCCGCGTCGTTCCGACCGTCCTATGCGGTCAGACGAAAAGCTGCAACCGAAGCTTTTCCTTAAGTGAGTAAACTGCTCTCACGAATCAGGTGCTTAATCCGTACGCTCCGAATGCCGGAGCCACCCCGAGCTGGTTGTCGGGCGTAGTGAGCTCCTCAAGGAGTTCGAGACGCTTCTCCGCCGGCTTGCTCGTTGGCCGAATCGACCAATCGATGATTGTCACCGGCTTGCGGGGTGTTGGGAAAACTGTTTTGCTCGGTGAGTTCCGGCAGATCGCGGACGATTTCAAATGGAAAGTCCTTGAGCTGGAAGCCAGCAAGCACGCTGATAACCACTTCCGTCAGACTCTGTACTCCAAACTCAAGGCCTCGCTGTTCCAGATGTCTCCACGGGCGCGGTGGGGCGAGCGGGCTAAGAACGCTGCACGGGTCCTGCAAACATTCAGTCTCACAGTTGACCCGACGACCGGTGCCCACACCCTTTCCCTGGACGTCGAACCTGCCGAGGGACTGGCACCAGTAACGCGCTGATAACGCGCACAGCGGTTTGCTATGCGGGGCGCCGTCTAACAGGCAAGTGGCGCGCGCCGCCCGGCCCGGGGTGACGACGGAGGAAGGAAAGCCATTATGCTGATTGGCTCGGATCGAACGCGGCCCCCGGGTAGAAACCCGGTGCCCGCACCTGGGGAGCCGGACAAGGCGGGCCAAGGGGGTTCCCGGCGGGTAATCGGTGTGGACGTCGCCAGGGGGCTTGCCTTGGTCGGAATAATCATCGTCAATGTTTTTCCTCCGTCCGCCGGGGGCACTGCCACGGCGGAGTGGGCTGTCCTCGCAGGCCGGCCCGCGGCTCTCTTCGCGTTGATCGCGGGGATCTCCATCGCGCTGCTTACCGGCGGCAGGCGGACACCGGCAGGCCGTGCGATGACTGCGAACCGGGCCGGCCTGGCGCTGCGGGCGTTGTTGATCACCTCGATCGGCCTGCTGCTCGGCCCCACGGACACCACCGTCGCGATCATCCTGCCCTACTACGGGATCCTCTTCCTGCTGGCTGTCCCACTTCTGGGCCTGGGCCGGCGGACACTGCTGGGCCTGTCCGTTGTCTTCGCGGTCCTCGGGCCCGTGGCGATGCAACTGGTGCGTGCGAGCTGGCCGGATATGCCGCAAGTCCAGGACGAATACTCGTTCTCTCTTGCCGCCGCCCAGCCTGGCGTCTTCCTCACCGACATGCTGCTCACCGGGTTTTATCCCGCCCTGCCATGGGTGGCGTACATCTGTGTGGGCGTCGCGGTCGGACGCATGGACCTCACCTCCCGGAAGGTCGCGGCCGTCCTCCTGGCGGCCGGATCTGCTCTGGCCGCGTTCATGTGGCTGCTGTCGATGGTGCTGTTGGGCCCGGGCGGGGGCCTTAACCGGATCGTTGCCGCCACGCCCCTGCTCAGCAGGGAGGAGATCAACTCCATCCTGATCTTCGGAGGCAATGTAGATACCTCCGCTGAGACGCTGCCGGCCACGACCGGATGGTGGCTGGCCATCCTCTCTCCTTACACCTCTACGCCAGTCACTATCCTGCACACCCTCGGAATCGCGCTGGCCGCCCTGGGCGCCGTGCTGCTGCTCGTGCCGCTGCTCGGCGGTACCGCTGGCCCCCTGGCTGCAATGGGCTCGATGACGCTGACCCTCTATTCGGCCCACGTGATCGTCCTGGCCACCGAGATCCTGGACGAGAGCCGTCCCGTCATGTCCATTACCATCCAATGCATCGTGTTCCTGCTCGCCGCAGTACTGTGGCGCAACGCCATCGGGAAGGGCCCGCTCGAAAGCGTCGTAGCCGTTTCCACCGCCTGGCTCCGGACCCTGGTCCTCAACCGGGGCCGCCCCACCCGCCAACCGGCGGGTTAAGGCTATGCTGCGGCATGAAGGACCGGGTGCGGAGCCGCGGCGTGACCAAGCGGATCGCTGTCCAATCTTTGGGCGTATCCGGAGGCATTGCGGACTTCGGACCGGCAGACCGAGGTCGCGGGTGTTCGTCCTGTAACCAGCATCAAGGGACCGGTTCGCAGGGCGGCGAGCGTGAAGTCCGAGAGCTGCGTCGGGCGAACGAAATCCTCACGATGGATCAGCCGATGGCGACCTGCGCGTCGATGAGGACCGGGCCGTTGGCCTTCAGCGCTTTTTGGTACGCCTCCTCGAACTCTTCGCGGGTGCTCGTCCGCTGTGCGGGCACACCGTAGCCCTCGGCGATGGAGACGAAGTCGATGCCGCCGAGTTGCAGGCCGGGTATGTCCGGGGTGCCCATCCGCTGGGCGAAGCCGGCGAGGGCACCGTAGCTGGAGTTGTTGACGATGACGAACACGGTCCGCGTATTCTGCTTTGCCGCGGTGTAGAGCGCCGTGATGCAGTAATTCGCGGAGCCGTCGCCCACGGTGGCCACGATCGTCTTCTCCGGATCGCCGAGGGACATTCCGACCGCCACCGGCAGGCCGAATCCCAGGCCGCCCGAGGCGGGGAAATGGTACATGCCCGGCCGGTCGATGGCGATGCGCTCGAGGTAATCCAGGTCCAAGGTGGTGGTCTCGTTGACGTAGGCGACGGTGTCATTGACGTGGGCGTTCAATACCTCGAGGATTTCGGTGCCGGTCATGCCGTCCGGGGAGGTCCTGGCCGCAGGAAGCTCGCGAGAGCCGGGCTCGCCGCGGCGCGTGCCCCGGTCGGTCACGCCGTCGGCCAAAGCCTTCGTGGCACCGGCGACGTCGCCGACGAAGGACCGACCGAACGGCGCGCGGGTCGCCTCGCGGGGGTCCTGGGTGATCTGCACAACGCGGGTCCCCGCTTCGAGATAGTTGCTCGGCTCCCAGCGGTGGTAGCGGAAGACGGCGGCGCCGAGGACGAGGACGACGTCATGTCCGGCCAGACGGTCACGCACTGACTTGATGCCCGGAACGATGACACCCTCGAAGTTCGGGTGGGTGGTCGGGAAGGGGCCCCGCGAGGGGGAGGGGGCGACGTACACGGACGCGTCGGCCTTCTCCGCCAGGGACACAACGGCATCAAAGACGGTGTGATCCTCAACAGCGGCGGCGTCTACTTGGGGGCCCACCACGAGCGCCAGCTTCTTCGCGCCGTCGACGGTGACGATGAGTTCCTGCATCATTCCGCTGGTGAGGCGGCCGGCGGTGACCACCGAGCGCTCGGTGAGCAGGGTGTCGTCGTCAAGGGCAGGCTCGGCCCAGTCATCGAGCGGGACCGACACATAGACCGGCCCGCACGGCTGGGTAGAGGCCTCGAACACGGCCTGGGCGAGGGTCCGCGGCACGTCGGCGGCCGCCAGCGGCTCGTGCGAGTACTTGACCAGTGGCACCGGCAGGGCCGACGCGTCCGCGCTGGCCAGCATAGCCTCCTGGCCCACGGTCCGCCGGACCTGTTGTCCGGCGAGGATGACCATCGGGATGTGGCCGTAATGGGCGTTGGTCAGGGCGCCCATGGCGTTGCCCGACCCGGAGGCGGCATGGATGTTTACCAGGGCGGGCTTGCCCGTCGCGCGGGCATAACCCTCGGCCATGCCCACGACGACCTGCTCGTGCAGTCCGAGCACGAAGTTGAAGCCCTCATCGAGGCCCGCGAGGAATGGAATCTCGTTGGATCCGGGGTTGCCGAAGATGGTGGTCACCCCCTGCGCGCGGAACATGTCCAGACTCGTCTCCAGAACCGTCTTCTTCGTGGTTGCCACTCGTCCAGCCTTCCTCAGATTTTCGTTACTCCTGGCATGGTCAGAACGGGATCGCGCCCATAGGCCTCCGCCCCTTTCAGCTTCGCAGCTATTTTAGATTCGTTGCGCGTCGGCGGAACCTACGTCCCGGTGGGCTTCGGACGCAGCTCGGAAAATTAGCTCTCAGCTCCTGGACCGCCGGCACGAACGGCGCGCGGAAAGCCCGGAACGAGAATGGTTCCGGGCCTTCCCACGGTGCTGATCTGGCCGCCGGCGGGACTTCGCTGACGTCAGGGAGAGGGATCTCTTACCGTGCGAGCAGCAGATCCGCGCCGACGGCGGGCACGCGGCCGGCTTCCTTCAGCGCCAGGTAGATCCGGTCCCGTGCCAAGGGCAGCGAGGTGAAGCGAACTCCAGTGGCCGCCCGGACGGCGTTGGCCAACGCGGGCGCTACCGGGTTGTACGGGCTTTCGCTCATGGACTTGGCACCAAGCGGGCCCAGCTCGTCAGAGGTGCGGGCGAAATACACTTCGCTGCGCGGAACGTCCGCGAAGGTGGGGATATGGTACTGGCGCAGAATATCGGTGGTGACCGTGCCGCCGTCGTCAATCCGGACCTCCTCGTAGAGCGCGGCCCCGAGTGCCTGGGCGATTCCGCCCTCGATCTGACCGCGGCATTGGCGGGGATTAACGACGACGCCGGCGTCCGCGGCCTGCACGCTCTGCAGGATGGCCAGCTCGCCGGTAGCGGAGTTCACGGCCACGCGGAAACCCTGCACGTTGAACGCGACCGAACGTGGCGTGCCGCCCCAACGGCCCTCCGCCTGCAGTGGCACGGATCGCTCGGCTGCGGCTTCGGCCAGCTGCGCGAAGGTCACCAGCTGCCCGGCGCAGTCCACGCCGCCCGCCACGGGTGTGCAGTCCTCGGCGGGCACACCGCTAAGCTCGGCGGCGAAGGAACGCACCAGTCCGGCGAGCTCCTGTGCCGCGGCCAGCGTCGCCTTACCCGCCACCACCGTGCCGGTGGAGCCGAAGGCACCCGAATCGTGCTCGGTCAGCAACGTGTCCGACTGGCGCACCCGCACGGCAGCCGGGGAGGTGCCGAGGACCTGCGCGGCGAGCTGGGCGTGCACCGTGGTGGTGCCGTTGCCGAATTCCGCCGTGCCCACGTCCAGCCGGTAGCCGTCGGCGGTCAGGGCGATGATGCTGTGCGCGTAGTGCCCGCGAGGGGGCACCGTGTCGATCATCGACAGCGCGGTGCCCTCGCCGACTAGCCACTCCGGTCCCAGGTCTTCACCGCCGGCCCCGCGCTCGCGGCCCCGGTCCAGGGCGCCGCGGACCAAGTCCACGCACTGGTCCAGCCCGTAGCTGCCATAATGCACGTCCGCTTCCGGCTCGCTGTGCAGGGAGAGCATGTCGTCGCCGTGGCGGATCATGTTGCGCCGCTTGAACTCCAGCGGGTCCACGCCCAGCTGGACTGCGAGCTCGTCCAGCGCCGATTCCACTGCGAAGATCATCTGGCTCAAGCCGTAGCCACGGAACGCACCGGAGGGAAGCGTGTTGGTGTACACGGTGCGGGCGTCCACCTTCTTCGCCGCGCAGCGGTATACGGCGATCGACTCGCCGCAGCCGTGGAACATCACGCCAGGGGCGTGGTTCCCGTAGGCCCCGGTGTTGACCGTAGCGTCCAGCGCCAGCGCGGTGAGCGTCCCGTCCCGCCGGGCGCCGGCGCGGACTCGAATAGTGAACGGGTGCCGGGTGGTGGTGGCGGTGAACTGCTCGCTCCGGGTCAGTTCCAGCTGCACCGGCCGGCCCAGTTTCAGCGCCGCCAGGGCCACGATGTCCTCGGTGAGCACCTCCTGCTTGCCGCCGAAGCCGCCGCCTACCCTGCCGGCCACCACGCGGACCTTCTCCTGCGGCAGCGCGAACACCCGGGCGAGCGTGCGCCTGACCAGGAACGGGACCTGCGTGGAGGACCGCACGGCCAGGCTGCCGTCGGCACCGGTCCAGGCGATGGCGCTGTGCGTCTCCAGCGCCACATGCTGCACGCGCTGGGTCACGTACGTCGCTTCATGTACGACGTCGGCGCTGTCCAGTGCCGCGGCAACGTCACCGATCTCGGTGTGCACCTCGGCAACAATGTTCCGCTCCGGGACGGCAATGCGGGAATCTTCCGGCTTGTCCGCGTGCAACAGCGGTGCGCCGGGTGCCATCGCGGTCTCGGGCTCGAAGACCGCAGGCAGCACCTCGTAATCGACGTCCAGGGCGCGCACGCCGGCTTCGGCCGCGGCGACAGTTTCGGCCACGACGGCGGCCACCCGCTGGCCCTTGAAGCGGACGACGTCGTCGAGCACTCGGGTGTCGTCCGGGTCGTCCGTGTACAGCTCGTGCTGCGCGGTAGAGAACAGCTGGGCCGGCGCATCCTCGTGGGTGAAGACGGCGACGACGCCGGGAACCGCCAGCGCCGCGCGGGTATCGGTCGTGCGGATGCGGGCATGGGCATGCGGCGAACGGGCCAGCTTCAGGTGCAGCAGGCCGGGGAACTCGCCGGTGGGAACGTCCAGGGTGTAGCGGGCGGTGCCGGTGACAACAAGGGGAGCTGCCGGGGCGGGGGTGTCCGCGCCGACCGCTGCGGGTGCGGACGAGGTGCCCGCGCGTGGGGAAACCGCCGGGGCGTCCAACGCGCAGCTTTCCGACGGCGGATGGGAGCAGCCGCCGCCGTCGTTGCCCAGCACTGCGTCTTCGATGGCGCGGTAGCCGGTGCAGCGGCAGAGGTTGCCCTTGAGGTTCCGCGGCAGGTTCTGCTTCTGTTCGTCGCTGAAGGTTGCCGCGGTCATGATCATGCCGGCGGTGCAGAAGCCGCACTGGAAGCCCTGGGCCTTGAGGAACTGCTCCTGCATCGGATGCAGGTCTGCCCCTGCCGCGTCCGGCAGCCCTTCGATGGTGGTGATCGAGCGTCCCTCGGCGCGCACGGCGGGGTAGATGCAGCTGTGCACCGGGACGCCGTCGACGTGCACGGTGCAGGCACCGCAGTCGCCGCCGTCGCATCCCTTTTTCACGCCCTGCATGCCTTCTTCGCGCAGGAAGGTGCGCAGGCACTGGCCCGGCCGCGGGCTGTTGGCGTGCGTTTCCCCATTGATGTCCATTGCCATGTCAGGCACTCCTTCCCATGAGCAGCTCGGCGCGGATCTCTTCGGCCAGCCGGTAGGTCATATCCCGGCGCCATTGCGGCAGGCCGTGGATGTCGTCGTGGTACAGCTCCGGGGCGATGGCCGCATCGAGTGCGGCTTCCAGCTCTCCGGGATCCGGGTGCTCGGCGGCGTTGAAGCGCAGTTGCACCGGCCGCTTGGTGGATGCGGTGACGGTCAGCACCAGGGTTTCGTCGGGATCCAGCCGGCCGATCAGCAGGACGCCGGAGCGGCCCAGATTGCTCAGCGACAGGCGGCGGAAGGCGGTTCTGGCTGCCAGCGCGCTCGCCGGCAGCTGGATGCTGCGCAGCAGTTCGCCCGGCAGCAGCGCGTTGGTCGCGTCTCCGGTGACCAGTTCGGCGACAGGAACCTCGCGGTGCGAGCCGTGCGGCCCGAGGATGGTGGCGGTGCCGTCCAGACCTGCGCACAGCGAGGTCATCGGTCCGGCCGGCAGCGAGGTGCAGATGTTGCCGCCCACGGTGGACATGTTCCAGATCTTGAAGGAAGCCACGAAAGAATCGCAGCAGGGCCGCACCAGCTCCAGCGCCGGCCACTTGTCCACCAGCCTGACGGCGCCGTCGGTGCCTTTTGTGCCGGCGTGGACCGGTGAGTCCGGCAGTTCGTAGAGGGTAGCTACGAGACAGGTGGCTGCCAGTTCGATTCCGTCGTCGTTGACAGTGATCGGCTCCCAGCCGGCGGAGCCGAGGTCCAGCAGCCGGCGCAAGGTGGAGCTGCCGTAGGAAAACAGCACGGTTCCGCCGGCGAGCCAGGCATCTCCTTCGCGCCAGTCGCCTGGATCCGTGGTGGGAACCACGGCCTCGATAGTGTTCATGTCCATGGAGGGGACTCCTATATATACGTAACGTTATGGTCTGCCGCTGAGCACCAGGGAGGTGCTGTGCGCGGCAGAACGAGTGGTTTCCGGAACGCGAGCGTGCGCGGTTCCGAGGGTATGGCTGAGGGCATCGCTGCTGACGGGCAGGCTGCTGTGGATCGGCCCGTTGCGCCGGGACAGGGGGAGTCCCGTAGCGGCCGGGTTGCGCGAGGCAATGATGTGCGCCGCGATGGACACCGCCACCTCGGCGGGGGTGACGGCCTGCAGGTCCAGGCCGATCGGCGAATGCAGCCGCGCCAGTGCCTGCGGTGCAACGCCCTCAGCCAGCAGGTCCCGCACCCGCTGGGCATGGCTGCGCTGCGAACCCATGGCGCCGAGGTAGGCCAGATCCAGTTCCAGCGCGGTGCGCAGCAGCGGGATGTCGAACTTGGGATCGTGCGTGAGGACGCAAACCACGGTCCTGGCGTCGATCCGGCCGGCCGCGGCCTCGTCGGCGAGGTACCGGTGCGGCCAGTCGCAGACCACCTCGTCTGCTGCCCGGAAACGCCGCTGCTGGGTAAAGGCCGGCCGGGCATCGCATAGCGTCACCCGGTAGCCAAGCAGTTTCGCGGCCGGCAGCAGGGCCTCGCTGAAATTGTTGGCGCCGAAGACCAGCAGCCGCGGCGGCGGCAGCCGGGTCTCCACCAGCAGCGCCGGCGGTTCGTCCCCGCACTCCGCTTCCGCGGGCGACAGCCGCAGCAGGCCGCTGACCCCCTGCCGGAGCAACCCCGCGAGCTGCACGCCGGCGGACCGGGCCGCGGCGGCAGAGCCTGCCAGGGACTCCAGCTCGTCCGCATGGTCCCCGGGCAGGAAATGCTGAGGGCCGGGCACGAGAACCGCGCCACTGCCGCCGGCATCGATGCGCCGCACCACGGCCAGCGGCTCCTGGGGCCCGAACGCCGCCAGCCGGGTTAGCGCGGTACCCAGCCGCGCCCCGTCGTCGTCGTTAGTTGTTGCTTTTACCGGCTGGAGGTGGACGTCCAGCTCGCCGCCGCAGGTCAACCCGACGGCGAACGCGTCCTCGGGGCTGTAGCCGAAATGCTCTGTCCGCGGCCGCTGGTCCGCGATGGCGTCCACCGCCGCAGCGACAATCGCGCCCTCCACACATCCGCCGGAGAGCGAGCCGAGCACGCTGCCGCTGCCGGAGACCAGCATGGAGGTGCCGACCGGGCAGGGAACGGAACCGCTGGCGGCAATGACGGTGGCCACGGCGTAGTTGTCCCCGGCCGCATCCAGCCAGGCGCCGAGCTCTGCACCGAGATTCAGCATTGGTTTGTCCTTTCATTCGCGGCCGGTGCCGGAGCCAGGCTGCCGGCACCGGCCGCAGCGGTTAACCGCCGAGCAGTTCGCTGATCGGGCCGCGGACGAAGTACACCAGGAACCCTGCCGCGACCAGCCACATCAACGGATGGATCTTCTTCGCCCGCCCGCTGGCCGAGTTCACCAGGACCCAGACAATGAAGCCCACGCCGATGCCGTTCGCAATGGAGTAGGTCAGCGGCATAGTGATCATGGTCAGGAAGGCGGGCATGCCTACGGAGAACTTCTTGAAGTTGATCTCTTGGATCTGCGCGCTCATCAACGTACCGACGACGACGAGGGCCGAGGCTGCCACCTCGATCGGCACCACGCTGGTGAGCGGCGTGAGGAACATGGCGCCGAGGAAGAGCACGCCGGTGAATACCGAGGCCAGCCCGGTGCGGGCTCCCTCGCCGATGCCGGCGGCGGAATCGACAAAGACGGTGTTGGAGGAACCGGAGGTAGCGCCGCCGGCAACCGCGCCGATGCCTTCAACGATGAAGGCTGACTTCAGCCGGGGGAAGGTACCGTCCTTGTGCGCCAGGCCGGCACTCTTGGCCAGCCCGGTCATGGTGCCCATGGCATCGAAGAAGTTGGTGAAGACCAGCGTGAAGACCAGCATGGTGGCGGCCAGGCCGCCGATCCGGGCGAAGGAGCCGAAGATATCGAACTCTCCCACCAGGGTCAGGTCCGGTACCGCGAAGATCTGGCCGGCGAGCACCGGGGTGTTCAAATGCCAGCCGCCCGGATTGGTTTCGGAGGCCGGCCCCAGCTGCAGGGTAGCTTCGAGGATCGCGGCCAGGACCGTGGTGGCGACGATGCCGATCAGGATGCCGCCCTGGACCTTGCGGGCCACGAGGATGCCGATGATCAGCAGTCCGGCCACGAAGACCAGCGTCGGCACCGAGGTGATGGAACCGTTGTCGCCCAGCTGGACGGGCGGACCGCCCTCGGTAGCGCGGACAAAACCGGAGTCCACAAAGCCGATGAAAGTGACGAACAGGCCGATTCCCACGGTAATGGCGGCCTTCAGATCCTTAGGGATGGCGCGGAAGATCGCGGTCCGGGCGCCGGTCATGCCGAAGATGACGATCAGGACGCCGTTGATCACCACCAGGCCCATGGCTTCGGGCCAGGTCACGTCCTGGATGACGGCGACGGCGAGGAAGGAGTTGATGCCGAGCCCCGCGGCGAGGCTGAAGGGCAGGTTGGCGATCAGGCCGAAGAGGATGGTCATCACCCCGGCGGTCAGCCCTGTGACGGCGCCGACCTGCGCGGCCGGCAGCCAGTTTCCGGCGACGTCCACCGGGGCGGAATCGGGGCCGAAACCGCCAAGGATCAGGGGGTTGAGGATTACGATGTAGGCCATCGTGAAGAAGGTGACCACGCCGCCGCGGAATTCGCGCCCCAGGCTGGAGCCGCGTGCGGTGATCTGGAAGTAGCGGTCGATGAGTCCGCGGGGTTGCAGGCCGGCCGGGGGAGTTCCCGGTGTGCCGGGAGCGCCCTGCTGGACATTGCTGGTACGGGTTCTGGGCTGGATTATGGCCATGACGGCACCGCCTCAGTAATCGATCCGGGCCGTCAGACTGCTCCATATATTGAAGGGTTCGAGATGCCCCGATTCCCCCGGTTCCCCGATGTCACGGACCACGGGCATCAGGCGGCGCTCCACAGGGGTGTCGAAGTAATCGTAGAAGACTGCGTCATCAAACCCCGCGCGGGCAGCATCGTGGCGGTCGGCGGCAAACACCACGCGCTCGATCCGTGCCCAGAGCGAGGAGGCCAGGCACATCGGGCAGGGTTCGCAGCTGGAGTAGAGCACGGCCCCGCTCAGGTCGAATGTGCCCAGGCCCTGGCAGGCGGTGCGGATGGCCGTGACTTCGGCGTGCGCGGTGGGATCATTATTGGCGGTGACGCGGTTGACGCCCTCGAAAATCTGCCCGTCCGCGGCAACCACGATGGCGCCGAAGGGCCCGCCGGCATTGCGGACATTGTTGGAGGCGATTTCGACGGCCTTGGCCAGATATTGGCTGGTGGAGATGGTGGTGGTATTCATGGTGGCGACTCCCTGTGATCGGGAAGCAGGCCACGGCACGGCACCAGACGGCGCGGGCGGCGACCTCAGCTTCGACGATTGCTGTTTAGGTTAGTAGCGCCCGGTAGATAGCCCCCGTAGATGGGAGCCCGCCTTTGGCAAGAAAAACTCTAGCAGCTGGAAGTGACGGAAGCCACACCTTTTGTGGAATTTCTTTTTTGCGATGTGAAAAAGTTATGGGGCCTAGCTCGCTGCGGCCGCGTTCAGCTGCGCCGAGATCTGCTCCGCGGCGCTCTGCAGGAGCGGGACTGCCCGCTCGGCAAAGGCCTCATCCACGCGCGAAACGGGTCCCGAAACGGAGATTGCCATGGGGGTCGGAGCATCCGGCACGGCCATTGCGAAGCAGCGCACGCCGATTTCCTGCTCCTGCTCATCAATGGAGTAGCCGCGCTCGCGGATACGCTTCAGCTCCAGCATGAGGTCGGAAATGTTGCCGATGCTCATCTCCGTGGGGGTCGGCATGCCGGCGCGCGTCACGATGTCGCGGACAGTGTCATCTTCCAGTTGGGCGAGAATGGCCTTGCCGACGCCGGTGTCATGGGTATGGGCGCGGCGGCCGACTTCGGTGAACATACGCATGGAGTGCGGTGACGGAACCTGGGCGATGTAGACCACCATCTCGGAGTCCAATACCGCCATATTCGCCGATTCGCCCAGAGTCTCGACCAGGTTCTTCAGGTGCGGACGGGCCAGGGATCCGAGCTGCTTGTTGGCCACTTCACCGAGGCGGATCAGCCGCGGGCCCAGCGAGTACCGCCGGTTGGCGAGCTGCCGGACGTAGCCCAGTGAAACCAGGGTGCGCAGCAACCGGTGAATGGTGGGCAGGGGCAGTGAGGTGAACGACGACAGCTCACTCAGTGTGACCTCTCCGCCGGCATTGGTGATGAGCTCGAGCAGCTCGAAAGCCCTCTCGACTGACTGGACGCCTCCGCTGGCTTTCTCTGCCATGGGAACTCACTCTCGCATTGCTTGAAAATATCCACTTCGTGGAACTGCTCTCTCAAACATACCGCAAAATCACGGACAATTTCCGCCTGTTGAAAGAAAATGTGGCCGAGGTGGTTGTAATTCCACTGGTTAGATAATAATATCCATAATACGGAAACTGACCGAGGCCAGTCCGGCCCCAGAACAGAGGAGAATCAATGGCGACTCCCAGCCCCGGGTACTCGATAACCCTGCGTGTGGAAACCCCTGCAAGCTTTACTGCTACCAGCGAGCTCGCAGCCGCTGTTGCGGCCGCCGGTGCAGCCATCACGGCACTTGACGTGACCGAGAGCCACCACGACAGCATGGTCGTGGACATCAGCTGCAACACCGTTGACGCCGCCCACGGCGAGCGTGTCAGCGCTGCGCTGGATGAGCTCGACGGCGTGCAGGTCCGCAAGGTCAGCGACCGCACCTTCCTCATGCATCTCGGCGGCAAGCTGGAAGTTGTCCCCAAGGTTCCCCTGCGAAACCGTGACGATCTGTCCCGCGCCTATACTCCCGGCGTCGCACGTGTTTGCATGGCCATCGCCGAGAACCCCGACGATGCGCGCCGCCTGACGGTCAAGCGCAATACGATCGCCGTGGTGACGGACGGTTCCGCAGTGCTGGGCCTGGGCAACATCGGCCCCGCCGCCGCGCTGCCGGTGATGGAGGGCAAGGCCGCCTTGTTCAAGCAGTTCGCCGACGTCGACGCCTGGCCGGTCTGCCTGGACACCCAGGACACCGAGGAAATCATCATGATCGTCAAGGCCCTCGCTCCGGTCTACGGCGGCGTGAACCTGGAAGACATCGCGGCTCCGCGCTGTTTCGAGATCGAGCAGCGCTTGCGCGATGAACTCGACATTCCGGTCTTCCACGATGACCAGCACGGTACCGCGATCGTCACGCTGGCTGCCCTGCAGAACGCGCTGAAGGTAGTCCACAAGAAGATCGAGGACGTGAAGATTGTGGTGGCTGGCGTCGGCGCCGCGGGCAACGCGATCATCCAACTGCTGAAGGCGCAGGGCGCACTGAACATCATTGCCTGTGGCCGCAACGGCGCCATCAGCGGCACCGAGACCTACACCGATGCGCACCGCACCTGGCTGGCCGAGAACACGAACCCGGACAACTTCACCGGAACCTTGCACGATGCCGTGGCCGGCGCCGACGTCTTCATCGGTGTCAGCGGACCGAACGTGCTGGGCGAGGAGCAGGTGGCCACGATGGCCAACGACGCCATCATTTTCGCCATGGCCAATCCCGATCCCGAGGTGGACCCGGCGATCGCAGCGAAGTACGCCGCCGTCGTCGCTACCGGACGCAGCGATTTCCCGAACCAGATCAACAACGTGCTGGCCTTCCCCGGGTTCTTCCGCGGGCTGCTCGATGCCGGCGTCGCGGACATTACACCCGAGATGCTGGTCGCCGCGGCCCACGCCATTGCGGACCGTGTGTCCGCCGAAGAGCTGAACGCCAGCTTCATCATTCCCAGTGTTTTCGACCCCCACGTGGCATCCGACGTCGCCGCAGCTGTAGCGTCGGCCGCAGCGGCCAAGTAAAGGAAGGCAACATCATGACTCTCACCGTGACCAACAATGCACCAGTACCCGGAGCCGAAAGGATCCTCACGGCCGAAGCCCTGGGGTTCGTGGAAAAGCTGCACCAGAAGTTCGCCGCCACCCGCGACAGCCTGCTGGCGGACCGCGTGTCCAACCGGCAGAAGGCCGCGGCCTCCGGCGGGCTGGACTTCCTGCCCGAAACCAAGCACGTCCGCGAGGGTGACTGGAAGGTTGCCCCGGCGCCGGCGAAGCTGCAGGACCGCCGGGTGGAAATGACCGGACCGGCCTCCCCGGCGAAGATGGCCATCAACGCGCTGAACTCCGGCGCCAAAGTCTGGCTGGCCGACCTGGAAGACGCCTCCACGCCCACCTGGCCCAACGTCGTCGACGCGCTGGCGAACCTGACCGCCGCTGCACGCGGTGAGCTGGCGTTCACCTCGCCCGAAGGCAAGGAGTACCGGCTGCGCACCGACGCGCCGCTGGCCACCGTGGTCATGCGCCCGCGCGGCTGGCACCTGCCGGAAAAGAACATCCGGATCGACGGGCAGCCGGCTGTCGGCGCGCTGGTGGATTTCGGCCTGCACTTTTTCCACAACGCGCAGTACCTCCTTGAGCGCGGCGACGGCCCGTTCTATTACCTGCCGAAGACCGAGAGCTACCTCGAGGCCCGGCTGTGGAACGACGTCTTCTCCTTCGCCGAGGCCGAGCTGGGCCTGCCGCAGGGTTCCGTCCGAGCCACGGTGCTGATCGAAACCATCCCGGCCGCCTTCCAGATGGACGAGATCCTGTACGAACTGCGCGAGCATGCCTCCGGCCTGAACGCCGGCCGCTGGGACTACCTGTTCAGCATCATCAAGTACTTCCGCGAGGCCGGCGAAAGCTTCGTCATGCCGGACCGCGCCTCCGTGGCGATGACGGCGCCCTTCATGCGGGCCTACACCGAGCTGCTGGTCAAGACCTGCCACCGCCGCGGCGCCTTCGCCATGGGCGGCATGGCCGCGGTCATCCCGAACCGCAAGGAACCCGAAGTCACCGAACAGGCCTTCGCCAAGGTCCGGGCCGACAAGACCCGCGAAGCGAACGACGGATTCGACGGTTCCTGGGTGGCCCACCCAGACCTGGTTCCGGTCTGCCGCGAGATCTTCGACGCGGTGCTGGGCGACAAGCCCAACCAGGTTGACCGCCTCCGCGACGAGGTTGAGATCACCGCGGCCCAGCTGCTGGACGTATCCTCCGCCCAGGGCGAGGTCACCGAGGCCGGCCTGCGCCTGAACCTCTACGTGGCCGTCGCGTACACCGCCGTCTGGATCTCCGGCAACGGCGCCGTGGCCATCCACAACCTGATGGAAGACGCCGCCACCGCCGAGATTTCCCGCACCCAGGTCTGGCAGCAGCTGCACAACCAGGTCACGCTGGCCGACACCGGCAACACCGTGACGCGCGAGTTGGTGGAGCGGATCCTCACAGAGGAGACCGAGAAACTGCGCGGTGAAATTAACGACGCCGACAAGTTCGCCAAGTACTACGAGCCGGCCAGCAAGCTGATCGCGGACCTGACCATCGGTGGCGGGGACTTCGTGGAGTTCCTGACGCTTCCGGCCTACGAGCTGGTTTCCTGATGGCGGCCAAGCTCGCCCTCTCCGGTGCCGTCGCGGCCAGGATCGACGCGGACCTGGCCGCCACCGACGAGCTGCTGTCCTCGGCCTACCCGGGCGAGGGCAGCGGCCGCCAGCCGGTGCACACGGTCTATGTCCCGGCCGACTCGTTCACCCTGGACCTGGCCGCGCGCTGGGGCGGAGACGCGCTGGCCGCGGTGAAGGAACACGGCGGCCTGGAGCAGCTGGCCACGTCCCTCGGCCTGGGGGAGAGCGCCCAGCTGGCCGAGCTGGTCCGCCGCAAGCTCGAAAGCGAGCCGATCGAGGACCTGCGGCTGGACTTCGAGGACGGCTACGGCAATCGCCCGGACGAGGAAGAGGACGCCGACGCGCTGAAGGCCGGTGCCCTCGTGGCGCAGGTCGTCGCCGCCGGCACCGCGCCGCCGTTCATCGGCATCCGGTTCAAGTGCTTCGAAGAGCCCACCCGCGCCCGCGGCCTGCGCACGCTGGACCGGTTCATCGGCGCCCTCGTGGAGGAGTCCGGCGAGCGCGGCCTGCCGCAGGGCCTGGTCCTGACGCTGCCCAAGGTCAGCACGGTAGCCCAGGTGCAGGCCATGGTCTTCGCCTGCGAGCAGCTGGAGCAGGCGCACAACCTGCCCGCGGGACGGCTGCGCTTCGAGGTCCAGATGGAAACGCCGCAGCTGATCCTCGCCGCGGACGGCACGGTTCCGGTCGCGCAGCTGATCGATGCCGGCGCCGGCCGGGTCAGCTCGCTGCACTACGGCACCTACGACTACAGTGCGTCGCTGGGCATCGCGGCCGCCTACCAGTCCATGGAGCACCCGGCCGCGGACTACGCCAAGGCCGTCATGCAGGTGGCCGTGGCCGGCACCGGCGTGCACCTCTCGGACGGGTCCACCAACATCCTGCCGCTCGGCGACGCGGAGAATGTGGCCAAGGCCTGGGCGCTGCACGCACGCCTGGTCCGCCGGCACCTGGAACGGGGAATCTACCAGGGCTGGGACCTGCACTCGGCCCAGCTGCCCACCCGCTTCCTGGCCACCTACGCCTTCTACCGGGACGGCTTCGAGGCTGCCGCGGTGCGGCTGAAGAACTATGTCCACGGCATCGACAGCGCCATCATGGACGAACCTGCAACGGCCCGCGCCCTGGCCCGCTTCCTCCACCGCGGACTGGTCTGCGGCGCCGTCGAAAGCAACGAGTTCGAGCGCCTGGCCGAGGTGTCCGTCGCCCGGCTCGAGGCCATCGCCCATCCCCAATCCGCTTCCAGCAGCGAGGAAACCCATGACTAAGCAGACAAACTACTTCGCCAATCCGGCCGGCCACCCGCCGCAGACGGACCTGCTGACGGACCGCGCCATCGTCACCGAGGCCTACACGGTGATCCCGCGCGGCGTCATGCGCGACATCGTCACCAGCGTGCTGCCCGACTGGGACGACACCCGCGTCTGGATCCTCAACCGCCCGGTCGCCGGCGGCGCAACCACCTTCGCGCAGTACCTGATGGAGGTCGCGCCGGGCGGCGGTTCGGCCAAGCCCGAGGCGCAGAGCACGGTGGAGGGCTTCATCTTCGTTGTCGACGGCGAACTCAGCGTCACCATCGAAGGCGAAAACCGCGTCCTGGCCCCGGGCGGTTTTGCCTACGCGCCGGCCGGTTCCCAGTGGCAGGTGAAGAACGACGGCGGTGCTGCCGCCAAGTTCCACTGGATCCGCAAGGCGTACCAGGCCCTCGAGGGCTACACCGCGAAGCCGGTGTTCGGCAACGAGCAGGACCTCGAGCCGAACCCGATGCCGGGGACGGACAACAAGTGGCGCACCACCCGGATGCTGCCGGTCGATGACCTGGCGTACGACATGCACATCAACATCGTCACGTTCGAGCCGGGCGCCTCCATTCCGTTCGCCGAAACGCATGTCATGGAGCACGGCCTGTACGTGCTCGAGGGCAAGGCGGTCTACCGGCTGAACGAGGACTGGGTCGAGGTGCAGGAGGGCGACTACATGTCGCTGCGCGCGTTCTGCCCGCAGGCCTGCTACGCCGGCGGCCCGTCCAACTTCCGCTACCTGCTGTACAAGGACGTGAACCGCCAGATAGTCCTCTGACAATCACAACCGGCCGCTGCGGCCGGACAAGACTGCTCCGCCCCCGTTTGAGAGTCCGGGGGCGGAGCTATTTTGCTTTAATCCGAAGTTACGTGGGCTGATCGCCCTGGTTCCTTGTGGTTCCGGGTGATCAGCCCTCTTTTGTACCACCGTTTGTAGCCACTAAATTGTGGTGTG
>NZ_JAODLR010000038.1 GCF_025960875.1 Crystallibacter permensis | reverse complement strand
TTCAACTCCTTGCATGAATCCAGTCTTAACGAGGCAGGAAAATATTCCAGCAGGCGCGCCTTAAACCCCCCCAAAATTATTCAGCGCATTCCTAGCAGGTGACCTGACCATCATTGCCCGAACAGTCAAAGCAGTTGTAGCTAAAGAGGGAGCCTACTAGCGAGACTTCGATTCTCCTCAGCACGGCGATCCGTCTCCGGGACTTCATCAAGGGTCCCGGAGACATTTTTGTTGCTCACTGGCGTTGGAGAAAGTAGGGATGAGCGATAATTGCGAGCACACCCGGGACTGACATGTTAGGTTCTGTTTTGAAGAGACAGTGTTGGGCAGGTCTGAGTTTGTTGAACTGCGGGGGCCGCTTTTTGAGACTGGTCTGGAGGAGTGAAGGGCGGTTGGGTGGACTGTTCTCGACTGGTAGGGTCAGGTTGACACGCGCGCGTTGGTTCGGCTGTCTGCTATGTGCTTGTGCGAGCCGAACCGGCTGGCACTTGTATCCATATGGCACGCCAGGTCCCGTCGTTGGCGTCCTCGAGCAAACCCATCCCATTAGGAAGGCAACCGCCGCGTTGACAATCTTCGTGGTGTTGGACCCGATTCATCCCTCCGGAATTACTTGTAGCTCAGTAGGTGGGCCGACACTCCTAGGACTGCGGAAGTCAAGGCGTCTGAGCCGTGGATTCCTGTACTACATCGAAGCACGTAACCCTCGAAAGTGGTCTTGGATACGCGTTCGCCCTCGGAATCCGCAGAAACCGAGGGCGAATGCAAGCTTCTAGTGTAGACCGGCCCTGTAGCTGCTAGCGTCTAGAACGCGGCATGCGGGGATCGGAGACTGGTTGGCCGCTCAGTAGGGCCGAAAATTCTTCCTCAGACTTGGAGGCGAAGCTCGGGCTGGGGGAAGGCGTCGGAACGGCGCGGCGCGGCTGCTTCAGCTTACGGCGGCCGCCTTTCTGCGTGAGATCCTCTTCATCCTGCTGGTAGTACTGGCCGTAGTATCCGTACTGGGCCGCGTCCGCGCCTTGGGTGGGCACCCGGTTGAGGATGGCGCCAAGAACATGTGCATCAACCCGTCCAAGGTTTCCCAGCGCCTTGTCGAATGCGTCCATTGTCGTTTTGCCTGCATTGACTACTACCATGGCACCATCTGCCACCTTGGAGAGGATTGCGGCGTCTGTGACAGGCAGCAGCGGGGGAGCATCGATGAGGACCGTGGCATGTGCCGCAAGCTGTTCGAGCATGTCCGCCATGGCATGGGAACCAAGGAGTTCGCTGGGATTTGGGGGCACGCGGCCGGCACCGAGAACTGCTAGGTTCGGTACTTGGCCCCATACCTGCAGCACGTCTTCGAGGTCTGCCTGGCCGCTGAGTACGTCTGTGACTCCGGCACCTGGAACCAGGTCGAACATGCTGGTTACAACCGGCCTGCGCAGGTCGCCGTCGACAACTACCACGCGCTTACCTGCGGCCGCGATAGTGACAGCCAGGTTGGCCGTGACTGAGGACTTGCCTTCACCCGGCACCGAACTGGTCACGACAATGATCCGAGGGGGATTATCGACATCCACGAAACTAAGGTTCGTGCGAAGTTCACGCAGGGCCTCGGACATAGCGTGGCTGGCCCGGTCGCTCTGGAACTCGACGGTTCCCGTTTCGACAACTTTGCGGTGATCCTGCATCCGCCGGTCCATCGGGATGGTACCGATGACAGGGACACCGAACTGTTTTTCGATCATTTCTGCGGAGCGAATCCGGCGGTCCAGATGGTTGCGGATCAGCGCGTAAGCCAAGCCGAGCATCAGACCAATAACGGCTCCGATGGCCAAGGTGAGTTTCATATTAGGTGAGACCGGTGAGGTCGGCAGCGCCGCATCTGCGAGTGCCACAATCTGCACAGCGGCTTCTTCGGCGCCCGTGCCAGATGTCTCGATTTCCTCCACCTGATTCATCAGGGCCGTGACCCAAGCATCGGCTAGGTTCCTGGCGTCCGCCGGATCCTCGGAAGACGCAGTGATGCGAAGTTCTGCCGTATTCAGGGGGGTTTCGACTTCAATCCGCTCTATGAGCTGAGCCGGCGTTGTGTTGAGACCCAAGTCGTTGATAACAGCCTGGGCAACAGGGCGCGTAGTGGCAACGCTGGCATAACTGGTCGCCTTGGACTTCGCTAGATTGTCGCCCGCCAGAGTTTGGTTAATGTCTTCGCCGGCGCCGGCCGTCACGAGACCCATTGACTGCGCCTCATAGACAGGCTTCTGCAAGAACGTCCAGCCGAAGGCCAGTAGGGTTACCAGAAGCGTGATGGCGACGATGCCGCGCCAGTATGTGTGCAGGACCCTGAGATAGTCCCGGAGCTCGAGCCCTTGCGGCTGCTCTTCGGTTTGGTTCAATTCCACGAGACTCTTGCAGTCCTTCCAATGGCGGTCATCTGGCCCCAAGTCAGCCTAAAGTCTAACGCAGGTTACATGAACGGAAGGTAGCGAGGCCTCGCTTTGCCGCGTTCAAGTTAAAGATTTCATTTTCCGTACCGTCACCTGCGGATTCGGTCACTCAGCGGCCCGCTGATAGACTTTGCAACGATGCCTAGGCGAGGGAACTCTATAGATCTTGTGGAGTGTCCGTTATCGACGGTGGCTAGATAAGATCCTTCTAGACATTTTCCTGTAGCTCCGGCCATTGAACCGTAGAGAATCCTATTACTCCCAAGGAGACAGATATGTCTGATCTGAAACTGGCTGCCGAAGTCCGCAGCGAATTCGGCAAGGGCGCTGCCCGCCGCGCGCGCCGCAACGAGCAAATCCCCGCAGTGATCTACGGCCACGGCGCAGAGCCGATGCACATCCTGCTGCCCGCCAAGGCAACCACCCTTGCACTCCGTACGTCCAACGCTCTGCTGACTCTGGACGTCGAGGGCGAACAGCACCTCGCCCTCGCCAAGGACATCCAGCGCGATCCGATCCTTCAGATCGTTGAGCACGTGGACCTGCTCACCGTCCGTAAGGGCGAAAAGGTGCACGTCGACGTCAACGTCCATGTTGAAGGAGAAGTTGCTCCGGGCGCTGTCCTGGAGCTGGAAGAGTACACCGTAGCAGTGGAAGCCGACGCTACGGCGTTGCCGGAGTCGGTCACCATTAACGTTGAAGGACGCCAGGTGGGCGAGCACATTTACGCCCGTGATTTGGAACTGCCGAAGGGGACCACCCTCGTGATCGAGGCCGACACCTTGATCGCCGCTATCTCCGCTCCTACCGTTGCTGAGGAAGCCGAGGGAGCTGAAGGCGGCGCTGCAGAAGCTGCTGCTCCCGCTGAGTCCGCCGAGTAATCCTTTCAGTGAATGGCAACACCTGGCTTGTAGTCGGGCTCGGGAACCCCGGACCCGGCTACAGTCATAACCGGCACAACATCGGGCAGATGGTCTTGGACGAGCTCGCCTCCAGAATTGGAGGGTCGTTTAAGTCCCACAAGGCCCACGCCCAAGTGCTCGAAGCACGGCTTCGTATCGGCGGGCCGAAGGTGATCCTGGCTAAACCGCTCACCTTCATGAATCTCTCAGGAGGGCCGGTGTCAGCTCTGTCGAAGTTCTTCGACATTGCACCCGACCGTGTCGTCGCGGTGCACGACGAGATCGACCTCCCCTTCAACTCCCTCAAGCTGAAAATGGGCGGCGGGGAAGGCGGCCACAACGGTCTGCGCGACATGTCCAAAGCTCTCGGGACGAAAGACTATTATCGGGTCCGCGTTGGCGTGGGGCGTCCCCCTGGCAGGATGGATACGGCGGACTATGTCCTCAGGGATTTTGGAACCGCAGAGAAGAAGGAACTCCCGTTCCTGATCGATTATGCCGCGGATGCGGTCGAGTTGATGGTGGACGAGGGGCTGCTGGCGGCGCAGCAGAAGTTCCATGCGAGGATCAGCTAGACGAAACTGACTTGAACGTCTAGTATCGATTGTCGGGAGGGCGAAAGCCATCCTGCCGAGCGCTTTTGTCGCTCATAGCCATATTGGCTCCGAAAGCGGGGGCCGACGATGGGCGGCCTCTGAGACTGGGCCACCCCCATCCCATCGTCGGTCCCTTTTTGGCGCCTGGATGCACGTCATCCGGAAGCAAATTAGGCGCCACTCACATGACCTCTGCGGGCCGAGCATGGGAAGATTAGGACAGAGTTGTCTTGCGTATTGCGGACAGCTGATTCTATCCAGTCAAACAAGGAGCACCCGCAGTGCCTGTGGTTTCCACTCCAACAACGCTGAAGCACTCCGTCGGCGCCATCGACAACACCGAGGTCCTGCGTATCCGCAATGACTTCCCCATCCTGAACCGGGAAGTCAACGGACACCCGCTGGTCTACCTGGACTCGGGCGCGACGTCGCAGAACCCGTTGAGCGTTATAGAAGCCGAGCAGGAATATTACGAGCAACGTAACGCCGCCGTCCATCGCGGTGCGCATAGCCTTGCCGTCGAAGCCACTGACGTCTATGAGGCTGCCCGGGAAACGGTATCTGGCTTTATTGGCGCCCGCACCAACGAACTGGTCTGGACTTCCAACGCGACCGAGGCTATCAACCTCATCACCTATGCCTTCTCCAATGCCACCGCGGGTCGCGGGGGAGAGGAAGCCGAACCCTTCGTGCTGAAGCAGGGCGACGAAATAGTCGTGACCGAGATGGAACACCACGCCAATCTGATCCCTTGGCAGGAGTTGGCGTTCCGCACCGGCGCTACTCTAACCTACCTGCCGGTAGACGACGACGGCGCCCTGCAACTTGAGCATGCCAATACCGTGATTACGCCACAGACGAAGATCCTGGCGTTCACCCACGCATCCAATGTTCTGGGCACGATCAACCCGGTCGAAACGTTGGTGACGATGGCCCGGGAAGTAGGTGCCTTCGTGGTGCTAGATGCTTGTCAATCCGTGCCGCACCTGCCTGTGGATGTAAAAGCGCTCGATGTCGACTTCGCTGTCTTCTCCGGTCATAAGATGCTCGCGCCCACCGGTATCGGCGCGCTCTACGGCAAGGCAGAGCTGCTCAACGCGATGCCGCCGTTCCTGACCGGCGGCTCCATGATCACTACAGTCACCATGGAGCACGCGGCCTACCTTCCCTCACCTACACGTTTCGAAGCCGGAACACAGCGCATCTCCCAGGCCGTGGCACTGGCGGCCGCTGTGAACTATCTGCAGGAAACCGGGATGGACCGTATCCACGCGTGGGAAGTTGAGCTCGGGCAGCGCCTCGTCACAGGTCTGGAGCAGATCGACGGCATCCGGGTCCTCGGCCCGGGAGCCGGCTCCGAGAGGATTGGTCTCGCAGCCTTCGATGTTGACGGCGTACACGCCCACGACGTGGGCCAATTCCTGGACGACAAGGGCATTGCCGTCCGCGTGGGCCACCACTGTGCGCAGCCACTGCACCGCCGGCTCGGCTTGATAGCTACCACCCGGGCCAGCACCTATCTGTACAGCACCACCGACGATGTCGATGCCTTCCTGGAAGCTGTCGCCGGAGTCCGCCCGTTCTTTGGAGTGAAGTAAGTGAGTTCCGAGCTGCAGCAGCTGTACCAGCAGATCATCCTGGAGCATGCCAAACTCCGGCACGGCGCTGGCCTGGCAGAAACACCTGAGGGTGACAAGGTGGGGGAGTCCCACATGCTCAACCCCACCTGCGGAGATGAGATCACCCTGCGTGCCGCCGTGCACGCAGACGGCCAGGAGCGGACGCTCTCGAGCATAAGCTGGGACGGGCAAGGCTGTTCTATCTCCATGGCGTCCGCATCCGTTCTCTCCGACATGGCGCTTTCCATGGAAAGAGATGAGCTCATGAAACTCGTAGACCAGTTCCGTGAGGTAATGCGATCCCGGGGCAGCCTTGAGGCTGACGAAGAGATCCTTGGTGATGCGGCGGCGTTCTCAGGCGTCTCTAAGTACCCAGCACGCGTCAAGTGCGCCATGCTCGCCTGGGTGGCATTGGAAGAAGCTCTTCTGGCAGCCAACTCGAGGATACAGAAATAACAATGCCCGGAACCGATTGGTTCCGGGCATTCTTGCTACGTCAGGGTGGACTAGGCGTTCTTGCGGCGGGAAACTACCACTGCGGTAGCGCCTGCGCCGAGTGCCAGCACGCCAGCGCCACCCCACAGCAGCGCACTGGAGTCGAGACCAGTGTCAGCCAGACGGTCGCCATTGGCGACTGCGTCATCGCTGGCAGCATCCGAACCGGCTCCGGTTCCGCCTGCGGCTGAGTCATCAGTTCCACCAGCTACCGAACCATCGGCAGCTCCGTCAACGGTCACGGTTGCAGAGGACTCGACGCCGGATTCTTCACCAACGGCGGTTAGCAGGTACTCGCCGGGAGTGTCCAAGGCGATTTCGACGGCCCAGTTGCCATCGGCGTCGGCCTCGGTGGAAAGGTTGTCGGTAACGGTGGCGGGTACGATGACTCCAGTCACGCCAGCGCCGAAGCCACCGCCAATGCCAGTCCCTCCTGCTGAGCCGGCCGCGGTGGGCTCATTTAGCAGTGTAATGGTGATGTTGACGGTTTCACCGGGCGCGAAGTTCGATCCGTTGAAGATGAAAACCTGTCCGATGTTGACAACAGAGTCGTTGACGGAAACGTTGATGTCTTCACCGGGGTAGGTGAAGTCTCCAGCCTGTGCAACGCCGGCGCCCAAGAAGGTCAGCGATCCGGCAATGGCCAATGCGGTCATGGTCTTTTTCATAAGTGATCCCCCGTGGGTCAGGTTGAGTGCAGGTGCAACGCGATATAACTTTGTTCAGTTTTGACGGTACCAGTGATGAAACGTTTGCGGCAACTTGAGACAATTCACTTCATCAACGTTTAACCCCATGTTAACACTAGGACGTGCAGTCTGAAGCAGAAGAAGTGGATTTGACCACATCGGATAGCGATTGAATGGTGGGTGTTACCCGTAGCTCTGGTTCTGCCGTCTCAAAAAGTGTGGAGAACTCGAACTCGACAGTTGTGCTTTCTCCGGGTTTTAAAGCTACGGTCACTCCGCCCACATGGCTTGCACCATGACGGTAAGAACCGAATGGAACCGTGTCGCCATCTCTGGAAGCTCCATCGAGGAACCACTCCGCTGGGCCGTATACGTAAACGTTCGTTTTGACGGTTCCCGGATCTACACCGAAGGCACCACCACCGGTAACGTAGTCTGGTAACGATTCCGCCGCGTCTGCTGGGGCCGTATTCGTAAGGGTTGTTTGGACGGCATAGCGGTAGTAACCGTCAGGCTGGCAGCGCTCCAGGAGTTGCACTTCCCGTTGAACGTAGAAGTCCATCTTGGCGCCGGTCCCGTCGTTGAAGTAGACCCCGATAGATGGTTCTTTTGTGGCTACGGAACCACCCAGAACCGAGTCGCCGATAACTTCCTGCTCAGCCTCCGACTCCGACCACACGAATAGCCGTTGATCTTCCATACTCTTCTGTATTGCCTTGACCAGCTTCACGGGATCGGCAGCACCACTAGTCATGCCGGAGAAAACGTCCTCGGCAACGGCCGCGAAATATGCATCTTGAGCCGACGGCTCTTCGACCTCGCGATACACGTCAGAGAGAAGCGTTTCGGTGACATTGTCCGCCGTTAGCGTGACAGGAAGCTGCCCCGTATCAACCGGAAGCTCATTCAACGAGCTGAGCTTGACAGGGCCCGTCGCCTCCAAGAGATACGACAGAACAACCGGATCAATGGCTAGGACACCGTCGATCTCAGTATCTGCGTTTTTCTCTTCCCACATAGACTGCGCCGTCCTGGCAGCAGTGGGGAAGTCAGGTGTGAGGTTCACACTTTGCATAAACCCACCAATGCGAGTGCTGTAAATCTTCTCTTGTTCTTCGTCGACATCTAACGGCGGATTGAACCGACCGAGGTCTGATGCGCTGCCGTGATCTGTTAGCTCGATTTCTCCGTCACTTGTCTTCAGCACCACTAGCGCGCCGGCAATGCCTCCGGTGGCCCGGACCTCGGCATTGTTCTGTACTAGCATCAGAAAATTCCGGTCACCGTCTGCACCGAGCATTGAAGGAAGAACCTCCGCGGCTGAAGACGCGCCGTCAAGAGACTGCCGGACGGTGTCCAAGGCTGACGTTGCCTGGTCAAGGGGTTGTGACAGTTGCGGCACAAGCCGTTCCTCATCGATAGCAGTGAGACTATCGTGGGCAGCGTTGGCAGTCGAAGCCGCTCGAGTCAATTTAGGCGTCAGCTCCTGAACCGACTGCAAGTCCATCTTTCCGTCATTAGGAATAAACGCGTCGAGTCCGCCAGGTTCAACGGAGTCCATCAGGGGAGCAGCAGCGTTGACTACGACGTCGGCTGCCACAGTCATGTCGGTAACTGCGGCGAAATTTTGACCAAACCAAGGCAACATTCCAGCTGCTCTCCATAGCGGATCGGATCCTGCGACGCGTGCTTCAGCTGTAAACGCTTCTATCCCTTCGAGACTGACGGTGGCATCTTCGAGGCGGCCCTCGATAATTGCTGTTTGCAGGGTAGGCAGAAGCTGCGTTGCGGCTTCCAGATTGTCTTTAACCTGTACCGCCCGGAAGGCCAGCCAACCTGCAGCCACAACTAATACCAAACCAAGTGCCGCGAGAGGCAAAAGGATTCGAACCAGTGCTCGTCGTTGTTGTTTGCGGCCTGTTGCGGACTGCCGACGCTTAAGTACCGTCACCACACGTCCCTGGTGTGCTTTCGTCGTGGTTCTTGCACCGCTCGGCATTTTAGTCCTTCACTGGATGATGGGCGTGGCACTATCGTCCACCTTAACGAGATCCGGACGTCGGACGAAATGTACTACCCTGTGGCTGCCTAACTAGGAGCGCAACACGAGAGCTACGCACAAGTCGCCGGTCGACTGCTCGGAGTTGCTGCAGGGTTCCCTCCTCACCAGCGGTCGATTCAGATATTCTGACTTATCAACGAGATCCACCTGCCTGCATCGCAAGGCGATTCACCTCTGCTCCTAGCCCTGGCGCGTAACTTATGCGCGGTTATAAAGGAGCATTGACGATGTCGTAAACTGCTAAGGTGGTCTTTCTGTGCGCTAGGCCGCTTTGGCTTTGTGTGACAGATGCGAAATCGAATGGGGAAATAAATGAAGTTTGTGGTTACAGGCGCTGCTGGATTCATAGGTAGCCGACTGGTTGAAAGTTTGTTGTCCGAATTTTCGGACGCAAGTGTCGTCGGTATCGACTGTTTCACAGACTACTATCCAAGGAGCATAAAAGAGCAAAACCGGACGGCATCTAGTGAGCGCTATCTCTTTATTGAGGACGACTTGCTTAGCGCTGATCTCAGTTTCTTGCAGGGTGCAACAGCCATATTCCACCAAGCTGGTCAGCCAGGTGTCCGAAAGTCCTGGGGGCAGGAATTTGTAGAATATACACGGCAAAATATTGACTTGACGCAAAGACTATTGGAAGCGTCGCTCGAAATCGACACATTAGAGGCGTTCGTATATGCGTCGTCTTCCTCGATCTACGGTGATGCTGAACGCTTCCCAACAACGGAAGACGATTTGCCGGCTCCCAAGAGTCCGTATGGGGTGACCAAGTTAGCGGCGGAGCAACTTGCCAGCCTCTACGCAAAGAACTTCTCCCTGCCAACGGTTTCTTTGAGATACTTCACGGTCTACGGTCCGGGGCAACGCCCTGACATGGCCTTCAACAAGTTCATCCGTTCGGCCTTGGAGGGCCGCTCGATTGAGGTGTATGGAGATGGGGAGCAGATCCGTGAATTTACTCATGTCGATGACATTGTTAAAGCGAACATTCTTGCTTGGCGAAAGCGTCCCGCACCGGGTTCAGTGATCAACTTATCTGGGGGCGCTTCAGTGAGCGTAAATGAAGTCATCGAGGTTATCCGGCAAATTCATGCAGCACCTATCGCGGTCGACTACCAAGAAACTGCGTTGGGAGACGTCCGAAGAACAGGAGGAAGCACCGATCTCGCTGCACAACTCCTAGAGTGGAAACCGTCCATAGATATAGAGACGGGACTGAGATCTGAATATGAATGGTTAAGTGCCCAAAAAACCTTGGGGCAGGCTGACGCGGAAGAGTGGGCCTAATATAGTGGAGCAGCAGATGATTTCCGTTGGGATACCTTATACGGATCAAGGCGAGATGCTAGCGGAGGCCATTCAATCTGTCCTGACCCAAACGACAGATAATTGGGAACTTATCCTCTTCGGTGACGCACCAAATGCCGAAACGGAATCAGTGGCCTTTCGCTTCCAAGATGAACGGATACGGCACTATAAGAGTGAAAAACGTCAGGGTTTGGCCGCTACTCTTAACGAACTTGTGAAGTTGGCTAGAGGCGAGTATTTTGCCCGGATGGACGGGGATGACATTATGTTCCCGAACCGTTTGGAAGTACAGGCCGACCATCTGCTGCGTAATCCGAAGATTGATGTTGTGGGGACTCACGCGTATCTGATAGATGATTCTGGATGCTTGGTCGGTGGGTTCGTGGAACCAGAGCTTCCGCTCACGAGCAACGGTTTCCTTACGAGCAATGCTTTTACTCATCCAACTGTTCTAGGAAAGACGGATTGGTTCATAAGGCACCCGTATGACGAATCCCTGCTGCGCGGCCAGGACAAGGAGCTCTGGTTGCGGACATCTCCCACCTCCAGTTTCGACAAGCTTACGGATAGATTGTTGTACTACCGTGTATCAAGGGCAATGGATGCTAAACGGCAGAAGAGAAATTCGGAATATGACCGCATAATTATTGAGATGTATTCATTTATGGCCAAGAGCAGATGGGAAATACATCTTCGAAAGGCCAAATCGTTGGTCAAACAACAATTGTTCGCCCTTTTGACGAGGTCCGGTCTCTCCAACGTGCTATACGCGAGAAAAGCTGAACTGTTATCTGAGGAAGAGTTCAGCGCCGCGAGTAGGCAGCTAACGAATATTCAGCAGGCTTCAAGAGCAGGTCAGAGGCCATCCGTTCTCGCAGTAACGGTGACCTATGGAGATCGCTTTGATCTGGTCCGAAGAACTGTAGAGAGTGCGCTTGAAGCGGGGTGCAGCGAAGTGCTTGTGGTCGATAATGGTTCTGAGTTCGATAATTCCACTCGTCTAAACGCATACTTTAGTGCTGAGAAGAAAGTAATCGTTACCCGTCTGACATCGAACGAAGGGTCTGCTCCTGGTTACAGCGCTGGCGTAGGAGCGGCCCTTGAAACTTCACATGATTTCTTCTGGCTACTAGACGACGACAATGTCATAACGCAGGGGAATGTGGATTCGATGTGGAACACGCATCGACAACTGAAAACTGTCTCTGATGTTGCTGGCGTGGCTGCCTTCAGAACCGAGAACCCTCGACAAGCCCGAGTCGTCGAAGGCATCGATCACGTGCATGCTTATCCACCGAGTGGTTCCTTCTTGTACTTTGATGCTCTCCATTTTATGAAGCGGAAGTTTTTGCGCGCACGTCCAAACACTCGATTCACTCACACGCCTGAAATACCGGTAGCACCATACGGAGGGTTATTCCTGGATCGGGAATCCGTTGGTCGAATTGGGCTTCCCGATATGCGGTTCGGCCTCTATGAGGACGATTCTGAATGGACGTCGAGAATTGCACTTCAAGGAAGACTTGTGTTGCAACCAGGAGTGATTGTAGATGACATTGACACTAAATGGACTCAGGAAGCTCAGGGTATCGGACCAGCACGAATCATAAATTCCTCCACAAAGGGGCGTATATATTTTGCAGTTCGAAATCGAGTTTACCTTGACAATCAAGTCTTGAGATCAAAATCGACAAGAATCAGATATTACTTTAATAAGAGAATCTATCTCTTGATCACGAGGATGCTGGCGAATTCGCAACGATCGTCTGCCAATTTTGATGTATTGAGACGAGCCGTACAGGCTGGCGAAGCGGGCGACTTCCAAATATCTTTCACTCCAGTGGAGAAGTCCGATTGAATGAAACGGTTGAAGATAAGTGAGTTCCTGAGGTCAGGAGCAGCAAAAACCCTCGTGTCGTATTTAGTGGGTTTTGCGACACAAGGTGTGTACTTTATAGTTTTAGCGCGCGCGCTAGGAGCGCAGGAATTTGGTCTTTGGGCTGGTGCTCTTGCCTTGACCGCTGTGTTTTCCGGTCTCGTCGGCCTAGGAAGTGGACAAGTCCTAGTCCTACAAGCTGCGAATGATCGTCATCTACTCAACAGCCAACTAGGTACCGCTCTTGTCTACATTATTATTTCAGCAGTTCCTTTCGGATTGATCGCATGGCTATTGGGGATCTATACGAGCCCGGAATTTGTGCGGGTGCTACTACCACTCCTGTTTTCTGAGCTGGTTGCTGTGAGGATATTCGACTTGGCTATCCAGGTGTTTCAAGCGTGCGACGATATGACGCGCAACTCGGTATGCCGAATTATGGGAGGTGCTGTACGCGTTGGGGGGTTATTCGTCGCGTGGTCGGCAGGATTAGGTGATGCAATCACATGGTCCATATGGTACGCAGTCATCACCGCATGTTCGGCGCTGCTCTCTCTTGGATGGGCAGTGAGATTTCATGGAGCACCTAAGCTTTCCCTGACGTCCCTTCGCAACACTTGGAGATCCGGCACATTTTTTGCTTTGGGAATGTCGTCGAGAACCATCTATATGGAAGCTGACAAGTACATACTTAATAAGTTTCTATTCATTGATTTCGCCGGGGCTATGTCCGCTTCAACTCGCATTGTCACAATGGCCTTTGCTCCCATTCAAGCTATCGTTTACTCGTCTAATACTACGTTCTTTCGGGAAGGAAGGAACGGGCCTGAAGCGTTGTGGCGCTCGATGAAGCGACCCCTCCTTTTCTCTATTCTATATGCAGTCGCTGCGGCAATTCTGGTCATAATTTGTGCTCCGCTTGTGCCAATCGTGTTAGGTGACAGTTACCAAGAGGCAAGCCAGATGCTGTATTGGTTGGCCTGGGCTCTCTTATTCAATGGCATTCATTACCTGTTTGGTGATGCGCTTATGGGCCTAGGAAAGCAAGCAATACGCAGTGTTGCACAATTCTTGATTGCCGCGGTTTCCGTCGGCGCCAACATCGTTCTTATTCCACTTTTTGGGCCGAGCGTTGCTATTTTCGTTTCTTTGGCGTGCTCCTGTTTGTTGGCCCTGTTTATGCTTTTTATGTTCATTGCTGTTTATAAGCGCGAGAGTGGGCAAAATGAATTGCAATCGCTGGAGGTCTAGTCGTTGTGTTGCCAGGTGGTCAGATTTTGGGCGAGTATTTGCGACGGCTCTTCGGCGCGTAGTTGTTGCGGACCTAGCAGGATCAAATTGAGAGGCAGCAAAAGGTGAAGCAAGGTCGGAGTGTTCTACATATTACTGAGAGCTTTGCAAGTGGTGTTGCCTCCGCAATCACTCAATACAGCAAAGTACTCCCTGAGTTCGAACACCATCTACTTGGAGGGGAACGAAGCGGCGATTTCATTGACAGCGGTGAAACTAGCAGCTTTCTTACTGTGAGAAAGCTTCCGAAAAGACCTCTTGCAGCGATCCGTGCGATCAAGCTTGCTATCCGTGAACTCAGTCCCGATGTAATTCATGCTCATTCTAGCTATGCAGGCTTCTTCGTGCGGGTAAGCCAAGTTTCGACTCGTCAACGACCCATAGTGTACACACCACATGGTTATGCTTTTGAACGAGCGGATTTATCTCCTTTTTTGAGGACAATATTCCGGTTGATCGAAGCTGCGCTGGCCCTCAACACCTCGGCTATTGCCGCGTGTTCACCCCGGGAGGCCGAGCTCAGCAAATACCATTTTCGCCGTCACCGAGTCGTTTACGTACCAAATGTGTTTGAGCTACCATTTCCTTCTTTAGATTACGGTGCGTCAAGTAGTTCCATCACTGTTGTTGGTTCAGGACGAATAACGCCCGCACGTGACCCGGGATTTTTTGCTGCCGTTGCCAGAATAGTGCGTCAAACCGATTCCTCGGTTCGATTTAAGTGGATTGGCGCGGGCGACGCGGAAGACACAGCTACGCTCATAGCATCTGGTGTCGAAGTCACAGGATGGTGTTCGAGACAAGATGCGCTTGAGCATTTTGCAGCAGGGAACATTCACTTACATACTTCTGCTTGGGATGGCTTCCCGATGGTAATCCTTGAGGCGAACGCCTTGCGAATTCCCAGTATCGTAAGGAATATTAAAGCTTTTTCGTCTGTACCATTGAGTGTCGTCGGGACGAGTGTGGAGGACGTAGCGTCGATCGTCATCGACATGTCGCAGGACAATGACAACTGTCGTAGCGCGTTAGAGTTATGGGACGACTTCCTCGCAGAGAATAATCGGATTGTTCAAGCTTCGAGGCTTGCTTGTAGTTATGGCATTCTCTGATGGTTCTACCTTCGGGAACTTCGGACATTGCGGGTCTTCGCATTCGGGCATGGTTCGGAGTCTAAGGACCTTTGAAATCGCCGCTGTCCGATAGGGCGGCGGGCCGAGTCAGGGGGAAGAGGTCGTGACCTCTTCGAATTGATAGGGACCAAGCAACCAATCCTTCAGAGGCCCTGACATGTTGCATGGTCCTTCCTGCCCGGACGGGCACTGGTGTTCCCGCGCCGTCGCCTGGGCCACCGACGCTCTTGAACGTTTCGATACGTCCGACTCAGCGTTGGTCCTGCAGCTGGGCGTCTCTTGGCACACCACCTGGAACGCCATCCTGCCCGATCCCGATCCGCGTACCGGCAGCACGGACCGGCTCCGGGGCATCAACGCCTCGGGGCGGATTAGCATGAAATGGTCGCGCACCGGCCCACCGGGCGCCGGCATGGTCAGCGGAATCATCGAGTATACCCGCGACGCCGACGGGGAGGTCCGCGCCTGCCTGCTGGACCTCGTCGAAGGACGCTAAGCGCCCGCCTACGCTGACTGGCTCAAAGACCGGGACAACCAATTCACTGCCGGCATCGAGACCGCGACCCTGGATCCGTTCTGCGGCTACGCCAAGGCGATCCGTGACGAACTGCCCGAAGCGACCACTGGTCTGGACGCGTTCCACGTCGTGAAGCTGGCTGACGCCATGGTCGATGACGTCCGGCGCTGGGTACAGCAGGAAACCCTGGGACACCGCGGCCGCGCGGGCGATCTGCTCTGAGGATCCGTCGCACCCTGCAGATCGGCGCCGAACACCTGACCGAGAAGGAGGCTGCACGACTGGACGCTACACTCGCCGTCGGCGACCGGCGGTACGAGGTCAGCCTCGCCTGGCAGCGCTATCAGCAGGACCGATCCGTCTGCCACGACCGCCCGGAGAGGGGACGTGAACTCGTTGCCGGTTCCTCGCCGCGTTCCCTACCTGCCCGATCCCCGAAGTCGCCATACTCGGTCCACCCTGCGCGCCTGGAAATCAGCAATTCTGGCCTACTTCGATACCCTGGCCTACTTTCGACACCGTGGGCGCCTCCATCGGTCCCAACGAGGCCGTCAACGGCGTCATCGAAACCACGCACAGAATCGCCAGGGGATTCCGCAATTACACCAACTACAGACTCAGGTCGTTACTCGCCGCCGGCGGCAATCGACCGTACCGGGAGAAATCCAGCAACCATGTCTAAATGCGACGAGTCCGTTTACTCTGTAAGTATTATCAGAAACGCCGCAAGAAGGGCGGCCTGATCTTGCGCCGCAGCCGCGGAATTCACCAGGAAAGGCGGAGAGCCGGAAAGCCTTACCAGTACTGGAGATTGACTTTATTTACGTCTGCTCCAACATTGTTTCCACATCAGAAAATCAACGCTGATTGGAAAGGCCAAAATACTGCACATCACCACGAGGATTTCTACGAGAGTAGAGTATCTTAGGCAGCAAATAGATGCTGAGGAACGTAAAATAGATGTACCTGAAATCTCCGAGAAGTGCATTTACGAAGAATGACCACACAAGTGTAGTGACTAAAAAACTGGCAGCGGGGATCCATCCAAGGTTCCCTCGGGTCACATTCCTTATAGCGAGGGACGCCAAGAACCCCAAAATCATCGAAAGGGCAACCACGCCTGCCCAGCCAAAGTCAAGGTAGAAGTCGAGAAATGAGGTTCCAGTGTTTGTAGTGAACTCATGTCCGTAAATTTTGACGGACATATAGTCCAAAGAATGCGGAGCAATTGGAACCGGTAGCCCGAGTCGATTTAATAATCCCGAGAGTCCCGTAAACGTGTAGGACCCATAGCCTGGATAAGGAGCTACTTCGCCAATTACTTCAGCAGGAGGAGTGGATAAGCTGAATCCGCTTCCCATCCGCGCATTGAGCCCTGCAACAGAAGCGATCAGGTACTCCATCAATGATTGGAAGCCTGTGGAATTATTCGAGCTGGCATTTCGAAGTTGAAGCGGTACTAATAAAACCGGCAGACACATCACGCCACCTACAATGACGGCGATTCGCGATTTTTTGGGCCGTTTCCTCGTGGTTGTATTCGATGGTCGCCCGTTGAGTATCTTATAATGGCGCCCAATGAAATATGCGGCAATCACAAATAACAATACACACATCACAAAGGAGGTTCGCTGCAGGCTTAGTAAGCTATAGCTCGCCGATATGAGCAATGGTACAACAGCGGCTAGTCTCTTCCCTGCCGACCACAAGACTGCTCCAGTGTAGATGGAGAAGTGGCCAAGAAATAAAACGTAACCTAGGATGCCCGTGACTATTGAGCCCGTGCTAAAGCCCTCTTGAACTACTTCAACACGATATTGATCATATTGATGTTTGAATTCATTTCCCAAAAGTCCTGATGGTGAGAAAACCGCCGATAGACCTCCGAGTTGTTGTATTACGGGCCATGCATCTAGCACCTGCAAGAGGCTATAAAACACCAGAATACCGTTGCTTAGCCAGTGAACTCTGGCTACGCGGATAAGGTCTATCTTGGGGAGTGGCTTTGTTGGTGAAGCGCTAACGAAGGGAACGACCCAACCGATTATGGCTCCAATCGCGATGCTGGCAACGCCGGTCGTTATCATAGTCCAGGCGCCTGTTTTCATGACCGGCTGAAGGCTCTGTGGCAGGCTGGCCAGAACCATAATGAGAGCCCATGGTATGGCCAGTGCAGTCAGAGCGTTTAGGCCGGGCATGCGCAGAGCTCGGGCGACGACACACATGCCGAGACACAATGCGAGGAACAGGTAAACCAAAGATCTCTCCCGGATGATCGACCGCCATTCGAGAACACGCCGAATTGCGCAGTTGCTGCGGTCGTGGTTGCTGTCGGACGTAGCGTCTATTCTTCAGCTCTCCATCCTATAGGGGGAAGCACTCATGCGGCGATTTGTCATGCGAGCGTTGGTTGTACTCAAAATCGCACCTTGAAGCGTCGACCCATTCCTCAGAGCGCGACTTGGTTGGAATGCAGGCCTGCAAGAGGCCCCCACCACCACGGGACATAAGGTCACGCCCTAATCCACTGGACCGGACAACAGTCCGATCAAGGTGTCGAGGTCTTCTGGAGTTAAACATGCGACCCATTTGCCTTCCTCGATGGTTTGCTGGGTCAGGGCTTCGAGGAAGAACGTCCCTGTGCCCGAGGGGCCGCAGACCTCAGGGTTGTCCTTGCGACGAACCCATTCCAGGTATGCAGGGCTTGCAGCATCGGTGCCGGGATCGAAGACGGTGTGCCGCTTGACATCGCGAAGGTTCTTGCCGGTGGGAAAGGCTGCTGCTTTGCTTCGGTGGCGAGCATCGAGCGCGCGCGTGCCCCGGGTTCCACGTTCCCGGTGGTGGTCTTCTTTCTCTTGGCAGGGACGTCCATCAGTGGGTGCGTCTCAGGTCTTCAGGATCGCGCCGGCGTTTCTGACCCTAGCTGCGATCCGGGAGTTTGCCTTGAGCACGGTGTTGATCAGCGGCAGTTCCGGGGCGGTGTCGGGCAGGATCAGATGGTTGCGCTGGGGCCGGGTGATGATCTTCCCCGCAATGGCGAAAAGCCGATAGCGCCAGCGTTTGACGTCCCCAGGCCTTCGGTATCACATGCGTGGCGTTGATGACGCACGTGTCGGTGCGGTCGTTGCCGTCCCGGTTCAGAGCCGGCTCCTAGTACCTTTTTCGGTTGATCCAATCGATCGTGTGGGCCTTGCCGACCGGGACCGGGTAGGACATGGAGAACTGCGCCCCCGGGCATGCAGGTGCCAGAGGAATTTCCGTGAGGCACCGGCGCTGTCGGTGCGGACCAGGATCTTCTCGCTTTGAAGGGCCCCGCCGGTATCGAAGAAGGTCTCGGGGAGCTGGGCGGTCGCGACGTCGAAGACGCGGATATGGTCATCGGCGCTGTTCGCCGTGGCGTTGCCCGGGCGCAGCAGGGCCGCCAGGACCTCCCCGTTGCGATAGCCGGCACCATCGTCGCAGGAGGGAACGTACGGGGCGAAACCGTAGCCGACCTTATACGTTCCGGCGACGTTTTCCTTATCTGATCGCGACGTCACCAGGGTCGCGTCAAGGTCGATGATCAGCGGTTCCGCAGCCGCCCTGCCCGCGGGGCTGCGCTTCGCGGCCGCGTCCCAGACTCGGGAACGCAGTTCGCGGGAGTGTGTTTCGAAGCCATACGCGAAGAGTTCCGGGTTCGCCGCAGTGCGTTCCAAGAATCGCGAAACGGTCGGGTTCGAGGGTAGCGGCCCAATGAGGCCGGGCGAGGCGCGCAGCATGTCCAAGTCTGCCACGTGCTCACCGCCAGCGGCCAGCATCGCCGCGAGTGAGCCGAGGACTTTGCCGGAGAGTGCTGCGCACCCGAGGGGACGAACTGGCCAGCCGGTTCTCGCAAAGCCAACCGAAACCGAGCGCGTCCATAAAGCCTGGGAGGACGCTGAGCCCGGCGTGGGAGATCAGCGACTGGCCGGTAAAGTGACAGGAACGGACGGAAAATCACGGGTAAGATTAGACACCGGAAGGGTGCTGCTTCACTGTGCGGAATAACGGTCTCGACAATAATTATTTCCCAGCCTCAGAGCACTCTTTCCCTGTTTAAGCTCACGCATTCAGACACTCACCCATGAAAACCGCGGGTTAGTCGCCCGGGTTTAGTGATGTGCCGGCGGACCCTCTCGTCGCCGCGCCGGTATGCATCCCTAATCTCGGCAACGGTGGCGCTGGTGGAGCGCTCCGAGAACTGGTAATCCAATGCGGTGAGCTTCCTACGTGCAACATCCACGAGGATCCTTGCGTCGGATTATCAGCCAATTCCTCGGTCTTTATGCTCGCTTACATGCGGCAGACCTGGCTGATTGACCGCTCTGCGACGTCTTTGACCGGTGTAAAGAAATCGAAGTCGAGGGCGCCACAGGACATTCGAGCACCAGCTTCGCTGTCAACTCGTCGCCGGGATGGCGTCGTGGGACTACTACGAGTCCTGAAACAACCTGAAACCTCTCAATACTGAGGCCGACCACCAATTACCAGCGGTCATCGAAATTGTGTGCCTCATAGTTACGTCGATTAGTCATCCCCCAGAATCAGCAACGAACTGGATAAGAACTTAAATTTCGCTGCTGTGGCCTGTCCCAGAACGCGAACACAATGTTGTTGGCATCATGCATTTCACGGTACGTTCATGGATGAATGAGGAGCCTAAAGAATAGAATAGACACAGATTTTAGAGTGATGCGGAGCGCTGAAAGTGTGTCATATTGTACGTTCCTCCAACCTTTTCCTAGGTGTATGACGCAAGTATGAGGCTTATCAGTTGGGGAACTGATTCCAAAGCAATAGTTGAATCAGGAGGCGCACACGTGTCGACATTTGAAATACCATCATTCGGGCGACGAGCAGCTTTATCGCTGATCGCCGGGTCGACTGCTGGCTCGGCGATTTCAAGCCTACTGGGCAAAGCCGAGACAGCAGTAGCACCATCAGGTATGTCCACAGCTGAGTTCGAGTTGGCAATCGCGAAAGAAGTGCGTGCTGGGGGTCCAAGAATAAGCTCGGCGGCACCGGTAGGCCAAACCCGTCAAGCAAATACCGGTCGATCAATCGTAGGAGTGTTTCCGAATGCAGTCTTAGCTATCAGTTCCTATGGCCTAGCTCAGAATGAAAACAGCTCCATTGGCCCAGCACATTGGGTGGGCAAAAATCTGCCACCTGAAGCCGCATCAAAGGCTGAGAACGCAGGGCATGTTGCAGTAATACTCTTTAAAGGAATGTATTACATGCAGATTCTGCGGCAAGACAACAGTTTGCCTATTGTGGTACGCGCTAAGCCAGCCCTTGGGACAAGCGCTTTCGTATGGTCAGAGCCGCTAATTACAGGTGCCAGAGGATCCGCCATCATCTCGACAGCTCTATCTGCAGATGACCAGTTCATATATTGGGGCGAATACGGAGACGCGTCAGAGGGACCATCGGTTTACCGATCGGCTAATGGCACGGATTGGGAAAGAGTCTTAGGGCCCGGAGGTTTTACCTCTAGGCATGTCCATGCCATAGCAGCCGATCCCTATAATCCCGGTCATGTTTGGATGACAACGGGGGATGCTGGGAGCAGTGGTTGGGTCTACTATTCAACGGACTATGGAGCAACATGGGTCAAACCACGTTTCGGGGCCATGCAAGCCTGGCAGGCCGTTCAAATCAGTTTCGATAGCGATTGGATCTACTTTGCTTCTGATGTGACAACCGGATTGGTGGTCTACAAAGCGGACAAGTCAGCTCATACTCCTCGATGGCATGCAAAGGAATCCCATCGGTATATGGCCGTGCCTAATGGGCTCCCATCCCGTCGAATAACGGATTTGCAGCTTGTAAAAGGATCCAATAAGTTATCCTCAATCTCGGCGAAATTTTCCGCTCTGGACATTGGTTCACGCATTCGTACAGAAGGCCAGGACTTCATACCCATTGACACTTACATACAGGCTGTCGAGTCGCCAACAGTAGCGTACGTCTACAGTAGCAAGTCTGCGACAGCCACAGTGAACACAGCAAGAGCTATATTAGGTGGCGAGACGTGGGGCGTAATGCCTTACTACGGTGCAGTTGACCCAGACACTGGAATATATTATTTTGTCGGCTTCAATGGTGCCAGCGGAGGAAACGTTAATGGTCTCTTTGCTGTATGGCCGGATGGAAAAGTAATACTGCTTGATTTCTTGCCTGCATATCCTGACGCCAGAGTGTTTATTAGTAAGGAGCGTAATTGTGTTCTCGTATATGGATTCTGGCGGCCATTGCTCTCCATCTGAGGAGTAATCATTCGTCCAAGGTGAACGTCGTTCAGGCCAAGGGCTGCTTTCGGGCCCACCTGTCCTAACAGAATGATCGCTCACTCGCCGATACTCAATCCGAGGGCAAGGCGCTAAGTGCGCCTCGGCTAATAAACCTTATCGGTTTGGGTGCCGTTACCTTTTTGTCAACGCGACTACGGATGTTTTTGCCTTGAAGCGCTCCACCTCGGAGTATGACACATTTAACGGTGCCGCATCGGCGGTTGAGGACGATGAGTCGGTGGTTAGTTGCGTTTCTTGCCTTAGGCTCGACGACCGTGATTGCGGTCGTCCGTGGATTCGTCGTGAAAACGGGTGCTAGTCATGTGAAGGGACCATAGCCCTGCTGTGGTGTATGCCCGTAAGGCATCCTGCAATGACAGGAGCTACACGACTTGACAGAGGTTGCGCCGCGCACCCTGATGCTGCCATTGCGATCGAGAACCTGCCCGGTTACAGGTTCATCACCGCCGCCATCCTGACATTCGCCAGGGGCGCTTCCACATGGAGACAACCATTTAATCGGCTCTCCGCGTTTCGTGGTGAAATCCACTGCTGCGATGCATGATCAGGCCGCCGTTCTGGCGGCGCTTCTGAGCATAATACGTGCGGTGTAATT
>NZ_JAODLR010000037.1 GCF_025960875.1 Crystallibacter permensis | reverse complement strand
GAGGAGGCGATTTTGCTTCCCGAACTCGCTGCAGCATAATCAGAGAACTGACCTGCACGGTGTCGAGAAACTCCACCACTCAGCGGGACGTAACCCTTACGTTGGGGTTGGACGCGCTGCAGCCTCGCTGGCGCATCTTCAGTCGAAGCGGCCGACTCCGCCTTATTTTCGCCCGTTTTGTTCCCCGGGTTAGGGAGGGCCGGGAGTCCTTTGGCAGCACGGCGTGCTTCGAGAGCCTTGGCTGCGGGGGATCCAGGGGCCGGCATGCGGCGGATCACGAAGAACTGCTGCGCCATGGTCCAGAGATTGGTGGTGGTCCAGTAGATGAGAACGCCAATGGGGAAGTTGATACCACCGATGCCGAAGACGACGGGCAGGGTATAAAGCATCATCTTTTGCTGGCGCATAAATGGGCTGGCCATGGCTTCTTCCGACATGTTTCTTGCCATGATCTGTTTCTGCGTGATGAATTGCGAGCCCGTCATCGCCAGGATCATTACGATGGTCAGGACCGTGACCGCAACGTTCTCAAAGCCGCCGTGCAGCAGCGCCGCCGATAATGGAGCGCCGAAAATTGTAGACTCTTCGAACTGCTGGACCTGTTCGTGGCTCATCGCCCCGATTCCCTTGCCCTCTTGGGAAGCGGTAGCGACACCGGCGAGCATAGTAAAGAGGGCGAAGAAGAACGGCATTTGAATCAGCATCGGCAAGCACGCCGAGAATGGGTTAGTGCCGTGCTTCTTGTACATGGCCATTTGTTCCTGTGCCCTGGCCTGGCGGGACAACTGGTCGGTCTTGCCCTTGTACTTGTCCTGCAGTTTCTTCAGGTCAGGTTGCAGCAGTTGCATGTTGCGCTGCGCTTTGATTTGTTTCACGAAGATGGGAATGAGCGCCGCTCTGATCACTAGCACGAGGCCAATGATGGACAGAGTCCAAGTCCAGCCCGAAGCCGCAGGGAGGCCGATGAAGCTTAGCCCTTCATGGAAGCCCACCAGGATGATCGATACAAACCACTTGAAGGGAAACAGGATTGTTTCGAGGAATTCCATGCAGTATCCCTACTCGTCGGGCCGCAGCGCGGCCTTCTTCATTAGACCAGGCAGCCAGCTGCGGATCTGGTTTTCCAGTTATCCGCGATGACCGACAGGAGGTTTCATACCGGGAGCCTAACTCAAACTGGAATCAGCACTTCGGAATGCTCCAAGCGCTTTCGCTCTAATCCAGGCTGACCGGGCAGACGATTGGGACGAGGAACCGGAGGAGAGCACCACGGGTCTGCGGTTTCAGGCTCTCAGGACAAAATCCGACGGAAAATATGGACACCGCGACCGTCCTATTCACAAAGGATGACTAACCATGGGAGCCCCGGCGTCTCGGGCACACCAATCGCAATCGGGAGACTTTAGGAACTAGCCGTCGAGCCTTTTCCAAGCCTGAGCCAAGACCACGGAGGGGCCGAGTGCAGTGCCCCCTGCCCCTCCGTGGTTAGACCCGAAGGACTCCTGCAGTTATCCATCCGGCCTAGAGTGCCCGCGTGGCTGGGACACTGGTTTGTCCCCGTTACGGCAAACTACCAGCCGGAGCCTGCGCGGCAATCGCAACTGGCTTCGGTGTACCAAATGACTCGTTCGGTTTCATTATTTTCGGCCATCCTGCCTAAAGATGCCCCTGATTCGCAGCTTCCCTCCTTCACCGCGCCACTGGACCCGGACGTAAAGGAAGAACCGTAGCACATCCTGGGCACCGGAACGTCAGCGTTGCACGGGGTCGCCGGCTCCAAGCAGTCGCGCGATCGCGGCACGGTCGGCGGCTGCTTCCCAGTCGCCAGGCGCAGTGCAGGCGACCGCGCCGCAGGCAGCGGCAGTGCGGAGACGCTCAGCTAGCGAGGCGCCAGCGAGGAGCTCGGCCAGATAGCCAGCGACGAACGCGTCCCCGGCGCCGACTGTGTCAACAGCGTGCACGGGGAATGCCGACTGTTCCGCGGCGCGGCCATCGGCAAGCGCATACGCGCCCTCAGCTCCGAGCTTTACGATCGCCTGCGTTGGGCCCAGTTCGATAATCGCCGCGGCCTGCGCGGCCGGCTCGCGCTCACCGGTGAGTAGTTCCGCCTCATCATCGCCGGCGAAGACGACATCGGCGCGGGCCGCGATCTCACGGTACGCGAAGGCTGCCGTTGCGTGGCTCCACAGCCGCGAGCGGTGATTCACGTCGAACGAGACGATTGTACCGCCGTCGATCGCGGCGTCAATCGCGGCGTCCAGCGCAGCGCGCGGGCCAGCACCAAGCGCGGCCGTGATGCCGGTGATGTGCAGGATACGAGCCTCCCGAATGCGGGCGACGTCGATGTGCTCCGGGGTGAGCCGGGAGCCTGCGCTGCCTGCACGGTAGTACGAGACGGCGCTGGAGCCCGCCGCCGGACGCTCCTTCAACATGAGGGCGGTGGGCGCCGTCGGATCGAGGGTCGTCGCCGCGCTGACGCCCTCGGCCCGAAGCTGTCGCTCGATGAGGCGGCCGAGCGCGTCGTCACCGACGCGACCCATCCAGGTCACGGGCACGCCTAGGCGCGCCAGGCCAATCGCGACGTTGCTCTCGGCACCGCCGAAGCCTAGATCCATCGTCGGCACGAGCTCAAGCCTGCCGATGCGGGAGGCGACAAGCAGTCCCAGCGACTCACCAAGCGCGACGACGCTCATCGCCCGGCCCTCAGGGTTGCCTTGGCTCGAACCGCGACCGCCTCCCGCGCTGCCTCGGCGACTGCCTCGGCGCCTGCCGCGACACGCGCGGGCCCAGCGATCCACGAGCCACTTGCCGCGAAAACGGCCGGATGCGCCAGATACTCGCCGAGATTCGCGGTGTTCACTCCTCCGCTGGGCATGAAGCGCACTCCTGGAAAGACCGGTGCCAGCGCGTTGACGAGCACAAGCCCGCCCACGGCGCCCGCGGGGAAAAGCTTGAGCCGTTCAAGTCCGAGGCTAATGCCGCGTTGTATGTCACTTGGCGTCATCACCCCGGGCAGCACCGGCACACCCGCGGTGAGCGCGGCTTCGACGACTTCCTCATCAAGACCCGGCGCGACGACAAATGCTGCGCCGACGTCGAGTGCACGGCGCAATTGCTCGCGATTGAGGACGGTGCCGGCGCCGACAAGCACGTCGCCTCGCGCGGCGATGCGCTCGATCGCCGCCATCCCGTAAGGGTTGCGCAGCGCGACCTCGAGTACCGGCAGGCCGCCGGCGACGAGGCCGTCGGCGATCACATCGGCGGCCGCGTCGTCGTCGACAGTTGCGAGCGGGACAACGCCGCTTAGCTCGAGCATCATCGTGCCATCCATCCGCCGTCGACCGGCAGCGTGACGCCGGTGACGTAGGCGGCCGACGGGCTGGCGAGGAAGACTGTCGCGCCCTGCAGATCCTCGGCACTGCCCCAGCGTCCGGCTGGGATGCGATCGAGGATAGCCTGCGAGCGATCCTCATCGGCGCGCAGTGCCGCGGTGTTGTCGGTGGCGATGTAGCCCGGTGCGATCGCATTCACCGTGACGCCCCGCGCGGACCATTCATTGCTGAGCGCCTTCACGAGACCGGCAATGCCCGACTTCGCCGCGGTGTACCCCGGCACGGTGATGCCGCCTTGGAAGCTCAACAGGCTCGCGGTGAAGACGATGCGACCGTAGCCGCGCTCGAGCATTCCGGCCGCAACTGCCTGCGTGAGTACGAACTGGTTGCGCAGGTTTACGTCGAGCACCTCGTCCCACCATTCGAGCGGATGTTCGGCAGCGGGCGATCGGCGGATGGTGCCGGCGTTGTTCACCAGGATGTCCGCGCGATCCCGCACGGCCGCTCCGAAGGCGGCGACGGCATCGCGGTCCCGGAAGTCGACGGCATGTCCCTCGAAAGTGCGTCCGAGTTCGCGTACTCGCGCACCGATTGCACCGCCGTCGGCCTCTTGGCTTGCGGATGCTGCGATGATGTCGGCGCCGGCCATTGCGAGCCCCTCAGCCATCGCGAAGCCGATGCCGCGGCGGGCGCCGGTGACGACGGCGGTCGTCCCGGTGAGATCGAATGAGACACTCATGCCCGTACCCCCTGCACGTCGACGAGGATTTTCATTGCGGACGCCGCGAGCAGTGCCTCGAACGCTTCAGAGGCGTCGTCGAGTGGCACGACGCGCGTGATGAGCGCGTCGGCTGGAACGGCTCCGGAGGCGAGCAGTTCGATGGCGCGCTCGAAGTCCTCGCGCTCGTAGACGCGGGCGCCAAGCACCTCGAGTTCGCGCCAGAAGATGCGGTGGAGATCCACGGGCACCGGCTCGGGGTGGATCGCGACGAATACCACGCGACCGCGGGTACGAGCGTGCCGCGTGGCATCGAGCGCCGTGCCGCGGGTGCCCGCGACCTCAAAAACGACGTCGGCTCCGGCACCGCTGGTGCGCTCTTCGACGACGGCTGCGAGGTCGCCCTCGATAGGATCGACGACGATGGCGCCCTGTTGTGCAGCGAACGCGCGGCGGACGGCGTCCGGCTCAGCCAGGACCACCTCCGCACCCTCGGCGCGAGCGACGACGGCGATGAGCTGGCCGATGGGCCCGCCACCGATTACGACGGCGGTCTCGCCCGCCACGAGCCGCGAGCGCCGCACGTCGTGCACCGCTACTGCGAGCGGCTCGACGAGCGCGGCGTGCTCAAGGGAGATACCCTCGGGCAACGGAACCACGAGGGATGCGGGCACCGTCCACTGCTCCTGCAGCGCGCCGGGGGAGTCGATGCCGACGAAGTCAAGACGCTGGCAGATGTGCTGGTGGCCGGCGCGGCAGGAGGCGCATTCCCCGCACCAACGCAGCGGCATCACAGTGACGGGCTGTCCCGGCGTCAGCGATTCCACGTCCGAGCCGATCGCGCTGATGATGCCGCTCATCTCGTGGCCGATCACTGCCGGCATGGCCACTCGAGTATCCATGTGGCCTTGCACGATGTGCAGGTCGGTGCCGCAGATTCCGTTGTATGCCACGCGGATGGCGACCTCCCCGGCTGCAGGCGGTTTGCCTTCAACGTTGCCCACCTCGATCCTTTGATCGCCGATGTATCTAGCTGCTCGCAATGCCATCTCTCCTTCTTCGGTCCGGTGTACGTCTGATGGAACCATGTTCCACCATAAGTTCCGTGTGGCGCAACCGAGTTCTATCTGGTTATAGTAGTCTTCGATTGCGCCGGTGGTGCAAGTCACACATCGTTCACGATTACTCGACGAGGAGAAATTCATGCAGGGAAAAAGGATTCTGGGCGTACTCAGCGCAGCCGTAATCACCACAATGGCACTTGCCTCGTGCTCCGCTTCCGCGGAAGACGGCAGCGGTGGGACTGTCCTCCGCGTTGCATTCAACCAGGACATCAACCACCCGCAGGCTCAGGCGCTGCTGCAGCTCTCGGAGGAGCTCGAGGCCCAGACTGACGGTCGCTATGCGCTGGAGCTCTACGCCGATGAGACGCTAGGCGACCAGGCCGCCACGATTGAACAGGTGCAGTCGGGCACAATCGACTTCGCCGTCGTCGCCGGCAGTTTGCTTGAGAACTTCGAATCGGACTTCTCGGTCGTGAACCTGCCCTATCTGTACGAGTCGCCCGAGCACCAAATGAGCGTGCTCAACGACCGTGAGGTTGCAGGCGAGCTGTACGACACGCTGCTGGATGACAACATCCAGGTGCTCTCCGCGTATCACGGTGGCGTACGCAATGTGTACTCGAGCGTTGGCCCCGTTGAGACACCCGCCGACCTCTCGGGTCAGAAGATCCGGGTTATCGGTTCGGATACGAACGTACGCATGATGGAACTCATGGGCGGCGTTGGTTCGCCAATGGCGCAGGGCGAGGTTTACACCGCAATCCAGTCAGGCGTGCTCGACGGCGCAGAGAACAACGAGCTTATCTACTCGGCGCTTTCGCATGATGAGATTGCCCCCTACTACTCGCGAACTGAGCATCTGATGATGCCCGACTACCTGGTCACGAGCCCGAACGTCTGGGATGGCATCTCCGAGGAAGACCGCGCGATCTTCGAGGAGCTGCTCACGACGTCGGTCGACACCGAGCTCGAGCTGTTCGGTGCCGCCGCCGAGGAAGCAGCCGCCGCGGCTGAGGAGGCCGGTGCGGAGTTCAGCGAGGTCGACACCGAGCTGTTCCGCGAGGCGACGCGCCCGCTGCATGAGGAGCTTGTCACGTCCGAGGTCGCACAGACGGTTTACGACGCCATCGAGGCGGCGCGCAGCTAATGGCACCAGGGAAACTCAAGAAGACCGCACGGGCGTGGCTCGATGGCACACTCCGGACAACCTGCGTCGCCCTCTTTGCGCTGCTGGTGCTGCTCGTGGCCTGGCAAGTCTTCACCCGCCTGGTGCTCGGGCAGCCAAGCGCATGGTCCGAGGAAGCGGCGCGACACACGTTCGTGTGGGTGAGCCTGATCGGAATCGCCATCGCCGTCGGCGAGAAGGCTGACGTCATCATGGATTTCCTGGTCGCACGACTGTCTGTGCCGTTTCAGCGAATCGCCGACATTATCGCCTACCTCACAACGCTCGCGTTCGTGCTGTACGTGATGGTCTTTGGCGGTATCCAGCAGTCCATGCTCGCATGGGGGCAGCAGAATCCGCTGCTGCCACTCACGCAGGGCCAGCTCTATCTCGCCCTGCCTATCTCCGGCGTGCTGCTGACCATTTACCTGACCATCCACATCGTCGAAACCTTCTCAAGCCGTTATGCCGGCCACGTGGATCACGACGAGGACCTTGAGGCGGCATCGCTGTGATTGAGCCCGGTACCATCAGCGTCATCCTTATCGGCGGCCTAGCTTTGCTGCTCGCGATTGGAGCCCCTGTCTCCATCGCGCTCGGACTGCCGTCGGCGCTGTGCATGCTGCTGATCGTGGACGTCGAGCGAGGCGCCATCACCTCCGCACAACAAATGATCGGCGGTGCTGACTCGTTCGCGCTGCTCGCCATCCCGTTCTTCATCCTAGCCGGCGTCATCATGAACAACGGCGGTATTGCCGAGCGGCTCATCAATCTCGCACGGGTGCTCGTGGGCCGCACGCCGGCGCCGCTCGTGCAGACAAACGTCATCGCAAACGCAATCTTCGGCTCCGTGTCCGGTTCCGCCGTCGCCAGTGCCGCCGCCATCGGCTCCACCATGTCTCCAATGCAGCGGAAGGCAGGCTATGACCGCGCCTTCAGCGCGGCGGCGAATATCGCCTCGGCCCCGGCCGGCATGCTGATCCCTCCCAGCAACACGCTTATTGTCTACTCACTCGCTGCTGGCGGCACGTCGCTGGGCGCGCTGTTCGTCGCGGGCTACATCCCCGGCATCCTGTGGGCGCTCGCGTGCGCGGCCGTCGGGTTTGTCTACGCTCGTCGGCACCCCGAGCTGCGGGGCGAGCCATGGCCCAAATTCCCGGTCTTCCTGGTTACGTTCGGGCGCGCTGTTCCGTCGCTCGGCCTGATCGTGGTGGCGATCGGAGGTATCGTCGCTGGCTTCTTCACCCCGACCGAGGGCTCGGCCGTGGCCGTGATCTACTCGCTGCTGCTCTCGTTCTTCTACCGCACCATCTCGGTCAAGGACCTGCCGCGAGTCCTGTTCGACGCCTGCCGCACCAGCGCGATCGTCATCTTCCTGATTGCGGTGTCGACGATCATGTCCTATGTCATGACCTACGCACGGCTGCCGCAGCTGATCGCCGAGTCACTGTTCGGGTGGACCGACTCGAAGGTCGTCGTGCTGCTGATCATGATGCTCGTGCTGCTGTTGATCGGCATCCCGCTGGACCCGACGCCGGCGATCCTTATTTTCACTCCGATCTTCCTGCCGATTGCGGTCTCCTACGGCATCGACCCGGTGCACTTCGGAATCGTGATGGTCTTCAATCTCTCGATCGCGGTGATCTCGCCGCCGTCGGCACCCGTGCTGTTCGTCGGTACTCAGGTGGCGAAGGTCAAGCTTGAGCCGGTTATCGCCAAACTGATGCCGTTCCTTGTTGTGCTCATCGCGCTGCTGTTCGTCATCGTCTTCGTCCCCCAGCTTTCCCTGTGGCTCCCTGGCCTCATGGGCCTGCTCTGACTCTCCCATTGGAAGGAAATACATGACCGCCGTTTACAGCCCTACTTCTCCCGAGCAGATTCCCGGATCCACCCAGCAGCAGCTGCGTGATCGCTATCTCGTCGAGGACCTCTTCATCCCCGGCAGTGTGCGCACCGTCGTCACCCACTACGATCGCGTGGTCGCGGTCGGCGCTATGCCGACTGACGCACCGCTCGCGCTCGAGGCCATGCCGGAGATTCGTAGTGAGCAGTTCCTCGATCACCGCGAGATTGGCATCGTCAACATTGGAGGGGCGGGTGCTGTCCATGCCGATGGTGAACGCCATGTGATGGCCACCGGTGCGTGCCTGTACTTGGGCCGAGGTGTGAAGGACGTTTCCTTCGAGTCCGACGACGCCGCGACGCCTGCCCGTTTCTATGGCTTCTCCGCGCCCGCGCACGCAACCTACCCGACGGCGCTCGTCGAACCCGGCCAGGGCACCGTCCGAGAGCTCGGCGATCCGCTGACCTCGAACCGCCGGACCATCAACCAGTACATTCACGAGAACGGCGTGCGCAGCTGTCAGGTGGTCATGGGGGTCACGCAGCTGCACCCCGGCAGCATGTGGAATACGATGCCGGCGCATACTCATGACCGCCGTACCGAGTTCTACGTCTACTTCGATGTACCCGAGGAGGCCCGCGTCGTTCACCTCATGGGCGAACCGTCCGAGACCCGGCACATGCTGGTCGGTGACGGGGGACTGGTGCTTTCGCCGTCGTGGTCAATCCATTCGGGTGTTGGAACGTCGAACTACTCGTTCGTGTGGGCGATGGCCGGCGAGAACCAGGCCTTCGACGACATGGATGGCGTCGCGATTGTCGACATGAGATGATGCGGATCATGACCGGGGAACCCAAGGAGCTTGACACGAGCCCGGCGCCATCTATGGGCGCGAGTGAGAAGACGTTGCGGGTGCTCGAGGCTGCGATTCTCTACGACCGCTTCACGGACATCGTCGAAGAGACCGGGCTGCCCAAGGCCACTGTGCACCGTATTCTCGCGACGCTGGCTGAGTTGAAGTTCATCACCGGCGATAGCGATCGCGGTTATCACCCCGGCTCCCGTCTCCTAGGCATTGCAGGCAGAGCCATCTCCCGGCTCGACATCTCCTTCATCGCGGAGCCGATCGTCGAGAAGCTCGTACGCGAAGTCGACTGCACGGTTCACGTCGGCGTCGTGAACGGTTTCGAGATGGTGTACGTCATCCGTAAGGACTCGTCGAAGCCCTATCGGATGGCTTCGCGCGTGGGATTGCCGATGCCGATGCACTGCTCGGGCATGGGAAAGGTTGTGCTCTCGAGCTGGACGTCTGAGCAGGTGGCCCAGTTGGTAGCCGAGGTCGGTCTGCCGCCCCGCACCGACAAGACCATCACCGATCGCGAGCAGTTGCATACAGAGCTCGCGAACGTGCGTCAACGCGGTTACGCGCTCGATCTCGGCGAGAATGAGCGCGGCACGGTGTGCGTCTCAGCTCCCATTCGGGATCACCTCGGACGAGTGAAGTATGGCCTGTCGATCTCATCGCTTGAGCTTGAGTACCCCGGCTCCACAATCGAGCAGTTTGCACCGCAGGCAGTCGCCGCCGCGGACGCGATCTCCCGGGCGCTTGGTTCCTCGGTCGACCGCGCGAGCGCCTAGTGCCTTAGGTTCGCTACACAGGAGTGGGTCCGCCGCAGTTTCGGCTGCTGAGGCCTTGACCAAAAGGTCTACGCGATTGGCAGGGGCCGGTCAGCGGCTAAATGATGCCCGTTGACCGGCCCAGATTGCGCTCGCGTTACCGCCTTAGACCGCTCCGCTTGCAACAGGAACGGACCGTAGAATTTTCCGACTGACCTCCGCGTTGTGGCCGTTGGTCACTGGAGGGAGGGGTGCCTTTCCGCGATCCAGACAGTGAAGCGGCGGGAAGCCCAGGCAGGTCTTCCTGCCACTTCGCCGTTGTGCAGCCTGAGCCGCACGATGCGTTCTAGCGGGCCGAGGTGCGGACCAGCTTCTTGTTCACGAACTCGTCCATGCCGTACTTGCCCAGTTCGCGGCCGATACCGGAGCGCTTGACGCCGCCGAACGGCAGTTCAGCCGCCGTTCCGCCCGGCTCGTTGATGTAGACCATGCCGGCCTCGATTTGATCGGCGATGCGCTGCGCTTTCTCGCCGTCGTTGGTATGAATCGAGGCGCCGAGACCGAACGGCGTATCGTTGGCCAGCCGGATGGCTTCGTCTTCGGAGGACGCCTTGAAGACCATGGCGACGGGGCCGAAGAGCTCCTCGCGGAAGGCTGCCATGTCCGGGGTGACATCGGTCAGCACGGTCGGCTGGAAAAATGCAGAATCATGGCTGACCTTGCCGCCGCCGGTCCGGACCACGGCGCCTTCAGCGACCGCGGAGTCTACCTGCTTGGCGAGGTTGTCAGCCGCGGCCTGCGAGGACAGCGGGCCCAGGTAGGTCTTGGGATCGGTCGGGTCACCGGGGGCGATGGCGGAGAGGGCGGTGGTGAACTTCTCCACGAATTCGTCGTAGATGTCCTCCATCACGACGAAGCGCTTGGAGGCGTTGCAGGCCTGGCCTCCGTTCGTCATGCGGCCGAAGACGGCGGTCTTGACCGACTTGTCCAGGTCCTTGGTGTCCAGCAGCAGGAACGGGTCCGAGCCGCCGAGCTCGAGCACGACCTTCTTCAGGTTGCGGCCAGCGATTTCGGCCACGGCAGCACCGGCACGCTCGGAACCGGTCAGGGACACGCCCTGCACACGCGGGTCGGCGATGATGTCGGCGACCTGCTCGTTGGTGGCGAAGATATTGACGTAGGAACCCTCGGGCGCGCCGGCATCCTTGAAGATCTGTTCCATGGCCAGGGCAGACTCCGGGCATTGCGGGGCGTGCTTGAGCAGGATGGTGTTGCCGTTCATCAGGTTCGGCGCGGCGAACCGGGCCACCTGGTAGTAAGGGTAGTTCCAGGGCATGATGCCCAGGATGACGCCGAGGCCTTCCCGGCGGACTATAGCCTTGCCGCCGGCAGCGACGTCGAGCTCTTCGTCTTCCAGGAACTTGGGGCCGTTCTCGGCGTAGTAGCGGTAGATAGATGCGACGATGTCGACCTCGAAGCCAGCCTGGCGCACGGGCTTCCCCATTTCGCGGGTGATGATGGCAGCCAACTCGTCGCGGCGCTCTTCATAGAGTTCGGCGACGCGGTTGAGCAGTTTCACGCGCTCCTCCAGCGGGCTCCGGGTCCACTTCCGGAAGGCGCTGTCCGTGCGCTCCAACGCTGTTTGGATTTCGACGTCGGTGGCCGTGGGGTATTCCTTGACGGTTTCACCGGTGGCCGGGTTCGTGACGGCATAAAGAGTCATGTGTTCTCCTGCTGGTTGGTGATGACGTGGAAGATGGCCGTGCGGCGGCGTCAACCGCCTGAATCTCCGAGTTTACGGATTTACCGCGGGCTTCGAAAGCTCGGGCGTGGCGGGCGCCACACAGATTCTCAAAGTTCGCCGTGGACCATTGCGCCGCCGACCACGGTGGCGGTGACTATTACGTCCTTGATGTTTTCCGGGGCAACCGCGTACAGGTCTTCGGAGAGGGCGACGAAATCAGCGAGCTTGCCGTGTGTCAGGGTGCCCTTGTCATGGTCTTCGTGGACGGCATAGGCGCTGCCCACGGTGTAGGCGTGGACCGCCTGTGCCACCGTGATTCGCTCGGCGGGAACGAAGTCCGCGCCGGAAGCCGTCTTGCGGTTGACCATGTCGTGGATGTTCAGGATCGGGTTCACCTCCACCACCGGGGCGTCCGTGCTCGCCGGAACCTCGAGGCCGGCATCAAGCAGACCCTTGATCCGATAGGTCAGCTTCACCCTTTCCGGCCCCATGGCCTGGGCGGCGCCGTCCCCCAGTTCGAAGACAAACCGGCCCTGCGGCACCGGGATCAGGCCCAACTCCTTGATCCGGCGGATCTGCGCGTCGCTGGCTACTGACACGTGCTCGATCCGGTGTCTGGCGTCCTCGCGGGGGAAGAGCCGCTGGGCTTCCTCGAAGATGTCCATCACCACATCCAGGGCCGCGTCGCCGATGGCGTGGGTAGCCACCTGCCAGCCTGCGCAGTGGGCACCGATGATGCGTTGCCGCAGCATCTCCTGCGGGAACTGCAGCAGCCCGCGGTTGCCGGTTTCAGTAGGGGAGTCGAGGGCATAGTCACGGCTCATGAAGGCGCTGCGGCCGATCAGCGAGCCGTCGGAGAGAATCTTCGTGGGCCCGATCCGCAGCCACTCGTCGCCCAGGCCGCTGCGGATGCCCAGATCCAGGCCCCACGGAGCCCCTGTTTCACCTGAGCCGTCCAGGGGATGCAGCGTGGTCAGGTAGGGCATTACCGTGGCGCGCACGCCCAGCTTCCCGGCATCGCGCGCGACCTGGTAACCGGCGATGTCGGTGGGGCTGTGGCCGATGTGTGCGGGAGCGCCCAGGCCCGGCTCGGTGATGCTGGTGACGCCGAGCGGCAGCACCGTGCGGCTGCCGGCTTCCACCATCGCGGCGACGTCGTCGACGGTCGGAATGGGAATGTGGTCCGTGACCAGCGAACGCGCCGTCTCCTGCAGCAGCCCGACGGCACGTCCGTCCGCATCGATCGGTACGGCACCGCCGTCGGGCGCTTTAGCACCACGGCGACCGCTGAAGCCGGCGGCTTCGAAAGCGGCAGTGTTGGCCACGCCCATATGGCGGGAGTTGTGGATCAGCCACACCGGGTGGCCGTTGCTGACGGCGTCGAGCTGCTCCGCAGTAGGGTGCAGGCCGTCCAGATAGTTTTGGTTGTAGCCGGCGCCCTGGACCCAGGCGCCCTCGGGAGCGTCGGCGCAGGCAGCACCAACGGCGGCGAGCAGGTCCTCCATCGTCGGGCAAACGGACGGCCGCAGGTCCACCTGCAATTCGGCCAGCCCCACCATGGACAGGTGGCAATGGGCATCATTGAAACCGGGAACGACGGCGGCACCGCCGAGGTCGTAAACCCTGCGGAAGTGCGGGGCTGGCAGCTCGTCGTCGAGGCTGATGATCCGGCCGGCATGGATCCCGAGCGCGCTGGCGCGGGGGCGGGACGGGTCCTGCGTGTGGATGATTCCGTTGATGAAGAGTGTGTCGAACAGCATGGGCCCTCCGATAGCTGAAAAGTGCTTTTTCGCCTGACTCCCGGTACCGCTACCAGTGTTGCATGCTGCGAACTACCTCCACAGTGAGGTGGATCGCCGGGAATGAGCCCGCATCCGTTTGTGGCTTTGGGAACTCCTAACGAACTCCCAAAAGATTTTGGAATTGGGAGTTGCCGTTGCTCGCCGCTTGGGAGCGGTTCGGTTGACACCGGATGGTGACGTGTTTCATACTCGTGGAAACGATTTCATGGAATCGATTCCACCAATTTGTGGTGGAGGCGCACAAGGGCCGTATTTTCCGTGAACTGACAAGCAAGGGAGCTGCTGGTGCGGGGTGTAACGATCCGCGATGTCGCGGCCCGTGCGGGTGTTTCCCCGGCCACGGCCTCCCGCGTCCTGTCCGGCAATCCGGCAACTTCCGCACTTTCGCGGGAACGCGTGGAGCAGGCTGTCGCCGAGCTCGGCTTTCGCCCGAACGCGCAGGCACGCTCGCTGCGCTCCACCCGCACCAGCACCATTGGACTGCTGATCTCCGACGTCCGGAACCCCTTCTTCGCCGACCTTGCCCATGCCGCGGAGCAGCAGGCGCTTGAACTTGGACTGATCACTCTGCTGGCCAACGCCAATGAAAGCGTTGAGCAGCAGAACCGCTACCTGGACGTACTGCTGGCGCAGCGGGTCGACGGGCTGATCCTGGTGCCACAGGGCGGGGACAACGCCAATGTGGAGATGCTGGCTTCGAGTGGTCTGCCGGCCGTATTCGTGGACCGGGTGATTGACGGTATCGATCTGCCCAGCGTGACGGCAGATAATTCCAGCGGCATGGGCGAGGCGGTGCAGCATCTAGCGGAGCTGGCCCACCGCAGGATCGGTTATATTTCCGGGCCGCGGTCCGCCTCCACCGGCAGGGAACGCTTCGCGGCGTTCCAGGCTGCGACCTTGGCATGCGGACTGGAGCAGGATCCGGAACTGGTGGTTTTCGGTGACTTCCAGGCGGGCAGCGGGGCGGCGGGTGCCCGGCAGCTCCTGGAACTCTCCAACGCGCCCACCGCCTTGATCGCCGCGGACGGCCTGATGACCATGGGGGCCGTCAGGATCTGCCAGGAACTGGGCATTCGCATCGGCGAGGACCTCTCCCTGGTCGGCTACGACGACATCGATGCCTTTGCCATCATGCGTCCGGCACTGACGCTGATCGCGCAGGACGCGGACGAAATGGGCCGCACGGCCGTCCGGCTGCTGCACCAAGTGATCGCCGGAGAGGAACCGGAGCCGGTTGTCCTGCCGACCCGCCTGATGGTGCGCAAATCAACCGGACCTGTAAAGACTGGAGTCAACCGATGAACGGACAGCCGATTCTGACGCTGGATAAAATCAGCAAATCCTTCGGGCCCGTGCAGGTCATCGACGAGGTGACCGTCAGCGTCCACCCGGGCAAGGTCCAGGTGCTGCTCGGCGAAAACGGTGCCGGCAAATCCACGCTGATCAAAATGATGGCCGGGGTCTACCAGCCCGACGGCGGACGGATCCTGCTCGACGGCGAGCCGGTCAAGTTCCGCGACACCAATGCATCGGAAGCGGCCGGCATCGCCACCATCCACCAGGAACTGAACCTCGTGCCGACCATGTCGGTCGCCGAGAATATCATGATGGGCCGTTTCCTCAAACGGTTCGGCATGGTGGACCGCCCGGCGCTGCGCAAGCAGGCCCGCGCGGCCCTGGACCTGATCGGCCTGGACATCGACCTGGACCAGCCCGTGGGGGAGCTGGGCATCGCCAGGCAGCAGTTGGTGGAGATCGCCAAGGCCCTCAGCCTTGATGCCCGCATGCTGATTCTGGACGAGCCGACGGCGGCCCTCACCCGGCGCGAGATCGCCGCCTTGTTCAGCGTGGTGCACGATCTGCGCGAGCGCGGCGTGGGCATGGTGTTCATCAGCCACCACCTCGATGAGATTGCCGAAGTGGGCGACTCCGTCTCGGTGCTGCGCGACGGCAAGTTTGTCGCCGAAGTCCCTGCGGACACCGCGGAACCGGAACTGGTCCGCCTTATGGTGGGCCGCGATATCAGCCAGCAGTTTCCGCGCCGCCGCGAATACACCGGTCCGTCCGAGCCGCTGCTGCACGTAGAGGGGCTGTCCATCAAGGGCCTGGTCAACAATATGAGCTTCACGGTCCACGCCGGCGAGGTGGTGGGCCTTGCTGGCCTGGTGGGCGCGGGACGGACGGAAGTAGTCCGCGCCGTCGCGGGCGTGGATCCGTATGACTCGGGCAGCGTCATCATCAGGGGGCGGAGAATCCCGCGGCACAACATCGGCGCCGGGATCAAGGCTGGACTGGGGCATGTGCCCGAAGACCGCAAGGTCCAGGGCCTGGTGCTGGACGCCTCCGTGAACGAGAACATTGGCTACGCCACCCTGGCCAGCACCGCCAAGGGCGGTCTGGTGGACTTCAAGGGCCAGCGGGACAAGGCACAGGATGTGGCAGGCAAGCTGCGCATCCGGATGAGCGGGCTTGACCAGACGGTGCGCTCGCTCTCGGGCGGCAACCAGCAGAAGGCCGTGTTCGGCCGCTGGATCGCGGCCGGAGCTAAGGTCCTCCTGCTCGACGAGCCCACCCGTGGCGTCGACGTCGGCGCCAAGGTGGAAATCTACGAGCTGATCAACTCGGTGACAGCCGCCGGCGGCGCAGTACTGATGGTCTCCAGCGAACTGCCGGAGGTGCTCGGCATGAGCGACAGGATCCTGGTGATGAGCGGCGGGCATCTCTCCGGCGAACTGGCAGCAGAAGACGCCACCCAGGACAAGGTCATGACACTGGCCGTCCGGGACGTGGTGCGGGACTTGGAAGACAAGAGTTAAGGGACTAAGAACATGACTACTGCTGTGAAGGCCGAGAAGCGCCAACACCTGGACATCAAGAAGTTCCTGGCGAACAATGGGGCGCTGGTCGGGCTGCTGGTGCTCTGCCTGGCGCTGTTTATTGCGACGCCGGACTTCCTCACCGCCGGGAACATGCTCAACATCGGCATCCAGGCCTCCACTATTGCCGTGCTGGCATTCGGCATGACGTTCGTGATCGTGGCGGCCGGGATCGACCTCTCGGTGGGATCGGTGGCGGCGCTGTCCGCGATGGTCTCCGCCTCGATGTTCACCACCGCCGGCCTGAACGGCTGGGTTGCGCTGCTGGGCGGGCTCCTGACCGGAGCGGCCTGCGGTGCGGCCAGCGGTATGGCCACGGCCTACGGCCGGCTGCCATCCTTCATCGCCACGCTGGCCATGCTCAGCGTGGCGCGCGGGCTGACGCTGGTGATTTCGGACGGCCGGCCCGTGCGGACCGCCGACCAGGTCTCGTTCCTGGGCAGCAACATCGGGCCGATTCCGATGCCCATTGTGGTGCTGGTGGTCGCCGGGCTGGTCGCCGCGTTCCTGCTCAACCGCACCGTGATCGGCCGCTACATGTACGCCGTCGGCGGCAACACCGAAGCCGCGCGGCTCTCCGGCATCCCGGTCCAGAAGGTGCTGGTCATTGTCTTCGCCCTTTCCGGACTGTTCGCCGGCCTGGCCGGCATGCTGCTCTCCGGCCGGCTGGACTCGGCCCAGCCGCAGGCAGCGGTGGGCTACGAACTGGACGCGATCGCCGCCGTCGTTATTGGCGGTGCCTCCCTGGCCGGCGGCGTCGGCCGGATCTCCGGCACGCTCGTGGGCGCCCTGGTCCTGGTGGTCATCCGCAACGGCCTGAACCTGCTCAACGTGTCCTCGTTCTGGCAGCAGGTGGTGATCGGCCTGGTCATCGCGCTGGCCGTGGGGATCGACGTCCTGCGCCGCAAGAACACCATCCACTGACACTCGAACCAACCGAACAATCACTAGAGAAGGATCCAAAACAATGAAGTTCACGTCTTTCAAGCGCAGCACCGCCGTGCTGGCACTGGGCCTGACCGTGGCGCTGGGAGCCACCGGCTGCAACCGCGGCGAAGAGGGCGCCTCCGGTGAGAAGGTCACCCTGGCCGTCTCCACCCTCAACAACCCGTTCTTCGTCGACCTGCGCGACGGCGCCACCGAGGCCGCCGAGGCAGCAGGCATGACGCTGGAAGTGGTCGACGCGCAGAACGATTCGGCCACCCAGACCAACCAGTTGGCCACCGCCGCGACCAGCGGGGTGCAGGGCGTCATCATCAACCCGGTGGATTCGGACTCGGCGGCCGCCGCGGTCAACCCGCTGCTGGAAAACGACATCCCCGTCATCGCGGTGGACCGTGCGGTCAATGGCGCCGAGATCGCCTCCCTGGTCTCCAGCGACAACGTCGCCGGCGGGAAGCAGGCCGCGGACGAGCTGGCCAAGGCCATGGGCGAAAAGGGCAAGGTGATCGTGCTCCAGGGCGTGGCCGGAACCTCCGCCAGCCGCGACCGCGGCGCCGGTTTCGAAGAAGGCATCAAGGCCTACCCGGACATCGAGGTGGTGGCCAAGCAGACCGCCAACTTCGATCGTGCACAGGCACTGGACGTGGCCACCAACCTGCTCCAGGCCAACCCCGATGTGACCGGCATCTTCGCGGAGAATGACGAGATGGCCCTCGGCGCCATCCAGGCCCTGGGCGACAAGGCCGGCACAGAGGTCAGCGTGGTCGGCTTCGACGGTACCGAAGACGCCCTCGCCGCGATCCAAGCCGGCACCATGACCGCGACCATCGCCCAGCAGCCGTCCGAGCTGGGCAAGCGCTCGGTGGAACTGATGGCGCAGCTGCTGGCCGGCGAAACCGTCGAATCCAACGTGCCGGTCCCGGTGACCACCGTGAACGAGGAAAATGTGGAGGAATTCATCAAGTGAACGGCCTGACCGTCGTCGTGGGATCCATCAACGCGGATCTGCTGATCCGCCTTGACCGCCATCCGAATCCCGGCGAAACGCTGCTGGGCGAATCGATGGCAGTTCTGCCCGGCGGTAAGGGCGCCAACCAGGCCGTTGCCGCGGCCCAGCTGGGAGCGGCAACGGCGCTGGTAGGCGCTGTGGGCAATGACGCCTATGCGGACATTGCCCTCTCCGGCCTCCGCGCCGCCGGCGTCAACCTCACGGGCCTGGTGTATCCGGACGGCTCCACGGGCGTGGCCCTGGTAGAGGTGGACCGACACGGCGAAAACACCATTGTGGTGATCCCCGGTGCCAACGGGACCATGGGCAGGGCCGCCGTCGAAAGCCAGCGCGGGCTGATCGCCTCGGCGGAGATCGTGCTGCTGCAGGGGGAGATTCCGCGCGCCGGCATCGAGGCCGCGGCGGCCCTGGCCACCGGGCGGGTCATGCTGAACCTGGCCCCCGTGGTTGAGCTGGATCCGGCAGTGGTCCGTGCCGCCGATCCGCTGGTGGTCAACGAACACGAAGGCGAGCTCGCGCTGACCGGCCTGGGCGGGCAGCCCGCCGGCAACGGCCACGAGGACCTGGTCCGAGGGCTCCTCGCCGCCGGGGTGCGGTCCGTGGTCATGACCGTGGGTGCCGCGGGTGCCTTGGTCGGAGAAACAACGGACGACGGCGGCGCTTCCGTCACCGCTGTTCCGGCGCCGAAGGTTAGGGCTGTGGATACAACTGGTGCCGGCGACGCGTTCACCGGTGCCCTTGCCGCTGCCCTGTCCCGCGGCGAAGACCTTGTGGCGGCCGCCCGTTTCGCCGCGCGGGTCGGAGCCTTCGCAGTGCAGGCGTCCGGGGCGCAGCCTTCGTATCCGACGCTGGCCGATGAGCTGCCGGCCTTCAGCCACGGCACTGAAACCGAAGGAGCGGAGCAACGGTGAAGAAGACAGGCATCCTGAATCCGGCGCTCAATGCCGGGCTGTCCCGGCTGGGCCACGGGCATCTGGTAGTGATCGCGGACTGCGGGTTGCCCCTGCCGGCCGCCGGCCCCGTGGTTGACCTCGCGCTGGTGCGGGGGATTCCCCGGTTCACCGAGGTCCTGGACGCGGTGCTGGCCGAGCTCGAAGTCGAGGCGAGCACCGCGGCGGCCGAAACCGGCCCGGAGGTGCTGGGCTGGCTGGAGCAGCGCGGCCTGCAGCCCGGTCTCATCGACCACGAGGAGTTGAAGGCCCTGCTCCCGCAGGCCGCCCTGATCATCCGCACCGGCGAAGCCACGCCCTACGCCAACGTGGTGCTGCGCTGCGGCGTACCGTTCTAAGAGCAACGCATATTGAAACCAACGACGGCGGGTGAGCCGCCGCCGTAATGTCCGGGTTGGCTACGGCAATTGCCTAGGATGTTACGCGGATCCGCAGGATCGGCCGGGTAGTTGTTGGCCGCGCCACAGCCGTCGGATAGTGTCTGCAACATTATGGCGCTGGCAAACACTACGACTGATTCTTCCCGCCTGACCCACCGCTCCGCGATGTCGCTCTCGGCCGTGCTGGCCGGGCTGATCGCCGTGGCCGTGTCCTACGCCGGGCCCCTGCTGGTGGTGCTCGAAGCGGCAAAAAGCGCGGGGCTGACTCCCGAGCAGACCATCTCCTGGGTGTGGGCGGTGTCCATTGCCAGCGGACTGGTGTGTACGGTGCTGAGCCTGTTCACGCGCCAGCCGGTGATGGTGGCCTGGTCCGTTCCGGGGGCCGCGCTGCTGCTGACGGCGCTCGGCGACTACTCCTACTCCGATGCCGTCGGCGCTTATATTGTCGCGGGCATCCTGGGCACCGTCCTCGGCGTCACCGGGCTCTTCGGCAAGCTGCTGGCCGCAGTGCCGAAACCCATCCTCGCAGGCGTCCTGGCTGGCGTGCTGCTGCCCTTCGTGGTCAATGCGGCCTCGGCCGTGATCGCCTCCCCATTGGTGGCCGGCGGCCTGGTCCTTGCCTATCTGGCGGGCAAGCGCTTCCTGCCGCGGTATGCGGTTTTCGTGGCGCTGTTTGCCGGCGTCGTTCTTGCCATCTCCACCGGGGAGCTTGCCGCGCCGCAGCTGTCCCTCTCGCTGGCCGGGCCGTTGTGGACCATGCCCACGTTCAACGCGACGGCGATCATGGGCATTTCGATACCGCTGCTGATTGTCACGATGGCAGGCCAGAACGGGCCGGGGCTGGCGATGATGCACGCCAGCGGTTACGAGCCGAACGACAAGCTGCTGCTCGGCGCGTCCGGCGTGGCGTCTGTGCTGTTCGCCCCGTTCGGCTCCCATGCCATCAACCTCGCCGCCATCACGGCCGGTATTTGCGCCGGTCCCGAGGCCCACCCGGATCCGCGGCGCCGCTACATCGCCGGGGTTTTCTGCGGCTTGTTCTATCTGGTGTTCGGCACCTTCAGCACGGCCATCGTGGCGCTGTTCGCCGTGATCCCGGGGGAGATGCTCACCGCCTTGGCCGGGGTGGCCCTGATCGGTGCGCTGCAGGGGTCCTTCAAGGACACCGTGACGGCCGACCATGCCTCGCCGGCTGTCCTGGAAGCTGCGCTGATCACCCTGGTGGTGACGGCGTCGGGCGTTGCCCCGTGGGGCATCGTGTCGCCGTTCTGGGGCTGCCTGGCCGGAACGGTGTCCTACCTGGTTCTGCGTAGACGCGCCAAGGTTCAGGCCTGAGCACGCAACGATGCGGGCTCCGGAAGCTTCGGCCGCCGGGGCCTGTTGTCTTTTCCAATGCGGAAATAAGCCCGGTTTTCCGCGGGATTCCGGAGCGAAAAGATTCAGACAATTGGCGGCGGTTTTAGGACGCCAGGGGTCTTGCTGAACCCCCTAGCCGTGACTAGGCAAATGTCTGGTGCGACGCAGGTCACAGTACTGCGAGGGTGGGTTATCGGATTTAGGCCGGCAGCCAAGAGGCCCGCCGGGCAACGACGCCCAACGTTGAATGGAGTGACCATGACCGAAACCCTGGATAGCATCCGCACCCACCTTGAGGACGCCCTGATCGAGGATCACGAGAACGGGATCCACCGGGCGAAGCGGAGTATCTTCACGGATGAAGAGATCTTTGAGCTCGAGATGAAGCACATCTTCGAGGGCAACTGGGTGTACCTGGCGCACGAGAGCCAGATCCCCAACGTGGGCGATTACTTCACCACGTACATCGGCCGGACCCCGGTGGTCCTTTCCCGGTCCAAGGACGGCGAGCTGAACTGCCTGGTCAACGCCTGCAGCCACCGCGGCGCGATGCTGTGCCGGCGCAAGACGGATAACCGCAACAACTTCACCTGCCCGTTCCACGGCTGGACGTTCAACAACAAGGGCAAACTGCTCAAGGTCAAGGACTCCCGCGACGCCGGCTACCCCGAGCAGTTCAACAAGGACGGCTCGCATGACCTGACCAAGGTCGCCCGTTTCGAGTCCTACCGAGGCTTCCTCTTCGGCTCCCTGAAGGAAGACGTGAAGCCGCTCGAGGAGCATCTGGGCGATTCCACCAAGATCATGGACATGATCGTGGACCAGTCGCCGGAAGGGCTGGAGGTGCTGCGCGGCGCTTCGACCTACACCTATGACGGGAACTGGAAGGTCCAGGCCGAGAACGGTGCCGACGGGTACCATGTCTCCGCCACGCACTGGAACTACGCCGCGACGACTGCCCGCCGGACCGCGGGCGAGTCCAGCAACGAGACGAAGGCGATGGACGCGGGTACCTGGGAATGCGCTGAATAATTTTGGGGGGGTTTAAGGCGCGCCTGCTGGAATATTTTCCTGCCTCGTTAAGACTGGATTCATGCAAGGAGTTGAAGAG
>NZ_JAODLR010000036.1 GCF_025960875.1 Crystallibacter permensis | reverse complement strand
ACCCCGGCCGCAGCACGGGTTTCCCGGCGGGAGGCGACAAACGCTTCCGTCTCGCGTGCCTGCGCGGCAGCGGCGGCGGCTTTAAGTTCCTCCAGCGCGGTGATCCGGTCAATCCGCACCCCTTCGGAGACGTCCTGGTCCATGTCCGCCAGTTCCAGAATCGCCGCGCGGACCAGGGCAGCACCCGGATCACCGGGAACCGGCTTCACCGGATCCATCTCTGCTGGAACGATTGACTCGAACATACTTTCGATTCTATCGAGGAGCACTTCGAGGCACAACGGAGGAAGGCCGCCTGTTGATATCCCTCAGCAATAGAAGCCCGAGCGCTCAACTTTGAAGGGATGCGACCCCAACGTTGAAGGGGCGGGACCTTCAACACTGGAGGGCAGGCTCTTAACGTTCAGAGTCAAATACTTACAAACGACGCCAGTTAGCCCGCTGCCACGGCAGCCGCGGAGGCCCCTTCATTGGAAGCCGCTTCTTCGGCGAGCACCATGCTGCGTGAGATTTTCTCCACGGCGTCATCCATGTGCTCAGCCAGAAGCTTGTGGAAAAGCGGCACATCTGCAGCACCGATAGCGTCCGCAATCGCAACGTGCTCCGCCAGCCGGGCCTCAGGGGTATAGCCGGTGTCTTCGAGCGCCGCCATGCACATCCGCGTCTCGGTAATGAGGGTATTGTGCATCCGCGACAACCTAATGCTGTGTGCCATGGCTACCAGCAGTTCATGGAACTCGATGTCGAGATCGCTCAGGACTGCACCCCGCTCCCCCGCCGCAACCGCCTTGGCCATCCGGTCAGTCACTTCATGGAGCGCCGCAGCGACCTCTTCGTGCCGGCCCTCCAGTTCGATGATTTTCAGTCCGGCCGCGCGCTCGACGGCGGTGCGCGCCAAATACATATCGACGATATCCGAGGGGCCCAGTTCGGTGACGAAAATGCCGCGGTTGCGGATACTGACCAGCAGGCCTTCCTGCGTGAGCCGCTGCATGGCTTCGCGAAGGGGCCCACGGCTGACCCCAAGGTCGCGCGCAAGCTCTGCCTCCCCCAACTGCTGGCCTGGCTCAAGCTCTCCGTGGCCGATGGCATATCTAAGCTTTCGGGCGATGATCGCCGGCGTCGACTCCTGGACCAGGGGCTCGATAAATCTGCTCTTTGCCATGGCTTCCTTGCTTTCGGCAGTGGATCCTTGGCAGGCGGCGCGCGAACCGCCGCCTGTCTCATTGCAGACAATCTTACAACTCAGCGGCAGAAGCGACTACAGTCTGGTGACCATCACTTTAACAGGCGGCAAACACGCCTTAAACCCAGCAGGGGCGGCGGTACAGTACCGCCGCCCCTTCAAGGCGATTGGGACAGTCTTTGCTGGCGCGCCAGCGGAAAGAACCTGCTAGACGGCCGCGAGCTCCAGCCCGTGGGCCTCGGAAACGGAGCGGTGAGTGACCTGCCCCGCCGCGACATTCAGACCCGCGGCGAGCGCAGGGTCCTTGGCCAGCGCGGCCTCCACGCCCAGATCAGCCAGCGCGACGGCGTAACGAAGCGTGACGTTGGTGAGCGCATAGGTGGAGGTGTTTGGAACGGCGCCAGGCATATTCGCGACGCAGTAGAACAGCGAGTTGTGGACGCGGAAGGTCGGCTCCGCATGGGTGGTGGGGTGGCTGTCTGCGAAGCAGCCGCCCTGGTCGACGGCGATGTCGACGAGAACGCTGCCGGGCTTCATCTTGGCGACGAGCTCGTTACTGACAAGCTTCGGTGCCTTGGCGCCTGGAATGAGCACGGAACCGATCACCAGGTCCGACTCAACAACCGCGCGCTCGATCTCCAGGCTGTTGGAGGCGAGGGTCTTGAGCCTGCCGGCGTACTGGGCGTCGAGCTCGCGCAGGCGGTTGATGTTGATGTCGAGAATGGTCACGTCGGCGCCCATGCCCACGGCCATCGCGGCGGCGTTGGTGCCCGCGACACCGGCACCGAGCACGGTGACCTTTGCCGGACGGACACCGGGGACGCCGCCGAGCAGGATGCCTGGGCCGCCGGCCGGAACGGACAGCGACTGCGCGCCGACCTGCACGGAGAGGCGTCCGGCCACTTCGCTCATCGGAGCCAGCAGCGGCAGGGCGCCGTTGGCCGTCTGGACGGTCTCGTAGGCGATGGCCGTGACACCGGAATCCAGCAGCGCGCGGGTCAGTTCCGGCTCGGCGGCCAGATGCAGGTAGGTGAAGAGCACCAGGCCCTCGCGGAAGTGGCGGTATTCGGAGGCGATGGGCTCCTTGACCTTCATGACCATTTCCGCACGGGACCAGACTTCGTCGGCGGTCGCAACCAGCTCAGCACCGGCGGCAGCATACTCGGCGTCGTCAATCCGCGAGCCGGCACCGGCGCCGGCTTCGATCAGCACAACGTGTCCGCGGCTGCGCAGTTCGTGTACGCCGGAAGCCGTGATGGCCACGCGGAATTCGTTGTTCTTGATTTCCTTGGGAACGCCGATGATCATCGGGAGCCTCCGTATCTAGGTGTGCGAAATAGCCAGGTGCGCTATCGAACGGGTTGAAACTGCGCCGCAACCGGCGATGAGTTAACTGTAGGACCCGATTTACGACGTCGTTCCTTGCCTTCCGCAGCGACCTCGCTGCGCGCTTCGCCAACATCGGAGGACCGGGCGGACGCAGTCAACCGCTCCGCCTGCCCGGATCCGCGCCATGACAGGAAACAAGAGGGCACCCAGAGGGGCCGGCACCCGTCAGGCAGTGTGACCGCTACCACACTGGCCGGGCCTGCGGCAATCGACAAATGTCGCGTCGGCGCGCGCCAAGTGTCGCCCCGTGTCTGTCCGGCCTCCCTAGACTAGGAGCAGGCAAACCACACAAGGAGGCCCGATGCAGAGTCCCGATGCCGAACGGGCGGTGGAGGAGATTGCGCAGGCGCTGGGCCACGGGGTTTCCGTTGAGGATCTCGACGGCGACCTCATCGCTTACAGCAGCCATCAGGCCTCGGCGGACCAGGTGCGGGTGAACTTTCTGCTGAGCAAGAAGGTACCCGCGGATGTCAGTGCCTGGCAGCTGAGCCATGGGATTGCGACGGCCGTGCGCCCTGTGGTGGTTCCGGCCAACGCTTCGTTGGGCATGCACGGCCGGGTCTGCGTTCCGCTGCTGGTACGCGGCTTCCGCGTGGGCTACCTGTGGGTGCTGCACGAGCAGGACGAGGAGGCGCCCGATGCCATCCTCGCCGCACTGCCCCGGGTCCGCCCGCTGCTGGACAGGCTGGCGGAGCAGCTGCTGGATACCAATACGCCGGAATCGGATGCCCGACGGCGGCGCGAAGCCGAGTTCCTCGCCGCCTGCCAAGGTGACGCTGCCGCCGTCGAAAGCGTGGCGGGGTGGCCCGAGGTCCAGGGCCCTTCGCCTAAGACGGTGGGCAGCATGATGGAGCGGATCGAGGATCCGGACACGGCGCTGGCGGAGCAGGCCGATCCGGAGGCCGCCGTGCTGCTGCAACGGATTTCGGCGCTGCAGGCCACGGTCGGGATCAGGCCGGCGCTGTTCAGCGCGGGGTCGCAGCAGCATGCCGTCATCCTCTTCCGCGATCTGCCGGGCCGGACCGAGCACGCCGAGGTGCTCAAGCGCTACGGGGCGGAGATTTCGCTGCGCGGCGGGCACCCGGAGCGGCCGGACATGCTCGGCCTGAGCGAGCCGTTTACGGACTTGCGCCGGCTGCATGAAGCCTATGAACAGTCGAAGACCGCGGTGCAGGCCGCCGCCGTGGACCCGCAGATCGGGCCACTCACGGACTACCGGGATACCGGCGTGTACCAGTTCCTCGCCACCGGCAAGGGCTCGCTGCCGGGGCGCTCGGTGCACTTCGCCGACCTGCAGGAGCAGGACCGCAACGCCGAGCTGCTGCCGGTGCTGGAGCTGCTCTATGACACGGACGGCTCGGTGGCGGACGTGGCCGCCCAGCTGCACCTGCACCGCAGCAGCGTCTACAACCGGCTGGCGCGTGTGCGCTCCATCATCGGCGCGGACCCGCTCAAGGGCAGGGTTCGGCTCGAGCTCCACCTGGCGATGAAGGCGGCGCGCTGGGCCGGCAGGCCGCGGCTGTAAGGCGTGGCTGTAAGGCATGGCTGTAACACGCAGCGCAAGGCCGCGCGCCCCCTGCAATAAAACAGCTCCACTGCAATAATCAGACCAGGCTGCCCCAGTGGCAGCACACCTGAACCTGACGTAGCCGGGCGAACGAGGCGGACTAGATGACAGTGACCCAGAAGACGGCAGACCCGACAATCAACGAGGCGAGGCTGCATCAGCTCGCCCAGGCCCACGGCGTGGGCACGAAGTTCACCGGTTGGGATGGGCTCCCCTACGACGTGGATCCGGAGACCCTGGTCAAGGTGCTGGCCGCGCTCGGCGTTCCGGCCGGGACCGGCGAGCAGGTGGAGGCCTCCCTGACGGACGCGGAGCTGGGGCCGTGGCGGCGGATGCTGCCGCCCGCCGTCGTGGTTAAGGACGGAAGCACAAACAACGACGGCGAGGCCAGCGACGGCGGGGAGACGCTGGTTCCGGTCCATGTGCCGCAGGGCGCCGAGGTGCGGGTGCGGATCGTCACCGAGGATGGGCTTGTGCTGCCGCCGGAACAGCGGACCATTCCGACGAAGCCGCAGATGGTGGACGGCGTGCTGACCGACCGCATCATGTTCGCAATTCCGTCCGGGCTGCCGCTGGGCTGGCACACGCTGATCGCAGAGACCGGCGACGGGACGGACGGCGTCCGCGCTGAAGCCGTCTTGGTGGTGACGCCCGCGCGGCTGACTACCGCGGACCCGCTGGAGCAGCGCCCGGGCTGGGGTCTGGCCACACAGCTGTACTCGTCGCGGTCCACGCGGTCCTGGGGCATTGGCGACTTCGAGGATCTGGCGGATCTGGCCGCGATCAGCGGTGCGCGCGGCGCGGACTATGTCCTGGTGAACCCGCTGCACGCCGCCGAGCCGGCGCCGCCGGTCCAGCCGTCCCCATATTCGCCGTCCACCCGCCGGTTCTTCAACCCGCTGTACCTGCGGATCGAAGCCGTGCCGGAGCTGGCCTACCTCGCCGCGGACCGGCGTGCGCGGATCGATGCCCTGGCGGCGGAGTCCCGCCGGCTGAACGAGCAGGCTGACCGGCTGGACCGGGACACCGTCTACGCGGCGAAGCTGGAGGCGCTGGAGCTGCTGTACCAGGCGAAGCGGTCGCCGGCGCGGCAGCGTGCCTTCGAGAAATTCTGCGCCGAGGCCGGCCAGGGGCTGGAGGACTTCGCCCTCTGGTGTGCGCTGCGTGAGGACCTGCCCGCCAACGATCCGATCTGGCATGACCCCGCGGCAGCCCCGGGCACCGCGGCGATGGACGGCAAGCGGCGCGAGCTCGCCGGCCGGATCGATTTCCACCGCTGGCTGCAGTGGCTCTGCGACGAGCAACTCGAATCCGCGCAGCGCGCGGCGAAACTTGCCGGCATGCGCCTCGGCGTGGTGCACGATCTGGCGGTCGGGGCGGATCTGTCCAGCGCGGACGCGTGGATGCTGCGGGACGCACTGGCGCCGGGCGTCAGCGTCGGGGCGCCGCCGGACATGTACAACCAGCTGGGGCAGGACTGGTCGCAGCCGCCGTGGCACCCGCGCCGGCTGGCCGAGGCCGGCTACGCGCCCTTCCGCGACATGCTGCGCACCGTGCTCCGGCATGCCGGGGGCGTCCGCGTGGACCACATCCTGGGCCTCTTCCGGCTCTGGTGGGTGCCGGCCGGCAACGGTCCGGCGCGCGGTGCGTACGTGCAGTACGACCATGAGGCGCTGATCGGAATCCTGGCGCTCGAGGCCCAGCGCGCCGGCGCCGTCGTTATCGGCGAGGATCTTGGCACTTTCGAGCCGTGGGTGCGGGACTACCTGGCGGAACGGGGCATTCTCGGCACCTCTATTCTTTGGTTTGAGAACGACGGCGATGCTCCCCTGCCGCCGGAAAAGTACCGGGTGCAGTGCCTGGCAAGCGTCAACACCCACGATCTGCCGCCGACGGCGGGCTTCCTCTCCGGGGATCACGTGGTGCTGCGCGAATCGCTCGGGTTGCTGGAGCGGCCGGTAGCCGAGGAGCGGGCCGAGCACGACGCCTCGCTGGCGTCCTTCCTGGAGTTGGCGCGCAGCCGCGGGCTGCTGCCGGCGGACGGACAGGCCGGCGAGGAGGAACAGATCGAGGCGCTGCACCGGCTGCTGGCGCAGTCGCCGTCGGCGTTGCTCGGTGTGGCGCTGGTGGACGCGGTCGGCGAGCGCCGGGTGCAGAACCAGCCGGGCACCACGGCCGAGGTCTACCCCAACTGGCAGGTGCCGCTGGCGGATTCCGCCGGCAAGGCGGTGCTGCTGGACGAGCTGGAAGGCAACGCAAGATTCAACCGCCTGCTGGCCGCAGTGGAAGAGTCGATGGCCAAGTAGCGGCGCCAGACAGCGTCAGAGCAGCAGCGGCGAGACGGCGAAGACCGCGGTGATCACGTGCCGTTCGCGCCGCGCCACCTGATGCATGAGGCCGGGGCCGTCCTCGAACGGCACCACGTCCGTCACGAAGTGCTTGCGGATCAGGTCCCCGTGCGAGCGCAGCAGCTTGATCGTCTCGGCGGACAGCCGGCCGCGGTCCCATTGCGCGGACAGGCCGCGAGGCGTCCGGCCGATCTGGGCGCAGCGCAGGCTCAGTCCGTTGTGGTGGAACTCCTCGCCCAGGCGCACCGCGTCCGCGCCCTGCGTGTAGAAGGCCAGGTCGACCACCGTGCCCTGCGGGCGGACCGCGCGCAGGGCTGCGTGGAGGGCTTCGGCGCGGCCGCGGCACTGGAAGACGACGTCGGCGCCGCGGTCTCCGGGGCCGTGCCGCCAGCGGGTCTTGAGCAGCTTGCCCGGGTCGTCGTCGAGGTCCACGGCGAGGAAGCCCAGCTCCTCGGCCAGCTGCCGGCGGCGGGGATCGGAGTCCGCCACCGCCACTTCGCGCGCGCCCAGGGACGAGGCGAACAGCGCGGTCATCAGGCCGATGGGCCCGGCTCCGGTCACCAGGACAAGCCGGCCCTCGACGCCGTCCTGCAGCCCGCGGACCATGCCGCCGGTGGCATCCGCCGCCGCGTGCAGGAGCCCGTTGGCGCAGATCGGCCCGAAGTGCGCGACGAAAACGCCCAGCAGCGGATCCAGCTGCGCGGGCAGCGGCACCAGATGCTCGGTCAGCGGGTCGGCCACATGCGCGGTGGCGTGCCCGTAGGCCGAGGCCAGCACGTCCCCCTCGGCGAATGCGTCAGTGCGGGACCGCACCACTTTCGCCACCTCCATGTATCCGAGCCGGCGCACCGGGTAAGCCGTGCCGGGCGATCCGGTCAGGAAGAGGCTGAGCTCGGGATCCAGCCGGGAGCTCAGCCCGGGGTGGTTGCCCTTGACGAAGGCCAGTTCGGTGCCGGCCGAGAGTCCGGTGGCCAGGGTCTCCAGCAGGACGCCGCCGTCGGGCACCTCGGGAAGCTCCTCGTCGACAATCTCGACGTTTCCGGCCGCGGCCACAATCAAATTACGACGCCGGTTCATCGCTGTTAGGGAACGCGGATCCGTTGCTTTGCCGGCGGCGGGCAGGCCGGTCAGCAGTATTGCGGATGGCCGGACAGATTCCGGCCCCGGCCGCAGGTCCGCCTCCAGCTGCCCCAACGGCTCTGGCTGGAGCTTCACCGGCCGCCCGGTCCGCGCCGATTCGGCGATGGCGCAGCCCAGCCGGTGGCTGCGGAGGGCTTCCGCGTAGGGCACGCGGGTGGATTCGCGTTCGCCGCGCACCGCTTCGATGAATTCCCGGTCGACGGCGATCCGCGGGTCCTCACCGCACTTCATGTTTGTCCGGGCCGAGCCGTCGAAACTGCTCAAGCCCTCTTCCGACAGCTCCAGGTACAACCCGCGGCTGACCGTGTGCAGGGCGGCCCGGTGTTTGGCGGCCAGCACGGAGGTGGCCGCCAGCGTTGCCACGGTCCCGGAGGCAAACCGCACGGTCGCCGCGGTGGCGTCGTCGACCTCTTCGTAGTCCTCCGGCGTAGGCACTCGATCGGTGAGGGCTGGGTCTTCCAGTGCGCGCCGGAGCCCGGCGGCATAGACCTCCACGGCCTCGCCGAGCAGGAAGCGTGCGGTGTCCAGCACGTGGGTGAGCTGCTCGACCACCTGCCCGCCGGAGCGGTCCATCCGGCCCCACCACGGTACGGGCGGACGTTTGTCCAGCCAGTAGCCGTTGGCCAACAGCGGCGGGGCGTCCGCCAGCAGTTGCCGGGCGTGCTCAACGGAGTCCATGCAACGCCAGTGGTAACCGGTCCCGGTGACGACGCCGCTCTCCTCCACCAAGGCACCGATCTCCTCGGCGACGTCCCGGCCAAGCCCCACCGGCTTTTCCACAAACAGCGGCAGGCCTCTGGACAGCGCTGCCCGTTCCCCGGGACCATGGGCAAAAGGAGGTACACAGACATACACGGCGTCCACTTCGACGGCATCGAGCGCTTCCTCGGGCTCCGTGAAGGCCGGCAGGTCGAGCTCGCCTGCCAGCGCCTGGGCCGCGGGCTCGTGGGCATCGGTAATGCTGGCGAGCCTGACGCCGGGCAGCGAGTTCAGGACGCCGGCGTGGCGCCGTCCCACTGATCCTGCTCCGATCAGGGCGATGCTGACTGTCATGCGGCCTCCCGGATGAGCTTTCCGTACAGTTTGAGGTAGTGCGCTGCCATGGCCTGTGGCGTCCAGTCCGCGGCGGCCGCGCGGCAGTCCTGCGGGTCAATACCGTCCAGCTTCTGCAGGTACTGCGCCAGGTCCGGCTCGCTGGCGGCCAGGTAGCCGGTCCGGCCGTGGTCCACCAGCGAGGGCAGCACGCCCAGCGGCGTTCCGACCACCGGCACGCCGCGGGAGAGCGCCTCAACCACGCCCGTTGCCCCGGGTTCGGCCCACCGGTTCGGAGCCAGCAGCACCCGGGCCGAGCGCAGCACCCGTTCCTTCGCCTCGCCGGCCACGCCGCCGATCCAGCGTGCGCGGCGCCCATCCAGCAGCGGACGGACCTCGGCCAGGAAGTACTTCACGTCGGGGTGGGCTGCCAGGGCGTTGTCCCCCTCGGCCAGCCGGCGGTCCAGTTCCTGCGGATCGTTGATCCCGGCCACCGGGCCGGCCAGGACCAGCGGGATGTTGGCCGCGGCGCAGATCCGCACCGCAGTGTCCTGGCCCTTGTCGCGGGTGATCCGCGCGAGCAGCAGCGCATGGTCGCCCGGGTCCACCTGCACCTCGAGGGCCGGGGCCGGGGCGAGCGGGACCACACCGATCGCCTGGCGCTGCAGCTGCTCCGGAGCGCGCTCCAGCTGGGACTGCGAGACGGCTGCGAACCGCACGCGGCCGCGGCCGTTGAACGTCGAATAGAACGCCGCATGTTTGGCCAGGTCCCAGTGCAGGGTCTGCAGGACCGGCGGCGCCGCGACGCCCATCGCGGCAAAGACGGCCGGCCCCACCACCTCAAGGTGATCGTGCACGAGATCCCAGCTGCCGCCGTCGTACATTGCATTCACCAACGCGTGCATGTGCGCGTGCGCAATACCGGAAACCTGGTTGTAGGGCATGGCGATGGAGCGGAACTGTGGTTCGTCCAGCGGCCGCAGGTACGCGTCCGCCTCGATGAAACTCGGCCCCACCGTGGCCAAGGTGACGTGCACACCGGCGCGGCGCAGTTCCGGGATGAGCGTGGCCAGGACGGTTTCGATCCCGCCATAGCCCTCGGGCGGAACCGGGAGCCAGGGGCCGGCGTTGACCAGGATCCGCATGCCTAACTGGCCTTGCCCGCGGTCAGCCGGTAATCGGGGATATCGATCATGGGCGGGCGTTCGGAAATTTCGACCTCGCAGGTTTCCTCGATGAACCGGTCGCCGTCACGCAGGAACTGGGTCAGCGGCGCCGACGCCGGTGCGGCCGCCACCAGCCCGCTGCGAAACAGCCGTGACTGGACGGTCAGCTGCACCTGCATCGCCATCTTGGACAGGTCCGCATCAGTGGCATTGCGGTGGCAGCGCACGCCCAGGTCCACCTGCGCCATGCCCTCCAGCCCGACGGCTTCGAGCACGTCGATCAGCATGCCGATCTCCACGCCGTAGCCCGAGACGAATGGGATGCGCTCGAGCAGGGAGCGGCGGGCCGCGTATTCACCGGCCAGCGGCTGCACTATCCCGGCGAGCTCGGGCCAGAAGAGGTTGAGCAGCGGCCGGGCCACGAGCTCCGTCACGCGGCCGCCGCCGGCGGGCATCACCGTGACCCCGTTGTTGAGCGGCCGGTCGTAGCAGCTCTTGACGAAGTGGACGCGCGGTTCGGTCAACAGCGGCCCCAGCATTCCGACGGCGAACTGCGGATCGAACTCATGCAGGTCCGCGTCGATGAACACCACAATGTCGCCGGTAGCCACCGTGAGGGATTTCCACAACGCCTCGCCCTTGCCCGGGACATTGCCGAGTTCGGGCAGGATGTGCTCCTGGCGGGCGACTTTCGCGCCGGCGGCAGCTGCGACGGCGGATGTGGCATCCGTGGAATTGGAGTCGATGACGATGATTTCATCCAGCAGCGGCACGGCTTCAACCAGCTCGGACCGCAGCGCCGAAACGATCTGCCCCACCGTGGCCGCTTCGTTCTTGGCAGGAAGGACAACGCTCACTTTTTGGCCGTCTTTTTGTGCTGCTAGTTCCTCCGGCGCATACCGGGAGCCGTGGTAGCTCCCGGTGGCAAACCACCGCCGCAGATCTTCGCGCATGCCGGTCTCTTTTCGTGCCGTTGCCGGTTCGCCCTCGTACCGGCTGTCGATAGGATCTAGACGAAGCCTACGTTTCCGTCCTGCCGGTGTGAATACCCCGAAACAGGTGCAGGGGCACCACGGGAGCGTTCCGGCAGGCGCCACGAACGGCGTTTCCACAGGTCAGGGCGATGCAGGGCTCCGAGTTTCAGAACGGTACCAGAATGGAGAATTCATGCAGAAAGGCCATCCGTCTCCGCGGCAGCAGAGGCCCCGGCTGGTGCTGTGGCGCCATGGCCAGACCGAGTGGAATGTGCTGGAGAAAGCCCAGGGGCAAGCCGATGTGCCCCTGGATGGCACCGGCCGCACCCAGGCGAAACAGGCCGCGGCCATGCTGGCCACCTTCGACCCGGCCTTCATCTGGTCCAGCGATCTGCAGCGTGCCCGCGACACCGCGCAGGAACTGGCTGCGCTGACCGGCCGGGAACTGGTGCTGGACGCCCGGCTCCGGGAGTACCACGTGGGCATCCGGCAGGGAACAACCTTCGCCGAGTTCCAGGCGCAACACCCGGACATCTACGCAAAGTTCTTTTCCGAGGAGAACTACCGCGTCCCGGGAGCCGAACTCCCTTCGGAAGTCAATGAGCGGATGAAGGCTGTCATCGATGAAGCTGCCGCCGCAGTGAACGACGGCGAGACGGGTGTCCTGGTCGGCCACGGCGCGGCCCTGCGCAGCGGCCTGCTGGCGTTCTTCGAAGCACCGTCCCATCTGCGCGAAATGTTCGCGGGCATGGCCAACTGTGCCTGGACCGTGCTGGAAAAGCATGCCGAGCGCGGCTGGCAGATCATCGACTACAACGCGCAGACCCTGCCGGACGCTTCCTCTGTATTGGCCGATGAAATGCCGGTGGAGCACTGAACCGGCCTGTGCCCGCCATTACAGCCTAAACACCGGCCGGACCGGGACCTGGGCAGGAGGTTTTGGTCACACCCTGCCCCTGTCCGCCCCGGGATTGGTGACAGCTAGAAAAATGCAGGATGAACACTTGGTACGCTGGATGTAGCCAGCCGGGCTCTCCGGCGAGGTACCCCAGCCACCCGACGAGGCCCCGTCGTCGTTATCTTCCGTTCGCATCCCGTAGGAGACACCGCACTCAATGCAAAGTCTGGCAGTAGAAACTCAGCAGGAACAGCTCTGGAACCGTCGCTACGATGAGAACGTCGCCGACGTCAACCAGCTGTGCGACGCACTGAAGGAACTCAAGCCGGGCAGCGAAGTCCCCTACATCGATCCGATGCACGACACGGACCAGTGCCGGATCATCAGCTTGTTCTCCAGCCCTGTCCCCGACTCGGGCGCCTTCATTTCTGCGGGCGACCACGACTCGGTGACACGGCTTCTCGGCGTCCACTGGCAGGTGGGCCTGCGTCCCGAGTACGTCATGCCCTGGAATGCCCACCCTTGGCTGGTTCCCGGTGCCGAAGGCAAGCTCACTCCGGCCCAGATCGCCGAGGGCGTCAAGCCGCTGCTGCGTTTCCTGGCGCTCGTGCCCCGGGCGTCCGCGCTGGTGGCCCACGGCACCGAAGCGCAGAAGCTGGCCAATCTGTTCCTCAAGACGGAAAACCGGATGATCTACCGCCGCGGCTTCAAGACCTACAAGGTCCGCGCCCTCAGCGGCCGCCCGTTTGCCGGCTCCCCCGAGAAGCAGCAGCAGTGGCTGGACGACATGCAGGCTGCCTACGGCGACGCCATGGCGCGCACCGGACTGCCCCGCCGCGGCCAGTAATCTCAGCCGCTCCGCAGAGGGGCGCTGACCGGGCCCGCCGGACGGTAGTAGGCTGAGAGGCAGGAGATGGACGGTCGTCCCCTGCTGGTCGGCCGCCCGTCGAAGAGCAACAGCTGCTCATCGTAGATCCGGCACAAAGGAATTCTGATGCGACGCATGGCAGACCCGGCATACCGTGAACAACAATGGAGCAGGCGGTTCGACCCGAACATCGCCGAAGTCAACCAACTGTGCGAGTCCCTCGTGGAGCGCAAGCCCGGCAGCGAGGTACCCCTCGTCGATCCGGTGCACGATGTGGACGAGTGCCGGATCGTGAGCCTGTTCGCCAGTCCCGGCCCTGGCGCGGGTTCCCGCTTCATCTCCACGGAGAACGACGACGACACGGCCGCCCGGACGCTGGAAGTCTACGAGGCCGTAGGTCTTCGCCCCGAGCACGTCATGCCGTGGAACGCGTATCCCTGGTACGTCTTCGACGAGCAGGACGGCAAGCTCACCGCCGCGCAGATCTCCGAGGGGCTCAAGCCGCTGCTGAAGTTCCTGCGGCTGGTCCCGCGGGCGTCGGCCTTGGTGGCACATGGCGGCGAGGCCCAGAAGCTGGCGGATCTGCTGCTGAAATCGAAGATTCCGGACATTCAAAAGCGCGGCTTCAAGACCTACAAGGTCCGTGCGCTCGGCGGCAGGGCCTTTGCCGGCAAACCCGCCGACCAGCAAAAGTGGCTCGATGAGGCCCAGGCCGCCTACACGGACGCCATGGCCAGGGCTGGGCTGCTGCAGGCCAACCGCTAGGCCCGTGGCCTCGGGCAGGCGGGGACCTCAGGCAACCCGAGGACTTAGGGCAGCCGGCGGTCCTCGGCGTGCAGCACCCGCAGCCAGCGGTAGCCGTAGCCGCCAAGGGGCAGTTCGCACCTGCCGCCGTTGGTCAGTTGCACGTCGTCGTCGCCGAGCAGATCCAGCAGCACCGAACCCACAAACTTGTCCGCAGGTTCATCCTCGGTGGCCAGATCGATTGTCACGGTGGCCGGTTCCGGGCTCAGGTTGTGGACCAGCACTAGGCTGGCCGTTTCCCACGTACAGCGATGGGCCAGCACCGACGTGGCGGGTTGCTGCAGCAGTTCAAACCGGCCCCACCCGAGTTCCGGACATTCGCGGTAGCGCCGGATCAGCGTAGCCATGAAGTTCCAGAGCGAGGTTGGGTCACGTTTGGCCTGGGCGGCGTTGACGAATTGCGGGCCGCAGCCGCCGTCCACCAGGGGCGACACGAGCTTTCCGGACGGCGCGGTGGAGAAGCCGGCATTCGTTCCGTCCGTCCACTGCATCGGTGTCCGGACTGCCAGCCGGCCCTCGGCCTCCAGATCCTCGCCCATCCCGATTTCCTCGCCGTAGTAGAGCACTGGCGTGCCGGGCAGCGAGAACAGCAGCGAGTACACCATCTTGATGTGGCGCGGGTCCCCGCCCAGCATCGGCGGCAGCCGGCGTTTGAGACCCCGCCCGTAAAGCTGCATCCGCTCCTCCGGCCCGAACGCCGCGAAGACCTCCTGGCGCTCCTCCTCGGAGAGCTTATCCAGCGTCAGCTCATCGTGGTTCCGGACAAAAGTGGCCCACTGGTTGTCCGGGTTGATGGCCGGGCGTTTGGCCAGCGTCTCTGCCAGCGGCCGCGCGTCCTGCCGCGCCAGCGCGAGGTACATCTTCTGCATGGCCATGAAGTCGAACATCACATTGAGCTCGTCGCCCTCGCTGCCGCCGAAGAACGCCGTTTGTTCCTTGTAGGGCAGATTGACTTCGCCGAGCAGGATTCCCTCGCCGGAGCGCCGGTTCAGGAAGCGGCGCAGGTCCCGCAGGAATTCGTGCGGATCCGGCAGTTCCTCCGGCTCCTCGCCCATGGTCTCAAGGAAGAACGGCACGGCATCCACCCGGCAGCCGTTGATCCCGAGCTCCAGCCAGAACCCCATGGCCTTGGCAATCTGGTCCCGGACCGCAGGATTGGTGACATTCAGGTCCGGTTGGTGCTTGTAGAAGCGGTGCAGGTACCACTCCCCCGTGGTTTCTTCCTTGGTCCAGATGGAATCCTCCTGGTCCGGGAACACCACCTGCTCCGAAGTGGGCGGCGGCGGATCCGATCGCCACACGTAATAGTCCCGGTACGGGCTGTCCTTGGACTGCTTGGCGGACTGAAACCACGGATGCTGGTCCGACGTGTGGTTCACGATCAGGTCGGCGATGACCCGCATCCCCCGGTCCCTGGCGGTGCGCAGGAACTCCACCAGATCCCCGTGGTCGCCCAGCCGCCGGTCCACGCCATAGAAATCCGTGACGTCGTACCCATCGTCGCGGTCCGGTGTTGGGTAGAACGGCATCAGCCAGATGCAGGTGACGCCGAGGTCCACGAGGTAGTCCACACGCTGCGCGAGTCCGGCGAAGTCGCCGATGCCGTCGCCGTCGCTGTCAAAATACGTTTCTATATCCAGGCAATAGACGACGGCGGTCTTCCACCACAGGTCCGATGTGTCCGTGATCCTCACGCGATCTTCCTCTCTTCGTCCTGCAATGACGCGGCCTGCTGGGCCGGCCGCCTCATTGCAGATCAGGCCAGCAATCCAGGTCAGCGCAGCTGCGGGAGCACTTTTTCGGCGAAAGCGTTGATGAACGGCTCCTGCTCCTGGCCGACGAAGTGCAGGTACAGCTCGTCGAACCCCAGGTCCAGGTATTCCTGCAGCCACTCAACGTGCCGGCCGGTGTCGGCCGAAACGTTGACCGACTGCCGCAGCTCGTCTTCGCCCACGTGCTCGCTGACGGCGTCGAAATGTTTGGCCGTCGGAAGATCTGCGGCCACGTGCGGCGGGAAGACGTTGGTCCGCCACTGGTCCAGGCCTATTTCCACGGCTGCCTCCTCTGAGGGCGCCCAGGACAGGTGCACCTGCAGCGCCGCCTTGCCGCGCCCGCCGTTGTCCCGGTAGGCCTCCAGGACCTTCTCCAGCTGGGCCGGCGGCTGGTTGACCGTGATCAGTCCGTCTGCCCAGGCAGCGGCGCGGCGGGCTGTGTCGACGCTGATGGCCGGGGCGATCAGTTCGGGTTTGGGCTCGGGCACCTCCCAGATCCTGGCGTGCTCCACGGTGACCAGGCCGCGGTGGGTGACTTCCTCGCCACCGTGCAGCCGGCGGATCACCTCCACCGATTCCTCGAGCCGCTGCTGGCGCACGTCCTTGGACGGCCAGGCGTCGCCGGTGATGTGCTCGTTGCTGTTCTCGCCGCTGCCCGGCGCCAGCCAGAATCGCCCGGGAAACATGACCGCCAAGGTGGCGGAGGCGTGCGCGATGATTGCGGGATGGTATCGCTGGCCGGGCGCAGTGACCACGCCGAAGCGCAGCCCGGTGGACGCGAGTGCCGCGCCGAGCCAGGACCAGGCGAAACCGGAGTGCCCCTGCCGCGCCGACCACGGTTCAATGTGGTCCGAGCACATGGCCGCGTCAAAACCCGCAGCCTCGGCGAGCTGGACATCGGTCAACAGCCGCGCCGGGCTGACCTGTTCATGGGACGCATGGAATCCGATCACAGCCACCCTCCATGCTTACCCGGCGGTAACGCCCTTGTCGAGGGCTACAGTGGCACTGTGGAGGACAACACCGGCATCGGACGCGCCTGCCCATGAGCCAGGAAACCGCGGACACGGATCTGGCGGGCATCGCCGTCGAACTTTATGCCCTGCTGCCCAAGGACTTCACGGCCGCCCGCAACGAGCGGGCCAAGGAGCTGGGCAACACTGACAAGGACCTGTCCAAGCGGGTCCACGGCCTGCCGAAGCCGTCCACCGCGGCGTGGCTGGTCAACATGCTGGCCAACCACCGTCGCGAAGAGATCGACGGCGTTATCGAGCTCGGAGCGGCCATGCGGGAGGCGCAGGACGAGCTGGATCCTCAGCAACTGCGCGAGCTGAGCGACCAGCGGCACCGGTTGCTGGCGGCGATCGCAAAGCAGGGCCGGAAGCTGGCGAAAGAGCTCGGGCACCCGGTCAGCGAAACCATTGCCGCGGACGTCGAGCAGACCCTGCGCGCGGCCATGGCTGATCCGGCTGCGGCCGCCGCGGTGGCCAGCGGCCTGCTGGCCGATTCGCTGTCCTCGAACGGACTGGATCCGGTGGAACTGGACGGCAAGGTGGCGGTTCAGGAGGCCATCGGCGAGGCGGCTCCGGCGACGCCGAAGGCGAAGCAGAAACCGGTGGATGAGCTGGCCAAGCGCCGCACCGAACGGGCCGCCCGGACGGACCGGGAGAAACAGCGCCGGGCCGAAGAAGCCGAACGGCGCCGTCAAAAGGCCCAGGCCGATGTGGACAAGGCTGCCCGCCGCCTGGCCGAGACGGAAACCGGCGAGCAGGAGGCCGAGGCCGAGGTGGAACAGATCTCCGCCAAGCGGGAGGAGCTCGCGGCGGAACTGGCGGAACTGAAAAGCCGGATCCGCACCCTGGAGCGGAGCATCACGGCGGTGGACACGGAGATCGCAGCCGCCGAAGACCGGCTCGAGGAAGCCACGCGCTCCGCAGCTGAAGCCCGCCGCGGGCTGCAGCGCGCCCGGAAGGCGCTGGAGGATCAGGACTAAGGGCTCGACCGGAACGCAGACAGTAAGTATGCTTATAACCTTCCCTGCAAGCTGTCTTTCCAGGAGTTCACAATGTCAGGAAATCTCATTGCCCGGTCCGTCCACGATCTGACTGCAGGCGCCTGGTTCGGCGGCTCCCTCATGGGTGCCATCGGGCTCAATGGCGCAGCCGCGCAGGCCAAGGACCCCAGAGAGCGCGCCCGCCTGTCCAGCCTGGGGTGGAAGAAATGGGCTCCCGTCCAGGCAGGAGCCTTCGGCGCCCATCTGCTCTCCGGCATTCCGCTCGTGCTGAAGAACGCGGACCGGCTGGGCAGCCAGCACGGCGTGGTCCGGCTTTCCGTCTACAAGGCCATAGTGACGCTGACCGGCGCCGGCGTGACCGCGTACGCGGGGTTGCTGGGCCGGAAGGTCGAAAAGCTCTCGCAGGAAGGTGCCGACGGAGCCACGGAGCCGAGCCCGACGGCGTCGGAAGAACTGGCACAGGCACAGCGGCAGCTGAAGATCCTGCAGTGGACCGTTCCGGTTTTCGCCGGCTGGGTCATGGTGCTCGGCGCCAAGGAAGGCGAGATGCAGCGGCCGCAAAACGTGGCGATGGGCCTGCGGAAGAACCTTTCCCGCCCCGAACTGGCCAGGCTTCTGCAGGAGTGGAAGGAGCGCTCCCGGCTCATGTAGCCCGAGGCGCGGCTTCAGCTTGCCGCGGCGGCCTGCGCCATCTCGGGCACCTCGGCCAGGACGGACCGGTCCTTGATCCGCGAGGTAGCGGCGTACTCACGCGTCGCGTTGATCGCGGCCACCACGGCAGACTTCTCCGCGTATGCCTCCGAGACCGCTATGACCTTGTTCTTGGCCCCGAGCAACCGGAAACGGTACTGCTTGTTGCGGTCCTTGAAAATTTCAAACAATCGCATTCTCCCAAAATCGTGGGGCGCCTTGCTCTCCGTTGAGCGGTCGAAGCTGTTCCCCAATCCAGAAGCATAAGCGCCGAAATCCGTACTGCCGAGTAGGAAAGTAGCCTGCGTCACAGATAATCAGGAAATCCCAAGAACGACGGCGGCGCTAACCTTCCTCGGTTTCGGCCCGATAGCGGGCGGCCAGTTCACTGCGGGAGCTGATGCCCAGCTTCGAATAGATACGCGTCAGGTGGTACTGGACCGTCTTGGCCGCGATAAATAGCTCCAGACCGGTCTCCTTATTGGTCCGACCCTCCGCCACCAGCCGGGCCACGGCAATTTCCTGCGCGGTCAGGACGGAGAAATCCAACGCGCCCCGGCGGCCCGTGCTCTGCAGTCCGCTGGCCTGGATCTCCCGGTCGCAGCGCTCCACGTAGACGCTGGCGCCGAGGGCCAGATAAAGGTCCCGGGCCCGGGCCAGGACATCGGCAGCGTCCCGGCGCTGGCCGGCCCTGCGGAGCATCTGCCCATAGGCGAAGTTTCCGCGCGCCCTGACGTACGGCGCCGGCAGGTCCTTGATGCCGGCGAGGCTCGTTTCGAATACCTCGCGGGCTTCATCCAGCCTGCCCTCGGCGCCGAGGATCCGGCCCCGGGGCACCGCCAGCCGGGCCATCACGGTACGGTGGCCGCGCTGGGCGGCCAGCTCTTCATGCGGCACGAGGAACTCTGCCGCTTCCGGCATCCGATCGGTCATCACCAAGGCGTTGGCGTAGACATCGTGCCACGGCCAGAACCCGGGCTCGTCCATCCCGTTGGCGCGGTCCAACTGGAGCAGCGGACCCAGGGCACGGAGCACGCCGTCGTAATCCGCAGCCGCTTCGGCCACGAAGGCCGCGGCCATTGCGGCGGGCAACTGCATAATCGCATAGCTGTCCGCCGGCGCCCGGGCAGCGTCCCGGTGGAGTGCGCTTTTGGCCGTATCGCCCCTCAAGGCATGGATCTGGGCGGCGGTCAGATGCAGCAGCGGGCGGGCCAGCTGGATCTGCAGGCGTTCCTGCTGGAGCAGCCCCCGCTCCACCGTGCGCAGCGCTTCGTCCCAGTCCCCCAGCTCGAACTCCGCCCGGGCCAGCCAGCCTTGGGCCCATTGCGCGATCCGGCCTGAACCCAGATGGTATTCGGTGGGGACGGCGGCCGCGAGCTGGTCGCGGGCCAGATAATGCTCGTCCTGCGCAAGGAGCAGCCAGCCGCGGCCCAGCTGTACCCGCTGGCGCTGGGCCCCGAGGGCCTTCAGCGACGGAAACTTCCCGTACTGGGCGTGCGCTTCCTCGATGCGGCCGAGCCCTGCCAGGCCCAGACCCATGATGGAGCGCGATTCGATAAAGGCGGGCGAATCCTCCGGTGCCAGTTCGATGGCGCGCTGGGCCCAGAGCATCAGATCTGCGCCGTTCTGCGCGGCCAAGGCATGCAGGACGCGCCGCTGGCAGATCATCGCCGCGACATCCGGCGACGATGCCGGATTGCACTGCTGCCAGGCCTTGTCCAGCTGCATGTCCGCCTCGGTTTCCCTGCCGCGGAGGACGGCCAGGTAGCCCAGTACTGCTTCCTTCAACGGGCCGGGCCGGAAACCTGCGACCTGCCGCGCGTAGGCGCTGGCCCGGGGCAGGTCGCCGGCGGCGACGAGGGCGTCGAGTGCCTGGAGCAAACGCTGCTGCCGGCCGGTGGCATCGGGCCAGACATAGCTGGCGCGCAGCAGGGCAGCGGCTGCGGACAGCCACGCCCCGCGCTCTGCCTGGTGCGCGGCGTACGCATCGAGCTGCTTGGCCAGACCGATGTCCGGCAGCGCCGCGGCGGCAGCCAGGTGGAACAACTGCTCGCCTTCATCGTCCCCCATCGCCGAAGCGGAGCGGTGCAGTGCCGCGCGCTGGGTGGCGGTCAGGGAGGCGTAGACGGCGGCCCGGACCAAGGGATAGGGGAAGTTCAGCACCTGCAGATCAGCGCCGATCTTCAACAGTCCCAGCGCACGGGCCTCGTCCAGGGCGGACAGTGGATCCTCGATACTGTCCGTTCCGGCGGCGTTGGCAAGGGCGACGGCGTCGGCGAGCAGACACCCGGATTCCAAAACCGCAGCGGCCTGCACCAAAGCACGGGTCGCGGCCCGGGCTCCGGTCAGCGCGGTTTCGATCTCGTTCGTCAGGCGCAGCGGGGCCGGCAGGTGCTCGTGCCAATCGTTCCAGTAGTCGTCCGGCTGTTCCTGCAGCAACTGGTGGAGGTAGCCCGGATTGCCGCCGGTATGGGTGCAGAGCCGCAGTGCCATGGGCGCGGGAAGTTCCAAGGCACGCACCGACCAGGCGAGCGACACGACGTGCTCGGGGACCAATGGCCGCAGCCGGAGCTTTTGGATGGCAGCCGAACCGGCGAATTCGCGGAAACCGGCCGGGAGCTGCCACCACTGGTCATCGCGCACTGCCAGCAGGACCAGCACGCGTTCGGCATCCAGTCGCCGCAGGGCGAAGACCAGCGCGCGCAGGGAGAATTCATCGGCCCACTGCACATCGTCGAGCCAGACCACGAGCGGCGGGTAGCCCGCGCCGGCAGCGGCACCATGGGCGCTCGTATCGTTAGCGCAGGCGGAGCGGAGCCGTGCCAGCAGCAGCTCCCCGGCCTCTGCGGGATCGGCGGGAACGGCGGCAGGTGCCGTTGCGCCGTCGTCGTAACCTCGCAGCAGCTGGGCCAGGACGCTTCCGTCCTGAGTTGTTTCCCAGCGGGTGCCTGCTGCCCGCAGCACTGTGCCGGAATCCAGCCGGGACAGAAAATGCTCCACCAGGCTGGACTTCCCCATGCCCGCAGCACCGTGGACGATGGCTATCTGCGGGTCGGCGAAACCAGCGGCGCCGGCCATTGCTGCCAGCGCCGCCAGTTCCGCGGATCGCCCCGCCAGAGGCTCGGTTTTGGTCTCAGTCATTCCCGACAATGTTAGCTGCCATGGCCATCTCGGGTGCCTGCCGGTCTTCGGCCAGGCCCGAGCTTTCTTCGGTGACCGGACGCTTGGGCAGGAACAGGGTCACCAGCGCTCCGGCCAGGGCAACGGCAGCGAAGACGTAGAACGCCGTCGCTGTTGCCACCCCGGCAGCGATGAGGAAACCGCCGAGCAACGGACCGAAGATGCCGCCGAGGCGGCCGAAGCCAGCACACCAGGCCACGCCCGCGGCGCGCACCGAGGTGGCGTAGTAGTTCGAGACCAGGCCGTAGACCAGCACCTGGGTGCCCAGCGTACCGACGCCGGCGATGGCGATGGCGGTCAGCAGCACCGGCAGCGGGAAGCCGAAGGTCAGCAGGACCAGGGACACCGCGGCCAGCGCGAAGGTTGTCGATACGATCCGCTTGGCGCCGAACTTATCCGCCGACCGGGATGCGATCAGGCCGCCGACCACGGCGCCGGCGTTGAGCGTCACGAGGAACATCAGTGAGTAGTTCTTGTCGTACCCGTACTGGCTCATGATTTCCGGCAGCCAAGTGTTCAGCCCGTAGGTCAGCAGCAGTCCGGAGAAGCTCATGATGCCCAGAAAGACGGTGGGGACTGCATAGCGCCGGCTGGCGAGACCGGCGAAACCAGCCTTCTGCTGCACGGCTGATGTTGCAGATGCTGTGGTCGCCGTCGAGGCGGGAGCTGCCAGCAGCGGAATGCCGGTCTTCACCGACAGCAGTTCCGCTTCGCGCTGGCGGCCGCGGGCCTGCAGCCAGCGGGGCGACTCGGGCAGCTTGAACAGGGCTACCGGGAGCAGGAACACGATGGGCAAGGCGCCGATCATGAACAATCCGCGCCAGTCGAGGATGCCGTTGAATACGATAGCAAGCACCGAAGCCAGCGTGGCACCGGCCGGGACGCCCGAGTAGACGATGGCGTTGTAGAAGTTCTTCTTGCCGGCCGGGGCGAACTCGGCCACGACAGCTCCCGCCGTCGCCACCAAGGCGCCGACGCCGATGCCGGTGAGGAAGCGCAGGATGCCGAAGGCGAAAACACTGGTGGCCATGGAGGTCAGCGCCATGCCGATGGAGAACCAGGCGATGTTGATCAGCATGACTTTGCGGCGGCCGAGGAAGTCGCCGACGGCGCCGACCACGAGGGCACCGACCATGACGCCGACCAGGGCATAACTGCCCAACGCACCGGCTTGGGCCGCATCCAGCGGGCCGAGCTGGCTGGGATCGTCCAGCAGGCTGGAGACCACGGTGCCGTACACCACCAGGTCGTAGCCGTCGAAGACCAGTGCGAGGGCGGCGATCAGCACCACCCAGCGGACTGTTTTGCGGCCGCGCGCTGCTGTCGCGGCGGATTCGGTAAGAACGCTCATGTACAGACTCCTTTGTCCGGCGGCCTGTTTTGAGGCAGGACGCGATAGGGATTCGTGTCGGAATGGGACTGCGCGGCCGTCTATGGCCGGCAGGATCTGGCCGCGGGATGCGGCCGGCAGGAAACTAGCGCTCGAAGCGGCCGGGGGAAATGATGGCACTCACCGGTTGTCGCCGGAGACTTCGGTGTGGCCGGGCTGGCCTTCGTGTTCCTCCCCCGTCTCCTTGACGGAGCTGGTGGAGCCGACGGCGAAGCGCTCGTAGTAGAAGTTCTCCGGCACCATGCCCTGCCCGTCCCAGTACTTGCGCACGGCGTCGACCATGGCCGGCGGTCCGCACAGGTAGACGTCCACGTCGCCGCCGTTGAGCTGCTCCTCGGCGATGTGCTGGGTGACGTAGCCCTTCTTCTCCGCTGTGCTGTCCGGATCGGCGACGCAGTAGTCGAACGTGAACTCCTTGATCCGCTCCGCGTAGTATTCCAGCTTGTCCAGCTCCACCAGGTCCTTGTCGAAAGTCACGCCATAGACCAGGTGGATCGGGTGCAGCGGATGGCCCTGTTCGGTGGTGTCGAGCTTTTCCAGCATGGCCAGCAGCGGCGCGATCCCGGTGCCGCCGGCGAGCATCAAGGTGGGGCGTTTGATGTCGCGCAGGAAGAAACTGCCCATCGGGCCGGTCAGCTCCAGTACGTCACCGGTCTGCGCGCGGTCCTTCAGGTAGCCGGTCATGGTTCCGTCCGGGGCCGTGCGGACCAGGAACTTCAGCTGTTCGGAGCTGGGCCCGCTGCTGAAGGAGTAGGAGCGGACAGCATCGGTGCCGGGGACGGCCACGTTCATGTACTGGCCCGGGAGGAAGGACAGCTCGTCGCGGTTTTCGATGTCCAGTGTGAAGCCTGCGGTGTTGTCGGCGAACCAGTGCAGGTCCGCGATCCTTGCCTTGAAGGTCTGGGCTCCGGTTTTCGCCATTTCGGCCGTGCCGGAAATCTGCAACACCAGGTCCGACTCCGGGACCATCTGGCACGGCAGGCAGAAGCCCTTGTCCGCTTCGTCCTCGGTGAGCGCTTCGTCGATGTACTCGCCGGCGTCGTAATTACCCGACTCGCAGAAAGCCTTGCAGGTACCGCACGCGCCGTCGCGGCAGTCGAAGGGGATGTTGATGCGGGCCTTGTAGGCGGCGTCGGCCACCGTTTCATAGGTGCTGCACTTGATGAACCGGGTCAGGCCGTCTTCGAAAGTGAGGGCAACTTGATAGGACATGGGGAACTCGTTTCCATCGGGACCGGGGCTGTGGCGGGGAGGCGGTGCCTTCGGCTGCCGGACGGGTATCCAGGTCCGGCAGCCGCTCGATCAGATGTGGTAGACGTCCACGACGTGGTGGATGTAGTCGTTCTTCAGGACAACCTTCTTCTTCATGATGACCGGCTGGGTACCGGAGAAATCGATCGTGTAGAAGGACGTGCCGAAGTAGGTGTCCACGTTGTTGTAGCGGTAGTACAGCGTGAACCAGTTGAAGCGCACGTCCACTGTGTCACCGCGCTGCTCGATCACTTCGACGTTGGTGATGTTGTGGCCGGTGCGCGGTTCCGGGAGGCTGGTGGCGCTGGAGCGGTCGGTGCGGATCCTGAAGACCCGGTCTTCGATGCCGCCGCGGTTGGAATAGTAGATCAGCGAGATCTCGCGCTGCGGGTCCTCGGTGAGCTCGCCGTTGTCGTCCCAGGCCGGCATCCAGAACTCGGCCGAGGGGTGGTAGCAGTCGATCCACTTCTCGAATTCGCGGTCGTCCAGGAACCGTGCCTCGAGGTAGAGGAACTGCTGGATGTCCTCAAGCACGACGGCGGTGGCGGGCTGTTCAGCGGTTGCAGTCATCGTCGATGCTCCTTAGGCGTTGTTCTTGTCGGCGGCTTCGGCCTCGACCGCGGCCTTCATGCTCTGCAGCCAGTAGCCGTGCTGCACGGGGTAGAGGCCTTCGTCTTCGGTCTTCGCGCCGCTGGAGAGCGGGTTCAGGCCGATCTTCTTCGCCTGCTCGTCCGGCCCGTTGAGCTGGTGGGTCACACCGCGGCTGAGGTCGTTCCACTTCGCTGTGCCGGCCAGGTAGGTCTTCTGGCAGGAGCGGAACTCCTCCAGGTCATCCGGGGTGGCCATGCCGGAGGCGTTGAAGAAGTCCTCGTACTGGCGGATCCGGTTCGCCCGGGCGGCGTCGGACTCGCCCTTCGGGGCGATGCAGTAGATGGTCACCTCGGTCTGGTCCACCGAGATCGGCCGGAAGTGGCGGATCTGCGAGGAGAACTGGTCCATGATGTAGACGTTCGGGTAGAGGCACAGGTTGCGCGAGGCGCCCACCATGAACTCTGCCTTCTCGGCACCGAACTCCTCCGCGAGCTCTTCGCGCCGCTCGTACAACGGGCGGTCTTCGGGGTTGCCCCACCACATCCACAGCAGCAGGTGGCCGTGCTCGAAGGAGTAGTAGCCGCCGCCCTGCTTGCCCCAGGAGGGCGCTGAACAAGGGGCAATTTTGGGCCGTGGGGTTCGCTTTCGTGCCCTTTCCGGGGCCTTGGGCGGCGCGCTGGGGGGTCTCCATTCC
>NZ_JAODLR010000035.1 GCF_025960875.1 Crystallibacter permensis | reverse complement strand
AAAATCGCCTGCGACGCCGACCTCATCCCCCTGGTCCTCGGCGGCAAAGGCGAAATCCTCGACATCGGACGCGCCCAGCGGCTGTTCACCCCCGCGCAGCGCCGCGCCCTCGTCGCCCGGGACAAAGGCTGCGCCTTCCCCGACTGCACCATGCCCGCACCCTGGACCGAAGCACACCACATCAAATTCTGGGAAAAACACAACGGCCCAACTTCAGTCCACAATGGTTGTCTTTTGTGCAGCTACCACCACCATTTGCTGCACGACGAAAACTGGAGAATCGAAGTCCGGGACGGAATCCCCTGGTTCATCCCGCCCCGCTACATCGACCCCGACCAAAAACCCCGCCGCAACCGATACCGACTCGCCGGCACACCCCTGCCCCGCGCCCAAGCCCAGTCCACGATTGTCGAGAACGGGACCGCCGCAGAACCCCCACCTCAACCGGCAGAACTCTCACTGGTACCCGGCTCCGGTCCACCAGGCCAACAGGCAGAGACACTGCTGCCGCTGATGGAGCCCATTACGGACTTGCCACCGAGCCAACCGAAGTCGGCCGAGATGCCTACCGCGTCAGACGTGCCCCAGAAGTCCGCGCTTTCCAGCCAGCCACTGACAGGAGACGGACCGGATGACTGGAACCGGCCGTTCGATGAGTGGCCGCTACAGCCAAACGAACCCCCTTGGTGACGGTACATGGCAAAGCTACATAGCCTCGAGTTCCTTGCCCTTGGTTTCGGGCACAAACTTCCAGACGAATACCAGGGACAACAGCGCGAAGAACGCATACAACCCGTAGGCCAGCGTCAGGTCGATGTCTGCGAGGAACGGGAACGTGGTGGTGATGGCAAAGTTGGCCAGCCACTGCGCGGCCGCGGCGACGGAGAGCGCTACGGCACGGATCCGGTTGGGGAACATCTCCCCCAGCAATACCCAAACCACCGGACCCCAGGTGGCGCCGAAGGAAACCACAAACAGGTTGGCCGCGATCAGTGCCACCACGCCCCACGGCTGCGGCAGGGTGACGTCTTCACCCGTCCCGATGGCCTGGCTGAAACACAGCGCCATCGCGCCAAGCGAGAGCAGCATGCCGATCGAGCCGGCTACCAGCAGCGGTTTGCGCCCCACCTTGTCCACCAGCATGATGGCCACCACGGTCACCAAGATGTTGGTCACCGAGGTGATGACGGTAATACTGAAGGAATCGGACTCGTTGAAGCCCACGGACCTCCACAGGCTCGTGGAGTAGTAGAAGATCACGTTGATGCCAACGAACTGCTGGAAGACGGAAAGGAAGATGCCGACCCACACGATCGGCAGCAGCCAGCCCTTCCCTCCCATCAGGTCTTTGAGACCCTGCCGTTCCTCACTGTGGATGGTTTCGCGGATGGCCTGGATCTTGTCCTGCACCGCCTGTTTGCCGTTAAGACCAACGACGTCGCGCAGCACCTTGGCAGCGCCCACAAGTTCGTTTTTGGCTACCAGATATCGGGGCGATTCGGGCACCTGGAGGGCCAGCAGCCCGTACAGCACGGCGGGAACGGTTTCGGCCAGGAACATCCAGCGCCAGGCTTCCAGCCCGAACCACATTGGCTCTCCCGCTCCGCCGGCCACTGCGGCCAGGTACGCATCAGTCAGCAACGCTACGAAGATCCCGAGCACGATGGCCAACTGCTGCAGCGAACCGAGGCGGCCGCGGCTGTGCGCGGGCGAGACCTCTGCAATGTAGGCCGGGGCCAGGACCGATGCCATGCCGACACCGATGCCGCCGATAAAGCGCCAGATGATCAGGTCGGTCACGCCGACGGCGAGGCCGGAGCCGATGGCCGAGATCGTAAAGAGGACGGAGGCCACCAGCATGGCTCGAACCCGGCCTTGGCGGTCGGCGAGCGGGCCGGACAGCCAGGCGCCGATCATGGCGCCGAGCAGTGCGCAGGAGACGGTAAAGCCGAGCAGTACGCTGCCCAGCCCGAACTGTTGCTGCACCGCGTCGACGGCGCCGTTGATCACGGCGCTGTCGAAGCCGAACAGGAAGCCGCCGAGCGCCGCAACGATGGCGACCATGACGACTTTGAGCGGAGTCTTTTGCTGGACCAGGGGTTTCTGCATGGTCAAAGCCTACTGCTCAGTATGCTGATGGTTGCCGGGTGGGCTCACTTTGGCGGGAGAACGCTGGCAATCCTCCAGACTCCGGGCAGGCCATGGATCTTGCTGTTAAGCGGTGGTACGTTGGCCGTTCCTGCCAACGCACGGGAGCAACGACCCAAAGGAGGGACGTCTCATGACCAATAGTGGTGGAACCAGCACAGATGTCGTCGATATCCTCACAACCGACCATCGGGAGATGGTCGCGCTGATCGGACAGATCGAGAGCACGGCCGATCCCAGCCAGCGCCGGGATCTGGCCGACACCGTGATTGCCGAAGTTATGCGTCATGCCGTCGCCGAAGAAATGTTCGTCTACCCGGCAGTAGAGGAGCACGTGCCGAACGGCGCGAAGGAGGTCGAGCACGATAAGCAGGAGCACGACGAGATAGTCCGGTTGATGAAGCAGGTTGAAGACGTCGACGCCGCTGACCCGGAATTCATGGAACTTATCCGCGAACTGGAGGCGAAATTGCGCCATCACGCCAAGGACGAGGAGTCGGAGCAGTTCCCCCAGCTACGCGCGCACATCCCTCCGGAGAAACTCGTCGATCTGGGCGAAAAGGTGCAGAACGCCAAGAAATTGGCGCCGACCCGCCCGCACCCACACGCACCGCACTCCGAGCTGTTTCATAAGACCGTCGGCCCCGGCGTCGGCATGGTCGACCGGCTTCGGGACAAGCTCACGGGACGACACACCGGCTGAGTTTGATGGAGTCACAGCCGGGCCTACTGCGGAGTCACGGCGGGCGACGGCGTTCGCCTGAGCAGGAGGACGGCGCCGAGAGCCGCCACCCACAGTCCCCAGGTTGAGCTCCCAATCAGCCCTGCAAGGTCCCAGACGGGGAAACCGGGCACGGCTGTGGCCAGGATGTCCCCCTGGTTGAGCAGGTAGAGGGCCCCTGTGACAAGTCCGGCCGCGCCGAGCCAGCGCGGCAGGACGCGGCTGTGCAGGATGACCGCGCTGAGTGTGACCGTCCAGCCAATGACCAGCAGTTGGCCCAAGTGCTCACCGAGCAGCGCGCCGCCGTACTGGTGCTGGGCAGTCCAGGCGGCGTCCACCGCGGTCCTGGCGGCGTCGTCGCCCGCGACGTAGGCCTCGGCCAGCTGCGGCACGACGAAGACCCAGCGCAGAAATCCGATCAGCGACAGCACCACAGACGTGGCACCAAAGTAGGTGGCCGCGCGCAGTACCGCGTCCTCGCGCCGGCCCAGTACGGAAGGCAGCAGCAGGATCGGAACGGCAAGAATCCCGTACGTCCAGGCGGTCGCAAACCAGGTCCAGACCAGCGCCGGGCCTCCGGCGGCAAAGGCGGGCAGCACTACGGCGGCCGGCTCGCGCAGGATATCCGGCCAATCGAACATCGCCGATAAGGCGGTGGCCGCCCCGGCGAACGTGAGGGCGCTGATGATGAACAACCCTCCGGTCGCCCGGCGGATGCCTTCACCGGATTGTCGACCGGCGTCCGTGCCTGGACCCGTGCCGGTTGATTCCATGGTGCGCCACACTTCCCCAGCGCAACCCACCGCTGCCGGTTTGTACGAACCCACCGCTGCCGGTTGGTACGCTGCAGCTTTTTAGCGCTGCACAAACACTGTTCCCGCCGGGAAGGAAAGTCAAGAAGCAATCCAAGCGGGCATCTTGACATGATTCCTCGGGGAGGTGGCGAAGGAATGTCAAGAAAACGCGGAGCCGGTGTCAGGACGCCGGCGCAGCCTTGTCCGGGAGCGCGTATTTGAAGACCTTCGCCCAGGAGGAGCCGACCTGCTTGAACAGGGGCCCGGAGTTGTAAGGCAATCCGTAGCGCCGGCAGATGTCGCGGATTTTCGGGGCCACCTCGATGTAACGGTTGGAGGGCAGATCGGGGAACAGGTGATGTTCGATCTGGTGGGACAGGTTTCCGGTCATCAGGTGCATGAACCTGGAACCGGAAATGTTTGCCGATCCGATCATCTGGCGCACGTACCAGTCGCCGCGGGTTTCGCCGTCGACCATTTCCTCGGTAAAGGTATCCGCCCCGTCCGGGAAGTGGCCGCAGAAGATGACCGCATGCGCCCAGACGTTGCGGACGGCGTTGGCGGCCAGCGTTCCCCAGAGTGCCTGCTTGCCGGATCCGGTAACCATGGCTACGACCGGCGTGGCGGCGTAGTCCTTGGTGAACTGGCGCAAGGCCTTGCGGCCCATGGCCTTGAGGTCCCTGACGATAGCGGCCTTGGACTTCGTGCCTTCGCGGTAATCCACCAGTTCCAGGTCGTAGATGGCGATCCCCCATTCGAACACGGGCGCCAGGATTGCATTCCACAGCGGGTTGCCCAGATTGAAGGGACGCCATGGCTGGTCCGGAGACATGCGCAGCAGGTTGTAGCCGACGTCCTTGTCCTTACCGATCACGTTGGTCCAGCGATGGTGCAGGTCGTTGTGGGTGTGCTGCCAGGAACGGGCCGGGGTGACGAAGTCCCATTCCCACGTGGTGGAGTGGATGTCGGGATCGCGCATCCAGTCCCACTGGCCGTGGAGCACGTTGTGGCCGATCTCCATGTTCTCCAGGATCTTCGCGAAGCTCAGGAGGGTGGTGCCGGTGACCCACGCGGTCTTGTTGCGCCCGGCCAGCAGTGCCGCGCGGCCAGCGATCTCAAGTCCGCGCTGGACCTTGATCACCCGCCGGATGTAGGCGGCGTCCGAGGCGCCGCGCTCGGCAATGACTTCGTCGCGGATGGCGTCCAGCTCGCGGCCGAGCTCGGCAACCTGCTCATCGGAGAGGTGGGCGGCGGCCGGCGGGCGGACCAGCGGATGACCAGACGCGGCGAGCGCACCGGTCCTGCGGGCTGTAGCCGTAGTGGAAACGCTTTCCATAATTTTCCTCCTTAGAGATCCAGGTTGACGGGTCCGGCGGCTGCCGTAATGCATGTCTGGATGAGTTGGCCTGGTTCGCCGAGGACTTCCCCGGTCCGCAGGTCGCGGACTTGCCCGGCGCGTAGTGGTGCGAGGCAGCTTTGGCAGATCCCCATCCGGCAGCCACTGGGCATCAGAATACCGGCCTCTTCGCCGACGTCGAGCAGCGGGGTATTTCCGTCCGCCTCGATTTCGCGATCGGACGCCTCGAAGGTGACCAGACCGCCGTCGTGCCCTTCGCCGCCGGCAAGGCCGGTACTGAAGCGTTCGATGGTCAGGGCGCCGGTAACCGCAGGAACGCCGGTTTTGGACACAGCCGCTTCGCGCGCCCAAAGCGCTTCGGCATCGTCAAGGAAGCCTTCGGGGCCGCAGGCGTAGGCGGCGCGTTCCCGCCAGTCCGGGCAAAGCCGGTCCAGCTCGGCGGGCGAATTGAAGTCGAGCCGGCCGTGTTCGGCAGTGAACTGGTGGATGACTTGCAGGCGGGGGAACTGGTCGGCCAGTTCGTACAGTTCCTCCCCGAAGATGCTGTCCTGCGGGGTCCGGGCGGAGTGGATCAGCACTACGTCTGCATCCGGACGGGCCGGCACCAGTGTGCGGATCATCGACATCACCGGGGTGATGCCGCTGCCGGCGGTGAGCATCAGCAGCGGCCGGGGCTGTTCCGGCAGGACAAAGTCCCCTTGGGGCGCGGCCAGGAACAGCACGTCGCCGGGTTTGACCTTGCGCACCAAGGCACCGGAAACGGCCCCGATGTCGGTCACCGTGATGGCCGGGTCCTCTCCGGCGGCAGTGCTCAGCGAATAGGAACGCCAGTGGCGTACGCCGTCCAGCTCCACGCCGATGCGTGCCCACTGGCCTGCCTGATGCGCCTTCCAGCCCGGGCCGGGACGGAAATAAATGGTGGCTGAACCGGTTGTCTCCGGAACAACCTTGGTCACGACGCCGCGCAGCTGGCGGGCCGAGAACACCGGGTTGAACAGGGACAGGATATCTTCCGGAGCCAACGGGGTTGTCAGAACGGACGCGGCTTGCGCCAGCTGCCGGAGCCGGATCATGCCGTCGCCCTTATGACGGATTGAGCCATAATTCTCCTCGCGGGACCTACGATCGTACTCTTGAAACTACCGTGTGGGAAGAACTTTGGGGAGTCCATGTGTCCAATTGCTGACACAATTGCGGCAGCAGCGTCCACAACGGAAAGAGGCATTCATGGCCAGGCCGGGTTGGGTCGAAAACGTCATATGGTGGCAGGTCTACCCTTTGGGGTTCGTCGGGGCGGAACGAGACGCTCCCGCTGAAGGCAGCGAGGTGCAGCACCGGCTGCCGCGGCTGACGGCGTGGCTGGACTATGTGGTGGAACTCGGTGCTTCCGGAATTGCACTCGGACCGGTTTTCGCCGCCGAAACCCACGGCTACGACACCACCGACTACTTCCGCATCGATCCGCGCCTCGGGGACGAAGCCGACTTTGAGGACTTCATTGCGGCGGCCCATTCACGGGGACTGCGGGTCCTGCTGGACGGGGTCTTCAACCATGTGGGCCGCAGCTTTGACCGGTTCCAGCAGGTTCTCCGGGAGGGGCCGGAAGCGCCGTCGTCGTCCTGGTTCAAGCTTTCCTGGCCCGAGGGGCAATGGAGCCCGGGCACGGAACCTGACTACGAGGACTTCGAGGGGCACCACCACCTGGTCGCCCTGAACCACGTGGAACCGCAGGTGCGCGATTTCGTGGTCGAGGTGATGAAGTACTGGCTGGCCCGCGGCGCGGATGGCTGGCGGCTGGATGCGGCCTATGCGGTTCCGCCGTCGTTCTGGGCCCCGGTGCTGGACGCGGTCCGCGCCGACTATCCGGACGCGTACTTCGTCGGCGAGTTCATCCACGGGGACTACGCAGCCGCGGTAGCCGAAGGAAAGCTCGGCTCAGTGACCCAGTACGAGCTGTGGAAGGCCGTCTGGAGTTCGCTCAACGACGTCAACCTCTACGAACTGTCCGCCGCGCTGGACCGGCACAACGGCTTCCTCGAGTCCTTCGCCCCGCTGACCTTCGTGGGCAACCATGACGTCACCCGGCTGGCCAGCAAGCTGAGCAATACCGCGCTGCTGCCCCACGCCGTCGTTATCCTCCTGACGCTGGGAGGCACGCCGTCCATCTATGCGGGCGACGAACAGGGGTTCCGCGGGGTGAAGGAGGACCGTGCCGGCGGGGACGACGCGGTGCGGCCGGCGTTCCCGGACAGTCCGGCGGAACTCAGCAACCTGGGCGTGGACATTTACCGGCTGCATCAGGAGCTGATTGGCGTCCGGCGTCGTCTTCCCTGGTTGCACCGGGCGCGCACCCGGGTCCTGGCACTGGCCAACGAACACCTTGTCTACGAATCGCTGGCCGACGGGCACTGCATCACCGTGGCGCTCAACCTCGCCGGCAGTCCCGTGAGTGTCGACGCGCCTGCTGACAGCCGCACGGTTTTGGCCCGCGGCGGCGACGTCGGGGTGGGCGGCGACGGGCTGGAGCTGGGCCCCTTCGCTTGGGCTATCCTCGGCAGCGGGGACGACTGAGCGCATGTGTCCGGCATTACTCCCGCCACAGGGCAGTATGCCGCCGGAGGCCTTGCCGTTGGCCTATACTTTTTCGGTACGGTTCAGCAGCGGGCCGCTTTGGATTGCTCTTCGAGGGCTGGACGCCCGCGCAGTGCATGAGTGAAACGGCACCTACGTTCTTGAGCACTGAGTCCACCGCTAAGACCGATACCCACTTGAGCCAGCACCTTCAGGAACTGGTTCTCAACAGCACCGACGTCGGGGAATTTCTGGACGGGCTGGCCCGCCTGTCCTCCTCCAGCCTCTCCACGCCGGGCGACGAGGTCCTCACCGGCATCACCCTGCTTCGGCACAAAAGATCCGCCACCGTGGCCAGCAGCAGTGAAGACGCGCAGGCCATGGACGAGATCCAGTACGCTTTCGGCGACGGTCCCTGCATGACCGCCTCGCGTGACCAGGTCAATGTCCTCATTCCCGATCTTGAGACGGAAGAGCGGTGGCCGCAATATACCACGGCGGTGCTCCAGCATGGCGTGCGATCCATCCTTGCCGTTCCGTTCCACCTTCAGGAAGACACCAAGGCCGCGCTGAACCTCTACTCCCACCGGCCCAGACGGTTCGACGAGAAGTCCATTGCGCTGGTCGAGCAGTTCGTGCGGCAGACATCGCTGGGCCTCATGCTGGCGGTCCGCTTCGCCCATCTCGCCGAAACCGCCGACAACCTGAAGGCTGCGCTGGTCTCCCGGACCGACATCGACGTCGCCGTGGGCATCATCATGGCGCAGAACCGATGCAGCCAGGAATCCGCCGTCGAAATCCTGAAGACCGCCTCCAGCACCCGGAACATCAAACTGCGCGAGGTCGCTGCGGGAATCGTGACCTCCCTGGACCAGGGACCGGCGAGGACGTTCTACGAGGATTAGGTAGCGCCAGGCTTCACCCGCGGGGTCCGGCTGGAATAACTTGTCTGCCCGCTTGGTTGCCCCTGCGGAAGCATTGCCTAAGAAGAAGGACTTTTGTGAGCCTGTTTACCCCGCTGTCCGTCGGCGCCCTCGACCTCTCCAACCGCCTCATCATGGCGCCGCTGACCCGCATGCGCTCCGGTGTGGACGGCGTTCCGGGACCGCTCGTCGTCGAGCATTACCGGCAGCGCGCCTCGCTGGGCCTGATCGTCACCGAGGGTGCCTACCCCAGCTACGCGGGACAGGGCTTCCAGCGCCAGCCGGGCCTGGTCACGCCGGAACAGATCGACGGCTGGCGGGCTGTCGCGGACGCTGTCCATCACGACGGCGGACGGATCGTCGCCCAGGTCATGCACGCCGGCCGCGTCACGCACGAAGCCACCAACGGCGGCCATAGAGTCGTCGCGCCGAGCGCCATTGCGATCGACGGCGAGACCCGCACCTATGACGGCAAAAAGCCGTACCCTGTTCCCCGTGCCCTGGGCACGGATGAGCTGCCGGGCATCATCGACGAATTTGTGCTGGCCTCGCGGAACGCCGTGGAAGCTGACCTGGACGGGGTGGAACTGCACTCGGCCAACGGCTACCTGCTGCATGAGTTCCTCGCGCCGAGTTCGAACCAGCGCACCGATCAGTACGGCGGATCACCGGAGAACCGCGCACGGTTCGTCATCGAGGTTGCCGCCGCCGTTGCCGCCGAGATCGGTGCGGACCGGGTGGGCATCCGCATCTCCCCCGAACACAATGTCCAGGGCGCCCTGGAACTGGATGCCGAAGAGACCCGGGCAACCTACGCCGCGCTGATGGACGGCCTTGCCCCGCTGGGCCTGGCTTACCTGAGCATCCTGCACAAGGAGCCGGCTGGCACACTGGTCCAGGAACTGCGCGCGCGCTTCGGTGGTCCGGTGCTGCTCAACAACGGCTTCGGCGTCATTACCACCCGCGAAGAAGCGCTGGCCATCCTCGACGACGGACTGGCCGACGGCGTTGTGGTGGGCCGCCCGGCCATCGCGAATCCGGATCTTGCCCGCCGCTGGCAGGAAAACCTTCCGCTGAACGATCCGGACTCGAAGACCTTCTACACCGACGGCGCTCCCGGCTACACGGACTACCCGTACCTGGCGAACTAGGCAGCTCCTGGAGCGGACGTAACTTCGGCCTAGAGCCGGACGTAGGCCCAGCCTTCCCATTGCCTGCTGGCCATGTGGGCGATGGCGGCCGGGACTGCGGCCACGCCCGGCAGCAGCTGCTCAGGCGGCACGGCGGCCGAACGCAAGCTGTTTCCGCAGGCCAGGACCCGGATCTGCCGCTCCAGGACGGCGCCGATTTCGTCGGCAAACCCGGATCCGCCGGAGAGCAGGGCAACCCCGGGGCCCTGGATGACTACTTCGATGGTGGTCCCCGCCGGCAGCGCGTCTGCCGCGTTGGTTGCGCTGCGCAGCACCCCCGGCAGCCAGTCCTGGGCGCCTGGGCCCGCCCCGTGAACCAGCAGCCCCAGCGCCTTGAATTCGGCACCGGCATCTTGCCTGGGATTGTCCACCGTTGGCATGGTTCCTCCTCGGTCGGTCCTGTGCCCGCGATGCGCGGGCGGGAAAGCTTTCCTGTGCATGATAGCGTGGCCAGCGAAATGTATAGACATTTACGACGGCGAACCGCTGCGAGCCTTGTCCTTGTCGCCTTGCTCGGTGTTACCGCCTGCTCACCGGACCCCGCCTTGCCCACCGTGCACCGGGTAGACATCGGCAACCCGCCCACCTCTCTCCACGGTGAGACCGCGGACCCGCGCGTCTTCCCCGGATTCGAGGTGACTTCCGAGGTCAGGATCGACAGTGCCCCGGCGTCCGCGGGTGCCACCTTCATCGGTTCCGTCTTCCCCCGGGACGGCCGATCATCGTTGAGCTTCTACGGCTTCAATGCCGAAGGCACCCTCTGGCGCGTTGATACCAATCCGTCGTGTGTGGGAACTGTGCTTACCAGCGTTGGCGGGCAACCCGCCGTCGTTATTCTTGATTCCGACGCCAGACAAGATGGGCAGGGTCCGGTCAGCGTCACGACGGCGACCGCCTTCTCTGCCGCCAGCGGTGAAGTGCTGTGGGGACCCACGGAAGTTCCCGGCCCCTCCGCGGGAAACGGACTCATCTTCGCCAATACGCCGAAGGCGCTCACGGCCGGAACCACTCCAGGCACGCTGCTGGACGCGAGCACCGGGACCGTCGTCGAAACCCCGGCGGGCGAAACTGCTCTCTATGAACATCACGGCGCGGCCTTGATCGGCTCCGGAACCGGGTTCTCGGCCGTTGATACCGGTTCCGGCGGCACCCTGTGGTCCGCGGACGAGCTCACCCGGCTGAGCGGGACAACTGCGGGCGCGACGGTCCGATTCACCGGCAGCTACGGTCCGGCAACCGGGGGCATTGTGGTGCTGCGCTGGGAGGAGCAGGGCAAGGAGCCTCAGGACGCTATTTACAGCCTTCGAACCGGCGAACCGCTGGGACAGCTTGCCGGATCGCCGGCCGGGATGGCAGCGGTGGAGGAGTCGTCCGGAACGGTCTTGCTGGCGTCCGAACTGGCCGACGGCTCGCAGATGAACACCGCCGTCCGCCCTGATGAAGGCACCGTATGGACCAAGAGCTTCGCCCGCAGCGCGAGAGTCACAGCGGCGGGCCCTGGCGTGGCCTACGGCGAGCTCGATGGTGTAGCGGCCAAGATCGACATCGAATCCGGCGCCATTCTGGACACCGGCGACTTTGCCCTTCCGGTGTCCATGCTGGCCGATGGGACAGCCCTGTTCCCGACGAAGGAGCGGACCGTCTACGCCGTTGCCGTCCCCAATAGGCAGGACACTCCGGGATAGGTTCGCCCGCCGGAGGTTCAGCGGCCGGTGAGTGCCGGCGTCGTTGTTTTCTGCAGTACCGCGCAGCGGTCTTCGGACGTTGCACGCCGGTAGAACGCCCAGCCCAGCAGGCCGATCGACACCACTGCCAGCAGCGGCTGGACCGGCTCAAAATACTGCATGGCGCCGGAGGTGCCCAGTGCCAGGAGCACCAGTTTGTTGCAGACCGGGCAGCCGACGGCAAAGAACGAGACGATGGCGCCCGCGATGCCGAACCGCTGCCCGCGCTCCGGTGACACCTCCGGCAATCGCGCTACGTAGGTCGCGGCCACCAAGCCTGTGAGCGCTGCCGTGATGGCCAGAACCGGGAAGGACCACCAGGTCGGCGGAACCTCCCGGACGAAAAACGGCGTGTTGATCAGATCGGTCGGGACGGCTACCACTACATATGTGGCGGCTGCGGCTGCGAGCGCGGCCAGCCAGCGTCGGCGCGGCCACAGCGCAAGGGCCCCCTTCAGCGACGCAAGGCCGCTTTTCATCGCTCTTCCTTGTTGTCCCGGGCAGCAGCGCTGACCGAGGCGAAGCTGCCACTTGCGCGCGGGGTCCGCTGGCTCCTGAGATACAGCACGACGGCGACAACCAGCACCGCCGAGGCGATGCCGGCGAAGACCAGGTTGGAGACGCCCGACGCCGCGCCGCTGACCGTGGTTTCCAACCGGAACTGGTCTCCCACGCTGAGCACGCCGCCCAGCCCTGCCGTTCCGTCCGTCACCAGCAGCAGGACTCCGATGCCGATGGAGAGGATGCCGGAGATGACCATGATCCAGGAGTTGGACCAGCGGCCGATCACCAGCGGTCGCGGACGCAGCCAGCGGCGCCCGCTGATGCCCAGCCGGTCCCAGACCAGCGCCAGCACGAAGAGCGGCAGCGCCATGCCGAGCGCATAAATCGCCAGCAGGATGCCGCCGTACATCGCGTTGCTGCCAACGGCTGCCACGGTCAGGATGGAGCCGAGGATCGGGCCGGTGCAGACCCCGGCAACACCGTAGACCGTCCCGAGGACAAAGACAGACAGGCCGGAAGAACCTGATTGTGTGTTGTTGCAGATGACGGCCGGCAGCCGGAGGCCGAGGATCTGCGCCGCGCCGAGCAGGATGACCAGGGTGGCCGCCACCGCCACCAGGACATGGCGGTGCTGGGTGGCCAGGGATCCGAGCGCCCCGGCGAAGACCCCCAGCGGTACCAGGGTGGAGAGGAGGCCCGCGTAGAACAGCGCCGTCCGGGCGACCAGTCGCGTCTTGGTGGAAAAGGCATAGGCGAAAAACGCCGGCAGCAGTAAGGCTGAACACGGGCTGAGCAGCGTGAGCAGTCCGCCGAGGAAGGCGCCTGCGTAGCCGATTTCCATTACTTGCTTCCCGCTTCGTTCAGCCCGGCTTCGTTCAGCTCTGCGTCGATGGCCTGTTCAAACGCCTCCAGCGGCTGGGCCCCGACAAAGGGAGTGTCGTTGACCAGGAAGGTAGGTGTTCCGGTGGCGCCGAGAGAGGCCGCTTCCTGAGCGTCCCGGGTAACTGCTTGACGCAGCTGCTTCGAGTCCAGGTCCGCTTCGAATTTCTTCATGTCCGGCACGCCGGCCTGCTCGGCGAACTCGATCAAGCGCCCTCGGTTCAGGTCCGCGTGCCCTCGTTCAGGTGCGGCAGCGTAGACGGCCTTGTTGAACTCCCAGAATTTGCCCTGCTCCCCCGCCGCACGCCCGGCCAGTGCGGCCTCCATGGACTCCTCGCCGAAGACCGGCAGATCGCGCCACTCGATGCGCAGCTCTCCGCTGTCGACGTACTTTTCCACCAGGGCGGGCAGTGTGTCGCGGGCAAAGAGGCCGCAGAAGGGGCACCGGTAGTCCGAATACTCGACCATGACCACCGGCGCATCCACGGCACCCAGGGCCGTGGGGTCATTCGCGATCCGCCGGGACATGTCCAGTTCACCTTCACTGCCCCGCTGGGCATTCTGTCCGGCCTGTTCACCCTGTCCAGCGCTGGCGGCCTGCTGCGATTTACCCCCTTGGAAGGCGAAGATGCCAACGAAGAGCAGGAGCACAGCCACGCCCAGGACCGTGGCCGTCACGGTAAAGTTACGGTTGCGGGGGTTACTGGCTGGGGCAGTTGGCTTGGGCGACGGCATTCAGGCTCCTCGTTGCGGCCGGAGCGGCCGCAAATGTTTATACATTTCTCCACATGGAGGCTACGTGACCGGTCAGGACCATGCAAAACCTTCGGCTGCAGGGTCTGGCAGCACCGCGCCCGGAACTCCGCTGTGGGAAGCCATCAGCCGGGATCTGCAACGCCGGCTGCAGAAGGGCGAATTCAGCGATGGTTTTCCCGGCGAGCTGGCACTGGCCAACGAATACGGTGCGAGCCGCGGCAGTATCCGCGCTGCCTTGCGCCCCCTGCGCGAGGCCGGGCTGGTCACCGCGCAACGCGGCCGCAAGCCCGTTGCCCTGCCACAGGTCGTCGCAGGAAAAAGCACAGCCTACGGTCCCGTATACAGCCTCTTCGCCACCCTGCAGGAAGCCGGAATGGAGCACTACAGTGACGTCCTGGCCCAGGAGGTGGGGCGAAACGAAGCAGTGGCCCAGCGGCTGATGCTCCCGGCGGATGAACCGCTGTTCCACCTCTCACGACGGCGTTATGCCGACGGCGTTCCGCTGGCGCTGGATGACGTCTGGCTGCCGGCCGAACAGGTCGGACCGCTGCTGGAGCGGGACTTTTCCAACACTGCCCTGTACCAGGAGCTCGAGGAAGCGTGCGGGATCTCGCTGGATGGCGGCGAAGAACGGCTCACGGCCGTCATCGCCACCGAGGAACAGGCGAGGTCGCTGCAGTGCACCACGGACACCGCTCTGCTCCTGATCGACCGCGTGGGTTATGCGGGAGGCCGACCGCTCGAGTACCGCCGCAGCTACATTGTCGGCGGGGACTTCGCGGTCTCTACCTCCTTCGGTAGTCAGGCGCAGTAGGGGCGTGCCCTGCACGGTCCCGTCCGGCAAGGTTGCGGCTAGCCGCCCGACCTCAGGGCGCAGCCAAACAGCCGCCTAGGTGGGCCAACAGGTTGGCTAAACGGCAGCGCCGAGGGGAATGACGTGCGGCCGTCCGGCTGTCGGCTCCTGCACCACCTGGGCGGCCAGCCCGAAGATCTCAAGCAGCAGTTCCGGCGTGACCACCTCTGCCGGGGTTCCCTGCGCGACGATCCGTCCGTCCTTCATGGCCACCATGTGATCGCTGTAGCGGGCCGCCAGCGAGATGTCATGCAGCACCATCACCACGGTGCGGCCGCGGTCCCGGTTGAGCCGGCGGACCAGCTCCAGGACCTCCACCTGGTGGGCCAGATCGAGGTAGGTGGTGGGTTCGTCCAGCAGCAGGATGTCGGTCTCCTGGGCCAGCGTCATGGAGATCCATGCCCGCTGGCGCTGGCCGCCGGACAGATCCTCCAGCGGCTTGTCCGCCAGCCCGAGGCTGTCCGTCGCCGCCAGTGCGTCGAGCACCACGGCCTCGTCCGACACGGAGAACTGCTGGTACCACTTCTGCCGGGGGTGCCGCCCGCGCGAAACCAGGTCCGCCACGGTCAGTCCGGACGGCGCGGCCGGCGTCTGCGGCAGCACGCTCAGCTGGGTGGCAACGTGGCGGGTGGACAGCTTGGCCAGGGGTTCGCCGTCGAGCGTCACCGCTCCGGACCGCGGCGCGAGCAGCCGGCCCAGCCCGCGCAGCAGGGTGGACTTCCCGCAGCCGTTGGGGCCGATCACGGCGGTAATGGCGGCATCCGGCACGGTCAGCGACAGTTCCCGGACAATGTCGGGGCCGTCGTAGCCGAGGGTCAGGGCGTCGGCGCGCAACCGCCCGCCGGTGCTGGGCGCGCTCATGTGAGCCTCCGTTGGTAGCGCAGAATCAGGTAGATCAAATAGGGGGCGCCGACGACGGCGGTGGCAACGCCGACGGGCAGCGCAACGCTCAGGGCGTTGGCGGACACCGTATCGGCCAGCAGCACGAACACGGCGCCCACCAACGCGGAAACTGCCACCGGGGGCACCACCGAACCGGTCAGGATGCGCGCAATCTGCGGGCTGGCGAGCGCCACGAACACCAGCGGCCCGGCGACCACGGTGCCCACCGACGCCAGCAGCACGGCGATGGTCAGGGCCGTCAGCCGCACCGCGCCCACCCGGGTACCAAGTCCGACGGCGGTGTCCTCACCCAGGCTGGTCAGCAGCAGCCACCGTCCGCAGAAGACGGCGGCCAGCAGCAGCGCCGCGGCAATGACGCCCATCGGCTGCACCAGTGCCCAGTCCTTGCCGTTGAGCGAACCCATCATCCAGGTCAGGGCCTGGGCCGCGCTGCTGACGTCGCCGAGAGTCAGCAGCCAGGTGGTCAGGCTGACGGCAAAACCGTTGATGCCCAGGCCAACCAGGACCAGCCGGTAGCTGTCGATCCCGCTGCGGTAGGCCAGCAGGTAGACCGCGACGCCGCTGAGTACGCCCGCGCCGAAGGCCGCCAGCGGCATGCCCATGGTTGCGGCCAGCCCGCTCAGACCGGCGCTCCCGCCGCCGGCAAGCACCAGCACTGTCACCGCACCGAGCGAGGCCCCGGCAGTCACGCCCAGCACGTCGGGGCTGGCCAACGGGTTTCTGGCCACGGTCTGCGTAATGGCGCCGGCGGCGGCGAGGCAGGCACCGGCGACGACGGCGGCAACCATCCGCGGTGCGCGGAACTCTGTCACGGCCAGATGGACCTTGGAATCGGAGGTGTCGCCGAGCAGCGCGCGCAGCACGTCAAGCAGGGCGAGCGGTGTGCCGCCGTTGGCCACGTGGATGGCCATGGCCGCCACCAGCACCAGGATCAGCACTCCGCCCACGGAGAGTCCGCGGGGACTGATCCGGATGGAGAGCGGCCCGGCCCGCAGCACCCGGAGCGACCGGACCTTGCCGCCGTTACGGGTCACGGTGCTCATACGGTCACCAGCTTGCGGCGGCGGGCCAGGAAGACAAAGAAGGGGGCGCCGATGACGGCCAGCACCACGCCCACGGAGAGCTCACCCGGACGCGCGATGACCCGTCCGGCGGTATCGGCCAGGAGCAGCAGCGCGGCGCCGGTGACCGCGGAAGCCGGCAGCAGCCAGCGGTAGTCGGCCCCCACCATCGCCCGGGCGATATGCGGAACCAGCAGTCCCGCGAACGCAATCGGGCCGGCCATGGTCACGGCGGATCCGGCCAGCAGTGTGATGGCTCCGATGCCCGCGCAGCGCGCCCACAGCACCGAGATGCCCAGGGACCGGGCGGTGTCTTCGCCCAGCGCCAGCGCGTTCAGCGCCGGAATGTTCATCGCCGCCAGCACCAGGCCCGCCAGCAGGAAGGGCCAGATGGCCCGCAGGATGTCGTTGCGCCCGGCGATGGAGCCCACCTGCCAGAAGCGCAGGGTGTCCAGGGCCGCCTCGTTCAGCAGCACGATCCCGGTCACCAGCCCCGTGCACAGGGCGGTGACGGCGGCGCCGGCCAGCACCAGCGTGATCGGCGTGGACCCGTGCCGGGCGGCGGTGCCGATCAGGAACACGAACACGCTGGCCAGCAGCGCCCCGCCGAATGCCAGCACGGCCTGGGTCAGCGGGAGCACCTGACCGGCAATGGCGGTCACCGCGACGATGGCCAGCGCGGCGCCCTGGTTGATGCCCAGCAGCCCCGGATCCGCCACGGCATTGCGCGTATGACCCTGCGAGAGCGTTCCGGCCACGCCGAGGCAGATGCCGGCCGCAATCCCGGTCAACGTCCGGGGCCAGCGCAGCTGCAGGATGGTCACGTCCATGTTGGTTCCCGACGGCGTCACCACCGCATGCCACGCCTGCGCCAGTGACGAGGGCTGGCTGCCGATGCAGACACTGGCCAGCACGGCGGCGCAAAGTACGACGACGGCCGCCGCCAACCAGCGCAGCCGCACCTTTCCGCTGCGCACGGGCAGCCGCAGCGCGGTTTCGCGCAGCCCGGCAGCCGGAATGGAGTCTGTGCCCGTGGCCGGTGCATCCACAGTTTTCAAAGCGCCTTCTATTACGGGAGGTTTGGAGCGTCGGTCTTTTCGACTGCTACAGTCTACGGCGGGGACAAGCTTAGCCTTACCTAAGTTACGCGGCTTATGCCGATCGGACCGTGAAAGAGACTCGCATGAAAACACCCGTTCTGACCAAATTGCTGGCCCTGGTGGCCGGCGCCTCGCTCCTGGGCACCGCGGCCTGCGGCGCACCGGCGTCCACCGAAGAAGCCGCCTCGGCTCCCGCGGGCGGCTCGGGCTACCCGCTGACCATGGAACATGCCATGGGTTCAACCACCATCGAATCCGAGCCGAAGCGCGTCGTCGCGCTGGACCCGAGCTACATCGATGCCGCGCTGCTGCTTGAGGCCGATCTGGTCGGCTACGTCCAGTACCGGCAGGATCCGGGCGACCCGTTCGCCGACTACCTCGGCGACGTCGACGAAGCCACTGCTGACGCGGTCAACGTCGGCACCCTCGCCGAGCCCAACCTGGAGAAAATCCTCGAGCTTGAGCCGGACGTGATCGTCTCCGCGCAGGTCCGCCACGAGGCACTCTACGACCAGCTCTCCAAGATCGCGCCGACCATCTTCTCCGTCAGCACCGGGCCCACCTGGAAGGAAAACGTAGTCTTCCTCGGCGAGGCGCTGGGCAAGAAGGACAAGGCCGAAGAGCTCGTGGCCGGCTATGAGGAGCGTGCCAAGAAGGTGGGCGAGGAAATCCTCGCGAAGAACCCCGAGGCCACCTACTCCCTGCTCCGCTTCGCCGGCGAGGACACCGCGCGCCTCTACTCCACCGATTCGTTCATCGGCGAGATCATGGCGGACATGAACATCCCCCGCCCCGAAGGCGCGCCGGACACCACCGAATCCATCTTCGTCCCGCTCTCCGAGGAGCAGATCCTCAAGGCCGACGCCGGCCTGGTCATGGTCAGCGCCTGGACGCCTTCGGGTGCCGAGGGCGACGCCTCCCGCGAACAGCAGAAGACCTTCGAGTCCAACCCGCTGTGGGAGCGACTGAAGGGCGACGTTGTCCACGTCGACGACGAAACCTTTGTCGCCTCCGTCAGCATCCAGGGCGCGCACGCCGTGATCACCGATCTGGCCGAGCAATACGGCGTGGACCCGCAGCTGCCGTAGTCCCTTCGAGAAAACCAAAAAACCAAGTGCGACGTCGGTGCCAAGTTGGGCGCCGGCGTCGCGCTTTGCGCTTCCAACGGCAATAATTTCCCCATGACGACGCTTCCGAATGAAGGTCCTGACCATTCCCACCGCCGCCCCGAGGGCACCAGTGACGCTACGGTTGAAGCGCTGGGCAAGCTGTCCGAGGCGTTGGAGGTCGTTGAACACGCCCGCGGCTATCTGTACGGCTTCCACCGCCTGACGGGTAAGGCCGACCTCGCCCTGGGAGAGGCTGCGCAGCTCCTGCGCAAGGCCGGGCACGGCGAGCTGGCCGACCGGGTCGAGCAGGACGTTGTGGGGCGGAATGTGATCGATGGACGGTGGACGTTCCAGATCGTCGAGGACTACGACGACAACTACTACGCCGCGTTCAAGTCAGTGGAGCAGGCCGCGCGCGATGAGCTCGCCGAGGGTAAGCGGCACTTGTTCGAGGCCGAGATGAAAGAGGACCGGCGCTCCCACGGGCGCGCCCATCATGAGGCACGCCCGCACTAGGGCCGGATGGCGGCGTAGAGCAGCATATCCCGACGCTCGCCGTCGATGGCCTGGTGGCTGCGCAGCAGTCCTTCGCGCTGGTAGCCGGCGGCTTCGGCCGTGCGGATGGAGCCGGTGTTCCACGGTTCGATGTACAGCTCCACCCGATGCAGAACGGGCAGTGTCCACGCGAAGCACGTGAGCGCTATCAATGCCGCGGCGCCCACGCCCCGGCCGCGCGCCGACGGCGCAACCAGGTATCCCGCCGTCGCTCTTCCCGTTTCTACCGCCTTCAGCCACATGCCGATCTGGCCGAGCGCCCGGTCCGTCGCGGCGTCGGCGATGGCGAAGGAGTAGCCCACCCCCTCGGTGAAGCGCCCGTTCTGGTGCAGGATCCACTCCATTGCTTCTTCCTCGGTGGGCCGGACCGGAATGGTGCTGATCAGTTGAATGTACGGATCCTGCGTGAGCTCGGCGGCGAGGTGCGCGTCGGAGTCGCGGAACGGGCGGAGCACCACGCCGGCGTGCGATGGCGGCGATGCGGGCCATGCGAGCGGCAGGTGGAGCTTCATGAGTGCGATTCTGCCATTCATGGCCGTTCCCGCAAGGGCAACCGCCGGATTGCCCCCTATCCCGCGGAGGGCGCGGCGGTCTGCCACAGGCCCATCAGATTCCCCTCGCTGTCCCGGAAGTAGGCCGCGAACCCCATGTCGCCGACGGCCATTTTGGCTTCCACCGTGGACCCGCCCAGGCTGCCCACCTTCTCCAGCGCAGCATCGATGTCCTCGACGTCGAGCGTAATAATAGGGGTCTTCAGCTCACCTTCGCGCCGGAACATACCGCCGTTGATCGCGCCCGGTTCGCTCGGCATGCCCTGGTCATCCGTCGGCGTGGTCATGACCATGTTGTAATTCAGTTCCGGCATGGGCTGGATGTTCCAGCCAAAGGCCGCATTGTAAAAGTTCCTAGCCCGTTCCTCGTCTTCCGCGGGAATCTCGAAATGCACTACACGACCAGTCATTGCGCTCACCTGCATTCTGTAATGAACCCGATTACTGAAAAGGCGCGGGCGGTCCACGCCCCAAGCGTTAAGTCTAGGAGCGGACGGGCCGCTTGGGGAGGGGTCCGTTTGATCAGACGCGGCCGCCTTGCTGAGCCTGTCAGTTTGCGGAAAGGTTGGTCGTTTACACTGTGCACACAGACATTAGATGAGACGTCATCAAAGAAAGAGGAGTGGGCCGTCTGCAGTCGACAGTTGATACAACCGCGTTCGGTGCTGGCCACCTCCCCGTCCCAGGAGTTAATTTGCCTGCCCCAGACGTTCCGAGCGTAACCGTGCGCCCGGCCACGCCGACCGACCTCACCACCATGGCGGCGTGGCAGTGCCGTTACGTGCCCGACGGGCTGTTCCCGCAGATGGGCGAGCGTTTTGTCCGCCGCTGGCATGCGAGTTTCCTCGACTCGCCCTTTGGCATCGCGCTGGTTGCCGAGCGCGTCGACGCCCAGGGTGCGCAGGCCGTTGGCTTCCTCGTTGGCTCCACGGACCAGTTCCGCCATATTGACGACGTCGTTCGCCGCCACCGCGTCCGTCTTGCCTTGGCCGGGTTGCTGGCTTTGGCCCAGCGGCCCCGGCTCGGCGCCCACTTCGTCCGCACCCGCGGGCGGGCCTACCTCAAGCGGATCCTCACCCCGAAGTCACATCGCACTCCCGGACCGGCCGCCGGCACTTCGTCGGGTGCTGCGTCCGGTGCTGCGTCCGGTGCTGAGTCCAGTGCTGCGCGCCGCGCAACGGCCGGAACTGAGTCCAACGCTACGTCCGGCGGGCAGATCGCCGTCGTTACCGCCATTGCCGTTGACCCCGCTGCGAGGGGCACCGGTGCCGGCCAGAAACTCCTCAACCGCTTCCTGGAGGATGCGAGCGCTGCGGGTGCCACGCGGGCGGAGCTGGTCACACTGCTCGGCGAAGGCAATGCGGCACCCTTCTACGAACGCCTCAACTGGAGCGTGGTGGACGAGCACCCCACCCGGGACGGCGTGAACGCCCGCACGTACCGCTACGAGCTCGACGACAACGGGCGGTAAGCGCCGCAAGGCAGCCGCGCCCGGCAGGGGCGGAACTATCCACAGATGCTTCATTCATGCCGTTTTCATTTGTTCATCTGAAGCTGGCCGGAGATGATCAGTAGTAAATCATTTCACCTCCCCGGATGATAGGACGGCTATGACCAGGCAAGTTCCGGACTTTCCGGCAGCTGCTGCTGCCAATCGGACCAACGACGCCGGAGAACGTTCTGATCCGGACACAACCAGCGCCGACGAATTCCAGCCGCCCAGTCGCCGGTTGCGCAGGCAGCAGAACGACGGCGAGCCAGTGTCCTCGCGGGAGGCGGACGGCGGGCAGGATCCCCAGCCGCAGGAGGGCGTGCAGGCCCGGCGCCGGCGGGACCTGCGGGAGACGTCTTTCCTGGTCACTGGCTCGGCAAAGGAGCCGGCCACCAAGGGCTGGCGCGGCGTGCTGGCGAAAATGGGCCTGCGGGTAGAGCCGTCCAAGGAAGAGCTGGCCGAGCGTGCGGACGTACAGCTCGTCAGTCAGCATTGGCCGGGGCCGCGCACGGTCGCCGTCGTCAATCGCAAGGGCGGGGCCAACAAGACCCCGACAGTGGTCATGCTCAGCGCCATCCTCGCCCGCTACGGCGGCGGACCGGTGCTGGCATGGGACAACAACGAGTCGCAGGGCACGCTGGGCTGGCGCACCGAGCAGGGCCCGCATGCCTCGAGCGTGCTGGATCTGGTGGACTCATCCGGCAAGCTCCTCTCCCCCGAATCCAACGCGGCCGATCTCGCCCACTACGTCCATCATCAGGCGGCGGACAAGTTCGATGTGCTGCGCTCGGACGAGAACGAGGAAGGCGACCACGAGGTAACCGCGGAGGAAGTGGACATCGCGCACCGGGTGGCCTGCAAGTACTACCGGCTGATCGTCATGGACTCCGGGAACACCTCCCGCTCCGCCAACTGGCGCCGGATGATCGACCACACCAACCAGCTGGTGGTGCCGGTAACCGCCATGGAGGACCGGGCCGAGGCTGCGCGCCTTACCCTGCAGACCCTCGCCGCACGCGGGGACCATGAAGCGGAACTGGCGCGCAACGCCGTCGTTATTGTCTCCGAATCAACCGACGCCGGCCGCGGCATGACCGGCGAGACCCGCAAGCGCGCGAAGATCGAGGCGGACCGGATCGAGACCGGCTTTCGGGAATTCGTCCGCGAGGTAGTGCGCATTCCGTACGACCCGGCGCTGGTCAACGGGCCCATCCGGTTCAACGCCCTGCAGCCAGCGACCCAGCGCGCCTGGCTCCGCGCGGCCGCCGCGGTGGCGAGGGGTTTCTAGCAGTCCTGGCCCGTCAGGCCTGGAAGAGGCGGCGGACCACCTGCCCCGATGCCAGTGCATCCAATCCTTCGTTGATCTCGCGCAGGGGTTTGGTGTCCGTGTACAGCAGCTCCACGGGCAGCTTTCCTGCCCGCCAGTGCTCCAGGTACAGCGGAATGTCCCGTGCCGGCACCGCGTCGCCCATGTAGGACCCGAGCAGGCGTTTGCCCGCTCCGGCGAATTGCAGGGCCGGGACCGTCAGTTCCGCCGAGGGGTGGGGCAGGCCGACGGAGACCACGGCGCCGCCGCGGGTGACGTGCTCGAGGCAGGATGCGATGACCTTGGCGGATCCGACCGCTTCCACCACGACGTCGACGCCGTCGCCCGTGGCTGCAGCGATGAGGTGGCCGGCGTCCTCCGGCGTTCCCACGGCGGTGGCTCCGCAGTCCATTGCCAACTGGTGTTTGCCCGGATTCGGATCAATGGCAATGACGTGGCTCGCCCCGGCCAGGCTGGCGGCCATGACAGCTGACAGGCCCACGGCGCCGAGACCGAACACCGCAACAGACTGCCCGGCCTGGACCGCAGCCGTATTGAGCACCGCGCCCATGCCCGTCAACACTGCGCAGCCAAACATCGCCGCCACCGTGTCCGGTACGTCATCGTTGATTACGACGACGGATTCGCGGGCAACTACGGCGTAGTCGGCGAAGGCGGACACGCCCAGATGGTGGTTGATCCGCTCCCCCTCGGCAGTTTTCAGCAGGGCTTCGCCGTGCAGCAGGTCGCCGGAGCCGTTGGTCTCGGCGGCGCGGTGGCAGAGTGCAGGCCGGCCTGCGGAACAAGCGCGGCAGCTTCCGCAGCTTGGGACAAAAACCAGCACCACGTGGTCTCCCTCTTTGACGTCATTGACGCCTTCGCCCACCGTAACTACCCGCCCTACCGCCTCATGCCCCAGCGCCATGGGCAGTGGACGGACCCGGGAGCCATCCACGACGGAAAGGTCGGAGTGGCAAAGGCTTGAATACGTAATGGACACGCCCAGCTCGCCGGCGCGCGGTTCCGGCCGCTCGAGTTCTTCAATGACCAGCGGCTTGGCATTGGCATAGCGGGTTGGTCCGGCTTGTCCGGACTGGCCGGCCTCTCCGGGTGGCATGGCAGAGTGCAGGATGGCTGCGATCATCATTCTCCTTCAGGTTGGGGTTACGGACCGGCAACCGCACGCTCGGCAGCGAACTCGGCGAAGGTCCGCTTTCCTACCGGATTGCCGGGGACGAGGTTGTTGCCCGCCTTGAGCGCGGCGAACATCCTGCCGGGGAAACGCAACGGAACCACCCGCCGTCGTACGCCAAGGGATTCAAGGGTCAGGCGGGCGATTTCTTCGGCAGTGAGTATCTCCGGTCCGCCGATGTCCGGAGTCCTGCCCGCGGGGCCGGCGGCTGCCAGTTCCACCAAATGCGATGCGACGTCGCGGACGTCGATCGGCTGGAAGCGCATGTCCGGGGCGAACACCAGCGGCAGCCGGCGCTGGACGGCAAACAGGGCGGAGACGAGGTTGTGGAACTGGGTGGCGCGCAGGATGGTCCACGGCAGTGCAGAGGTTTCCACTCGCTGCTCGGCTTCGAATTTGGCCCGGTAGTAGGACATCGGGATGCTGTCCACACCGACGATCGAGACGTAGATCAGGTGCGGGCTGCCGGCCTTGCGGGCCGACGCGATCAGGTTTTCGATTCCGGCAATGTCGCCGCGCCCGCCGGAGGTTGCGCAGTGGATGATCGTATCGACGCCGTGGATTGCCGCGTCGATCCCGTCTCCGGTCTTGAGGTCGCCTTGTGCCCAGGTGCCGGGTCCTCGTCCGGCCGGCTGCTCGCGGCGGCTGAGGATCCGGACGGCATCGCCGTGCTCAATCAGGGCGTGTTCGACGGCGCGGCCGAGGGTTCCGGTTCCGCCGGTCAACAATACTGATGCCACTGGTCAAGCTCCTTGTTGGTGGAACGATTTGGCGCGGGCGGCGGCAACGGGCGATGCTGAGGTTGCCCCTTGCTGCTGATCATAGAGGACACGTGATGCGCGCCTACCTGATGTGCATTCTCGTGGTGGTTTTTTACTCTGGCAATATTCTCGTGGGGAAGGCGCTGGCCGACCTGCCGCCGTTCACCATCGCGTTCCTGCGGGTGGCCATTGCGTTCGTGGTCCTGCTGCCATTCGGCTACCGCGGCGCGCGGGAGGCTGCGCCGCTGTTCCGGCGGCATTTCAAACCGCTGTTGTTCATGACCGTGACCGGCGTCGCCGCCTTCACCACGTTCCTGTACGCCGCGTTGCAGTTCACCTCGGCCACCAACGTCTCGGTGCTGGAGGCGGCTATCCCCGCTGTGACGGTGGCGCTCAGCGCCTGGCTGCTGCGGGAGAAACTGCGCTGGATCCAGCTCTTCGGGGTGGCACTTTCGCTCTTCGGATCGGTCTGGGTGGTTCTGGAGGGGCAGGTCTTCCAGCTCGGTAACCTGGGCTGGAATGCCGGCGACGCGCTGATGGTCGGAGCCGTGGCCAGCTGGGCGCTGTACTCGATCGGGGTGCGGAAGTACCTGCACCTGTTCCCGTCCTACGGCTCGGTGCTGGTCATGTCCGGGTTGTCCGTGCTGATGCTGCTCCCGTTTATGGCGGGCGAGTGGCTGATCCTGGGGGTGCCGGATCTGGGCAGCAGCGGCCATTGGTGGGGGCTGGTCTACCTGGGCGTCTTCCCCTCCGTGGTGGCGCTGATCCTCTACAACCGCGCCGTGGCCATCCTGGGCGCTTCGCAGGCCTCTGTTTACCTGAACTTCCTGCCGGTGGGCACGATGCTGGGCGCCTACTTCCTGCTGGGCGAGACGATCACGGCGATGCAGGTCCTCGGCGCGGGCCTGGTGATTGCGGGCGTCCTGTTCACCACCCGGGCGAAGCGGGCGGGGGCCGGAGGCTAGTTTCGACGGCGGGACGAAAGTTCTTTACAGACCGTCAATTGATTTTGATTAATCCCTTGACGTTCTACCCATACTTTTTGTGATGCAGGGCACATAACCTTGTCAGTAAGGGCAGCGGGAACACATCGGGGTTTCGTGGCTGCCTCCCACAACGACCTTTCGACTGCACCCCTCTGTCAGTCGCCGGGTACCGCAATTCGTAATTTTTCTAGGAGATTCAATGTCCATCGCAGCTGCTCCCGCCAACTCCGTCGCCGAGCTCGAGCGCCTGAAGGTCCTGCACAACGGCACCAAGCAGAAGCTG
>NZ_JAODLR010000034.1 GCF_025960875.1 Crystallibacter permensis | reverse complement strand
CGCACCTTCCCCGAACAGGAAGTCCGCGACACCTGGGTCTGGTTCCAGTCCGGCATCAACACCGACGGCGCGCACAACTGGGCCACCACCCGCAAACTCCAGCAAGGGGACATCCTCTCCCTGAACTGCTTCCCGATGACCTCCGGCTACTACACCGCCCTCGAACGCACCCTCTTCCTCGGCCAGCCCGACGAACGCTCCCTGGAGCTGTGGAACGTCAACGTCGAGGTCCACCGCCGCGGCCTGGAACTGATCAAGCCCGGCGCCGTCTGCAAGGACATCGCCGCCGAACTCAACGAAATCTACATCGGCCACGGCCTGCTCCCGAACCGCACCTTCGGCTACGGCCACTCCTTCGGCGTCCTCTCCCACTACTACGGCCGCGAAGCAGGCCTGGAACTGCGCGAAGACATCGACACCGTCCTCGAACCCGGCATGGTCGTCTCCATGGAACCGATGATCACCGTCCTCGACGGCGAACCCGGCGCCGGCGGCTACCGCGAACACGACATCCTCGTCATCGGCGAAAACGGCGCCGTCGAGAACATCACCAAATTCGGCTTCGGCCCCGAAAACAACATCATCGACGCCTAACCCCGCACCCCCCGGAAGGCGGAACCCGGAATGAATGCGGCGCAGACGGACACCGTCTGCGCCGCATTCACCCTTTCACCCTTTCACCCTTTCACCGGCCAGAATGGACACCATCATGAGTGATACAAAAGCACCCGGTCCACCCGCACCCGCGAACGACGCCGGTACCTCCGACGCGCGCGGCGCTTCCGTCCTGGTCAACGCCATCGAGGTCCTCCGCTGCTTCACCGCGGAACAACCGCTGCAAGGAGTAACGGAGATAGCGGCACAGGTCGCCCTGCACAAAAGCACCGTATCGCGCATCCTGGCCACCCTGGAACAGGAAAACCTGGTCGAACGCGACGCCGTGTCACGCCGGTTCAAACTGGGGTTGGGACTGATAGCCGTCGCGGGACCGCTGCTCGCCGACCTCGACGAACGCCGCGCCGCCTACCCCGTGCTGCAGGAATTGACCGAACTCACCGGCGAAACCAGCGCCCTCATGATCTGGAACGGCAGCGAGTCCGTCTGCGTAGAACAGCTCCCCAGCCGCCAGCAAGTCAAACACACCACCCCCCTGGGCACCCGCTACAACACCGCGGCCAGCTCCTCCGTCCAGGTCTTCCTCGCCGGCGAAGGAACCGAAAGGGCGCGGACCCGGCTCACCAGCGGACAAATCATCCTCGCCGCCCCCACCCAGGAAAACGTGGAGGAATACCTCACACGGCTCAAACAGGTCTCCTCGCAAGGCTACGCCACCAACTACGGAGAGACCTCGCTGGACGAAGTCGGCGTCGCCGCCCCCGTCTTCGACCACCGCGGCAACCTCGCAGCCTGCGTCATGCTCGCAGCCCCCCGCTTCAGGGTATCCACCCAACAACTGCAATCACTGCTGGAAGCCTGCCGAGCAGCCGCACGCAAAGTCACCATCCGCCTCGGCGGCAGCCCGGACTGACTCCCCACGGTGAAAGGGTTCCCATGTCTGAACGTCGAAGCGGTAACGCGGTTCGGCTTCGTGTGGTGCCCGCAGCATCCCCGTGTCTGAGACGATGTTGATATGCCTGCAACAGAATTTAATGTGGACGATGAGAGTCCGGAGGCCGGCCGCGGCGTTCAGTCGGTCGACCGCGCCATCACGGTCCTCGAAATACTCGCGCGGACCGGGTCTGCCGGGGTGAGCGAGATTGCCGAAGAAATGGGCGTGCACAAATCCACTGCCTCCAGGCTCCTGGCCTCGCTCGACCAGCGGGGCATGGTCCAGCAGAACTCCGAGCGCGGCAAGTATCAGCTCGGTTTCAGCATCCTCCGCCTGGCCAATTCCATTCCCGGCAGGCTCAGCCTGGTCCGCGAAGCCCGTCCGATCCTGGAAGCTCTGGCCGACCAGTACAAGGAAACGGTAAATCTGGCCGTCCTGCGCTCCAATTTCGCAGTCAACGTGGATCAGGCCATGGGCCCTTCCACCCTGTCCACCCATGACTGGATCGGCAGCCTTACGCCGCTCCATGCCACCTCCAGCGGCAAGGTGCTGCTCGCCGCGCTCTCGTCTGAGCAGCGGCAAAAGATCCTCAAGGAGACCGGACTCTTCGCCCAAACCGCCCGGACCATAACTTCCAAGCAGGAACTTGAGAAGGAGCTGCTCGAGGTGGGCAGCTCAGGGTACGCCGTCGTTTCCGAAGAATTCGAGATCGGCCTCAGCGCCATCGCGGTTCCCGTATATGACCACCTCGGCACAGTCATCGGCGCCGTCAGCATTTCAGGCCCGTCATTCCGCTTCAAACCCAGAGAAATGCCCGGCCTGATTGAGGATCTCAAACAGGCCGGGCAAGATATCAGTTCACGGATGGGTCACAGCCCCGAGTGATTCAGGAGCATCGGGTACGGCGTCGGCAACGGGACCTGAGACCGTGCCGGTGCCGTCGAGCATTTCCTGCACCCAGTGGTGGAACGCACCGATGTGGTGCTCGCTGGGAACCAGGACCCCGCCCTTGGCATAGATCTTGGAGCCCATGGCAGGCTGGCAGCGTTCGCAGGCGTCAAAATCCTGCTGGTTCACCCGGTGGAATAGTTCCACGGACGACGTGAGATCTCTACCGCTCTCGACAACGCTGGGCAGATAGAGCCAGTCGCATTCGACGATCGTGTGGTCCGCGGCCATCGGGAACATCCGGTGGATGATGACGTGGTCCGGCACCAGGTTGACGAAGACTGTCGGTTTGATCGTAATCGCGTAGTAGCGGCGGTCCTGGTCGTCGCCGATGCCGGGAATCCGGTCCACACCTTCCGAGCCGTCGATGGTGAAGCCCTTGACGTCGTCACCGAACTCCGCGCCGTGGCCGACAAAGTATTGCGCCGCCAGTCCATCCGCGAATTCGGGCAGCACCTCCGTCAGCTCGGGATGGATTGTTGCGCAGTGGTAGCACTCCATGAAGTTCTCGATGATGAGCTTCCAATTCGCCTTCACGTCGTAGGTGATACGCCGGCCCAGTTTCAGGCTGGCAACGTCATAGCTCTCGATAGCCTGGACATCGCCGAGGCGCTCCTCGATGGCGCCGACAACGTCGTCCTCGAACGACGGCGGCTCATCGGCCAGGCAGAGCCAGACATAGCCGAGATATTCGCGCACGGCTACGTGGACAAGTCCGTACTTTTCCCGGTCAATGTCAGGCATCTTCGTGAGGTTGGGGGCCGCGATCAGCTTGCCATCAAAGTCATACGTCCAGGCGTGGTAGGGGCACTGGAAGGAACGGCCGGCTTCACCGGATTCCTCCATGCACAGCTTGACTCCGCGGTGCCGGCAAATGTTGTAGTACGCCCGGATGGCGCCCTTGCGGTTGCGGGTGACGATGACGGACTCACGGCCAATCTGGACGGTCTTGTAAGCTCCGGGCTTGGCCAGGTCCTCCGAACGCACGGCGCAGAACCACATTTGCTCAAAGATGCGCTCCTGTTCGGTTCTGAAAATGTCCTCGTCGACATAGGTATTGCCGGGCAGGGTTGAGATCAGGCTTTCCGAGATAATTTCGGCGGTCATAGGGATACTCCTTGGAAATACGAGAAGCGGGAAGGTGCAATCAGGAATCTGGAATGGTTGCGGCAGCAGGAAGTGTTGCCCGGCCTCAAGAGGCGGCAGCGAACTCCCCTGCCGGGACCATGTACTGCTGGGCGTTCTTGTTCAGGAATTTGCGCCACTTAGTGAACTGCCGGGTCTGGTCTACACCCAGCACGGCTACCGGTTCGGCGCCTGCGTAGTACACGGCCAGGAAGCTGCGCTCGGCGACGTCGCCTTGCTCGATCTCGATCCTGTCGTAGCCCTTGGCATGGCCGGCGAACTGGATTCGCGATCCGTACTGGTCTGACCAGAAGTACGGCGGATTGACCGGCTGCTGCACTGCGTTCTCGTCCAGCAGGGCGGCCACGGCGAGAGCCGGGCGTTCGTTCGCCCCGGCCCAGTGTTCTACCCGCTGATGGCTTTGGGCCCGCAGGTCGTACCACGCGGCACAGTCGCCGACGGCGGATACACCGGGTCGGTTGGTCCGGCCCATGGCATCACACAGGACGCCATTGTCCAGTGCGATGCCCGATCCTTCCAGCCATTCAACGTTGGGTTGCGCTCCAATACCAACGAGTACGACGTCGGCAGGCAGCCGCCTGCCATTGTCCAGGACAACTTCGCTCACCGAGGTTCCGCTCATCGTGAAGGAGGAAACGCCAGTCCCACAGAGCAGTTCCACTCCGGCTGCTTCATGAAGGCCGGCCACCGCGGCCCCCATCTGCGCGCCGAGCGGGCCTGCCAGCGGCGCAACCGACCTTTCCACCACGGTCACTTCCATGCCGGCTGCCTTGGCTGTGGAAGCGGTTTCCGCTCCGATGAATCCTGCACCGATGACCACCAGGCGACGCCCGGGAAGCAGCTGGGGCCGCAGCGCCTGCGCATCGGCAAGTGTGCGCAGCGTAAAAACGTTCTGCATGCCTTGCAGTTCGGTCAGGCCCCGGGCCGAGGCGCCGGTAGCGATGATTACTCCGTCTGCTGTGATACTGCGTCCGTCGTTGAGCGTGAGTGTCAGAGACTGGGCGTCGAAGCGCTCGGCACGGACTCCCAGCAGCCATTCGGCGTTCAGGTCCTCGCCGGCTTCCTCGAGAGCGAGGTCCTCCAGGCCGATCTTGCCGGCTAGGAAGTCCTTGGACAGCGGCGGTCGATCATACGGGCGGGGAGCTTCGTCCCCGATGATGACGAGTCTGCCGGCAAAGCCTTGGGCCCGCACTGCCCGTGCGGCGGAGAGTCCGGCCAGGGACGCCCCCACGACTACAAGAGTCTGCATAGATTGGCCTTTCACAACACTGGAGAGGTGCACTCCTGCACCTTCTGGCTAAGAAGCATTGCTCAATTGCGTCTACCGCAACTCGCATCGCTATGTGAAACAGCATGGAGGTCGCGAAGTGCTGTGTCAAGAGTCACAAACACGTAATTTTCGACGTCGATGAATTGTGTGGGCTAGAACACAAAAAAACCTTGACAGGTGCCCCCTCCAACGCTCAAGCTGTTGCCTATTGTGAACGCAGTTGTTCATGACGGAACTGCCGCCAAAGAGCGGCCGGCTATGAAAGAGGTTCGCTCCATGCACAAGGCATGCCCACTGAAAGAGCTGGCACCCGGAGATGCGATTCGTTTGGATACGTCACCGCCCATCGCTGTTTTCCATACAGAGGAGGGCGAGCTCTTCGCCATCGACGATACGTGCACCCATCAGGACGCATCTCTAGCCGATGGGTGGGTTGAGGGCTGCGAAGTGGAGTGCCCGCTGCACGCCTCCAAATTCAATTTACGCACGGGCAATGTAGACGCCCCGCCGGCGAAGTTGCCGGTCCGGGTCCACGAAGTCGAGGTAGTAGACGGAACCATTATGGTCCGCGAATCAGACGATGCTCCGAATCTTCCGCCTGGTTTGACCGTAGACGGACACGTATAAACCGGCAGCACGTGCACCGCAGAGGCCCTGGTCATCTAGCAAAGGATTTTCATGTCAGCGAACAACGATCTTGCAATTGAGGATGGCAGTCCCGACGACGAGCTCACGGAGCTCATCCGCAAGGAGCCGCTGGGCGATGACCAGCAAGCCAAACCTGCAACTGCAGAACACACTGCACTGGATCAGCAGATCCTGCAGGAACTGCACGAATCGGAAACCGAGCACGCCGCTGCCCGCCGCAGTCGGGTTCCCCGCGGCTTGGACAAGACGGTCTTCGCGGTAGCAGGCGCCCTCGCCGTCGCGTTTGTCGCGTGGGGTTTCCTCGGCACTGAGAACCTCTCGGCCACCTCCCAGAACGCGCTGAACTGGGTTATGGAAAACACCGGCTGGCTCTTCATCCTGCTGGCCTCGCTCTTCGTGGTCTACGTGCTGTGGCTCGCGCTGGGCCGCTTCGGCAATATCCCGCTGGGCAAGGACGGCGAGAAGCCGGAGTTCCGGACCATTTCCTGGATCTCCATGATGTTCGCAGCGGGCATGGGCATCGGCCTGATGTTCTACGGGGTGGCCGAGCCGATGTACCACTACATCGCCCCGCCGCCCGGCAGCGTGAACGGGCAAACACCCGAAGCAATCCAGACCGCCATGGCTACATCGCTCTTCCATTGGACGCTGCATCCTTGGGCGATGTACGCCGTCGTCGGTGTTGCCATGGCCTATGGGACGTACCGTCTGGGCCGCAAGCAGCTGATCTCCGCGGCCTTCACATCGCTGTTCGGCCGCAAAACCGTCGAGGGGCCGGTCGGGAAGTTCATCAACATTCTGGCCATCTTCGCCACGCTTTTCGGTACAGCTGCCTCGCTGGGGCTTGGCGCCCTGCAGATCGGCAGCGGCCTTGCCTTCAACGGCTGGGTCGGCGAGCTGGCGACCCCGATCCTGGTGGCGATCGTCGCCGTGCTGACCGTCTGCTTTGTCGCTTCCGCTATCTCCGGCATCCGCCGCGGCATCCAGTGGCTGGCGAACATCAATATGGTCCTGGCCGTCATCCTCGCGCTGATCGTTTTCGTAGCCGGCCCCACGCTCTTCATCCTCAATCTGGTTCCCGCCGCGGTCGGCGACTACGCCCGCGACCTCGCTGAGATGGCTTCACGCACCGAAGCCGTCGGCGACGAGGCCCTGCGTACCTGGATGTCCGGCTGGACCATCTTCTACTGGGCTTGGTGGGTCTCCTGGACGCCGTTTGTAGGCATGTTCATCGCCCGCATCAGCCGGGGCCGGACCATCCGCCAGTTTGTCACCGGCGTGCTGCTGGTGCCCAGCATTGTCAGCGTGATCTGGTTCGCCATCTTCGGCGGGGCGGCGTTTGGTGTCCAGTCCAAGGCGGATGAAACAGCGGACACCGGCGACGGGCTGGTCGACATGGTCGACGGCGAACCCACCATCTCCTTCGACGGCGCCCTTTTCGATCTACTGCAGAACCTGCCGCTGCCGAACGTCATCGCGGGTGCGGTGGCCGTTCTCGCAATGGTCCTGGTGGGCATCTTCTTCGTTACCGGCGCGGATTCGGCGTCGCTGGTCATGGGCTCGCTGAGCTCCAACGGCGCCGAGGAGCCCTCCAGAGGGGTAGTCATCTTCTGGGGCGTGCTGACCGGCGGAGTTGCGGCGGTCATGTTGCTGGCTGGTGGCGATCAGCCTGCTGAAGCTCTTTCGGGGTTGCAGCGAATAACCATTGTGGCGGCCTTGCCCTTTGTCCTGGTGATGCTGCTGCTGTGCTTCGCCCTGGCCAAGGACTTGCGCCGGGATCCCCTGTCCTTGAGGCGACGGCTGGCAACGTCAGTGGTTGAACGCGCCATTCGGTCCGGTGTAGATCAGCACGGAGGCGTCCATTTCGACCTCGTCACGAGGCACGAATGCGACGAGCAGTGCGCTTCCAGCGATAAATGCCCAACCCCGGTCTCCGGCTCCTGATTTTTCTCTACTGAACTCGCGAGGTAAATGACTATGACGGCCTTGGCCACCACTGAACTACTCAACGATGACCTTCCGGCTGGCGGTGTTCCCGCGTACGCTGGAAAACACGCGGCCCCGTTTGTCCTGACGCTCTCGTGTCCGGAACGTCCCGGTATCGTCCACGCTGTGACCAGTTTCCTGGCCCAGCGGGGTTTCGATATTGCCGAGCATCAGCAGTTCGATGACCATGTCAGCGGCACGCTGTTCCTGCGGACGGCTTTTGCCCCGGCGTACACCGCCGATGAATCAGGCGGACGGGACCATGGCAGCGAGGCGAAGCGCCAGGCGATGGCGGCGGCACTGGCTGAGGAATTTGCGGATGTGGCGGACCGGTTCGATATGAAATTCGATATCCATGACGGCAGCCCCAAGCGGCTGCTGGTCATGGTGTCGAAATTCGGCCACTGCCTCAACGATCTGATTTTCCGGTGGCAGGCCGGAAGCCTTGGTGCGGAGATCGCCGTCGTTGTTTCCAATCATGAGGATCTGCGCCCCATGGCCGAGGCTGCAGGCCTGCCCTTTGTCCACGTGCCGGTCACGGCGGCGACCAAGGCCGAGTCCGAGGCGCGTCTGCTGGACCTCGTCGCAGAACACGGCGCCGATCTGGTGGTGCTGGCACGCTACATGCAGGTGCTCTCGGACGACCTTTGCGAGGCCCTGCGGGGACGCGCGATCAATATCCATCACTCATTCCTGCCCGGCTTCAAGGGCGCCAAGCCGTACCATCAGGCCTATGACCGCGGTGTGAAGCTGGTGGGAGCCACGGCCCACTACGTCACCGCTGATCTGGACGAGGGCCCGATCATCGAGCAGGAGGTGTTCCGGGTTGACCACAGTCTTGATCCCGCGTCCCTGGTCACGGTGGGCAGGGATGCCGAGGCGCAGGCCCTGTCCCGCGCCGTGAAGTGGCACTGCCAGCACCGCATCCTGCTCAACAACACCCGCACCGTCGTCTTCCGCTAACCGCGATCCAAGGAGAATACCTATGAGCCACACACCCCGCGTTGTCATCATTGGGGCCGGCATTGTCGGCGCCAACCTCGCCGACGAACTGGCCACGCGTGGCTGGAACAATGTCACCGTCCTCGAACAGGGACCGCTGCATCTGGCCGGCGGTTCCACCTCGCATGCGCCCGGCCTGGTATTCCAGACCAACCCGTCCAAGACGATGACCGAGTTCGCCGGCTACACGGTGGACAAACTGCTCTCGCTCAGTGCGGAGGGGCGCTCTTGCTTCAACCAGGTCGGCGGGCTTGAGATCGCCACCACCGAGGCTCGGCTCCAGGAGCTGAAGCGCCGGCTGGGTTTCGCCACGTCCTGGGGCCTTGAGGGCCGCCTGATCGACCCGGATGAGTGCGAGAAGCGCTACCCGATGATCAACCGGGACATGGTCCTGGGCGGGCTGTATGTGCCCTCCGACGGTCTGGCTTCCGCCGCGCGGGCGGTGCAGCTGCTGATCGAAAAGGCCAGCGAAGCGGGGGTAAAGTTCATCGGCTCCACTGCGGTGACCGGCATTGAGCAGTCCGGCGGGAAGGTCACCGGCGCGCAGACGCCTGACGGCGTAGTGCCGGCGGACATCGTGGTCTCGTGCGCCGGCTTCTGGGGCCCCAAAATCGGTGCCATGGTCGGCATGCCGGTACCGCTGCTGCCGCTGGCACACCAGTACGTCACGACCACGGCGCTGCCGGAGCTCGCCGGCCAGAACGAGCTGCCCAACGGCGCCCGCCTGCCCATCCTGCGCCACCAAGACAAGGACCTGTACTACCGCGAGCACGGCGACAGGATCGGCATCGGTTCCTACGCCCACCGCCCCATGCCCGTGGATCTGGACGAGCTGCCGCAGGTTCGGGCAGACCAGATGTCCGAGCACCGGATGCCATCGCGGCTGGAATTTACCGAAGCCGACTTCCTGCCGTCCTGGCAGGACAGCCAGGAGCTGCTGCCCGCCCTGCGTGGCGTGGAGATTGAGGACGGTTTCAACGGCATCTTCTCCTTCACCCCGGACGGCGGCCCTCTGATCGGCGAGTCGCCCGAGGTCGAGGGGTTCTTCCTCGCGGAGGCTGTCTGGGTCACCCACTCGGCCGGCGTCGCCAAGGCCGTCGCCGAGCTGCTGGTGGAAGGCCAGTCCCGCACGCCCCTGCACGAATGCGAGGCCACCCGCTTCGAGAAGATCCAGGTCAGCAAGGAGTACGTCAGCGAAACTTCCCAGCAGAACTTCGTGGAGATCTACGATGTGCTGCACCCGCTGCAGCCGCGGGATGCTCCGCGCGATCTCCGCGTCAGCCCGTTCAACGTTCGCCAGCACGAACTCGGCGCGTTCTTCCTGGAGTCGGCAGCCTGGGAGCGTCCGCATTGGTACGAGGCCAACCGCGCCCTGCTGCAGGAACTGCCGGAAGCCTGGCAGGCACCGGAGCGGGACGACTGGTCCGCGATGTTCCACTCCCCCATCTCCGCAGCCGAAGCGTGGAAGACGCGCACCGCCGTCGCGCTCTATGACATGACTCCGCTGAAGCGGCTTGAGGTTACCGGCCCGGGCGCGCTGGCGCTGCTGCAGCGGTTGAGCACCGGCAACATCGCCAAAAAGCCCGGAGCCGTCACCTACTGCCTGCTGTTGGCGGACGACGGCGGCGTCCGCAGCGATGTGACCATCGCACGGCTGGCCGAGGAGACGTTCCAGCTCGGTGTCAACGGCAACATCGACTTCGACTATTTCCGGGTCGAGGCCCGCAAGCAGTCCGCGGCCGATCCGGCACAGTGGGTCCATGTCTCCGACATCACCGGCGGCACCTGCTGCATCGGGCTGTGGGGACCGCTGGCGCGTGAGGTCATCGGCAAGGTCAGCGAGGACGATTACACCAACGATTCGCTGCGCTATTTCCGGGCCAAGGAGGTCCACATCGGCGGCATCCCTGTCACCGCCTGGCGGCTGTCCTATGTCGGGGAGCTCGGCTGGGAACTGTATACCTCGGCCGAGTACGGGCTGAAGCTGTGGGATCTGCTCTTCGAGGCCGGCCAGGAGCACGGCATCATCGCTGCCGGCCGCGGCGCCTTCAACAGCCTCCGGCTGGAAAAGGGCTACCGGCTCTGGGGCACGGACGTCACTCCCGAGCACAGCCCCTACGAAGCCGGACTCGGCTTCTCCGTCTTCAAGGACAAGACGGACTTTGTGGGATACGAGGCCTTGGCTGCCCGCCGGGCCGAGCCTGCCTCCAGGGAACTGCGCTGCCTGACCGTCGACGACGGTACGTCCGTAGTGCTGGGCAAGGAACCGGTGTTCGTCCACGGCGAGCCCGCGGGTTATGTCACGAGCGCGGCCTACGGCTACACCGTTGGCCGGCCCATCGCCTACGCCTGGCTGCCGGCCGGCCTGGCGGAGGGCGATTCCGTGGAGATCGGCTACTTCGGCCGGAAGGTCGCCGCGACCATCGCCGCCGAGCCGCTGGTCGATCCGAAGATGGAACGGCTGCGCGGATAGCAGGTGACGGAAAACTGACAGGTTAGTGCCGGACAGGACAGCAGCGGCCCCGCTCCAGGTGGAAGGAGCGGGGCCGCTGCTTTGGCTTTGTGCTTAGTGCTTAGCCGCGTTTAGTCTGCGACGTTTTCGTCGTCTGCTGCGGCCAGCTGCCCGCAGGCGCCGTCGATCTCCTTGCCGCGGGTGTCGCGCAGCGTCGTCGGGATGCCGGCGGCAATCAGCCGGTTGATGAACTCGGTCTCCACTGACTTCTCCGACGAGGTCCAGATGGATCCCGGCGTCGGGTTCAGCGGAATGGGGTTCACATGGACCCAACCGCGGCCGCGCTGGTTCAGCTTCTTGGCCAGCAGGTCCGCGCGCCAGGCGTGGTCGTTCATGTCCTTGATCAGCGCGTATTCGATGCTGACCCGGCGGCCGGTCACCGCGTAGTAGTTGTAGGCCGCATCCAGCGCCTCGTCGACCTTCCAGCGGCTGTTGACCGGAATCAGCTCGTCACGCAGCTCGTCATCCGGCGCGTGCAGACTCAGCGCGAACGTCACAGGGATCCCCTCGTCCGCGAGCTTGTTGATGCCCGGAACCAGGCCCACGGTGGAGACCGTGATGTTGCGGGCGGACATGCCCAGGCCCTCGGGGGCCTCGGCTGCCATGCGGTGCACCGCTGCCATCACGCGCTTGTAGTTGGCCAGCGGCTCGCCCATGCCCATGAAGACGATGTTGGTGACCCGCTCGGCGTCGTGCCCGCCGTCCTTGCGCTTGCCGCCCAGCGCGCCTTCGGCGATCACCCGGTTGGCCTGGACAATCTGGTCCAGGATTTCGGCCGTGGACATGTTGCGGGTCAGCCCTGCCTGGCCGGTGGCGCAGAACGGGCAGTTCATGCCGCAGCCGCACTGGCTGGAGACGCACAGCGTGATCCGGCCCGAGTAGCGCATCAGCACCGACTCGACCAGCGAGCCGTCAAAGAGCCGCCACAGGAACTTGATGGTGTCCCCGTTGTCCGTCTTGAGCTGCTTGACCTTGGTCAGCAGCGTCGGGAACATTTCGGCGACCAGTTCTTCACGGCGGTCCTTCGGCAGGTCGCTCATGGCGTCCGGGTCCGTGGTGTAGTGCTGGAAGTAGTGCGTGGAGAGCTGCTTGGCGCGGAACGCGGGCAGGCCCATTTCCTTGAGCTTGGCCTGGCGCTCGGTGAGGGTCAGATCGGCCAGATGCGTCGGCGGCTGCTTCACGCGCGGCGACTTGAACTGCAGCAGCGGTCGGCCGTCGCTGGAAACAGCGGGCTCGGCACCTTCCACGGCAGGACGCACCTGCGGCCGGGAAGAAGTGGCGGTGGGGGAAGAATTCAAAACAGACATCTACACTATTCTCCCATGCCGATGCAAATGAGTCGGACGCCGGCTCTACGGCTTGAGCAGCACCTTGATCGCGCGGCGTTCATCCATGGCCTTGTACGCCTCGGCCGCGTCGTCGAGGGGCATTTCGACGTCGAAAACCCGGCCCGGGTTGATCTTGCCGGCGAGCACGTCCGCCAGCAGCTCCGGCAGGTAGACACGGGTGGACGCGGCCCCGCCTGCCACCGAGATGTTCTTGGCAAACAGCACGCCGATGGGCAGTTCCGCGCCGCCCGCCGGAACGCCGACAAAGCCGACGCTGCCGCCGGGGCGCGTGGACCGCAGCGCCTGGTCCATCGATTCCTTGGTCCCCACGCATTCGAGCACCGAATCCGCGGGCACGCCGCCCAGCAGCGAACGGACCGCCTCCGCGCCTGCCTTTCCGCGCTCCTCGACGATGTCGGTGGCACCGAACTCCCTGGCCAGCGCCTGCCGGTCCGCATGACGGGACATCATGATGATCCGTTCCGCACCGAGGCGTTTGGCTGCCAGCACGCCGCACAGCCCCACTGCGCCATCTCCAACAACGACGACGGAGCGGCCCGGCCCCACCGCTGCGCCGACGGCCGCGTGGTGTCCGGTTCCCATGACGTCGGAGAGCGCCAGCAGGTTGGCTGTCAGTTCGGCATCCGGCTGCTCCACGCCGGGAACCTTCACCAGCGTTGCCTCAGCCTGCGGCACGCGTACGGCCTCGCCCTGGCCGCCGTCGACGTGGAAGCCGTGCTCATCGGTGCTGCCCCATGAGGTCCGGTGGTCGCACGCCACCGTGACGCCGTTGCGGCACTGCGGGCATTCGCCGCAGTTGCCCACCCACGGCGCGATCACGAAGTCACCCGGGGCCAGTGCCGTCACGGCATCGCCGATGCTCTCGACCACGCCGACGAATTCGTGGCCGATGGCGCGCGGCTCCGCCGTCTCGCGGACGCCCCGGTAGGGCCACAGGTCGGAGCCGCAGACGCAAGCCGCGGTCACCCTGACCACCACGTCCGTGGGTCGCTGCACCTTGGGATAGGGCCGCTCTTCCACCCGGATGTCGCGGGGTCCGTGGATGATGGTGGCGCGCATGTGCTCTCCTTGCGTCGGGAACGGCTGCTTCCAGCCTAGCCAGCGCCGCACGCCGGGGAGTCACGCTGCGTAAAGTACGACGGCGGCGCTGTCACCTTCGCGATGAAGGTAACAGCGCCGCCGTCGTTAGCTTGGAACTTCCCGCTTGCGCGGACGAACCCTTAGAGGTTCGAGGGCTCCTCGTGCTCGGGGTAGACCTCGCGCAGCAGGTGGGCGGTCTCGGACGGAGTCTTGCCGACCTTGACGCCTGCGGCCTCAAGGGCCTCCTTCTTGGCCTGCGCGGTACCGGCGGAACCGGAGACGATGGCACCGGCGTGGCCCATGGTCTTGCCCTCGGGCGCGGTGAAGCCTGCCACGTAGCCGACAACCGGCTTGGTGACGTTGTTCTTGATGAACTCGGCCGCACGCTCTTCCGCGTCGCCGCCGATCTCGCCGATCATGACGATCGCCTTGGTATCGGGGTCAGCCTCGAACGCAGCCAGGGCGTCGATGTGCGTGGTGCCGATGACCGGGTCGCCGCCGATGCCGATGGCGGTGGAGAAACCCAGATCGCGCAGTTCGTACATCATCTGGTAGGTCAGCGTGCCGGACTTGGAGACCAGGCCCACGCCGCCCTTGCCGGTGATGTTCGCCGGGGTGATACCCACGAGGGACTCGCCCGGGGTGATGATGCCGGGGCAGTTCGGGCCGATGATGCGGGTGATCTGGTTGCCGTCGGCATCCTTCTTGGACTGTGCCAGTGCCCAGAACTCGGCGGAGTCCTGGACCGGAACACCCTCGGTGATGACGACGACGAGGCCGATTTCGGCTTCGATGGCCTCGACCACGGCGTCCTTGGTGAAGGCCGGCGGAACGAAGACGATCGAGACGTCCGCGCCGGTCTCGGCGATGGCTTCCTTGACCGTGCCGTAAACGGGCAGGGTCTTCTCGCCGTGCGTCACGGAGGTGCCGGCCTTGCGGGCGTTTACGCCACCGACAACGTTGGTGCCGGCGTGGAGCATACGGGCGGTGTGCTTGGAGCCCTCGCCGCCGGTGATGCCCTGGACGATGACCTTGGAGTCTTTGTTAATAAAGATAGACATGTTTTTTCCTCGATCCTCAGGCGTTCGCCAGTTCGGCGGCCTTGTCGGCGCCTTCGTCCATACCGGCTGCCAGGGTGACCAGCGGGTGCTTCGCGTCCCGGAGGATACGGCGGCCTTCTTCGACGCTGTTGCCGTCCAGGCGGACAACCAGCGGCTTGGTGGCCTTGTCGCCCAGGATTTCCAGGGCCTTGACGATACCGTTTGCGACGGCGTCACAGGCGGTGATGCCACCGAAGACGTTGACGAACACGCTCTTGACCTGCTTGTCGTTCAGGATGATGTCCAGGCCATTGGCCATGACCTCGGCCGAAGCGCCGCCGCCGATGTCCAGGAAGTTGGCGGGCTTGACGTTACCGTGGTTCTCGCCGGCGTAGGCGACGACGTCCAGGGTGGACATAACCAGTCCGGCGCCGTTGCCGATGATGCCGACCTGGCCATCGAGCTTGACGTAGTTCAGGTCCAGTTCCTTGGCCTTGGCCTCGAGCGGATCCGCGGCGTCCTTGTCCTCGAGCTCAGCGTGCTCGGGGTGGCGGAAGGCCGCGTTCTCGTCGATGGAGACCTTGCCGTCCAGGGCGACGATGTCGCCGGCGCCGGTCTTGACCAGCGGGTTGACCTCGACCAGGGTGGCGTCTTCCTTAATGAAGACGTCCCAGAGCTTGACGATGGTCTCGGCGACCTTGCCGCGCAGTTCCTCGGCGAACCCGGCAGCGGCGACGATTTCGTCGGCCTTGGCCTGGTCGATGCCGACGGCGGGGTCAACGGCAATCTTGGCCAGAGCGTCGGGGCGCTCGACAGCCAGCTGCTCGATCTCCATGCCGCCTTCCACCGAGCACATGGCCAGGTAGTTGCGGTTGGCCCGGTCCAGCAGGACGGAGAAGTAGTACTCCTCGGCGATGTCGGCACCCTGGGCGATCATCACCTTGTTGACCGTGTGGCCCTTGATGTCCATGCCGAGGATGTTGGTGGCGTATTCGAACGCTTCGTCCGGAGTCTTTGCGACCTTGACGCCGCCGGCCTTACCGCGGCCGCCAACCTTTACCTGAGCCTTGACGACAACAACGCCGCCAATCTTTTCGGCTGCTGCTTTGGCTTCTTCTGGAGTGTAGGCAACGATTCCTGCAAGCACGGGTACAGCATGTGCCTCAAAGAGATCGCGCGCCTGGTATTCATACAGGTCCACGGGTTGTGTCCTTCTACGTCGAAGTCGTTTCTGACTCGGAGCGCGGATCTGCGTCACTTCGTGCCTGCGTAGGCGGACATTTTTTCGGTGCAAATCCGTTCGCGCTCCAAGGGGAACTTTAGTCCCTTGGCGTGCGACGCCTGTCCTAGAGTACCCCTTTAGTGATCAAGGGCACAGTTCTATGGTTTGTAGAAAAGTAACCCTTTGCGGTACTTTGTGACGCGTCGCTCACGGCCCGCCCGGCGGGCCCTTTTGCTTGCGCTACCGCTTGGCTTAGCGGCTTTCATCCGGTGTGCTGGCAGAGGCACCAGCGGAGGCATCGGCGTGGCTTTCCGAGCCTGCCGGCACCAGCACGGGGCTCCCGTCCTTGATGACGGTCTGGTTCAGCAGCGGAATGCGCAGTCCGGCGCGGTCCAGATCACCCTTCAGACGTGCACGCATGGCACGTGCCACGCCCCACTGTTCCAGCGGTTTGGTCCGGATCGCGAGGCGGATGACCACGGATTCGCCCGTGAGCGCTTCGACGCCCCAGATTTCGGGATCGTCCAGGATAAGCCGCCGGTAGTCCGGGTCCGAGCGCAGATCCTTGGCCGAGCTCAGGATCAGATCGCTCACCTTCTCGACGTCGGAGTCATAGGGCACCGGGATATCGAGCACGGCGCGCGCCCAGCCCTGCGACGAGTTGCCCACGCGTAGGATTTCGCCGTTGCGCACGTGCCACAGCGTACCGTCCACCGAACGTACCTGCGTGACGCGCAATCCAACCGATTCCACCGTTCCCGAGGCTTCGCCCAGGTCCACCACGTCGCCGATGCCGTACTGGTCCTCGGCCACCATGAACAGTCCGGAGAGGTAGTCCTTGACCAGGGTCTGGGCGCCGAAACCGATGGCCACACCGGCGATACCGGCACTGGCCAGGAGCGGCCCGAGGTCGAACCCGAGTTCGGTCATGACCATCAGGATCGTCATGACCCCAATGACTACCGTGGCGATGGAGCGCAGCACCGAGCCGATGGTCTGTGCCCGCTGGGCCCGGCGCACGGCCGCGATCGGCGAATCCTGCATCAGCCAGTAGCGCGGGTCCTTGATGTTTTTGCCGATGGTATCGGCGTCGAGTTTCTCAAGCTTCGCCGTCTCGCCGTTGGCGATCTTCGTCGACATCCGGCGGATGACAATCCGCACCAGCAGGTTCAGCAGGAAGCCGCCGATCAGAATCACCGAGACCCGCAGCGGTTTATCCATCCAAAATCCCAGGGTGCCCAGCTGGGCTACATCCACGTCCGCCACATTCAAGTCCATGGGAAAAACGCTATGTTGTTATGCCAGCGTGACCAAATGCGGTTCGCCGCCGCGGTGTCTTCTGCGCCGTGCCGCCGGGTTCCGGCGCGGATGCCTTCCCGTGCCGGCGGGACATCGTCCCTAGTCCGACTTGGTCAGCGGTGCATAACGCAGCAGCAGGCGCTTCTCGCCGATGTCGAACTTGACCTTCGCCACAGTCTTGTCCCCGGCCCCCTCGAGCGAGAGGACGGTACCGTTTCCGAAGGTGGTGTGGTTGACCTTGTCGCCCACGGTCAATGCGATGACCTCCTTCTGCGGCTGGACCCGGCCGGCCCGCACGGCGGCGGGCGCCATGGACCGTGCCGAACCCGGCAGCGAGGAAACGTCCTGGTTTCCGCCGGCACCGGCCCCCCAATGGGAGCCGCCGTACCGGCTGGAGCCGAAGCTGCCGGAGGATGTGAAAGCCGGGCGCTTGCTGCCTTCACGTTTCCAATCGATGAGTTCCGGCGGGACTTCCTCGATGAACTGGCTTGCCGGGTTGTACTGGCTCTGGCCCCACAGGCTCCGCGATTCCGAGCGGGTCAAATAGAGCCGCTTGCGGGCGCGGGTCAGCCCCACATAGGCCAGCCGGCGTTCTTCGGCCAGCTCCTTCGGATCCGTCATGGACCGTTGGTGCGGGAAGACGCCGTGCTCCATGCCGGTGAGGAACACCACCGGGAATTCCAGTCCCTTGGCCGTGTGCAGCGTCATCAGGGTGACCACGCCCTGGTCCTTGGCCAGCTGAGCGCTTTCCTCATCCGGCGCGTCCGGGATCTGGTCAGCGTCCGCCACCAGCGCCACCTGTTCCAGGAAGCTGCCGAGCGTTCCATCCGCATTGTCCCGTTCGTATTCACGCACGACGGCGACCAGCTCGGCCAGGTTTTCCACACGGGACTCATCCTGCGGGTCATTGCTCTGCCGCAGCGCCGCCAGGTAGCCGGTCTGCTCCAGCACCGCTTCAAGTGCGGCCGATGCCCCGGATCCGTTTGCCACTTCGGTGAGGTCATCGATGAGCTTCACGAAGCCGGCCACCGCGTTGACGGAGCGCGTTGCCATGCCCGGTGCGTCATCGGCCTTGCGCAGCGCTTCCATGAAGGACAACTGGTCCCGCTCGGCGAGCGCGGCCACCGCGTACTCGGCCCGGTCCCCGATGCCGCGTTTAGGCTCGTTGAGGATCCGCCGCAGGTTGACCACGTCGTCCGGGTTCACCAGCACGCGCAGGTAGGCCAGGGCGTCCTTGATTTCCTTGCGCTCATAGAAGCGGGTTCCGCCTACCACCTTGTACGGCAGGCCTACCCGGATCAGCAGGTCTTCTATGGAACGGGACTGCGCGTTGGTCCGGTAGAAGATGGCCACGTCCCCCGGGCGCAGGTTCTCGGCGTCCTGCAGCCGGTCGATCTCGTTGGCAATGAACCGGGCCTCGTCGTGCTCGTTTTCGCCGACGTAGCCGATGATCCGCTCGCCGTCCCCTTCCGCGGTCCAGAGCCGCTTGGCCGGACGGTTGGGGTTGCGGGAAATCACGGCGTTGGCCGCCGTCAGAATGGTCTGCGTGGAGCGGTAGTTCTGCTCCAGCAAGATGGTCCGCGCGTTGGCGTAGTCCTTTTCGAACTCGACGATGTTGCGCACGTCGGCACCGCGGAAGGCGTAGATGGACTGGTCCGAGTCCCCCACCACCGTCAGTTCGCCGGGCGGGAAGTCCTGCTCCGATTCGCCCGTTCCACCGGTGAGTTCGCGGACCAATACATACTGGGCGTGGTTGGTGTCCTGGTACTCGTCCACCAGGACGTGACGGAAGCGCCGCCGGTAGGAATCCGCCACCGCCGGGAAGGCCTGGAAGATGAAGACCACCTGGGCGATCAGGTCGTCGAAGTCCATGGCATTGGCCTGGCGCATCCGCTGCGTGTAGCCCTTATAGGCCTCAGCCACGGCCTGCTCGAACGGATCGGAGTAGTTTGCCGTCGCGGCGTAGGCTTCGTCGTCGATCAGCTCGTTTTTGAGTGCGGAGATCTTGTGCTGGATGGACTTCGGTGGAAAGCGCTTCGGATCCAGGTCCAGGCCCTTGGCAACCAGGGTGATCAGGCGCAGCGTGTCCGCCGAATCATAGATGGAGAAGTTCGAGTTGAGCCCAACGTTCTTGGCCTCCCGGCGCAGGATCCGCACGCAGGAGGAGTGGAACGTGGAAATCCACATGTTCTTCGCCCGGTCCCCCACCAGCGACTCGATCCGCTCACGCATTTCCGCGGCAGCCTTGTTGGTAAAGGTGATGGCCAGGATCTCTCCCGGGCGGGCACGCTTGGTCGCCATCAGGTGGGCAATCCGATGGCTGAGCACGCGGGTCTTTCCGGACCCCGCGCCGGCAATGATCAGCAGGGGCGAGCCGGCATGCTTGACTGCCTCTTCCTGCTGCGGGTTCAGCCCGGCCAGCAGTTCCTGCGCATCAGGCAAGGCAGGAGCAGGAGCATCGTAGGCAGGGTCAGTCAGAAAATCCATGGTCTTATCAGTCTATTAGCCCCCACCGACACTCGGCGCCGGATTCGCCCACGGCCTAGCCCCGAGGCGCGTCGCCGGCCCGGGGCCATAATGGAGATATGTCCAAGTCCCGCGCGCAGCGCCTCCGCAAGCACGGTCCCGCAGCAGCCGACGCCCGCACTGGTGACCCTTCCTCCACAAAGCCGGCATCCGGCGTCGTCAATCCGAGCACCGGCCGCACGCCGGCCAAGGCGGCAGGCAATGCCAACATGATTGTGATCGCCGGCGCGGTGGCCTCGGCGTTCCTGTTCGGGTACTCGTTCATCCTGATCATGCCGCAGTTCCAGCAGCTGAGCGGCGGCCTGGCCATGCCGGACACGCTGGTAACCGGTTACAGCACCGAGTATGTGCAGGACGTGCGCACCGCCTTCGGCGAGGACGGCGCCGACCAATACAACTACTGGCACAAAACCGCCGACACGATCTTCCCGCTGCTGTTCGGCTTCACCTGGCTGCTGCTGATCGGCCAGCAGCTCAAACGCGGGCTGCTCCGCTGGCTCTGCTGGGCGCCCGTCCTGCTGTATGTCATTGCGGACCTGGCCGAAAACTGGGTGCTGGACTCGATCATGAGTACCGATCCGGTGGGCGACGCATCGCTGGCCAGCTTCCTCACCGTCGCGAAATCCGTGCTGTTCGGACTGAGCATCCTGGCCGCTCTCTACGCGGTTTTCCGCGGACCACGCCGGAAACAAAATGAAACAACGACGGCGGCAAAAGGGTAAGCTGGATAGGTTCGCGCCTCTGTAGCTCAGTTGGATAGAGCGACCCTCTCCTAAAGGGTAGGTCGTCGGTTCGATTCCGGCCAGGGGCACTTAAACAGGGAAGCCGCTGTCTGCGCATCCCCCCACGGATGCGCAGCCAGCGGCTACCGCATTTGGTGCATCCCAAAGCATTTCAACTGCGAGAACCCTCAAAAGAGAAGTTGTAGCCCCGGGCTTCTTCCCGTTCGCCGGAACTACTCGCGATCACCGTTGTCCTGCTTGGTTGACGGCACGCGCCCCTCCCCAGGGCCGCACCCGCTCTTGAACCGTTCATTTCAAGAGATGGCGCGATCATACGAACGCCTGCCGTCAGTAACCATGTTTATCCATACGATGGACTAAATCAAGCCCAGCAGGTGAACAATTGATTAACCCGGGAAAAATCCGCCTTATGTGACCTCAACTACATTATGTGACGTTTCATTACGTCTCCAGCAGGAGTCCCCGGGTCTTCGGCGAGAAGGCCTGGTCCAGCACCAGGCATGCCCCACCGATGGCTCCTACCTGCTCGCCAAGGTCCGAGCCCACGACCTCGAGCTCGTGGATGTCCCTCGCCACGAAGTGCTTTTGGATCTCCTCGCGCAGCAGCGGCAGACCAACCCCGGCCAGGCCGTCCCAGAGCGGCCCGCCAAAGATAATCCGCTGGACGTCGAGCACATTGGCCACCTGCGCCACGACGAATGCAAGATTCCGTGCTGCCCGGTGCACGATGGCCTGCGCCTCGGCGTTGCCCGCTCCGGCCATGCTGGTCAGTTCGAAAATAGCCGCAGTTGTCCCGTCCAGCCCCTGCTCGTCGTGGTTCTCGGGGAAGACGCCGGCTTCGATGCCCTGCCGGATGAGGGTCACGAAATTCAGGCTCATGCCAACGCAGTTCCGCCGGCCGCATTCGCACAAAGGCACTTCGTCCTGCACCGGGAAATGCCCGATCTCGCCGATGTTTCCGGAGGAACCGTGCTGCACCTCGTTCTGCAGTACCACCCCGGCGCCAAGCCCGGTGCCCAGATAGATGAAGGCAAAGCTGGACGGCGCATCCCTGTCGCTCGCCCAGAGCTCGGCGACTGCAGCCGCCGTCACGTCCTTGTCCAGCCACACCGGCAGCTCGATCAGTTCCTCCAGCGGCACCCGCAGCGGCACCCGGTCCCAGCCCGGCAGCATCGGCGGCGAAACCATCATGCCCTCGATCCCGTCGATCGGCCCCGGCGCGGCAAGGCCCACGCCCAGGATCCGGTCGCGGTCCAGCCCTGCGGTTGCAATCAGATTTTCGACGGCGGCCGCCATCTGGGACACGATGCCATTCGGTTCGCCCACGCCAGGCATCCGGTGGTCCGTACTGGCCACCACCTCGCCGTGCAGGTTCAGGGCGACCACGGTCATGACGGCAGGATCCAGATGGATGCCGATGGCAATGCGGCTGGAAACTTCCAGCTCCAGCACGGTCCGGGGTTTGCCCGGCCCGGACACTGTCTTGCGGTCTTCCCGCACCAGTCCGTCGTCGACAAGGCGGCGCACTACGTTGGAAATGGTCTGCGGCGACAGGCCCGTGCGCTCAACCAGCTCAACCCGGGCGATGCCTTCGGGGGCGCGGCGGATCGCATCCAGGATCACCGCCTGGTTATAGCCGCCAAGACGGCCAAGATTGCTACCGCGCTGCATCAATGAGCCCTGCTCCCCAAAACTCTGCTGTGACATAGGTCAACCTATGACACTGTAACGAATGACGGACCGGATAGCACTGATAAAAAAGCCCGCGCGGCGCCCAGGGCACGCGGGCTCTTGCTGCTCAGGGCACGGCAGGCGTTCCGGTCGTTTCTGTACGGAACTGTGTCCGGTACAGCTCGGCATAGCGTCCACTGCGGGCCAGCAGTTCAAGATGGGTGCCCCGCTCCACGATTTCCCCGCCCTCGACCACGAGGATCTGGTCCGCGGAACGGATGGTGGACAGCCGGTGCGCAATAACGACGGCGGTGCGCCCCTCGAGTGCTTCGGTCAAGGCAGCCTGCACCGCGGCTTCGTTGGTCGAATCCAGTGCAGCCGTTGCCTCATCCAGGATGACCACCTGCGGATGCGCGATCAGCAGCCGCGCAATGGTCATCCGCTGGCGTTCGCCGCCGGAAAGCCGGTAGCCGCGCTCCCCCACCATGGTCTCCAGCCCGTCCGGCAGGGACCGGACCATCGGCTCGAGCCTGGCCCGGCGCAGTACGTCCCAGATCTCCTCATCCGAAGCCTCCGGGCGGGCCAGCGTGAGGTTGCCACGGATGGTGTCGTGGAACAGGTGCCCGTCCTGGGTCACCAGCCCGATGGTGGAGCGGATCGAATCGAAGCTCAGGTCACGAAGATCGACGCCGGAAAGTTCCACGGAGCCGGAGTCGACGTCGTACAACCTTGCCAGCAGTGAGGCGATGGTGGACTTGCCTGCGCCGGAAGACCCGACCAGCGCCAGGGTCTGTCCCGGCTCCACCTTGAAGTTGATGCCGTGCAGCACCTCCTCGCCACCGCGGGTGTCCAGTGTGGCGACCTCTTCCAGCGACGCCAGCGAAACCTTGTCGGCAGATGGATAGGCAAACCGGACGTCCTTGAATTCAACGATGACCGGTCCCGGCGGGACAGCACCGGCGTCGGGCTTCTCCTTAATCAGCGGATCGAGGTCCAGCACCTCGAAGACCCGCTCGAAGCTGACCAGGGCGCTGGCGATCTCCACACGCGCATTGGCCAGGGCGGTCAACGGCGCATACAGCCTGGTCAGCAGCAGCGCCAGCACCACCACGTCCCCCGGATCGAGCTGGCCGATGATGGCGTAGAACCCGCCCAGACCGTAAACCAGTGCCAGCGCCAGCGCGGAGACCAGGGTCAGCGCGGTCACGAAGGTCCACTGCAGGACCGCGGATTTGATGCCGATGTTGCGCACCCGTTGGGCCCGGACCTTGAACTCCCGGGACTCCTCTTCGGGCCGGCCAAAGAGCTTGACCAAGGTGGCGCCGGGGGCCGAAAAGCGCTCGGTCATCTGCGTGCTCATCGCGGAGTTGTGGTTGGCGGCCTCGCGGCGCATCTCCGCCAGCCGCGACCCCATCTGCCTGGCCGGCAGCAGGAAAATGGGCAGCATAACAAGCGCCAGCAGAGTCACCTGCCAGGACGTATTGAGCATGACAATCAGTGTCAGCACCAAAGCCACAAAATTACTGACGACGCCGGAAAGCGTGCCGGCGAAGGCCCGCTGCGCACCGATCACGTCATTGTTCAATCGGCTGACCAACGCACCGGTGCGCGTACGGGTGAAGAACGCAATCGGCATCTTCTGCACATGATCGAACACCGCCGTGCGCAGGTCCAGGATCACGTCTTCGCCCAGGCCGGAGGAAACCCAGCGGGTCACCATGCTCAGCGCCGCGTCAGCGATGGCGACGATGGCGATGATGATGGCAAGCCATACGATCGTCTCAATACTTGTCTTTGCGACGATCGCGTCGATCACCTGGCCGGCGAGGACCGGCGTCGCAACCGCCAAGGCGGCCGAGATGATGGACACGATGACAAAGAAGATCAGCTTGCCCTTGTACGGCGCGGCGAACGCTAGGGTACGTTTGACGGTCTTCTTGGAGAACCCGTGCTTGGCCTTGTCCGACATGGAGAGCCGGTACAGCGAACTCCACGCTGCCCCTTCCATGGACATGCTGACTCCTTTTGAAACTGGGAACGAATGTACTAATACAGCCTAGGTCTTATTCTGACGAGAGCTCGCGTTGCACCAGCGGCAGCACCTCGGTTCCGAGCAGTTCGATGGATTCCAGCACGGTCTTCTGCGGCACCGAGGAGAGGTCCATTTGCAGGATGTGCCGGTCGTGCTGCATGTACTGATGGGTCAGTACCAGCTTCTCGGCCACCTCCTCCGGGTTGCCCACGTAGATACCGCCGGACCGAGCCGCCTGCATGTTGTAGCTGACACGGCTGGGCTTGGAAAAACCGCGTTCGGCCGCAATCCGGGTCAACGAGTCCAGCCAATGGGGATAGAACGTATCCGCCGCCCCCTCCCTCGCCACCAGACCGGTGCTGCTGACACCCACCTTCAGACGCCCGACGTCGTGCCCCGCCTTGGCGGCTTCGGTGCGGTAGAGCTGTGCGTGCTGCGCGAAGCTATGGACGGTGCCGCCCAGCAAGGCGTAAATGACGCTCTTGCCCAGCTTCGCCGCCCGGACCGTCGACGCGGGCGTGCCGCCCGTGGCGATCCAGATATCCAAATGCCCAGCGCCCGGTTTGCCGGCCGGCCTGGGCAGGATTCTGGCGTTGTCGAGCGCGGTACGGAACTTTCCGCTCCAGGTTATTTCTTCCTGCTCATCCAACTGGAGCAGCAGGGCGATTTTCTCTTCGTACAGCTCGTCGTAGTCGGTCAAGGCGGCACCGAACAGCGGGTAGGACTCGATGAAGGAACCGCGCCCGGCGGTCAGCTCGGCACGGCCGCCCGACAGCAGATCGAGCGTGGCAAACTGCTGGTAGACGCGGACGGGGTCCTCGGTACTCAGCACCGTGACGGCGGAGCCAATCTTGATGTTCTGGGTCTGGGCGGCCGCCGCGGCCAGCACGGGAACCGGAGCAGAGACCGCATAGTCCGGGCGGTGATGCTCCCCGACCCCGAAATAGTGAAGGCCCACTTCATCTGCCAGCCGTGCCCGCTCCAGCAGATCCGCCATCCGTTGTTGCGGCGATGTCCGCTCCCCCGTCAGCGGATCGGGGTGGAGGTCGCCGAAGCTGTAGATGCCGAGTTCCATACCTGCCGCAACCTCTAATCGGAGGCTCATATTCCCCTTTCGACGGCGACGCTACGCACATCACTGACGCTTTGCCGTACAGGCAGCGCTCGGCTACAGGGGAAGAGTCCTAAAGATCAGAAATGCTCCGGCTGTTTGTGTGGACGGTGTTGTTTTCGCCGTTGGTTGTCGGGGGCAGGTGATGGACTGGACTCATGGCAACGCAGAAGCTCTCGTTTCCGGTTCGCGGGGTACCCGCGGCTTACTGGCTCGCTGGATACCCACTGCCGAAATGCGGGCTGTGCCGTATGGTCGACGCCGGTGTGCTTCCTGCCGTGCTCAAGGAAACTGGTGCGGAAAAGAATTTTGAACAACTTCCGTGGAACCCGTCAGACGGTGTGAATAAGTCTCTGTATTGTCATGGCCGGATGATGGACTGAAGTCATGGCAACGGAAGAGCAACCGGCAGCGGTTCCCGGTTCCCCGGCCCCCGGACAAGAGTCCGCGGAGCACGGGTTTTCGCTGCGGTGTCTTCAGCAGGCCCGACCCGTGACTCCCGCGCAGCGGCAGGAGGCCCTGCGCAAGGCCCTGGAGCGCCTGGACCACGATTGCGCCCGGGACCGCAAACGCGGCCTGGCACAGGCACGCGAATATATCGCGGCCGGCAAACCGCCGAAGCACGCCACGATGGCCGGCTATATGGAGGAGATCTACGCCGAGGCCCGCGGCCCGGTCCTGGACCCGCCGAAGCTGGAATCCTACGGCGAGGACCCGCTCGCCGGGCAGGAGGTTCCCGCCCGGGTCGGGGAGCCGGAGCACCTGGGTGCCAGCGCAGGCCTCGCTGACTTCGCGGCCTGGGAACGCGAGGAAGCCTGGGCCAGTTGGCCGCCGTCCGGCCCGTTCCCCGCGAACTGGGGCCCCGCCGAAGACCTCGAAGGACTGCCCGCGGAAGTGTTCTCCGAAACGCACGGGGAGTACTACGCCGAACGCCTGCGCCGGATCACCGCCGGCACCCCCGCCGACTGGTTCAAACTCTTCCAAGCCACCGCCACCGCCACCGCCAGCAACACCAGCAGTAACGCGCTGAACCCTACCAGTGCTGCCGCCAACGCCGAGGCCGCGACCAGCGCTGCGGGTACCGTTCTGGTTGCCGATGCCGGAGTGCGGGGATTCGAGGAGCTGGATTACCGGTCGGCGGTGGAGCAGCTGGTAGCGGGCCGGCGGCTGGCGGCCTGGCTGGACGCGTGCCTGGTACGCCTGACCCACCGCATCGGACAAACAGCCGTCGAGGAACTCCCGCCGCGGGAACCGGGTACGCCGCCGGCCGGCCGGGCCGAGCTG
>NZ_JAODLR010000033.1 GCF_025960875.1 Crystallibacter permensis | reverse complement strand
CACACCACAATTTAGTGGCTACAAACGGTGGTACAAAAGAGGGCTGATCACCCGGAACCACAAGGAACCAGGGCGATCAGCCCACGTAACTTCGGCCTAGCCGCACCCTGCTGGCGCTAGACGGTGTCAGCAAACGATTCCCCTCAACCAGGAGCGGCGGCGGCCGGCCCGCCCTCGATGGCGTCTCCATCGACCTTCGGGAAGGCGAGATCCTCGGTGTCCTAGGCCAGTCCGGCTCCGGGAAGAGCACCCTGGCCCGGCTGATCGTCGGGCTCGAGGCCCCCACCGGCGGAAGCATCACCCGGACACCGCCCACGACGAAGGCTGGAACCGGTCCGGCGGCCATCACGGTGCAACTAGTCTTCCAAGAGCCATACGACTCCTTCGACCCCAGAATGAAGCTGCGCACCAGCCTCGAAGCCCCTCTGCTGCAGTACCGCCACATCACAGCCGAGGAACGCAGCGAGCGTATCCGCGACGTCGTGCAGGAAGTAGAACTGGATCCCGCACTCCTGGACAGATACCCCGGCCAATGCTCGGGAGGCCAACTCCAACGGCTCACCATCGCCAGGGCGCTCCTGCTCAAGCCAGAAGTGCTGATCTGCGACGAAGCGTCCTCGGCCCTGGACGCCTTGACACAACGCAAGATCCTGGACCTGCTGTTACGCCTGCACCAGGACCGCGGGTTGAGTCTGGTCATGATCTCCCACGACCTGGACGTCATCCGGTACATGAGCCACAGGGTCGCAGTGCTTTATCAAGGCGCTCTTGTCGAACTGGCACCCACCGGCGATTTCTTCGCGAATCCACGGCACGAGCACAGCAAACAACTCGTAGCAGCGGCCGTCCCGCTTCATCCCGGTCCAAGCTCCGGTCGGGACAGCGAGACCAACCGCCCCCAGCCGTCCGCCATGCTGAATCGAGCCGATACTCTCGCTACTAGCTGATCACCCTTTCATCAAGCGACCCAGGAGGTCTTTCGATGCCGTTCCGCAGCTATCGGACCGAAACGCGCACTCTGCTGGGTACTCAACTGGTGTTCAACCTCGGGTTCTATGCCGTTGTGCCCTTCCTCGCCGGCGCCATGAGAACCGAATACGGGCTTGGTGTCACTGCAATCGGACTCGTACTGGGGGCCCGCACCTTCAGCCAGCAGGGAATGTTCCTGATCGGCGGCGTTCTAGCCGATCGGTGGGGCGCACGCAAGGCTATCCTCATCGGATGCCTGGTTCGCATCATGGGCTATGCGACGCTAGCCGCAGCCTCCGACTTCACCTTGTTCCTCCTCGGCGCAGTGCTGACCGGTGCGGGCGGCGCCCTGTTCTCCCCGGCGCTGGAGTCCCGGCTGTCCCATGCCGACCAGCCAGTTCAGGCCGGAAAGCGAAAGGCTCCCCGGTCTGTGTTCGTCTGGTTGGCGATAACCGGGGAAATCGGCGCCGTCCTCGGCCCGGTGCTGGGCTCGGTCCTGTTAAGTTGGAGTTTTGACGCCGCGCTGACCGCGGGCATTGGGATCTTCGCGGCCATGACGGCCCTGCTCTGGTACCGCCTGCCCACCGAGCACGCCCGCGAGCCGAATACTTCCGAGGCTGACCAAACGGGGACGGCCGCAGTGCCGCATTCTGCTCTCCGCTGTCTGGGTGACAAACGGTTCGTGCTGTTCTGCGTACTCGCCAGCACGAACATGCTCGCCTACAACCAGCTCTACTTCGCTATTCCCATCGAACTCAGCCGACGCGGCTTAGACGGCGCATGGCTGGGCGCGCTTTTTCTGCTGGCCTCCGCCCTGACCTTGCTCCTGCAACTGCCGGTCTCAGCGGCAGCCCAGCGACTGGGACCACGTCCAGCTATGACAATTGGATTCGCGCTGCTATCAGGCGCCTTCACCGTGACCGCCCTCACTTCGATGCACCCCGGCTCCGTCGGCAGCTCGCTGGTGCCGGTCGTTGTAACCGTCGGGATTCTGATCCTGGGCCACATGATCCTGAGGCCCACAATCCTGTCTTTGATCCCCACGTTCGTCGCTGTCCAAGGGCCAGTGGCGGCACGGGGCGCGTATTTCGGACTCGCGGCAACCTGCGGTGGAATCTCCGTATTAACAGGAAACGCTGCGCTAGGGCTCTTACTCGATCTGACCGATCAGAAAAACTGGTGGCCCGGCGCCCCATGGATACCACTGATCTTGCTTCCCTTCTTGGCAGCGATGGCTCTCCCCAGGGTACTGATCCACCGATCGAGTAAGCCATCGCGCTGGTCAGGCAACCGGAACCTGTCGGGAAAAGCAGGCTGACGATGTCCGAAGAGTGCCGCCGGTAGGGGCCACGCCGGAGTCTAGAACTAGCTAATCCGAACCAGGCAGCAGATCCGGCGGGCTGTAGTTCAGCGCGATCAGGAGTTCGGCCCGCGTCTGCGCGTCGGCCAGGTCCCGCCCCAGCAGCTCCCCCATCTGGCCGATTTGCCGCCGGACACTGTTGCGGTGCAGGCCCAGCGCCTTGGCCGAGCCATCCCAACTGCCGTTCGCCTCCAGCCACGCCCGCAGCACCCCCAGCAGTGATGCGGCGCGCTCCGGCTCCAGCTGCCGCAGCGGGCTGAAGCTCCGGTTGAACAGCATCGACCCCGCCTCCGGACCCAGCAGGCCGGTGACTGAGAACTCGACTTGGTCGGCCCTGACGCTGCGTCCGGCAACCTGTGCCTGCTGCCGCAGTGAAGTGGCCCGCCGGTAGGCCTCGGGCAGCTCCTGCAGTTCGGCCGTATCGGAAATGACAAGATGCCAGCCGAGTTTCTCCACCTCCGCCACCACGGCGTCGTCCACCCGCAGCCTGGTGATGGCAGCGAACCCGTATTCAGTGCTTTCCACCAGCTTCGTGTCGAGGATCCGCCGCCATTGCAACAGCCCGCGGACCGGATCCTCGCCCGCAGTCCCGTGCGCGGCACCCGCTTTTTCCGCTGGTTCCAGAGCCGGCCCGCCCGCCCGGAAGCCCTGGACCACGCGGAGGTCGGCATGGCGCGGAGCGGACACACTTTGCGCCACCAATCGGTCGAGCGCCTGCGAGCGCCGGGATCCCGCCGTCGTTGTTTCCGGGTGCAATAACAGTGCCGTTGCCAGTTGGCTGGGTGCCAGGGAGCCGACCGTGCGTTGACGCAGCAAGGCTTCCAGCAGCCCGACGGCGGTCTCGACAATGTTCCTCTCCACCGGCTCCAGCGGGTTGGCCGCACCGACAACGAGGGCACCCAGGTTGGCGTCCCGGGTGCTGCGCAGCGGATACCCCACCACCCGCCGGGCCCCGGGGGCGTCAAAGCTTTCCAGCTCGACCCGCGGACCGCTGCCGGCGAAGAGCCTGGCCAGCATGGGTTCCAGTTCCGCCGCCTCGGGCACGCCGCCCTGCAGTTGCGCTGGGACGGCACGGGAGCGGACACGTCGGTTGGCGCCGACCAGCACTGCCCACACCGGCACGTTCCGCATCAGCGCCTCCAGCAGTTCGGCCTCGGGCCGCGGGGTCAGCACGGCGCGCATGAGCTGCCTGTTCGCTTCCGAGAGCAGGCGCAGCACCCTGAGGTTCTCCGCCTCCAGCAGCCGGGCGAATTCGAGCCCCAGAGCAGCGAAAGGAACTTCTTCCGGAATGGCGACCAGGGTCAGGGAGTGCTTGCGGCAGGCCTCGGCCAGGGCCTGGGGGATATCGCTGAAATAGGGGCTGATGCCGAAGCCAAGGGCGCAGACTTTCGCCTGCACCAGCCGTTCGATGTACCGGTCCACGGCCTCGGGGGTCCCGCCGTCGTCGAGGAACGGGAGTCCGGCGGTCAGGACGAATTCGCCCTCCAGCAGGTACGGGGCGGGGTCTTCCAGCTCGCTCGGCTCGACCCAACGGACCAGGGCCGGTTCCGTAGCGCCCTGCCGGCCGTCGTGGACCACCGTCAGGGTGTCCGGCAGCCGGTCCAGGAAGCGTTCCAGCGAGACCGCCGCGAAGTCTCCGGCCGTGCTGCCGCTAAACTGGTCGGCGCCCGCCCGCACAGGCCAGCCGTCCTCCCCGCCGCCGGAGGATGGTGCAGAATGTCTCATGTGAGAAGAGTGTAGGCCATTTTGCCCCGGCTTGTTAGCTGTCTCACATGGCACGCTGGTGGAACGGAAGAAGCCTCCAGATTGGAACCGAGAATGATCGACACCCCTCCCGCAACGAAGCGCCGGGGCCTGCCCCTGGGCAGCCAGTTGCTGCGACGCAAGCCGCTCGGCCAGATGCTTAACGAGGCCGGTACCGGCGCTGACGGCAGTTCCGGCGGTCCCCGCCTGCGGCGCAGCCTTGGCGTCTGGCAGCTGACCATGATCAGCGTCGGCGCCACCCTGGGCACGGGCATCTTCGTGGTCCTCGGCGCCTCGGTTCCGCTGGCCGGCCCCGCCATCTGGATCTCGTTCCTGGTGGCAGGCTTCGCGGCACTGCTCTCCGCCATTTCCTACGCGGAGATGGCCGGCGCGGTTCCTGTCTCGGGCTCCAGCTACTCCTATACATACGCCACCATGGGTGAAGGAATCGCCTGGATCTGCGGCTGGTGCCTGGTCCTCGAATACGCGGTGTCCGTGGCCGCGGTGGCGGTCGGCTCCGCCGAGTACGTCAACGAGATGCTGCAGACGTTTGGCCTGTCACTGCCGGCCGCGATTGCCGCCCCGCCCGGCGCCGAAGGCGGGGTGCTGAACCTTCCCGCCGTCGCCGTCGTTGTCCTGGCGATGATCCTGCTGGTACGCGGCGCCAAGGAAAGCGCCTGGGTGAACACCGTCATGGTGGTCATCAAGATCGCCGTACTAATCATGTTCATCGCCATCGCGTTCACCGCTTTCCGCGCCAGCCACTTCGAAACCCTGATGCCGATGGGTGTGGCCGGGATGTCGGCGGCAGCGTCACGCCTGTTCTTCTCCTACATCGGTTTCGACGCCGCCTCCACCGCCGGCGAGGAAGCCACGAACCCGCAGCGCGATCTGCCCCGCGCCATCATTGCGTCCATGATCATCATTACCGGCATCTACATCCTTGTCGCCGTCGCGGCCATCGGTGCCCGCGAGTGGACCTGGTTCGACGGTACGGAAGCTGCCCTTGTGCAGATCCTGCAGGAGCTGACCGGCAACCCCTGGATGGCGTTGATCTTCGCCGTCGGTGCCGTGGTGGCGATCGCCAGCATTGTGCTCACCGTGCTGTACGGGCAGACGCGGATTTTGATGTCCATGTCGCGGGACGGCCTGGTACCCAAGGTCTTCGGCCGTGTCTCGCCGCGGACCGGAACCCCCGTGGCCGGAACGCTGATCGTCGGCAGCGCCGTTGCGCTCACGGCCGGGCTGGTTCCGCTCGGCGAGCTGGCGGATGCCACCAGCATCGGTACGCTTTTCGCTTTCGCGCTGGTCAACCTCTCCGTTATCTACCTCCGGCGCTCCCGGCCGAACCTGCCGCGGACCTTCCGGGTACCGTTCTATCCGCTGACCCCGATTCTGGGTACCGTGATGTGTATCTACCTGATGGCGAACCTCGGCTCCAGCACCTGGTGGGTCTTCGCCGTGTGGATGCTGGTAGGCGCCGGCGCCTACTTCGGCTACGGCCGCCGCAACTCACGGGTGGCGCAGCTGAGCCGCGGCGATTACGAATACCTCTCTGCCCAGGACCCGGCCGCGGAGCCCGCTTCGTCGGCGCCCGGCCGCTGATTCCCGGCACCCCCTCACCACCCGAGCAACCGAAAGCTAAGCATCATGACACTGGCCACCGAACTCCACGCCCCGGCCGCACCGGACGAGAATCCGATCACCATGCTGAACCCGGATTTCCCGTTCAGCTACGACCATTACCTCGCCCACCCCGCCGGGCTGGGCTCCGTCCCGGATCACCTCCACGGCACCGAGGTGGCCGTGGTCGGCGCCGGGCTGTCCGGGCTGGTGACGGCGTACGAGCTGATGAAACTGGGGCTGAAGCCGGTTGTCTACGAGGCAGGCACGATCGGCGGCAGGCTGAAGACGGCCGCGTTCCCCGGCGCTCCCGACGTCGTTGCAGACCTGGGCGGCATGCGCTTCCCGGTTTCCGGCAGGGCCTTCTACCACTACGTGGACAAGCTCGGGCTGGAAACCACCGAGTTCCCCAACCCCTTGTTGGGGCCCACCACCAGCACTGTCATCGAGTTGGGCGGGCAGAAACACTACGCCGAGCAGCCCGAAGACCTGCCGGAGTTCTTCCGCGAGGTGGCCGATGCGTGGAAGGCGGCGCTGCGCGAGCACGCATCCTTCGACGAAATGCAGCAGGCCATCCGGAAACGCGACACTGCACGCATCAAGGAACTGTGGAACGCGATGCTGCCGGAGTTCGACGAGCAGACCTTCTACGGATTCATCGCTGCCAGCCGCGCCTTCAAGGCCGCCGGGTTCGACCACCGCGAGGCCTTCGGGCAGGTCGGTTTCGGCACCGGCGGCTGGGACACGGACTTCCCCAACTCCATATTGGAAATCCTGCGTGTGGTCTACACGGACGCGGACGACCTGCATCGTGGCATTGTCGGCGGCGCCCAGCGGCTGCCGGAAGCGCTCTGGAACCATGCACCCGAGGACTGTGTCTTCTGGCCGGCCGGCACCTCGCTGGCCAGCCTCCACCGCGGTAGCGCCCGCGGTGCCGTCGCAAGCATCACCCGTAGCGCCCCCACGGACGAAAATCCCGACGGCGACATCGTCATCGCGGACAAGTGGGGCCACAGCGCCAGCTACCGCTCGGCGGTGGTGACCTGCCAGACGTGGCTGCTCTCCACCCGGATCCACACCGAGGAAGCGCTTTTCGAGCCGGGCGTCTGGACCGCCATCGAGCGCAACCACTACATGCAGTCCTCCAAAACCTTCGTGATGGTGGACCGGCCGTTCTGGAAGGACCGCGACCCGGCGACCGGCCGCGAAGTGCTCAGCATGACCCTCACCGACCGGCTTCCCCGCGCCACCTACCTGCTGGACAACGGACCGGATAAGCCAGCGGTCATCCTGCTCTCCTACACCTGGAACGACGACGCCCTGAAATGGCTTTCGCTCGATGCCGACGAGCGCGTGCGGCTGATGCTGCACTCGCTGGCCCAGATCTATCCCGGCGTGGACATCGCCTCGCACATTGTCGGCGAGCCGGTCACCGTCTCCTGGGAGGCCGACCCGAACTTCATGGGTGCGTTCAAAGCCAACCTGCCCGGCCACTACCGCTACCAGCAGCGGCTGTTTACGCACTTCAAGCAGGACCAACTGCCTGCACACCAGCGCGGCATCTTCCTCGCCGGGGACGATGTTTCCTTCACGGCGGGCTGGGCGGAGGGTGCCGTGACGACGGGACTGAATGCGGTCTGGGGCGTGGTCAACCACCTCGGCGGCAAGTGCGCAGAAGACAACCCGGGACCCGGCGAGCTGCTGGCGGAGCTCGGCCCGGTCGCTCTGGACTAAGGTAGGCCGTAGAGAATAGACTGGAAGAAGTTCTCGCAATGCAATAAAGAACTTCCGCAATACGAAAGGGACTGCTCCATGACGCAACTCCAGCCAGGAACCCCCGCTCCGTCCTTCACGCTGCCCGATGCCTCCGGCAGCAAGGTCTCGCTGGCCGACTACGCCGGCCGCAATGTGGTGGTCTACTTCTACCCGAAGGCCGCTACCCCGGGCTGTACCACGGAAGCCTGCGATTTCCGCGACAACCTGAACTCGCTGCAGGGAGCCGGTTTCGACGTCGTCGGCATTTCCCCGGATGAGCCCGAAGCGCTGCAGGCCTTCGCCGAGGCCGAGTCCCTGACCTTCCCGCTGCTCTCGGACACCGACAACGAGGTGGCCAAGGCCTACGGATCCTTTGGCGAGAAGGAGTTCAAGGGCAAGACGTTCACCGGGACGCTGCGCAGCACCGTCGTCGTCGATCCTGACGGCAATGTCCGCCTGGCCGAGTACAACGTGGACGCCAAGGGCCACGTGGCACGGCTGCGCGAATCGCTCGGCGTGAAATGACACCCCGTCAGGGCGTGTCTCTAATTCCTTGGTCCGAATGGTGATGCTCTGAGAACGGCTCCGCGGCGGTAGGTCACGGTCGATCGGATCTACTCTGAGGGCATTCAGAACCGGGGCGAACATTCGCGCGTCACCGTCTTGGCCGGGGCCGACCCGGATGACTAGCGGGCACACTTTTTCCCGTCGCAGCTTCGAGGATCGAACCGGAGCCCAATCAGTGCGGCCGTGGGCGGGGCAGCAGGTCCTCCTTCTGGTCCTGCTGCCCGGCTCCCGGCTGTGACTTATTTCAGTAGGCGGATGGAGTATTCGTCGACGTACTCGTTCCTTCCGGCTGCTCCGAATTCTCGTCCCGATGCCGGCTTTGCTTGATTCCACCAGAGGGCATCCGCAGGCCGAGGGAAACGGAAGCGGCTTTCGGTATCCGGTCAGTGGACAAGGGGAGGCTGCTTCTCGGGTACGTCATCCGTCCGGTTATCGTTCTGGCGGACTCGGGGGATGGCGAGAATTGCAGCGAGGCCGACGGCGGCAGCAATTGCCCAGATCGAGAAGTTGGTGAAGGTACCCAGTGCCGCAGCGACCAAGACGCCGCCGCCTGCGATGGCGATCACGGCGCCGATGCGGCCTACGCCCAGCATCAGTCCGAGGGCGGTTGCCCGGACCCGTCCGGGATAGTACGTGGCCAGATAGCCGTTGACGAGAATTTGCGCCCCCACGGAGCCGAAGCCTACAACTGCTACGAGCAGGTACATGGCCATCAACGGCATGGCGCCGGTCGCCATGAGCAACAGGGCGAAGCCCGATGAGGCGAAGGCAACGGCGGTCACCGGGCGGGGGCCGAAACGGTCGGCCAGACGGGAGGAAACGAGGACTCCGATGACCGCCCCGACATTGACTGTCAGCAGGAAGCTAAGTGACGAAGCCAGGGAATAGTTTGCCAGCACCATCAATTGGGGCAGCCAGGTATTTAGTCCGTATACCAGGGTCTGGCCCGCAATACCGGCTACACAGAACAGAACAGTGGCTGCCAGCACCTTGCCCGTCAGGATGGTGCGGAATCTGCCGGTTTCCGCGGCTTTGGTCTCCTTTTCCGTCATTGGTGCCGCAGGCTCCAACCCGTACAAACGCGTGATCTCCTCGGCTTCCGCGGTACGGCCCTTGGCCGCCAGGTACGCGGGCGACTCCGGAAGAAAACGAAGGAGTGCCGGAACCACCAGCAGCAGCGGAACACCACCGATGGCGAGCATGCCCCGGAAACCGATGGCCGGCATCAGTGCCAGCGACAACAGTGCCGCCAGGACGCCGCCGACCGCGTAGCCGGAGAACATCAGGGCATTGTTGAAGTTGCGCCGTGACGTTGCTGAGAATTCGACGGTCAGCGCGATCGCGGTCGGAATCACGCCTCCCAGGCCAAGACCGGCGAGGAAACGGGAAGCGCCGAAGAGTTCAGGCGTGGGCGCCCAGGCGCTCACCAGCATGAGCACGGAGAAGGCGACAATGGATCCGATGAGCACCTTGCGCCGCCCCACGACATCCGTGAGGTAGCCGATCATTATGGCGCCGAAAAACATTCCGGCCAGAGCGTAACTACCGATGGCTCCTGTCTGGACGGGAGTAAGTCCCCACTCCTGGTATGCCAGGAGTGCCGGGGTAATGGCGCCGTACACAACAAGGTCATAGCCATCGAAAACAATGGCCGTGAAACACAGACCCACGACGACAGCGGCGGAACGCCGGGGTGGAGCATGATTGGAGGACATGCGCGTCTTCCTTTCGGAAAATGGATTAGGGGTGTGGCGCCTATCACAACTTAGGAGCTGCATTAATATGTAACAGTATTAAATCGGTACGTCAATGTTTTGTCACAAGCAAGTGGTCCGCCAGGACCGCAGTCAGGAGAACCAATGGCCCCCAAACCCCGCTCGCTGATCATGGACCTGTTCGGCGACTACCTTCGCTATGCAGGCGGCGAAGTCAGGCTCGGCACACTGACCCGGCTGCTGACCGCCTTCGATATCGAACCGTCGAGTTCCCGGGTGACGCTGTCCCGGCTCAAGAAGGAGGGATGGTTCACCACCCGCCGAGAGGGCCGGGAGACCGTTTACACACTTTCGGACGAAATGATGCGGGTACTGGTCGAGGGCAGGGAACGCATCTTCCACCGGACAGACGAGCCATGGGGAGGCAGATGGACCATGGTGCTCTATCAGGTCCCCGAGTCGGAGCGCGCCACCAGAGAGAGCCTGCGCAAAAGCCTCGCCTGGCTGGGGTTTGGACAGCTTTCAGCCTCGATCTGGATGGCCGCGCATGAACTGATGCCTGAAGCACGGCAGCTTGCTGAAAAGCATTCCGAGGCAACAATTGACGTCATGTGGTCGGGCACCGGATCCATTTCCGCCGACCGTGCGATGGCCGCCCGCTGCTGGGACCTGGAATCGCTCATGGAGGACTACCGCGGATTCATCGCCAAATACCGCCCGATGGATGACCCAGTGAGGAATCTGGACCGGGACGGAGAGGAAGCAATGGTGCTTCGCACCCTCCTGGTCGGCGATGCCCGCCGTTTCACATTCCGCGATCCCCGCCTGCCGATCGAACTCCAACCGGAAGGATGGCCGGGACGCGAAGCCTATGAACTGTTCCGGCGAGTGCATGCCCAGCTGGCACCCCGGGCCAATACACACGTGGAGTCCGTTATTGGAACGCAGTTGAGCACCTTCCCCTCGCTCGCCGCCTAGTCACCCCAACCCTGATTAACGACAAACTATTGACGTTCCACAAATTTTTGTTACATACTGGAGCAACAGACTTCAACACTTACTCCAGGAGCAACCATGACTTTCCGTGTCGCATGTGTCGGCGGCGGCCCCGGCGGGCTCTTCTTCTCGACCCTGCTCAAGCGCCGCATGCCGGAGGCCGACGTCGTCCTTTTTGAGCGCAACCAGGCCGCGGACGCCTTTGGCTTCGGTGTGGTCTTCTCCGATGCCACTCTCAACGCCATTAACGAGGCCGACCCGGTTCTGCGCGACGGCTTGCGCGATCACGGCAAGCACTGGGACAGCATCGAAGTCTGGCTCAAGGGCCAGAAGCGCTCCTTCGCGGGCAACGGAATGGCCGCAATTCACCGCCGGACCCTGCTGCCGCTGCTGCAGGACCGCGCCGCGGCAGCAGGCGTCGAGATGCGCTTCGGCCACAATGTTCCCTCCCCGCTTCAGCTGCGCGATGATTTCGACGTGGTCGTCGGCGCGGACGGGGCCAATTCCCGTACCCGCGAGGATCTGGCCGGACATGTGGGCCACACCAGCGAGTCAGCCACCGCAAAATTTATCTGGTTCGGCACCACGCACCGGTTCAACGGCCTGACTTTCATCCATCGCAAGAGCGAATTCGGGAACTTCGCCGCACATGCCTATCCGATCAGTGATGACGTCAGCACTTTCATTGTTGAAACCGACGACGAGACCTGGCGGCGCGCGGGACTGGACGCCTTCGACGTCACGCAGCCTCCCGGCCCCTCGGATGAAAAAACCCGCCGCTTCCTCGAGGAACTCTTCGCCGAGGACATTGACGGCGGTGAGGTCATTGCCAACAACTCCCGCTGGGGGACCTTCCAGACACGGCGAACCGCCAGCTGGCATCATGAGAACACCGTGCTTCTGGGCGACGCTGTCCATACCGCGCACTTCTCTGTCGGATCCGGCACCAAGATGGCCATGGAAGACGCCATTGTCCTCGCAGAAGAAATCGCTGCCGACACACACAACCTTTCCCGCGCTTTCGCCGCCTACCAGGCGAAGAGGTCACCGCAGGTCGCCAAGATTCAAAACGCCGCCCGCGGCGGATTGAGCTGGTGGGAGCACTTCGGCCGTTACTACGATGCCTTCGAGCCCACCCAGTTTGCCTTCCACTTTTTCTCCCGCAGCATCGGCATCGACAAGGTCGCGCAGCGTGATCCCGGGCTTGTTGACGCCGCCCGCAGTGCGTGGGAAGAACAGCATGGCTTCGATGCGCTTGGCACCCCCTTGGAGCTTGGTCCCGCCCGCTTCAGCAGCCGTGAGATGGTGCTCGAAGTTCAGGACGGAACACCGCTGCGACTCACCGACGCTACCGGCACGGTGGTGCTGTCTGTGACGGCAGACCCGGCGGCGGGCGACGCCGGAATGGCTGTCGTGCTGCAGGCACCGGATAAAGACTCGGACGTGGCAGCCGCTGCCGCGGCCCTGACTTCGGATCCTGCAGCCGTGGTCATCCCCGGCGGAACGTCATTGACACGCGTCCTGCTGTCTGAGGAGCTACGCCTCGGCCGCGGGATACCGACGGTCATCGTTGAGGACAACGGTGGACCTGCCGCCGAAACTTTGGTCCTCTCCGGCCGCTCAGACGCGGTCGCCGTGCCTGTTCCCGTTCCGGCCGCCATCGCAGCCGCAGTATCCGTGGAGGCCTCCCGTGGCTGATCTTACTCCCCTCTTCGCGCCTTCCGGCGTAGTCGTCGTTGGCGCTTCAGCAACCCCCGGCAAGCTCGGCGCCGTCATGGCAGACTCCCTTGGTGCCTACGGTCCGAACCTGCATCTGGTCAACAGCCGCGGTGGGGACGGGCTTCACACCAGCATCGCCGCGGCCGTCGCGGCTGCGGACTCTCCCCTTGATCTCGCAGTTCTTTGCGTCCCGGCAGCCGCCACAGCCCAGGCCCTGCGCGACAGCGCGGCCCAAGGCATCCAGGCTGCGCTGGTGTGCTCCGGCGGGTTCGCCGAAGCCGGCGGTCCGGGCCTGGAGTATGACCGCCAGGTCCGCCAGGCCGTCGCAGAAGCCGGGATCCGGCTGTTGGGTCCTAATACCTCCGGCTTTTTCGTACCCCGGAGTTCACTGCGCGCCAGTTTCGTCCCCGGCGTAGCGCAGCTCTCGCCCGGCCCCGTCGCCGTGGTCGCGGCCAGCGGCGGCATAAACCACGTGCTCGCGTTCCATCTTGAACGCGCCGGTGTCGGCGTCAGCCTGGGTGTCGGGATCGGTGCGGGTCTCGACATTACGGCACCGGAGGTCCTGGACTATCTCGCCGACGATGAGGCAACGCGGGTTGTTGCCCTGCATCTGGAAACGGTCGCCGACGGTCCGCTGCTGCTGGACGCCGTGCGCAGACTCAGCAGCCGCAAGCCCGTGGTCGCCTTGGTAGTCGGCCGGAACGACGTTTCGGAATTCGCGCAGTCGCATACCGGTGCGCTGGCCACCTCGTGGAACACTACGCGCGCGGTGCTGCGCCAGGCCGGCGCCGTCGTTGTCGATGACGAAATCCAGCTCGTTGACGCAGCCACGGCGCTCTCCGGCCGCCGCGCACGACCCGCTGCCGCTGCGGAGGCCGGGCTGGTCACCGGCCAGGCGGGACCGGGCCTGCTGATCGCCGATTACCTGCACAGCAGCGGCGTCGGGCTGCCCCGGCTGCAGGAAGCGGCACTGCGGCGGATCTCCGAGGTGCTCCCTCCGCTGACATTCCAAGCCAACCCGGTAGATACGGGGCGCCCCGGTCCTGGCTATGAGACGGTCCTGAGCGCCGTCGCCGATGATGAGGGCATCGATCTGGTCGGGGTGTACGGCATCACCGAGCCGGTTATCTCCCTACCTGATGCCGTCGCCGCATCCGGCATCCTCGCGGACGTGCCCGTGCTGGTAGGCGTGGACGGCCCGGAAGCCGAAGTGCGGCAAGCACAGGAAGCCGCCGCCCGGGCAGGGGTGCCCCTGCTCGTCGGCCCCACCTCCCTGGCCCGCGGCCTCGCAGCCCTCGCAGCCGACGCACAGGCGCAGCACCTCCGTCAGGAAGACGGGGACCATCCTTCCGCCGGCGCCCTGGTGGACACCGCCGGCCCGTGGGACGAGTCGCGTGCGAAAAACCTCCTGCAAGGCCTCGGATTTAGCACGCCGCCTCGACGCAGCTGTTCAACACGCGATGAAGCCCGCGCCGCCTTCGCCGAGATTGGCGCCCCCGTTGCCGTCAAGCTGCTGGATGCCGAAGTGCTCCACAAAACCGAGATCGGCGGCGTCCATCTCGGCGTCTCAACAGAATCGGAACTGGAAGCTGCGTTGGATGCGTTGGAACGCATCGGCGCCAAACAATTCCTGGTCGAACGAATGGCCGACAAGGGCGTCGATCTGGTCCTCGGTGTCCGCCGCGACCCGGTGTTCGGCCCCATCGCCGTCCTGGGCCTGGGCGGCATCGCCACCGAGGTCTTCGCCGACTCAACCATCCGGTCCCTGCCCGTGTCCCGTCGCTCAGCCCGCGCCATGCCCGATGAACTCATCTCCGCGAAACTGCTCCATGGTTTCCGTGGCGGCCCGGCTCTTGACGCGGACGTCCTGGCCGAACACATACGTGTACTGGGCGCGACCTTAACGGCCAACCCTGACATCACGGACATCGAGATAAATCCGCTGCGCCTGACTGAGAACGGACTCGTCGCGCTCGACGCCGTCGTCATCACCACCGAGGAGAACTGAACATGCCTCTGCACACTTTAGAAGGAACGGTCCCGTGGCCCGCTGACCTCGCCGACGGGTTCCGGGAGAAAGGATATTGGGAAGATCGGGCACTAGGCGCCTACGTCCTTGACGTCGCCGACCGGCTGCCACACAAAACAGCCGTGGTCGATGGCGAGGTGCGCCTCAGCTACGCAGACCTCGCTAACCGGATGGATGCTGCCGCCGAACGGCTGTTGGCCCTTGGGTTGCGCCCGGACGACCGCGTCATGGTCCAGTTGCCCAACACCTGGCAGTTCGTCGTCTTCACATTGGCCTGCTTCCGCGCAGGCGTCGTACCGGTGATGGCGCTCACGGCGCACCGCCGGCACGAACTGACCTTCCTGGCCGAACTGTCTGAGTCACGGGCCGTCGTCGTCCCCGACCTGATCAAAGACTTCGACCACCGGAAGCTCGCCCGGGACGTCAGGGATGCCGTGGAAACGGTCGACTACATTCTGGTCAGCGGCAAAGCCGAGGAAGGCACCACCGCGCTGGACCCGCTGCTGGCACCGGGCGGGGATGCTGCCGCTGCCAGGAAGCGTCTGGATGGCACGGCACCAGCCCCGGACAGCCCTGCCTGCTTCCTGCTCTCCGGCGGGACCACTGGATTGCCAAAACTGATCACCCGGACACACAACGATTACGCGTACAACATCCGGGCCTGTTCCAAGATTTCCGCGCTGACAGAGGACACGGTGTACCTGGGAGCCCTGCCCGCCAGCCACAACTTCCCACTTGCCTGCCCTGGAATCCTTGGTGCACTGTTTGCCGGGGGAACCGCCGTCATGCTGCCCAGCCCGGAACCGAAGCGGGCGTTCGCCACCATGGAGCGGGAAGGCGTAACCGTTGCGACCGCTGTCCCGGCCGTCGCACAACGTTGGGTGGAGCATCAGCAGAAACACGGCGGAAACCAGACCGCCAGCCTCCAAATCCTGCAGGTCGGCGGCTCGCGGCTGGCCGATGAGATCGCACGGAAGATCAAGCCCGTCCTCGGCGCCACGCTGCAACAAGTCTTCGGCATGGCCGAAGGCCTGATCAACATGACCCGGCTCGACGACCCGGAGGAGATCATCTGCACGACCCAGGGACGCCCTGTCTCCGACGCCGATGAGATCCGCGTCGTCGATGAACTCGGCGAGGACCTGCCGGACGGCCAGCCCGGCGCCATCCTGACCCGGGGACCTTATACCCCGCGCGGCTATTATCGGGCACCCGAGGCGAATACCAAGGCGTTCACCGACGACGGCTGGTACGCCAGCGGCGACATTGTTATCCGCCGCGCGGACGGAAACCTGGTCGTCCACGGCCGAGACAAGGACATGATCAACCGCGGCGGCGAAAAGATCTCCGCGGAAGAGATCGAAAGCCTGGTTTACCGGCTGGACAACGTGACCATGGCCGCCGCCGTCGCCATGCCCGACCCGATGCTCGGCGAACGTCTGTGCCTTTACATCACAGCGAAACCCGGCACCACCGTAACGCTCGACCAGATCCGGGAGTCCATCCAGTCCGCAGGCGTCGCAGCATTCAAAATTCCCGAACGCCTCGTCATCCTGGACGAGCTGCCGACCACCAAAGTCGGCAAAATCAACAAGAAAGAACTGCGCGCTGACATCAGCGCACGGCTCGAAGACGAAGCCCGGGCCGGACAGCGCCTCTAGTAACTCCGCGCAGCGCCCTGTGTCACCCAGCTCGTTGCCAACACCAAAGACGTTGATTTGAACGATGGAAAGGACTTTCCCGTGACTGAAAATCAAATGCTCGCCCCCGCACCGACCGCGGAAGAGCAGGAGCAGCTGGACCAGCTGTATAAGGACTTCGACTCGGAGAACCTGATCCCGTTGTGGACGGAGATCGGGGATCTGATGCCGATGCACCCCAAGCCGCAGGCAGTTCCGCATGTGTGGCGGTGGAACAACCTGCTACCCATGGCCGAACGCGCCGGCGACCTGGTACCCGTGGGCCGCGGCGGAGAACGCCGGGCCATCGCCCTGGCCAACCCCGGTCTGGGCGGGCGCCCCTATGCCACGCCGACTTTGTGGGCCGCGATCCAGTATCTCGGCGGGCACGAGACAGCTCCGGAGCACCGCCACTCGCAGAACGCGTTCCGCTTCGTCGTCGAGGGCGAGGGTGTCTGGACCGTTGTCAACGGCGACCCGGTGCGTATGTCCCGCGGCGACTTCCTGCTCACCCCGGGCTGGAACTTCCATGGCCACCACAACGAGACCGACCAGCCGATGGCCTGGATCGACGGCCTGGACATCCCCTTCGTGCACTACACCGACACCGCGTTCTTCGAATTCGGCACCGAACGGGTCACCGACGAATCCACCCCGGACATCTCCCGCTCCGAACGGCTCTGGGCCAACCCCGGCCTGCGACCGCTCTCCGGCCTCGACAACACAGTCTCCTCCCCCATCGGGGCCTACCGGTGGGAGCACACAGACCGGGCACTGGCCGAACAGCTCAAGCTCGAGGACGAAGGCCACCCGGCGACCGTCTCCCAGGGCCACGCGGCCGTGCGGTTCGTGAACCCGACCACCGGCGGCGACGTCATGCCGACCATCCGCGCCCAGTTCCACCGGCTCCGGGCCGGCGCGCAGACCCAGACCACCCGGGAAGTCGGCTCAAGCGTCTACCAGGTCTTCGACGGCCGCGGCGCCATCGTCATCAACGGCGAAACCAAGAGCCTGGAAAAGGGCGACCTCGTGGTTGTCCCGTCCTGGGCAGCCTGGTCCCTGCAGGCCGAAACCGAATTCGACCTCTTCCAGTTCGGCGACCACCCCATCATCGAACGCCTGAATTTCAACCGCACCTACATCGAAGGAAACACCAAGTAATGCGACTCGCCACCCTCCGCCTCGACGGAACCACCCGCGCCGCCCGCCTCGACGGCGACACGTACACCGAAATTCCCGGCTTCGCCGACGTCGGCGAACTGCTCGCCCACCCGGACTGGCGCACCATCGCCGCCGAAGCCGACGGAGCCGCCCGCCCGGCCGACAGTGCGGACCTGGCCTCCGTTGTCACCAAGCCGGGCAAGATCATCTGCGTGGGCCTGAACTACCGCACCCACATCCTGGAAATGGGCCGCGACCTGCCCGAATACCCAACGCTGTTCTCCAAATACGCCGAAACCCTCATCGGCGCGAACGATGACATCGAACTGCCGACGGAAGACACGGCCATCGACTGGGAAGCCGAACTCGCCGTCATCGTCGGCAAGTCCGGACGCCGCATCAGCGAATCAGACGCCGCCGAGCACATCGCCGGCTACTCCATCTGCAACGACGTCTCCATGCGTACCTGGCAGTTCCGCACCAAGGAATGGCTGCAGGGCAAGAACTGGGAGAACACCACCCCACTGGGCCCGGCCTTGGTCACCACCGACGAATGGACCCCGGGAGGCACCATCCGCACGATTATCGACGGCGAAGTGATGCAGGAAGCCTCAACCGGCGACCTTGTTCATGAGCCCGAATTCCTGATCGCCTACATCTCCACCATGATCACCCTCAACCCGGGCGACGTCATCATCACCGGCACCCCCGGAGGCGTGGGCCACGCCCGCAAACCCCAGCGCTACCTCACCAACGGCCAAACCGTGGAAACCAGCATCGACGGCCTCGGCACCCTGCGCAACCGCGCCACCGCCGCAGTCCCCACCACGGTCTAACCCCGGACCGGTTCCGGAACCGAAATATCCCTAGGCGCGGCCCTATGACACGGGCCGCGCCGCCAGCATCGCAGGAGAAAACATGGTTGCACGTCAGGACCTCACCCAGGATCCGGAGTTGAAGGCAGCGCTGCTCACCGCCCGTCGCGGAACCGCGTTCTTCGGCCGCAAACTCAACGAACTGCGCGACGCCGAACTCGACGCTCCCTCGCTGCTGCCCGGCTGGACCCGCGCTCACGTCATCGCGCACGTCGGCTACAACGCCCGCGCCATCGCCCGCCTCATCGAATGGGCGAACACCGGCATCGAAACCCCCATGTACTCCTCCCCGGACGCCCGCAACGAGGAAATCTCCTACGGCGCCACCCTCTCCCCCCTCGCCCTGCGCAACCTCTACGAACACTCCGCCATCCACCTCGACGTCGAATGGCGCGACACCCCACCCCCGGCCTGGGAACGTGAGGTCAAAACCGCGCAAGGACGCACCGTTTCCGCCTCCGAAACCGTCTGGATGCGAACCCGCGAGATCTGGGTCCACGCCGTTGACCTCGACAATGGCGCTACCTTCGACCAGATCCCCGCCGACGTCCTGGAACGCCTGCTCAAGGACATCACCGGAACATGGAAGACCCGCGGCCAAGACAAAGACCTGCTCCTGAAAATCGCCGGCGCACCCACCTTCACCGAACTCGGCGACACAACCTCCACAAACCCGGAAATCATCACCGGCACCCTCACAGAAATCACGGCCTTTGCCTGCGGCCGCCCGACGCACGGCATCACTTCCAGCAAGACCACCAGTCCCACAGCACCCCGCTGGATCTAAGCACCGTAATTTGTCCGCCTAAAGCATTTACCCGGGCACGTCACCGTATTCTGCGGGCGTACGCGTCTGACTATCCCCGCTTGTTCCCAGCCCGCACACAGTTGTACTTGCGAGGCTCTGCCCGACGGGTCGCCTGGCCGTCGAATTCGGCGGGCGCTCTTGCGCTGGCCGCCTTGTGCAGCGCACGCGTTGCGCTCATGGTGTCCGGGAACCGGGCTTTTCCCGACTTCAGGCACCGAGAGGTCGACGGCTCTCCATGCCGACAGATCCGGCTCACAGCACCATCACCGCAACTGCCGCCGCCGCGGCGACCGCCGAGGACCGGCGAAAAAACCTCTTTGGCGATCCGCACCTCAGTCGAGTCATTCTCATTGGGGGGCCATCTCATCGTAGAACTGGCGCGCTCCTGCGGCGGCGTCCCCGACAACCGGTAGCGAGTATATCCCGCCCGAGGGCCGGGTGCCCTTGATGACCTCGTTGCAGTCGTATTGGCTGTCAATCTCCATTTACATCATCTCCAACAGTTGTTTTACGTTGTTGTTAGTTGTTGGAGATTACCGTCTTAGACGAGTGGGTCTCTTGGCAGATCCCGCCAGGCAATCCCTACACGAAGCGGTAAATGATGCCTTCGACAGTCAGCCTGTGATCTTTGAACGGCCTGCCCCGCCTGCCCTCCGCGCTGGGCAATAAGGGTTCAATCCGCTCCTACTGGCATCGGTCAAAACAGACAGTCGCGATGACATGCCACCAGCTATTCAAAAAATCAGCCGCCCATTTCGGAGACACGCCCTAAAGCAATCAGGCCTTCCCCGTGGGGAAGGCCTGCATTGTTTTAGCTGCAACCTCAAGCGGTGCCGCGCCGGATCAACCGGCCGGTGGCTGTCTCGCCGTCGATCTCCGCCCCGCGGAGGAACGTCCGACGGACGACGCCGGCCAGCGGCTTGCCGTCGTAGGGCGTGATCGGGTTCTTGTGCTTGAGCTTCTTCGCGTCCACCACAAAGCTTTCATCCGCGGCGAAGACGGAGAAGTCGGCGTCGTAACCTAGCGCCAGCTGGCCCTTCCGCGTCATCCGCGCAAGCTCGGCCGGCCGGCGGGACATCCAGTCCACCACCTGCTCCAGCGGGATCCCCCGCTGCCGGGCTTCGGTCCAGATCAGCGAGATCCCCAACTGCAGCGAGGCCACGCCGCCCCAGGCCACACCGAAGTCGCCGTTCTCCAGGTCCTTCAGGTCCACGGTGCTGGGCGAATGGTCCGAGACGATGCAGTCGATAATCCCGTCCTCGAGGCCCTTCCACAGCAGCTCCCGGTTGGATGCCTCGCGGATCGGCGGGCAACATTTAAACGCCGTCGCGCCGTTGGGGATTTCCTCCGCCAGCAGCGTCAGGTAGTGCGGGCAGGTCTCCACGGTGAGCTTCACGCCGTCGCGCTTGGCGCTGGCGATCATCGGCAGCGCGTCCGAGGAGGACAGGTGCAGGATGTGGGCGCGGGCGCCGGTCCAGCGGGCCCGCTCGATCACCTCGGCGATGGCCACGTTCTCCGCGCCGCGCGGGCGGGAGGCCAGGAAACGCTGGTACTGGTCGCCCTCGGCGTGCGGCGCACGCTCAATGGCCCGCGAATCTTCGGCATGGACGATCATCAGCGAGTCGAAGTTCTTCAGCTCCGCCATGTCCTTTTCCATCTCGTCCGCGTCCAGCGGCGGGAACTCGTCCACGCCGGAGTGCAGCAGGAAGCACTTGAAGCCGAAGACGCCCTCGTCGTGCAGCGGCCGCAGATCGCCGATGTTGCCGGGCACCGCCCCGCCCCAGAAACCGACGTCAACAAAGGCCTGGTCCCGCGCAGCGTTGCGCTTTTCCTCCAGCGCGGCGGCGTTGACCGTGGGCGGGATGCTGTTCAGCGGCATGTCGATAATGGTGGTCACCCCGCCGGCGGCCGCGGCCCGGGTGGCGGAGGCGAACCCCTCCCATTCGGTGCGGCCGGGCTCGTTGACGTGCACGTGCGTGTCCACCAGCCCGGGGATCAGCGTCTCGTCGGCGGCGAGCTCAAGGACTTCGCGGCCCTGCAGCCCGTTGCCCAGCGGTTCGATGGCCACAATCGAGCCATCCCGCACGCCGACCTCACGCGCGGCGACCCCCGCCGTCGTCAGGATCCGCTCGCCCCTGATGACCAGGTCGTATTCCGATGAAGTTCCTTCGCCGCCCACTTATGCTCCCCTCTGAGCTTCCAGTTTCCTGCCGCCGGCGATATCACCCGCCAGCAGCCGCAGTCCGATCTCCGCGCCGATGCGTTCGAGCAGCCTGCCCGCCTCGGCCATGCAGACGGAGACGTCACTTTCAAGATCCGTCAGGGCGTACGTTTGCGCAATCCCTGCCGATTCCAGCTGAGTGTCCGACAAAAGTGTACGGCCGCAAACCGCGAAAACGGGCACGCCGGCCGCCGCGGCTTCGGTGGCCACGCCGATGGGCGTCTTGCCCTCGAGGCTCTGGGTATCCAGGCTGCCCTCGCCCGTGATCACCAGGTCGGCCCCGGCGAGTTTGTCCCGCAGGCCGGTCAGTTCAATAACGACGTCGATGCCGCGCCTGCGCTCCGCCCCCAGCACTGCCAGTGCGGCGAAACCAACGCCGCCGGCGGCACCGGAGCCGGGCAGATGCGCCATCGCAGCCGTGCCCGCTCCCAGTTCCGGGCCAAGGACCCGCACAAACTGCGTCAGGGCGGCGTCCAGCGTTGCCACGTCCTCCGCCGAAGCACCCTTCTGCGGGCCGAAGACCGCTGCCGCCCCGTTCTCGCCCAGCAGCGGGTTGTCCACATCCGAGGCAAGCACGAAGGAAACCCCCGCCAGCCGCGGGTCCAGGCCGGACAGGTCCACCTCGGCGAGCCGCGCCAAAGCCGCGCCGCCGCGCGGAAGGAAGCGTCCGGCGTCGTCCTTCAGAATGGCGCCCAGGGCCTGGAGCAGCCCCGCGCCGCCGTCGGTGCAGGCACTGCCGCCCACGCCGAGGATGATGCTGGTGCAGCCCAGGTCCAGGGCCGCGCTGATCAGTTCCCCGGTGCCCCGGCTGGTGGCGGTGAGCGCCTGCAGCCGGCCGCCGGGCAGCACATCCAGCCCGGAGGCCGCGGCCATCTCGATCACGGCCTGCTGGCCCTTGACCGCGATGGCCGCCTCCAGCGGCATGCCGGTCGGTCCGGCAACGGTGGCGAGATGCCGCGTGTACCCGGCGCCGACGGCGGCCTGAAGGGTGCCTTCGCCGCCGTCGGCCACAGGAACGTTGGTGACCTGGATGTCCGGGGCGACCGCCCGCAGGCCCCGCTCCACCGCCGCGGCGACTTCCGGGGCGGTGAGCGAGCCCTTGAACTTATCCGGTGCAATCACCACTTTCATGGCAGGTTCAGCCCTGCAGAGCCACGAGGGCGGTGGGAGCGTCGGCAGCGGTCTCGGCCACGCCTTCGAACTCGTTCACGTTGTCCAGTTCGGTGCCCATGGAGATGTTGGTGACGCGTTCCAGGATGACCTCCACGATCACCGGCACCTTGTACTCGGCCATCAGCGCGCGGGCCTTGTCGAAGGCGGCGGAGAGGTCTTCCGGGTTCTCCACCCGCACGGCCTTGCAGCCCAGGCCCTCGGCCACCTTGACGTGGTCCACGCCGTAGCCGTTCATCTCCGGGGAGTTCACGTTCTCGAACGCCAGCGAGACGTGGTAATCCATCTCGAAGCCGCGCTGCGACTGGCGGATCAGGCCCAGGTAGGAGTTGTTGACCACCACGTGGATGTACGGCAGCTGGAACTGCGCACCCACGGCCAGCTCTTCGATCATGAACTGGAAGTCGTAGTCCCCGGACAGGGCCACCACGGTCTCGTCCGGCTTGCCGCGCACCACACCGAGGGCGGCCGGAGCGGTCCAGCCCAGCGGGCCGGCCTGGCCGGCGTTGATCCAGCGGCGCGGGCCGAACACGTGCAGCAGCTGCGCGCCGGCGATCTGCGACAGGCCGATGGTGGACACGTAGGTGGTGTCCTCGCCGAAGGCCTTGTTCATTTCTTCGTACACGCGCTGCGGCTTGATGGGCACGTTCTCGAAGTGGGTCTTGCGCTGCAGCTTGCCCTTGCGCTCGGTGCATTCGCCGGCCCAGCCGGAGTAGTCCGGCAGCTTGCCGGCGGCCTTGCGCTCCTTGGCAACCTCGAGCAGGATCTCCAGCGCAGCGCCGGCGTCCGAGGTGATGCCCAGGTCCGGCGCAAACACGCGGCCGATCTGGGTGGGCTCGATGTCGATGTGCACAAACTTCCGGCCCTTGGTGTAGGTGTCCAGGCCGCCGGTGTGGCGGTTGGCCCACCGGTTGCCGATGCCGATCACAAAGTCCGAGGCCAGCATGTTCTCGTTGCCGTAGCGGTGCGAGGTCTGCAGGCCCGCCATGCCGGCCATCAGGCGGTGGCTGTCGGGGATGGTGCCCCAGCCCATCAGCGTGGGGATGACCGGGATGTTGAGCAGTTCGGCCAGCTCCACCAGTTGTGCGGAGGCGCCGGCGTTGATGATGCCGCCGCCGGCCACGATCAGCGGGCGCTCCGCGGCGGTGAGCATGTCCAGGGCCTTTTCGGCCTGCTTGCGGGAGGCCTTCGGCTTCTCCACCTGCAGCGGCTCGTAGGTGTCGATGTCGAACTCGATCTGGGCCATCTGCACGTCGATGGGCAGGTCCAGCAGCACCGGTCCGGGGCGGCCGGAGCGCATCAGCTGGAAGGCCTTCTGGAAGGCGCCGGGAACCTGTGCCGGCTCCAGGATGGTCATGGCCATCTTCGTCACCGGCTTGGCGATGGTCTCGATGTCCACCGCCTGGAAGTCTTCCTTGTGCAGCTTCGCCACCGGCGCCTGGCCCGTGATGCAGAGGATCGGCACAGAGTCGGCCCAGGCCGCGTACAGCCCGGTGATCATGTCGGTGCCGGCGGGGCCGGAGGTGCCCACGCAGATGCCGATGTTGCCATCCGCGGCGCGGGAATAGCCGTCGGCCATGTGCGAGGCGCCTTCAACGTGGCGGGCCAGCGTGTGGCGGATGCCGCCGTGGGCCCGCATGGCGGAGTAGAAGGGGTTGATGGCCGCCCCGGGCAGGCCGAACGCCTCGGTGGCGCCCTCCTTTTCCAGGATGGCGATGGCAGCGTCTACTGTGCGCATCTTGGTCATGGGAATCTCCTTGAAAGCCTGTGGTGGAGCCCTTGGTCGGGCTGTTTTTGGGTGTGTTCGGGGAGCCGGCGTCGCCAAATTACGACGCCGGCTGCTTAGCTTGGGTGCGGTTCCGGCCTGCCGCCGGGGTGCTTTTACTCCCGTCCGGAGAGCTGCAGGACCTGTTTGAAGAGGCCCGAGTGGTCCAGTCCGCCGTCGCCCTGGTTGACGGTGGCGGCGACCAACTGTGCAACGGCGGCGCCAAGCGGGATGGCCACGTTGGCTTCGCGGGCGGCGGAGGTGACGATGCCCAGGTCCTTGTGGTGCAGGGCGAGGCGGAAGCCCGGGTCGAAGTTGCGGTCCAGCATCTTCTGGCCCTTCTGCTCCAGCACCTTGGAGCCGGCCAAGCCGCCGCCGAGCACCTTGAGCGCGGCGTCGGTATCCACGCCGTAGGCCTCGAGGAAGGCGATGGCCTCGCCGAGGACTTCAATGTTCACGGCGACGATCAGCTGGTTGGCAGCCTTGACCGTCTGGCCGGAACCGGAGGGACCCACGTGCACAATGGTCTTGCCCACGGCGTCGAAAACATCCTGCGCGGCTTCGAAGTCGGCCGCCTCGCCGCCGACCATGATGGAGAGCACGCCGTCGATGGCGCCCTGCTCACCGCCGGAAACCGGGGCGTCCAGCGGACGGAGGCCTACGGCGCGGGCCTCTTCGGCGAGGCGGACGGCAACGTCGGGGCGGATGCTGCTGGCGTCGATCCAGAGTGCGCCCTGCTTGGCGTTGGCGAAGATACCTTCCTCGCCGGTGACCACGGCTTCAACATCCGGCGAGTCCGGCACCATGGTGATAACGACATCGGCGTCCTTGACGGCATCGGCGATGCTGTTGGCGCCCGTGCCGCCTTCGGCCGCGAGCTTGTCGATCTTGTCCTGGCTGCGGTTGAAGCCGGTAACACTGTGGCCGGCCTTGACGAGGTTGATGGCCATGGGCAGGCCCATGATACCGAGTCCGATAACTGCAACGTTGGTCATGATGAAAGTCCTTTGCTTCGTGCTGGTCAGTGAAAGTCTGTGCTGGGACGGTGGGGGCGGGCGGTTAGCGGATGAGCCAGCCGAAGGCCTGCTCGGCCGGTGCCTTGTACTCAAGTCCGATGGGGCCCTGGTAGCCGAGCTCGCGGCTGCGGGAGATCCATTCGCCGAGCGGCAGTTCGCCGGTTCCGGGGGCGCCGCGGCCGGGGTTGTCCGCGATCTGGATGTGGCCGAAGTCCTTGGCATGGTTCTCGATGACTGCCGCCACGTCGTCGCCGTTGACGGCCAGGTGGTAGAAATCGGCGAGGAGCTTGATGTTCTGCGGACCCTCGGCGTGGATCTTGCCGATCACATCGAGTGCATCCTGCGCAGTCTTGAGCGGGTAGCGGTCCGCGCCGGAAACGGGCTCGAGCAAGACGGTTCCGCCGATCGCGGCGACGCCTTCGGCTGCGGCGACGAGGTTGGCCAACGCCACCTCATCCTGCGCCTCCGGGGTGTGCTCGTCCAGGCGGTTGCCGTAGAGCGCATTGAAGGCCTTGCAGCCCAGGCGCTCACCGATACCGGCGACGACGGCGATGTTGTCCCGGAATTCGGCGTCGCGTCCCTTCCAGGACACCAGGCCGCGGTCCCCGCCCGGCATGTCGCCGGCGTTGAAGTTGAGCCCGGTGAGCTGGACGCCGGCGTCGTTGATCGCACGCTCAAACGCAGTGACGTCGGCGTCACCGGGAACGGACTCGGCGAACGGCCACCAGAACTCCACGCTGTCGAAGCCGGCGGCGACGGCGGCCGCGGGGCGTGCCAGCAGGGGCAGTTCGGTGAAGAGGATGGAGCAGTTCACGGTGTAAGACATTGGTATTCCTCGGGGTTCGCTTATTCCAGAATGTGGAAGTTTACTTTTGCTCTACGAAAAGCGTACCGAGTGACCGCGAGCACTGTCAAGCTTCTTTTCCATAAAACGGAAACTCTTTTCCACATAAACGAGCGAACTCCCCGCCCACTTGCCCGAGCTACTGTTTATCGATAGATTTACCTTGTTATTCGACATAAGGAGATTCCATTGGGAAAGCTAACGGTCCTGGCCTTGCGCATCGTGCTCGCGCTGCTGCTCGCCGGTTCGCTGTTCATCCAGGTGTGGATGGCGCCGCTGATTTCCACTGATCTGGAGGAGGCCGGCGCGCCCACCGCCCTGCGCATCCTGTTCCTCGTGATCGTGGTGCTGGGCATCGTCACCGTGCAGGTCACCATGGTCTGCGTCTGGAAGCTGCTGACGATGGTCCGGCGGGGAACGGTTTTCTTCCACCGCGCCTTCCGGTACGTGGACATCATCTTCGGCGCGGTGGCCGCGGCGTCGGTCCTTATGTTCGGGCTTGCCGTGCTGCTGGCCCCTGGCGGCATTGCTCCCGGCATCGTCCTGTTGATCTGCGGGGCGTCCCTGCTGATCGCCGGGATGGCGCTGGTCGTCCTGGTGCTCCGGAAGCTCCTGGCGCAGGCTGTAGCCCGCGATGTTGAAGCCAAGCACCTGCGGACCGAGCTGGACGAGGTGATTTGATGGCCATCATCGTCGACATCGACGTCATGCTGGCCAAGCGCAAGATGCCCGTGGGCGTGCTCGCGGAACGCGTCGGCATCACGCCCGCCAACTTGGCGGTGCTCAAGAACGGCCGTGCCAAGGCCGTACGCTTCACCACGCTCGCCGCACTCTGCGAAGTACTCGATTGCCAGCCCGGAGACCTGCTGCGCTGGGAGCCCGGCGAGTCCGAGGATTCGCCGAATTAAACCGAAGTTACGTCTGTCTGAGACGCCGGAATCCCCGTGTTTGCGGGGATTCCGGCGTTATTCGTAGGTGGTTTTCTGGCTACTTGGCCCAGGTGG
>NZ_JAODLR010000032.1 GCF_025960875.1 Crystallibacter permensis | reverse complement strand
ACCCCCGCGGCAGCACGGGTTTCCCGGCGGGAGGCGACAAACGCTTCCGTCTCGCGTGCCTGCGCGGCAGCGGCGGCGGCTTTAAGTTCCTCCAGTGCGGTGATCCGGTCAATCCGCACCCCTTCGGAGACGTCCTGGTCCATGTCCGCCAGTTCCAGAATCGCGGCACGGACCAGGACAGCACCCGGATCACCGGGAACCGGCTTCACCGGATCCATCTCTGCTGGAACGATTGACTCGAACATACATTCGATCCTACTGTGGTGTGACGGAGTACACAACAGCGATGGGTGGGGGTGGATAACCCTCAGTCTCATTCCGGTTGGATTTAGAGAAGAGGGGCATGAATAAATACAATAAGAACCGTGAAAAATGAACGGAACTCCGCGGCGCAATTTGGGCTACACGAAGGCCCTGCGCCTGCCACTTCGGAGGGGGCACCACGCGCATTAACGAGCGCTCAATCCTTAGTCCTGCAGGCGCTGGTAAGCCATGGTGGCCCAGCCAAAATCGCTGAGCTGTCCGCCATAACGAAGCTGCATGGAAACACCGTCCGTGAACACCTGAACGCTTTGTCCAAGACTGGCCTGGTCCGGCACCGAGTGGAGGCGCCGCTCGGACGAGGGCGGCCGTCGTCGTTATTTGAAGCTGTCCGGGCTCACCAGCCAACAACTGAACTCGCCGTGGCGCTGGCAGCGGAGCTATCGGACGCAGCATCCGATCCCGCTGCTGCTGCGGTACGGGCGGGCCGGGTTTGGGCGGCCATGGACCGTTCGGACGGAAGGGTTAGCGATGCCTCCCGCCCCGCTCTTGAGCAGGTCCTGCAACGCTTGACCGAGCACGGCTTCGCGCCACTCCCCCAACAGGCAACGCAGGATGCCTCGTCCGGCAAGGTGGACATCCACCTACGCCAGTGCCCGATGCTGGCGGCAGCGCGGGAGCAACCTGAAGTGGTGTGCAACGTACATTTGGGCCTGGTCCGCGGCTGGCTGGAAGACCACGCCGGCACCGCCGCAGACCTTGAGCCTTTCGCCGGATCCGGATACTGCACGGTCAGGCTGACGGACACATTGGATTCGAGCGGAAGAGCGGACAACTCATGACAACCCCGGCGCCGGCACAGACCTCCCGACCGGCAAGTCGGTCCTCGTGGCACCGCAAGGCCAGCCTGCCGGTCACCGTGTGGTTCGTGCTGTTGATTGTTCTGGCGTTCGTCCACCCGCTCGTCCCCGAATCGCGGTGGCTGCTGGTCCACATGTTCACGCTGGGCATGGTTACCAACTCCATCCTGATCTGGAGCCAGCACTTCACCGAAGCCCTGCTGAAGAACCGCTTGCCGGACACGGCGCGGACCGTGCAACTGTGGCGCATCCGGACCTTGAACGCCGGGATTGTGGTGACCGTTGCCGGCATTCTTGCCGGCATCTGGCTCCTGACATTGATCGGCGCCGTGGTGGTGGGCGGTTCTGTTGCCTGGCATGCCGTTCATCTGATGCTGCAGCTGCGCCGCGCGTTGCCATCACGCTTCGCGGCCACGGTGAAGTTCTATATTGCAGCGGCGCTGCTGCTGCCGGTCGGGGCAGGCTTCGGGGCGGCACTGGCGTACGGTTTGAGCGACGCAGCCCATGCCCGGCTCCTGCTGGCACACCAGGTGACCAATCTGCTTGGTTTCGTGGGACTGACGGTAATCGGAACGCTCATCACCCTCTGGCCTACCATTCTGCACACCCGGATGCCCGCGGGAATGGACCTGGCAGGTTGGCGCAGTTTGATTGCGATGGCCGCCGGGCTGGCGATTTCGGTGCTCGGTGCGCTGGTCGGGCTGGCTCCGGCCGCAGCCGCCGGCGTACTGCTTTATCTGCTCGGCGTGGCCTACATTGGCGTGTATATTCTCCGCTGCGCCTTGGCCAAGCGGCCGGACGACTTTCCTGCTTTTTCGGTCGGCGCGGGACTGGTGTGGCTGGTTGGTTCGCTGGTCGCGCTCTTCACGATGCTGGTCTCCGGGCCGCTGGATCCGCATCGGCTCGAAGAACTGACCGCACCGTTCGCTGCCGGGTTCGTGGCCCAGGTGCTGCTGGGCGTCATGGGCTACCTCATGCCTGCCATTATGGGCGGAGGCCCTGCCGCGGTTAAGGCGGCCAACGCGCAGATGAGCAAATTTGCCATGCTGCGTATCGCCGTCGTGAATTTTGGTTTACTTGTCTGCCTGCTGCCGGTGCCCAGCTGGGTGCGGGTCATCGTGTCCGTGCTGGTGCTGCTGGCCTTCGCCTCGTTCCTCCCGCTGATGTTCCGGGCGGTGAAGGCATCTGTCGCGGGGCGGAAGGCGGTGCTGGCCAATGGCGGCAAGCCGCTGCCGCTGCAGGTCGAAGCAGCGCCCCGGCCGAAGAACCATCCTGCCTGGGGCGCTGCCGGGGTGATCTTGGTGCTGCTCGGCGCGGCCGGCGGTGTGGCCATGGATCCGGCTGCGCTGTCCGGTTCCACCGCTCCCGCCTCCGCAGTGGAGCCCACAGGCGAAACCACTACGGTCAGGGTGTCGGCCAACAATATGCGCTTCTCGCCCGCCTCCGTGGATGTCCCCGAGGGCAACCGGCTGGTCATCGAACTGACCAACGAGGACCCAACCACGGTGCACGATCTGCGGCTGGCCACGGGGCAGGAATCCGGCCGGCTCTACCCGGGTGAATCCGCCACCATCGACGCGGGCATCATCGGCACGGACGCGGAAGGCTGGTGTACCGTGGTGGGCCACCGCAGCCAGGGCATGGTCTTCCAAATCAATGTGACCGGCTCCGCGGAGGCCGAGGGCGCGGCGGATGCTGGAAGCCAGGCACAGGATCCGGCCGACGGCCATTCAAACCACATGAACAACGACGACGGCGCGGCAGCTCCCGCGGGCGCGCTGGATTTCCATGCCCGGCCGGGCGAAGACTTCGAGCCGCGTGCGGCAGAACTGTCACCGGCGCCGTCGGGCACCACGCACAAGCTGACCCTCAACGTCGAGGAGCTGGCGCAGGAGGTGGCTCCCGGCGTCGTGCAGCAAGCCTGGACCTTCAACGAGCGCGTCATGGGGCCCACGCTGAGGGGCAAGGTCGGCGACAGATTCGAAATCACGCTGGTCAACAACGGAACCATGGGCCATTCGGTGGATTTCCACGCCGGCGCCGTTTCCCCGGACGAGCCCATGCGGACCATTCCGCCGGGCGAATCGCTGATCTACGAGTTCACGGCAGAGCGTTCCGGCATCTGGCTTTACCACTGCGGCACGACGCCGATGTCGGCCCACATAGCCTCGGGCCTGTTCGGTGCCGTGATCATCGATCCGGCAGACCTGCCTGAGGTAGACAAGGAGTTCCTGCTGGTCCAGTCCGAGGCCTATCTCGGTGAGCAGGCCGGGCCGGTAAACGTGGACAAGATTGCTGCCGAAGACCCGGACATCGTGATGTTCAACGGCCATGCCACGCAGTACATGCACCACCCGCTGCAAGTGAAGGCCGGTGAGCGCGTGCGTATCTGGCTGCTGACCGCCGGTCCTTCCCGCGGCACCAGCTTCCACGTGGTGGGCGGGCAGTTCGACACGGTGTTCAAGGAAGGGGCCTACCTGCTGGAACCGGATAACGCGGAGCAGGGCGGGGCGCAGGCCCTTGACCTCGCGGCTGCGCAAGGCGGATTTGTCGAGCTCGAGTTCGCGGAGGCCGGCCGGTACACGTTCGTCAACCATGCCTTTGTGGATGCCGAGCGTGGCGCCATGGGAATCATCGAAGTGGTTGACTAGCGGGTCCCGCTGGTGTGTGCTGGCACTACCGGATCTAGGGGGAGCCATGGACGCCAGCGACGAACTGATCGAACTGGAACAGCGCGGCTGGATAGCCCTGTCATCCGGGGGTCAGACCGCGGCCGAGTTCTACCAGGCGATGCTGGACGCGGAAGTGGTGATGCTGCTGCCCGGCGGGACGCGCCTGACGGACCGGAGCCTGACCATCGAGGCCATGAGCGGGGCGCCGTGGTCGGACTTCCGGCTCGAGGTCCCCCAGGTTTTATGGCCCACCGCGGAGACAGGTGTCATAACCTACGGCGTTACCGCGCATCGCGACGGCCAGCCGGAATACTCGGCCCTTGTCAGCACCTTGTATGTCCGGCGCGACGACGGCTGGAAAGTGTCCTTTCACCAACAAACCCCGCGCTCATAAGCACGGGGTTTGGGGTGATTCGCAGGAAGCTGTTTAGCCTTCGCAGTCCCGGCAGTACAGTTCGCCGTTCTTTTCGCGGGCTACCTGGCTGCGGTGGCGGACCAGGAAGCAGGACGAGCAGGTGAATTCGTCTTCACGTGCCGGAACGACCTGGACAACAAGCTCTTCGCCGGAGAGGTCGGCGCCGGGCAGATCAATGCCTTCGGCCGTATCCGAGTCCTCGACGTCAATGAGCGCGGTCTTTGCACCACCGGAGCGCTGGGTCTGCAGCGCTTCCAGAGACTCATTGCTCTGGTCATCGTCCTTGTTGCGGGGTGCGTCGTAATCGGTTGCCATGCGGGTTTAGTGCTCCTGATGGTATTGGGTTTTTGACCTATATGTGAGCGCCCATTTTAGCTGTTTGAGCGAAAATTTCAATATCGCCTGCACAACGAACGGAACGCGTGAATAATTCCCGGGCATTTGAGGGCCTTTCGGGGGCCTCCGGCAGCTCCCAGAAATGCCGGACCAAGGTAGCTTATAACCCCTTACTTTCAACCCGGTCCGCTGTTAGGTTATAGGAACCTCCGCCACGATCCGGATTCACGGACCAGCGGCGGCGGGGAACGATTCATTCCGGTCTCGACGACTCAGGAGGAAGCATGAACGACTCCCCCAAGCATGACGAACTCCCCTTGCCCGACTACGACCACATTCCGCTCGGCACGTTGCCCACTCGAATTACGGCTCTGGATGAGCAAGGTGTGAGCACCTTGCTGGCCTACGAGCGCGAGCATGGCAACCGCCTGCCGGTCACCCAGGTCCTCGAACAACGGATCGAGGCTTTGCGGAACGGCGCAGAACCCAGCGGTTCAGTGGCACAGGATCTGCCGGAAGTGACCCGGCATCAGACGGGGTCGCCCGTATCGCCGGCTACGTCCGGGCCGCCTGTCAATCCCCCGTCGCAGGGGGATCCGTCCAATCCCGCACAGCCTCGCTGATCAATCCGGGGCCCTGGACTTTCCCGGCCGGTCAAGTAGCTGTCCGCCGGGGCGGGTGGACGGCTACTTGACCCATCACGCCCATCAGAAGGGCAAAGCCACCGGCCCGACGGCGGACCAAGCCGTCCCCGCCGCTACGGCGCAGGAAACGGCAATCACCAGGGCGAAACCGGCCAGCCACACGCCGGATGGAAGGCCCGTGCGCCGGGACAGAATGTAGGCATCCGAGTTGCCCAGGAGCTGGCGGCGGCGTGTGTGGACACTCACGACGTTCAGCCAGTCCCGGACTGCCCCGACCAGCAGCGCAATCCCGATGGCCAAAGTCGCATGCCCGAGGAACGCGGGCGGCGCGAAAAACACCATCAGTTCGGACACGATCGCAAGCCCGACGGCGATGACCGCCCCCTGGACATTCCGGATGAACAACAGGGTCACCAGCAGCAGAACCGCGCTCACGGACAGTGCCAGCGAGGACCAGCCGTTGAAAGCGGCCCACACCAGCGCGGCACCAACGACGGCGGGAACCGGATAGCCCCAGAAGCCCGTCCAGGCCGCGGCGGCCTTCCCCGAGCCGCGGCTGATCATCGCCCCGGAATGGTCGAAGCGCAGGTGGATGCCCCTGACAATCCGCCCGGTGGTCAGCGCCGCGAACGCGTGTCCCAGCTCGTGGACTACGGTGACGAACAACCCGAAGTACTTCCACATGGGACGCGGCACGGAGAGCATCAAGGCCGCTGACAGAATGAGAACCAGCTCTATCGCCGGCGCGTCCAGCGCGGGGCCTTGCTGGAAGCCGGCGGCAATCCTGCCCCACCAATCGGTGGCGAAATCCTGAACGTCTTGTGCTGTGCTGGTCATCTCATCCTTGGTTCTAGAACTGCATCCGAAGCGGACTGTAGCAGGGCAAGCTGGACGATGTTGAAGAAAAGCCAAGACCCAACAGCGTGATTACGACGGCGGCACGGGGCCCCGGCAACCCGAGCCCCGGACACCTAACTTGACACTTCAAGTGTTCTCCTGTCAGTCTTTTATTGAAGCGTCAATCAACTGATGCTGATCGCTCGTTCCCGACGGCCGATACTTTGACCATAAGAAACGGTGAAAACATCATGAACAAATTCGCTTTGACCACTACCGCCCGCACTATCCTCCGCGTTGTCCTCGGCTTCCTCTTTACCGCACACGGCTGGCAGAAGTTCAACGAATGGACGATCGCCGGAACCCAGGCCTCCTTCGGCCAGATGGGCATTCCCGTCGCCGAGATCGCAGCTCCGGTTGTTGCCACCCTCGAATTGGCTGGCGGCATCGCCCTGATCCTGGGCCTGCTGACCCGCCCGGTCGCCATCCTGCTGCTCGTAAACATGCTCGGTGCCTTGTTCCTCGTTCACGCCCCGGCCGGTGTGTTCGCCATGGACGGCGGCTACGAACTGGTGCTCCTCCTCGGCACCGCGGCCCTGACTCTTGCACTGGTGGGCCCCGGACGCGTTTCGGTGGATCATGCCCTCTTCGGCCGCAAGGACTTCAAGCTGAGCGTCCTCGCGTAACCAGTACCTGGGCTCAAGAACCTAGACTCAAAATCTCCGGACGCGTCCGCAGTTTTGGCTGGAATGGCAGCGCAACCTGCCGCCATTCCAGCCAAAACCGTGGTCGCGCTCGCGTTCGTTCATACATGCAGTCGAACGCGCTTAGTCTGCTGGTCCGTCCCAACGGACAATATTGCCGTTTAACCGGGCTCCCTCTGCCACTTTGTGCGGCGTCAGCTTGCCGCCGGGCATCACATGCAGCACGTCGACACCGTGCCGAAGGACCAGGACGTCGGAGATGAGCCGGCGGTGGCAACGCCACCAGACAGTTTCGCTGCACATCACGGTGGTCGCCTGCAACGGCGCGTACTCCAGCAACCGCTCCAGGCCTGCGTCGAATTCAGGGGTCCGGGTGTAGGCGGCGTAGGCGCGGAAGGCAGCTACCTTCCACCAACTGTCCGGTTCAGGTTCGCCGGCAGGAATTCTTCGCCGGCCGCCCAACTGCTCTTCCCAGCGGTAGTCGATACCGGCGTCGGGAAGCCATTTGGCCAGAGCATCCTTGCCCATGTCCGGATGCTTGCGGCTGCCCGGGAAGCGCCGCACGTCAACGAGGGCTTCGATGCCTGCCCCCGCCAGCAGTCCGGCCAGTTCATCCCGGCTGCTGGTGCCGTGGCCGACAGTGAAGATTCGCAAAGCTGTACCGGACGCCATACCGACAGTCTGCTCGGCACCGAGGCGCCTGTCCAACGCTCAGGGCGGTTCCCCGGTACGGCGAAAGCGCGGGTAGTTGTAAGGCGGCCACGATCGGGCTGCTTAAAACAGAAACAGGACGGGAAATCCGCCCTGTTTCCTGGCCCGAAAGCCTCAGATCCTTATTTAGAGGACCGTGATGTTTACTGCCTGGGGCCCCTTGGGGCCCTGCTCGGTTTCGAAGCTGACCTTCTGGTTCTCTTCGAGGGACCGGTAGCCACCCGAATTGATCGCAGAAAAGTGCGCGAAAACATCTGCGCTGCCGTCGTCAGGCTGGATGAATCCGAAGCCCTTTTCAGCGTTGAACCACTTGACGGTACCTGTTGCCATTTTTATGCATCCTTCTGTTTGAGACTGTTCCCGGCCTTCGGGAAGCCCCAGTCGCGGTGTCCATTGTCCGCTTCTACAGAAAAAACGGCTAGCCCTTTGGGTTCGCCGTTCCTAGTACATGCGCAACACTACAACTGTGACCTAGTGTACACGGAGTCGCCCGGCGCGGACATAGCCGCTGGTCAGCGAAAGTTTGTTTCTCCCACGAACGGCCGCAGGCGGGACTTCTGCTCCGGCGTAACACGCAGTAACCGCTGATCCGCCTCGTTGAAGAACGCCAGCGTTGTCTCGGCCCGGACGCACTCGTCCTGCGTGACCGGATCGCTAATGACATAGGCGATGGTCAGGCTGACTGCCTTCAACGCGCTGATCCAGACCTCGACACGAGCCGGAATGTTCCGGTAGTTCAGCGGCCGCACATACTTGACCCGATGCTCGGTCACCAGTGCCTGGGCTCCCTCGGGCAGGTCGGAGAATACCGGCAGGTCCACATCCAGCCCCGGCCCGCCCGTGCCCGCCGGCGGGCCGAATGCGTGGATGCGCGCCTCCTCGAGGATGCGCAGGATCTCAACGTTGTTGATGTGCCCGTAGGCGTCCATATCGCCCCAGCGCATGGGCACGTTGCAGCTCAGCCGCTTCCCGCCCGTTTCGGTGTCAGTCTTCATGATGTTCATTCTGCCGCCGCTGGACTTCCAACAAGAATTTGAGGCCGGCTTCGCTGGTCAATAAAAGACTTTCGAAAAAATCCTCCTGTTCGAAGACGCCGAGAGTCGCCAGCGTGCGCCGCGCATCGATGTACAGGTACATCCCCTGATCATCGGGGATGTCGTCGCCGTCCGATGTCCGGAAGCCCGCAGACATCAAGCTATCCGCCACGGCCTGGCCAACCATGTCGTGCGGGGGCACCCGGTCTTCCAGCAGCCAGTGCACGAGGAGCCGCCGGACAACTTCCTCTCCAGCATCACGCGGATGAGCGAAGCGATCGGCGAGGTGGCCCCAGAGCCGCACGTCGTCGTCGTACGCTTTTCGTCCCGCCGGCGTCCGCACCAGCTTTCCCTTGTATTTCCGCAGCAGTCCCCAGTCCTGCAGCGCCGAACGCAGTTCGAACACCGGCAACGTCTGCGATTCGCGCTTAGACCCGCCGTACCAGCGTTTTTCCCATCCGAGACTGGTCATGACTTCGGCGACCACGGCGGGCTTGAGGTAACCGTCCTTGGTCAGCTCGAGCCCGTCGGCGCCGACCCGCTGCAGCAGCCACTTTGCGGGAAGTACGACGGCGGCCATTTCCTCGGGCGTGGGCGTCGCGTCACCGAGTTGGGGACTTAGCCGCGCGAGGCTCCGGTTGCATTTCTCCAGGTCGAATTCCTGCGGATCGAACTTGGCGGCAGGTTTGTTGGTGGCCCAGCTGTACCACTTGGCCAGGTCGTCATGCCGTTCGTGGTTCGGGTCCAGCAGGATCTCGCACAACTCCCGGTAGCCGCCGATTCCGCCGGAATCTTCCACCGGACCGCGGTTGGCACCGGCAATGCAGGAGAGCTGGCCTGCGGGTGCTACCGCATGGCCGCTGATGCTGATCTCATGCAGCCAGCTGTCGCCGAAATCGTACTCGTAAACCAGTTCGGTGCTCTTGGAGCTGAACACGTCCTCAAGGGTGACGACCGCTGCCTGCTCGGTTTCCAGTTCCATGACTGTTTCATCGTTGCTGGCGAACCGGCGCTCCTGGCCCGCGGCATCGGTGCTTCGGAACATGTGCAGATGCCGGTTGTCCCAGCCGAACGCCCGCTGGATGACCTTGTGCAGATCGGTGAGCGTGATGGCGGCAGGCACGCGCAGGTCGCGCCAGATCTCCGGTTCCGTTCCGGCAATAGTGATGTGCAGGTCGAGGGCTTTCTCGGCGGCTCGCATGATCGTCATTCTGCCAGTTTTGCCGACAGCCTCGCCGTTAACGCGCGAAGGCGCGCGCCTGGCCGTAAATCTCGGCCAGGTCCGCCGCTTTCCCTGCCTCCAGCAGGCCTACCCAGGTGTCCAGCGCGGCGCGGGCCACGGCTCCGGAAATGTCGATGGCCAGCCGCAGTTCCATCTGGTCGGCCCGCTCGGGACCGAACTTTGCGCTCAGGGCAGCCAGCAGGTCCTCGGTCCGCTCCACTGTCTGCCGTACCTGCGCCGAACGCAGCGAGGGTTCCTTGCGGATCAGTTGGCTGACCTGCAGCATCCGCTGGGCAGCCGGCGAACCATTGTCGGTGTAGGGCAGGATGGTCAGGGCGTAAAGCCGGTCCACCTCGTCGCGAACATCGCCCTGCGGATCCACCGAGGGCAGCCCCGCGGCAATGGCTTCATGAAAGTCCTGGTGAACTGGCAAAGCGGCTTCTTCCTTGGTGGCGAAATAGCGGAAGAAGGTCCGTGCCGAGACTCCGGCTGTGGCGGCGATATCGTCCACCGTGGTGCTGGCGACTCCGCCCTCCGCGAACAGCCGTAGTGCCGCATCGGTGATTTCCGCCCGTGTTTGCAGCCTCCGGCGCTCTCTCAAACCAGGTGAAACGGCACTCTGATGGGCCGCTGTCGCCCGTATTTCCGCGGTTTTGACCTTCATTCGCCTCTTTCATCCCTTCCGGTGCCCATCCGGACTTCCCGTGGCGCTGGCCAGCTTCTAGGATATCCCACATTTGCCCACCCCCTGCCAATGTGGCAGTATCTGCCATAATGGCATGAAAGGGCATTATTCTCATGAAGCTTAACGTAGGCGACAGTCTTGTCTACCCGCCGCACGGCGCAGTAACCGTAACAGGCGTTACCAACCGCTCCTTTAACGAGTCCGACACCAAGTACGTGCAGTTCCGCGTACACCACGACGGGCTGATGATCGAGGTACCCGCTGCCAAGGCCAAGGACCTCGGCGCACGCCAGCCGATCGGCAAGAAGGGCGTGCAGAAGGTCATCAGCATCCTGCGCACCCCGGTCTCCACCGAGAAGGAAATCTGGTCCCGCCGTTTCAAGGCCAACCAGGAGAAGATCACCAACGGGGACGTTTACAAGATCAGCGAAGTTGTTCGTGATCTGACCCGCCGCCTGCAGTCCGGCGTCGCCCCTGCCGGCGAAAAGCGCCAACTCGAACAGGCCCGGCGGATCCTGGTGTCCGAACTCGCCCTGTCCGAAAACACGGACGAGGCCGGTGCCGGTGCCATCATCGACGACGTCCTGCGCCCGGAAGACGTCGAAGAAACACCAGCGACGACGCCGAAGCGCGTCAAAGCGGCAGCCAGCGCCTAACGCGCAACATAGCAGTACTGCCAGCGGAGCCGGATCGATTCCGGCTCCGCTGTTGCATTCTCAGGAGCCGTTGATGATCCCGAGCTCGTGCAGTTGGGCGGCGATCCCGGCACCGTCCGGAGCGTAGATCCAATCGATGCCGGGGGTGGCGTTGGCCGGCTTGGCCTGCGAACGCCCGCCGGCCAGCACAGCCTCGCTGACGGACAGCTGGCGGATGGCAATCGCGGCAACATGCTCGGGATAGCGCTGGGCGAAGCCCGCGTAGATGGCCTCGTCATGCTGCCCGTCGTCGCCAATGAGCAGCCACTTCACGTCGGGGAACTCGCGGGCCAGCCGCATCAGCTGGCTGGTCTTGTGCTCCATCCCGCTGCGGAACCACCGCTCGCGGGTCGGCCCCCAGTCAGTGAGCAACAGGGCGCCGTCCGGGTACAGGTTCCGCGAGAGGAAGCGCGTGAGCGTCTGGGCTACGTTCCAGGCGCCGGTGGAGAGGTACAGCACCGGACTCCCCGGATGCTCCCGGGTGACACGTTCGAGCATGACAGCCATGCCCGGGGTGGCATTGCGGGCATGCTCGTCCAGCACAAAGGTGTTCCACGCTGCGAGGAACGGCCGCGGCAGCGCCGTGACCATGACGGTATCGTCAATGTCGGACAGGATGCCGAACTTAATGTCGGAGGGCACGATGTAGACCGCTGCCTCCACCGGGGTGGAGCCCTCGCAGCTGAGCGTCACCGTGGTCCAGCCTTCCGGCAGGTCAGCCGGCACATGCGAATCGACAACGCCGCCGCGGTCTGCTGTGACTTCATGCTGCTCGCCGTTGATGCCGATGACCACTTTGGCGTTGGCGACGGGCGGACTGATGAAGTTGCGCCAGCCGCGGATGCCGTCCGCCAGAATCTGCGAGGCAACCTTCCCGTTTTCGAACGCGCCTTCCTTGGCCATCACCACGCGCCCCAGCACGCGGACCCAGCCATTGGTCCCGTAGCCGGTGAACGGCAGGACGGCGACATTATCGCCACGCCCCCGGGCCCTGCCCTCACGCCAGCTCTGCCACTTATCCTCAAGGCGCATCCCGATATGGGCGGCCTTCTCCTGGATGTCCTCGTTCTCTACGCTGGATGACATACGCACAGTTTGCCATGCTGGTCCCGCCCCGCGGAAAGATTGCCAGCCTCAGGCCGGCAGGTGCGGATTTTCCGCCCGATTTCGGGGGTCAGCGACTAAGCTGACCCTATGCCCCAGGAACCGGTCGCTTCCTCTCCTCTGAGCGTTCCCGAAGCCTTCCTGCTGCTTTGCCTGCGCGATGAGGACGGCAAGGCGATGCTGGACGGATCAACGCTTGGCTACGGGCTCGGCGGGGCAATCCTCAGCGAGCTTGCCCTGGCCGGCGCCATCACCATCCAGGACCGGAAGGTCGTTCCCACGCCCGGTTATGGCGTCGACGGTTCAGGCGCTTACAAGCCCTTCATGCAGCTCATCGCCGCCGCCCGCAGACCGTATAAGACCGAGCACTGGGTGACGAAGTTCGCCAGCCGCTCCCCCAAGCAGCTGGTCGGCGACCTGCTCGCCGCCCGGAACATTGTGGCCCGTGCGGAAGGCAGGATCCTGTGGGTCTTTCCCACCGTCAAGTACCCGGAAGTCGATCCGGTCCCGGAGCAGCAGCTGCGCGAACGCATCGCCAACGTCCTGTCCGGTCTCCGGCCCGATGGCTTCAGCGCCAGTGTCATCGCGCTGGCGGATGCCACGAAGATTCTGGAGAAGCGTTTCGGCCCGGTCCCCAAGGAACGGGTGACAGAAATTACCGACGGCGACTGGGCGTCCAAGGCGGTCAAGGACGCCATCTCCGCCGCGATCACGGCTGCCACCACCGCAACCACCATGACCGCGGTGTCCTCAGCCGGATCGAACTAGCGGGCCGGCTTCTTCAACCAGCGGGCCGGGCCGAACAGCGGCAGACCTAGCTGGCTACTGCCGGCGTTGACCTCAGGCGCGGTCCGCCACTTCCTGGTGTCCGGATTCCCTGGCACAGTGTGCGCAGCAGTACATCCGCTCATCCGCCTCGACGCCGTGGCCCAGGATGCGGCAGCCGCAGTGCTCGCAGGTTGGAGCCAGGGCATGGATGGCGCATTCGAAACTGTCATAGGTGCCGGTCTTGTCGCCCTTGGTGATGGTGAAGGTCTTGTCGTACGAATTGCCGCAGGTATCGCAGGTTTCCATGAGCATGCCCTTTCGGGCGGTTGGCGCCGGGACCCGATGCCGCGGCACTGGTAATACTCAGCCTACTTAGTGCCCATGTGGTTGGCCATGGGTATCAACGTGGTTGGTCACCGCCGGTGACCGGTGGAACCGCAGCCGAGCAGCCGCCGTCGTTATTGCCGGCGGCAACTTTTCCATATGCTTCGAACCCCTGCAGCAGTAGAATTTAAGTGCTGGTACTCCGTCAGATACGCCCTACCAACAGCCGGGTATGCGCCCGGCGAAAAATTGTTACTCACAGTTTTGGGAGGAGAAATGACCACCGCTTCACCGTCTGCGCATCATGCACATGTCTCACGTGGAAATGTGCGAAACGCTGCGATGGGCTCGGGCATTGTTCTAATTGTTCTCGGCGTCCTGGGATTCATTCCAGGCATCACCATGGCTTATGACCAGCTGGCATTCGCCGCCGGTTCCGAGGCCATGCTCTTCAACGCATTCCAGATCTCCATGCTGCTGAACATCGTCTATATCGTGGTCGGTGCTGCGGGGTGGGCCATGAGCCGTACGGCCGCCGGGGCCAAGGACTTCCTGCTTGGTGCGGGCGCCCTGTACCTGGCCATGTGGATTTATGGCCTGATTATCAATCTGGAGTCCGCGGCCAATTTCCTGTCCTTCAACGTGGCGACCAACTGGCTGCACTTCATTGTCGGCGTAGTTCTGGCGGGACTGGGGGTTGCGTATATGGTCCGGCACCGTGGCGACACACGGATGAATACCTGACCGGTTTCCAGAAAAAAGGTGCCCTGTACGCGAAACGTACAGGGCACCTTCATATGCAGCTTCATTTCGGCTCAGTCCGTCTCCGGGGTGGCCTCCAGATGTCCGGTGGGCAGGTCCTCGTCGAGGGGCTGGTCCTCGTCGAGGGGCTGGTCACTGTCTTTGTCCGTCTTGCCCGGCTCCGTTACGCCCAGAGCGTGCTTCCGGTCCGCCGATTCCTGCTGGATCTCTTCTTTTGATGCCATGACTACCTCCTGGTGCCGCGCGCCTGGCTCCGGCTGGATCCATTCCGGCGGGCCATGACCGACGGCTGCCGGTACCTCCACATTAACAGCGTACCGGCCGAAAAATAAGGGCGTGCAGGGCGGGCGCTGTGCGGCATGCACGGCTCCGGGCGGTAGGGATTTTATAGCTCGCCCACACTTGGCCTCTCCGGCCGTTCCTGAATGCCGGCTGGGAGATGGATTTGCCCGGGCCTGTTAGCGTCGGTGGTTAAGTTGATTGGAAAGGACTTTATGAGCAGCAAGAAGTGGCTTTTGGCCCTGGCCGTGGCGGGCTCTATTTCCGCCGTTACCGCATGCAGCGCCCCGGCCGGAGAAGGCGGGAACAGCGCGAGCACCCAGCAGGAAGCACCGCCCCCCAGCGGCGCGGCCTCCGAAGGCGCGAATCCGGAGGCACAGGAAATGCCCAAGCCGGATACCAAGGGCGTTCCTGACGTGGTGGCGGAAGTCAACGGCGAAAAGATCGCCAAGAAGGACTTTGTGGCCGCCTATGAAGGCCAGTTCCAGCAAGTTGCCATGCAGTCGCAAATGAGCGGGCAGAAGCCTGACCAGGACCAGCTCAAAGACCAGACGGTCGAAGGCATGATCAGTTCGCTCTTGCTCACGCAGGAAGCAGACAACCGCGGCCTCGAGGCACCCAAGAAAGAAGTGGATTCCACTCTGGACAAGCTGGTGAAATCGAGCCAGCTCAAGAGCAAGGACGAGTTCCTGGCTGCCATGAAGGACCAGGGCATGGACGAGAAAACAGTCATGTCCGAAATCGAGAAGCAGGTAAGAGTGGAAGCGCTCATTGCCGAAGAATCCGGGGACACCACGCCCACGGAAGACGAGTTGAAGAAGGCCTACGACCAGGCCAAGGCCCAGCAGGAACAAATGAAGCAGCAGGGCGGCGAGGCCGGGGAGCTGCCGTCCTTTGAGGAAGCCAAGCCGGCCCTCGAAGAGCAGTTGAACGGCCAGAAGCAGGGCGAAGCAGCGCAGGCATTGGTCAAGGACCTGCGCGCGGATGCGGACGTAAAGATCCACCTGTAGCCCCAGTGCGGGGCTGGCTGCCGGCCGCGCCGGCAATCACCCTGTCGGTATCCGAAATCCTCGCTGCACGGCCCTGACGGGGAATCACCCGAGTCTGGTCCCGCCGTCGTGCATTAAACAGCTCCGCCCTGCCGCGCTTCACAAGCGCTGCAGGGCGGAGCTGTTTCTGCTCGGCTAGGCCTTGGTCAGGCGCTGACGGCCAGCAGTTCGCTGCGGATGGTGGTGAAGCCCTTGGCCCACGGGACCAGTTGGTCGACCATGGGGGTCAGTGTGCCGGCGTTCTGTTCGGTCGGCTTGAAGTCGGCGAAGTTCTCGAAGTCGGTGAAGAGCGAGAACATCACCTGGTTGCGGACCACGGCGATCTGCAGTTCGGCGAGCACGTTGCGCAGGTGCTCGGCGGAGCGGACGCCGCCCATGGAACCGTAGGACACAATGCCGGCTGCCTTGTTGTTGAATTCCACATTCAGGAAAGACAGGGCGTTGGTCAGCGCCGGCCCGACGGTGTGGTTGTATTCGCTGGCTACGAAGATGAATCCGTCAAACCCGGCGACCTTCGCGGACCAGGCCTTGGTGTGCTCGTTCTGGTAGCTCTGGTACATAGCCGGGGCCGGCTCATCCAGCAGCGGCAGATTGAAATTCGCGATGTCCACCAGTTCGAATTCGGCATCGGTGCGGCCCGCGGTCTGCGCCAGTACCCACTCGGCCACCGAGCCGTTCACCCGGCCCGGGCGGGTGCTTCCGGTGACGACGGCGATCCTCGGCAGGCCGGCGGCGCGCTCGGCAGGAGCAGCCTCGACTACCGGAGCCGGAGCGGCAACCTCCACTGCCTCAGGGGCGGGAGTCTGCTCAACAGGGGTTTCGGCGGAGCGACGGCCGTTGGACGAGCGGAAAAGGTTCTTAAACCAGGACATGATTACCTTCTGTCGGTTGGTTGATTCTTCAACTATCCTAGAGGCAAGTTCATTGACGTGTCAACAAGACTGTGGAAAGCCGAAGGTGAGGCAGCGCGTCGGCTGGCTGGCGGCGAGAGCTGGCCTGGTCAGGGTGCGAGCGAGCTGCCGGGCGGACGGACGTATTCGAAGATCACCGTCGTATTGGTGCCGGCAACTTCGGGCCTGAGGCTCAGGTTGTTGGCCACGAGCTCCCGCAGCGCCTCGGAGTCGGCTACCGCGACATGGATCATGAAGTCCCGGTCCCCGGTGACAAAGAAGATGCTCTCGACGGCGGACAAGCCGGCCAGGTATTTTTCAAACCTGGTCAGGTTGGACCGCGCATCGGCCTGCAGCCGAATGGAGATCAGCGCTTGCAGGCCTCGCCCCACGGCAGCGGGGTCCACGTCGGCATGGAAGCCGCGGATGATGCCCCGCTCCTGAAGTGAGCGGATCCGGCCGTGGCAGGTGGATGGCGCGATGCCGGCAGCAGCAGCAATGGCGTTGTTGGGGGTGCGCGCATCGGCCTGCAGCAGCTGCACGATGATGCGGTCTGTTTCGTCCAGCACGGGGTGTCGAACGTTATTCGGCCGGCGCGTGTAACTTCCGGATTTTGTTGAATCACTCGGCATAAATCCAGCTTCGCCTAGAATCATTGTCGAATCAATTGCGTCTTGTTTTTAGATTGTTCACACTGGAGTAAATGCCATGTGGCATGAGTCATAGGTTAGGGAGAGCAAAGTGTACTCACGCGCACAGTCGCCGCGCACCGCCGTCGTTGTCGGTGCTGGAATGGTTGGCCTGGCTACGGCTTGGCACCTGCAGGAACGCGGAATCGAGGTGACAATTCTCGACCGCTCCGGTGTAGCGGCCGGCGCCTCATGGGGCAACGCCGGATGGCTGACGCCGGGCATGGCCATGCCACTGTCCGATCCGACCTTGTGGTCCTACGCCCCGAAGGCGCTTCTCGATTCCACCGCGCCGCTGCACATTCCGGCCCGGCTGGATCCGAAGCTTTGGGCGTTCCTGGCACGTTTCGGCCTGCACGCCACGGCGAAGGCGTGGAACAAGACGATGGCCGCACTGACCCCGATCGACCGCATGGCGTTGGATTCCTTCGACGAGCTGACGTCGAACGGCGTGGACGCATGGACACGGAAGGGCCCCTTTGTCATCGGCTTCGAGCAGGAGAAGGAAAGCGGCCCGTTCATCCACGAGATCCAGCAGGTGGAGAAGGCCGGCCAGCGCGTGCCGCTCAAGCGCCTGGACAATCCGCAGGTGAAGGTACCCCAACTGTCCGCCGGAGTCTCCACGGTTTATGAAATGGAAGACCAGCGCTTCATCGAACCCGGGCCGTTTGTGCAGGCACTCGCCGACGCAGTTCAGGCCCGCGGCGGCAGGATCGTGACCGGCGGCGAGGTGCACTCGCTGCGCCACGGCCCGCAGGGAATCTCCGTGGACAGCTACGGGCAGGACCCGGTGAACGCCGACGTCGTGGTGCTGGCTACCGGTGCCTGGCTGCCGAAGCTGGCCAAGCCGCTCGGGGTGAAGACGCAGATCCAGGCCGGCCGCGGTTACTCCTTCAGTGTGGCCACCGACGATCCCGCCGAGTTCCCCATCTACTTCCCGGCCCGCCGCGTGGCCTGCACGCCGTACCAGGGCCGGCTGCGCATCGCCGGCACGATGGAGTTCCGCGGTCCGGACGAGCCGTTGCAGACCGGACGCATTGACGCCATCCTCGCCTCGGTACGGCCGTTGTTTACCAACATGGATCTGGAGAACCTCGAGGACATTTGGGTGGGCGCACGTCCGGTCACGCCGGACGGACTGCCGGTGGTAGGCGCGACCCGCTCCCCCGGGGTTTACGTGGCTGGCGGCCACGGCATGTGGGGCATCGTCCTGGGTCCGGCAACCGGCAAGCTGCTGGCCGAGCAGATCGCCACCGGGCACGTTCCGGACGAGATCCGCCCCTTCGACCCCCTCCGGTAACAACATCCGGTCCGGTGACAGCACGAAAGGCCGGGTCTAGCATTGATGTCACACGGAAGGTGGCGTCATGGAGACACTGAGCATTCCCAACCTGAATGCGCGCACCATCGAAGGCCTCCGTGTGCTGGCCGCTTGCCACGGCCGCACACTGGAGACCGAGGCGCGTGCCATTCTTGAGCAGGCCGCCCGTGGCCTGACCGAAGCGGACGAGTTTCTCGCCTCGATTGTCACCCATGACCAGCCGGCCCCTTGAAAGAACTACGTCCTGCCGCACATTGAAGTTGCGGCAGGGCAGAGTTTTTTTGCTGGGCAATACTTTTACCCGCTGGGTCAGCCGCCGAAGATCGGTGCGATGGCCTTGACCAGCTGCTGAACACCGAGGATGCCGAACAGCAGGGCGCAGATGCCCAGGGCAATGTTGGTGTGCAGCTTGTTGGCCCATTCCTTGGGCACGCGCTTGCCGTTGAGCAGGCCGAGCAGGGTCAGGGCCAGGAACGGCATGAACAGCGAGCCGAGTACGCCGTAAGCCAGGATCAGGCCGATCGGCTTGCCCAGGATGAACAGCAGCATCGGCGGGAACGTCAGCCAGAGCACGTAGAACTTGAAGTACTTGCCGCCCACGCGGGTGTCCGGGTGACCGGATTCCTTCTTGCGCATGTGGCCCCAGAAGTCGGCGAACATCAGCGACACACCGTTCCAGACGCCGATAATCGACGAGAACGATGCGGCCCAGAAACCGACCAGGAAACCGGTGCCGACGACGTCGCCGTAGCGTTCATTGAGGACACCGGCCAATTCCAGCAGGCCTTCGTCGCCACCGCTGATGGAAACTCCGGCGGAGCGGACAACCTCCGCACCGACAATAAGCATGGCCAGGACGAAGACGCCGGTCATGATGTACGCAACCGAGTTGTCGATCCGCATGACGCGCATCCACTTGGGTGTGTACCAGCCCTTTTCACGCAGCCAGTAGCCGTAGGCTGCCAGGGTGATGGTGCCGCCGACGCCGCCGGCGAGGGCCAGCGTGGACAGGAGTCCGCCTTCGGCCGGGATCGAGGGGATCAGGCCCGTGAGCATTTCGGGGATGTTGGGAACCGCAATGACTGCCAGCCCCACAACGGTCACAAACATGATGCCGACGAGGACCGCCGTGATTTTCTCGAAGGTAGCGTACTTGCCGAACCAGACCATGGCGAAACCGGCCAGGCCCATCATGATCGCCCAGACCCATAGCGGGAACACCGGGAACAAGGCGGCCAGCGGCAGGGCCGCCGAGGACATCGCGGTTGCACCGTAGACGAAGCCCCAAATGATGATGTACGGACCGAAGTACCAGGTGGTCCAGCGGCCGAGGGTGCGCCAGCCTTCGAAGATGGTCTTGCCGGTCGCCAGGGTGTAACGGCCAGCGCCTTCAACCAGGACGATCTTCAGGATGACACCGACGATCACGGCCCAGAAGAGCTGGTATCCGAACTGCGAGCCGGCCACCAGGGTGGCCACCATGTCCGCGGCACCGACGCCGGTCGCCGCAACGACGAGTCCGGGGCCAACAATTTTCCATTTGGCGGGCTTGCCGCCGTCGTCGTCAATCCGGTCGGCGTGGTTCACCGCTCCGGTTGGCGTGTTGTTGTCAGCTGACATCAGCCATTTTCCTATCCTTGGGGAGTTTCGTCCCGGGTCCTTGGCGGTATGCCGGCCATCACGGGAACCCGTGTATTGTTTCACAACTTCCGACCGGACAGTCAGTAATACGTAGTCAACTCGATAGCTGGAGCGATGGGCGGGGCGATTTTGTCGACCAGCGGATTCCGGTCCGTCGGCGGTACGCGTATGTTGCGTGCGCCGACCAGCGGATTCCGGTCCGTCGGCGGTACGCGTATGTTGCGTGCGCGAATTTTCCACACGATGGGGGCCGTGGGGAAGAGGTACGGCGGAGATTCCACGTTTAAGTCGCAAGATTTCCTAACCCTCAACCAATTAGGGCACAAGAGTTTGACGCAAAGGTAAGCCTAAGTAAAGGTTGCCTATGTTCCTTTCTCCGGCTACCTCAGGGAGTCTGCTGATGACTTTGCTGCCCCAAACGGAAGAGCGGGCCGACTTCGGCGCGCGGATTGAACTGGCCCTCGGCGCCAGTAACCAGCTCTTCAACGCCCGCAATTCCCCGCGCTATGTGGCCGACGTGCTGCAGGCCGTCAATCTCGTCGCCACCAAAGTCTCCCGCGTCGACAGGCCATTCACCGGGATCGCCCCGGCACAGCTGGCTCCCGCGGTGGAAGCCGTCGACCTGGAAGCCCCGCTGGCCGACACTGCCGCTGCGCTGGAAGAGCTCGAAGCCCTCTACCTTCGCGACGCCGTCTACTTCCACGACAGCAAGTACGCGGCCCACCTGAACTGCCCGGTGGTCATCCCCGCGCTCGTGGGCGAGGCCGTCCTCTCGGCGGTGAACTCCTCGCTGGACACCTGGGACCAGAGCGCCGGCGCCACGCTGATGGAACGCCGGCTGATCGACTGGACGGCCGGCCGGCTGGGTCTAGGGCCTTCGGCGGACGGCGTGTTCACCAGCGGCGGCACCCAGTCCAACCTGCAGGCCCTGCTGATTGCCCGCAACCATGCGGTCAGCAAGCTTCGACAGAATCCCGCCTTTGCCTCGGAACGCCTGCCCGGGCTGCTGGACCGGCTGCGGATTTTCGCCTCCGAGGCCAGCCATTTCAGTATCGAAAAGTCCGCCTCGCTCCTGGGCCTGGGTTACGACGGCGTCATCCAAGTTGGGTGCGACGCTCGCCAACGGATGGACCCGGCTGCCCTGCGAGAGGCCCTTGTCGCCAGCCGTGCCCGGGGCGAGTTCCCGCTGGCCATCGTGGCGACAGCAGGCACCACAGACTTCGGCAGTATCGATCCGCTCGCAGCCTTGTCCACGCTGGCCGAGGAGTTCGGCGCGTGGCTCCATGTCGACGCGGCCTATGGCGGCGGACTCATCACCTCGCTGCGGTACAAGCACCTGCTGGACGGCGTCGGCGCCGCGGACTCGGTCACGGTGGATTACCACAAGACGTTCTTTCAGCCGGTCAGCTCCAGTGCCATCCTTCTGCGCGACGGGGCCATGATGGGGCATGTGGCCTACTACGCGGATTACCTGAACCCGCAAAGCACGGCAGGCACGGTTTCCCTCAACCAAGTGGACAAGAGCATCCAGACCACCCGCCGCTTCGATGCCCTCAAGCTCTGGCTGACCCTGCGCATCATGGGACCGGACGGTATCGGCGCCCTGCTGGATGAGTCGATCGACCTGGCCCGGCAGGCCGGCGAACTGCTGGCGCATGACCCGGACTTCGAGCTCGCCGCGCCGGCCCAGCTGAGCACCTTGGTCTTCCGCTACCTGCCGCAGGCTCCGGACAGCCAGGGCAACCTCGGCGGCACCGACGGCCTCGACGGCGAAACGGCTGATGCGCTGAACCTCCACATCCGCCAGGCCGTCTTCGCTTCGGGCAAGGCGGTCATCGCCGGGACCAAAGTCCAGGGCCGGCACTACCTGAAGTTCACCCTCCTCAACGCGGAGACCACGCTGGAAGACCTGCAGGAGATCCTCGCCCTGGTCCGTAGCATCGGCGCCGGCTACCTGGCGGGAGAGCGTGCATGAACACCAAAATCCACGACTTCATTGCCATCGGCGTCGGCCCCTTCAACCTGGGCCTGGCCGCACTGACCGAACCGATCCCCGAGCTCGACGGCCTGTTCCTCGACGCCCGCCCCGGCTTTGACTGGCATCCCGGCATGCTGCTCCAGGATGCCCACCTGCAGGTACCGTTCCTGGCCGACCTGGTCACCCTCGCCGACCCCACGTCGTCGTACTCCTTCCTGAATTACCTGAAGGACACCGGCCGGCTGTATCCGTTCTACATACGCGAGAATTTCTACCCCCTCCGCGCGGAATTCAACCAGTACTGCCAATGGGTGGCGGCCAAGCTGCCCAACGTCCGGTTCGGCGAGCGCGTGGTCCACGTCGGGTATGACGACGGCGTTTACGAGGTCCGCGCGCGCAACGCCCGCAGTGGCTGTGAAGCCGTCAGCCGCGCCCGCCGGCTGGTGCTGGGAACCGGGACGGAGCCGTTGGTCCCCGACTCCTGCCGGGGCATCCTTGATGCCGGCGGAACCGCGCTGCACAATTCGCAGTATGTGGAGCGGAAACGCGAGTTGCAGGACAGCGCCAGCATCACGATTGTCGGCAGCGGCCAGAGCGCCGCCGAGCTGTATTACGACCTGCTGCAGGACATCGATACCTGCGGATACGAGCTGAACTGGGTCACCCGTTCGGGCCGGTTCTTCCCGCTCGAATACACCAAGCTGACGTTGGAAATGACGTCGCCGGACTACGTGGATTACTTCCACGCCCTGCCGCCGGAAACCAGGCATGGCCTCAATGCCAGCCAGCACAATCTGTACAAGGGCATCGACGGCGCCCTGGTCAACGACATCTACGACCTCCTCTACACCAAGAGCCTGGCCGGTCCCGTGCCCACCCGGCTGCTGACCAACTCCGCGCTGGAAGCCGCCGAGTACAACCCGGCAACCGGACTCCACACGCTGGAACTGCACCACCTCGAACAGGGGCGGAGATTCACGGTGGCGAGCGCCGCCGTCGTTCTTGGCACCGGCTATACCTATCGGGAGCCGGATTTCCTCGCCGGGATCGAGCAGCGGATCCGGCGGGACGGACAGGGCCGGTTCGACGTGGACCGCGGCTACGGCATCGGCGTCGAACCCGGCGAGATTTTCGTGCAGAACGCGGAACTGCACACGCACGGCTTCGTCACGCCGGACCTGGGCATGGCCGCGTACCGCAATTCCTGCATCATCCGCGAGATGCTCGGCTGGGAGTACTACCCGGTGGAGCGGCGCATCGCGTTCCAGGAGTTCGGCGTTCCCCCGGCGGCTGCGTCCGGCGTTCAGCCAGGCGCAGCACCCGCGGAGACCTCAGCCCCGGCTGCTACCCTGGCCACCGCCTTGGCCACACCAATGGCAGCCGAGGCGGCGCTGTGAACTTCACCTTTGAGCCCATTGATCCCGTCCTGCACGCACCCCTCCTGCACAGCTGGGTCACGCAGGAATACGCACGCTTCTGGGACATGCTGGACGCCACGGTCAGCGACGTCGCCGACGAGCACACTAAGATTGCTGCCGATCCGCACCACGAGGCGTGGCTAGGGTACGACGGCGGTGTCCCCGCCTTCCTGCTCGAATGCTACGAACCGCGGCACTCACCACTGGCGGGCTGCTACGTCATGCTGCCGGGCGACGTTGGCATGCATCTGCTGGTCGGACCGCCGGAGGTTCCGCGCACCGGCTACACCGCAGCCGTCTTCCGCAGCGTTATGCAGTTCCTCTTCGACCGGCCCGGAACCGCACGGGTGGTGGTCGAGCCGGACGTGCGCAACGCCAAGATCCTCGCCCTCAACGCCCGAATGGGTTTCCGGCAGGACCGGGTCCTCACCCTGCCTGACAAGGACGCCCTGCTCAGTTTCTGCACCCGCGAACAATTCAGCCAAGCCATCGAAGGAGTCCGATCATGACTACCGCAGCCGATTCCCGCCACGCTCCCCTACCAACCAACGACGCCGCAACACACCGCGCCCCGGCTCCTGGCGCCACTTTCCAGACCGGTGCCTGGCAGCATGCGATGGCTCCCGGGACGGCTACCGCCGAGCCTGTCCATCTGACGCCTGCGCGCTGGGCCGAAGCGAACCGCCATCTGGTCAGCAAGGCCCTGGCCGAGTTCTCCCACGAGCGGATCTTCACGCCCGAGCCCCGCGGCGGCGGCGCCTACCGGCTGGTCTCCGACGACGGCCGGGTGCAGTACCACTTCGCCGCCGAGCTGCTGGAGCTTGACCATTGGCTGATCCCCGCTGCCAGCATTCACCGCGTGATCAACGGAGCCGAGCGGCCCCTCGATGCCCTCGATTTCATCACCGAGTTCCGCGGGACACTCGGCATCAACGAGGCCATGCTCCCGGTCTATCTGGAGGAGATCAGCAGCACGCTGTCCGGACACGCCTACAAGAATTCCGGCCCGGCCGCGGATCCTGCTGACGATCCGGCCGCCCCAAGTTCCAGGGCGCTGGCCCAGGGCGTCACGCACGGGGCAGATCCCGCCGCGGACTTCCAGACCATCGAGCGGTCCATGTCCGAGGGGCATCCCTGTTTCGTCGCAAACAACGGCCGGCTCGGTTTCGGCCTCCATGACTATCTCGCCTACGCCCCCGAGACCGGCGGCGGCGTGAGGCTGGTGTGGATTGCCGTGCACCGGAACCATGCGGCGTTCCACGCGGTCGACGGGCTGGGCTACCGGGAGCACATGGAGGCCGAACTTGGTGCAGCGGCCCTGGCCGTCTGCGACGCCGAGCTGACATCCCGTGGCCTGTTGGCAGAGGACTACCTGCTGATGCCCGTCCACCCCTGGCAGTGGGAGAACAAGCTGACAGTCACCTTCGCCGCCGAGATCGCGCGGCAGCGCATCGTCTACCTGGGATCGGGCGAGGACCTCTATCAGGCGCAGCAGTCGATCCGCACGTTCTTCAACCGGACTGACGGCTCCAAGTGCTACGTGAAGACGGCGTTGTCGGTCCTGAACATGGGCTTTATGCGCGGGCTCTCACCCGACTATATGGAAAGTACGCCGGCCATCAATGACTGGGCCTATCGCCTGGTCCAGGCCGACAGCACCTTGCAGGACCATGGCTTCAGCATCCTGCGCGAAACCGCTGCCATCGGGTACCGCAACCGCTATTTCGAGGCCGGCTCCCCGGCCGGCTCCGGGCACCGCAAGATGCTCTCGGCGCTGTGGCGGGAGAGCCCGATGCCCTCGCTGGCACCGGGAGAACAGCTGGCCACCATGGCCTCGCTGCTGCACCTGGATGCGGACGGGCAGCCGATGGCCGCCGCCTTGATCCGCCGCTCGGGTTTGTCTGCCACAGCCTGGCTGACCCGCTACCTACGGGCCTACCTGGTTCCGGTCCTGCACTGCTTTTACCGCTACCAACTGGTCTTTATGCCGCACGGCGAAAACCTGATCCTGGTGCTGCAGGACGGCGTCCCGGTGCGCGCCGTCATGAAGGATATTGGCGAAGAGATCGTGCTGCTGGGCGACACGGTTCAGGTGCCGGCCGAAGCCTCGCGCATTCGGGTCGAGGTGCCGGAGCAGGACAAGGTACTCTCCATTTTTACCGACGTCTTCGACTGCTTCTTCCGCTTCCTCGCCGCGATACTTCATGAGCACGGCGAACTGGACCAGCTTCAGTTCTGGCACACTGTCGCCGCCGTCGTGAGGGAATACCAGGAACAGCATCCCGAACTCGCGGACGCCTTCGCCCGGCACGACCTCTTCGCGCCGGAGTTCACGCTGTCCTGCCTGAACCGGCTGCAGCTACGCAACAACCAGCAGATGCTCGACCTGGCCGACCCCTCCGGCAGCCTCCAGTTGCAGGGAACGCTGGCCAATCCGCTGGCACGTTTCCGGCCGTAGCCGCGGGCAAGCATCAGCCGTCCCTCCGGGCTTTACCCGGACGGACGGCTACTGCGCTGTATGGCTAGTTTGTCCCGCTCTGCTGCTGGTTGCCCGTTACTCGCTGGAAGAAGTATCCGTAGTCAGCCCGCGGTCGTCCGGCTCCTGCCGGTCCTTTTCCGCCGCCGGTCCCGTGGGTTCGCCCGCCACCGGAATCTCGATGGATTCCGGATCGGCCGATGCATCCTCGGCGGAGGCCTGCTGGGGTGCGCCGACGTCCGGCGAACGTTCCTCGTGGGCCACCGGGGCGGGCCGTCCGTCGTTCAGGTCGTCGGATCCACTCTCGGAAGAACTGCTGCTGCCCGAACCGCTGCCGGCAGAACCGCTGTCCGAATGCCCGGTGTCCGCGGGAGTGGCCTCCGGGGTTTCTTCCGGTTCGAAGGTGCTTTCCTCTCCGCCGGCGCCCATGCCCACGCCGTCCTTCGTGTTGGGGATAGTCCCCTCCGGCTCGGTCGTCGGATCCTCTTGCGGATTGCTGGCGTCAGTGCTCATTGGCCTTCTCCTTCTCATCCTCAGGCGGCGTTCCCAGGCTGCATTGCAGTGCCCGCGGCCGGTGATTTCCACGCTAACAGTGCTTGCCGCCAAAGGTAAGGCTCCGCCGTCGTTCGCACGGCACGGTCCAAACCCTCGGTCCCGTTCGGCAGCCAGGTCCCGGCGAACCGTTGGTTGCCGCGGGAACGGAACTCGAGCCGGACAGCAGCAGCGATGGCGAAGGCGGCGGCAGCGCCAGCAAATAGGTGTGCCGCCACCGCGGCTGTGAGCCCAGCGCGAACCCGGCGCAGCCTGTCGGCGGTGCGTGACAAGATGGAAGACGTGCCCCAACTTTCTTTTCCGCAGGTGGATGCCGGCGAGATCATCCGCCATGTCGGTGGTGCCGCCTTCGCCCGCGGCAAGGCTTACTCCTCAGGCAACGCCGTCGAGGACCTGACGTGGGACCCGGACACCGGCGTGCTGCAGAGCCGCGTCAACGGCACTGCCGCAGTGCCGTACCGCTGCCGGGTCCAGCTCAAGAAGAAGCACGACGCCGGTTACAGCCTGCTCGATAATTCCTGCAGCTGCCCCGTGGGTTACGACTGCAAACACGTGGCAGCCACCTTGCTGTACGGCAATCTGATGCACCTGCGCGCAGCCGAGGAATTCAAGCTGCCCGCCGGACCCGCTCCATTTGCCGGTTATGGCGCCTCCGCTTCTCCGGCCGTGCCGCAGTGGCAGCAGGCGCTGGACACGTTGCTGGCAACAGGACCGCAGTCCGCTCCGAAGCGCGCTGCCAGCAGCATCGGAGGCAAGACGCGCAGCCGCGTCATGCCGTTGGGACTGCAGTTCGAAGTGCGGGACCAGACCTTGCAGGCGCACCAGCAATGGCGGCCCGGATCGGGCGTGAGCCATAGCGGCCGCGTTCCCACCAACCGGATCCAGCTCGGCGTGCGTCCGGTGGTCCGGAACGACAAGGATCGCTGGGTCAGGAACAACCTGCGCTGGAATTCCATCAGTTTCAAGACCTTCGGAATGACTCTGGATCCGGAGCAGCACCGCTGGTTTTCACAGTTTGTGCCGCTCCACCGCGCCGGCGGCCAGCTGCACTTCGGCGAAGACAATGACTGGCTGTACCTGGACGAGTTCAGCAGCCCGTTGCTGTGGCAGTTGCTTGACGAGGCCAAGCGCCTGGGTATTGCTATGCTCGGCGCCAAGGCGGACACCGCGGTCATCATCGGCCGGCACGCCGAGCTCCGCCTGGACGCCCGGGCTCCCGAGGCCGGCCTGACCCTGGAGCCCTCGCTCTACATCGACGGGACGCCGCAGCCGCTGGAAATGGCCGGCGCCATCGGCAACCACGGAGCCTACAGCTACGACAACGTGCTACGCCAAATCACACTGGCTCCCACTCAAAAGCAGCTGACTGGCGGCGAGCAGCAACTGCTGCAGCGACCCGCCGCCGTCTCTGTTCCCGAACAGGACGTCCCGCAGTTCCTCGAACAGGTCTATCCCCGGCTGCAGCGCACCATCAGCGTCACCAGCAGCGACGCCTCCGTGGAGCTGCCGGAAATCCTGCCGCCGGCGCTGGTACTCACCGCGACCTACGGCAAGGCGAACAGCCTGAAGCTGGAATGGGCCTTCGAATACGGCCGGGACGAGGCGGCCACCCGCAAGCCGCTCGAAGCAGACGCGCAGGAAACCGGCTACCGGGACGCGGAAGCCGAAGCCGAACTGAAGGCTGCCGTCCGCAAAGTCCTGCATGTTGAACACATTCCCGCCGAAACTACGGTCAAGGACATGGGCGCGGTGGATTTCACCCAGGAGACCATGCCCAGGCTGGAAAAGATCGACGGCGTGCGCGTGGATGTCATCGGCGAGCAGCCTGACTACCGCGAGCTCACCGAGACCCCCGAACTGACCATCAGCACGGTGGAAACCGAGCAGACCGACTGGTTCGATCTGGGTGTCATGGTGACGGTGGCCGGCCGCCAGATCCCGTTCGGCAACATTTTCAAGGCGTTGTCCAAGGGGCAGAAAAAGCTCCTGCTGGTGGACAAGACCTATCTGTCGCTGGAACAGCCGGTGTTCGACAAGCTGCGCGAGCTGGTGGATGAGGCTATGGCCCTGCAGGACCGCGGCAGCGGCGAACTGCAGATCAGCCGGTACCAGGCCGGGCTGTGGGCCGAGTTCGAGGAGCTCGCCGAAGACACGGAGCAAGCGCAGGCCTGGCAGCAATCGGTCAGCGGGCTGCTGAAGCTCGACCAGGTGGAGCCCGCTCCCCTGCCTGCCGGGCTGCACGCGGAACTACGCCCGTATCAGGCCGAGGGGTTCAACTGGCTGGCCTTCCTGTGGCGGTACCGTCTGGGCGGAGTCCTCGCCGACGACATGGGTCTGGGCAAGACGCTGCAGGCTCTGGCCCTGATGCTTCATGCCAAGGAAACTGCAACGGACGACGTCGGCCCCTTCCTCGTCGTCGCCCCCACCTCCGTAGTGCCCAACTGGGTGACCGAAGCCCGCCGGTTCGCTCCCGGCCTGCGCGTCACCTCGATCACCGACACTCAGGCGCGCACCCGCCGCCCGCTGTCCGAGACGGTGGCAGAGGCCGACGTCGTTATCACTTCCTACACAATCTTCCGGCTGAACGCCGAGGACTACCAGGAGCAGAAGTGGGCCGGGCTGATCCTTGACGAGGCGCAGTTCGTGAAGAACCGCACCACCAAGGCACACCAGGCCGCCCGCCACCTGCAGACACCGTTCAAGCTGGCCGTCACCGGCACACCCATGGAAAACAATCTGATGGAGCTGTGGTCAATCTTCGCGATTACGGCCCCGGGGCTGTTCCCCTCGGCGCTGAAATTTGCGGACACGTACCAGCGGCCCATCGAACGCAGCGGCAGCACGGAACTGCTGGCCAGATTACGACGACGGATCCGGCCCCTGATGATGCGCCGCACCAAGGAGGCAGTCGCTTCGGACCTGCCGCCAAAGCAGGAGCAGATCCTCGAGGTTGAGCTCAGCGCCAAGCACCGGAAGATTTACGACACCCACCTGCAGCGCGAGCGGCAGAAGATCATGCGCCTGGTGGACAACATGGACAAGAACCGGTTCACCATCTTCCAATCGCTGACGTTGCTGCGCATGCTCAGCCTGGATGCTTCGCTGATCCACGATGACTACGCCGCCGTTCCGTCGAGCAAACTGGATGTCCTCTTCGAGCAGCTCGAGGATGTGCTGGCGGAAGGCCACCGGGCACTGATTTTCAGCCAGTTCACCAGCTTCCTCAAGAAAGCAGCTGAACGATTGGATGTCGAGGGCGTCGAGTACACCTACCTCGACGGCTCCACCAGGCGCCGGGCCGAGGTTATCAACCGGTTCAAGGAAGGGCACGCACCCGTCTTCCTGATCAGCCTCAAGGCCGGTGGCTTCGGCCTGAACCTGACCGAAGCGGACTACTGCTTCCTGCTTGATCCCTGGTGGAACCCTGCCAGCGAGGCCCAGGCTGTGGACCGGACGCACCGAATCGGGCAGACCAAGAACGTGATGGTCTACCGGATGGTCGCCAAGAACACCATCGAGGAGAAGGTCATGGCCCTGAAGGAGGGCAAGTCCAAGCTCTTCTCCTCCGTGATGGACGATGATGCCATGTTCTCCTCTAAACTCACCGCCGACGATATCCGCGGATTGCTCGAGGGCTAGGCACTCCGGCAGCCTTAGGCTCCGTCGGTTTCCCGTCGAGGGTCCGGCGTCCCGGAGGAGCGTCAATGCACTGGAGTGCCTACTCGAGCGACAAGGCCTCGCGGTAGACCCAACTGCCGCCGCCGTCGCGCACAAATGTGCTGACCTCGTGGTGCTCGTGGTCGGCGCCGCCCTGCCGGAAATGGGCTGTAAATTCGACGGTGCCCATTTTGTCCTGCGGGCCGCCCTTTCGAGTACCGAGGATCTCTAGTCCCGTCCATTTCTGTTTCGGATCCAGTTCCACTGCGGTGGGCCTGGTCTCGACGTACCAGGTTTGCAGAAGGTAGTCCTCCGCCCCGACGGCGAAAGCTGAATAGCGGGACCGCATCAGCTCCTCTGCTGTGCTCGCCGCGACTTCACCTCGATGGAACCGGCCGCAGCATTCGGCATACTCCTGCCCGCTTTGGCAGGGGCAAAGGGCTGAGCTATCGTCGATCGACGAGGCGGTAGATTTCACCCGCCCATTATCCCGCCGCTTCACCGCTGGTCAGAATGGTGGTTCTTTTTCGGGTTCCGGTGGTGGTGGTTTTTTGGGTTTGAGGGCTCTCCGTGGTTGGTGGTGAAAACGGGTACGGGCCCAGTTATGTGAAGGGCCCGTAGCCCTGCTGTGATGGATGTTCTCGACGCATTCATCAC
>NZ_JAODLR010000031.1 GCF_025960875.1 Crystallibacter permensis | reverse complement strand
AATGGAGACCCCCCAGCGCGCCGCCCAAGGCCCCGGAAAGGGCACGAAAGCGAACCCCACGGCCCAAAATTGCCCCTTGTTCAGCGCCCTCCTAGTCGCCCTTGCCACCGCTGGGTTTTCATCAGGGTCAGGTTTCACTGCCTCGTTGAAACGCCGCTTATCCACGACGGCTCCCCTTCGGGCCTTCAAACGGCCAGGGTTTGGTTGAGCTTGGGGCTTTGCATGCCGGTCGCGGGACGCGCTGCATTCCGTCGCTGTTCGGACCAGAGCGAGTATCCCAGCCAGACAAGAGCCAGTCCGACAGGTACGGCGAAAATACTGCCGCGCGTCTGTGGAAATACCGAGGCCAGAGGGGTTAAGACCATCCCGACGACCAAGAGGGCAGCGGCCCAGCGCGAAAGGATGCCGGCACGAAAGATTGCAATACCCAGCAGCAGGCCGCCAAGCACATAGAGCACGAATGACACCGGACCCATCGTCCCTAGGACCCCCAGATCAACGTTGCCGCCCGTGCCGCCGGAGCCGCCGAAAATCACCAGGAAACTGTTGACGAACTGCGGCGACTCGGCGGCCAATGGCGGCATGATGAGGGTTTGCGCGAAGATGACAGCCGTCAGGAGCACAAACCATGAACCGAACAGCAGATACCCGATCAGGCCGAGCAAACCGGTTTCTTTGACCTGCCGGAGGTAGATTCCGGTCACGCCCGCCAGCCCCAGTACTGACATGCCTAGGGTCAGGTAACCCATAATCGCCCAGTTGCTGCCGTTGACGGCGGAAACGTCGAACAACGGATGAAGGGGTTGCCTGATGATGTAAATCAGCCCTGCCAGCATGGCGCACAGACCGGCGGCCCGGGTGAGCTTGGAGGTTGTGATGTTCATGGTTGCTCTCCTTGTTCTGAATCGGCCCAAGACGGATGCCAGGGGATACTCAGAAGCTACAGAGGCATGTGATGACACGGCGTCCCCACATGTGGTGATTGATGTGGTGATGGACGTCCGCTGGAACAGACTCGTCCCCGGCGCGCGGAGGACGGGCTAGAACAACCGCGGATCACAACCCTGCCGGTTACGGGAGGGGTCTTCTTCCGTAACCGGCTACCTTGTTACCCTCACCCAATTCCCTAACCGCAACCGTGGGACGTCTCCTCTCCGCTGCAGGTCATCTGGAAAACTGCCGAGCAAGGGCGCTCTGCCGCACCACAACTCCTGACTATGGCGTTAACCGGCAATCGCCCCTGTGGCCGGATTTCGAACCGATGTCCGGTCGGCGGTCTCGCGAGGGACGTTCTGAAGCAACCACGTGGAAAGCCAAATGATCGCAACGGCCAGGCAGACTAGACCCAACTGCAGAACAGTTTCCGGAAAGACAACACGCATTGCGATGGGAATGGCACTCGCGGTGTAGAGGACGACCGCGCCCTTAGGTACCCCGGAGGTTCGCCACAGCGCCGACATGAAGACGACGGTACCGAGGAGGAACAGCATCGAGACCACTGTCAGGGCGATACCAAGCGGGCCAGTACGCAGCGCTGCAATCACACCCGAATCAATGTAAGGAAAGACAAGGTTCAGGACGAATTCGACCCCGACGAGGCCGGCCAGCGACATTACGGAGAGCATCGCACCTAAGGCTCCCAGCAAGCCAGCTTTCCTGGAGATCACCATATAGATTCCGATCACCAGACCGATAGCGGCGAGTTGGGCAACGGGTGCAACTAGCTGGGTGAAAGGCGACGTAGGGATGAGTCCGGCCCGCTTAGCGGCATTCACCAGCAATATGGCTGCGGAGAGAAATCCGGCAACGGCAAAGATCTTGACGAGTACTGCAGGTAAAAATATCTGGGTTCGGGACGGCATCTGAGGCTCTTGTCTATTGGGTAAGGCTCGAAATAACGAGTGCTATAACAAGCGTCACGGCCCATCGCTGGTGCCGAAGACAACTAGAATCTACGGAAGCGTGTGGTGACGCGTCATCACCACCCGTGGTGATACACGGGGTGACCGACGATTGTTGGGTCGCTACACCAAGCCCTGCTCTTCTGCGCGGCGGACGGCCGCGGCACGGCTATTCACTTCGAGCTTTGCAAAGATGTGCTTGGTGTGCGTGCGCAAGGTGTTCACCGAAACGAAAAGTTGGCGCGCAATCTCCGGCCCGCTCAACCCCGTAATCAGCAGCTTGAGCACTTGCAGTTCGCGTTCGCTCAATGGTTCCGCGATAGGCTGAATGTTGGGACTTTCGCCTTGAGATTTCGCGAAGGCGCGGCGTAGACGACGAACATAGTCCGTGAAGATTCCCTGTCGCGCGGCCTCATCCAGCAATACCGCCATGGGGGTACCTCCATCAATAAAAAGGCGGACATAACCTTCCGGCTCGGCCAAGGCCAAAACGCGTTTCAACGGCACCAGAGCCCGCCGCATCTGCCCCTGCGCCTCGTGAGCGAGGGCCTGCAAGACCAGGATCTCGTTCACGCTTCCAGTGCGTCCCCCCGCCTCTGCCGCTTCCAGCATGCGGCCCAGCAACTCCACGGCCTCATGGAGCTCGCTTCCCTGCCGGTTGACCTTGTACTGGGCGATGCGCAGTCTCGCCAGGGTGATGTGCCCGAATTCGAGCAGGTACCTGACGTCATCCCCAGCGGTCAGGCGGTGCTCGTTCGCCCACCGCTCTGCTTCAGCAAACCTTCCCTGAGCGATCCAGATCCGTGCCTTTAACGCACTAATCGGGCGCACCTCCGGCAGGAATCCCCGCAGGTATAGGCGCTCGGCTTGTCCCAGCAACTCAATCGCGCCGTCTGGGTCTCCTTCGATCTCGCTGACCCGAGCCATTGCAACGAACCACCGGTACCGGTTTTCCGTCAGCGAAGCACGTGCCCCCAGCGCCGTGCTGGTCTTCAAATGTTGCTTGGCGGCTTCCAGATCGCCGAGCTCGCACTGAAGCTCACCGATCCCCACGTGCAGGTCGGCCAGTGACTGTGGAACCGGTTCACCCTGTGCTGTCGCCAACTGCAGGGCCCGCTCGTAGATCCGACGTGCCTCGTGCAGTCGGCCTCGCACAATCCACATGTCCGACAGCACAATCGTGCTGCCCAGTTCGTCGGCTATGTTGCCGGCCGCGTGCAGGCTCGTCACGGCATCTGAAAAAGTTCGCTGGGCTGTCTCGAGGTCTCCGCTAGCCCACGATGCCAGTCCCAGGAATCCGGCCGCCGCGCCGTGGGAGAGATAGTCGCCTGGCTGAGCCAGCTCAAGCGCCTGCCGGGCATGTTCCGCGGTGCCTGCCGCATCACCCAGCGCCTGAGCCAGCGACGCCCGGTAGATGGCGATGGTTACCGGTAACGTTCGAAACTCTTCTCCGTTGACCGACGTGCCGGCCCCGGAAGCCAGCCTCCTTTCGGCGTCCCGCAGCCGGGACTCGACCGCTTCGAGGTCGCCGGAGACTAGGAGCATCCAGGCGCAGAAGACGCTGAGCACCGGCCTGCGTCGGACCACTTCGTCCGGGAGCGTCTTCAACCAGCCGAGCAGCACCGCATCCTGTCGGGTACGTCGGATTGCCGGCAAGGCCCATTCCATTAAGTCCGCCGCCCGTCCGAAGTCCTCGGCAGCCAGCGCGTGCTTCACCGCATCTTCCGGCAGGTCATTTCGCTCGTACCACTCGCTGGCGATGTGATGCAGCGCTGGTACCCGGTCGGGCTGCTCCTTTAGGATGCGAGACCGGAGCACGTCGGCGAAGAGGTGATGATAGCGATACCACTGCCGCCGGTCGTCCAGTGGCACGACGAACAGGTTGTCGCGCTCCAGGTTCTCCAGCATTCCGCTTCCGCCGTCCAACCCGGTGACGGCTTCACACAGGGGACCTGTCAGGCGGTCGAGAACGGAGGTGTTCAGCAGAAAGCTGCGGACATCAGCGGCCTGGTGCTGCAACACCTCCTCCATCAGGTAGTCGATGACGAAGCGGTGGCTGCCGGTGAACGCGCGGATGAAACCAGCTATGTCTTTGTGATCACGCATGGAGAGGGCGGCCAGTTGTAAGCCGGCGATCCAGCCCTCGGTGCGGGTTTCAAGGGCAGCGATGTCATCGGTCGAAAGGCCCAGGCCCATGACCCGGTTGAGGAAGTCCGCGGCTTCGTCGGCAGTGAAGCGCAGGTCGGCGGCGCGCAGTTCGGTCAGTTCGCCCCGGCTTCGCAGGCGGGCCAGGGAGAGAGGCGGATCGGAACGGCTGGCAACTGCCAGATGCAACTGCGGCGGGAGATGGTCGAGCAGAAAATTGAGGGCCTCATGGATCGGCCGCGCGCGGATCGCATGGTAGTCATCGAGTACGAGGATGATCTCTCTGCCCACCCGCGACACGTCGTTGATGAGAGCGGTCAGGGCCGGCTCAACCGGCAGCACCTGGGGATTGGGCAAAAGGCTCATCGTCTCTGGACCAATGTCCGCGTCGATACCCTGCAGCGCCGCAACAACATACGTCAGGAAGCGGGATGGATCCTTGTCCCCTTCATCCAGGGACAGCCAGGCGACTCGTACTTCCGGGTTGCGTCGCCTGCTGTGAGCGATCCATTCGCTGAGCAGTGTGGTCTTGCCGAAGCCTGCGGGGGCGCAAGCAAGCGTGAGCTTGCGGCCCGAGTCCAGTCCCTCGTTCAGGCGCTCAAGCAGCCGGGGCCGCGGAACGATCTGAGGGCGGGATGCGGGAACATGGAGTTTTGTAGCCAGCACCGGCGTCGGCATGTCCCAAGTATAGGCGCGCTCGGTACCACCACAGTTAAAGTGCCAAGGCACTTACCGGACATCTGTCCGCCGACTCGATTCCTCAACTTCGCGCACGGGGCGCTTGTCGACGCATGTGCCCGGACCCAATGGTGATAGTGAAGCGGCGGGCCACCGTTCTGGTGGCCCGCCGCTTCAGTGGAAGAGAAAGCGTTACTCCTTGTAGCTGAGGCCGAAACCGTAGGGGAAGAGCGCCCCGTCGTCGGTCTCGTCATAGCCCGGAGTGTCGCTGTTCTGCTGGAGAATCGCCTCACGGGTTCCGGCCAACGCGAAGGGCATGCGGCCCTGCGGGTTGAACTCGCCCGAGACGATGTCCATGAGCGCCGCGGTGGAGTTGCCGAAGTTGGCGAGGATCGCACCGGCGTCGCGCAGGCCGCTGGCCTCGTCGAGCACGAACGGCTGGCGGAAGTAGATGTCGAGGACAGTGTTCTCGGTGCCGACCTCGGTCATCACCTGCTGCACCGCGTCGAGCGACGGGGTGACCTCCCACGACTCGGCGTCCTTCATGCCGGTGAAGTCGAGCGTGCTCGACTCCCACGGGAAGGAGCCGCCGAAGCGCAGCCCGTCGTCGGTGCACGCGCCACCGCCGTTGACCACGCATGCGTCCGCCGCGCCGTACGGGCTCTTCCCGTCGAGGCCTTCGAGGCCCTCGATGGCGCTCGGATTGATGTGCTCGGGGTTGAGGCCCGTGGCCGGGTCGTTGCTGACGTAGCTGCCGGTGTTGACGTTCCGCGCGGTCATCGAGATGAGCGCGACGTCGGCGTCCGCAGCAGTGCGCTGCTCGGCCGGGTCGTTGCCATCGATGACGTCATGGCCGGAGGCCGCAACTTCCTCGGCGTCGACGTTGCCGAGCACGTACACGGTCTCGCCGCCGTCGAGCGGGAGCACGGAGTCGCTGTCGATCTCCCGGTTCTGCAGGAGCACGGTGGACTTGCGCTGCAGATCGAGAGCGACCTCACGGTTCTCGTCGCTGCCGACGGTCGAGTCGGCGATCGACGGGTCGACGTACGGGTCCTCGAACAGGCCCATCTCGAACATCGGGGCCAGAAGGCGCTCTGCGGCGAGGTCCACGCGGTCTTCGGTCACAAGGCCGGTGTTGACGAGGTCGATGATCGTCTGCACCTCGTTGAACCCCGAGAGGGTGTCCGTGCCACCGTTGATGGCTGCGGCGACGCGCTCAGGAACGGTAGCGTCCTCGAGGCCCCAGGCACGGTCGTTGATGATGCCGGTATCGGAGTTGACGTAGCCGTCGAAGCCCATCTGGTCGCGCAGCAGGCCGTTGACGATCTGGTCGGAGAAGGCCATGCCGACCTCGTCGTAGTCCACACCCTCGTACGTCACGTCGACCGGCACACCGTAGTACGGCATGATCGACGAGACTCCGGCCTCGATGGCGGCCTCGAAGGGCTTGAGGTGGTAGCCGAAGGCATCCCCGGGGTAGACCTGCGCCTTGCCGAAGGCGTAGTGCGGGTCGAGGCCGAGCTCCTGCGGGCCGCCGCCCGGGAAGTGCTTCATGGTGAGCGCGACGTCGGTCTCTGCGCTCAGGGAGTTGCCGTCCTTGCCGACCTCACCCTGGAGCGACTCCACGAGCTCACCCATGATGTTCGCGCCCAGGTCGGCGTCCTCTGTGAACGTCTCGTGCGTACGGTACCAGCGCGGCTCGGTCGACAGGTCGGCCATGTAGCCGTACATGCCGCGCAGGCCGATGGAGGACCATTCCTCGCCCATGACTTCGGCGAACTCCTCGACGACGGACATGTCGCCATCGGTCGCCTCGCCGGTGGTCTTCGCCTGCTCGCCGAGGGCAGCGGCAGCGATGCCTGCTTCCTTGGGGAACGCAGAGAATGCGCCGGATGCCTCGTTGATGCCGGCCCTGGCCTGGGGGTCGATGTGGTTGCGGGCGTTCGACTTGTACAGTACGGGGATGCCGAGGCGCGTGGCCTCGCTCAGCTGCTGGATCTCGTTCATGAACGTCGCAGCTTCGCCCGGGGTGACGCGCACGTTGGTCCCGAAGCCGCCGCCGCTGGGCTGGCAGGCACCGCGCTCGCCGCTGTCGACGAGGTTGCGGAAGATGAACCGGTGCATCTGCTGGGTGTCGATGTAGTCGACGGCCGTGTCGGGTACGGTGCCGAACTTGCCAGTCTCCGGGTCGCACGAGGCGTTCACCGTATCGATGAGCATGAGCCCGGCCTTCTCCTCAAGGGTCATCTGCCCGACGAGATCTGCAACTCGAGCCTCGACCGGCTTTCGCCAGTCCTCGTAGACGTCAAGCTTGCCGTTGCCATTCAGATCCTTGAACTGGCGCCCCTTGACCGTGATGATCTTCTTGGCACGCGTCTCCAGCGCAGCGGGCTTTCCGTGATTGCCCTCATTCGTCGACTGGGGCGCAGCGGCTACGGCGCCGGCGCCCAGGATGAAGGTCAGCGGCAGCGCAACGGCGAGGCCCACCATGGCTCGCCGTCGTCTCACGCTCGAATTGGCTGTGATCAACGAAGTTCTCCTTTGAACGGACTGGGAGAGGCGTCCACTGCGGCGCGCTCCCCACGATCTATCGACGACCTGATCGCAGTCGTCGATACCCGGGCGTGTCCCGGGCATCACCCTAGTCTTGGGGTGTCTGGATACGGTGGAAAGCAGTTGCCATCTGTTGCCCCGGGAATACCGAGGCTGATTTCAGCAAGATCACCGATATCGTCTTGTAGTTGGATAGCGCTGATCGAAGCAAGCGATCAGAGGGAAGCTGTTGCCGCCGGCCTGGCAAGGGAGCCGGATGGATGGTTCGTTCGCGCGGGCCGACGGGTGCGGCGGTGGATGAAGTACTCGGCGACCGCTAGGTTGATTACCCATGCTGAACCGAGGAGCAGTGCGCGGGTCAGCACGTCGGCCGGGCCGACGAGGAGAAGCCAGGGGATGCTGACGAGTGCCTGGGTTCCCGCGGCAATGCCGATGGCGTAGCCGCGTGCCATCCACGCGCCGTGTGCGGCGAAGTCCCGGCGCCGGATCGCGAGAATGCCCATGACGATGCTGGCCACCATTGCCGAGCCGAAGACCAGCCGAAACACGAGTAGCAGCTCGCCGTCGCTGGGGGGAAGATCGTAGAAGACCGCCATCCACAGGCCGGACAGGGCAACAAGCAGGCCGGCGGGGATCAAGACCTTCCCGGCCACCCGGTGCCAACTGCGCTTGCCGCGCTTGCCGCGCTTGCCGCGACGGAGCGAGGGAACGAATTGGAAGGCCCCGACTAGGGAGTACACGATGGCGGCGGGAATGTGGATCAGCACCGGGATAGGTGAGTCGAAGAACCTGTGGTTGGCCGGCGTTACCTCGGCGCCTTCCATCAGTTCAGCCAGCCGGGCCGTCCCGAAGAACACCGGGATAAGGCTGACGAAGATCAATGCGGCGGGCACGAGCCACTGGCCTCCACCGCCTCGACGGCCGCGGGGACTTTCCTTTGTTTCCGTCCCCATCACCACAGTTGCAGTCTTTCTGCTGGCGTTCATTTCGAGTCCTTCGCTGGATGGGCCGGGAGAAGCGGTCCGATTGTGCCTTTGGTGTACGGTGTACACCTGATGCAACTAAAGGTAGGTGTACGGCGTACACTTGTCAATAGAAATCGGCTACCTAAAGAAGGGGGCACCAGATGGCCCAGCAGACGGAAACGGTGCGCCGCACTCCCCTGAGCCGGGAACGTGTGCTGAGTGCCGCCGTCGTTCTTGCGGACGAGTCAGGAGTCGAGTCGCTGAGCATGCGCAAGCTTGCCCAGCAGCTGGGCGTGGTGCCGATGGCGCTGTACAAGCACGTCGCGAACAAGGAAGAGCTGTTGGACGGCATGGTCGACGTCATCGTTGGCGAGATCGACACCGGGGCCAGCGGCGACGACTGGAAGAGCGCCGTCCGGCAGCGGGTCCTCGCCGCGCGGCAGATCTTGCTCCGGCATCCGTGGGCCCGCCATGTGATCGAGTCGCGGACCAACAAGTCGGCGGTGGTGCTGGAGTATATGGACGCGATGATCGGAATGTTCCGGGCCGGCGGTCTTTCGGTGGATCTGACCCATCACGTCATGCATGCCATGGGCAGCCGGATGTGGGGCTTCACCCAGGAAGTGTTCGACGACTCCGCGGGTGCCGCGGCGGAAATCCCGCCGGCCATGCTCCACGCGATGGCCGAGAAGTATCCGCATGTCATGGAGATCGCGATGAGGGCGGACCACGACGACGAATCGGTCGTCGGCCAGGGCTGCGACGATCAGTTCGAGTTCGAGTTTGCGCTGGACCTGCTGTTGGACGGATTCGAACGCCTGCATGAGCAAGGCTGGACGTCCCGCGGACGCTCGACCTAGAGAGAGTACAGCGGCGGCTGGCGAAGTATTGCTCCAAAGTGAGCGGATCATCATCGGCCATCGCAGCCCGGGGAGGTCACCTTGGCGTGATGGTCAGCTCCGTATCCCCGGAGGTCTCGCCCGGTCGTTCACCATCCCGCGCTCCAGAGGCCGCTGCAACCAAACGAACCACCTTGGTAGGATCCTGGGGCTCCGGTTCCGCGATATGTTTATGGCTTCTCCAGCACGTGGTTTTGGAGCCCGGCGACCGTCTCAACACCGGCACTCCGGAAGGCGTTGCCATGACTGGACGCTTCCCCTACCTCCAGGAGGGCGACACCCTAAAGCGTGCCGGTGTCATCCTCGGCGAGCAGGAGTCCAAGGTGCACCAGCATGACTTGGTTGTCCCGAAAAACTCTTAATCTGTCGTGTTTCTACGTCTTCTGATGCTTCTGACTATCAGCCATACGATGACGGCTGCGACTGCTGCATAGACGGCGTAGTTCAGGTAGCGCGAGTACTGTTCGACGAGCGCGTGCTGGGTTCCGAGCAGGGCACCCAGACCAATCAACAGTGAGTTCCAGAGACCGCTCCCGGCAATTGTGAAGATGCTGAAAGTGGCCAGGTTCATTCTTTCCGCGCCGGCCGGAAGCGAGATGAGGCTACGGACCCCGGGGAACAGTCGGCCGAAGAATATGGCTGATTTGCCGTGGCGTTCGAACCAGTCGGCCGATTTTTCAAAGTCTTCCCGGTCCACGAGGGGCAGTTTCGATAGCAACCGGATGGAGCGTTCCAGCCCCAGACGTGCAGCGATGCCGTACAAAAGCAGGGCGCCTAGGTAGGCGCCCAGAGTACTTGTGATGATGACAAGGATGATGTTCATGGATCCCTGGCGGGTAAGAAACCCGGCCAGGGGCAAAATAACTTCACTGGGAATCGGCGGAAACACGGTTTCAATAAGCGTGAATAATCCGACTCCCCATGCACCCAGGGATTCAATGGCACGGGCAGCGAAACCCACGAGCCCGGTCATCTCCTGCACAGAACCGGAAGCCGCCAAAGAAATCACCTTCAGGCTCCTCACCCTGTAGAAAGCACTGGTGGCTTCAGTCTGACACCTACGTCGGCGAAGCGATAAGTCCCTCCCCATTCACGGAGACTCGTTCTGAAAGCGAGCTGTCGCATTTGCACTGTTGGCGGTGTTTACCCCGCAGCCTCTCGCGTGCTCCCCCACCGAATCAGAAACAGGTGTCGGTGACTCTACTCCTTCCGTAAGAGAGCAGTCCAGCATAGAGACAGAGATTAATGAGCGGCACCGCCGTTACATAGCGGCGGTGCCAGTCAGACGGACTTAGACCACGGGCGGACGGGCGGCCAGCACCTGGCAACGCACCCAGCCGGCCACCGTCCCCAGCACCTCGGCATCGGTGCGCTCGCGGATCTGCCGCTTGTAGTCGGTGAGCATCGGCGTCCGCGGATCCCGGCGGAGCAGGTGGGTCATATCCGGAATGCACTTGGTCTCCACAGGCCCCGGAACCGTTCGGGCGATGATTTCCAGATCGGCGGGGTTGACCTGCAGATCCTTTCCGCCGCTGATGGCCAGTACCGGCATGTCCAGTTGCTCAAGGAAAGGCAACGGATCGAACTGGAGGAACTCGCGTATCCAACGCGCGTTCATCCGCCGACCCTGCATCCGCAGCACATCCTGGTCCGAGGCGTGCAGTTTCTCCATGGACTTCCGCTGCTGCTTGGCCAGATCCGTGCGCAGCAGCTTCAGCACCACCCGCGGGAAGGCAGGCAGCGCGCCGGCGATCTGCCCGGTCTGCCATTGCGAAGTTTCCTCGCCGCTGTGCGCCGATGCGGACAACAGGACGACGCCGGCAACGCGCTCCCGCTCGTGCGCCGCCAGGGCCGTGGCGTGGAAGGCGCCCTCGCTGTGGCCCACCACGAAGACCGGCAGCTCCGGCGAGCGCCGGGCGACCATCTCGAGGGCCGCCGCGGCGTCGTCGTAATTATGTTGGAAGCCCGCGGCGAGGAATGATCCCTCGGACGCGCCGACGCCCCGCTTGTCGTAGCCGAAAGAAGCGATGCCCTCCAGCGCCAGTGCCTCGGCAAGATCGCGGGTGACACCCAGCGGCATCCGGCGGTGGTCTGAGTTGCGGTCCACCTCGCCTGATCCGGGCAGCAGCAGGGCGAGGCCCTTCACGGGTCCGGCTGCGGGCAAGGTCCAGGTTCCGGCAAGGGTCAGGCCGTCCGATTGGAAGCAGGCATCTTCGAGCACCGGTGCGGCGCTCTCATCCAGGCCGGCGGCTTCCCGCACCTGCCGGGCTGCGTCTTCGACATTCGCGACCTCGACCACGACGCGGCGGTACTTCTGGTCCTTCAGCGTCAGCTGCACGGCCGGCTTTCCCTGATGGACGACGGCGAAGGTGTTCCCTCGGGATCCGCGCCAGGTGCCCATGCGCACGCGGCCAGGAAGTGCCAGGCCCGGCGCACGCATACCCGTGACTCCCGTGAAGCCGTCCTTCAGGACCTGCACATCCTCAACGGCGGTGGCGGGCATGTTGAGATCCGGCAGCAGGCCGGCGATCTTCTCCCCTTTACTCAGCTCCACGCGGACAGCTCCATCGCCGACAACCAACCGTGCCATTTACCTCTCCCCAACTCTCGTAACCGGTGCGTACAGGACCATCATTATCAATTGCGATAACATTGTCAATAGTGAGAACATGGCTCCATGGCTAACCGAACCAGCGCAGACCTTGTCCTTCATCCGGTGCGGCTGCGGATCTGCCAGACACTCTTGGGCGGTCGCTCGTTGACCACTGCCGGCATGGCTTCGCAGCTGCCCGATGTGCCGCCCGCGACGCTCTACCGCCACATCCGAACGCTCGCCGAGGCCGGTGTCCTATCCGTAGTCGAGGAACGCCAGGTCAGGGGTACTACGGAGCGGACCTATGCGCTGGATCTCGCGGCCACCGAGCTCTCCGCAGATGCCGTGGCGTCGATGTCGCCCGAGGACCACCGGAAGGCCTTCATGGGATTTGCCGCCGGACTGCTGGCACTCTTCGACCGCTACATCGACGGCGCAGTGGACCGCGGCAAGGTGGATCTGGTCCGCGACGGCGTAGGTTACCGGCAGACTGCCTTATGGTTGAGCGACAGCGAGTTCGCTGAGTTCGCCGGGGAGATGCGGGACGTGGTGCAGAAATATTCGGCGAATACTCCGGGCAAGGGGCGGAAACGACGCGTGCTGTCCACCGTCGTCATTCCGTCCGACTCAGCCGTGGAGGAATAGTCCTGTTAGTCTCAGCTACCGGAGCAGGCCCGACGACAAGGAACCAGTAAACAGATGATGGCGCACGCATCCGGTTCCGTGGGAGAGTCGGGCAAGCCGCGGGCACGCGTGCCAGACTCGGTCCTGCGCTCCATTGGCTTCCTCTCGTTCTTCGACCGCTTTGCCACTCCGCCCATGCTGGTTGTGCTGGCCGAGCGGACAGAGATGTCCCTCGGCCAGGCCGTCCAACTGGTGGCTGCCTACGCCTTGCTCTATGCCGTAGGGCAGCCGGTGTGGGGTTTCTTCAGCGACAGGTTTGGCCGCATGGCCGTACTGCGCACTGCGCTGGTGGGTGTCCTGGTCGGTGCGTTGGCCAGCACCCTGTTCAGCGCCTACCTCCCGCTGCTTCTGGCCAGGGCTTTCACCGGTCTCATGGCCGGGGCGTTGTATCCCACCCTGCTGACCATCCTGGGTGACACCCGCACCGGGATTGAGCGAGCCCGCGGCCTATCCGACCTGCAGATCTACTCGTCGCTGGGAACCACCATCGCCACCCTCGCGGCGGGAACGTTGGCCGCGGTGCTCGATTGGCGGTTGGTCTTCGCGCTGCCGGCCCTTGGGTGCCTTGTCCTGTTGATCTGGCTGCGCGGCGTGGCGGGCGATGGGTCGGCCCACCGCGGTGGCGCAAACTTCCGCCTGGCGTTTTCCGGCTCCGCCCTGGGCGTTTATGGTCTGGCAGCCTTGGAGGGCGCGGTGCTGATGGGCATCCTGACCTACTTCGTCCCGGCGCTGCAGAACGCCGGCATCGGAGTCACCTTGGCCGGCGTCCTGGCGGCGGGCTACGGCATCGGCGTCATCCTCGGTGCCCGCCTGATGCGGCGCCTGGTCCGTCACTTCACCCGCACTCGGCTCATGGCCCTCGGCGGGCTGGTCCTCGTCGTCGCCTACCTGACCTCTTCCTTGTCGCAGCTGCCCGCGGCGCTGACCGCGACCGCGCTGTTGGTTGGCGCTTCCAACGCCATACTGCACTCCTCCATGCAGGGCTGGGCCACCGACGTCGCCCCGCAGGCCCGTGCCACGAGCGTGTCACTGTTTGCCTTCTCGCTGTTCCTGGGCAGCTCGGTAGGCACCTTTCTCACCGCCGGTCTGGCGGACGAGAGGCGCTACGGCACCATCTTCAGCCTCGGTTTGATCGTCAGTATCGTCCTGGTGGCGGCCGCCTGCTGGGGCCACGCCGTCTGGAAGCGCAAGCACCCCTAGCGCAGCCAAACGTCTCGGCCCCGCCCGGCCTCAAACCCGGACCGACCCGCCCCGGTCCCAGCAGGCAGCGGGGCTTTACGATGGAACAATGTCACGAACTGACAGGGCCTCCCGGATAGTTGCGGCGCCGCGTGAACGAGTCTTCTCTGCTCTCGTCGATCCAGATTCGCTCGCAGCCTGGCTGCACCGGAGGGCATGAGCGGCAACTTCGAGCACTTTGACGCCCGGCCGGGTGGCTCCTACCGTTTGGTCCTCACCTATACGGACAAATCGACGGCAGCAGGCAAGGCCACGAGTGACACGGACGTCGTCGAGGCACGCTTCGTCGAGATTGTTCCAGGCGTCCGGGTTGTGCAAGCGGTCGACTTCGTATCAGATGATCCGGCTTATGCGGGCACGATGACAATGACGTGGGAAGTCGCGCCGGTGACCGCCGGAATGCGGGTGGAAATCCGCGCCGACAATGTCCCTGCCGGCATTTCCGCTGAAGACCATGCGGCCGGCCTGGCCTCGTCGCTGGCGAACCTGGCGGGATACCTGGAGTTGCAGCAAGACCGGTAAACGGAACCTTGAGGAGCGTGGCGACCCAGTTAGGATCGCCACGCTCCCGGTTGGCCGCTGCGTTATACGAGGGTGGCGGTGTCGATGACAAAGCGGTAGCGCACGTCCGAGGAGAGGACGCGCTCGTAGGCTTCGTTGATCTTGTCGGCGGAGATGATTTCGATCTCGGCCCCGATGCCGTGTGCGGCGCAGAAGTCGAGCATTTCCTGGGTTTCGGGGATGCCGCCGATCATGGAGCCGGCGAACGACCTGCGTCCGCCGATGAGCGCCATGGCGTTGACCGGCAGCGGCTCCGCGGGCGCGCCGACGTTGACCATGGCACCGTCCACGGTGAGCAGCCCCAGGAAAGCGCTGACGTCGATCGACGCGCTGACGGTGTTGATGATGAGGTCGAAGTAGCCTGCCAGTTCGGTGAAGGTGGTCTCGTCGCTCGTCGCGTAGTAGCGGTCCGCGCCGAGGCGGAGTCCGTCTTCCTGCTTCTTGAGGGACTGCGAGAGGACAGTTACTTCCGCGCCCATGGCGTGGGCGAGTTGGACGGCCATGTGGCCGAGTCCCCCAAGGCCGACGACGGCGACCTTCTTGCCTGGGCCGGCGCCCCAGCGGTTCAGCGGCGAGTAGGTCGTGATGCCCGCGCAGAGCAGCGGGGCGGCGACGTCGAGATCGATGCCGTCCGGAATGCGGAGCACGAAGTCCTCGGTAACGACTACATGGGTGGAGTATCCGCCCTGCGTGATGGTCCCGTCGCGGTCGGTCACGCCGTAGGTTCCCACCATGCCGTTGAGGCAGTACTGCTCATCGCCGGCCTTGCAGTTCTTGCACTCGCCGCAGGAGTTGACCATGCAGCCGACGCCGACCCGGTCGCCGACGGCGTGCTTTGTCACCTCGGTTCCGACCTCGCTGACGATGCCGGCGATCTCATGGCCGGGAACCAGCGGGTAGGCCTGCGGCCCCCACTCGCCGCGCACGGTGTGGATGTCGGAGTGGCAGATGCCGGCGTACTTGATCTCAATCAGGACGTCGTGCGGTCCGGCGTCGCGGCGTTCGATGGTCGTGGGAACGAGGTCCTCGGTGGCAGAAGGGGCAGCGTAAGCGTGGGCAATGGTGGTCATGTGTTTTCTCCTTCTAGGGGGCTGGTCAGTTGGTCGCTGTTGTGGGCCGGTCGTACTCCAGCCTGTCTTTGGGCACGCCGGACCGGCGGACCATTGGGTCCGCGAATTGATGGGCATGTTGTTTACTGTTTCCTGGTTTTCTTGAGGTCTTCGGCCAGCGTGCGTGCCTCGTCCGAGAGCCTCTCGGCCCTGGCGCCGTCACCGGCGTGGACGGCCTGCCAGTAGTCGATTTTCAGCGCGACGTACCGTTTGCGCAGGGCGATGGACCTCGCTTCGTCCTCCAACTGCTCCTGCTGCGCTTTCAACAACGCGATCTGCTCCGGGGCAGCGGCCGGCCCTAAGGCTCCGTTCGCGAGGTAGCGGCGCATGTCGGCGACCGACATGCCCGTCGCGCTTAGGCACGACACCCAGATCAAAAGGTCCAGGTCTTCGTCCGTGTAGACGCGGTGCTTGCTGCTCGCGCCGCGACGGATCGGGGTGATGACGCCGATGGATTCGTAGTAGCGCAGCGTGCTGGCCGGCAGCCCGGTCAGTGCCGCTGCCTCCTTGATCGAGTAGGTGTGCCGGATGATTGGTGCGCTCACTACATCAACGATAGGAACTTCAAGTACTTGAAGACAAGGGGCTATGTCCAGCCCACCTCGGCGGCTAAGAGTGAACACATCACTCGGCCTGGCATGCCGACGACGATGGCGTTGTCGCTTACTCCACTGTGGTGAAGTACCACTGGCCGTTCGATTCGGTACAGTCCCGCATGAGCGAGGTGCCTTCTTCGTTCAGCACGGTCCATTGCTTCCATTCGCAGTGGACGTAGGTGGGCTCCCAATACACGTAGTTCATGCCGGCCGCATTGGCCGCAGTAGCACCCAGGGCGGCGATTCCGGCGGCGACGGTCGTGGCGGCGATTGCACGTGTCAGTACGGTACGATTGGACAAAAGGTACTCCGTTCCTCTTCGGCAGCGGACTGAGTCCCGACCGCCTCCCATACTAGATCACGTTTTGATAACGACGGCGAACGCCTGGCTACCGTCGAACGCTGATCAGGCCTTTGTTCGACCGACCGGCATGTTTGCGGAAGCGAGTCCGAGTTCGTCCTCGCCGAGGCCAGCGAAGTAGGACTCCACCGTCGCGCGGTCCACCTCGGCCAGGGTGGCCGGCTTCCACTTGGGGTTGCGGTCCTTGTCGATGACTTGCGCCCGAACCCCTTCGGCGAAGTCCGGCGCCGCAAGCAGGCGGATGCCCAGGCGGTAGTCCTGGTCCAGCACTTCCTCAAGCGTCTCCATCTTGCGGGCCCGGCGCAGGGCTTCGAGCGTGAGCTTCACGGAGGTCGGCGACTTGGCGGCGAGTTCCGCGGCCGCGTCCCGGGCGTTGGGTTCACCGGATTCCTCCAGCACGGCGAGGATCTCCTCGGCGTCGTCATACGCATAGCAGGCGTCGATCCAGAGCCGTTCCTTTTCAAGGCCCGACGGCGGCACCTCCTTGTGCGCGCACCTCGCGATGGCTTCTTCCGCAGGAGTGTCGGCGAGCGCTGCGGCCAGCTCGGGCAGGTCGGCGCTGTCGATGAAGTAGTCGGCCAGGCCCAGCAGGATCGCGTCCGCCCCGTCACCGGTTCCGGCCGTAAGGGCCAAATGCGTGCCCAGCTCGCCCGGCGCCCTCGAGTACAGGAAGCAGCCCCCGACGTCGGGAATGAAACCAATACGCGTTTCCGGCATGCCAACCATGGTCCGCTCGGTCACCACGCGGTGCGAGGCGTGGGCGGAGAGGCCGATGCCGCCGCCGAGTACCACGCCGTCCATCAGCGCGACGATCGGCTTGGGGTAGCGCGAGATCAGCGAGTTCATCCGGTACTCGTCTTCCCAGAACACTTCCTTGTCGGCACCGGCCTGGATGTGCCGGTAGATCGCGACGATGTCCCCGCCGGCGCAGAGCCCGCGCTCACCCGCACCCGAGAGCAGGACTGTTTCGACGCCGTCGTCCGTTGCCCACTCCTGCAGCGCGGCCGTGATCGCGGTGATCATGGTGTCATTGAGCGCGTTGATGGCCTTGGGCCGGTTCAGGATGATGTGCCCGAGGCGTCCGGTACGCTGCAGCAGAATCTCATTGGTGTCCATCAACCACAGCCTAATGGGAATAGGTTGGATGTAGTCCGGCTAGGTTGGAAGTTGCACGGGAAAATTTGGAGGACAGATTGCACATCAAGGCCACCGCCACGGTCCAGATCGACAACGAGCAGTTCCGGGTCACCGAGTGGAGGTTCCCGCCCGGCACCGAGACGGGCTGGCACCGCCACGAGCTGGACTACGTCGTCGTGCCTATGACCACCGGCGAGCTACAGCTTCAAACTAACGACGGCGAATCCGTGAACCAGCTGACCGCAGGGCAGTCCTACACGAGGGCAGCCGGCAGCGAACACAACGTGGTCAACCCGGGGCCGGGCGAATTCGTCTTCGTGGAGATCGAAGCTAAGTAGCCGTAACGATCTGGGAGTAGTGCTCCACGGTGGGGAACGGCTCGTAAAAGTGGTGCAGCAGTTTCTTCCACTGCTGGTAATCGGCGGATCCGCGGAAGCCCTCGGTATGGTCTTCGAGCCGGTCCCATTCGACCAGCAGCAAGTACTTGCGGTCATGCTCGATGCAGCGGGACAGTGAGAGCTTGCCAAAGCCGCGCATGGCGGAAATGATGGCGGATGCTTCCCGGAAAGCCGCTTCGAAAGCCGTGTCTTGGCCGGGGCGGACCTGCAGCAGCGCGTGTTCTGTAATCACTGCCCTATCGTTGCAGGCCGGCCCCCGCTCGCAGCCCTAGCCCTTTGTGTTCACCCCTCATTTTTGGGGTGTTTTGGGGATTGAAAACCCCTCCATTTGAGTGTTCGGGTTTTTACAAGCCGGGCCGGTAAGACTTTGTCTGTCTTGACCGGGGGGGATGATGACCCTTGGCCAACGATCAAGCTCCGGTGCCCGGCCGTATCCCCCAACGACAGCCGGGCACCGGTCCACATTCCGGTGCAGAGAACGACCGCCTTGGTTATGCCGCCGGGCTATCTCGCGATGGCGTCTTTCACGAGTTGTTCGAATTCTTCAAGGCTGGATGGCTCGATGAGCTTGCCGTCGAGGAAGAAGGTCGGGGTGCCGGAAACGCCGAGGGCTGTGCCGTCCTGCTTGTCCTGCTCGATGCGGGCGGCCGTAGCCGGATCCGCGACGGCGTCGTCGTAAGCTGCCAGATCGAGGCCGAGGTCCTCGGCGTAACCGCGGAACGTGGCTGCACGGGATTCTGCGGAGTGGGACCACTCGGCCTGGGTTTCGAACATCCGGTGGTACATGTCCTCGAATTTGCCCTGCTGGGCGGCTGCTTCAACGGCAAGGGCCGCGTTCATGGAGTTCGGATGGCCGGCCAAGGGGAAGTAGCGGCTGACGATGGTCAGCTCGCCCTCATATTTGTTACTCAGATCCTCAATGAACGGGTAGGCGGCGAGGCAGGATTCACATTCGAAGTCCAGGAACTCGACCAGGACCGCCTTTTCGTCCTCGGCGGCGGCTAACCGGTGGCTGTCGGCCCGCACTACCTCTGTAGCCTCCGTCGGGGCTGCCTGAGTAGCCGTGTCCTTCGTGTTGATGAGGGCCACGATGCCGATAACCACCACCACGGTGGCGACGATGATACCGATGGCGATCTTGTTGGGCAGGCTGATGGAGGACTTGGCTGTCACGAGGGTTGTTCCTTTAAGTTGCGCGAGCTTCTCGGGTTGATTCTAGCCGTGGCTACAGCAGGCATCGCCTTTCCAGGCTTCCCGGCCTTCTTTGAGGGCGACACCCGCGATGACCAACGCTGCCACCGGGTCGGCCCAGGACCAGCCAAGCGTGCTGTTCAGCACCAGGCCGACGAGCAGCACCCCCGAGAGGTAGGTACAGAGCAGGGTTTGCTTGGAGTCCGCGACTGCCGAGCGCGAGCCCAGTTCCCGTCCTGCCCGGCGCTGGGCCCAGGACAACAGGGGCATGATGGCCAGGCTGACGGCCGCCAGCACGATGCCCGCGGTCGAGTGGTCGGCTTCGCGTCCGCCGAGGAGGGAACGGAGCGCATCGACAGTCACGAAGGCGGCCAGGGCGAAGAACGAGAACGCGATGAAGCGCAGTGCCTTTTTCTCCCGCGCTTCCGGGTCGCGGCCGGCGAACTGCCAGGCGATTGCTGCGGCGGAAGAGACCTCGATGAGCGAGTCCAGGCCGAAGCCGATGAGCGCGCTGGACGAGGCCAGCGAACCGGCGGTCAGCGCGACTGTCGCTTCGATGATGTTGTAAGTAATCGTTGCCGCAACGAAGAATTTGATCCGGCGCGAAAGGACGGCGCGGCGGATTGGTGAAGGAGCAGTGGTGTTGCTTGCGGGAGCAGCCATTCAGCAGCAGCCTTTCTCAACGCTTTCGTTGCAGCAGGCCGGATCGACAGCCAGCACAACGTCGAGCAGGTCTGTCAGTGCATGGCCCAGCTTCGGGTCCGCCAGTTCGTACCGTGCACGGCGGCCTTCCGGAACGGAGACCACCAGTCCGCAGCCGCGCAGGCACGCCAAGTGGTTCGACAGGCTCTGTCGGCTGACGCCGATCAGTTCCGCCAGATCGCTCGGATAGGTCGGAGCATCATGCAGGGCCAGCAGTATCCATGCGCGCGTCGGGTCCGACAGTGCATAGCCGAACCGGGACAACACCGAAGAATGAACGATGGTTTCCATAACGCCATAGTACATCGAACGCTGTATTCACCCGCTGACTGTACCTATACGCCGGAAGGCGGGCGCCGCCGTCGTTGTTTGGATCCTGGCCGAGGGCCTGCGGGGCGGACAGGCAAAAGGCCCGGTGGCCGTCCGGAATGTCCAGAGGGCCCCCGGGCCTGGCTCCTGCCGTCAGTGTTCTGCGGTCAGCGTGCTGCCGTCAACGTTCTGCGGTCAGTGTTCTGCGCGTTACTTGGACTTGGAGCCCTTGCTCTTCGCTGCCGCGTCCTTCTCCGTCTTGGTGCCCGCGGTGGAGAGTTCGCCGCCGGCGTTCTCGAGGTGGGCGCGCATGAACCACTGGAAGAGTTCAAGCTCCGCCGTCTGGCCGATCAGCATGTCCTCCGTGATGGGATCGAGCTCGCCTACCGTTTCAATGGCCTTGCGGTGATCCTCCACCACGCCGTTGTAGACGACGTTCAGCGCGGCCAGATGCTCGGTGGTTCCGGCGCGGTTGATGGAGTAGTCGTCCCAGCTACGGGCGTTGACCAGGGCGCCGGGCAGGCCGTTGGGCGAAACACCCAGGGTGGCCATGCGTTCGGCAACCGCGTCGATCATGGCGCGGACCTGCTCGATCTGCGGGTCCAGCATCTCGTGGACACCGATGAAATCGCGGCCCACCACATTCCAGTGTGCGTGCTTGAGGGTCAGCTGCAGGTCGTTCAGGGCGTGCAGCCGCATCTGCAGCGTTTCGCCCACCTTGTAGCCATCCTCGAGCTGGAGTCCCGGTACGGTAAAGCCTGCCTTCGATCGGTCCTTTGCAGCCATCAAAAACCTCCTTACTCGGTGCGCCGCGTATCGGCACGCCACTTCCTCCAACCTAGCCACCACGGCGCTGGCCGTCCACGGAATACGGTTGACTTAGCTCAGCGCGAAATTCAGCATGCTTAGTATTCCGGGGTTGAGGAGACGCGAGGCGGCGCGAGAATGACGCGAGGCGACGCGAGCGCGCAAGGTGATTGCCGCCGTCGTTATTTGTCACACCGTGGTGTTGGGGGCTTGGTTTTCATCGCCGAACTGCCGGAGGGCTTCCTTCTTTCGCAGGGCATCCAGCCGGTTCATCAGGGGCGCGGTGGTGGCGCCGTGCAGGACGATGGACATCGCCACCACCAGCCCGACGACGGCCCACAGCTCGCGCGCTTCGGCGTCGAACTCGCCATGACTGAGGGCATACCCAAGGTAGTAGAGGGAGCCGATCCCGCGGATTCCGAAGTAGGCGATGGCAAGGCGTTCGCGCGGCCCGGGCCTGCCGCCGATCAGCCCCAGCCACCCGGCCAGCGGACGGACCAGCAGCAGGAACGCGAGCGCCACCAGCACCTCGATCCAGCCGATTCCTGCCAGCAGGCCGCGGGCGATGGCGCCGCCGAGGAGCACCAGGATGACCACCGTCATCAACCGTTCGAGCTGTTCCACGTAGCTGTGCAGCACCTTGTGGTACCCGTGGGTGTGCTCGGCAGAACGGATGGTGACGGCGCAGACGAACACCGCGATGAAGCCGTAGCCCTCCACCATCTCGGCCACGCCGTAAGCCAGGAAGGTGGCAGCCAGCGCCACGAAACCCTCGGAATGATCCGACAGCCGCAGGCTCTTGTACCGGGCCGCGAAGAAGATCCGGCTCAGGAGTTTGCCCGTGCCGAACCCGAGCAGCACGCCGACGCCGATCCGCCACACGACGTCGACGGCGAACCATTGCGGGAACCAGGCTTCCGGAGCCGTTCCGACCAGGCTCATCACGATGGCCAGATAGACGAAGGGGAAGGCGAGCCCGTCATTGAGGCCCGCTTCCGAGGTCAGGCCGAAGCGGACCTCATCCTCGTTGGCGTCCGTTTCGGCATCGGCAGGCTCCCCCACCTGCACCTCGGAGGCCAGCACCGGATCGGTGGGCGCGAGCGCAGCCGCAATAAGGATGGCCCCGGCCAGCCCGAGGCCCAGCACCCAGAGTCCCAGCAGCGTCATCACCAGGATGCACAGCGGCATGACGATCCCGAGCATGCGCCACGTAGTGGACCATTCCCGCCAGCGGAACGGCCGGTCCAGCGCCAGCCCGGCTCCCATGAGCGAGATGATGACGCAGATTTCGGTCAGATGCGTGGTGAACTCGGCGTACTTGACCGGGTCCGGGTCCGGCAGGTTCCGGAGCACGGTGAAAGCGAGAATGCCGGCACCGAGGAAGACCATCGGCATGGAGAGCGGCATGTTGCGCAGGAGTTTGGGCAGGATCGCCGCGGCGAAGACCGCGAGGCCTGCCTCGAAGAACAGAATGCTGGGGGCTTCGAACACGGTTGGGCTTCTTTCTGCCTCGCCCGGCCAACTGTCCGGAACTAGTCAGCAAGCTTAGCGCTTGGTGTGGGCGGTCAGCCATACTGGGGAGATGACCGATTCAATTGCCCACCTCCGCTCCCGCCAGGAAGAACTGGTGCGCCGGCTCGCCGTCGAGAATTCCACCCAACAGCTTGCCGCGCTGAGCGAAGAGCTGGAATCCGTTTCCCGCCGCATCCAGGACACTGAGGCCGCCAAGGATCCGGGCGTCTGAACTGGCCTACCGGACTAGTCCTCCCCGTCGGAATGCTGGCGGATTCTCAGGCCGTTCGCTCCGCGCGCCGGAACTTTAGCCAAAGCACGACGGCGGCCAGCAGTACTGCGGCCGAGCAGATCGCGGCGGCGATGGCCGTGCCGGTGGATTCCAATCCCCCGTCCACCCTGCCGACGGCGATCCAGGCCAGGCCCCAGGCGAGGGCAAGTGCCGGGGCAATCCTGCCGCCGGTCCGCCAAGCCTGCGCGATACCGATAACCGCAGCTACCGCGAGGACAACGGAAGCCAGCAAAGGTACGGACAGACCGAAGCCGGAGAAGCCAGCCGCGCCGAGCACCGCCGAAGTGTTCGCTATCGTCGCGACGGTGACCCAGCCCAGATAGAGGCCAAAGGTGCCGTCGGTAATGATTGTGTCCGCAGCATTCTCCGCCCTGCTGCGCATCAGGATGAACAGAATGCGGATCAGGACCGCCAGCAGGACCACGATCACCAACAGGCTCGCCGCCAGCCATCCGGCCTGCACCACCCAGATCCACGCCGCATTCAGCAGCATCGCGGCGGCGGCCCATGGTCGCAGCACGCGGTGGCGGTCTGAGCGGCGCTGGGCCGGCAGCAGTTGCCAGATGGAATAGGCGAACAGGCCCAGATAGATCACGGACCAGATCCGGAAGGCCGGGGAAGCCGGCGCCAACGGCGTGGAATCGGCCGAGAGCCACCCTCCGGCGGCGTCCTGAATGGGCGTGCCGACAATCGCGCCGCTGCCCAGAAAGGCGCCGATGATCGCGACAATCCCGCTGATCAGTACCAGCACCGGAATGGCCGGACCTGCTTGGCCCCGTGTTGTCGTTTCCATGGCTTCTCCTCGCTTGGCAGCTTACTCCCCCGTGTGCTTGACTCGATCATAACAATTTCGATGATCGAGAGATAAGTGCACTGTTCTTCCCGTCCCGCGGCTCTGCCGGGACGGGTCTCCGGAAGGGACTTTCCATGACGACGTCGTTGGTCTGGTTCCGCGACGATCTGCGCGTTCGGGACAATCCGGCACTGCTGGCTGCCGTGGCGGACGCGCCGGCGGTGGCGCTGTATGTGCTGGACGAGGAGAGCCCAGGCATCCGCCCGCTCGGCGGCGCGGCTCGCTGGTGGCTGCACCACGCGCTGGAAGACCTATGCCGCGAGCTGGACGGGCTCGGCATTCCCCTGCTGCTGCGCCGGGGACCGGCTGCCGGGATCGTCGGCGAAGTCGCGGAGGCACTGGACGCCGGAGCCGTCTACTGGAACCGGCGCTACGGCGGCCCCGAGCGCCAGGTCGACGCGGAGATCAAGGAGGAGTCCGTTGAGGCAGGCCTCCACGCGGAGAGCTTCCAAGCCTCGCTGCTGCACGAGCCGTGGCAGATCCGCACCGGCCAAGGCAACCCATACAAGGTGTTCACGCCGTTCTGGAAGACGGTTGCCGAGCTGGACTTCCGCAAGCCGCTCTGTGCGCCGGATCCGGGGCAGCGCTTCCGCGGTCGCCTGCCGGAGTCCGAGGACCTCGACAGCTGGGAGCTGCTGCCCCGGCGGCCCGACTGGGCGGACGGCCTGCGCGAAACCTGGACCCCGGGAGCGGCGACGGGACACGAACTGCTGGAGGAGTTCATCGACGAAGCGCTGGCGGCCTACCCGCAGGGCCGCGACCGCCCCGCTGCCCACGGCACCAGCCGGCTCTCCCCCTACCTGCGCTGGGGCCACCTCAGCCCGTTCCAGATTTGGCACGCGGTCGCCGCCCGCCGCACCGCAACCAACGGCGAGGCCGTCCGCACCTACCTCGGTGAGCTGGGCTGGCGGGAGTTCTGCTGGCACCAGCTCTACCACCAGCCGCTGCTGGCGGAGCGGAACCTGCGTCCGGAATTCGACGCCTTCCCCTGGCAGCGGCCCGGGCAGCGCAAGCGGAACAACGACGGCGGCGGAGCCTCGCCTGCCGCCTTGAATAAAGACGGCGGAGCCTCGCCTGGAGCCCGGAACAACGACGGCGGTGCCTCACCCGCCGCACGGGTCCGCGCCTGGCAGCGCGGTAGGACCGGGGTGCCGCTCGTGGACGCCGGCCAGCGCGAGCTGTGGACCACCGGCTGGATGCACAACCGGGTCCGGATGGTCTCGGCCAGCTTCCTCGTTAAGAACCTGGGCATCGACTGGCGGGTCGGCGAGCAGTGGTTCTGGGACACACTGGTGGACGCCGACCCGGCGAACAACCCGGCCAGCTGGCAGTGGGTGGCTGGCTCGGGCGCGGACGCGGCACCGTTCTTCCGGATTTTCAACCCACTGACCCAGCAGGCCAAGTTCGATCCGGACGCCCGCTACGTCGCCCGCTGGGTGCCGGAATACGCCGGCCCGGACTACCCGGAGCCGATCGTGGACGTGAAGGAATCCCGGCAGGCGGCGCTCGAGGCATACCAGGCCCTGCGCCGGGACAAGGCCGGCTGATGGGCTCCAGTGTCTCGGTAGTGATCCCCTGCCTCAATGACGCCGGGCCGCTTGAGGCGTGCCTGCGTTCCCTTGCCGGCCAACTGGACCCGCCGGACGAGGTCATCGTGGTCGACAACGGCTGCACCGACAACAGCGCCCAGGTCGCCGCGCGTTTCGGCGCCCGGGTCATCGTGGAGCCGACACCGGGCATCCCGGCAGCAGCGTCGGCCGGCTACGATGCGGCCACCGGTGACATCATCGCCCGGTGCGATGCCGACTCGGTCCTCCCGGCGGACTGGCTCCGGCGCATTGAGGCGGCGTTCGCCGATGAGCCTGAATTGGCCGCGCTGACCGGAAACGGAACCTTCGCGCTCCCCCGCCCCGCCGCCGTCGTACTCTCCTTTCTTTATCTGCGCTCCTACTACCTGGCCACCGGTGCGGCACTGGGCCATTGGCCGCTGTTCGGTTCCAACATGGCGTTGCGCAGGCAGTGCTGGCTGGAAATCAGGGACCAGGTCCACCGGCAGGACCGTGAGCTCCACGACGATCTGTGCCTGAGCTTCCACCTTGGGCCGCTGCGAAGGATCCGCTTTGACCGGCAGCTGACGTCCGGGATGTCCCCGCGGGCCATCGCCAGCGCTTCCAGCCTCAGGCTGCGGTTTCGGCGGGCGCTGTATACCCTGTCCGTACACTGGGCAAATCAACCGCCGGCTCAGCGTTGGCGGGCACGGCTGACCGCAACACGAAGGAGACGCTCCGCATGAAACAACGCGTGCTGGTTACCGGCGCCACCGGCTATATCGGCGGACGGCTGGTCCCGCGGCTGCTCGACGCCGGCTACCAAGTCCGCGTGCTGGTGCGCTCCCCTGCAAAGCTCAAGGCGGTCCCGTGGCATGACCAGGTGGAAATCGTCGAAGGCGACCTCGGCGATGCGGCTACCGTGGCGCGGGCATGCGACGGCGTGCAGACCTTCTTCTATCTGGTCCATTCGATGGGCTCCGGCGAGGGCTTCGAGCGCCAGGAACTCGAGATGGCCCGGACGGTTGCCGAGGCGGCTGCGCGCGCCAAGGTCGAGCGGATCGTTTACCTGGGCGGGCTGCATCCGGAGGGCGTGGAGCTTTCCCGGCACATGCGCTCGCGCACCGCCGTCGGACGTGTGCTGCTGGAAGGCGACGTGCCCGCGGTGGTGTTCCAGGCGGGCGTCGTTATTGGTTCCGGCTCCGCGTCCTTCGAGATGATCCGCCATCTCACGGAGAACCTGCCCGTCATGCCGGCACCGAGCTGGGTGCGGCGGAAGATCGAGCCGATCGCCATCCGCGACGTGCTGCACTACCTTGTCCACGCGCCGCAGCTGCCCGCGGGGCTGAACCGCACCTTCGACATCGGGTCGCGCGAGGTGCTGACGTACGCGGGCATCATGTACGGCTACGCGCACCAGGCGGGGCTGGCGCGGCGGCGGGTCTATTCGCTGCCCATCCCGGCGCCGAAACTGGCCGGCTGGTGGGTGGCGCTGACCACGCCGATCCCGCACTCCATGGCCGTGCCGCTGGTGGAATCCCTCCAGCACGACGCCGTAGCCGCCGAGCACGACATCGACAACTACATTCCAAAGCCCGACGGCGGACTGACCGGCTACCGCTCGGCCGTTCAGCTGGCGCTGGGCAAGATGGCCAGCGGGGAGGTGGAGACCAGCTGGACCAACGCCTCGCAGGCCCCGCCCTCGGACCCGCTGCCCAGCGATCCCGAGTGGGCCGGGCAGACGGTTTTCGTGGACGAGCGCACGCGCAGCACCGACGTGCCGCCGGAGCACGTGTGGCGGGTGATCGAGGGCATCGGTGGGGCCAATGGCTGGTACTCCTGGCCGGCGGCCTGGGCGATCCGCGGGGTGCTGGACAAATTGGTGGGCGGCGCCGGACACAACCGTGGACGGCGGCATGCCGACCGGCTGGTGGTGGGCGACGCCGTGGACTGGTGGCGGGTGGAAGCCATTGAGGAGTCGCCCGCGGGCAAGGTGCTGCGGCTGCGCGCCGAGATGCGGGTGCCGGGCGAGGCCTGGCTGGAACTCTCCGCGCTGGCCGACGGCGCAGGAACCACCTACCTCCAGCGCGCCATCTATTTCCCGCGCGGCCTGTCCGGCAAGCTTTACTGGTGGCTGGTGCTTCCGTTCCACGGGCTGATCTTTCCGTCCATGGCGCGCAAGATCATTCAGCGGGCGGCGGCGTACCAGAGCAGCAGCATGGTCACCAGGAATCCGGTCACGTAGTTCAGCCAGAGGAAGCGCTTCCAGCCGGCGTTGCTGCGTTCGGCGTCGTTGTCCGGCAGCGATCTGAACGGCCAGATGTTGGCCAGGTACGGCACGGCCAGCAGCGCCCCGAGCATGCCCGGCCAGCCGGTGAAGAGCATCAGCAGGCCGGCCAGCGCGTAGGCGGCGAGCGCGTACTTGACCGTCGCCGCGGCCCCGAGCACTGTGCCCACGGAGCCGACGCCGCCCTGCCGGTCCGCGATGATGTCCTGCACAGCGCCGAAAGCCTGGCTCGCCATCCCCCACAGGAAGAACGCGCCCAGCAGCGCCCAGAGTCCGCCGGTAAACTCGGCCCTCGCCAGCACCAGCCCGAACAGCGCAGGACTGACAAAGTGGAAGCTGGAGGTCATCGAGTCCACGAACGGGCGCTCCTTGAACCGCAGCCCGGGCGCGCTGTAGGCCACCACGGCGAACAGGCTCAGCGCCAGCACCAGCGCGGACAGCCACGTCCCCACCGCCAGCAGGTACAGCACGAACGGCAGCGGCAGCAGCAAGGCCGCACGCAGCGTGATCCGGTGCAGGGACTTATCCAGCACCGCTCCCTCGGCCCCGCCCTTGCGCGGATTAAGCACGTCGGACTCGTAATCGAAAACGTCGTTGATGCCGTACATCATCAGGTTGTACGGGATCAGGAAGAACAGCGTGCCCAGCACCAGCGGCAGCTCCAGCGTCTGGGCGGTGAGCAGGTAGGCCGCGGCGAACGGGTAAGCCGTGTTGACCCAGGAGACCGGCCGCGAGGACACAAACAGGTTGCGCAGCACGGAGGCCGGCTTGAGGTCATTCATCGCGCGATCTCTTCCCCGCCGGCAGCAGACTCCACACCGCGGGCAGCAGCACGGCCGCGGCCAGCACATAGGCAAAGTCCTCCAGCGGCGCGAGCCCGATCCGCCAGCCGGACGTATGCTCCGGACTGTACTTGAACAACCCGGCAGCGATCATCAGGTTGTCGAACACCGCGGTCAGCACGCACAACGCCAGAAAACTAAGTACGACGGCGGCAACCACCTTCCGCGGCCGGTGAACCGGACGCTGGCCCACCCCGTGCTGGTTCGCCGCGGGCTGGTTCGCCTGCCGGCTTTCCCCTACTCGCCGGCGGCGGACCAGCGCCGCCACGAGAGCCACCGCCGCGGCGAGAGCAAGGAAGCCGAGGTTGAGCAGCAGGTACGTCATCGGGAGCCTGCCTTTTCGCCACGCGTTTCCCCATTGGTTTCCCCATGGGATTCCCCACGCCGGACCGCTTGTCCCGCCGGCAGGAACGAGCCGGTCCGGAGTCTCCGGCTGAACAGCAGGAACAGATTCATGGTCAGGTAGCACAGGAACAGCAGGAAGAATCCTTCCTCCAGCGGCAGTTCGGGCGCCAGCAGAATGCCGGACATGATCTGCGTTTGTCCCCGGTAGAAGATGCCCAGCGCAATGCCGCTGAGATCCCACGCCAGGAAAAACACGAGCCCGGCCAGCAGCACCAGGGCAGCCCGCAGCGGGGCAATCCGCACGAACAATTTCAGCCGCCAGTCCAAAATGACCATGCCGGCCAGCGAGAACAGCAGCGCGCCCAGATAGATAAAACCGGTCAACTCACGACTCCCGACCCCGGGCTAACGGAAGTCAGCAGCGGTTCGGCCAGCGCCGTCGTCGTAATATCGCCGCGGATGCGCTTGAGCAGGATTTCGGCGCTGATCAGGCACATGGGCAGCCCGATGCCGGGGATGGTGGTCCCGCCCGCATAGTAGAGGCCGCCCACCTTGCGGCTCTTGTTCCGTCCGCGCAGGAAGGCGCTTTGCTTGAGCACATGCGCCGGGCCCAGCACGCCGCCGCGCCAGGAGTTGTAGTCGGCTGCGAAATCCGCCGGGCCCACCGTGCGGCGAAGGCGGATTCGTCCGGCGAGATCGTCGATTCCGGCCCAAGCGGAGAGCTGCTCGATGACGGCGTCCGCGATGGCCTCGATCCGTTCATCGCCCGCGCCGTTGATCCCGCCGGCCCCGAGGCTTGGGTCAGGTGGCACCGGCACCAGGATAAACAGGTTTTCGTGTCCCTCGGGCGCAACCCCCGGGTCGGTGGCACTGGGCTTGCAGACGTAGATCGACGCCGGATCCGGCACCCTCGTCTGCTTGCCGAAGATCGCACCGAAGTTGGTGTCCCAGTCCTTGGTAAAGAGCAGCGAGTGGTGTTCGAGCTGCGGCAGCTTCCCTTCCACGCCGAGCATGACCAGTACGGCCCCGGGGCCCGCGACGCGTCGGCGCCAATACTGTTCCGGGTAGGTCTGCAGGGCGCGGGGCAGGAGTTGTGTTTCAGTGTGGTGCAGGTCCGCTGCGGAAACCACGGCGTCGGTCGCCAAGGTGTGGGTTGCGCCGTGCTGATCCCGATAGCGGATCCCGAAGGCCCGTGGCTTTCCGCCCGGACGGCTTTCAGTCAGGATGTCCGTCACCTCCGCGCCCGTCAGGATGCTGGCGCCCGCGCCTTCGGCCAGCTCACGGACCGCTTCGATGATGCGGCCGAAGCCACCCTGCGGGTAGAGCACTCCGTCGTCCAGGTCCAGGTGGCTCATCAGGTGGTACATGCTGGGCGTCAGCTTCGGCGCCGACCCGAGGAACACCGCGGGATAGCCCAGGATCTGGCGAAGCCGCTCGTCCTGCACATACCGGCCGGCGAAGGAATCCAGCGGTTCCAGCAGCAGCCGGGCCAGCTTCGGCCCGCCGCGCAGGACTTCGCGGGTCAGCAGCGGCCTGAAGGAGGCGAAGGATGTGTAGAGGAAGTACTTTTTCGCCAGCTCGTAGGTCTCTTGGGCGGAGTCCAGGTAGCCGCCGAGCTTGCTGCCCGCTCCCGGCTCGAGCTGTTCGAACGTCTTCTCGTTCAGGCCGCGGTCCTGCCGCATGTCCACCGGCTGGTCGCGACCTTCGAAAAACACCCGGTAGCCGGGGTCCAGCACGCTCAGGTCCAGCCGTTCCGCGGACGAGGTGCCGAGCAGCTTGAAGAAGTGGTCGAAAACTTCCGGCATCAGGTACCAGGAGGGCCCGGTGTCGAACCGGAAACCGTCCTGTTCCCACGTGCCGGCCCTGCCGCCCACGTCGGGCTGTTTCTCGAGGACGGTGACCCGGTATCCGTCGCGGGCCAGCAACGCCGCCGAGGCCAAACCTGCGAGTCCGGCGCCGATCACGGTGATCCTGCTGCCTTCAGGTACTTCCCGTCCTGCCTGTTTCCGGCGTCCGAGGCTTTCCGGCTGGCTCCGCGCCCCTAGCTGCTTCCATACTCCGGGCGGCTTCCGTTGCCCGCCGCTCACCGGCTGCTCCTGTGCAGCGCGGCTAGCACTGGCACCGGCCGCAGCTTCCAAGCGCCGGAGCGTCCTTGCTGTGAGTACCAGGCGGACGCCACCAGCCGCAGCTTGACCGCGTCCGGCACGCGCACGCGCCGCGCCAGCAGTTCCCGGGCCGGGACGGCGCGCAGCCGCCTGGCCAACTCTGCGAACAATGCGTGCACGGCGGCGACGGCAGTCCGACTGCCCGCGGGCAGCTGAGGAATGACCGCTGCGGCAGCTGCCAGGTCCGCTTCGATGTCGGCCAGCAAGGCATCCTTCTGGGCGTCGCTGAATTCGCCGACCGTGACACCGGGGAAGTAGCTGCGCCCCAGGTCCTGGTAATCGTCGGAGAGATCGCGCAGGAAATTCACCTTCTGGAACGCGGCACCCAAGCGGCGGGCACCGCCGTCGAGCCTTGCCAAATGCTCGGCATCAACGGGGCGGCCGAGCAGGAAGGCGCGCACGCACATCAGTCCCACTACCTCGGCCGAGCCGTAGATATACGCTTCGAAGCTGTCGCGGGTGTGCCCGGTCTGCTCCAGATCCGCGCGCATGGAGGCAAAGAACGGGCGGATCAGCTCCGCCCCGATTCCCACTTCGCGCGCAGTGATCGAGAAGGCGTGGACCACCAGGTTGGAGCTGTAGCAAACGGCCACCGCGTCCAAGGTTTCCTGCTCGAGCTTGTCCAGGCAGCTGCGTACTGCTTCCGGCGCGGACCCGGATCCCGCGCAGGCCCCGTCGACGCACTCATCGGCGATCCGGACCAGCGCGTAGATGTTTTCCACATGGCGGCGTACGGGCCTTTCCAGCAGCCGCGTCGCCAGCGAGAATGAGGTGGAATAGCGCCGGATAACGACGGCGGCGGCCTCCTGGGCAACGGAAGCGTACAGTCCTGCCTGCGCCTGGTTATCCATCATCGTCTCCTTTGGACGGCACGGTTGAGGACGCCGTCGAGCTTGATAAGCAGCTGCGGCGGCAAGTGTGAATCTTCCAGGGCGGCACGGGCCCGGGCGGTGTAGCACTCCGTCAGGTCTTCGACGTAGGCACGGGCACCGCAGCTCTCCAACAGTCTGCGGACCTCATCCGCCTGTTCAGGACTCCGGATCCCCCGGTCCTGCGCGGCAGCAATCCGGGGCCACTCGGGCGTGTTCCGGGCGTAGACCATCAGGGGCGTGGACTTGGCCTCAGCGAGATCACCCACCGTCGTCTTGCCCGTGAGGGATTCGTCGCCGAAGGTACCCAGCAGATCGTCCACGAGCTGATAAGCCGTCCCCATGAACCGGCCCACCGTGCCGATGGTCTCCACGGCCAGCAGGTCAGCGCCGGCCAGGATGGCACCGGTGCGCAGCGGCGCTTCGAACGAGTACACGGCGGTCTTCAGCCGCGACATCGTCATCACCTCCGGCAGCGTGGGCAGCTCCGGCGCGCCGGCAAACTCCACGTCCAGCAACTCACCACCGGCGGAGGCGAAGACTGCGGCATCCAGTTCTTCCAGCAGTTCAAACCGCAGCTCGCCGGCCAGCTCTGCCCCGGCGATCAGCCGGTAGGCTCCGGTCAGGGCAAGGTCACCGGCGATGATGGCAGCGGACTGGCCACGGTGTTCGGCATGATCCGCAGGAAACCCATGACGGGCAGCGCGATCACGGAATTCGCCGGCAAGATTCTTCACGCCGCGGCGCTTGAAGTCGCGGTCGATCACGTCGTCGTGCAGGATCAAGCCGGTGTGCAGCAGCTCGAAGGCCGCTGCCACCGGTGTCACGGCGTCAAAGTCGGTACCGCCCAGGCCGCTGTAGGCGGTGAACACCAGCTCCGGCCGCAGTCTTTTGCCCCCGTGGGTGCCGCGGCGCAATACGTCCCACAATTCGCCATAAGCTGTTCCCATGGCTCCGGCTTTACGCCGGGCCGCGTCGAAGTACTGTTCCAGCACACGCTCAGTGCGATTGTGGTGCTGTTCAGTGCCGGAGGCCGGCGCCGCCTGGCGTTCCATCGGGATCGTCATAGGGAATAGTAAACATGATTATCTCTCGGTAATCGAGAAACATGGCAGGATTGATTTTATGAACAGCGTCCACTCCAGCGACTCGAGCATTGAGAATGTTGTCCTGGTGGACAACGACGGCGCCGCCATCGGTACCGCCGACAAGGCCAAGGTCCATACCGCGGCCACGCCACTGCACCTGGCTTTCTCCTGCCACCTCTTCAATCAGGACGGGCAAATCCTGGTGACCAGGCGGGCCCTGTCAAAACTGACTTGGCCGGGTGTGTGGACCAACTCCTTCTGCGGCCATCCCGCCCCGGGCGAGACCACGGCGGAAGCCGTCATCCGGCGCGCACCGCAGGAACTCGGAGTCGCAGTTTCCGGGCTGCGACCGGTCCTGCCCGACTTCCGTTACCGCGCGCTGGACGCCTCCGGCGTGGTGGAGAACGAAATCTGCCCGGTCTACACAGCCGTCTTGGAAACCGATCCGCAGCCGGCGCCTGCAGAGGTTTGCGAGTGGCGCTGGACTGATCCGGCGGCCCTGTTCCGGGCCGTGGACGCTGCGCCCTGGGCCTTTAGCCCCTGGCTGGTGCTTCAGCTGCCATTGCTTGCTGCTGCCGAACCGGCGCTGTTCCGCTCCTGACCCACGCTCCGCTCCGGAACTGCTGTCCGCTCCTGACCCACGCTCCGCTCCGGAACTGCTGTCCGCTCCTAACCTGCCGTCCGCTCCTGACCCGCTGCTTGTTCGCGGGCGCGGATCATCGCATCCCGCAGCTCGGCCATGAACGTGGAGAGCAGTTCAACTTCCTCGGCCGAATGCCGCGCAACCACCTTGATGAGTTCTTCAACCATGGGTGAAAAGATCTCGGCCCCGGTGGTGCGGGCGCTCTCCGTGATTTCCAGCTGCACCTGCCTGCGGTCGGTTCCACTGCGTTCGCGGACCATGTGGCCCACCTTGCCCAGCCGGTCCACCAACGCCGTCGTCGCGGCGGAACTCAGTGACAGTTTCGCGCCAAGGACCCCTGGCGTGATCGTCCGGCCCTCCCGCTGGGCATCAATCACCGCAGTCAGCGCATTCAGGTCCGTCCGGTGCATGCCGTAACGGCGGCCCATGGTATCGATGTAGCGGTCGGTCTCCGTGGTGAAGCTCTGCAACAGCAGCATGAGCTCCCGCCCGGGGTAGTCGGCGCCGGGAGGCACCTGCCCGGCTTTGAACTCGGCAACAGGCTGCACGGGTTTCGCGGCGTCCGCGGCGGAGGCTGGCTCCCCGGCGGAGGCTGGGGAACCTGCAGGCATGGACGAACCGTCGGAATCAGAACTTGGCATAACGCCAATGGTAAGCCTCGCTGGAACTTACCCTCCCGGCGTCGTACTTTGGCGGTAAGTTTGAGAGATGGCTACGGACGATCAGGTTTACGAAGATTCGGTGGGCCGTCGGGAGACGTTCGAGGAGAAACTCGACCGCAACTGGAACGACCTGCTGCAGGAACTGCGCGTTATGCAGACCGGCGCACAGATCATCACCGCCTTCCTCATGACGCTGCCGTTCCAGGCGCGGTTCGAGGACCTGGCGCCTTATCAGGTTGGCCTCTACGTTGCGCTGCTGACTTTTTCCGGCCTGTTGACCTGCGTCATCATCACGCCCGTGGCTATCCACCGCAAGCTTTTCGGCCTGCATGTGAAAGACTCCACCGTGGCGCACGGCCACCGCATCGTGAAGTCCGCAGTGCTCGGCATCGGGCTGATGGCCACCGGCTGCGTCGCCTTCATTCTCGACGTCGTGGCGGGCGACCAGGTGGCGATCTACGTGGGCGGCGGCGTGGTGCTGGTCATGCTCGCGCTGCTATGGGTGATCCCCGCCCTGCTCAAACGCGCTGTGAACCCCGAGGACGCGAAGCATCAGTACGGCGACAAGAACAACGACGCCGGCAAGAACAGCGAAGCGGTCGACTAACCCTTCGTCCGCTAGCCTTGCTCCACGCCGGTGCCCGCTTCCTGCTCCTCGCCGAGTCCGGTTCCCTTCTCCCTGTCCGGCTCCAGGATCAGGACTATCGCATCATGAGACACGGCAACCGTCTCAGGGATGCCGTCCAGATGAATATCCACAACATCCCTGGTCCGGCGGACAATGAAGCCGGACAACGTTCCGGCATGGACGTCGTGGTTAAAGCCGACGATACTCACGGCGCGGCCGAGGTCGGTGAGCCTCAGGTCTGCGGCCAGGCGCCTGACGGTTCCCATAATCGGGTCCTTTGGAAAGTTCCGTTAGATAGGGGCAGTCTATGCTCCAGATAGGCTAGAGGGCATCGCCCCAGACTAAGGAGATTCCATGAGTTCCCTGCTGACCCCGCTGGTCACGAGCGCGGGATTGATCGGCGGCTTCCAAACCGCCCGCGCCACCAAGAACCGTCCGCTCGGCGGCGCCGTGCTCGCCGCCGCAGGTGCGGCAGCTTTCGTTTTGTGGAAGCGCGACGCCGGCACGGGGACCGCTGCTGCTTTGACCGGCCTATACCTGGCTGCGTTTGGCGCCTCCCACCCGCTGGCGAAGAAGATGGGTGCCTGGCCTGCCGTCTACACGGTCGCCGCAGGAACTGCGGTAGCCTCTCTGGTGTTCGGCCGCCGCCGGGCCTGACCGAAGCTGGGTCCTAGGCTGAATGCAACTTCCGCCTAGGCCAAGGCCCGCTCCACGCCGCCTTCACAGGCGGCCGGACCCGCGCTTCCTTCCTGCACAGGCCACTAGTCCTCCACATTGGCGCTTTTTCCGCGCTATTCGAAGACGTGTTCTATAGCGTTGAGGTATGGCAATCGCACCGTTCGAAGCGCATCAGGAGCCCGCGGGCTTCCTCGCTTCCGTGCACGCCGCCCTCCAGGACTTC
>NZ_JAODLR010000030.1 GCF_025960875.1 Crystallibacter permensis | reverse complement strand
AATGGAGACCCCCCAGCGCGCCGCCCAAGGCCCCGGAAAGGGCACGAAAGCGAACCCCACGGCCCAAAATTGCCCCTTGTTCAGCGCCCTCCTAGAGGGTCGTGCCGAAGCCGTTAGCTTCCTGGAACGTTGTCAGGTGTCTGATTCGGCGGCAACGGCTTTTGGACGATTCCTCCGCCCTACCGCACCGTGTCTACGCCCGCCTTCGGAAACACCAGCTGTTCGGCGGAAACCTCGATGTTCGCACACCGACGCCGAAACGGCACGACCGGATAGCGGAGTCTCTTGTCCTGTCAGTGAAGAGACAGCGCTCCCGCCGGTCAACCAGATTGACACTAAAGTTGCGAGTGACAACATTAGTGCATGACTTCTGATGGTTTGACGGCCAGCGAGACGGCCGAAAAGCTTGGCGTCTCACGGCAGGCCGTGCTCAGGCTCGCCGGCTCGGGACGCCTGACGGTAAGCGGCCGCGCCGGCCGGGCCGTCATCATTGACCCGGCGTCCGTCGAGCGGCTCGCCCAGGCCGGCACCCGCCGCGGCCGGCCGTGGACACCTCGGATGGCATGGGCGGCCCTTGCACTTCTTTCCGACGGGAAGCCTGACTGGGTCAGCTCCTCGGAGCGGTCCCGGCTCAAGGCCCGCCTTCGCCGGATCGATCCCGTTGAGCTGAACCTGCTCGCACGCGGCAAAGACTTCGTGACCGTTCACCGGGCGACGCCGGCCGTCATCCCCGAGATCGCCGACACGCTGCTGCCGACCGGCGGCAGCGCCATGGCCGACCCGGAGCTGGCCGACCGCTTCGGACTCACGGCCGGCGGCGGCACAGCCGAGGGCTACCTCATGGCCGACGACGCGGCGGACCTCACCGACGCCTTCGGACTGGTCCCGGATCCGGGCGGCAACGTCATCCTGCACGAGCTCGCCATCGATGAACCCTTCGCTGCCGGAGAAGTCCCACTGGCCGCCGTTGCCGTTGACCTGATGAACTCCCTGGGCACCCGCGAACGATCAGCCGGTGCACGGCTGCTGCAGGAGCTGCTCGATGGCCGCCGCTGAGCGGCCGCTCTGGGACGTGCCCGCCCCGCCCGGCGGCTGGGGGCCGCCCTGGCCGCAGTGCGTTGAGCTGGCACACGCCCTGCCTCACAAACAGTGGACATTCGTCGGCGGCCTCATGGTGCAGCTTCATGCGGTCGCTGCCGTCCGGGCGGTGACCCGGCCGACGGCCGACGTCGACATGGTCCTGCACGTGGAAACCGGGGCCGCAACCATTCCCGGCCTCGTCGGGGGCCAAACGTACTGCGGTTCAAACAAGACCGGCAGAATAATGCCGATCCCGTCGATAACCAACCGCACCGCGAGCGTGGGGACGCTGTTTCGGCAAGATATTACCGATTCCGCATCGCGGGCGGCATAATGGGATCTGGATCAGGCTGACCGGCAACATCCTGCCGAAGTAAGGGGAACCGTGAGCGACGTCAAAGATGTGGGCAAGCGCATCCGTGCTGCCCGCAAGGAGGCTGGGCTGACGCAGAAAGACCTCGCCGATCTGGCCGGCACCTCCGAACGCACCGTCCGGGCCATCGAAACCGGGACCGGCAATCCGACGCTGGCCGCCGTGGCGGCCACCGCGAACGTCCTCGGCCTCCGGCTGGCGGCCGAATAGTGGCCGACCTGCAGCAGCTGCGGTTTGTCGCTGCAGCCGACGTCTACAAGACCGGCCGCCTCGCCGGCCGGCTGGAACGCAAACCGGACGGGGCCACGGCCTTCACCTACGACAGCCGGTATATGGCTGACGGCGGCCCGGCCGTGGCGGTAACACTGCCGGTGGCAGAAGAACCGGTCGTCACAGCAAGCGGAGGCTTGCCGCCGTTTTTCGCCGGCCTGCTGCCTGAAGGGCACCGGCTTACGGTACTGAAGGACGCGGTCAAGACCAGCCTGGATGACGAGCTCTCGCTGCTGCTTGCCGTCGGCGCCGATGTGCCCGGCGACGTCCAGGTCGTTCCGGCGGGGGAAGATCCGGTCGAGCCGGAACCGTTGGCCGACGCGACGCGCCCCGGAGACCTGGACTTCACCGAACTGGCCGCGGCCGTGGACCTGCATGCCCTGCCCGGGGTGCAGAACAAGGCCAGCGCCTCCATGCTCACCGCTCCCCTGGCCACCCGGGCCGCCCGCTACATCCTGAAGCTGGATCCGCCCAGGCAGCCGCATCTGGTGGAGAACGAGGCCGCTCATCTGGCGGCGGCCCGGCAACTGAAACTTCCGGTCGCCAAAGCCAGCGTGGTCACCGACCGCCACGGCCTGCCCGGCCTCCTCGTGGAACGCTTCGACCGGGTCGCCGACGGTGACGGCTGGGTCCGCCTGGCGATGGAGGATGCCGCGCAGGTGATGGGGTTACCGCCGGCCTCCAAGTACAACGTCGACTCCGAGGCGGTGGTGAAAGCCCTGGCCGGGGCCTGCAAGGCGCCCGCGGTCGCCGTCCGGAACCTGTACCTGCAGTTCGTGTACGCCTGGCTGACCGGCAACGGGGACCTGCATGCCAAGAACGCCTCCATCCTCGCCGGCCGGCACGGCGGCTTCAATATCGCTCCGGTCTACGATGTGCCCTGCACCCTGCTCTACGACGACGACACGCTGGCCCTGCCCGTGGCCGGCAAGCTGAAGAAACTCCGGGCCCGGCACTGGGCCGAATTCGCCGAAACCATCGGGCTTCCCGCCCGCGCAGCGCAGACGGCCAATGCCCTGGCGCTGAAAGCCTCAGCCTCGGTCGACCTTCGCGCCCTGCCGTTTGTGGGTTCGCCGCTGAACCATGCCGAACGCGAGCTGCGACACCGGCGCGGTGAACTGGAGGGCTGAGGCCCGGGCGTGGCCGGCGCCGCACACTTAAGTGACGTACCAGCACCGCCTATGAGAGGACACCGGTCCGCACGCCGACTAGGGCGCAGAGTCGCACAGTCCGTCCAAGCTGAAATTAGCCTGACAGCAGCGGCCTGTCTGGCCACGCTAGCCTTGGGCCTGCTCGGACTCTCCCCATGGTCCTGACTGTGACTTTAACCCGATTGATCTCGCAACTCTCCCAAGGGCATCATTGTGGGCATGAATTCGAAACAAGGACAAATAACGATCGCTGGGAAGCAAATATATGCCTAGGGAGCACACAATCCGGTCTAGCAGACGGCGGCCCGCTGAACTCCGCTCCGCCGGTGACCGACACATCGCTAAGGTTCGATTCGAATAAATTCAACGGGCAGAGCGATCCTCGGCCAGGCGCTCAAAGGCCCCCGGGGCCGGTGGGCGAATAGCCGCACACCGACGGCGGCAGCGAACCATAGCCGTGCGGGAGGCCTGAGCCCCGGCACTGCCGCGTTTGTACCCACAGGCTTCATCGATGTCGGCCCATATCACGTTGCGCCGCTTGGCGCCGATGATCAGCGCGCTCAGCTCCTCGGACGCCTTGCGCACGGCCAGGTTCTCTTCCACCGCGGCCAGGTCATCCGGAGCCGGGTTCTCACCCAGCGCGCTGCCGTCGGCACGGGTGGTCTTCGCGGCTATGGCGGCCAACTCGCGCATCCGCTTTTTCTCTTCATCGGTCAGGATTCCGCGGCGGGCCTTTTGGCCGACGCTTGACCGGGCGGATGAACGTCCCGAAATCCACCGGCACCACGTTGGAGGTGTCCAGCTCGGATTCAGCCAGCTGCCGCAGCCGCTCTCCCGTTACGTCCCCGATAATGAAGGCCAGCTGCTGGTACGGCGCCACCCGGCGCCGTGGGCGAAGCGCAGCAGTGCAGTCAGCTCGCGTTGGGCGACGATGATCCGGGCGGTGATCTGGTCTTCCCTGCTGAGGAAGGCTCGCGCCGCGTCGGCCGGGAAGCTGGCGCCGGTCTGGTAGCCGGGCACTTCGATCGGCGGTGCATCGATTTCGGCGAACCGGCGGATCCGCTCGGTGGTGATGTTCAGTGCTGCGGCGATGCTGCGCCGGGACCAGCCGGAGGCATGAGCTGAGTTGGTGACGGAGGCGAGCTTAAGGGCGGACCACCTATTGCCGGAGTCTTTCACGGACCGGGTTCAGCGAAGGCCCATCTCAGCATGGCCTTCTGGTTGTCTGGCATGGACGCCCAGTTCCTTAGTCACTGACACAGTGGAACTCAGTCCTCCTGACGACCAGTCGAGTCCGTGGTGAGATGATTCTAAACTGGCAGCTGTGCCGGGGGCTGCACCGCAAGGGGGCAAGCTACGCGTATGGAAACTCTGCGGCTACGGCCCGGCTCAGGGAAACGGTGGTTGCGCGAAGGCTGTTCAGACGGGAAAGGTGCGGAAATTTAGCACCAGACCAGATTGCCGTGGATGTCACACGCTACCGGCGGTTTCTCCATGAACGCATCATATGGTTGCAGCGTCGCCGAGGTTGCTCCCCGGGAGACGGGTGCGTTAGATGAAGATATGGATCTTGAAGAGTGGGCAGAGGAACTGGCCTATTCACTGGGAAATGGAAGTGGCTCCCCCGGTCTGCTCACCCTTGCATCTTGCGTGCATGCCCCGGGTCAGGCCAGTGTGATCGCCACGGCCCGCGCAACAGTCACTGCCGCTGGCTGGCCGCTGTACGAATGCACCGCCGCCGAGTTGAGTGGTCGGAGCTTCCGGCTGCAGGAATCCGGGTACCTGATCCTGCACGGCGTCGACAACCCAACGCCCGTCGAAGTGCCGGTCCTGATCGGGGCCTTTCAGCATCTAGTGTCTCGTGGCCTGCCTGTCGGGTTGCTCGTGGCCGGCACGCCGGCAGGGATCCGCGGGCTACGCGCCCATCCCGCGATGGGGTTCCTCTCGCGTGCCGAGGCCGTCGAAGCATAGCCGTGGCGCTACGGTCCGCGGTTCATTCCCCCCCTGCTCATTTCGTGAACTTTCGATTGGGGACGTTGGCAGAGGCCTCCTTTTCCAGGGCGGCTGCCCTTGTCGATGAACACCCCGATCAGGGGTGCCCTCGCCAAACGGCGCGGATGAATTTGTCAGCCTGTTCGGAACCGACTGGGACGGCTCGTTTTGGCGGTCACCACCTGATGGCTGATCGGCTTGTTCGATTGCTGGTTGGATATGCCGCGTTCACGCACACCCGGAGGCATCGTTGTAGACGCTGCGGATCAAGCGCTCGAATCGCGTTTTCCGCCTCGGACCCCATGTAGATACTTGAGGCGCATATGGTTGGAAGGAGACAACGCTGCGGACTCACCCATCCGCGCAAAAGCAGCGGATGGGTTGCAACGATAAAAAACGACAGAAGCGCGCATGAAGACAATATCCGCGCCAACAGTGGAGCTTGGGGATCGAACGTCTGACCTTGTCGTAGGGACCGCCCAAAGGATCTCGGCTCGGCTGGCCAATCAGGCTACGCGGCGGCGCTCCTTACGGCTGTTGCGCTCGATCCAAGCGTCAACTTCATCCAGGCTGTAGCGAATGCCTCGGCCAACATAGATAGGTCTGGGCCCTTCGTTGGAACCTCGCCATGCCCGGAGCGTGGATTCCGACACCTTCAGGTAGGCTGCAAGGTCTGCCGTGGTCAGTTTGCCGTCGATGACGGTGATCTGTGTATGTTTCACGCCCGTCTGTATGCTGACAGGCTCGTGCACGGCGGTCGCTGCGCTGTCCAACGATGTCGATCCGATAGAGTACTGACGACATCAACACCAATTGCATCGAACTTGTTCAGCAAAGAGGACCCCGATATGGCGCGCCCTGAGATGCGTCCGAATACGCACGGTAAGATGAGCTTCTCTCCGAGGGAAAGCGGAGGCTTCGAAGCTTCCTGGTACTACAGAGACGCCCATGGCAATCGCAAAAGGATGAAGGCCTCCGGTCGAACCAAAAGTCGGGCCCGCGAGGAACTCGAGTTCAAGTGGGAAACCCGCGATCTTTCCGATGCGGATTCGGAAGTCACCGGATCGACGACCATAGAGGAGTTGGGGCAGCTCTGGCTGAAATCGCTGCGGGGAAGAGCACCGGGGACAATGGCGGCGTACCGGAACCGAATCCGGATCTCGATTTCGCCCTTCATCGGCGACAAGAAGATTCGAGACGTGACTCCGGGTTACATTGAGGCCCACCTCCGAAGAATTGCCGACGGCAACGACACCAGGACAATCACATACAAGAAGTCAGCTGCCCGCACGATCCCCACCGGCGGATTATCGGCCGAGAGGACGGCGCGCATTGTGCTGCACGGTATGTTCGATCACGCAGTGTCGTTCAATGCCCTTCCCTCCGGGATCAATCCCGTCGGAAAAGACAAGCGGCAGGCGGAGCGGAAGGCCAAGCGCTCCAAGGTCCGCGCCATGACGCGAGCTGAATACTTCGAACTGGTCCGACGTATCGAGGCATGGCAGGCGGCCCAGCCGTCGGGTCCGCCCCGTGGTGTACATCTGCGGCCGGCCATCGATGTGATGCTCGGCACAGGCGTGCGCAGCGGGGAACTGCTGGCCATCCGCTGGGAGGACGTGAGATTGGAAGAGGACATTCCTTTCATCCTGGTCTCCGGGACCATCGCCCAGAACGAGGAAGGCAAATGGCACCGCCAGGACTGGACCAAGGGCGATCGTTTCCAAGTGGCGAAAATCCAGCCCATTGCGCTGCCGCCCCACGTCGTTGATTTGCTCGAGAAGCGCCGGGCAAACCTGGACGGGCACGCCGAAGGATTAATCTTCAAGAGCCAGGTCGGCGGGCTGGTACTCACATCAAATTTCCGAAGATCCTGGCGGCAAGCACGGCAGTATGACAACCGCACCGGCGATGATTTCGCGTGGGTGAAGCCGAAGTCGCTCCGGAAGTCCACGGCCACAATGATCAAACGCTCATCGGGACTGGAAGCCGCGGCCGAACAGCTAAGGCATTCAAGTAGTGCCGTGACACGCGAATACTACGTCGAAGAGGAGCTGGTGATGGTGGACAACCGCGCTGTCTTCGATGACATCTTTGCGCAAGGGGGTAAGTAGCCCCACAAGAGTCCGCCGGGCTACTTACGGGCTATTTATTCTGTATCTCACTGGCGCTCACTAGCGCTCGGACGACCCATGAAAGGGTCCTGAAAGGCCATCTATCCCAGTAAAGGCACGGAAATTCCCGAAAACACGCGGAAGGCCCTGAGAGCCGACTCCAGAACAATGGGTTCCGGGTTCGAGTCCCGGGGGGTGCACAGGATAAGAAACCCCGCCTGACCAAGCAAACTACTTGGACAGGCGGGGTTTCTTTTTGCCCAAAATCGGCTCAAGGGCTATGTACGGGATATTTGTTTTCCGCGGGCGTTCACGACGGTATGCCCGGGCGCAGCTGGCAGCAGTCACTCCGCCCGGGCATTTTCATGCCTGGGCATAGGTGCGGACAGCCCTATTGGAGCAGGTGCCGGCTACTTTCCTGCCGTTTCCTGAACTAGACTGAGATGCAGGAAGCACAGGAAGGAGCGGCTGTGAACACGGAAATCCACCACCGGGAAGACCAGCTGCGAGCCGACTCAGCCGCGCTGCAGGATGTACTGGACGGCGCGCTCGTGAACCTGCACCGCAGCATGGAAGCGATCCGCCCGGCCCTCGCCTCACTCCCACTGCCGGTCAGCCCCGAAGTTGTCGCCGGCATGCAGTCGACGGAAAACGCGTGGCGGGCTATTGAGTCCGAGTTCGGCATGCTCACCGGAAGCCAGGTCGGCGAACTGCTCGGTTCCAGGGCATCCGGCCGCAGCTCCTACGCATCAGACAAGCGGAAGGCGGGCCAGCTCATCGGCGTCCGGCGCCGCAATGCCCTGGTCTACCCGGGCTTCCAGTTCGACCAGGAGGCTGGCCGGATCCGGGAAGTCGTCCCCGGGCTGATCGCGGTCATCCGGGAACACGGGCGCACCGACGAAGACCTCGCCCAGTGGCTGTGCGACCCCAGCGGCTATCTGGACGGTGACCGCCCCGTCGACTATCTGGACGAACCCGAGCGGATGCTGGCCGCAGCCGAAGGCCACTACGGGGTTGAGTGGTGACCTCTGAGGATGCATGGAGCCGGCTCGAGGAGCAGGCAGATACGTCCTATGACCAGCTCTTGGATCAGCAGCGTGGGGAGCGGCTTGAGAAGTTTCGGCGAGGGGAAGTAGAAGCCGAGCAGTGGATCCTGCCATCTGGATCGCACTTGTACCGGCTGTTCGCCAACCGGCCCAAGCGTCACGCCAACACTTTCAACCCGGGAAGGGGCAAGCCCACCCGTTTCGCCTTCTTCGGCGATCTGCCCGTGTCAACGCTCTATGCCGCCCAGACAGACGAGGCAGCGGTGTGCGAAACGCTGCTGCACGACGTTCCGATTTCCGGCGGCGCGCTGCGGCCCGGCGACTACGAGGACAAAGTGATGGGCCGCCTGCTGCCGCGCCGGGAGTTACGGCTGGCTTCCTTCATGGGAACCGGGCTGCGCACCCTGGGCGTCGAGGCCAGAGACCTCACCGGGACCGAGGCCGACCGCTACCTGGAAACCGCGCTGTGGGCCGCAGCCGCCCATGCCCACCCGGAAGGATTCGACGGCTTGGTCTGGATGAGCCGGCAATGCAACACAGACAGGGCGTACATGTTCTTCGGGGACCGGGTGAGCGAAGACGATCTGGCCGTCGACACCGGGTTCGCCAGAGTGTTCGCCCTGCCGGCCGACTATGGGTGGCTGCACCGGTGCTGCGCTCCCCTGAACGTGGACGTGCGACGCTAGCCGGCCGCCACTTCCGTGGCGCCGGGCCGCGCCGGCGCGCCCCATATCTGGAGCCGTTCTTACCGGCCCGGATCGAGCAGCAGGGGCCTTCACCTCAATCCAGCCCGTCATCAGGACCTCAGGCCCGCAGAGAGACGAAGGGGGCACAAGGTAGAACGGGTGGCACAGTATGCTCGCCATGTGAAGTGCATGAAGACTCTGAAGAACGTGACGCGCGGCGGAGGTGAGTACTGTTGAGCATCCGGATCGGCACCTCTGGTTGGAGCTATGCCCACTGGGACCATGTCCTCTATCCCGGCGGTACACCCTCCCGGGACCGTCTGGGCCATTACGTGCGCCGGTTCGACACCGTTGAGCTGAACGCCAGCTTCTACCGTTGGCCGCGCGATGGTACGTTCGCCGGTTGGCGCCGGCGGCTGCCCGACGGCTTCGCCCTCTCGGTCAAGGCACCCCGTGGACTCACCCACGCCAGGAAGCTATACGCACCGGACCTTTGGATTGAGCGAATCACGTCTTCCTGGCACGAGCTGGCCGGCAAGCGCGCGGTCCTGCTGGTGCAGCTTCCGCCGGGCATGGAACGCGACGATGCCCGGCTCGGTTACTTTCTGGACCTGCTACCGGAATGGATCCGGGTCACCCTTGAATTCCGGCACTCCAGCTGGCACCACCCGGACGTATATGCGCTCTTGGCACACCACGGCGCCGCGTACTGCATCATGAGCGGTGCCAACCTGCCGTGCGTCCTGGAAGCCACTGCACCTTTCGTCTACCTGCGATTGCACGGCCCCGACCACAAGCACCTCTATTCCGGGTCCTACTCCGACCAGGACCTTGGCTGGTGGGCAGACAGGATCCACGAATGGGAGACCGAGGGGAAAGACGTCTTCGTGTACTTCAACAACGACGGCCACGGCCACGCCGTACGCAACGCAGGCACGCTGCGACACTTCCTCGGTCAAGGGTAAGACATCGCGGGCAATTTCAGCGAAGCCCTCATGGAGCGAAGCCCCTCGTCGGGTCCTTATGTCGAAGAAAACGGGAACGCCCCGCGGCCGGTGGTCCGGCTCGGTGCGTTCCCGCCTCGAAAATCCTGCAGCTATAACTAGCCTGCCGCTTTAGCTCTTGTCGGGCAGACGCTCTTCAGCCGCCATCGGCATGCTCTCCGGCATATCAACGCCCCAACGGGTGGAACCAAGCCGTCGGATCACGGCCGCCAGCCGGTCGCGCAGTTCCTCCACTCCGACTTCCCCGCCGGGAGTCAGGTTCCGTTCAAGCTCACGAGCCTGTTCAAGCGCCGTCTGGCCCAGTTCGGAAACAGCTACCTGCTGCGACCGCCTGTCAGCCTGGTTGCGGACGCGGGTAATGTGCCCGTGCGCCTCCAGCCTGGATAGAGTCTTCCCCATTGTTTGCGCCTGCACCCGGACTTTGGCGGCCAGTTGGGCCTGCGCCAAGGGCCCTTCACCGTCCAGGACTTCCAGCGCAATGACCCCCGCGTGGGTCAGGCCCAGGGAGGCGAGCTTTTCATTCCAAGCATGCTCGACCAATCGCGCGGCAGTTGACAGCAACCGTGGCGTCGGCCAGTTGTTTAAATCCGGCATTATCCGATTATAGCCAGCCTGCTTCTCTCTTGAGGGCCCATGTGCACAATTGGCTAAGCTGGGTGCGACGCACCAACCTACAAAGGAGCTGCCGGAATGGCCGAACGATTGACCTCAGGCGACGACGCCCCCGCTTTTACGCTGCAGGATTCCACCGGGAGCAATGTCTCGCTGGCTGATTTCCGCGGCCGCAACGTCGTCGTCTATTTTTACCCTGCGGCGTCCACGCCGGGCTGCACCAAGGAAGCCTGCGATTTCCGCGACAACATCGCGTCTCTGCAGGGAGCCGGTTACGACGTGGTCGGCATCTCGCCCGATCCGCTTCCGAAACTCGTGAAGTTCGCAGAAAAGGAAGAACTGAACTTCCCGCTGCTCTCCGACGAAGACCATTCCGTTGCCGAATCCTACGGCGCCTGGGGTGAAAAGAAGAACTACGGGAAAACATATGAGGGCCTGATCCGCTCCACTATTGTGGTGGACCCCGAGGGCAAGGTCTCGTTGGCGCAGTACAACGTTCGGGCTACCGGACACGTAGCCAAACTGCGCAGGGACCTTGGGCTCGACTAACCCGGTTCGCATTACCCCGGCGTCCGGCTTCAGTGGTCCGGGACGAGCCTGCGCAAGCCGGACGCCGGGAGCAGGTACAATTGATGCTGGCTTGCGGCTAGGCCGTACAGCACTGCGCGAGTGGCGAAATTGGCAGACGCGCTGGATTTAGGTTCCAGTGTCTTCGGACGTGCGGGTTCAAGTCCCGCCTTGCGCACCAGGTGAAGAAACGGTTCCCGTCCTGACGGGAACCGTTTCGTGGTTAAGCCGCCACCCGGCGTCGTCGTTTCGCCTTACCTGCACCGCGGCTTGTGGTCGGCGGTCAACCCGAGCCGCGTGACCAAATTGTGATGGTATTTGGGCTACACCAAAGTGTGAAAGCGATGCTTTCCTTTGAACTTGTGACTAGGCTCTCAACAAGCAGACCCGCGTACAACACGGGAGGCCCGGGCGCGCAGACATCCGCGCTGTCCAGACACCACTCGTTGACGAGGAGAAATTCATGTCGTTCAGGGGCACAACACCGGGCAGATGGCGACGCGCACGCAGGCGTACGGCCGCGATCACAGCAGGGCTTGCAGCCAGCGCCCTCATACTGACCGGCTGCGCCGAAAGCGAGCGCGGCGCTACGGGAGGAACCGGAGAGGACACGGGCGTCAATTCCACCTTCATCTTTGCTGCCTCATCCGACCCGAAGTCCCTCGACCCGGCCTTCGCCAGTGACGGCGAGTCCTTCCGCGTCAGCCGCCAAATCTTTGAAGGCCTCGTGGGAGTGGAACCAGGCACGGCGGATCCGGCTCCCTTGCTGGCCGAATCTTGGGACAGTTCCGAAGACGGCTTGTCCTACACCTTCCAACTCAAGGAAGGCGTAAAGTTCCACGACGACACCGCATTCAATGCCGAAGCTGTCTGCTTCAACTTTGACCGTTGGTACAACTTCGAGGGGCTGCAGCAGTCCGAATCGGTCAGCTACTACTACAACTCGCTGTTCCGGGGCTTTTCGGACAGCCCGGACACCGCAGTTTATGGTTCCTGTGAAGCGGTGAGCGAAACGGAAGCGACCGTCAATCTGGCACAGCCATTCGCCGGCTTCATCGCAGCCCTGTCCCTCCCGGCCTTCGCGATGCAGAGTCCGACGGCCCTCGAGGAATTCAACGCCGATGACATCGGCGGGTCAGCCGAAGCCCCGGTCCTCAGCGAGTATGCAAAGTCCCACCCCGTGGGCACAGGGCCGTTCAAGTTCGACAGCTGGGACGTCGGCCAGCAGGTCGAGGTCTCCGCGTTCGACGGCTACTGGGGAGAACAGGGCCAGGTCCAGAAGGTCATCTTCCGAGTCCTCGACGATCCGCAGGCCCGCCGCCAGTCCCTCGAAGCCGGGACCATTGACGGCTATGACCTCGTGGCTCCTGCCGACACGAAGGCGCTGGCAGATGCCGGTTTCAAGATCATCAACCGCGACCCCTTCACCATCCTCTACCTTGGCATCAACCAGGAAGTAGAGGCGCTGGCGGATCCTCTGGTCCGCCAGGCACTGTCACACGCGATCGACAAGGAAGCCCTGGTGCGGCAGACTCTGCCCGAAGGGACCCAGGTTGCCAGCCAGTTCATCCCCCCGATCGTCAACGGTTACAACGAAGACGTGCCGACTTACGAATACGACCCGGAACGGGCCAAGGAGCTGTTGGCAGAAGCAGGTTATGCAGACGGCTTGACCTTGGAATTCAACTACCCCACGGGTGTCTCCCGGCCGTACATGCCTACTCCGGAACAGGTCTTCACCAACCTCAGTGCCCAGCTTGAAGAAGTGGGAATCACCATCGAGGCGGCTCCGGACAAGTGGTCTCCTGATTATCTCGATCGGGTCCAGGGCAGTTCCGACCATGGCATCCATCTGCTGGGCTGGACCGGGGACTACAACGACACGGACAACTTTGTGGGTGTGTTCTTCGGCCGGGAGAAGCCGGAGTTCGGTTTCAACAACCCGGACCTCTTCAATGCCTTGGACGAAGCGCGTCAGGTCAGCAAGCTGGAAGCGCAGACTCCGCTGTACGAAGAAATCAATGCGGACATCGCGGAGTACGTCCCGGCGATCCCGCTGGCACACCCTGCCCCGTCCCTGGGTTTCGCTCCGCGGGTGGAGTCCTACCCGGCCAGCCCCGTCAACGACGAGGTCTTCAACATGATCACGCTCAGCGAATAGCGCCGGCGCTGCCAGCCGGAGTCGTGCTGCTCCGCATCCGTCCGGCCCGGGCCTGAATGTGCCCGGGCCGGACGAGCGGGTCTGTTCAAAGTCCACACCGTAAACAGCCGGGCGAAAGGACACAGTGTTAAGAGTCATCGGCAAACGCTTGGCGTTGCTCGTACCGACCCTGCTGGGGTTATCGATCCTGTTGTTCCTCTGGGTGCGGAGCCTCCCCGGCGGACCCGCCACTGCCCTGCTCGGTGACCGGGCAACACCGGAAGCCGTCGAAAGAATCAATGAACTGTACGGCTTCAACCGCCCGCTCATCGAGCAGTACTTCATCTACATGGGTAAGCTCCTCCAGGGAGACTTCGGCACGTCGCTGCTGACCGGCCGTCCGGTGCTGGAAGAATTCGCCACGCGTTTTCCCGCGACTTTGGAACTGACGATCGTGGCGCTCATCTTCGCTATTGGAATCGGCATTCCGCTCGGCTACCTTGCCGCGAAGCATTACGGCCGCTGGCCGGACCACGGCTCCGTTGTCCTGAGCCTGATCGGCATCACGATTCCGGTGTTCTTTCTGGCCTTCATCCTGAAATGGCTCTTCGCCATCAAGATCCCCATCTTCCCCACAGATGGCCGGCAGAACGCCCGGATTAACGCCACCCATGTGACGGACTTCTATGTACTCGACGGCCTCCTGACCCGGGAATGGGATGCCTCCTGGGACGCCTTCATGCACCTGATCCTGCCCGGCATTGCCTTGGGAACCATCCCGCTGGCTATCATCGTCCGCATTACCCGCGCCTCGGTTCTGGAGGTCCAGAACGCCGACTACGTGAGGACCGCAAAGGCCAAAGGATTGCTCGAAAGAACCATCCGCAACCGATTCATCCTGCGCAACGCGATGCTGCCGGTGACCACCACCATCGGCCTGCAGTTGGGTCTGCTGATATCCGGTGCCGTCCTGACCGAAACAGTCTTTGCTTTCAGCGGCATCGGCCGTTTCCTACGAGATGCCATCTTCAACCTCGATTACCCAGTTCTCCAGGGGTTCATCATCTTTATCGCCATCCTCTATTCACTCATCAACCTCATTGTCGATATTTCCTACAGCATCATTGACCCGAGGGTGCGTGTCCAGTGAGCACAACTCTTCCCCCCGCTTCAGGCGGGAACGACTCCGCCAGCAAAGATCCGGCGTTACCTGACTCCGGCGGGACCAGCCTCTGGAAAGACGCGTTCTACCGGCTGCGCCGCAATCCGCAAGCCATTGCCGGAGCCATCATCGTCGTGGCGTTCCTGCTCGTTGCTGCGCTGGCACCGGTGCTGGCTCCCTACGGCGGTGAGGACTTACCGGGACGTACCCACATCACACCGACCCATATCCCGGGACCGGGGGAAGTTCCCGGCTTTGTGCTCGGGTTGGACCGCTTCGGCGGAGATCTGCTCAGCAAGCTCATCTGGGGTGCGCAGTCGTCGCTGCTGATCGGTGTCGTTTCCACGGCCCTGGGCCTAGCCGGGGGCATGCTGCTGGGAGTGCTCGCGGGCGGCTTCGGCGGCTGGGTAGACAACGTGATCATGCGGCTGGTGGATATCCTTCTTTCGGTCCCGAACCTGCTGCTGGCCGTGTCCATTGCCGCTGCCCTCGGACAGGGAGCCTATGCGATTATGATCGCCATCGGCGTATCCCAGGTTCCGATTTTCGCCAGACTGCTGCGATCTTCCATGATTTCCCAGCGCGGCGCGGACTACATCCTGGCCGCACAGACGCTTGGCTTGAGCCGCGGCACCATCACCATGAGCCATCTGCTGCCCAACAGCGTGGGCCCTGTCATTGTCCAGGCCACCCTGACCTTGGCCACCGCTGTCATTGACGCAGCTGCGCTGTCCTTTCTCGGGTTGGGCGGCGGGCGGCCACAGACAGCCGAGTGGGGACGCATGCTGACCTATGCCCAGGACGAGCTCGGCATTGCGCCTCAGCTGGCCTTCCTGCCGGGTCTCTGCATAGCCATCACGGCCTTGGGCTTCACTCTCCTGGGCGAGTCTTTGCGGGAAGCACTGGACCCCAAGTCACGCCAGAAATAGGCGATCGGTCAGTCCGGGCGCGGTCGGTGCCGTTGCCTGGCCATGTGCAGCATCGCAACGAATCCGGCAATGAACAACAGTTCCAGGATCGCTAGTCCGAGCACAAAGCCCCACTGCCCCTCCCCGGCGAAAATCACGGCGCCGATGATCAGCAGGATCGTGCCGAGGACGAGGACAAACACGGCACACCCGACAGCAACGGCCTCGCTGCGGACTCCGGTCCTGAAACCAAAACCCTCCGGACGGTGTTCGTCGTCAGGAGGCGATGCCGGCGTCGTCACCGTAGATCTCCAACTCATTGCCCGGGATGGAGGCAAGCAGCTGCCGGGTGTAAGGGTGGCGGGGATTCGTAAAGACCTCCTCCGAGGTGTCGGACTCGACGATTTCGCCGTCCTTCATCACGCAGACGTAGTCCGAAATCAGCCGGACCACGGCCAGATCGTGTGAAATGAAAAGGTAGCTCAGACCCATTTCGGCTTGCAGGTCGCCCAGCAGCTTCAGGATCTGGGCCTGGACCAAGACGTCCAGGGCCGAGACGGGTTCATCGCAAATCAACAGTTCCGGCTTCAACGCCAAGGCACGTGCGATGGCCACGCGCTGGCGTTGGCCGCCGGAGAGTTCGGAAGGGTAGCGGCGAAGCATGCTGTGCGGCAGGGCCACCTGGTCCATCAGCTCACGCACACGCGCCGCACGCTGTTGGGCGTTGCCTCTTTTATAGGTACTCAAGGGTTCCTCGACGATGCGCCCGACGGTGAACATCGGATTCAGCGAAGAATACGGATCCTGGAACACCGGTTGGACGCGCTGCCGGAAATCACGCAGCTGAACCTTGGTCAGCCTGGCCACGTCCATCCCGTCAAATGTCATGGTCCCGCTGGAGGGCTCGATCAGCTTCAGCAGCATCCGAGCCGTGGTCGTCTTCCCGGACCCCGACTCCCCCACGATCGCCACAGTCCGTCCCCGCGGCACATCCAGCGTGACGTTTCTGGCCGCGTAGAAGTCCTCCGACTTGCCGCGGATCTTGTAGATCTTGGTCAAGTCGCGCAGCTGCACGATGTTGTCAGTCCGCTGCGGCTCGGCGGCGGTTGCCGCGTGCTCGGAGAACGTTTCTGCCGCGTGCCGGATCCGTTGGTCGGCACTTGCCGTGTAGGCGCCGGGCTGCAGCCGCACGGCGGCCACACTCGGTGCGGCCTTCACCAGGGACTGGGTGTACGGGTGCTGCGGGTCGTTGAGCAGTTGTTCGGCCGGCCCGGTCTCCACAACCTTGCCGCGGTGCATCACCACCAGATCCGAGGCTCGTTCCGCAGCTAGGCCCAAGTCATGGGTGATCAGCAGGACGGAGGTACCTAGTTCCTCAGTCATCCGGTCGATCTGGTCCAGGATGGTCCGCTGCACGGTCACGTCCAGTGCCGACGTCGGCTCGTCGGCAATCAGCAGCCGGGGCCGGCAGGCCATGCCGATGGCGATCAAGGCCCGCTGCCGCATTCCGCCGGAGAATTCGTGCGGGTACTGTTTGGCCCGTTCGGCCGCGTCCGGCAATCCGGCGGCCTGCAGTACTTCCACCACCCGCGCGTTGATGTTTCTGCCCGTTGCCATTCCGTGAACCAGCAGCGTTTCGGCCACCTGGGTTCCGATTTTCGTGACCGGGTTAAGGTTGGACATCGGATCCTGCGGCACCAATCCGATCTGGCGGCCCCGGATGCTGCGCAATTTATTCTCGGGCAGGCCCACAAGTTCCCGGCCGTCGAAGACGATGCTGCCCGCCGTGATGCGTCCGTTTTTCGGCAACAGCCCGATGACCGCCATGGCCGTGGTCGATTTGCCGGAACCGGACTCGCCGACGATAGCCAACGTCCTGCCCGCGTGCAGGCGAAGACTCGCATCCTGGACGGCGGAGACGTCACCGTAGGTGGTCCGGAAATTGACGGCCAGATTGCTGACCTCAAGCAGCGGCGGGGCCTCGGCAGATTCGCTCATTGCTCTATCGTGCCCCATCTGCACTGGATGTGGCCTGCATCTCGCTAAGGTTTTCCGGCTTCTGTATCTCACCGCATGTCAATTAGACTGAGAATTCCGCAAATTCGGCCACGAGGAGCTCACGAGTGTCATACCTGCCCGCGCGCCGCAGCTTTCTGAAGGCTGGCGCGGCGGCAGCTGTGGTCCTGCTCACCGGCTGTACGGGCGAGCCTGGCTCGCCGTCGACGGGCACGGCCTCGCCCTCGGGGACATCCGTACCGGCCACGGACCTGACCTTCACCATGGGCACGGCGGCCAATCCCGCCGGCCTCGATCCCGCGCTGCTGCTGGACTCGGAGTCGTTCCGGGTCACCCGGCAGATCATGGAGACGCTGATCGGCGTCGATCCCGACACGGGAGTCCCCAAGCCCCTGCTCGCCACCGAGTGGGAAGAGCTCGACGACGGCCGGGCCTACCGCTTCACACTGCGCGAAGGCGTCGAGTTCCACGACGGCACGCCGTTCGACGCCGAAGCTGTGAAGGCGAATTTTGAACGCTGGTACCGGCTGCCCAGGACTGCCCGTCCGGCGGAAGGTGTCTTGTCCTTCGCTTCGGTGTTCGAGGCCTTCGCTGATGAAGATGAGACCTCTCTGTACAAGGACTGCGAGGTCCTGGCACCGAACGAACTGCGGCTGAACCTCAACCGCAGGTTCTCCGGGCTGGTTGCAGCCTTGTCCGCGCCGGCCTTCGCCATCGCGTCACCGGCTGCTCTCGCAGAGGGAACTGCCGATGAGCTGAACCAGGAGCGGGGAGGGACCAAGCTCTCCGTGTTTGCGCAGCACCCCATTGGGACCGGTCCGTTCCGGTTCAAGGCCTGGTCCGACGAGCAGGTCAACCTCACCACCTTCGAAAACTACTGGGGCCCGGCGGCGCAGGTAGGCACGGTTGTCTTCCAGACATTGTCCCATCCGGCTGCCCGGTTGCGGGCGCTGCAGTCCGGCAGGATTGACGGCTATGACCTGGTCACCCCGGAAACGTATGCGGGGCTGGCCCGCAGTGGGATGCAGATTCTGCAGCGGGATCCCTTCTCCGTCGCCTACCTGGGCATGAACCAGGAATTCGGCCTGCTGGCGGATCTGCGGATGCGCCAGGCGATCGCCCATGCCATCGACCGCTCCGTGCTGATCGAGGACTTCTTCCTGCAGGGGACCACCGAGGCAAAGCAGTTTGTGCCTCGCAGCCTGGGCGTGACCAGCGAAGACATCCCTTACTTCGAGTACAACCCGGAGCGTGCCCGTGAACTGTTGGAAGAAACAGATTACGACGGCGAAGAGATTCCTTTCTACTACCCGCTGAACGTCACGCGGGCCTATCTGCCGACGCCGGAGAAAATCTATGCCGAGCTCAGCCGCCAGCTGACAGCCGTCGGCATGAATATCCAGCCCAAGCCCCTGGCCTGGGAGGACGGCTATCTGGACCGGGTGCAGACGTCCTCGGACCACGCCCTCCATCTCGGTGGGTGGAGCGGCAGTTACCGGGATCCGGACAACTTCCTGGGCCCGCTGTTCGGCGCACCCAGCCCCGAATTCGGTTTCAAGAATGTGCAGCTGTTCAACCGGATTGCCCGTGCCCGGACTCTGCCCGCCGGTGAGGAACGCAACCGGGCGTACCTGACGATCAATAACCAGGTGGCCCGGCTGGTACCGGCCGTACCGCTGGCGTTCCCGGTTTCCGCCCTCGCCATGGGGCCCAGAGTGGTCAGCTATCCGGCCAGTCCGATGCTGGACGAGGTCTACAATCTGGTCAGGCTGCGGCCGGACGCCTAAGACCAGTGCGGCGCATATCAGGCGCATGTTATCGGCACAGCGCCGACACGTCTGTCTATTGGGTCACAATGCGCTCGGGCAATTTTAGTCTCACCACAGGGGCGCGGTAGTCTTCTAAGCGCTGGCAAAGCTGCTATGGGAGATGGAAGTTGACTGCTAATACCCCTTCGGGATCATCCAAGAACATCGACGTTGCCCTGATCGGCGGCGGCATTATGAGCACCACGCTCGGCTCCTTTATCAAGCAGCTGCAGCCCGAGTGGAGCATCAATCTCTACGAGAACCTGGCGCAGGCCGGACTGGAGAGCTCGGACCCGTGGAACAACGCGGGAACAGGACACGCCGCGCTCTGCGAGTTGAACTACACCCCGGCTGCTGCGGACGGCTCCGTGGCTACGGCCAAAGCGGTGGGCATCAACGAGCAGTTCCATGTTTCGCGCCAGTTCTGGTCGCATATGGTTTCCCAGGGGCATATCGGCTCCCCGAAGGGATTCATCAACCCCCTGCCACACATGAGCTTCGTCTGGGGAAATGACCACGCGGACTACCTCAAGCGCCGCTACGAAGCGCTCCGCGCCGAGCCCCTGTTCCAGGAGATCGAGTTCTCCGAAGACCATACCGAGCTGGAAAAGTGGGTGCCGCTGGTCATGCAGGGCCGCGACCCGCAGCAGCGTGTGGCCGGCTCCCGCGTAGCCGGCGGCACCGACGTCGACTTCGGCGCGCTGACCCGCGAACTGGCCGGCTACATGGATGCCCAGGGCGCTGAAATGCACTACGGACACAAGGTACTCGACGTCTCCCGCGCCAGCGACGGCCGCTGGGATGTGAAGGTCAAGAACAACTCCACCGGCGAGGTCTCCAAGGTCTCCGCCCGTTTCGTGTTCGTCGGCGCCGGCGGCGGCGCGCTGCACCTGCTGCAGCGCTCCGGCATTCCGGAGTCCAAGGGCTTCGGCGGCTTCCCGGTTTCCGGGCAGTTCCTGCGCTCCACCGATGACACGGTCATCGCCCAGCACAACGCCAAGGTCTACGGCCAGGCGTCCGTAGGTGCCCCGCCCATGTCCGTGCCGCACCTGGACACCCGTTTCGTCAATGGCAAGCGCTCCCTGTTGTTCGGCCCGTACGGCGGCTTCTCCCCGAACTTCCTGAAGTCCGGCTCGCTCCTGGACCTTCCGCTGTCCGTGCGGACCCACAACCTGATCCCCATGCTGGCCGTCGGCAAGGACAACCTGGGCTTGGTCAAGTACCTGATCACCGAGGTCCTCAAAAGCCGGCCGAAGAAGGTCGCCGCACTGCGCGACTTCTACCCCGAGGCCAACGGCGATTCCTGGGAGCTCATCACGGCCGGCCAGCGCGTCCAGGTCATCAAGAAGGATCCCAAGAAGGGCGGTGTCCTGCAGTTCGGCACGGAGGTCATCACCTCCGCCGACGGCAGCATCAGCGGCCTGCTCGGCGCTTCGCCGGGTGCCTCCACGGCAGCGCCCATCATGATCCAGGTCCTCCAGCGCTGCTTCCCCAGCGAGTTCAAGGGCTGGGAGCCGAAGCTCAAGGAAATGATTCCGGGCTACGGCGCCAAGCTGAACGAGAACCCGTCCCTGCTGGCGGACATCACCGCGGATACCAACCGGGTCCTCGAACTCGGTTAAGCTTCAGCCATGCATAAGCTGGCCACACTGTCCCTGGCCAACAGGGCCCTGATCGCTCTGATCACGGTGTTTGTGGCCGTCTTCGGTGTCATCACCATGGGTTCGCTCAAACAGGAGCTGATCCCGTCGCTGGAGTTCCCCCGGGTTACGGTAGTCACCGCCATGCCCGGGGCGTCTCCGGAGGTAGTGGACAAGCAGGTCAGCGAACCGCTGGAAAACGCGCTGAATGCGGTCGAGGGGCTCGAATCCTCGACCGCAACGTCGCGGACCGGACTCTCCACCGTCAACCTGACGTTCGTCTACGGCACCAACCTGGACCGGGCGCGCAGCCAGGTGGACCGCGCCATCTCCAACGCGCAGCAGCTGCTGCCCGAGGATGTCTCCCCGCAGTCGGTGGCCGGCAGCATCAATGACTTCCCGATCGTCTTCATGGCGGTCTCCTCCGACCTGCCGCTGAGCGAACTCAATACGGAACTGCAGCGGCTCACGGTCCCCAAACTGCAGAAGCTGGAGGGTGTCCGCAGCGCCGAAGTCACCGGCGGTTCCGGCCAGCACATCGCCATCCTTCCCGATGATGACGCCTTGGCCGACCGCAACGTCAGCGTGTCATCCATTGTCGATAGCCTGCAGAACAGCGGCGGCCTCGTGCCCGCCGGCACGGTCGAACAGGAGCAGAAGACCCTTTCCGTCCAGATCGGCAGCCCGCTGGACAGCCTGGAGACCATCGAGAACCTGCCGCTGGCGCCCAATCAAACAACGACGACGGAGCCCGCGCCGCCGTCGTCGGCTTCCGAAATACCGGGACGAGTTCCCGGCCAGTTCCCCGGCGAATCCCAGCCCGCACCGCCTGCACCGGTGAATTCCGCCCCGGTGGATACCGGCGCTGAAGGTTCCGGCGTCCGGGGGCCGGTAACCGAGGCTGCAACCGGAGGTCCGGTGACTATTGGCGAGGTCGCCACGGTCCGGATTGTCGACGACGAGCGGACCTCGATTACGCGCACGAATGGCGAAGAGACCCTCGCCCTGGCCGTGACGAAGACACCGGACGGGGATACGGTAGCCATTTCCCATGCCATCAACGACCTGCTCCCCGAGCTCGAAGCACAACTGGGCAACGGAGCCGCTTTCACCACCATCTTCGACCAGGCGCCCTTCATCGAGGAGTCCATCAAGGACCTGACCACCGAGGGTCTGCTCGGACTCGGCTTCGCCGTGCTGGTCATCCTGGTCTTCCTGCTCTCGGCCCGGTCCACGCTGATCACGGCCATCTCCATCCCGCTGTCCCTGCTGGTCACGTTCATCGGCCTCAGCGCGCTCGGCTATTCGCTGAACATCCTGACGCTGGGAGCATTGACAATCGCCATTGGCCGGGTCGTCGACGACTCGATCGTCGTCGTCGAAAACATCAAGCGGCATCTGGGCTACGGCGAGGACAAGCGCACCGCCATCGTGACGGCCGTGCGCGAAGTGGCCGGCGCCGTGACCGCCTCGACCCTGACTACCGTGGCCGTATTCCTGCCGATCGCGTTTGTCGCGGACCTGGCCGGCGAGCTGTTCCGCCCCTTTGCCATCACCACCGCCCTGGCCTTGCTGGCGTCCCTTGCGGTGTCCCTGACCATCGTCCCGGTCCTGGCCTACTGGTTCGTCAAGTCCCCCTCGCAGCGGCAGGACCCGGCCGAGGTGCGTGCCGCCGCGGATGCCAAGGAACGCGCCTCGCGGCTCCAGCGCGGGTACCTGCCGGTGCTCTCCTCCACGCAGCGGCACCCCGTCCTCACGCTGGGTGCGGCGGCCCTGGTCTTGCTGGGCACGGTGGCCATGGTGCCGCTGATGCAGACCAACCTGCTCGGCGATACCGGGCAGAACAGCTTCAGCCTGCGGCAGGAACTGCCCGCGGGCACCAGCCTGGAAGTCACCGACGAGGCCGCCTCTCAGGTCGAGGAGCTGCTGGCCGGCACCGAAGGCATCGACGACGTCCAGGTCACCATGGGCAATTCCACTTCGGGACTGGGCACATTCCTTTCCGCCGGTGCGTCCGTCGCCCGGTTCACGGTTATTACCGAAGAGGGCGCCGACCAGGTTGCCTTGCGCGAACGGGTACGCAACGACGTCGAGAAGCTGCCGGATGCCGGCACCATCACCCTCAGCACCCAGGGTGGCGGATTCGGCACCTCCAGTTCGGTGGATATCGACATCTCCGCCAGCAACGCCGGAGAACTGCAGTCGGCCTCCGACACGCTGGTGGAGGAGCTGCAGGATCTCCCGGGGGCCGCCGAGGTGTCCAGCAATCTTGCCGCCGCCGAACCGGTGGTCCAGGTTTCCATCGACCGGGCCAAGGCTGTGGCGGCCGGGCTGAACGAAGAAGAAATTGCCGGACTGCTGGCCTCCACCATCAGTCCGCTCCCCGGCGGCACGGTCCGGATTGACACCACGGACTATCCCGTGTTGATCGGCGAAGGAACGGACTTCGCGAGCGTCGAGGAACTGCGCGACGTCGAAGTGCCCACGGCTTCCGGCCCGGTGCCGCTGACCGAGGTGGCCACCGTGGAGGAAACCGAGATCCCGACGTCGATCACCAGCTCCGGCGGCGAGCGGACCGCCGTCGTCTCCGTTACTCCCGGCGGCGACAATCTCGGCGCGCTGAGCAGCGAGGTCCAGACGGTGCTGGACTCCGTCGAACTGCCGGCCGGTGTCACAGCATCCCTGGGCGGGGCAGCGACCCAACAGGCCGAGTCCTTCGAGCAGCTCGGTCTGGCGCTGCTCGCCGCGGTGGCGATCGTGTACGTCATCATGGTGGCGACCTTCAAGAGCCTCGTCCAGCCGCTGATTCTGCTGGTGTCCATCCCCTTTGCCGCCACCGGTGCCATCGCGTTGCTGGTCGTCACCGGGATTCCGCTGGGGCTGCCTTCCCTGATCGGCATGCTGATGCTGGTGGGGATAGTTGTCACCAATGCGATTGTCCTGATCGACCTGATTAACCAGTACCGGCGGCCCCACAGCGGCCGCCCCGGCATGAATGTTGCGGACGCCATCCGGCACGGCGCCCGCCAGCGGCTCCGGCCCATCCTCATGACAGCCCTGGCGACCGTCTTCGCGCTGACGCCGATGGCCCTCGGGCTCACCGGTGAAGGCGGCTTCATCTCGCAGCCGCTCGCCGTCGTCGTTGTTGGGGGTTTGATTTCTTCAACCGCGCTGACGCTGGTCCTGGTGCCCGTGCTGTACCGGCTGGTCGAGGGCCGCCGTGAACGCCGCGCTCTGGCCAGAGCCGAGCAACTGCAGATCCGCGAGCCGGCCGCCGTGGGGAGCTAACGTCCCGGTCCTGCCTTGATGTGTTGAGCCCCACGATGCCGCCGCGGAATGATTTCCGCACACGGCCGGTTGTGTCAGTAGATGCAAAAGCATGTAAACTGATTTGAGACTTTGCGGTAGAGAAAGAGGCACAGCATGGAAATCGGCGTATTCAGCGTTTCTGATATCACCCAGGATCCGACCACCGGCCGGACCCCGACCGAACGCGAACGCATCAAGGCAGCGGTCAGCATTGCCAAAAAGGTCGAAGAGATCGGGATGGATGTCTACGCCACCGGCGAGCACCACAACCCGCCGTTCTACGCCAGTTCGCCGACCACCCTGCTTGGCTACATCGCAGCCCAGACGGAGCGGATTACCCTTTCCACGACGACCACGCTGATCACCACGAACGACCCGGTCAAGATCGCCGAAGACTTTGCCATGCTCCAGCAGCTGTCGGACGGACGCGTGGACCTGGTGCTGGGCCGCGGCAACACCGCTCCGGTCTACCCATGGTTCGGACGCAACATCCAGGATTCGCTGGAGCTAACGGTCGAGAACTATGCGCTGCTGCGCAAGCTCTGGGACGAAGACGTGGTGAACTGGCAGGGCAAGCACCGCACCCCGCTGCAGAACTTCACTGCCACGCCCCGCCCGCTGGACGGCGTCGCTCCCTTCGTCTGGCACGGCTCCATCCGCACCCCGCAGATTGCCGAACTGGCCGCTTACTACGGTGACGGTTTCTTCGCCAACAACATTTTCTGGCCCAAGGAACACTACATGCAGCTCATCAGCCTTTACCGTGAGCGCTATGCGCACTACGGCCATGGCACGGCAGACCAGGCGATCGTGGGCCTCGGCGGACAGTTCTTCATGCGCAAGAACTCGCAGGACGCCGTGAACGAGTTCCGCCCGTACTTCGACAACGCCCCGGTTTACGGCCACGGCCCGTCGATGGAGGACTTCACCGCCCAGACCCCGCTGACCGTGGGTAGCCCGCAGGAGGTCATCGAGAAAACCCTCAGCTTCGCCGACGCCTTCGGCGACTACCAGCGCCAGCTGTTCCTGATCGACCACGCCGGCCTGCCGCTGAAGACCGTGCTCGAGCAGCTGGACCTCTTCGGTGAGGAGGTGCTGCCGGTGCTCAAGCGGGAATTCGCCGCCCGCAAGCCCGCCCATGTACCCGAGGCGCCGACGCACGCCAGCCGCAAGGCAGCACGGGATGCGGCCTTGGCCGGGGAGACGGTGTCCAATGGCTGACGAGGAATCACAGCCGCAGATCAGGACGACGTCGGAAGCCTGGGAGTCGCTCTTCCGCACCCAGGTGGCGGTGATGCGCCGGATGCAGCAGCTGCCGGAGTTCAAGAAGCTGGCCATGCGTGAATACGACGTGCTGTTCAACCTCAGCCACTGCCCCACCGGGTGGACCAGGCTCAACGAGCTCAACGAGGCCCTGCTGATCAGCCAGCCGAGCCTGAGCCGGATGGTCGAGCGGCTGGAGGCCAAGGGCCTGGTGCAGCGCCGAACGGCCGAGCGGGACCAGCGTGGCATCGAGATTGCCCTGACCGAGGAAGGCCGCGCCCTGCAGCAGGAGATCGGCCGCGTGCACGTGCGCCATCTGCACGAGATGCTGGCGCCGGCGCTCAGCGAGGAGGAGTTCAAGCAGCTCCAGTTCCTCACGGAAAAGCTCCGCACGGGGATAAAAGACCGCTGACCCCCTGGCGGCGGCCGGCTGTCTCAGCGCAGCTGCACGGCCGCCGCGGGGTCCGTCTCGGGCACGAAGTCATCCACCACTGCGGAAACTTTCAGCTCCTTCAGGGATAGGCTGCCGCCCACGGTGGACAGGAAGGCCGTGTCCGAGGCATCCCGTCCGGTGGCGATGCGCAGCAGGGTCTGCCGCGGGGCCATGCCGGTGGCGTCCACCACGTGCCAGGCGCCGTCGATATAGGCTTCGGCAACTGCGTGGAAGTCCATCGGGTCCAGTCCCGGGGCGTATACCGCGGCGAGCCGGGCCGGCACGTCCTTGGCGCGCAACAGCGACACCACCAGGTGGGCGAAGTCGCGGCAGACACCGCGGCGTTCCAGCAGGGTTTCCACTGCGCCGTCCGTGGGCCGGGAGGATCCGCTGACGTAGCGCAGCTCCCGCCCCACCCAGGCACGCACGGCGTTGAGCAGTTCCATCCCGTGCAGCGACCCGAATTCGGCGTACGACGTCGGCAGCAGCTTGTCGGACTCGCAGTACCGGCTGGGGCGAACGTACCGGATCAGTTCGGTCCGGTCGATCCGTTCCGGCCCCGCCATGCCTTCCACCGTGACCGCGTAGTCCACTTCAACCGTGGACGGTTCATCCACATGCAGGGTGTGCAGCCGGCCGGAATGGTTGTCTGCCAGCTCCTCCAGCTGCACCGGATCGCCGTCCACGGTCACGGCAAGGGTCTCGTCGAAGGCGGTGTAGCCGGAGTTCCGGGCGGCGGCAATGGCAAACACCATGGACGTATTGGCGGTGGTCCTGGCGACGAGACGGGCCGAGGCGGCTCGTTTCATGAACGCTCCCTTTGGCTGGATGCAGCGGCGGCCTGTTCGGCGATCCGCAGGGAGGTGATCATCTCCCGCAGCTTCGCAAAGCGGTCCGTCTCCAGATACTCCAGTGCTTCCTGCACGCTGTCGTAGCTCTTCAGCTCGCCGGCCGGCTCGTCCGCCGACGGCACACCGTGCACCGGGGTATCCGAAAACGAGTAAAGGCCCACACTTTCCGGTCCCGCGACCGCGTTTTGAATGGCGCAGGCCTTGTTGTCCACACCGCCAACCTTATTCGTGATGCCCATCGAGGCAAAGAACTTATAGCCGCGCAGCATGCGGAACACGAACCGCGGTTCAATGTTGCCGGTTCCGTCCACCGCGGCCACATCGAGGGGTTCACTGGCCAGCACCACATAGTCGGTCACGTTACCGGGGGTGCACTGGATTTCCTCCAGGATCAACCGGGTGTGCAGCTGGGCCACTACCCTGCCCCCGCCGTCGCTGATGTCCAGATGGACGCCGCCGTTTGCTGGCTGCGTCGGCTCGGGCTGCTGCTGCACTGTCCAGTCTTCAGGCAGGTCGAAGCTGAGGGTGCCGGCCGGGTCCGTGTAGGTTTTCCAGCCTTCCTTGGCTGTCCAGGAAGGTTCGGCCGAAGGACGCGGCATGGTCATTGACGACGGCGGCGCGGCCTGCGCCGGCGGAGCTGCGGCTCCACCGGCGGCTCCTGCTTCCGGGGCAAGATCCAGCAGGCCGCAGCCAGAGAGCGTTATGCCGGCGACGGCCAGGGCGGCAACTGACCGCAGGCGCCGGTTGGGTCGCGCTGCAGGCAAGGGATCACGTTCCTTCGGTCGCGGCAAGGGGTTTCCTTCCACGGTACCGATCCCCCGCCGCCAAACTGCCGTACCGCGGGGCGTGTCTGCGAAGTCCGGCAGGACAGCTAGGGTGCCAGCTTCCGGACGTCTTTCACCGCGCCGACCACCGCCCGGGCGGCGAGGGCAATCTCGGCCTCCTTGACGGATGCGGTGAAGGTCAGCCGCACAGCCGTCTGGGCCACCGCCGGATCAATTCCCATGGCCAGCAGCACCGCGGAAGGTTCATCCGAACCGGCTGCGCAGGCCGAGCCGCTGGAACACACCACGCCCCGCCGCTCGAGTTCGAGGAGGACGGCTTCTCCCGAGGTGCCCGGAAAACAAAAGGAGGCACTGGCCGGCAGCCGCCCCGTCCGGTGCCCGGTCAGCTGGGCCTCCGGCAGTGCCTTCAGCACCTGCTCGATCAGGTAGTCTCGGTACCCGGTAATCCGCGGCACCGTCTCGGCCCGCTCCTTCTCCGCCAAGGACAAGGCAGTCGCGACGGCGACAGCACCGGCCACGTTTTCCGTGCCGGACCGCCGTCCGTTTTCCTGGCCGCCGCCATGGACCAGCGGCTCCAGCGGACGTCGACTCGAGACGTACAGCAGCCCGCAGCCCTTGGGCGCACCGAGTTTGTGCCCCGAAATACTCAGCGCGTCGACACCAAGACGGCCAACGTCCAGGTCCAGCCAGCCGGCGGCCTGCACCGCATCCGTATGGAAGGGGACCTTCGCCTCCCGGCACAGTCCGGCAATCTCGTCGACCGGCTGAATGGTGCCCACCTCATTATTGGCGTACATCACCGTGCACAACGTCGTCTCCGGCGTGAGTTCGGCAGCCAGGACTTCAAGATCGACGACGCCGTCTTGGCCTACGGGTACGCGGACGAGCGTAAAGCCGTGCAGCCGTTCCAGATACTCCACGGCCTCGAGCACAGAGGGATGCTCCACGGCACTGGCCACAATCCGCTTGCCGCGGGGCGAGGCCAGCGCCAGCCCCTTGATGGCCAGGTTGTTGGCTTCGGTGCCCCCGGAAGTGAAGATGATCTCCCCGGGCCGGCAGCCGAGGATCTGCGCCGCCGTCCTGCGGGCATAATCCAGAGCCCGCCCGGCTGCTTCGCCGACCGTGTGGTGGCTGGAGGGATTGCCGAAGTCCTGCGTCAAGGCCGGCCACATCGCTTCCAGCACCTCCTGGCGTACGGGAGCAGTGGCGGCGGCATCCAGGTAAATCATGGGATCAGGTGCTGCTTTCGTCAGTGGGAAATGTCAGTGGAGATGTGGATGTCCAGCCCCAGGTCCAGGGACCTGACGCTGTGGGTGAGCGCACCGGAAGAGATTACGTCCACTCCGGTGCGGGCGATCTCCCCCACGGTTTCCAGCCGGACGTTGCCGCTGGCTTCCACCAGGGCGCGGCCCGCCACCTGTGCCACGCCGGCGCGGAGCCCCTCAAGCGAGAAGTTATCCAGCATGATCGTATCCACCCCGGCCGCCAGCACGGGTTCGATCTGCTCAGCCCGGTCCACTTCGACTTCAAAATGGACCGTGTGCGGCAGCCGCGACTTCGCCGCCCGCAGGGCCTCGGTCAGATCCTTGCGGCCGCCGTCGGTAATCACGGCGAGGTGATTGTCTTTGGCCATCACGGCATCGGAGAGCGAATAGCGGTGGTTGTGCCCGCCGCCGCACCTCACGGCGTAGCGCTCCAGCGCGCGCAGCCCGGGAGTCGTCTTGCGGGTATCGACCACCCGGGCCGCTGTTCCGGCCACCGCCGCGACGAAGGCAGCCGTCTGGGTGGCAATGCCGCTCAGGCGCTGCAGCAGGTTCAGTCCCACGCGTTCGGCCAGCAGGATGGAGCGGGCGTTGCCGCTGATCACCGCCAGCACCTGGCCGGCGTCGAACGTGTCCCCGTCCTGGACCTTGAACTGTACGGAGATGGACGCGTCGGCCTGGCGCAAGACGGTTTCCAGTACGGGGATGCCGGCGAACACGCCTGGTTCGCGCGCCGCCAGTTCCGCCGTCGCCGTGGCGTCTACCGGGATGAGTGCGTTCGAGGTGATGTCGCCCCACGGCGCGTCTTCGGCGAGCGCGGCGGCGACAATGCGCTCAAGCGTCGGCTGGTCGGGCGGAAGGATGTGGTTCATGGCTGCTCCTGGCTGGCACTGTTGCCGGGACCACCGGCACGGGAATTGACAAAACTGAGGCGGCCGCTGCCCGCCGGACGGGCTTCGAAATCGGTGCGGTAATGGGCTCCGACGGAGTTCTCGCGTGCGCGGGCCGCGGCAACAACAAGACGGGCGGTGGCGAGCAGGTTCGCGTCTTCGGCCCCCGCTTGGTCCGCCGGCTCCACGGTCCATTCCCCGAGTTGCTTGGCGGCGAGCTCCAACGTGGCCCCGTCCCGTGCCACGCCCGCCGCCGAAGACACCAGCTGCTGCAGGTCGGCACGGGTGCAGTGCGTTGTGCCCTCCGAAAGCTCCAGCGGGAGCGCCTCGAAGACCGGAGTCTTCCCTGCGGCGAGCGCCCGGACAGCCCGGCGGGCGAAGACCAGCCCTTCCAGCAGCGAGTTCGATGCCAGCCGGTTGGCTCCGTGCACTCCGGCGCAGGCGGCCTCCCCCACGGCAAACAGGCCCGGCACCGAGGTCCGCCCGTCGAGGTCCGTACGGATCCCGCCCATCCAGTAATGCGAGGCAGGCACTACCGGGAGCGGCTGGGTGTTCCAGTCCAGGCCTAGCGCTGTCACCGTGTGGTGGATGGTGGGGAAACGCCGTGCCAGAAAGTCGGGCCCCTTGACCCGGCTGATGCCGGTGGCATCCAGGTAGACGTCAGGCGCTTCGCCGCGGGAGCCCAGCAGCAGCCGTTGCCGGCAGATCGCGCGCGAGACAACGTCCCGGGGCGCGAGCTCGGCATCCGGGTGGTAATCCGGCATAAAGCGGTGCCCGGTGGAATCCACCAGCAGGGCTCCCTCCCCGCGGACCGCCTCCGAAATCATGAAGGCCGTTCCGTTCGCGGCGGCCGGATCCAGCAACGTGGGATGGAACTGGATAAATTCCAGGTCCGTCAGAACCGCCCCGGCCGCCCAGGCGAGCGCCACACCGTCACCGGTGGCGGTGTCCGGATTGGTGGTTGCTTCGTACAGCTGGCCGGCACCGCCCGTAGCGAGAACAACGACGTCGGCCGGCAGCTGCGTGCGCACGTCGCCGTCGGGTGCGCCGAAGAGTTCGACGCCGGTGATCCGGCCGCCGGATTCCAGCAGGCGGGTCACGAAACTGTGCTCGCGGAGCTCCATGCGTCCGGCGCCGGCCAGGGACATAACCCGGTTGATCAGCACCTCGGCAATGGCGGCACCGGTGCGGTCGCCGCCGGCATGCAGGATCCGCGCCGCCGAATGGGCGCCCTCGAGTCCCAGCGCCAGCAGTGTCCCCTTCCGGTCGAAGGGGACTCCCCACCGGAGCAAGGTGTCGATCTCGGCGCCGGCGGCTGCGCACAGAAGCCGCACCGCGTCGTCGTCGTTCATTTCCGCACCCGCGCGGAGCGTATCCGCCACGTGCGCACCGACGGAATCGCCCGCGGCCTCGCCCTGCCCGGTCACGGCGGTGATCCCGCCCTGCGCGAACCACGTGTTGCTCTGCGCGAGGGCACCCTTGGTCACCAGCGTCACCTGGTGCCCGTCAGGGTCCTCTGCGGCGAGCGCCGCCGCATACAGTCCGGCTATGCCGGAGCCGACGACGACGATCCGCCGGCTCCCGGTCCGACGCCGCGTGTTCACGGCTTTGCTGCCAGCATCCGCTCGAGGGCCACGCGCGCCGGGACCGCCACGCTGTCCTCTACGGTGATCTGGTTCAGGACTTCGCCGCGCTCGGCGTAGGCTTCCAGGACCCAGGCCAGGTAGCCGGGGTGGATCCGGTACATGGTGGAGCACGGGCAGACCACCGGATCGAGGCAGAAAATGGTGTGCTGCGGATACTCCGCGGCCAGCCGGTTCACCATGTTGATCTCGGTGCCGACGGCGAAGACGGTGGGCTCGGTAGCGGCGGCGATGGCCTTGCGGATGTAGTCGGTCGATCCGGCCTCGTCCGCTGCATCGACCACTGGCATCGGGCACTCGGGGTGCACAATCACCCGCACGCCGGGGTAGTCCGAGCGTGCCTTCTCGATCTGGTCAACGGTGAAGCGCTTGTGCACGGAGCAGAAGCCGTGCCAGAGGATGACGCGGGAATCCTGCAGGCTCTGCTCGTCGTTGCCGCCCAGCGGTTTGCGCGGGTTCCACATGGGCATCTGCTCCAGCGGCACGCCCATGGCCTTGGCGGTGTTGCGGCCCAGGTGCTGGTCCGGGAAGAACAGCACCCGCTGGCCCCGTTCAAACGCCCACTCGAGTACGGTGGCCGCGTTCGACGACGTGCAGACAATGCCGCCGTTCTCGCCGCAGAAGCCCTTCAGCGCGGCGGAGGAGTTCATGTAGGTCACCGGGATGACAGGCAGCCTGCCGTCCGCATCCGGCTCCGAGCCGAGCACGTCCGTGAGCTGGTCCCAGCAGGCCTGCACGGAGTCGATGTCAGCCATGTCCGCCATGGAGCAGCCGGCGGCCAGGTTCGGCAGGATGACGGACTGGTCCGCGCCCGAGAGCAGGTCCGCGGTTTCGGCCATGAAGTGCACGCCGCAGAAGACGATGATTTCCGCTTTCGGCTTTTCCTTGGCGGCCCGGGCCAGCTGGAACGAATCGCCCACGAAATCCGCATACCTGACGACTTCGTCCCGCTGGTAGAAGTGGCCCAGCACCACCAGCTTCTCGCCCAGCTTTTCCTTGGCCGCCATGATCCTGGCGTGCAGCTCATCATCGCTGGCCAGCTGGTATTCCTCGGGGATCTGGCCCTGCCGCGGGGTTGTGGCGGGGGCGATGTCAGCCATGGAAGCACCGGGGCCGTAGGCAGGCGTTGCGCCGCCGTCGAAATTCCACGGCGCCTTGACCAGGTCCGGGCTGCAGCTGCCGACGGCCGCCGGGCGCGCCTCGGCTTCCTCGCGGGTGATGAGCTCGATGGTGCTGTTGATTGATGCCATGGTCTTCTCCGATTTCTGGCGGTTGGCAAAAGTTCCGGCTGCTTAGCCGAGGGGTCCGTTCCCGGGGCTGGTGCTCCCGGTATAGCGGTAGAGCCGGGGCGGCCGGTGCCGGCCGCCCTGCAGGTATTCGTCGGTGGCCTCGATGTCCGTGGCGGCGCGCAGCTGGCGGCGGAAGTTGGCCGGGTCCAGTTCCTTGCCCAGGACGGCCTCGTAAACCTCGCGGACCTGGGCAAGCGTGAACTTTTCGCCCAGGAAGGCGTAGGCGATGGAGCTGTACTCCACCTTGTTCCGCAGCCGCCACAGGGCATAATCGACAATCTGGTTGTGGTCGAAGGCGAGCTGGCCAAGGTGATCGGCACGGAACCACCTCACGTTTTCCGTTTCCTGGGCCAGGGCCGCGACGTCGGGCTTCACCAACGCCCAATAGACAATGGAGACCACGCGCTGGACCGGTGACCTGTCCAGGCCGCCGAAGGCGTACAGCTGTTCCAGGTAGCTCGGCTGCAGCGACGTGGTGTCCTGCAGATTCCTCCGGGCAGCGTCCGGCAACGACTCCTCCGGACTGAGTGGTCCGCCAGGCAGAGCCCAGAGATCGCGGTAAGGCTGCCGCGTTCGCCGGACCAACGGGAGCCAGAGCGTGGGGCGCGCCGAATCCGCATCCGGACGCAGCGCGAAGATGACGGTGGAAATGGCAAGCTCGGGTGACTGCTGCCTGCGCTCCGAAACGTTCGCCGAGTAGACCACTTCCGCACCTCCTTCCTCTCATCAGTAAAAGTCATCATGACCAGAACATATTCTAGCCTGTTAAAGTCGAAGTGACACAATCACTTTTGGTGGTCCGGGGTTTTATGAAGTTGGCCCGCCACCCCGGCCGGCAGTTGCGGACTACTCGGAAGCAGGCGGCTCCACGGCAGCGCCTGCCGCCTGTACCAGCGGCAAAGTGCGGCCTTCGAAATGGCTGTTCAGGACAATGACCGACGACGACCGCAGCACGGTATTGGTGGCCGTCATTTCATCAAGCACGCGTTGCAGGTCGGCATTGGACCTCGCCACTACGCAGGCGAGCAGGTCGCTCTCTCCCGAGACGGTGTGCAGTTCCAGCACTTCGGGAATCCTGGACAAGGCTTCGGCCACCGCATCGTGCCCGGATTCCTGCCGGATGACCAGCGAACAATATGCCTTGACCACGTAGCCCAGCTCGGCCGGTGAAAGTCGCGGGCCCCAGCCGGCGATGACCCCGTGGCGTTGCATTTTATCCAGCCGCGCCTGTATTGTGGCACGGGCCACTTTTAGCACCCGCGATGCTTCCAATACCGACATCCGGGGGTCCTCCGTGAAGAGCGTGACGATCCGGGAATCCAGTGAGTCAATATTCACGGTGCTGCTTACCCCTTCCAATCTGAGGCCCCCACGGCTGCAGGAGTATACAAATTGTCAGCCGGGGCAGCGCATTCACCAAATGCTTCCGCCGCTGGCCCTCAGATCTACAGTTATAAGGCCACAGCCGATGACAGGAATCCGCATGAGTCGCACGAGCCCCCACCCCTCCACCTCTGATGGCGGACAGGTGCAGTCCAGCACCGATGAAGCCGGCACACCCCAGCCGGGTCTTGGCCAGTCCATGACATCGCGCCAGCTCACCATGATGGGGCTGGGCAGCGCCATCGGTGCCGGACTCTTCCTCGGCTCCGGCGCAGGCATCCAGGCGGCGGGACCGGCAGTGCTGATCTCCTACCTGCTCGCCGGAACGCTGGTCATCATCGTGATGTGGGCGCTGGGCGAAATGGCCGCCGCACATCCCAGCAGCGGCGCATTCTCCACCTACGCCGAAAAAGCCATGGGCCGCACGGCCGGGGCAACGATCGGCTGGCTGTGGTGGCTCCAATTGGTGACCGTCATTGCGGCCGAGGCGGTCGGCGCCGCGGCCCTGCTCGCTTCGGTCTGGCCCGTGCTGCCGTCATGGCTGCTGGCCCTGGTTTTCATGGTCGTTTTCACCGCCATCAACCTGATGGGCGTCAAGAACTACGGTGAGTTCGAGTTCTGGTTTGCCATCATCAAGGTCGCCGCCATCGTGGCGTTCCTGGCCCTCGGCGCGGCCCTGATCTTCGGCTGGCTCCCCCATGCCCCCTCGCCCGGACTGTCCAACCTGTTTGGCGGCGACGGTTTCGCTCCCGCCGGTCTGGCCGGCATTGCCGCAGGCCTGCTGGTAGTGATTTTTGCCTTTGGCGGCACCGAAATCGTCGCCGTCGCCGCGGCGGAAACAAAGGATCCGCAGCACAGTGTTTCCCGGGCCATCAAGACTGTGGTGTGGCGGATTCTGGTCTTCTACTTCGGCTCGGTACTGGTCATCGCCACCGTGGTCCCGTGGGATTCGGAAGCCCTCGCCTCCCCCTTCGCCGCGGTGCTGTCTGTAGCAGCCATTCCGGGCGCGGACGTGGCCATCACGATCATCGCCGCCTTTGCCCTGCTCTCGGCCCTGAATGCCAACCTGTACGGCGCTTCCCGGATGATCTTCTCGCTTTCCCAGCGCGGCGAGGCGTCGGCCCTGCTCCAGCGGATAGGCCTGCACCGCGTCCCCATCGCGGCGGTCCTGTCCTCGGTGGCCTTCGGCTTCGTGGCCACGGTCATGGAACTCCTGTTCCCGGAAAAGGTCCTGCCCGTGCTGCTGAGCTTTGTCGGATCGACCTGCCTGGTTGTCTGGGGCATGGTCCTGACATCGCAGCTGATCCTCCGCCGCCGTGCGGACCGCGAGGGCCAGCACCTGCCGATGAGAATGCGGGGCTTTCCGGCCATCACCTACCTGGGTCTGGGCCTGCTGGCTGCGATCCTGGCCGTCGGGTTCTTTTCGCCCGGCACCAGCGCGCAACTGGTTTCAACGGCAGTGCTCATCGCTTGCATCGCCGTCCTAAACAAGCTCTTTGCCCGCCGGCGGTCGGCAGTCCGCTAACCAACATCCGGCTACGGCCTAGCAAATTGCTAGGCTCTAGCTACGCGTAGCCCCCTTGAGTGTGCACACTGCACGGTGCTTTTCCTCCATATTGCACACCCCCCTGCCCGTGACTATGGTCACTTACAGGACGGCCGCCGGGCCGCCTGCGGTTCTCGGCCGCAGGCATGGCACCGCGGCCACGCAGACGATATGGAGGAAACAGCATGGCTGATGTTCTTGCTCTGGATGACACAGGCCCGGCCGAGCTGGCCGGCGAGGAGCTCAGGGAGCTCTACCGGCTGATGGTGGCGGTCCGTTACCTGGACGAATCGGCGATCCGCTGGCAGCGCCAGGGTCTGATCCCCGGGTACGCTCCGCAGCTTGGCCAGGAAGCGGCGCAGGTCGGCAGCGGCTACGCACTGGACATGAGCCGCGACTTTGTCTTTCCCACCTACCGTGAAATGGGTGTTGCCCGCACCGTCGGCGTGGACATGGTGGAATACATGTCCACCCACAAGGCCACCTGGCACGGCGGTCTCTACGACCCCAAGGCTTCGCGTTTTGCCCCGATCCAGGCCGTTGTGGGCGGCTCCGTGCTGCACGCTGTCGGCTGGGCGCACGGCCAGACCCTTGACGGGGCGCCGGCAGGAGAACTGGGCGTGGCAATCACCTACTTCGGCGACGGCGCCAGTTCGCAGGGCGACGTCCATGAGGCCATGAACTTCGCCGCCGTCATGAAGGCCCCGGTCGTCTTCTTCATCCAGAACAACGGCTGGGCCATCTCGGTCCCGACCGAGCGCCAGGTAGCCGGCGGCTCGGTGGCCGCGCGGGCCGCGGGATACGGCATGCCCTCCATCCAGGTGGACGGGAACGACGTCGTTGCCGTCACCCAGGCGACTGCAGCCGCCTTGGCCCACGCCCGTGCAGGCAAGGGGCCGACGGTGGTCGAGGCCATGACCTACCGGCGCGGACCGCACTCCACCAGCGACGATCCGGGCCGCTACCGCACCCTCGAAGAAGAACGTACCGACGGCGGCGAGGACCCCTTGGCGCGGATGCGCGCCCGGCTGCTGGCCGACGGGATCGCCGATGAAGCCTTCTTCGAAGAAGCCCTGGCGGCGGCAAAGGCCGAGGAAGAACAGATCCGCGAAGGCATCAACGCGCTGGGCCCGCGGCCCGGCACGGAAATGTTCGACTTTGTCTACCAGGAACCCACACAAGCACTGAAGGCACAGGCCAGCGCCTGGCGGGAGGAATCGGAACATGTCTGAGCACACAACCCTGAGCGACCTCGAAGCCGCCCAGGACAACACAACTGCCGCCGACGTGCAGCAGGAATCCGTGCAGAACTTCCCGGAGCCTGCAGACGCCGGAGCCACCGAAACCATGTCCATGCAGCAGGCACTGAACCGCGCCCTGGCTGAAGTCATGACGGAGAATCCGCGCGCGCTCATCCTGGGCGAGGACGTCGGCCAGTTGGGCGGCGTCTTCCGCATCACCGACGGCCTGCAGAAGAAGTTCGGCGAGGCACGGGTTTTCGATACCCCGTTGGCCGAATCCGGCATCCTGGGCATGTCCGTGGGGCTGGCCATGGCCGGCTACCACCCCATCCCGGAAGTGCAGTTCGACGGTTTCGCCTACCCTGCGGTCAACCAGATCATCTGCCAGGTTGGCCGGATGAACTACCGCAGCCGCGGGACGCTGCCGATGCCGATCACCCTGCGCGTGCCCAGCTTCGGCGGCATCCGGGCGCCGGAGCACCACGGCGAATCTCTGGAAGCAATGTTCGCCCACGTGCCCGGCCTCAAGGTCGTTTCCCCGTCGGGGCCGAACGAGGCATACCACCTGCTCAAGTACGCGGCTGCGCGCCAGGACCCGGTCATCTTCATGGAGCCGAAGTCCCGGTACTGGCAGAAGGGCCCGGTCAACGCCGGCGCCGACGCAGCCGGCTACAGCCCAAACGGTTCCCGGGTGGTCCGCGAGGGCAAGCACCTGACCCTGGTGGCCTGGGGTGCCATGGTGGCCCGCTGTCTGCAGGTTGCCGAGCTGGCTGCCGAGGACGGCATCGAGATCGAGGTCCTGGACCTGCGGTGGCTCAAGCCCATCGACGCCGAAGGCCTGGCGGCTTCCGTGGCCAAGACGCGCCGCGCCGTCGTCGTTCATGAAGCGCCCCGGACCTCCGGGCTGGGCGCCGAAGTCGCCTCGACCATCACCGAGCGATGCTTCGGCACCCTGAAGGCACCCGTTGAGCGGGTGACCGGTTTCGACGTACCGTATCCCTCAGGAGACCTCGAGGACGAGTACATCCCCAACATTGACCGCATCCTGTACGGGATCCAGCGAGTATTGGAGTATCGCCGTGGCTGAAATTTCCTTCCCCCTCCCGGATCTGGGCGAGGGCCTGATCGAGGCCACCGTGCTTGAATGGCTGGTGACCGAGGGCGAGATGGTCGAACGCAACCACCCGCTGGTGGAAGTGGAGACGACCAAGTCGGCGGTGGAGCTGCCGTCGCCGCAGGCCGGCAAAGTGGTCCGGACCTACGGTGAACCCGGCGAGACCATCAAGGTGGGCGACCCGCTGATCGTCTTCGAAGTTCCGGACGACACGGCCGGCATCGTCGGCACGGTGCCGAAGGAGGAGGCGCCCAAGCGACGCGTCCGCCTCAGCGCCAATCTGGACGAGGACTAGTCCGGTGGGCAGGCACCGGGAACAGACCGTCGAGGGCGTGGATCCGCACCTGAACGTGCGGATCCACGAGGCCGCCGAGGGAACCACCGGTCCGCGCCGGCCGGTCATCCTGCTGCATGGTTTCGCGTCCTCCGCCAAGCTCAACTGGGAGGACGCCGGCTGGATTACGGCTTTGACGCAGGCCGGACGGCGGGTGGTCACGGTGGACCTCCCGGGCCATGGCGGCAGCCCTTCCCCGGAGGAAATGGATGCCTACTCCCCCAGCCGGATCCGCGCGGATCTGCTGCAGTTGATCTACAACGCCCACGTCCGGCCGCTGAAGGACGACGACGATTCCACCGGAGTGGATCTGGTTGGCTACTCACTGGGCTCACGTCTGGCTTGGGAGTTCGGCGCCACGCAGCCGGAAATGGTGCGCCGGATGGTCCTGGGCGGACCCGGGGTCGGGGATCCGCTGGCGGACTTCGACCTGCGCGCGGCCCAGCAGTATCTGGCCGACGGGACGGAGATCGCAGACCCGACGACGGCCGAACTGCTCCGGATGGCCACATTGGTGCCAAGCAATGACGTCTTCGCGCTGCTGACCATGATCGAGGCCATCAAGACGGAGCCCTTTGTCCCGGCCGAGGCGGTGCCGCGGATGCCGGTGCTGCTGGTGGCGGGCGAGAAGGACGAGCTGGCCGCCACGGCGCCGGAGCTGGCCAAGCTCAGCGCCAACGCGGAACTGCTGTGGCTGCCTGCCCGGACCCATGCCAACGCGGTCACCAGCCGCGCGTTCAAGAATGCCGCCATCGAATTCCTCGCCGGCTGAACCGGCCCGCCGCGGACGGCGAAAACGGAAGGCACGCCCGATATGGCGTGCCTTCCGTTTTCGCTTTGAGGTGCCTACTGCTCCTCCCGGGAAGGTAGACTACTTACTAGATAAAAACCTTTCATACCCGGCCCTGGAGGCTTAGTGGACTTATTCCTCGGGGGACGCTATAGGACCGGTGACCTTATCGGTACCGGTGGTGCGGCCTCGGTATACCGTGCGACGGATGAATCACTCGGACGTGAAGTTGCCGTCAAGTTGTTCAATCCCACTACCCCGGACGACGACGAATACCGGCGCCAGCACACTGAGACGCTGCTGCTGGCTACGCTGAGCCATCCTGTGCTGGTCACGCTTTTCGACGCCGGCCTTTACCAGGCGGAGGACGGGGCCACCACGAGCTACCTGGTGATGGAGCTGATCGACGGCCGGGATCTGCGCAAAACGCTGGCAGCAGTCGGATGGCTGGATCCAACGGCGACGGCGAACATCGGCGCAGAGCTGGCGGATGCGCTCAACTACATCCACGAGAACGGCGTAGTCCACCGGGACGTCAAGCCGGCCAACATCCTGATCGCCGATACGGGCAGCCAGGATACGCGTCTGCATCCCAAACTCTCCGATTTCGGCATCGCACGCGTGGTGGACGCTTCCGTCTCTACCGTGCATGGCGCCACCATCGGAACGGCAAATTATCTGAGCCCGGAACAGGCGCTGAGCCATCCGGTGACGCCCGCTTCCGACATCTATTCGCTCGGCCTGGTCTTGCTGGAATGCCTTACCGGCGAGAAAGCCTTTCCCGGGCCGATCGTCGAAGCCGCGGTTGCCCGGCTGCTGCGCGATCCCGAAATTCCGGAGGATCTCGGAGCGGCATGGGGCCACTTGCTGCGTGACATGACCGCCAGGGAACCGCAGGACCGCCCCACCGCGCACGATGTCGCCTTGACCTTGCGGTCCTGGACGGAAACATCCATGCCGCCCCACCCGGCTCCTGTGCTTGCCCCGGAACCAGCCGCCCACAACGGGGTCGACACAGGCAATGTCACCACGGGCAACGTCATCATTCCGGCTCCCCCGAACCGGGCACCCAGCGTCGGTTAGCTTCGGCTGGCTTCGGCGCTGCAGTTGGCTTCGGCAGCGGCGGCAGCAGGTCCGCCCGACCGTGGGGCTACGACCGCCGGACCATTCGGCGTAGAATCCCGTTACAACCCCTGACGGGCAATAGTTGGGCACGGCAATGAGTCGAGCTTTAGAGCAATGCACGATGTTGGTGGCAGTCATTTCCCTTGCGCTCTGCGCGAGCGGGGCTGTCGGCGTCGCCGAAGTACTCCCGGCCGCCCCGGCAGCATTCCACGTCAGCGAGGCCCCGCCCGACGGCTACCCTCCCCGCGGGATCACCACCGGCCGCGCCCTGCTCAACACCTTGGACAAGCGGGCACCTGCGGGTCCGGAATTCCGGGAAGCCGCCTTCGACTACCCGGTGGTCGGGCCGGACGGCTGCACCACTGAGGAACACGTCCTGATCGCCAACGCCAGTGACCCGACGATGTCTTCCCCCTGCACAGTCATCAAAGCGCAATGGCCCGCGGTCTGGGACATGCTTGTCTTAGAGGATCCGGCTCAGGTAAACGTGGTGCACCTTGTTCCGCTGGAAGAGGCCTGGCACTCCGGGGCCTGGGCGTGGACGCCCGAGCAACGCCGGGACTTCGCCAACGATTTGACCAACAGCCTGACCCTGACCATCCTGTCGACGGGCAGCAACGAGGACCGCGGCTCGTCGGATCCTGTGGACTGGTGGCCGCCCTACTTCGGCGTGCACTGTAAATACGCCCAGGAGTGGGTGTGGATCAAGGCACGCTGGAATCTGACTGTCGATCCCGCTGAATACGACGCGCTTATGATCCAACTGGACGAGGCGGAGACGAACATGTGCCGGAACATCCCCATCGGCGTCCCTCCGCTCGGCCTGGATCCGGGAGTCGGACCGGCTGCGATCGTTGGGGCCGTAGTCGCCGGGCCGCCCGGCGTGCCCTTCAAGGGCATGGCCGTGCACGCGTACGACGCGGACCAGTCGCTTGTACGGGAAACGCAGGTTCGGACGGAAGGCGACTTTGAGCTGACAGGCCTGCCGCCCGGCGACTACACGGTCAAGTTTCTCGGCGGCGCCACCGGCGCCTCTGATCAGTGGTACAGCGCCTCGGGCCCGGGTCATCCGGCTACGGTCATTACATTGGCAGCCGGAAGTATTGCCAGCGGAATCAAGGCGGGGATGACCGCCGTCGCATCTCCTTAGCGGCCGCCGCTTCCACGTTCAGTGAACGAGAGGTAGAAAATTCCAACAGGGGGCTTGACGTGCCGATCGGCACAGGCCATGATGAATCGTATACGATTTCATACATAAGCAGGAGGATGTCTTGTCTGAAGCACATGTCGCTCAGGAAACCGAAGCGGTCACGCTGCAGCCCGTCGATTCCGCCACGCTGAAAAACACCGGCAAGGTGCTGGCAGTGCACCTCTCTTACTCATCCCGGGCGGCCCAGCGCGGACGCGTTCCGGCCAACCCGTCTTACTTCATGAAGGCCTCGTCCTCGTTGAGCCTCAGCGGCGGCACGGTGGAACGCCCTGCCGGCACCGAGCTGCTCGCGTTCGAAGGCGAAGTTGCCCTGGTCATCGGCAAGCCTGCCCGCCGCGTCAGCGTCGAGGATGCCTGGAGCTACGTCGGTGCCGTCACCGCCAGCAATGACCTCGGCGTCTACGACATCAAGTATGCGGACAAGGGCTCCAACATCCGGTCCAAGTCCGGTGACGGCTTCACCCCGGTGGGCCCGGCCCTCATTCCGGCCGACAAGGTAGACCCGGCGGTTCTGCGCGTCCGCACCTGGGTCAACGGCGAACTGGTCCAGGATGACACCACCGAGGCACTGATTTTCCCCTTTGCCCAGATCGTCGCAGACCTGTCCCAGCTGATGACGCTGGAACCGGGCGACATGATTCTCACGGGCACCCCGGCCGGTTCCTCGGTCATCGTCCCGGGCGACGTCGTCGAGGTTGAGGTGGATTCCCCCTCCACGTCGCTGAGCAGCGGCCGTCTCGTAACCACGGTCACCCAGGGCGAGGTGCCGTTCGCAGAGTTCGGCAACACCCCCAAGGTCACCGACAAGGACCGCGAGGATGCTTTCGGTTCGGCCGAAGCCGCCGGACTGGCAGCCAACAAGCCGGTCTTGACCGAGGAGCTGAAGGCCAAGCTGGCTTCCGTCGCCACGGCCACCATCTCCGCCGCACTGCGCAAGCGCGGGCTGAACAATGTCAGCATCGATGGCCTGCAGCCCACCAAGGCAGACCGCAAGGTCATCGGTACCGCCCGCACACTGCGGTACGTGCCCAACCGCGAGGATCTGTTCAAGAGCCACGGCGGCGGCTTCAACGCCCAGAAGCGGATCATCGATGATCTGAACGAGGGCGATGTCCTAGTCATGGAGGCCCGCGGTGAAAAGGGCGCCGGCACGCTCGGCGACATCCTGGCCCTGCGCGCCCACAAGCGCGGCGCAGCCGGTGTCATTACCGACGGCGGCGTGCGCGATCTCACCGCCGTCGCCGGCCTGGATATTCCGGCCTTCTACGCCTCCGCGCATCCGGCCGTCCTTGGGCGCAAGCACGTTCCGTGGGACACCGACATCACCGTTGCCTGTGGCGGAACCACCGTGCAGCCGGGCGACATCATCGTGGCGGACGCCGACGGCATCCTGGTGCTGCCGCCGTCGCTCGCCGAGGAAGTAGCCGACGAGGCCGTCGAGCAGGAGCGTCGCGATGCCTTTGTCTTCCAGATGGTTCAGGAAGGACACAAGGTCGATGGACTGTTCCCGATGAACGAGGAATGGCAGGCCAAGTACCACGAATGGGTCGCCGCCGGCGGCGGACAGTAACTGCAAGACGATGTCCACCACAGCCACGCCCGCGCGTACCGAGGCCCGATCGAAGTCGGAACAGGCCTACGAGGTGCTCAAAGACCGGATCACCGGCGGCGACCTCGTGGCCGGCTACCGGCTGGTGCTGAGCAGCATCGCCGACGAACTCGGCTTCAGCGTGGTGCCGGTCCGGGAAGCCATTCGCCGGCTGGAGGCCGAGGGACTGGTCAAGTTCGAGCGGAATGTCGGGGCCACGGTCGCCGGCGTCGATGCCACGCTCTATCTGCACACCATGCAGACCCTGAGCGTGATCGAAGGAGCCGCGACCGCCTTGGCCGCCCCGCTGATCACCGCGGTGGACATCGACAACGCCCGCCGGCTCAATGCAGAACTGCGGCGGTGCCTGGAAGAATTTGAACCGCAACGCTTCACGCGGATCAACAACGAACTCCATGCCATCCTCTACGGCCATTGCCCCAACCCGCACATCCTGGACCTGGTCCACCGCGGCTGGAACCGGCTGAACGCCATGCGCGCCTCCAGCTTCGATCTGGTACCGGGACGGGCACGCAAGTCCGTTGAAGAACACGACCAGCTCATCGCCCTGATCGAATCGCGGGCCGACGTCCACGAGATCGAGATGGCCGCCCGGGCACACCGGACGGCCACGCTGAACGCCTACATGGCCCAGCACCAGCAGCCAGCGTCAGCCATCTAGCCACACAAGCGCAAGAACAACCTAGGAAAGAAAGGTGCATCGTGGCCGAACACTACGTTCCCGAGAACCTGCCCACCCACATCCAGCACTTCATCAACGGCAAGTTCGTCGACTCGGTCGGCGGCCAGACGTTCGACGTGCTGGACCCGGTGACCAATAAGACCTACGCCACCGCTGCAGCCGGCCAGAAGGAAGACATCAACGCCGCTGTCGCCGCCGCCCGCGAGGCCTTCGTCAATGGTCCCTGGCCGAAGATGAAGCCGCGCGAACGCGCCCGGGTCCTGAACAAGATCGCCGACGCCGTCGAGGCCCAGGAAGCACGTCTGGCCGAGATGGAGACCTTCGACACCGGCCTGCCGATCACCCAGGCCAAGGGCCAGGCGCTGCGTGCCGCGGAGAACTTCCGCTTCTTCGCAGACCTGATTGTCGCCCAGTTCGACGACGCCATGAAGGTCCCCGGCTCGCAGATCAACTATGTCAACCGCAAGCCGATCGGCGTTGCCGGCCTAATCACGCCATGGAACACCCCGTTCATGCTCGAGTCCTGGAAGCTTGCCCCGGCTCTGGCCACCGGCAACACCGTGGTGCTCAAGCCTGCCGAGTTCACTCCCCTGTCCGCTTCGCTCTGGGCCGACATCTTCACCGCGGCCGGCGTACCGGCCGGCGTCTTCAACCTGGTCAACGGCCTGGGCGAAGAAGCAGGCGACGCACTGGTCAAGCACCCGGAGGTCCCGCTGATCTCGTTCACCGGTGAGACCACCACAGGGCAGACCATCTTCCGCAACGCGGCCGAGAACCTCAAGGGCCTGTCCATGGAGCTCGGCGGCAAGAGCCCCTGCGTCGTCTTCGCAGACGCGGACATCGACGCCGCAATCGATTCGGCGCTGTTTGGCGTTTTCTCGCTCAACGGCGAGCGTTGCACCGCCGGCTCGCGCATCCTTGTGGAGCGCCCGGTCTACGACGAGTTCCTCGAGAAGTACTCCGCCCGGGCAAAGAATATTGTGGTCGGCGACCCGCATGACCCGAAGACCCAGGTGGGTGCCCTGGTCCACCCCGAGCACTACAACAAGGTCATGAGCTACGTGGAAATCGGCAAGTCCGAAGGCCGGCTCATTGCCGGCGGCGGCCGTCCCGAAGGCCTGGAGGAAGGTAACTACGTCTCCCCCACCGTCTTCGCCGACGTCAAGCCGGACGCCAGGATCTTCCAAGAAGAAATCTTCGGCCCGGTTGTCGCCATCACGCCCTTTGACAACGATGAGGAAGCCCTGGAACTGGCCAACGGCGTCAAGTACGGCTTGGCCGCCTACATCTGGACGCAGAACCTGACCCGTGCGCACAACTTCTCGCAGAACGTTGAAGCCGGCATGGTCTGGCTGAACAGCCACAACGTCCGCGACCTGCGCACCCCGTTCGGCGGGGTGAAGGCATCCGGCCTCGGCCACGAGGGCGGCTACCGCTCCATCGACTTCTACACGGACCAGCAGGCCGTGCACATCACGCTCGGCAGCGTCCACACCCCGAAGTTCGGCGCCCAGGCGACGTCCGAGATCGACTACTAAACCGCTTCAGCGACGAAGGAATGAAGATCATGAGCAACGAAATTCCCAAGCCCAGCGTCCCTGCTCCGGACATTGTCCGCTGCGCGTACATGGATCTGGTCGTCACGGACCTGGCCAAGTC
>NZ_JAODLR010000029.1 GCF_025960875.1 Crystallibacter permensis | reverse complement strand
CACACCACAATTTAGTGGCTACAAACGGTGGTACAAAAGAGGGCTGATCACCCGGAACCACAAGGAACCAGGGCGATCAGCCCACGTAACTTCGGTCTAGTCACCATCGATTCCGGCTTCGCTTTACCCTTGTGCGGCATCACGGCGTCCTTCGATCGTCACTGCAATTTTCGTTCTGCAACCATGCTCGCTGACCATCGAGCTACCGTCCAGACCAAGGTAAGCTACTTCGGCGAAACGAAGTCCCCCATCACCACGCGCTCCAGCACCTCGGTGAGCAGATCCACGCCGGCGAGCATGTCGTCGTCGTTGGTCAGTTCCTTCTCGTTGTGGGAGATGCCCTCCACGCTGGGCACGAACAGCATGATCGTCGGGACGATGTCCTTCATGTTCGTCGAATCGTGCCCGGCTAGTGTGCGGACGGTTCCGTAGGGCAGTTCCAGCGCCTCGGCGCTCTTGGCGGCCAGGCGCATGCCGGCCTCGTCGTAGGCCTTGGCGGCCCAAACATGCTCGGCGCCGCGCTCGATCCGCACACTCGCCTTCCGCTCGATCTCCGCCACCCGGCGGTGCAGTTCGGCGTCGGCCGCGGCCAGCACGTCCGGGTCAGTGCTGCGCACGTCGACGAGCAGCTCCACCCGGCTGGCTACCACCACGGGCGAGTTCGGGTAGACCGTGAACTCTCCGCAGGAGGTGATGACGGAATGCTCGTCGGTGCTGAATTCGTCGGCGATCTCCCGCGCGGCAACCACCAGCGAGGAGGCCCCAAGCAGCGCATCGTGCCGGTCGGCGATCACGGTGGCACCGGTGTGCGCCTGCTCCCCGTGCACGATGAACTCATACTTGTTCGCGCCCCAGGTGGATTCGACCAGGCCGATGGTCAGCCCGGAGTCCTCAAGCGACCGCCCCTGCTCGATGTGGATCTCCACGTACGCAGCAACATCCAGCGAGAAGTCGCCGATGGTCCCGATGGCCTCCAGCGCCTCGCGGACGGTGGTGCCATGCGGATCGGTGGTGGCCAGGACCTGCTCGGCGGGCAGCTTGCCGGTGAACACGGAGCTGCCCATCATGGAGGGCTTGAACCGGCAGCCTTCCTCGTTAAACCAGTTGATCACGGCGATGTTGAACGCCGGCTCGGTGCCCTCCGCCGCGAGCCGCTGCTGCAGCCGGATCGCCGCGTGGGCTCCGGCCAGCACGCCGTAGGCGCCGTCGAACCGCCCGCCCAGCGGCTGCGAGTCCAGGTGCGAGCCCACCGCGATGTACGGGGCGCCGGGCACTAGCTCAAGCAGCGCGAACTGGTTCCCCACCATGTCGTAGCGGACGTCGAAGCCATGCCCTTCCACCAGGCCGCGGAACCAAGTCCGCGTCTGGCCATCGACGAGCGTCCCCGCCTGCCGGTCCACTCCCCCGCCGGGCGTGGCCCCGAACGTGCTCATCGAGCGGAAGTCGTGCAGGAAGGCGCTGGCGTCATCGCCGGAGACGGACGGGGCGGACTGCGCGGAGGTGGTGGTCATGTGTGGAATCCTAACGGCTCGGTCTGACGTAAGATGTTCAGCGAACGACGGCGGCGCCCGGCTCGGGCGCGAAGAGAGACTCAGGCGCGGGGCTGGCGCTGCGATCCGCGGTTGGACCGGTACCTGAACCAGCACTCGCGCTCGTGTCCGGGCCAACAACCGTATCGGAGCTCAACCCGTCGTAGCTGAACTCGCCGCCGACGATCGTGGCCAGCACGTTGAGATCGGAGATGTCCGGCGCGGCCAGCGGCGACCCGGAGAGCACCGCGAAGTCCGCCAGCTTCCCCCGGCGCAGCGTGCCCTTCTGGTCGGCAGTGCCCGTGGCTTGGGCGGCCCAGTCGGTGTAGGTCCGCAGTGCCTCTTCGGCGGTGAGGCCCTCTGCCGCTCCCCCAAGAATCTTGCCCTGCTCGGTGCGCCGATCCACCCAGGACTGCATCGCGCGGAGCACGTTGTTGTCGGCAACCGGCAGGTCGGAGCTGCCGGCCACCAGGATGCCGGCGTCCACCAGCGAGCGCCCCCGGTACAGCCAGTCTTCGCGCTCGGGCCCCACCAGCGCGGCGAACTGGTCTCCCAGCGGGCCGATGAACGCGGCCTGCGGGGCGACGGCGATCCCGGCGGCGGCGACAGGGGGCAGCTGGTCCGGCCTTGCGATGCCGAAGTGCTCGATCCGGTTGGGCAGGTGGTTCCGGCCGTAGCGCTCCTGGCAGCCGACGATGATCTCGGTGGCCAGGTCGATGGCCGCGTCGCCGATCGCGTGCAGCGCGATCGGCCAGCCAGCCCGGTAGGCGGCGTCGACGCGTTCGCGGTAGGCCTCGGGCGAATCCAGCAGGTAGCCGGTGTTGTGCTGGTGGCCGCAGTAGTCCTCGGTGACCGCCGCGGTCGCGCCGAGCAGCGAGCCGTCCATGAAGACCTTAACCGGCCCCAGCGACACCCACTCGTCGCCGAAGCCCGCTACGGCGCCGAGGTCCAGCCCGCGGCCGGAACCCGTGCCGTGCATGTCCGCGGCGTTCGCCTCGATCAGCCGCAGCGAATCCAGCGCGGGCATCAGCTGGGCGCGGGCGTGGAGCTTTCCGGCCCGCTTGGCTGTCAGATAGGCCTGCACTTCTACCGGGCTGTGCCCGATCCAGCCGCCGCCGATGCCGGCTTCGGTGAAACTGGTGATGCCTTCGGCGGCGTACCGCGTGGTAGCCGCGTCCAGCGCCTCGACGATGCGCTCCACCGGATACGGCAGCAGCAGGTTCTGGATCAGCTGCTGCGCGGATTCCTCAACCACGCCAGTCGGGTAGCCGTCAGCGCGCAGCACGGCACCGCCGGTGGGATCGGCGAAGCCGGATTCGAAGACGCCGGCCAGCCGGAGCGTGGCGGAGTTGGTGATGGACAGGTGCCCGGACACGTGCCGCAGGTACAGCGGCCGGTCGCCGGTGATCTCGTCCAGCCGGCGGATGTCCGGAAAGGCCCCGCCGTGGTGCTTGTGGTTGAAGCCGGTGCCGTTAACCCAGGAGTCAGGGGCGCCGCCGGGCAGCGCGTCCAGCCGCCGGACCTCGGCTTCGAGCAGCGCGTAAAGCTCCTCGAGGCCACGGGCCTGCTCCAGTTCGACGGCGCCCAGGCCCAGCCCCCACCAGGTGGTGTGGCAGTGCGCGTCGATGAAACCGGGCACCACGGTGGCGCCGCCCAGCGAGACTTCCCGCGCGGCCGTGCACCCCTCGAGTTCCTCGTCGAAACCGGCGATCCGCCCACCCAGAACCCCCACGGACGTGGCCCGGGGACGGTCGGCCTCGAGGGTGATGATCTCGGCGTCGCGCAGGATCAGGTCCAGTTTCATCGCGCGCCCTCTTCCACGGCAACCTCGGCCAGCTCTTCCGGCGCGTTCGCAGTGCCCGGCGGCATCGTCTCCGGATCGGTCACCAGGTGCAGCAGCGCCAACCGCCCGCTGGACAGCGCACGCTCCAGCGCGGGCCCGAACTCTTCGGTCTTCTCCACCCGTTCGCCGTGCCCGCCGAAGCTGCGGATCCAGTCGGCGAAGTCCGGGTTGACCATCGAGGTGCCGGACGGCCGGTCTGGATATTCCCGCCGCTGGTGCAGCACGATAGTGCCGTAAATCCCGTTATCCACCACGATCACCAACGGGGCAGCACCGTACGCCGCCGCCACGGCGAGCTCCTGCGCGTTCATCAGGAAGTCGCCGTCGCCGCAGACCGCCACCACCTGCCGCTCGGGCTCGATCAAAGACGCGGCAACGGCGGCCGGAACGGCCAGCCCCATGGCCCCGTTGCGCGGCCCGATCAGCGAGCCGAATCCGTGGTGGGTCAGGTAGCGGTGGCCCCAGAGGGTCGCGTTGCCAGCACCGTACGTGACCACCTTGTCCGCGGGCAGCCGGTCTTCCAGCACGCCGAAGGCCACGCCCAGGTCAACGCCCGGGCTGTTGTCCGGCCGCGGGGTCGCGTACCGGCGCTGGTCCTCGGCGAGCGCTTCCATCCAGCCGCTCCCCCGGCTCCCGCGCACCTCCGCGGCAGCCGGCAAAGCCGCAACGATCGACGACGGCGACACCGCCAGGTGCAGGTCGATCCGGCCGGAGTGCGTCGCCGCATCCGGGTCCGGCAGCACCAGCACGGTCGGCACCTTGAAGCCCTTGGTGTAGCCGTCGCTGAGCACGTCGGTCCGCCCGCAGCCGACAAAGACCAGCAGGTCGGCCTCGTCCAGCCGGGCCGCCAGCGTGTCCGCGCGGCCGTAGCCCAGCCAGCCGGCCCATGCCGGAGAACTGTGCGGAACGACGTCGTACGCCCGCCAGTCCGCGGCCGCCGGAACCTGCGCCTCAACCGCCCACGAAGCGAGCTTCCCGCCGTCGTCGCCCCAGCCGTCCCCGCCCACCACAATCAGCGGGCGGGCGGCAGCGGCCAGCCGGCCGGCCAGTTCCTGCATCGCGGCCGGCGGCGGCACCGCGGCGGCCAGCGCGCGCGGCGGAACCACGTCGGCGTCGGTTATCCGGACCAGCACGTCCTCCGGCAGGCCGATCACCACCGGGCCGGGCCGGCCGGACACCGCCAGCTGCATCGCCTCGGCCACGGTCTCCGCGGCGCGGTGTTCGTCGTCGAGCACCACCACGCGCTTGGCCGTCGTCGAGAACCAGCCCTCCAGGCTGAACTCCTGGAACGAGTCGCGTCCCCTGTCCGCCACCGGGATCAGGCCGACAAAGAGCACCAGCGGCGTCGCGTCCTGCCACGCGGTGTGCACCGCGATCATCGCGTTCGCCGCGCCCGGCCCGCGGGTGACCATCGCGATGCCCGGGATGCCGGTCTTGCGCCCCTCAGCCAGCGCCATGAACCCGGCGCCGCCCTCCTGCCGGCAGACCACCGTGGAAACGGGCGAATCGTGCAGCCCGTCCAGCACGTCGAGGAAGCTCTCCCCCGGGACGGAATACACGCGGCGGACGCCGTGCGCCTCAAGCTGGCGGACTATCAGGTGGCCGGCTGACTGGGACATAGTGTGGAGCTCTTTCATCAGGGAGGTCGACGCCGGAAGCGGATCAGGAGCGTCGGCGGGAGGTCGTCGTCGTACGTTGAATTTAGTGCTTGAAGCCGGGCAGGTCCACGCTCATGCGCGGGGCCACGGCACCGGCGACGGCGGTGAACAGGCTCAGGAACACCAGCATCGCGGCGGCCGGCCACCAGTGGTTTGCGGCCGCGGCCACCATGCCCGTAGCCAGCAGCGGAACGAAGCCGGAGAGCATGCCGGCGGTGTTCTGCGCGAAGCCCACGCCGGTGTAGCGGGTGCGGGCCGGGAACAGGCCGGTCAGCACCGTGCCGGAGGCGGCGTACGGGAAGGACAGCGTTGCCACCGCGAGGACCATCCCGATGACCACCAGCACGGGGTTGCCGCTGGCCACCAGCATGAAGGACGGAACCGCGGCAATGGCGGAGGCGATGCCGCCCACCAGGATCACGCGGCTGCAGCCGTAGCGCTCGCCCAGCCGTCCGCCCAGGATCAGGATGGGGATTTCCACGATGGCGGCGATCATGCCGCCCAGCAGCATCAGCTGCGCGGAGTAGCCCAGGATGGCCACGCCGTAGTAGACCACAAACGCGGTCACCAGGTAGAAACCGCCCACGCCCAGCAGGGCCGCGGCCATGCCGATGATGATGTGCTTCCAAGACTCCCGCAGGGTGGTGCGGATCGGGGCCTTCTCCACCTGGTCGTTCTCCATCAGCTCGGTGAAGACCGGCGACTCTTCGAGCCGGCTGCGGATGTACAGCGCAATCAGGAGCATCGGGATGGCGGCCAGGAACGGGATGCGCCAGCCGAACGAGTTGAAGCTCTCCTGCGAGAAGAACAGCGTCATCAGGAAGAAGCCGCCGGAGGAAAGGATGGTGCCGATCGGCGAACCGATCTGCGGCAGCGCGGCGTAGCGGGCACGGCGCTCCAGCGGCGCGTTCTCCACCACAATGGTCATCGCGCCGGACCACTCGCCGCCCACAAACAGGCCCTGGAACACGCGCAGCAGCACCAGCAATACCGGAGCGGCAATGCCGATGGCGGCGTAGGTCGGCAGCAGGCCGATCAGCCCGGTCACCGCGCCGATGCCCACAATGGTGACCATCAGGGTCTTGCGGCGGCCGATCCTGTCGCCCATGGCGCCGAAGAACATGCCGCCCAGCGGACGTGCCACCAGGCCCACGCCGAAGGTGGCGAAGGAAGCCAGCGCCGCCGCCGTGGCGTTCTCGTTGGCGAAGTACTGCACGTTGAACACCAGCGCTGCCGCCGCGCTGAACAGGAAGAAGTCGTACCACTCCATCGCGGTGCCGATGAGGGCGCCCATGGAGACCTTCATCGCCTCCTTGTCGGTGATCTGCCGGGTGGCCCCGGCCTCGAGGTTCAGGGTTTGTGACATGGTGCCTCCACGCTTGGTGTTCGGACTGCCCATTGCGCCGAACGGTGCGCAACGGACTGGGAATGCACTCAAGCCTGCCAGAGTGCGCCGCGTCACACCCGCACGAAAAGTCGCGGGTTTCGGCGGCTAGAATGTGCAAAAGCACAAAAATCGGGGCGGATAACACCATGGCAATACCCAGGAAACAAAGGAACGACGACGGCGCCGCGCAGGCCGCCCGCTGGAACGGCCTGCTGGACCAGCTCTCCGTGGATACGCTCACGGATCTCTTCATCGAGCGCGTCCTGCAGCTCGACGACTACCGGGACGGGGTCCTGCCGGCCAGCGAGATCCGCCGCACCGGTGCCGCCTCGTTCGCGTCGCTCATCGAGAGCCTGCGCCCCGGCGCGGACAGCGACCGCTTGGTGGCCGAACGGCAGAACATCTCCCTGGACGTCGGCGTCTCCCGCGCCCGTGCCGGCATCCCGGTGGAATCGCTCATGACGGCCATCCGGATCGACTTCACCGTGATCTGGGGCGAGCTCATGGCCCTGGCGGACCCGGGCGACGCCGAACTGCTGGTGCGCCGGGCCGAGACAGTGTGGCAGGTGGTCGACTCCTACGCCGCCCAGACCCAGGCCACCTACATCGCCGAACGCCAGCGCATGGCCCAGGAAGCCTCCTCCGTGCGGCAGGGCCACGTCGCCACCATGTTCGGCCCGGTCAGCCCGGCCCCGGAAATGCTCACCCGCATCGCCGACGAGCTCGGCATCGACCAGGACGCTCCCCTCGTCGTGGCGGCAGCAACAACGGACGACGCCGCCGCCCTCCGTGTGGTGATAGCCGCGGCTTCCCGCCGTGGTACAGAAGTATTCACCCACCCGCTGCCCGACGGACTCGTCGCGTTCTGGGCCGCCGACGACCGCCCCGGCAGCGCCGTCCGCGAAGCCGTTGAGCAGATCCGGCAGATCAGGTGTGGCCTGGTGGAACAAGTCCGCGGCCTCGCGGACCTGCGCGTCGCGGCACAGGCAGCCCGTGCGCTGGCCTCCCTGGCCGAAGACAGCGATCAGCAGGCCCTCACCATGCGCAATGCCTGGGCCCGGCTGGCCCGCCACCGCCTCTCGGAAACCGGCGTTCCCGTGGTGCCCGATGTCGAATCGGCGCTAGCCCAAAGCGGAACGGTCGAACGGGCGCGCTTGGAAGAAGCCGTGCGCTCTTACCTGACCACCGGCAGCATCGCTCAGTCCGCCGACCAGCTCTTTTGCCACCGCAACACCCTCATGAACCGCCTGCGCCGCTTCACCGACCTCACCGGCATCGACATCACCATCCCCCACCAAGCCGCCCGCCTCGTCGTCGCCTGGTCCTGAGCGCTGTCGCCGTCACCGAACAGGCCCTCTCCGCCGTGTCCAACAATCAGGATGGACTCTGAGGCCTCGCCTCGGAACTGTCCGGAACCTCAGAAACCGATCGCGATCGGGCGTAATTCATCGCGTTTTGTAGTATGGTCCTTCCCAATCGGTTGGCCGCCCTGACCTCGCCATCCCGGCCCATGACAAACAGCGGCATTTGTACTTCGTTCGCGTATATGGTGGCTTGCGCCGTGTACCTGGAGCAGCAAAAAAAATAGCTGCCGTCTTACATCGACGTGTGCCCTGGCCGCCCCGACGAGGCGTTGCAGCGCTGGGCGGCCGGTATCTGCTCTTTCGTTTTTCACCGGAGCTACAACGCCGGTACCGAAGATGTCTATGCCCCCATCCGCGCCACGTCTTGTGAGTTTTGCGTCGCTGAATCCCAGGTAGTGCATCCAACTCAAAGCATTCAGCTCAGCCGTAATCCAATCAGTGATTTCCAACGGCGCTGGCTTGTTTTTTCTAACCCACTCTGCCGCGGCCCGTCGTTCCTTCTCTTCCTTTCGCAAACGCCGTTCTTCCTTCTGCGCGTGCTGCGCTTTGCGATCGTCCGCGCCTGCCCTCCATCTCGCGTCGGCTTCATCCCGCTTCACTTTGGCGACCTCCCGTCGCCTGAGGACTTCGTCGTAGCCGTCTACGACTAGCATTCTCGCGCCTAATCTCTCCAAGACTTTGTCGTCGACTTGCGCTGTGCTCCACTCTGGATTTTTGTGGCTGGCTGCCGCAAGGAGCGTGTTGACATACGCGATGTACGTAGACCGTTGATCCACCAACCGGGAGAAGCTGCCGGAAATTTGTTCGATGATTGCATTCGCACGCTTTTCTTCAGCCCGCAGGGGCCGCACGAAAAATGAGTCGAACTCGACTAGCAAGGGCGCCCCCTCGCTTATGACCGAGGCACCCAGTTTTCTCGACGGCCTTGCCCGGTTAATTTGGTGGTAGGCGGGTCGTATCCTCTGCATGTCGCTACTGGAAATCCTGGCCCAAAATCGGCGGTCCAATAGCCTTGTCATTGCATAACCGAGGGCTTCTTCGGTGATCGGCGTCGCCCTCAGGTACTTGCGCAAGTCAGAAGCGAGAGCCGAGGCGCTCGGACGTTCATAGGGGGCCACAGTAAAGAGGGTTTCCATCCAGGCAGCCTGTTCCTCAATGAGAACTTCAATGGCTGTCCGCATGTCTTGGGAATACGTGTATTCTTCGTACTGTGAGGTCCAAAACTGGTGCCAATCGAAGGATGATGGCGGCATGGATTGTGCAGGCTTCATGGCCTGCCCATTGGCATCGAATACGAAGACATATTGATTCGAGCGCATAGCTCGAGCCAAGAGGCATTGACCATGACAGTGCTAATGCCCGGTCTGGCATAGCCGTATTCCCTTTGGCGGCGACCAAAAGAGACCTGGAAACCAGGACTGCCGGTATTGCTAAAATCCATCGGAAAATTTCCTCCGACAACAGGCTTCAAAATCGACGCTTGGGTCATAAACGGCATACTTTCACATGCTCGTGCTACACAGGTGCGGGGAGGGTAAATCTTCAGGCATCCGGCACGTCGAGAACTAGGATCCGCAAATCAGCGTTTTGCTCCAGCGCGGATCCATACCGCCGTCTCATGAACTCGACTGTCTGTCGCTAGTTGAGACGGTTCGAATGAGACCAGGTGTTGAGAGGCCCGCAGCAAGAGGACCAACGTACTTTAGCGTCGGTGCACGTCCCGGGGTGTCGGACGTCCGACACCCCGCACACACCGACCTCGACCGGCATCCCTCCCCCATCCGAACGAGCTGGTGCCAATTCCGCCGGTGCGACCTATGGTTGACCGCCTCGCCCCGTGATTCTTCCGATGCTCCGGCGGCTCCCACCGATACCATAGCTTCGGGTTGCTTGAAGACACGCACATCCGGACTAGTCAAACTTGGCTTAACACGCCTCTAGCGGAATAGAGTCCAGTAAACGTCTATGAATGGTTGTTCCCTCCGGCTCTGAGCTGGATGGAGAAAAAAGGGGGGCCTGGTGTCATTGCGCGATGCTTGGAAAGCCGATCAATCGCTGATCGCTTATGTCCAACAGCTGAACTCCAGTGCTCTGGCGGCCTATCGGGAGAACCCCAACCTCATTGAGGAGCACGCCAATCAAGAGGAGTCCATCAAAGTGGGCGGATACGCCCACCGGACCGTTCAAGAACTCGTCCAGAACGCCTCCGACGCGTTGGCGGGAGCGACAGCGTCGATGATGGCCGGTGGCCGTATCGAAGTGGTCCTCGACGAGGTCAACCGCAGGCTCTATGTCGCCAACTGCGGTCGGCCGTTCTCGCGCGAAGGACTACGGGCGGTTGTTCACGCCCATCTGAGCGCCAAGAGAGGCGACGAGATCGGGCGGTTCGGCCTCGGCTTCAAATCAGTCTTGGCCGTCACCGACCATCCGCAGATTTTCAGCCGGTCAGTATCCTTCGAGTTCAACGCACCCGAAGCTCAGGCGGTCGTGAGCACGGTCCGGCCCGGCAACCGCAAAGTGCCGGTCTTGAGAACGCCGTCCCTCCTCGACGTCACGGCCGAGATGGAAGCAGACCCCGTCTTGGCCGAACTGGGGGGCTGGGCTACAACGGTGGTCCGCCTGCCGGAGATCGACGACACGACCTCGCTCCGGAGGGATCTGCTCGACTTCTCGACTGAATTCCTCCTCTTCGTCACGGCTGTGCGTGGAATCAGAATTCGAATCATCGGCGACGAACCGATCGATAACACCCACGTGTCTCGAGACCTCGGACAGGACCGTTTCTCGATTGAGACCCCTCACGGTGCCGCCAATGAGTGGATCGTCACCGAGACCATGCACTCGCCCAGCGCCACCGCGCGTCGTGAAGTCGGTGAGGCCGTATCACGAGACCAAATGAAGGTATCCGTCGCCATCCCGGCGTCTGGCGCCCCTGGCTTCAAGGGTCGCTTTTGGGCGTACTTTCCCATCGAAGACGAGACTTCTGCCTCCGGATTGTTCAATGCACCATGGAGTCTAAACAACGATCGCACGACCCTGCTCGATAACTTGTACAACCGGGAGATCCTTTCCACGCTCTTGGATCTCTTTCTCGAGAAGATGCCGAGCCTCATGACAGGGGACGACCCTGCACGGCACCTCGACTACCTTCCATCCCGCCCACGAGAGGCGTTCTCTACCGCCGACCGATACTTCCGAGCTATCGGACCAATCCGGGCCGCCGCAGTCGGACTGGTTCCGAACGCCGCAGGGAAGCTGACCACGCCTGACAATCTCAAGCCCCTCGATTTCAATTTCGAAAGGGTTGACGCTAAGGACCATCGATCCTGGCAACGTGCTGAGCACACCGGCGGAGACGTACCTCACTGGCGCTGCTATACATCCCCCACAAGGGTCAACCGCCTGCGACATATTCTCGCCGCACCAGGGATCGATGTCGCGGCCGATTGGTCGCCGTCTCTCGAGGAACGTGTTCTTAGCAGGATGCCCAAGCGCGGCGTCCTATCGTGGATTCGCGAGTGGGCTGAAGGTGGAACAAACACCGACACGGCTCATGCACTGGACTTCGTCCTGCGCCATGAAAACAGCGTTCCGCTGCTACGGGACGCCAAGGTCATTCCGACGAACCAAGGACTCGTCACGCTGAACGACCGGACAACCGTCTTCCTCGACAGCGTCGAAGGTTTTGATGTCGAGTCCGCGACCTTTGTCTCGAGCACGTTCCTGGAAGTCCCTGGAGTACGAGTTGCACTGGAACGGCGAGGGTTCCGACAACTTGACGCCCAAACGCGCCTGGAAGCGCAGATGTCGCGTCTCCGCCCCACGTCCGTAGCCGAGGACCACGAGGCGGTATGGAAAATCATCCGCGAAGAAGTGCCGCCAGCCCAGGCGGTGAAAGCGGTCGAACGGCAGGGCCGGATGATGAAGGTCCCCACCCTCGACGGAAACTGGTCCTGGCCGCAACAGGTTCTCCATCTCGGGGGGATCGATGCGGCGGTTGCCGCTCCACACCTCCTGGACATCGACCGCTGCGTCCTGCCCGTCGCACGTAGCCTGGGGGTGATCGACCAGCCTGTCTCTCGCTTCGCGCTCAGCGACGAAGTGGGAGAGGCCGCTTATAGGGAGTTCATCGAGGAGCACGTGAACGGCAGCCTGGGGCCGGGTGAAAGAGTGATCGATCAGATTGACTTGTCCCTCGAGGAAGGACCAGGCCCGGTGTCTGCACTGATCCTGCTGAGGGACTCGGCCTCGGACCCGGGGCTCATCAACCAGTGGACCACCCGTCTACTTGTGCAGCCTGATGGGACATGGAGAGCCGAAGACCCGGACAGCCGCAGGACGTTCGATATCCCCTCCCCCCGCGACTGGGCCGTCGCGCAGGCCGGTCTGCTGAAATCGGACTGGGGCTATCGCCGCTTGGACCAGCTGGTGTCGCGTCGGCTGCTGCGATATCAGGGGCTGCTTCCCCTCTACGCCGACGAGATGCGTCTCGAACAGCAGCTCGGTCTCGCATCCGAACTCTCGGAGGTCTCCGCCGACCTCTTCCGTGAAGCCCTCACACGTGATCGATATGCCTTCAGCAACACCAAAGAACTCGATGTCGTCCTGACAGAGTTCCTGACCGCAGCGGCTCGGGCACTGGCAGATCAAGGGGGGCTCAGGAGGATTCCGGCACGGATCGGGCGGACCGTGGAATCGGCTCCGGTGGGCTCCGTCTACGTCGCTGTCGACGAAGAACAGGTGGAATACCTGCTCGATAAAGGCAAGTACTTCTTGAGTCTTCCGGCGGAGTGCGCCGAGGAATTTGTAGAGATCACGTCCACCAAGTCCTTCTCCGAGGTCTATTCCTTCGAACTTCATATCGGGGGCAAGCAGGACGGGGAAGTGATCACTGACGTCTTCACAGGGTTTCGAAATACGTACTTTCTTGACAGTGTGCGCGGAGCGTACCTCGTAAGGACACAGGAGATCGTCAAGCGGGTCACCACCTCGGCTGGGGAAGGCGTCGAACCGCTCCCCCTGCAATGGCACCGCGACGGAGAAACGCTCTACGTGAAGTCCGATCTCGACGACACGGCCATACTCAGGTGCATCGCCGACGCGTTCACTTTGGAACTCACCGGCAAGGATCTCGACGAGATCCTCCAGACCGGGCATGACGACATGCTGGAAGGTCTACGACGTGAGGCACAGAGCATGGAGTCGGACGCGGACCGCTTGGAGGTCTATTTCACTCCCGAGGATCTCAAAGAAAAGCTCCCATCGGGTCTCTGGGAAACCTTGGAGGATCAGGGACTGGTAGATGCGACGACCTCCGTTGCCGAGCTGTATCTGACAGTGAATGGCAACGACGCCGTGAAGAACCTCCGGCCGCTCTTCCGTGACTTGGGCTACCGCGATGTCCCGGAGCGGTGGACGCGCAATTCCTCGACGCTGAACTGGCTGCGGAAGATGGGGTTCAATGGTGACTTCGCGAGCCAACCCGCGGACAACTTGCCTTCCAGCGATGTAATCCCCGGCGCGGTCAATCTCCCGCCCCTCCACGACTATCAGAAGAAAGTTAGAGACGAGTTGGCATCGGCCATTCTGGCCGTGTCCGCGGAAGGGCACCGCACGAAGGCCATGGTCGAAATGCCCACGGGGGCCGGCAAGACACGGGTCGCATCCCAGACCGTGCTCGAGCTCTTCTCCCGTGACTTGTTGACCGGGCCCGTTCTCTGGATCGCCGAATCCCAGGAGCTGTGCGAGCAGGCCGTCCAGACGTGGGGTTACGTCTGGCGGGGCCTGCTCGATGAACGCCCCCTCACCGTCGGTCGCCTGTGGGGAAGCAACAGGGTGGAAGAGCCGGAGACGGACTTCAGCGTAATCGTCGCGACGGACGCGCAGCTCAATGCCATCTTGTCGGATCCCGCCCGCGCCACCCAATTCGAATGGCTACGCGATTGCGCGGTTGTGGTGGTCGACGAGGCCCACCGGTCCGGCTCCTCCGAGGTCTACACGAGGCTTTTCCGCTGGCTGGGTGTGGATGGCCGTAACCACGAGAAACCATTGGTTGGTCTATCGGCCACGCCTTTCAAGGGCGGCGACTCCGGCACCACCGCTTTGATCCGACGGTACGGGGGATACCTCATCCGCGCTTTCGAATCAGACTCACCCTTCGAAGAGGCTGCGCAGGCAGAAGTGCTTGCGCGCGTTTCTTACCGCAAGATGCCGGGTATCAACGTGGTCCTCGGACAAGACGAGATCAATGACGCGAAGAAGTTCCGGCGGGTGAACCCGAAGGTGCTCGAACGCATCGGGCGAGACCGGAACCGACTACGGACGCTCGTCCACGACATTGAGCAGTTGGACCCCGATTGGCCCGTTCTCGTCTTCACTCCTTCCGTCCTCTCGGCTCAGGTGCTCGCCTCGACGCTCCGTTACAAGGACATCTCCGCCGCCTCTGTCAGCGGGGAGACGGGACGGCACGAACGTCGGAAGATCATTGAAGACTTCAAAGCGGGCAAAATCCGTGTGCTCGCGAACTGCGATCTCCTGACCCAGGGGTTCGACGCTCCGGGAGTCCGAGCCCTGTATGTCGCCCGCCCCACCTTCAGTCCAAGTGCGTACATCCAGATGGTCGGACGCGGACTGCGTGGGCCGAAGAACGGCGGAAAGCGCGAATGTCTCATCGTCGATATTGAGGACAACTTCGGAGCGGAGAACCATCTGCTGGGTCATTTGGACTACGTCGACCAATGGAAGGCGCTGGCACGATGATCCTGGTTCCGACTCTCGAGGAGATCCGGCGGACCTCTAACAGTCCTGCCGAAATACTCGTCGCCACCCTGCTCTCGGAAATCGACCTCGGGGACAACGCGCGTGCGTTCCATTCCCTTCGACTCCGCTCGCACCGCTATAAGAGACAGGCCGAAATTGACTTCCTGGTCCTGATCAAGGGAGCCGTGCTCATCATCGAGGTCAAGGGCGGCGGCATCGTCCAGCGTGACCGGGAATGGTGGACGGTGACACGTCGAGGAGAGTCCCATCGCCTTTCGGAGCCACCCATGAAGCAAGCTGAGGGCGCCGGTTTCGCATTGCAGGAGATCCTGAAGGACGAGAACGTGGGATGGTACCCATGGGAGGCACTCGTCATCACTCCGGACGTGAAGGACATTCCCGGGTCGACGGAGTGGAAGACCACGCACTGGTTGACGGGTGAGGATATGACGTCGAAGGGCCTGGAGGACGCTCTGCGGAGAGTCCTCAACGAGGTCACCCAGCCACCGCGCACGAGCAGGAGGGCATCGGACTCGGATCTGCGCAAGCAGTTCTACAAGGATTTCACCCGCCTGCCGTCAATCGACAGCAGCACTGGGAGAGTGCTCGAGCAGCAGCATCGGGCGACTGCTGCGCAGGCGCGCATCCTGGCCATCAGCACTGAGAACGATCGCATCATCGTCAAGGGAGGAGCGGGCACGGGGAAGACCCTCGTAGCGGCCGAGCTCGCCAAACAGGAAGCCGCTCTTGGGAAGACAACGCTGCTCACCTTCCGTTCGCCGACACTGCGGACCGTCGTTGAAAAGTACGTCGAAGGTCACTCCGTGGATGTCATACCGTTCACCGGAACGACAGGCTTAGATGCCTACGACGTCGTGGTGATTGACGAGGCCCAGGACCTGATGACCGTGGAGGACATGGACCATCTCGACGCCCTCGTGAAAGGTGGCCGCGAGAGCGGGAGATGGCGGATGCTCATGGATCCGAACAACCAGACCCATGTCGAGGGCGCCTTCGACCCCGAGGTGTTTGACCTGGTCAAAACCGGTGCGACAGTCCTCACTTTGCCGAACAACGTCAGAAATACGGAATCCATCGTGCAGGTGGTGCGTCAGTATCTCGGTGCTGACATCGGGGACCCCGGCACCGTCCACGGCGAGAAGGTCGAATGGAAGCGAGGAGCCACGGGAGACTTGAGCGCAGCGATCAGCCGGGCACGTGAGCTCGTTGAGCAGGGAGCCGCACGGGATTCGATCTGGTTAATCGACATGACAAACAACGGTGAGTCCCGAACGGTGGAAGGTTTCCGGCTGGTCTCACCGCGAGAGGTGAAAGGACTGGAGCGCGAACACGTCGTGGCATACGCCTGGCCGAGTGACTTCACCGATGAGGCCATCGCGTCCGTCTACGTCGCCTTGACTCGAGCGAGGGTCTCCCTTTCCATCCTGCTGTCCGTAAACGAAGAGGCGAAGCTCAAAGAGCTCCTCATGAAAGTGATGGCCGTATGAACCTGTCTCCGCCACAGCAGGCCGCCCTCGAGCATCTCCGGGCCACCTACGCGGGTCCCGAGGGAGGTGAGCACGAGGTCATCGTCAAGAACAACCCCGTCTACCAGTACGTCGTCGGCATGCTGTTCCCCCGGGAAGCCAGTCAATCGGCTGGCTCGACCGGCGAAGTAACTGTCATGGCGGATACGGTCCTCGGGGATATCGAGGAACCGGCCGAAAGCGATTCCTTGGCCGAAGCTTGGCGGCCGTCGTCGACGGGGATCTCCTTCGTGACGGATGCGGAGGAGCTCGAGGTCGACCTTATGTTCGGCACCTATGAACACTTCGAGAATGGTGACGTCCCCGAATGGCGACGGACACCACACCTGTTCGAAGGCATCAGCGTTACCAGGACCGGCGAGCAACCCCAAGGGCGTCGAGCCGGTGACGTCCTGTTCCAAATCGGCTCGCGATGGCGACCGTACGGCGACAACTGGCTGGTAACAGTCCACCTGCGCAACCTGGAGATTTCGCCGATCGGGCGCGACGACGACGCCACTCCCGAGGCCAAACTGCAGGACGCACAGCGGACAATGTTCCAGGTCGGTCTGGATGTCACGCCGGCGGGAGGTCGAATTCTTGAATACGATCTTGACAAGGTCCTAGACACCGACCCCGAGGCGGCCGAGCTCCGGCTTAGATTCAGGAAACGGAAGACTTTTGCCGTCGGCCACGGTCTGGCAGCGAACTGGACCATGGATGGTGACCGATGTGTCAGTGCCCGCCTTGAGGCCGTCCCGGCCCATGTGGTGCCCGCAGTCGAAGGAACCACCATGCCGGAAGACCTTCCGCAAGGGCAAGCGCTGCGCTTGGACGAACTGGCCCGGATCGTGGAGGATCCTGAAGGCGTGGCCGCCAAGCTCCGCGCATTCGCAGACGCCTTCGCGGATTGGGTCCAGACAGAAACAGTCAAGGTTCAGGAGCTCGACACTCACCGTGAACCGGCCGAACGCATCGTCGCTCGTGCGCGCATCGCGGCCGAGCGGATGGGTGCGACAATCGACCTGCTCGCCGACCCAAGGCAGGGCACCTTGCGTTCGTCCTTCGCCCTGGCGATGAAGGCCATGCGACTCCAGATGCGCCAGGCGACTGCCGCGAAAACCACGGCGGACTTGAAAGAGCCCTCCTGGCGGCCGTTCCAGTTGGGTTTCCTCCTGGTCTCGCTGTCGTCGACGGTCGATGCGCAGCACCCGGAGCGGGAGCTGGTGGATCTCATCTGGTTCCCCACGGGAGGCGGGAAGACCGAGGCATATCTGGGACTTGCAGCAGTGGAGATGTTCCGCCGTCGGCTGGAGCACGGACAGAAGGGAGGCGGGACGGCGGTCATCACCCGGTATACGCTGCGCCTCCTCACCTCCCAACAGTTCCAGCGTTCGGCCGCGCTGATCTGTGCAATGGAGACGCTCCGCCGCACCGATGCCAGCGCAGCCAAGATGCTGCCGTTCACCATCGGTCTGTGGGTCGGCAACGAGGTCACTCCAGGCAACAGCAAGGACGCGGTCGAAGCACTACAGAGACTCTTCGAGGCCAAGCATCCCCAAGAGGCAAACCATTTCCAAGTCACCGACTGTCCCTGGTGTCGGACCGAACTCGTTCCGAAGGAGTGGACCGGCGACCGGTCGCGTTATGGTTTTCGAGAGGAATCCGGTCGGGTGGTGGTCTACTGCCCCCGGGCTGACTGCACGTTCCACGACGCCATCCCACTCAGCGTCGTCGATGACGACCTGTATGAGAATCCGCCGACCTTCCTGCTGGGCACTGTCGACAAGTTCGCCCGTCTCCAGTTCTTGCCCGAGGCCGGATCAATGCTGGGCCTCCGCGGGACGACTCTACAGCCCTCGCTGTTAATCCAAGACGAGCTCCATCTGTTGTCTGGACCGTTGGGGACGACGGTCGCGGTGTTCGAGGCAGTCCTGCAGATCCTGCTATCTCGGCAGGGGACGCATCCCAAGACCGTCGCCTCGACCGCGACGATCAGGGCCTCGGAAGAGCAGATTCGAGGCCTGTACGGACGACCTGTAGCTCTCTATCCGCCCGCAGGACTCGACGAGGACCGCAGCTTCTTCTCACAACCCGTCCCTTCCGGTGAGGGACGTCTCTACGTCGGCCTTATGCCCCAGTCGTTGCCACAAACGACCGCATTGATAGCGGCCGCGACACCGCTACTTGAACTTCCCCATGTCTTGGTGGACCGGGGGGTTACGGAAGCGGTTTCAGACGACTATTGGACCTCGGTGTTCTATCACAACAGCCTGCGGGAGCTGGGCCGGAGCGAGACGTTGATCGCAGACGACATCGATGCTCGCTTGGCGGTGAGGGCAGTCCGGATGGGGTGGCCACCTCGTCGCCTCGAAGGCGGTCGCCTCATCGAACTGACGAGCCGGAGGCAGTCCAACGAGCTGCGGGGTGACCTCCAGCGGATGGAGACCCGTCTTGACCAGAGCGACGAGGCGATCGATATCGTGCTGTCCTCGAACATGCTGTCGGTGGGCATCGACGTGTCTCGTCTCGCCCTCATGCTGATGGTGGGTCAGCCAAAAACCACCTCCGAATACATCCAGGCGACCAGCCGAGTCGGACGTGGAGAAGTCCCCGGTGTCGTCGTCACCCTGTTCCGCTCGAACCGGGCCCGCGATAGATCCCAATATGAGTCATTCCGGGCCTTCCACCAGTCGCTCTATCGGAATGTCGAGCCGACCAGTGTCACTCCCTGGTCGCATTCCTCGAGGAAACGTTCATTGGCTGGCGCCCTGGTGATGCTCGTACGACAAGGACTCTCACCGTTCAGCGGGAACAACGATGCGGGCCGATATGACCGGGCGGACGCACAGATCAGCCGGGCCGTCAACGGCCTCGTGGACCAACTTCTCAGCCGGGTCGAACGTGCCGACACCGCCGAACAAGCCGCTACGCGGCGCCAAGTGGACGAGTACTTGGCCGAATGGCATGACAAAGCGCAGATGTCGGGCGCTAGGGCTCCGCTGAAATACGAGAAAAAATCGTCCACGGACCGAAATGTCCTCCTGCGTCGATTCGACGACCTATTCGATGGATGGCTCGTCGCGGACTCCATGCGAACGGTGGAACCCAGTGTGGCGATCGAAGTCCAGGAACCCTACGAGAGGGGAAAGTGACGTGACCAAGAAGGTCAAGTACAGCCTGCGGCAGTCGGAGACGGTCTCGCCTTTCGGCCCAGGGGCGATCACCGACGTCAGCGGAGCGTCGCTGATGGCACCAGATATGACGAGATGGAATACGAAACATGCCGAGGAGATTTTTTGCGATCGGCTGTCGTCCAAGCTCGGTGGCGGACGGCTGCTCGCTTCCCCCACGTTCTCGGGCCCCCTGGAAGCGGACGTTCGGTCGCTTGAATACTCGCGATTCCCGGAATGGCGGTTCTGCGAACGATGTGAACGGATGACCCGAAAGACCGTGGTGAAGAAAGGCAAATTCGCCAACGAGTGCCCCTGTGGCGGCGCCTTGATCCCGATGCGGTACGTGGCTGCGTGCCAGGGGGGCAGCCATCTCCAGGACGTCCCTTGGCACCTGTGGGTGCACCGACGCCGGGATGAGGATCTATCGGAAGAGCAGCGACTTTGCAGGGCCGACGACCAGCTCAAGTTCGTCAGGCGGTCGGACAGGGGTGAGGGACTAGGGTCCATGTTCGTCCGCTGCATGGCGTGCCGGCAGGAGCGAAGCCTGGCGCAGCTGGTTGGAAAGAAGGCGCTGGCGGCGGACGGGTTTCGGTGCCTCGGGAGGCAACCGTGGCGAGGTAGCGCCATATCCGAATGCGAGCATCCTCTGGTAGCCAAACAGCGGGGTGCCACAAGCAATTATCTCCCCGAGATCGTTGCCGCCATCGACATCCCGGAGGGCCAGGCCAGTGCCGAGAGAGACCTCGAGCGGATTCGCACCCACGATGCCTTCGGCCTGCTCGTCCAGGACAACGGGGGCCCCCTTGCGGAAATGCTCCGGACGAAGATCGCCCAAGACCTGGACGTCCCGGAGCACATGGTCGATGAGGCGGCCAGGACGTCCGACGAGGACGAACGTCCGGTCCTGGGCCTGAAAGACGGTGAATGGCTGGCCTTTGAGGAGAAACTCGAGAACGGCCGCGATGAGGAGACTAGCGGGTTCATTGTCGACGGGCGGCGAATCCCTACGACCCCAAACGTGCCGACATCCGTGTTCGAGGTGTTCACCCACGTCGGCCAGGTCAGACGCCTTCGTCTGGTGCGCTCACTCCAAGGATTCCGTCGCCATGGGCAGGACGCCCGGATGATTGCGGCGGACCCAGGGGAACCAGGTCGCACCCGCCGCATTTATCCCGCCCTGGAACTCTTCGGCGAGGGAATCTTCCTGCGTCTTGATGAAGACCGTGTCCGTCAATGGGAATCGCGCCCCGATGTTCAACACCGGGCTCAGACTCTGATGCAGCGGCTGGGCGCCGAGGGCCTCACTGACCGCCTGGACCATCCGGAACCGCGGTTCATCGCCCTCCATACATTGGCTCATCTGCTGATCCGGCGGTTGGCGTACGCCAGCGGTTACGCCTCCGCCGCGCTCCAAGAGAGAATCTATGCCTCGACACAACGCGGGGAGCCGATGGCTGGGATTCTGATCTACACCGCAGCAGGGGACGCGCAGGGCACTCTCGGCGGCCTCGTAAGACTCGGCGCCGAGGACAAGCTTCTGCCACTACTCCTGGCCGCGATCAGCGATGCGGAGGTCTGCTCCAATGACCCGGTCTGTATTGAATCCGACCATCAAGGAGCATCGAACCTGAACCTCTCCGCGTGTCATGGGTGTTCCCTAATCAGCGAGACGTCGTGTGAGAACCGCAACGTCCTGCTCGACCGGCAACTGCTGTTCGGCGGTATGGACGTGGAGCGCGGGCTTCTCCAGCAGATACTGGACGACCTCAGGGTCATGGCTTCCTCTACACCGTGACGACTCCGACGCGACTGAGGAGCGCTGACCCAGCAGCATGCGGATCTCACCACGCGCGGCATTCTCGTGCGCCGCGCCTCGGACCCGCTTGATCCAACGCCAGCTAAGATCAACTGACAATGGAAAAGACTCTTGCGGCCCCCTACGACCGAAAAGCGACAACGGATTCGATCACCATGGTTGACCTCTTCGCAGGTGCGGGCGGGCTGACGAATGGTTTCTACAGCGCCTCTGAACGATTCGTGACCACACGCGCGGTCGAGTTAGACAAAGACGCCGCGGCCACCTTTGCAACAACATTTGGAAACAAGGTGTACGCAGGATCCGTCACTGATTGGCCGCTCGAGGAGACAGTCCCAGAGGTCGACGTCGTCGTCGGCGGACCGCCGTGTCAGGGCTTCTCCCTCCTGGGGAAACGGGATGCCAATGACGAACGAAACTTCCTGTGGCGCGAATACGCCCACGTCTTGAAGCTCTCAAGGCCGAAGTACTTCGTACTGGAGAACGTCCCTGCCTTCGCCAAATCACAGCAGCTCGTGGATCTGACCGCTTCGACGCGCCCCGGCGGGGACCTCGAGGACTTCGATTTCGAGTGGAGAATTCTCAACGCCGCGGACTACGGGGCACCCCAAGCCCGAAAGCGCGCGATCGTCCTGGGCTGGCGCCGTGACGTCGAAGCTCCGAAGTTCCCGGCCCCGACTCATGCAGGCAAACATGCCTCGGTTCGGAGCGCATTCCAGGGGATACCCGCAGAGGTCGCCGGAATCGACTTGCCCGCACGGGCGTCAACCAGCACCGGCAGAGAAGCCAGAGGCCCCTTCCGGACCACGGAGCTACACCTCGGTCGACGATACGCTCCCATCTCACTCGCACGTTTCGATGCGATCCCCCCGGGCGGAAGCCGACGGGACCTTCCCGAAAGCCTGCAGGCCCGGTGCTGGATCGGACACCACTCTGGGGCTGGCGACGTCATGGGACGTCTCTATTGGGACAAGCCGTCCGTCACGATCAGAACCGAATTCTTCAAACCTGAGAAGGGGCGGTATCTACACCCGATCGCTCCACGCGCGATCACGCACCTGGAGGCTGCCCGCCTCCAAGGTTTCACTGACGAGCACCTTTGGGTTGGGTCAAAGACGTCGATTGCCAAGCAAATCGGTAATGCCGTACCCAGATGGCTTGGCGAGGCGGTAGCCCGGGAAATACTCAAGGTGGCGTAGAACCGTCGTAGATTAAAAGGAGCTTGCACGGCTGGTGTGAGGTGCTACGGCTGGATCGCGGTGGTGGTTTTGTGGGCGCCAAAACTCAGCCAGGGCGGACGACGGTGAGGCAGAAGGGGTGTCCATCGGGATCGGCCAGCACCCGCCACTGTCCGGAGCGGGCTGGTGCTCCGCCTCCGTGGCACCCAAGGCCAGAGCACTGGCGACGGCGGGCTCCAACTCGCTGACCGCAACGTCCAGATGGATGTGCTGGTGCTGCGGAACTTCCGGCCAGGAAGGTGGAACATAACTGCGACGTGCATCAACGTGAGTATGGGGCCCGCTCCTGAGAGGGCGACGACGCCGCGGTCCGGAGTGGCGAATGCTTCCTCTGCCCAGGAGCCGGCAGTAGAAGGTCGCCAGTTGATCGGTATCCGGGCAGTCGAGCAAGATTGATGTGAGTTGTCCTACGCGTTCTGTCATGACGAGAAACTGGCAGGCCTGCGCTGCTTGTTAGTCCGGCTCCGGACCCGGGACATGTTCTTCCTTGGCCCGTAGTTCGGCGTCGTAGCCGTAAAGCCAGCCATTCTTGACCAGTGGATCGCCCTGAGCCAGGGCGGCGTCGCGTTCTTGCTGGGCAGGGCCGTCCGGCAGGTGGTTGATGTCCTTGCGGGCGTGGCTGAGTTGTTGGATCTTGGTGGTCTGTTCGATGCGCAGTTGTTCGTAGGCCTTCAGCGCAATTTCCGGGTTATCTGGATCCGCTGCCAGGCATTGGGCCAGAACAGCGGCATCCTCAATGGCTTGGGCGGCACCTTGGGCGAAGAACGGGAACATCGGATGGGCCGCATCGCCGAGCAGCGTGATCCGGCCGTGCGACCACTGCTTCAACGGTGCGCGGTCCAGCAAAGCCCATCGCCCGGGTATCCCGGCGGCGCTGATGAGGTCCGTCAGCCGTGGATCCCAGCCGGTGAACTCAGCGAGGAACTCTTTGGTGGTCGCCTTTGTACTCCATGATTCCTCGGTAAAGTCACCTGCCGGGGCAAAGGCAACGAGGTTGACGGCTTTGCCGCCTGAGATCGGGTAGTGCACCAGATGATGGTCCGGTCCGATCCACAGCGTCTGTGCGGGGAGGCGGGCAAACTCGGGGGCGGCCTCAGCCGGCACGATCGCACGGTACGCGCACATGCCGGAGTACTCGGGTGGTTCGGCTTGGGCAATTGCGCCACGGACGACTGAATGCACGCCGTCTGCGCCAATAACAACATCGGCATTGCAGGCAGTGCCATCGTCAAACTTCAGCTCCGCACCATCCGAATGCTGCGTGACTTCAATGCAGCGTTTGCCCAGACAAAGCCACTCCTCGGGTAGCGCCGATGTAAGAGCTCCGAGGAGGTCTGCCCGGTGTGCCACGTAGGTGCGTTCGCCATAAAGTTCCTCGCATCGTCCGGTGAGCTGCTCAGCCGAGAGGACTTCGCCGTTTTCCCAGCGGCGGAACTCCCAGCCGACCTCCAGCGGGACCGCGTTCTCCAATAAGGAGTCGAGGTGGCCGAGCCTGCGGATCAGGCGCACTGCGTTGGGCGAGATAACCAGTCCGGCGCCCACTTCGCCGAGGGCCGTAGCCTGCTCGAACACAGTGGCGCGCAATCCTGCCCGATGCAGGAAAGCTGCGGCTGCGAGCCCGCCGATGCCGCCGCCAAGTACGGCGATGCGCGGTCCGCTTGGCGTACTACCGTGCTGAGGTGACAGATTCATAGATGCACGTCCTCGGGCTGATGGGCCGTTTCCGGCATCCCTGTTCCTAATGTCATTGGTCCCATGAGAGAAGGGTGCGCCGCCACCTTCGCGGCGGCAACGCACCCTTACTCGTTGTCAGGAGGCTACTGGACCTCGGCGACGAACTCCTCAAGGTCCACTGGCTTCTCTATGAGCCCTTGGTCCAGCATGATCTCGTTCAGATCCGCGAGCTTGCTGAAATCTGACTTCTCGGCGAAGGAGATGGGATTCAGCTTGGCCACCACTTCTTCGGGAATCTCGGTGAAGGTCAGCAGGGAGTCCTTGACGGCCTGCTCGTCCTCCACGGCGATGGCCATGGCCTCGTCCATCGCGGCCACAAAGGCGGAAACGGTCTTCGGGTTCTGCTCGGCGAAGTCTGTCCGCACGGCCCAGCCGGCCACCGGGACGTTCTCGGTAGGTCCTTCAAAAGCGCTGACCACGGGCGTGGCCCCAATCGTACCGGTAGCGATGGTCACGAAGGGCTCAACCAGCCAGGCAGCGTCCACTTGGCCCTGTGCCAGCGCAGCTTCCATGTTGGGCGGCGGGATTTCCACAAACTTGGCGTCCGTGACGCCGTGGGATTCAAGCACCGCACGGGAGGTCAGCTCCATGATGTTGCCCAGGCCGTTGACCGCGATGGTCTTGCCGGCCAGGTCCTCGGGCTCCTTGATCCCGCTCTCCGGTATCACGTACAGAGCCTGCACACCGGGACGGTCATTCTCGCGGATGACCTGCAGCGGCAGTCCCTTGTCGGCACCTTGCATCAAGGAGACATAGTTGCTGTACACCACGTCGATATCACCGGCCACCATGCCCGGGATCAGGCCGGCACCGCCACCGGTGGAGTCTGCGAGTTCCACGGTCAGGCCGTGGTCTTCGAAGATTCCCTGCTCGATGGCCATGTGCAGAGGGGCCAGCTCGGCGAAGGTCTGGGTGCCGACGACGATGGTAGCCTGTTCCGGTCCGTCGCCAGTGCCCGCGGCGGGCGTGCCGGTTTCGCTGTCCGAGCCGCAGGCAGCAAGACCGGCAACCAATGCGGCCGCCATGCCGACGCCCGCCCACTTCTTCAGAGCCTTAAAGCTCATGTTTCCTCCAAGTTTGTTCTTACCCGCGGATGCCACTATGCATCTGCGGCCCCAACTGATGGCCACGAGGGCCGGACTTTGCTGTTCTGCGGAACTTCTACCAGCGTGGGTGCTCACGCCTCCATCCCGTACCCCGATTCCCGGTGACCGGGAATCTATTCTGTGGCTCAGGTCACGATCGGCGTTTGCGGGATACCGGCGGCTTTGAAGACGTGCTTCCGAACGGACGCACCGCCCAACCGCAAGGCCTCCCCTGCTTGCTCAATCACTCCTGCCAGCCCCACAAAACCGTGGCACATGCCTTCGAACATGGTCAGCTCGACGGACACACCGTGCTCCTCCAGCCTTCGGGCATAGGCCAGGCCCTCATCCCGGAGCGGATCGTGGCCGGCCAGGATCATGACGGTGGGAGGCATTCCGGCCAGAGACTCGGCGCGCAACGGGGAGACCCCCGCCGCCTGCCGTGCCGCCACATCCGGCACGTAGTGGTCCCAGTACCAGTTCATCTCCGCCCCCGACAACAAGGTGGGAACGGGCGGCTCCTCTAGGTAGGACGCCCGGTTGGCGTCGCTGTCCGTCACCGGATACATCAGCAACTGGACGCAGATGCCCACGGTGTTGCGCTCCTGAATCTTCCGCGCTGCGACTGTGGCCAGATTTCCGCCGGCGCTGTCTCCAGCCACGGCGAGCGGTTCATCGGGGAACTGATCCGCGGCCCACTCGATGGCATCGATGGCCTCGTGCAGGGCCGCCGGGTAGGGGTTCTCCGGGGCCAGGCTGTAGTCCACGCTGATCACGCGGGCTCCGCTGTAGTAGGCGAGTTCGCGGGCCACATTGTCGAAGCTGTCCACCGTGCCCATCACCCAACCGCCGCCGTGGAAATAGACAAGAGTGCCGGCCGCATCAGGCTCGGAGAGGTAGACGCGGACACGGACTGTCCTGCCAGAGGTTGGAACGGCGTCGTCGTAAATCCGGTGAAGCTCACGGCCCGGAACCTGCTTCCGTGCGGCCAGCTGGGCACGTGCTTGCTCCGGTGTTCCTTCGCTGACGGGCCTACGGCCTGCTTCCAGCATCGAGGCCAGCAGGGCCTGCAGTTTGCTATCCATCTTCGGTCTTCCTCCTGTGTGCCACCATGATGTTGTGAAGAGAACCACACCGGGCGAAACCGGGCTGAGCCGGATCGTGAAGGTCCTTGAATCGTTCGACAAAGGCAAGTCCACGCTGACGCCTGCCGAGATTGTCCGGCGGACCGGGCTGCCCGCAGCCAGCACCTATCGTCTGGTCAACGAGCTGATCGACGTGGGCTTCCTGGACAAGTCCGACGGCGGCGTCCAGACCGGAGTGCGGTTGTGGGAGCTGGCCTCGCGCGAGTCCAGGACACTGAGCTTGCGAAATACCGCACTGCCCTTCATGGAGGACCTGCAGGACGCCATCCGCCAGCACACCCAGCTCTCCGTCATGGACGGTACGGACATCCTCTACATTGAACGTCTGTCCGCTCCGGACGCCGTCGTCAACATCACCAGGATTGCCGGCCGGCTGCCGGCTGTGGTCGCCTCCCCCGGCCTGGTCATGGCCGCTTTCGGAAGCCGTGACCTGCAGGAAGCCATCCTCGCCGCCGATGTACCGCAATACACCCGATTCACGCCGTCCACTACCGCCGATTTCCGCAGGATCTTCGCGGAAATCCGGCGCCAAGGCTACGCGCGGATGGATGGCTGGATCGACGAAGGCGTCTCCGGAATCGCCATGCCGGTCCGCGACGCCGAGGGTGAGGTCATTGCAGCGCTCTCCGTGCTGCTGCCCAACGACGGCAAGACGCCCAGGATGGCACTGCCTGCCGTGCAGATAGCGGCCGCCGGAATCTCCCGGGCCTTGGGCTGGTCCCCGTCCCACCACTAGCCGGCACTTCCTCGCTACAAACAACGACGGCGGTGCCTGGCTAGGCACGAGCTGCCGCCTTTTCCTCCTGCCCTGCCGCGTGGACCGGGTCGGCGAGCTCGACGGGCTCAGTGGGTTCGGATCCGCTCTCCGTGCCGTCGAGCAGAAAGCCGGTGTATCCGGCCTGAGCCAGAGCGGTAATCCGGTTCCAATAATTGCCTACGCCACCGACGTACGGCATGAAAACCACCGGCTTGCCCGGAATGTTGGCGCCGTAGAACCACGTTGCCTTCGACTCGCGGTAAAGGGTTTTGTTGGCCACCTCGTTCACGTGCCGGACCCATTCGGTCTCCGCTCCCGGGCTGGCCTCGATGGTGTCCAACCCGTTGCCGTCCAGATGGGCGATGGCGTCCGCGATCCACTCCACGTGCTGCTCGATGGACGTGACCATGTTGCTGAACACCGAGGGGCTGCCCGGGCCGGCGATGATGAACATGTTGGGGAACCCACTAACGGTCAGGCCGAGATAGGTCTGCGGTCCGGCGGCCCAATGGTCGCGCAACTGGCGTCCGTCCCGACCCACCGGATTGAGCCGGTTCAGGGCGCCGGTCATCGCATCGAAACCGGTAGCAAAGACCAGGATATCGACGTCGTAATCAGCGTCCGCGGTACGCACTCCTGTGGCGGTAATCCGATCGATCGGCGACTCCTTGACGTTGACCAGCGTGACATTCTCCCGGTTGAACGTCTCGTAGTAGCCGGTGCCGGAGCACAACCGCTTGGTACCGATCGGCAGGTGGCGAGGGGAAAGAGCCTCAGCGGTTCGCGGGTCGGCAACGATGCTGCGGATCTTCCCCCGGACAAACTCGGAGGCCTCGTCATTGACTTCCTTGTCCACCAGAATGTCCTTGAACGCGCGCATCATATACAGCCCGCCCAGGTCCCAGCGGTTCTCCAGTTCAGCCAGCCGTTCCGCCACCGAAACTTCCTTGCCGGACTTCGGGTTAGTGACTTGGTTGTGCCCGAAGCCGGACTGCCGCGCGAACGCGCGGCGCTCCGGATAGGTGGCCTTCCATTCCTGTTCCACTTCCGGCTTGACCGGATAGTTCTGGGCGGGCATGCAGAAGTTGGGCGTCCGTTGGAATACCAGCAGTTCATCGGCCTGGTCCGCCAGAATGGGAATCATCTGCGTTCCTGACGAGCCCGTGCCGATCACACCGACACGCTTGCCGCGAACGTCCACGCCCTCATGCGGCCAGTCCCCTGAGTGATACCACTCTCCTTGGAAGTCCTCCAGACCCGTAGTGGACGGGACCTGGGGAACGGACAACACGCCCGTAGCCATCACCGCGAACCGTGATTCGAAGTGCTCACCTGCGTCGGTGCCGATGGTCCACGTGTTCGTAGCTTCGTCGAAAACTGCTGAAGTGACTTTGGTATCCAACTGGATGTGCTTGCGCAGGTCGAACCGGTCCGCCACGTGGTTGATGTAACGCAGGATCTCCGGCTGCGAGGCATACCGTTCGCTCCAGCTCCATTCCTGCTGCAGTTCATTGTCGAAGGAGTAGGAGTAGTCCAGCGATTCAATATCGCACCGGGCACCGGGATAGCGATTGTGGTACCAGGTGCCGCCGATTCCGCTGCCGGCCTCGAGTACCCGGACCGACAATCCTTGGATCCGCAGCTTGTAAAGGGCGTAAACACCGGCCAGGCCAGCGCCCACTACCACTGCGTCGTACTTTTGTGGGCTGGTTTGCGCAGCGTTCTGCATGATGACTCCTTCAGCGGGACTGTCGAATGACTTGCCTCCACTATCCGAAGTTAGGGACCAGCACCACAGGGAGATTCTCAGTGACCGGGAGTCCGATCTGGTCTGCACGAAGCCTCAAATGCGGTAGCTATCGTGTAGGTATGCGAACGGACTTTAGCCCTGAAGAAATATCGTCACGCGATTTCTACCGCTTGTTGACCGCTGTGGTGGTCCCCCGGCCCATTGCCTGGGTGTCGAGTACATCGCCGGAGGGCGTGGACAATTTGGCACCGCATTCGTTCTTCACGGTTGCCTCCGTAAATCCGCCGATTGTCCAGTTCACGTCCGTGGGCGAAAAGGATTCGCTGCGCAATATCCGGGCCGCCGGGGAATTCGTGGTCCATCTGACCCCCACCCATTTGATGGCCGAGGTCAACGCGACAGGAACGAACTTCCCGCCGGATGTCAGCGAGTTCGACGCCGCGGGCCTGACGCGTGAGCCGAGCTTCACGGTGAAGCCGCCCCGGGTAAAGGAATCGCCGGTGGCGTTGGAATGCAAGCTCCACCAATTGATGCCGATGGGCGACTGCACGCTGGTTTTCGGCGTCGTTACTCATGCTGTGGTGACAACAGATGTCTTGGATGGAACGCACCCGCGGATAGACCAGCTCGCGCCGCTGTCCCGGCTGGGCTTGGACGAGTGGGGAACCATGGGCGAGGTACGGGAGATCAAGCGGATCCGCAAGGCGGACTGGCCGGGGCACTTCCGTCCCGGCTCCGCACTCTGAGATATGACGGCGAAAGGGCGTCCGGATCTGACCCGGACGCCCTCCCCTTTTTATGTGGCTTCTTATACGGCCTAACCGATGCCGAGCTGGACGAAGATGAACCACACCAGCAGGGGCACTACCACAATCATGGCGATGGCCCACAGCAGCAGTGCGCGGAAGAACATGCGCTCGTCCTTCGGCTGGGCACTAGCCATCAGCAATGCACCGCTGGTGGACATCGGGCTCACATCCACCACCGAGGAGCTGATCGCAATTGCGGTGACAACGCCGATGGGCGTCAGCATCGGGTCCATGGCGATAGGAGTAACGATGGGACTGATGACCCCCAGTGTGCCGGTGGTTGAAGCGAAGGCCGAGACGATGCCGACCACGTAGCTGGTAATCAGGGCCGCAACGCTGCTGTTGCCGAGGCCGGCGATTCCCGCCTGGAGCTCTTCCAAGGCGCCCATTTCCTCCAGCATGCCCACGTAGGTCACGATGCCCGTCACCAGGATGATGGCCGACCACGGCATACTCTCGACGGCAGGCTTCTGCACGCCGGGATTGACGACGATCAGGGCAAGGGCGACAACGAGGGAAGCTACGCCGACGTCGAGCCCGAAGACGGTTGTCAGGACCAGCAGTGCGCCGATTCCGGCCAGCGTCAGGATCCGGATGGGCGTTGCAGCAACTTTTTCAGGACGTCCTGCCGCAGGGGTCACAACGCCGGTGGGTGCCGGTGCCGTCAAGACGGCAGTTCCGGTACCCGATCCGGACGGGAGTGTACCTCCAGTTGCCCCGGCATCCTCGGGTGCAGAGGTCAGGCTTGTTTCCGATCCGGAGCCTCCCGCCCGGGCAGCGCGCTTCTTCATGATCCTTTCGATCAGCAGATACGCGATGACTGCCAGTACCGCATTGAACAGGAAGCAGTACACGTAGAGTTTGAGCGAATCCTGTGCGGCGCCGGCGTCGTCGAGCATGACGTTGCCGAGAACGCCGAAGGGGTTCACCGGCGAGAAGGCACCGGCGTTGGCGCCCTGGACAATGACAAGACCCATCGACAAGGTGCTGATGCCGAATCTGGACCCGAGCGCCAGCCCCACCGGAGCAACGATGGCGATGGCCGCCGGGGTAAATGCACCCGCTGATGCGAGGGCGGCGGTCAGCAGGAACATCAGGACCGGGACCAGGAACCGCCTGTTTCCCGCAAGCAGTTCTGCCCAATAGGCCAGCAGGTCGATGGTTCCGTTGATCCGGACGATGGCGAAGAGCAGTGTTGCCCCGACCAGGATAAAGAAGAGCCCCGCGGGGAACTGCGCGATGACGTCCTTGACCGGCAGACCGGCCACCAGGGTCCCGACGCCGAAGGCGGCAACGGTAGCGATGAGACCGGCGTTGATGCGGGTGAAGGAGCCGATGGCGAAGGCGCCGATGAGGACGGCGAATGCAATGAGTGACAATGACATGGCGGATACCGTTTAGATCTGTGCGGGGACTTTGACACCTGCACCTGACAGCAGGCTGCCGGCACCGGTGATGGCGGGCGTGTGGCCCAGTGACTTGAGGATCTCGTAGGCGGTTGCCGTCGCGGCGGTGACGACCGGCAGTCCGAGCTCGTCTTCGACGGCCTGCACGGCCGGCAGCGAAGGCATTTGCACGCAGGCAGACAGCACAATCGCGTCGGCGCCGTCGCGCTTCAGGTTCCGTGCGATCTCCGGCAGGTTCTGTGGATCCAGGCAGCCGACGGCGAGGTTGTCGGCGACTTCGAGGCTGACGGCGTCGAGAACGGTAATGCCTGCGCCCTCGATGTATTCGCGGACCATCTGGGTCAGCGGTTTCATGTAAGGCGTGACCATGGCGACCTTTTCGACGCCCATCTCCTGCAGGGTGCGGACCAGTGCGCCGGCGCTGCTGGTGACTGCTGCCGGGTGCCCGTTGTCCTCTGCCGCCTGGGCAATGGTCGATTCGGAATCGACATGGGCGTTGGCGCCCTGGGCCATCACGGCAACCAGGCAGGCGTAGGCAATGGCATCCACGTCGGCGTCGGAGACAGCCGCGGCGCAATCCGCAGCCTTGCCCACCATGGCCAGCAGTTCTTCCCTGTTCACGTTCTTCATGCCTGCGCGGGCGGAGTGGAACGTGTATTTGTGGCCGGTGGCTTCGGTCTGCCGGCGGAACAGTTCGGGCAGTTCGGTCTCCATGGTGGTGTTGGAGCTCGGAACGATGAGTCCGATGCGGGACAGGCCGCTTTGCTTCGGGGCGGGAACGGTTTCACAAGCGATGTCAGGGGTGCTCACAGGTTTCTCCACGCTGCTAGTACTTTTAAAAACCCACTTCGTGGGATCGGAAACCATAATGCGGGTTACTCCACATGGATGTCAACTGGGTCACATTCCATCGCCGCCGATCTGGGCTCGAAGAATCATTTGCACTGTGAGCGATAAGATGGCCAGCATTTGGCAGAGAACTGTGCGGGGCAAGGGACATGAGCGTGACAGCGGACAGCAACAAGGGATCGGCGCCGATTCTGGTGCTCCACAAAGTGACGGAAATTTTGAACTGCTTCTCCATCGAGGCACCGGAACCCACACTGCAGGAGATCATCCGCAAGACGGGCCTGCCGTCGAGTACCTGTCAGCGGCTCGTCCAGAACATGGTGCGCGAGGGATTCCTCGATCGTGACGGCGACAGATATCGGATCGGGATCGGCTTGGTGAGGTGGGCAACGCCCGGGACCTTGGGACTCGACGTCGTTCGCCTGGTCAAACCCATACTCCAGCAACTCCGTGACGAAACCGGGGAAAGCGCCTGCTTCTACGTCCGCGACGGCGCCTTCCGCACCATCGTTGCGGTGGCCGAGACACGCCATGTGGTGATGCGCCCGTTCCTCGTCGGCCAGGTCATGCCGATTCACGCTGGAGCCCCAGGGAAGGTTTTCCTCGCTTATGATCCTGAAGCGCGTGACGCGATCAGTGGGACGGGGCTCGCCAAGTTCACATCAGCAACCCCCGACAGCCTGGACAAACTGGACAGCCAGAGCCGGGAAACACGCGAACGGGGCTATGCCGCAGCATTCGGCGAACGCCACGACGACGTGGGTTCAATCAGCGCACCCGTTTTCGACCACACAGGGCACCTGGCCGGGGCGTTGGGGCTAGGCTTCCCCACCCAGCGGATCGGACCCGGCGATGTCGGACGGTTAGGCCCGGTGGTAGCGAAGGCTGCCGAGGCTGCCAGCCAGGCCCTCGGTTACGACCCGAAGCCTGCCTGAAGGAGAAGAGAACGGCCCTGCCCTCTTCGGCAATGTGGCGGCTCCTGGCCTGCAAGCGGAGTCAGCTAGTCAGCGGGCCGATGCCGCCAAGGCCGACTCCGGGCTCGAGCTGTCCTGCGTCAATCCGGCGCCGGCGGCGAGCACATGCCGGCGCATTGCGTCCTCGGCTGCATCCCCGTCTCCGGCACGAAGAGCTGCGCAAACCTCGCGATGGGCCGTGACGGAAGACTGCTTCACCTCTTCAGAGCCCCAGTAGCCCTGCTTGTACGGCAGGGGCACCTCGAGCTGGCGCCGGGCGATGTGCGTCAGACGGTCATTGCCCACGACATCAAAAATGAGCCCGTGGAAGAACTGGTTTTCCTCGTCGCATTCGGCGACAGCACCGGCGGGCAGCGCTTCCAAACGGTCGCAGCTGGCTTCGAGGGCCACGAGGTGGCTGTTGGATACATGCATGACCGCACGCTTCGCCACCTTTCCTTCCAGAACGCTGCGGATCTCGTGGATGATGGCGACGTCTTCGGCACTGTAGACCCGGACTCTTGCTCCCCTGCCTGGCAGTAGTTCGATCAGGCCTTCGGTTTCCAGCACCCGGAATGCCTCGCGTACCGGCGTGCGGCTGGTGCCTGTCCGCTCGGCGATTTCGAATTCCTTCAGCCGTTCTCCTGGCGCATAAACACCCTGCAGGATGGCGGAACGGATGAACTCCACTGCGCCTTCATTGGTCGTAGTTGCCACTGGCTGAATCTCCTCTAGCTTCCGGCGCCCCACCGCAGACGAACAACAGGGCTATGTCCTGCATCACATCTTATGCTACGGTTGTCCGCATTGCATGCAATGTATGCAATTTCACATCCCGAACATTCAAGGGAAAACTATGACTCCTGAAATTGTCTCGATCATTGTCCTGGCCCTCCTGTTTTTGGTCGCTACTGTCCGCTCGGTCAACATGGGCGTACTGGCTTTCGTCGCCGCCTTCGCCGTCGGCGTCCCCCTCGTCGGGATGACTACGGACGACGTCGTTGCCGGCTTCCCCGGGGAACTCTTCCTCGTCCTGATGGGACTGACCTTCCTCTTCGGCTTCGCCCAGCAAAACGGCAGTATCGATCTGCTGGTGCAATGGAGCATGCGCGCGGTACGCGGCAAAGTCGCTGCTGCCCCGTGGATCTTCTTCGCTCTCTCCGCCGTCCTGATCTCTGTCGGTGCGCTCTTCGCGGTGGCCGTTGTGGCTCCCCTGGCCATTCCCTTTGCCCGCCGCTACAAGATCAACCAGCTCATGATGGGCATGATGGTTGTTCATGGCGCTCTGGCAGGGGCATTTTCCCCCATTAGCGTCTACGGCGCCTTCATCAACGGCTACCTTGAGAAGGAGGGGCTGCCGGTCAGCCCCATCGCCCTCTTCCTTGTCCCGCTGGTCTTCAACACCCTTATCGGCGTGATTGTCTACCTGACCATGGGTGGCCGCAAGCTTAAGGGACTGCGCGTTTCTGCAGACGGGGAAGTTGTCGGAGGAACCTCTGCCGGCGGATCCTCGACATCACCTGCGCCCTCAACCGGTGGAACCGGCGTCGGCACGGGCGGCACCGCCCTCCTGACGCGGCCGAAGGCGCCGGCACCGGCTCCCTCGTCCGTCGCGCCGAAGGCAACTCCGTACCAGAAGCTGACTCTCGTGGGCCTGGCTGCCCTCGCCATCGGTACTGCCGTGTTCGGAATCGACGTCGGCGTTCTGTCGCTCAGCATCGCCTCCGTGCTGGCCATCTTCTCCCCCAAGGCCGCCAAAGAGGCCATGAATAAGGTGAGCTGGTCCACGGTGATCCTCGTGGCAGGCGTCCTCACCTACGTCAATGTCCTCCAGACTGCCGGGACCATTGAGTTCGTGAGCAACGGCATCGCCGCCATCGGCATTCCACTCGTCGCGGCTCTCTTGCTTTGCTACTTGGCGGGCATCACCTCCGCCATGGCATCCTCGGTCGGTATCATCGGCGTCGCTATTGCGCTTGCTGTGCCGTTCCTCCAGTCCGGGGCTATCGAGCCGATCGGCTTTGTCGTAGCCCTTGCAATCGCTGCCACCGTGGTGGACGTCAGCCCCTTCTCGACCAACGGCGCCCTTGTCCTGGCCAACGTCGATGACCGGGACCGGGAAAAGTTCTACCGCCAGATGCTCGTCTACGCCGGCATCGTCGTCGCCGTCGGGCCGGGTCTGGCCTGGCTGACCGTGCTCGTTCCCGGCTGGCTCTAGCCCGGAACGCGGGGCCTCGATCCGCGGTTCTCCGGGCCGGGGTGGCGGACCACCCCGACCCGGAGATCCAGCTGTCATCTACACCCGTCAACAGGAAGAACCAATGGGATTCACCCTCGCTGAAAAAGTCTGGAACAACCACATTGTGCACCATGAGGATGGCTCGCCTGACCTCCTGTACATCGACCTGCATCTGGTCAACGAAGTGACCAGCCCCCAGGCCTTCGAGGGACTGCGCAACGCAGGCCGCATGGTGCGCCGGCCCGAGCTGACCCTTGCGATGGAAGACCACAACGTACCGACCAGCGGCCTGGATAAGCCCATCGACGACCCGATCTCGGCCCTGCAGGTACAGACCCTGCGCCGCAACTGTGCAGAGTTCGGCGTCGAGCTTTTCAAGATGGGAGGCGAGGAACAAGGGATCGTCCACGTGGTCGGCCCCCAGCTTGGCCTCACTCAGCCGGGCATGACCATAGTCTGCGGCGACTCCCACACCTCCACACACGGAGCGTTCGGCGCGCTGGCCTTCGGCATCGGCACCAGCGAAGCGGAGCATGTCCTGGCAACACAGACGCTGCCAGCTGCTCCGTTCAAAACCATGGCCGTCAACATTGAGGGCGAGCTGCCGCCGGGTACCAGTTCAAAGGACGTCATCCTGGCCCTGATCGCCCAAATTGGAACGGGCGGCGGCCAGGGCTATGTACTGGAATACCGCGGAAGCGCCGTCGAGAAAATGTCGATGGAAGCCCGCATGACCATGTGCAACATGTCGATCGAAGCCGGTGCCCGGGCAGGTTTGATCTCGCCCGACCGCACCACTTTGGACTATCTGAAGGGCCGGCTAAAATCACCGCAGGGCGAGGCCTGGGACGAAGCTGAAGCCCTTTGGCTGAGCCTGTCCACAGATCCAGACGCTACATTCGATGCCGAAGTCACCCTCGACGCCGGCAGCATCGCACCCTACGTCACGTGGGGAACCAACCCCGGTCAAGGCATTCCGATCACCGGTTCCATTCCGTCTCCCAAGGACTTCGAGGATGAACGAGAGCGGAAGGCAGCAGAACGTGCGCTGTCCTACATGGGTCTTGAAGCGGGAATGGCGATGAAGTCCGTGCCGGTGGATACGGTCTTCCTGGGATCCTGCACCAATGGCCGCATCGAGGATCTGCGTACGGCGGCCGGAGTTCTCAATGGTCGCCGGATCAAGCCTGGCATGCGGATGCTGGTGGTACCCGGTTCGATGAAGGTCAAGGCGCAGGCCGAGGCAGAAGGTCTGGACCAGGTGTTCGCCGACGCAGGAGCCGAATGGCGCTTCGCGGGCTGTTCCATGTGCCTGGGCATGAACCCGGACCAGGTAGGTCCCGGGGAACGCTGCGCCTCCACCTCGAACCGCAACTTCGAGGGGCGCCAAGGATTGGGCAGCCGGACACATCTGGTCTCTCCCGCCGTTGCTGCGGCCACCGCCATCCGCGGCACCATCTCCACTCCCGCCGACCTCAATTAGCCGACAGGACACCGCCGTGCAGAAGTTCACCACCCACACCGGCACAGGCATCCCCCTGCGCCGAAACAATATCGACACCGACCAGATCATTCCGTCCCGGTTCCTGAAACGCGTCAGCAGAAGCGGCTTCGAAGACGCCCTCTTCGCAGAATGGCGCAAAGATCCGGATTTCATCCTCAACACCGCGCCGTACAGCGGCGGTTCCATCCTCGTGGCCGGCACCGATTTCGGCATCGGTTCCTCCCGCGAACATGCGGTATGGGGACTTCTGGACTATGGAATCCGTGTGGTCGTTTCGGCCCGCTTCGCGGACATCTTCCGGGGCAATTCCGGCAAGGCAGGTTTGCTCACCGTCCAAGTCTCCGAGGACGACGTCGATCGTCTCTGGGATCTGCTTGACCGGGAGCCGCAAACGGATCTGCTGGTTGATCTGTCCAGCCAGACGATTACGACGCCGGAGTCCGTCATCAAATTCGACGTCGATCCCTATGTGAAATGGCGGCTGGAAATGGGCTACGACGACATCAGCCTCACCGAGCAGCACGCCGACCGGATCGAGGCGTACGAAAGGCGACGGCCCGGGTTCCTACCCGACTGCAGGTTCCAGTCCGCTTAGAACAACCTCCCCTACTCCCCCTCGAGGATTACTTCATGGGCAATGCTGCAGACTCCGACGATCTGCTGGGCGAAGACCACGCACTCCCGATGCCCTCGCCGCGCCGGCACCCGGGACGCTTAGCCACTGCAATGGCCGCTTCCACCACCATTGTTGCCGTACTTCCCGTGTTCCTCGTGGGCGGATTGGCGGTGCAGTTGGAAGACGATCTGGGCATGAGCACGGCAATTCTTGGTGCCGGCGTCGCCGTCTTCTGGGCTGTTTCCGCCCTGCTGTCCCCGGCGGCCGGCCGTGTGGCGCAGCGGCTCGGGGCGCGGAAAGGCATGCTCGTAGCCGTGGTCGGCGGACTTGCCGCGCTCTCAGGCATCGCCTTCGCTACCCCGCATTGGGCATGGCTGTTCGTCTGGCTCGCAGTGGGCGGCGTGGCCAATGCCCTCGGGCATCCGCCGTCCAACGGACTGATTGTTGACCAGGTTGCCGTCAGGAACCGCGCCTTCGCCTTCGGCCTCAAACAGGCAGCCGTCCCCGCAGCAACCCTGATCGCGGGCCTCTCGGTACCCGTCCTCGCGCTGACGGTCGGCTGGAAATGGACTTTCACCATCGGCGCTGCCTTTGCGCTCCTGCTGGTACCTGTACTGATCGGCCTTGTTCCCGCAAAACGGCGGGCCCAGCCAGCGGCCGCCCAATCGCAGCGGTCCGCAGGACCGTCAGCAGGTCCGTTGCCCCGCAAGCTGAAGTCTTTCCTGATTGTCACCGCCATCGCCGCCGCCATGGGCTCGGCCCAGGCCAACGCACTGGGCGCCTTTACAGTCATCTCGGCAACCCAGGCAGGTTTCGACGTCGCGACGGCAGGACTCCTGCTCGGCGTGGGCAGCGCGGCGGGGTGCCTGACGCGGCCGCTGGTCGGGATGGCTGCGGACAGGGGAATCGGCGGTTCGATGGGGACCGTTGCCATCATGATGTCCATGGGATGCGTGGGATTGCTGGCCATCGCTTCGGGAAATCAAATCGCGTTCGCCGCCGGCTGCATCTTTGCCTTCGGCTTTGGCTGGGGATGGAACGGCCTCGTGCACTACGTCGTCTCGCACCGGTCCCACCCCTTCACCGCCCGCGCAACAGGCATCGCGCAAAGCGGGACATACATCGGCGGCTCCCTTGGTCCACTTGCATTTGGCATCGTGCTCGCCGGCTTCGGCCCCACCGTCGCCTGGACTTCCGCCGCCATTCTCGCAGCGATGGGCGCAGGTGCCGCGCTCCTTGCACACCGGCTGGAAAAGCAGTTGTCCACCCCTACCGCAATATCTGTTCAGGCAGCAGATGAGCCCAATCACGGGCTCGTGCACGGAGAACGCGGTGCTTGCCGAAGCAACTAAGTCTGGCCACGGGCGTGGTCCATAACGCAGGCCCGAACGCGTCGTCGTCGTGAATCCTCGCTAGAGTTGGAGCAGCGCTTTGCCGCGCCATCCCGGCCGCGGCTCCGGTAGTGGGTCCGAAAGCGAGGCAGGAATGAACAGGCGTTCCCGCACGGAGCGCAAGGCAGCCGTCCGCCTCGATCCTGCGCTCCGTCCGGTGCTGTGGGTCGCGATCCTGGCTTCGTTCGTGGCATTCCTGGACGGCGCGATTATCAACGTTGCGCTGCCTGCAATGACGGACGATCTGGGCGGTGGGCTGGCCCTGCAGCAGTGGGTTGTCGATTCTTACCTTCTGACCCTCGGCGCCCTCATCCTCATTGCAGGCTCCTTGTCCGACGGGTTCGGCAGGGTCCGCATACTCCGGCTGGGCCTGGTCCTGTTCGGCTTGGCATCCCTGGCCTGCGCGCTTGCGCCGACCGGCGGCGTGCTGATTACAGCGCGTGCCGTCCAAGGTCTCGGCGGCGCCTTGCTTGTGCCCAGCTCCCTGGCGCTGATCATGTCCTCCTACAGGGATGCAGCCCAGGGCCGAGCCATCGGGTTATGGGCCGGCTGGACAGGTACCTCTGCCATCGCGGGGCCATTGCTCGGCGGGCTCCTGGTTGACCTGTTTACCTGGCGCTGGATCTTCGCCATCAATGTGCTCCCCATTGCCGTCACCCTGGTGATTCTCGGCCGGCTCAAGGGAAAGCCTTCCGCGCAGACGCGGCCCCCGCTGGATGTGGTCGGCGCCGCGCTGGCCGCGGTCGGCTTGGGCGGCATGGTCTTCGCGCTGATCGAGCAGCAACGGCTTGGCTGGAGCCATCCCGGTGTCGCCGGTTCCCTGGCCTTGGGAGTTATCTCCTTCGCAGTCTTCCTCTGGTGGGAAAACCGCACGGCGCATCCGATGATGCCGCTGCGGTTGTTCCGGATCCGCAACTTCGGCATCGGCAACGTCTCCACGGCGTTCATCTACGCCGCGTTGTCGTTGGGCATGCTGGTGCTAGTCCTGTTCCTTCAGCAGGTCGCCGGGTTCTCCGCAACCCAAGCCGGGCTGGCCACCATCCCCGTGGCCATATTGATGCTGCTGTTGTCCGGCACCTTCGGCGGCCTGGCAGGGAGGTTCGGCCCGCGTATCTTTATGGCGGTGGGTCCGCTCGTGATCGGTACCGGTTATTTGATGATGACGGCCGCGCGAATCCCGGTGGTCTTCTGGACGCAACTGCTGCCCGGTCTGCTCGTATGCGGGCTGGGCCTTGCCATCACCGTCGCCCCGCTGACCTCCGCCATCCTTTCCGCTGTAGGTCCTGGCGAGAGCGGAATCGGATCCGCCATCAACAACGCAGTCTCACGCATCGCCGGGCTGATCGCGGTGGCATTCGCCGGTGTCATTCTTGGGGCCGTGCTCGACGGCGACGGCTTCCGCAGGGTACTCGTGGTCGTCGCCATCTTCGCCATCGCCGGAGGCCTCGTCTCGGCGTGGGGTATCCGCAACCTTCCGGCAGAGGCCGGATCAGTCAACGAGTAGGTATTTAGTCCGTCTCAGGGCCGTTGCAGTAGAGGCAGGTGGAGTCTTCGCAGGTTGCGTCGTACGGACCGATGGCGTCAGCGTTGAAGAACCGGGCCGGACCGTTGCTGGCCGCCGAAGTGGTAATCAGAGTACTCGCCGTTGAGTTGCTCATGCGGGTGCCTTTCTAGCCTTTGAATTGGGTGCTGCTTCCATAGTCCAGCATGCCGGTGACCTCGCGTCAGGTACAGCGACGGTTTTCGACGGGTACCGGTTAGGAAACCTGAACGGTGGGACGTCGGAGGTGGGGACTGATCGAGCCCCGTTAGCAAGACTGACCGGATGGCTGCCTTCGCATAAATCATCTGTAGCCTAAGCGTGGGTCACACGTAGTCGGTCAAGGCGCATATTTGTGGCCGATGAGACTGCCGGACTGGCACCCTTCCGCGTCCGAGGCCTGTTGACTCCTGAAAGGTTCGACGGTAAGTAGCAGGCCATGTTGAACCGGTTGTAACTGCTCACGTGTCCGCACTACATGGTGTCTCTTCAACTAGGCGCGGATATATGGAAGGTAAGCAGCCTCGACGCCTGAAAAGTCACTTCCAATTTGATTGATTTGCATGCATGTATCGTTTAAGCTGTAACAGACGTTTACGGGCATCTGCGCCCGTGTCGCTATTGGGGGAAGCGATGTTGTTTTTAACTGTCTGCTGGCGCAATCAACCGCCTTCGCGGCCCGCGCTCCATGCTGAGTTCCCTCTATGCGCGTCCATCACCGCACCCACCTCGCACACTTCGCATCGCACGTCGGTCAAGTGTCCTCTGGAAGGACTCTCATGAGCCAAAACCCCTACACTGCGCCATATCCTCCAACCCACGGCTATGGACAGCCACAGCTGAGCAATAAATCGTTCCTTGTGACTTGGTTGCTCTCCCTCCTCCTCGGCGTTTTGGGCGTGGACCGGTTCTATCTGGGCAAAATCGGAACCGGTGTCCTCAAGCTGGTCACCTTCGGCGGTCTGGGCGTATGGGCTCTCGTCGACCTCATTCTCGTTCTGGCGAACAAGACCCGCGATAAGCGGGGCCTTCCGCTGGAGGGTTACGACAAGCACAAGAAAATGGCCTGGATCGTCACAGGTGTTTTCATCCTCCTGAGTATCATTTTCAACGCCACCCGTGGCGAGTCGGCCCCCACAGCGTCCGTCTCGGCCGTTTCCGCTCCGGAAAGCTCCGCTGTTGCTACCGCGGCAGAGCCAACGGAGGATCCTGCCGCTGCTGAAGCTCAGGCAGACGCCGAGGCTGAGGCCGCTGCGGAGGCGAAAGCTGAAGAGGACGCAGCCGCTAAGGCTGAGGCGGATGCTGCTGCCAAGGAAAAAGCTGAGGCGGACGCTGCCGCCAAGGCTGAAGCTGATGCCGCGGCCAAGGAGAAAGCTGAGACGGATGCTGCCGCCAAGGCCAATGCCGGGACAATCAGCCAGCAGAATGCTCTGCGGAAAGCCTCTGATTACCTCGACTACACCGCATTCTCGCGCACCGGTCTGATCGGTCAACTGGAGTTCGAGGAATTTTCGACCGAGGATGCGACTTGGGCAGTAGACCGCGTGACAGTCGATTGGAACGAGCAGGCTGCCAACAAAGCCAAGGACTACCTCGACTACACTTCCTTCTCTCGCGGCGGGCTGTACGACCAGCTGATCTTCGAGGGCTTCACCCCGGAGCAGGCCGAGTACGGAGTGAGCCAGACGGGTCTATAGCGGTCTGTATGAGCTCTCCTGGTGGTGTCGAAGCCGACGCTCGCTGGAGCTGAGCAGCTGTAATACCCGAGCCATCCGCACCGCGACCGTTCTGGGGAGAAACGGTCATCGGCCAGGCCGCCGCGATCATCGAGTTGATCCGGCGTCCTCGCCGTTTAACCAGCACCGGTTGGTCGGCACACTCCAATAGCTGCAGAATCAGTCCCTTGTGCGGACGTTACGCGATGTCGAAGGCCACCGGAGACCTGGTCTCGGCATTCCGGGCCAATGAGGCGGCAGGCACTCACCTGCGACGCTCCTGAAATGTCGCCCCGACCCAGAAGGTGCGCTTAGTCCTCGAGCGGCTGGATCCGGAGACCGGTGAACGATCTGCGTTCCGGAAACGGTCCGGTGGGGTCTGGTCTCGTCCTGGGCCAGGGACCCGAAAATGCTGACGACTTAGATGAGGGGCCGTCCTTCGTTGGGCATTTTCTGGCCCTGCCGGACCTTCGCGATGACCTGTTCGGGGGTATGCCTAGGTGCCCTTACTGGTGAATTTCTTACTGCGCCCATTCTCGGACACGAAACTCACATAGTCACCGGACTCCTACACGGGACCCAACCAGGACGTTCCTTCAAACCCAGGTTCAACTCGCGAGCCTTCATTAACGGGCTCGCGTCACATAAGGTGGGAATCTCAGTCAGATACAAATCAGATCAATATTCCATGACGAGAGTCATCAGTGGAAAAGAAGCCCGACAATGACTGTCACAGCCACCATTACAGACCTTTATCGTCGACCCAAGGAAGTCCTTGCACATATCGACGAGGGAGATGTCATCATCACCCGCCAGGGCAAGGAGTCTCTTCTGGTCTCCCGTGCGAGTGCTATCGAGCAAGATCGCAAAGGCTTGCGCCTTGCCTCGGCCCTGATCGCTGCGCATTTGGGCGAGGGTGATTTTGTCTCCCGACTTCATGTCCCGTTTCCATGGCTAGTGTTTCTCGATCGTAAGGATCAGGAGACGTTTGCCAGTGAAGTCATCGATACGACACGGGGCTGCGCGTCCCTCGGCCGCTATGACCGCCTTGTCATCCTGATTAGTTCTTGGAAGGCAACGGCCGAGGCTGTAGCTGATGGGTATAGGGCCGACGGGAGAGATTTGATCTGGCTGGAAGAGCCGATCAACGTTGAGCGTCCTTAGACGCCAGCTCCCCGACTGACCGACCGAAAATTCATCCATGCTCAACCCGCACAGGGCGCCAGCGAAGGAGGTGTCAATGATGACTACCATTTCCCATCGTCAGCTTCGCCAGGAGAGCCGCAAGATCCTTGAGCGCGTCAGAAGCGGGGAGATCATCGGCGTGACAATCAAGGGTGAGGTGGCGGCGACGCTTATCCCGCCGTCGTCCTCACCCTTTGAACGGTTGCTGCTCGGGGGTGCCGTTCGTCCTGCCGCGTCTACGGCACCAGTGGACTTCACTTTGCTCGTCAGAACCCGATTGGATGAAAGCAGCGAGGACATACTCGACGATCTCCGCGGGGACCGCTGATCCTTTCACCGGGGCGACTGCAGGATCAGTCCGTCTCCGGACCGTTGCAGTAGAGGCAAACGGAATCTTCACAGCTCGCAGCGTCGTCGCCGACTGCAAACGTGTTGATCAGAGTACCCGCCGTGGAGCTGCTCATGTGACTTGCTGCCTTTCGTGATGTCGGGGCGGCGGCCACACTTCGATGTGCGGCCGCCGCCCCGGTTGGTTGGGTCAGGCCATGCCGCGGCGGAGCAACTGTCCGGCCGGGGTCTGGCTGTCGATCTGCTGTCCGCGCAGGTAGGTCTTACGGACCACGCCGGAGAGCGGCTTCTGCGCGTAGGCGGTGATGGGGTTCTTGTGGTGGAGCTTGGCCGGATCCACCACGTAGGACTCGTCCGGCGCGAAGATGGACAGGTCGGCGTCGTACCCTAGCGCGAGCTTGCCCTTGGAGTTCAGTCCTGCAAGCGCGGCCGGCTTGGTGGACATCCAGTCGATGACCTTGTCCAGGGCGATGCCGCGGCGGCGGGCTTCGGTCCAGATCAGCGACAGGCCGAGCTGGAGCGAGGAGACACCGCCCCAGGCGACGGCGAAGTCACCGTTCTCCAGGTCCTTCAGGTCCAGCGTGCTGGGCGAGTGGTCCGAGACGATGCAGTCGATCGTTCCGTCCAGCAGGCCCTCCCACAGCAGTTCGCGGTTGCCGGCCTCGCGGATGGGCGGGCAGCACTTGTACGCGGTGGCGCCGTTGGGGATTTCCTCGGCGATGAGCGTGAGGTAGTGCGGGCAGGTCTCGGCGGTGATGCGGACGCCGTCGCGCTTTGCAGAAGCAATCATCGGCAGCGCGTCCGAGGAGGACAGGTGCAGCACGTGGGCGCGGGCGCCGGTCCAGCGGGCGCGTTCGATGACCTCGGCGATGGCGACGTTCTCGGCACCGCGGGGGCGGGAGGCGAGGAACTTGTCGTAGTGGTCGCCCTCGGCGGTGGGCGCGCGGTCGATGGCGCGCGAGTCCTCCGCGTGCACGATCATGATGGAGTCGAAGGTCTTCAGGACCGCCATGTCCGATTCCATCTCGTCCGCTTCCAGGTGCGGGAATTCATCCACACCGGAGTGGAGCAGGAAGCACTTGAAGCCGAAGACGCCCTCATCATGCAGGCCGCGCAGGTCGCCCTGGTTGCCGGGGATGGCGCCGCCCCAGAAGCCGACGTCCACGAAGGCCTGCTCGCGTGCCGCCGCCCGCTTCTGCTCGAGCGCGTCCACGTTGACGGTCGGCGGAATGGAGTTCAGCGGCATGTCGATGATGGTGGTGACGCCGCCGGCGGCAGCTGCACGGGTGGCGGAGGCGAAGCCTTCCCATTCGGTGCGGCCGGGCTCGTTGACGTGGACGTGCGTGTCCACGAGCCCCGGGAGCAGGACTTCCTCGGCGGAGAGCTCGATGACCTCTGCGCCTTCCAAGTTGTTGCCCAGGGGCTCGATGGCGACGATCTTTCCGTCCCGGATGCCGACTTCGCGGGCGACTTCGCCGGCGGTGGTCATGATCCGGTTGCCGCGGATGACCAGGTCATAGTCAGTGGCGGTGCCGGTGGGTGCGGAGGCGGGACGGCTGATGGTTTCTGTCATGGTGGTTCTGCAATCCTGTGAGTAGTGGGTTTCTAATTAGGCTTGGCCGGCGAGCACCGGGACGGAGCTCAGCGGCCAGTTCTTGAAGGTTTTAGGCCGCGGGGGCGCATAGGTGCGGATTTTCGACGTCGTTAGTCCCATCCGAACCAAAGATTCCGCGATTGTGACGGCGGCAGCAACGCCGTCGACAACGGGCACGCCGGTCCGCTCGACCACGCGCTCGGCGAGGCCGGCCATGCCGCCGCAGCCGAGGCAGATGACTTCGGCTTTGTCCTGCTCGACGGCGATGGCGGCTTCCGCAACGATGGCGTTGACGGCCGCGTCCGGATCCATTTCCAGATCGAGGACGGCCATGCCGCTGGCGCGGACGGAGGCGCAGCGGGCGTCGAGTCCGGCCAGCTTGAGCCGGTCCTCGATCAGCGGGACGGTGCGGTCCAGGGTGGTCACCACGGAGTACTTGTGGCCGAGGAACTGCGCGGTGCTGGCGGCGGCTTCGGTGATATCCACGACCGGGACGTCCAGGATTTCCTGGAGCCCCTCGCGGCCGTGTTCGCCGTAGCCGGCCTGGATGACGGCGTCGAACGGTTCCGGGTAGTTGCGGACCGTTTCCATCACGGCGATGGCGGCCAGGTAGCTTTCATAGTTGCCCTCGACCGAGTCCGCGCCGAAGAGCGGAGTCAGCGCGACGATCTCGGTGCCCGGCGAGGCCACGGCGGCTGCCTGCTGCCCGATGGCTTCGGTCATGGACTCGGTGGTGTTCACATTCACGACGAGGATGCGCACAGTAATTCTCCTGCTGGATAGGGATTGGTCGTTGTTAGTGAACGCTGGCCACGGCGAGTGCTTCGCCGTCGACGTCGCGGAAGCGTGCCTTGCGGTCGGCCACGATCAGGTAGAACACCGCGGCCAGTCCGGCGCCGAAGAACCAGGAGAACCCGGCGACGGCGCTGAAGGCGGGAGCCAAGGCCAGGATGATGGCGATGACGGAGGCCGGAACCAGGGCGATGATGGCCCGCGGGTTGACGCCGTGCTTGTAGTGGTACTCGCCGGTGGCGGCCTCGGTGTACAGGTGCGGGACGTTGATCTGCGCCTTCCGGATGATCCAGTAGTCCGCCATGATGACGCCGAAGATCGGGCCGAGGATGGCGCCGAGGCCGCCCAGGAAGTACACGATGACCACGGGGTTGTTGTAGAGGTTCCAAGGCAGGATGACCAGGCCGATGACCGCGCTGACAATGGCGGCCGAGCGGAAGTTCAGGCGGCGCGGGAAGAGGTTGGTGAACATGTAGATCGGTGCCACGAAGTTGGCCATCAGGTTCACGGCCACGGTGAGTACAAGCAGCGCGAGGCAGGCCAGCACCAGGAAGAAGGTGTTGGGGATGGTCTGCACGATGTCGGACGGGCTCTCGATGATCTGACCGTTGATCTTGAACTGCGCGCCGGCAAGTACGACGACGATGGCGCCGAAGAAGAGCATGTTTAGCGGGATGCCGACGAAGTTGCCGCGGGTGATGGCCTTCTTGCTGGTGGCCGAGCGGGTGAAGTCGCAGAAGTTCAGAACGAACGTGCCGTAGATGGCGATCCAGAGGGCGCCGCCCACGAAGATCTGCCGCCACATCTCGCCGCCGGTCAGGCTCTCGTTGGTGGAGAGGGCGATGGAGCCGCCGGCCTCGATGAACATCCAGACCGCGATGGCGAGCATGGTGACGAGGATGACCGGGCCGGCGAAGGCCTCGTACTTGCGGATCATTTCCATGCCGAAGCTGACAATGATGACCTGCAGGATCCAGAGCGCCACGAAGGAGATCCAGCCGAGGGTGGACATGCCGAGGAAGTTATTGGTGTCCAGCGGTGCCAGTCCGGGGAACATTGCCGTCAGCATCACCCGCAGGACCACGGAGGCCAGGTAGGTCTGGACACCGAACCAGGCGATGGCCACCCCGCCACGGGTGACGGCGGCAAGCTGGGCGCCGTGGATACCGAAGGCAATGCGGCTCATGACCGGGAAGGGAACACCCGTCTTCTCCCCCATGAAGCCCGAGAGGCTCAGGAGCAGGAAGAGCAGGACTGCGCCGACAAGGAATGCCAGCAGGATCTGCCACGCTCCCAAGCCGAGGGCGAAGAGTCCGATGGCGAAGGCGTAGTTGCCGAGGCTGTGGACGTCATTGGCCCACAACGTGAAAATATTGTAGGCCGTCCAGCGGCGCCCGGCCTTTTTGGTGGGTGCCAGATCCTTGTTGTAAAGGCGCGGGCTCAGGGGCAGTGCGGTCGACGTTGACCTCTGGTCCTGGAGAGCAGTCATTTCTACCTGTTTTCATAATGTGGAAAAGAGTTTTCAGGAATTGAAATAAGATTAGGGGTGACACCAATCACAGTCAAGGAACCGGAGGCCTCAGTCAATGCCCCATTCACGGGCTGCCGCGGGATCACGGCGTTGGTATGCGAAGAAAGCCCAAAACGGCCGCGGTTCAAGGCGAGAAGCGGATCGAGCCCGCTGCCGGCTAGGGGCACAGCGGTGGTGCGCACGACGGAAAAGGGGGCTCCGGACGGAAGGCGACGACCGCCGTCACTGTTCGCTTGATCGCTCCCCGGGGCCGCCGCTCGGTGTGTGCAGGAAGGCCCACGATTTGTTTGACCGCGATCAGCGGCAGCACTATGATTTTGGGATCCCAACTCGGTATCCCAAAGACTTTTCTGCGGTCGGGAGGTTGGATTCCCACCCCAACCGCTAGGGCCCGCGTTGTGGTTCTGGAGATCGAATGGAGAAAACGATGAGTCGCACAGGTGGAACCCCCGAAAAGGACAAGCCGCTTCGGCATACTGTGCGCGATGCGATCCGTTCGAGGATTTTCGAAGGCCGCTATGTGCCCGGCACCCCGCTGGTGGAACGCGACCTCGCCGCCGAGTTCCACGTCTCCCGCCTTCCGGTCCGCGAGGCACTGCGGATGCTCCGCCAGGAAGGCCTCGTGAGCGACCGCGGGGCGCGCGGCGCCGAGGTGAGCAGCCTGAGCGAAAAGGACGTCGAAGACCTCTTTGCCGTCCGGCACTCCCTGGAAGTGCTCGCCTGCAGGCTCGCGTCGGTCCGCGCAACCCCTGAAGACCTGGACCGCCTGAAGGGCTACCTGGACGACGCCGAACGCCATCTCGCCAAAGGCTCGCTGCTTGAAGCCCTCCGCACCAACAGCGGGTTCCACCAGGAAATCACCCGGATTGCGGACAATGACTTCCTGCGGACCGCCCTGGAACCCTTGCAGGGGCGGATGAACTGGCTGCTCCGCTACGCCACCGACCTGCCCGAACTGATCGAGGAACACCGCGAACTCTGGGCAGCCATTGCCAGCGGCGATCCGGAGCAGGCGGCCGCGCAGTCCGCACACCATGTTGAGAAGTACCACGATCAGTTCCCCGACGATTACCGCAGGGCCCTGCAGGAACAGCAACGGCAGAACCCCTGAAGCTCCCGAAAACTTGACGCGCCACCCGACGCTGGATAAAGTCGCCCTACCGCGTAGCGAGAATTAGTTTCCACATCATGAAACATGACGTAAGCGGCTCACTTCTTGCAGACGGCATGCCGGCTCGGTTCGGTTGCCCGGCGCGGATCCCAGACCACAGCGAAAGGACCCCCGCATGAAAGTTATGCGCATCGGCGAAGCCGGACAGGAAGTACCCGTCTTCGTCTCCACGGAGGGGCAGGTGTACGACCTGCGGCCGGTCACCGCCGATATCGACGGGGCGTTCCTAGAAAGCTGGGCGCACCGGCTGGACGAGCTGCCGCTCGAGGCCTTGGCACCCTTTGATACCGCCGGCCTGCGCGTCGGCGCGCCGATTGCCCGACCCGGCGCCGTGCTCGGCATCGGACTGAACTACGCCGGCCACGCCGCCGAATCCGGCAACCCCATTCCCGAGCGGCCCATCGTCTTCTACAAGCACCCCAACACGGTGATCGGGCCAAACGACGACGTCGTCATCCCGCCCCGCGCGGAAAAGGTGGACTGGGAGGTGGAGCTGGGTGTGGTGATTGGCCGGCGCGCCAGCTACCTCGCATCCCCGGCCGACGCGGCTGCCTGCATTGCGGGCTACGTGCTGGCCAACGACATCTCGGAGCGCGAGTTCCAACTGGAGCACTCTGGTGTGCAGTGGACATTGGGCAAGTCCTGCCCCACGTTCACACCCATCGGGCCGTGGCTTGTCCCTGCGGCGGAAGTCCACGCGGCCGGTGATGCCGGCGTGCGCCTGCAGACCTGGGTCAACGGCAATCCACGGCAGGACAACTCCACCACGGACATGGTTTTCGACGCCGTCGAACTGGTTTACCGGCTGTCCCAGTACATGGTGCTCGAACCCGGTGATCTCATTAACACCGGCACCCCCGAGGGCGTGGCCATGTCCGGACGCTTCCCCTACCTGCAGGAGGGCGACACCCTAAAGCTTGCCGGTGGCATCCTAGGCGAGCAGGAGTCCAAAGTGCACCAGCACGAGTTGGTTGTCCCGAAGAACTAACTCGTTTGATTCCTTGACACTGCCGACCTCTGCGTATGAACTGAGGGCCAGAGTGTGGGGCCTATCTGGCGACGGTGCCGGGTAGACCTCGCCATTCCGCGTAACGGCAGGAGCAGGCCATGATTGCCCTTCACACCGCGATAGCCATCATCGTCATCATCCTGCTCATCATCAAGGTCAAAGTCGACCCGGTGATCTCGCTGATCATCGGCTCGCTCTACCTCGGCCTCGCCACCGGCGTCGGTTTCACGGGGACGATCGTGGCGATCGCCACCGGTTTCGGGGAAATCATGGGCGAGGTTGGCCTGCTCATCGGCTTCGGGGTGCTCATCGGGGCGATGCTCCATGCGATCGGCGCCTTCGGGAAGATGGTGACGATGCTCGTCAACGGTGTCGGTGCGCGCCGGCTCCCGTACGCGTTGACCGCGGCGATGTCGACAATCTTCCCCTCGATTTACGTCGACGTGCAGGTTGTGCTGGCCTCTCCGGTGGCCCGCTCGAGCGGGCCCCTTATCGGCCGGACCGGTTTACCGCATATGGCCGGTGCGCTCGGGACCGGGATCTTCGCCGGCTACGTCTTCGTGATCCCGGGACTCGCTGCAGTCTCCATCGCGGGCCTGATGGACATTCCATTGGGTCTCTGGCTGGTCTACGGCCTCGTGCTGGGACCGTTGACCGCGATCGTGACAACCTTGATCTTCCGCTGGCTCCTGCGTGGCCGTTACTGGAAACCGGATAAGGACGAAGAAGTCGATAAGGCGATGGTCGAACTGGAGACCACCGAACTGGTCGAAAAGGACGCCAGGACTCCCCCGCTGTTCGTCTGCTTGCTGCCTATTCTCGTACCGCTGGTAATGATCGCCTTTGGCGCCTTCGCGGAGCTGTTCGGGTTCTCCAACGACTTCATCACTTTCCTCGGTGACGCCAACTTCGCGCTCTTCGTCGGCCTGCTCGGTGCCTACGTGCTTTGCCGGCGCACTCTGGGCTCGAAGGGCACGGACACGGCAATGAGTGAAGGCTTCCACACCACCGGCGAGATCCTGCTCATCACCGGCATCGGCGGGTCCCTAGGAGCGTGGGTCATTAGCCGGCCGGTGGTTTAAAACGCCGGGTGAATTACCGGGTTCCGGGATCGGTGGCTGGAAGAATCGTGGGTATGGAT
>NZ_JAODLR010000028.1 GCF_025960875.1 Crystallibacter permensis | reverse complement strand
CCGGCATCGGCATCGGCATCGGCATCGGCAACCAGAACGGTACCCGCAGCGCTGGTCGCGGCCTCGGCGTTGCCGGCAGCACTGGCAGGGTTCAGTGCGTTACTGCTGGTGTTGCTGGCGGTGGCGGTGGCTTCGAAGAGGCGGAACCAGTCGGCGGGGGTGCCGTCGGTGATCCGGCGCAGGCGCTCGGCGTAATACTCCCCGTGCGTTTCGGAGAACACCTCCGCCGGCAGCCCCTCCAGGTCTTCGGCGGGACCCCAGTTCGCGGGGAACGGGCCCGACGGCGGCCAACTGGCCCAGGCTTCCTCACGCTCCCAGGCCGCGAAGTCAGCGAGGCCTGCGCTGGCACCCAGATGCTCCGGCTCCCCGACCCGGCCCGGAACCTCCTGCCCGGCCAGCGGATCCTCGCCGTAGGATTCCAGCTTCGGCGGGTCCAGGACCGGGCCGCGCGCCTCGGCGTAGATCTCCTCCATATAGCCGGCCATCGTCGCGTGCTTCGGCGGTTTCCCGGCCGCGATATATTCGCGTGCCTGTTCCAGGCCGCGTTTGCGGTCCCGGGCGCAATCGTGGTCCAGGCGCTCCAGGGCCTTGCGCAGGGCTTCCTGCCGCTGCGCGGCGGTCGTGGGACGGCCCGGCTGAAGACACCGCAGCGAAAACCCCTGCTCCCCGGGCCCCTGTCCGGGGGCCGGGGAACCGGGAACCGCTGCCGGTTGCTCTTCCGTTGCCATGAGTCCAGTCCATCATCCGGCCATGACAATACAGAGACTTATTCACACCGTCTGACGGGTTCCGCGAAATTTCTTCAAAAATTTTCCGGCCAGCTGCCCCCGCTAGGATTTCTCGCTAATCCAGCCATTCGCGTGCCGCTGCAGCCAGCGCGTCAATCCCCAGGCCGAGAGTCGGCCGGATGAGAGGCGCGAAATGTGGCGAGTGGTTCGAGGGAATGTCTTCAGGCAGCCTGCCGGTAGACGCCAAGGCCTCGGCCAGGGATGGGTCGGCACCGCCAAGGAACCAGAAGACAAGCGGCACCCCGGCAGCAGTCGCAAGCACTCCGACGTCTTCGCTTCCGGATATCGGGCCGGGATCAATAATCTGCTCGCCGAAGACGTTGCCCAGTGCCGCCGTCGTTCGTATGGTTGCCTGTTCGTCGTTGCGGGTCAGCGGGAAGTGTTCGTCGTAGCTGAACAGCGGTTCCTTGACGGCACCCGATACCGATGCTTCACCTCGGACGATCCGCTCGATGGAGTTCACCATCTTCGTCCGCACCGGCTCATCAAAGGTGCGCAGGCTGATCCCCAAGGTGGCTTCCGCGGGAATGATGTTGTTCTTGGTTCCGGCGTGAAGCTGCCCGACGGTCAGAACGGCCGAATCGCCAGCGGCAAGCTCCCGCGAGACGATCCCTTGGAGCCGCATGGTTGTGGCAGCTGCCATGACCACCGGATCGACGGTTGTTTCCGGCCTGGAACCGTGGCCGCCCGCACCGAACATCGTAATGTTGATCGAATCCGCTGATGCCATGGCGACGCCGGGTCTGATGCCGATCCAACCCGCCGGAAACGGTGCGACGTGCTGCCCGAGGACCACATCGGGGTGAGGAACAAGGTCGAATAGGCCAGCGTCGACCATGGCCTGAGCTCCGCCGCCCGACTCTTCCGCGGGTTGGAATACCGCGACGACCGTTCCTTGCCAGTTTGCCCGCTCGTCCACGAGCCTTTCCAGCGCCCCGATCAGACAGGCGACGTGGACGTCGTGGCCGCAGGCATGCATGACCGGTACGTCCTTGCCGTCCTGGTCAACACCACGGGCGGTGCTGGCATAGTCCAGTCCCGTTGCCTCTTCTACGGGCAGGCCGTCCATGTCCGCGCGCAGCAGGACAGTCCCGCCCGGACCGTTGCTGAGGATGCCGACCACACCGGTTACTCCTATCCCGGGGTGCACGGTAAATCCCAGGGCGTGAAGATGCTCAGCCACGATCCCGGCGGTCCGGTGCTCCTGGAAGGAGAGCTCGGGGTGGGCGTGCAGGTCCCGGTACAGCTGCTCAACATCTATGCTCATACTGCAGTGTAGGAATAAAGGATGATCCGCGGTAGAGGAACAGAACCCGGCCCAGTTTCCAAGGACTTTTCAAGAACGACGACGGCGCCGTCCGGTCCAGTACCCGGACCAGAAGGTCAGCAGCAGCAGGCCCAGAACCGTCAGGGTCAGGCCTAGCTGGTCCCATCCCGTCAGCAGCAACAAGTTGGCGTCAGCCACGGGCCGTTGCCACGGGCCGCCGCTGATGGTTGCATGAGGCATGCAGTATTCGGCATGGGCAGCCTGAGCCGTGGCAATTCTGTTCGCTCTTGGTTCGGCGTTCTTTTATGGCGTCGCGGACTTCGTCGGCGGTTTGTTGTCGCGACGTGCCGATCCGACAACCATCGCCCTCATCGGCCAGCTGGGCGCCCTGCTGCTCAGTCTGGCTGCCGCGCCGTTCTTCCCGGCTCCGTCCGTTGAGCCGGCGGACCTTGCCTGGGGCGCGGTGTCCGGCATCGGGACGGGTATGGGCATGGTGTTCCTTTACCGCGGCCTCAGCCACGGCAGCATGAGCGTCGTCGTTCCGTTCGTAGCAGTTGGCGGCACCGCTCTTCCCGTCCTCATCGGCGTAACGGTCCTGGGTGACCGCCCCACTGTTCCGGCCTGGCTGGGAATCGCTTTGGCCATCCCGGCACTGTGGCTGATCTCCGTCACCAGGAACGGTGCACAGGGCCCGCGAGCCGCCGGAACGCTCGACGCCCTGTTCTCGAGCATTGGCATCGCCGTGCAGTACATCGCCCTGGCCCAGGCGGGGGCGGAAGCAGGGCTCTGGCCCATTGTTGCCGGCCGCGTCGCCGCCGCGCTGGCCATCCTGCCGCTCGCCCGGCCGTCGGCCGCCAAGCTGCGCGGCGTCGGGGCGCGGACGGTCCTGGCTGCCGCACTGATTGGAGGCATGGCGGCGCTGGCCCTCACGCTTTACATGCTCGCTGCCCAGCTGCAGTTGATGAGCATCGCGGTGGTGTTGTCCTCCCTCTATCCGGTGCTCCCCGTGGTCCTGGGCATCACCGTGTTGAGGGAGCGGCTGACCGGACGGCAGCTCGTCGGGCTGGTCAGCGCCGGCGCTGCCGTCGGCCTCATCACCATGGGCTAGTCCGCCTGCACGGCACGCTCGCCAGCTGCATCACCGGCCAACCCGCACCACATAAGCAAAACTGTTTTAGATCTCCGGTTTAAACAGTTTTACAGGTCTTCGGAGATACCGGAGTATCGATAGGAAGTGATAGGCAACACAAGGAGTTCTGCAACATGACCGGTACCGATCTGACGCCACGCGTCGTCACTCTAGGCACTGCCGGCGGTCCACGCTGGTGGACCGGCGAGAATGCCGGGAAGCGCTCGGGGATCGCCACCGCCGTCGTTGTTGGCGACAGCACTTACCTGGTGGACGCCGGGCACGGCGTGGGACGCCAGCTCATGCTGGCCGGGCTTCCGGTCAACTCGCTGCGCGGCATCTTCATCACGCACCTGCATTCGGACCACACGATCGATCTGGGCAGCCTGGCCATCTTCGGCATGTTCACGCTGAAGGAGAACCAGCACCAGATCAAGATCATGGGCCCCGGCGACCGCGGCGAGCTTCCCCCGGTTTCGTCCCGTGCCGCCGTCGCGCCTTCGCCGGTCTTCCCGGAGAACCCGACGCCCGGCACCAAGTCGATGTTCACCCACCTGATGGCCGCCTACGCCACGGACCTGAACGACCGCATTCTGGACGCGCTGCGGCCTTCGCCCTTCGACTACTTCGTGCCCGAAGACATCCAAATTCCGACGGCGAGTGGTTACCACCCGAACCAGAATCCCACTCCCGCCATGGAGGGCTTCGAGATCTACCGGGACGAAAACGTGACCGTGACGGCCACGTTGGTGAAGCATCCGCCGGTCGCCCCCGCCTTCGCTTTCCGGTTCGACACCGAGCACGGCTCCGTCACCATTTCCGGCGACACCGCACCGTGCGAGAACCTTGTCCGACTCGCAGCGGACACCGATCTGCTGCTCCATGAGGCGATCGATTTCGACTGGGTGCAGCGCGCGTATGGCTCGGCGGCGAATTCCACCGGCCAGGCCTCTATCGACCACCACAGGAAATCGCACACCAGTGCCGCTGAAGCAGTCGCACTGGCCAACCGTGCAGGGGCCAAAGCTCTGGCCCTGCACCATTTAGTACCAGGCACCACTCCCATGTCCGTATGGGAAAGCGCCGGCGCCGACTTCGACGGCCGCTTCTACGTCCCGAACGATCTGGACGTTATCCCCTTCGTACTGACTCCACTGACCGTATTCTGGAAGAAATGGCTACTGTCCAATGAGTGCTAACACCATGACTCCCCCGCAGCCCCAGGCATCCTCCATCTCGGAGAGCCTGAACACGAAGCAGATGCGCCGCATTCTGGCCTCCAGCTTCATCGGCAGCGCCATCGAGTTCTACGACTTCATTTTGTACGCGATGGCAGCGTCCATCGTCTTCAACCACGTGTTCTTCGCCAACGTCTCCCCCGCCGTCGGGCTGTTCATGTCCTTCGGCACCCTCGCCGTCGGGTACGTTGCGCGTCCGCTGGGCGGGGCGATCTTCGGCCACTTCGGCGACCGGATCGGCCGCAAGACCGTACTCATCGTGTCGATGACACTGATGGGTGCGGGCACTACGCTGATCGGCCTGCTGCCCACCACGGCGCAGATCGGCATGGCGGCGCCCATCCTGCTGGTCGTGCTGCGGCTTGTCCAGGGACTCGCCGTCGGCGGTGAATGGGGCGGCGCCATGCTGGTTGCCCTCGAGCATGCCCCGGCCAAGCGCCGCGGCTTTGCCGCCAGCTTCGCCAACATGGGCGGTCCCGCAGGTGCCGTGCTGGCCACGCTGACCGTTTCGGCCTTCTCCACCCTGCCCGAGGAAGCGTTCATGAGCTGGGGCTGGCGGATCCCGTTCCTGCTGAGCCTCGTGCTGATCGCCGTGGGCCTGGTCATCCGGCTCAAGGTCGCTGAAACGCCGCTGTTCCTGGAACTTGAAGCCACCGCGGAAAAGAAGAAGATCCCGTTTGTCGAGGTCGTCACCAAGTACCCGAAGAACCTGGTTCTGGGTGTGCTGGCCGGCATGAGCTCCTACACGGTGCAGGGCCTGATGACGGTCTGGGCGGTCTCCTACATCATCGAGGCCGGCGTGGACACCACCTCCGTCCTCAACATCAAGGCCGTCGGCGCCACCCTGACCATTGTGGCGATCTGGTTCGCGGCCCGCCTGAGCGATAAGTACGGCCGCAAGCCGGTCATGCTGGCCGGCATGATCGCCGGAGCCGTCCTGGCCTACCCCATCCTGTGGCTACTGCAGACCGACACGCTGTGGGGCTTCGCCATCGGCCTGTTCCTGGCCAACGGCATCATCCAGGGTGTGATCTTCGGGCCGTTCGGTGCCTTCGTGGCCGAGCTCTTCCCCACCCGGATGCGCTACACGGGTGCCTCACTGACCTACCAGTCTTCCTCGACCCTCGGCGCCGGCTTCACCCCGATGATCGCCTCCGGACTGGTGCTCCTCGCCGGCGGGGAACTGTGGCTGGTCGGCCTGGTCTGGATGTTGTCCTTCGTCGTGGCGGCCGCCTGCGTGCTGGCCACGAAGGAAGGCAAGAACATGGACCTGAGCAGTGAAATGAAATAAAAGTACGATGGCAAAGGTACGACGACGGCGGTGCCGGTTCCTGCGGGAGCCGGCACCACTTGGTTAAGCGGTGCTTCGGTTCGGCCGCCCGATCAGCCCTGCCTCCCCGCTGCCCCGTCGACGTCGACGCTCTGGGCGCAGTAATCCATCAGCGCGGTCAAGCGCCGACTTAACCGCTGCCGCCCGGGGTAGGCGAAACAGATATCGCTGTGGCCAATGTGCCCGTCGATGGGAACGCAGACCAGCGGCAGGCCTTCGTAGCTGACATCCAGCGGAGGCCGCTGCACCAGGACCGTGTAGCCCAGCCCGCGGGCCACCATCCCGCGCACCGCTTCGAAGCTGGTGGACCGCCAGGCGATCTTCGGGTCCAGCCCGGCGTCGCGCAGGTTCGGCAGCTGGTTGTCCCGCACCGAGGGGATGTCCAGCAGCACCATGTCGTCCTCGGCGAGCTCGGGCAGGGCAATTTTCTTGCGGCCGGCCAACCGATGCTCCGCGCCCAGCAGGATATACGGCCGTCCCTCCTTGATCACCCGCATTTCCGCGCCGCCGGTGACATGCCGCGTGTGGGTCAGCACGGCGTCGAGCCGGCCCTCCAGCATCTGCAATTGCAGCTCGTCGGCCGCACCTTCGGTGATGGTGAGCTCCAGCTTGGGATTCGGCGCCGCGAATCCCGCCGTCATCAACGGGACCCAGAACGCCGAGAGAGTGGTGTAGCAGCCGATCGCCAGCGGCCCGGCCAGTTCCCCGTGCCGCTCTTCGATCCGCGCCTGGATCTCCTCGGCTTCACGCAGGAGCACCTGGGCGTCCTTGAGGAAACCCCGCCCCGCGGTGGTCAGGGTGATGCCCTTCGCCTTCCGCCGGACTATGAGCTGCGTACCGACGGCCTTTTCCAGCTCGTTGATGGCCAGCGACATGCCCGCCTGTGACACATGGCAGGCCAGCGCAGCGCCGCTGATGGAGCCGGACTCCGCGACGGCCACGTAGTACTGGATCTGACGCAAGGTGTACCGGAACATAAGGAAAGCCTATCCAGTTCCGCCATCTTCCACAGTTCCCCTGGCGCGCGCGCTACCCGGGCCGATGATCCGGTGCCGGCTCCTGCGCCACGGCATACCGGCCCACTTGCCATGGATCGATGGCTGGCACAGCGAGTTTGCTGTAGCCGGCGACGTTGCGGGACACCACCGTCAGGCAGTACCGGACGGCCGTGGCCGCAATGAGCGACTCCACGGCCGGAACATCCGGGCGGCTGGACATCGGTCCCCAGACCGTCGCGACCTTCAGATCCACCGGCAGGATGAAGCCTTCAAAACGCTTGGTGAGCTCCGCAAGCCAGCGACCGTCGTCGTTGTTTGACTCAGTTCCCGTTTGGGCATGCGCGGCACGCAGTTCCCCAACGGTCAGCGCGGAGATGAAGATGCGCAGGTGTTTGCGCTGCTGCAGGAAATCGACGACGGCGGCGTGCGGCTCGGCGCTACGCACCTCCGTCACCACATCCGTATCAAGCAGCAGACCGGGTTGCTCCCTCACGAGCCGGTGCTGATCGGGCTGGCGGCGGCAGACCGGGCGGCGGCAGCGCGGCCGGTGCGGAGGAGGAAATCGACAAAGTCCTCCCGGGCGGCTGCTACCTGCTCGTAGTCCTGGAGGCTCATTACACGCAGATCCTGGCGCGCAGTGGAAATATTGGTCATGAAAAACGGTGCCGGGCACCGGTCCTTTCGCGTGCTCTTGCCCGCACCATCTGCCAACGGCGAATGCAGGCCGCTTCGTCATCCGAACCACCCAGAGAGCGTGGGGTTGGTATGCGGCCAAGTCGGAGCTTAGCGGCCGCAGTTCCTGAAGCTGTTGAGAGTATGCCACGGGTTTGGGCGTCGCGTCACGCACTGTTGTTCATGATGGGTAACAGGACGATAACCAGCGACCCAGAGCGACATTTATGCCCATCTCAATGTTTACCTGTGGGCAATCGTTTGGCTATCTGCGTCCGTGACCATATAGTAGGAGTGCTTCACGAGATGTGACGAGCAACACAGTCGGCTAGTCGATGGTGTTGCAAAGGCTCCGACCGGTCACGCACCAACCCCATGTTCGCGGGTGGTTCGGATGACGAAGCGGCCTGCATATCGCAGAACGACGAGGTTCTAAGGGGGACCCGTGCGGGCAAGAACTAGCGAGGGAACGAAATGATGAATACATACTCAACAGAACACGACCGCAACCACACCGACCACGAGGCCGCGAGCCTTCCGGACGAAAGCATCTTTGACGAATGGGTGGATGTCCGGATCCACATTGAAGCCGAGCTCAGCCTGGTGCAGTTCTGCCAGCAGGGCGTACAGAAGATGTTCTACTCAGAGGACATCGACGCTGTACAAAAGGCCGCCTTGGACTCCGACGGCACCGCCGTCTGGTGCGAAAAGTACGCAAAACTGCTCATTCCCAGCACCCGCAGCGGCGCCGGCAACCGCTTCTTTTCGCTGGTCCGGATGGAAATGGACCCCGCAAACAGGTAGCCACCGCAGCATCGTCATTGCTTCGGCACCGTCATTAAATGTCAGACCGGGCTGGTAGAAGTTAATTACGTCTATCAATATCGCGGACGCCGGAAATCAGCTCAGGGATTCCGACGCCGGCGGTACCGTCAGCCCGGGAGGCCTAGTGTTCCTGCTTGAATCAGAATCAGCCGGCGCCGAACCGGAACTGGTCTTCACCGCCAGTGATCTGGTGGTCGCTGCCGGCTGCGAGTACCAACTGCTGCGGAAGCTGGATGAAAAACTGGGCCGCACGCCGAAGGCCGTCTTCGCTCCGGACGAGATGCTGGAGCGAACGGCCGTGCTCGGCGATGTGCATGAGCACCGGGTGCTGCAGGAGTTCAAGGACCGGTTCGGCTCCGGCGTCGTGGAGATTGCCGAGACCACCGGGTATACCCGCCCGGAGCTCACCGCCAAGCATGCCGAATCCATTGCCGCCCTGGAGTCCGGGGCGGATGTCGTGTTCCAGGCCTCGTTTTTTGACGGCAGCTTCCACGGCCGCTCGGATTTCCTGGTCAGGGAGAGCGACGGCGGAACGTCGCGTTACGCGGTGTATGACACCAAACTGGCCCGCCACGCCAAGGTAACTGCCCTGCTGCAGCTCGCCGCCTACGGCGACCAACTCGCCAAAGCCGGAATCACGCCCTCCCCCACGGTCACGCTGGTGCTGGGGAACGGCGTGCACAGCAACCACAGCCTCACGGACATCCTGCCCGCTTTCAAGGAGCGCCGGACCCGTTTCCTGGCCATCACCGACCAACACCGCGCGCAGCCGGATCCGGTCGTCTGGAATGACGAACGCTACACGGCCTGCGGCCGCTGCGAATACTGCTCCGAGCAGGTCAAGCTGCACCGGGACCTGCTGCTGGTTTCGCATATGAGCACCACGCGCCGGCGCCAGCTGATGGCAGACGGCATCCGCACCATCGATGACCTCGCCGCCATGCCACTGCCGGCGGGCGAAAGCTCCGGCGGAACATTGGCCCGGCTGCGGGATCAGGCGCGCATGCAGACCGGGGTCCAGGAGCCGGACGGATCGGTCATGTTCGCAGACAAAGACGGCGAGCCGCACAAGGTCTCCTACCGGGTGCTGGAGCAAAACGCGCTGGCCGCGCTCCCCCGCCCCAGCGAGGGTGACATTTTCTTCGATTTCGAGGGGGATCCGCTGTGGCAGGATGGTGCCGGTGTCTGGGGCCTCGAGTACCTTTTCGGCGTGGTGGAGAACCCGGTCTCCCCGCGGGACAAACCGCCGTTCCTGCCGTTCTGGGCGCACAGCCGTGCCGAGGAAGGCCAGGCGCTGGCTGACTTCCTCGACTACGTGGCGCAGCGGCGCGAACGGTATCCTGACCTGCACATTTACCACTACGCCAATTACGAAAAGGCGGCCCTGCGCCGGCTGTCGCTGCAGCACGTCCTGGGCGAGGACGCCGTGGACGGACTGCTGCGCGAAGGCGTACTGGTTGACCTCTACGACACGGTGCGCAACAGCCTGCGGATCTCGGAGAACTCCTACAGCATCAAGAAACTCGAGCCGCTGTACATGGGAGACAATCTGCGCAGCGGCGATGTGACAGACGCCGGCGCATCGGTGGTGGCCTACGCCCACTACTGCGAGGCACGCGACGCCGGCCGGACCGATGACGCGGCGAAGATCCTCGCGGGCATCAGCGACTATAACGAATACGACTGCGTCTCCACCCTCGAGTTGCGCAACTGGCTGCTCAAGCTGGCGGCCGAACGGGGCATCCAGCCCGGCTCGACCGCCGATGGCGCAGCCGCAAACGCTGCCGCGATCGACGGAGGAAAGGCAGCTGAAGTTCCGGACGAGCCGTCCCAGGACGAGCGGCGGTTGCTGGACCATGTGGCGGCGGCTGCGGCCAGGGCCGCACATACGGGCGAACCATTGTCCGCTGATGACCAAGCCATCGCCATGGTTGCCGCGGCGGTCGGCTACCACCGGCGCGAAGACAAGCAGTTCTGGTGGACCCACTTCGACCGGCTGAACGCGCCGGCGCCGGACTGGGCCGACACCAGGGACGTGTTCATCGTGCAAGACGCGGAGATTGTTGAGGAGTGGGCCGTGCCGCCGGGCAAGCGGAATCCCGTCCGCCTGCTCCGGCTGACCGGCACGCTGGCCCCCGGCTCGACCATCAAGGAAGGCACCTCGCTGTGCCGGCTCTACGACCGGCCGTTTCCGGACTTCCTACAGGCCAGGGACACCGGCGTTGACCAGCGCAGCTACTGCTTTGAAACGCAGGTCATCGAGTTGGACGCGGCCGGCGACATGGATGTCCTGCTGGTCCAGGAGCGCCTGCCTTCCAAGGCGGATCCGTATGACCAGTTGCCGATGGCGTTGTCTCCGAACCAGCCGCCGGCAACCACGTCGCTGAAGCAAGCGCTGGCGGAGCTTGCCGGGCTGGTGAGCAGCGGATTGCCTCAACTGCCGCCGCATCCGGCACTCGATCTGCTTCGCCGTGTTCCGCCACGATTGCGCAGCCACGCGTCACTACCGGTCGCTGCACAAGAGCCGGACGGCTACATCGACGCGATCACCGCAGCTGTCGAGGCATTGGACCGTTCCTACCTGGCTGTCCAAGGTCCGCCCGGCTCCGGCAAGACGCACATTGGCGCTCATGTCATCGGCTGCTTAGTGGCGCAGGGCTGGAAGGTTGGCGTGGTCGGACAGTCCCACGCGGTCGTGGAAAACATGATGAAGGCGGCCGTAGATAAGGGCCGCGTTCCGCTGGAGCGGGTGGCCAAGAAACTCAATGGGGAGAACGTTCCGTGGCGGAACCGCACGGACGCCGAGGTGGAACGGCTGCTCACGGAACCGGGCGGGGCGCTGGTAGGCGGCACGGCTTGGACGATGACCGGCAGCAAAGTCCCCCCGGGTTCGCTGGATCTGCTGGTCATTGACGAGGCGGGACAGTTTTCCTTGGCCAACACCCTGGCTGTCTCCCGTGCCACCCGCCGCCTGCTCCTGCTGGGAGATCCGCAGCAGTTGCCGCAAGTCACCCAGGCCACCCATCCGGAACCGGTGGATACCTCCGCCCTGGGCTGGCTGTCGGCAGGGCATGCCACGCTGCCGCCGGAACTGGGATACTTCCTCGCCCTGACCTGGCGGATGCACCCGGATTTGTGCGCCGCAGTTTCCCGGCTCGCCTACGAGGGCCGCCTGCATAGCGCGCCAGCGGCCGACGGGCGCCGACTTCAGGGTGCGCCTGCAGGCGTGGAATGCGTCCTGCTGGACCATCAGGGAAATTCGACGTCGTCTGCCGAGGAGGCCGCTGAAGTTCTCCGGCAGGTCCAGCGGCACCTCGGCCTGCAATGGACGGACGGCGGCACAACCCGACCGCTGGCCCCCGCGGACATTCTGGTGGTGGCGCCCTACAACGCCCAGGTCCAGTGGATCCGGCACCAGCTTGAATCAGCCGGGCTGGACGGTGTCCGGGTGGGAACCGTGGATAAGTTCCAGGGCCAGGAAGCTCCGGTGGTGATCGTATCGACGGCAGTATCGGCGCCGTCAGAAGCGCCGCGAGGAATGGAATTCGTACTCAACCGCAATCGGACCAACGTAGCTGTTTCCCGCGGGCAGTGGCGGGCCGTCATCGTCCGCTCCCGCGAGCTGACCAGCTATCTCCCCAGCAAGCCGGAGGGACTTGAAGAGCTGGGTGCTTTCATTGGACTATGCCTGCCGGACTGAATCCCTGATCTGCTCGCATTGCGGACGATAACCATTTCTTTTTTCTACGCAGTGTAGAAGAATGGGTGCATGATGTTCCAACACGATGAACCGGTCCTAGAACTCACCGACGAGCAATCTTGGAAACTGCTGGAAAAGACCCAACACGGCCGCATTGTCCTGACCGTCGCCGGCGAGACGGATATCTTCCCCATCAACTACCTCGCCCACGATGGCAAGCTGCTGATGCGCAGCGCACCAGGCACCAAGCTGGCTGAAGTCACGATCAACGAGAACGTTGTATTCGAAACGGACGGGATCACCAGCGATGAGGCGTGGAGCGTCGTCGTCAAAGGAACGGCCAGGGTGCTGCAGTCCGGCGATGAAATCGCCGCCGCCGAAAAGCTCGGCCTCAAGACGTGGATTCCAACCCTCAAGGATTTCTACATCGAACTCAAACCGGTACACGTCAGCGGAAGGCACTTCATCTTGGGCGAGCAACCGGAGCGCGACTAATCAACACCGAACCCCGGGCAGTAGCACACGGGGCTCCGATTCCTCAATGAGCAGCCGTATGCCGACGCATTTTTCCAGCCGCAGTCAGTGGCCGACGTTGGCCAGGATTTCTTCGAAACTCATTGACTCGATGCCGCCGCGTCCCTGCTCTTCGGCGGGTACATCCTGGACCAGCGCCACCAGTTCCGCTGCTGCACGGCCTGCCCGGCGCACGATGCCGCCGCCGGCCTCATCCGCGCCACCCCAGTCTTCCGGCGCAGCGAACACCACTGTTTGGGTTGTGCGCGCGCGCAGGTAGCTGAAGAGCGGGCGGATTGCGTAGTCCAGGGCCAGCGAATGGCGCGCGGTGCCGCCGGTCGCGCCGACGAGTACGGGCTTACCAGCCAGGGCATCCTTGTCTATGACGTCGAAGAAGGACTTGAAGAGTCCGCTGTAGGAGGCGCTGAAGACCGGTGTGACAGCAATGAGCGCATCTGCCGCGGTGACAGCATCGATCAATTCCTGGAGCCTTGGCGCGGCATAGCCCGCCACCATGTTGTTGGCGATATCCACGGCGTACTCACGCAGTTCGAAGGTCTTCACGGAAGTATCGGCCCCTTCTTGACGGAACCGGCCCGCGGTGGATTTTGCCAGCTGATCCGCCAGCAGGCGGCTGGAAGACGGTACGCCCAGCCCTGCGGACAACACCACGATTTTGCGCTCTGACACCGGTTTCTCCTTATGCCTTCATTGTTCATGCGATTGCATCTATCTTCACAACCGGGAGTGCTGGCGGATTATTCCTGCCGGAGGGATGGTGTTCCTGTTGCGCGCATACAAACGGTGCCACACTGGGATAACCATCATCCGACAAGACCCCCGGCAAGGGCCTTCTCCCGCAAGGAGGACCGGTGATCCTGAATCAATACCACCTCAGTTCCTTGTCGTTGAGTTCCTATTTGATCGGAGACGAGACCACCGGAAATGCCGTTGTCGTGGACCCGCAGCGGGACATCGATCAGTACCTGGACGACGCCTCCCGGAACAACCTCACGATCGTGGGCGTGATCGACACCCACTTCCATGCGGATTTTGTGGCCGGACATCTCGAGCTGGCGGCTGCCACCAGGGCGTGGATAGGGCTCGGCGCCCAAGCGGAAGCTGTCTACGATTTCCGCAAACTGCATCACGGTGAAAGGATTTCGCTGGGTGAGGTCGAACTGGAGATCCATGAGACCCCCGGCCACACTTGGGAGTCCATCACCGTGCTGGTCCGCGAGCACGCAACGGACAAAACACCGCATGCGGCCCTGACCGGAGACACCCTCTTCATCGGCGATGTGGGCCGGCCTGACCTTGCCGCATCCGTCGGCGCTGATCCCGTGGAACTGGCCCGCGCGCTCTATCACTCGGTGCACGATGATCTGATGAAGCTTGATGGCAGCGTGCGCCTGCTTCCCGCGCACACCGCAGGAAGCGCATGCGGGAAGAACCTCTCGGCCGAGCGGGAATCGACGATCGGGCAGCAGCAGGCCGCGAACCCTTCCGTCCAGCCGATGAGCGAGGACGAATTCGTGGACCTGATCACCAGCGGCCAACCGTCCGCTCCGACGTACTTTGCCACCGACGCCCGACTGAACCGCAGCCGGCATCCGGTGATGGCAAGCAAACTGCACCCCGCGGCACTCCCGGAGGATGCGCTGGAACGCGCGCTGTCTTCAGGGGCGCGGATTCTTGATGCGCGGCCGCCGAAACTGTTCGCCGCAGGCCATCTGGCCGGCTCCATCAACGTGGGCATTGACGGGCGCTTTGAGGAAACGGCGGGCATGTTCTTCGACCACCGCGACGTGATCGTCATTGCGGCCGAGCCGGGCAGGGAAGCCGAAGTCCAACTAGGTCTTGCCCGCATTGGTTGCGACAGAGTGGTCGGCTTCGTCCCGAACCTTCCCGACCTCCTCGCGGCGCAGCCTCAGCTGGCCGGCCGCACGGACCGGGTCCCGGCGGATGCGCTGGACAGCACCCTGGCCGATCCTGAAACCGTGGTGCTCGATGTCCGCAATGCCGGAGAGCGGGAGGACGGCGCCATTCCCGGAACCGTGCACATTCCGCTGGCCGAACTGCCGCAACGCCACGACGAGCTCCCGGCGGACAAACGCATCGTAGTGCACTGCGCCAGCGGCTGGCGCTCCAGTGTGGCCGCGAGCGCGCTGAAGGCGCTCGGCTATGCCGACGTCGCCGATGTTGCGGGCGGCTACAACGCCTGGGCCCGGCAGCACCAGGCGGCATAAATCGCTGAAACGCCCCAGCCGGCGCCGTGTGACCGGCCGAGCTTTTACATCGGCAGTGCTTCGTGTGTCCACAAACACGCATAACGAATTTGTAACAAGACACGCCGACACGATACTTTTGAAAGGCATTCTTACGCAACAAGTGGTAAGAGCCTGATCCGTACGCCTAGCCCTGTCAGCGGATCAGCCCGTTCAATTCTTTCCAGACAGGGGCGGAGGAACCACACACGGCGCTTGGGGGCGCCTTGGGGTGAAGTTCTGTCAGCAACATCGAAGGCACATTGCTGCCGCTGACCGAACCGAGTGAACTCTCTCTCGAATCCGACAGCTAACTTCGCAGGCGCATACGAGAGGACCTCCCCTTTGCACACTAATAAGCCTGCGCGCGGACGCCGTCGCGCCACCGACACTTCCTTGCCGACCGCCGTGCGGAACCATGACAGCGAAGGCCGCCGAGCGTCGAAGCGCCGCTTTTCCGCTACCGCCTCCCAGAAGGCCGGCCTGGCCCTGGCTGCCACCGGCATCATTGCCCTGGCCGCCGTTCCTACCGCCCAGGCGGTCTCCGGGAACGAAGACCTGAACGCCGCCAGCGCCGCCAGCATCTCTTCGGCCCCGGTGACTGCGGCTCAGGACAGCGAGATGAAGTTCGAGCGCATCGAAGTGACCAGCAAGGCTGCCCCGGAGCAGAAGGGTGAGCCGAAGACCGAGGTCAAGGCCGCCTCCGTCGAGAAGGCCGAACCGAAGAAGGAGTCCAAGCCTGCTCCGAAGAAGACTGCAGCCAGCGGGCTGGCTTCCCCGGTCGCTGACCTGAACCAGTCCTCGGGCTTCGGCTACCGGATCAACCCGGTCACCGGGGCAGCCGGCGAGTTCCACAACGGCTCCGATTACGCCCTCGCCTGCGGTACCGATGTCAAGGCTGCTGCTGCCGGCAAGATCGTCGAGGCTTCCTCCAGCGCCGCCGGCTACGGCAACCGCATTGTCATTGAGCACAGCAATGGCATGAAGACCACCTACAACCACCTGCAGAGCATCGACGTCAGCCAGGGCGAACGGGTCTCGGCCGGCGCTTCCATCGCCGATCTGGGCACCACCGGCAATTCCACCGGTTGCCACCTGCACTTCGAGGTCGTCGTCGACGGCGCGGAAGTAGACCCGGCAAAGTACCTCTAGCCACAACATCCGCCTCGGCGGATCGACGGCCAGACCCGAACGGGCCTGCGCGGCACAAGCCGCGCGGCCCCGTTTTTTGTCCCTAGTCACCACTGGACAAGAGGACTAGCGTGGGGCATACCCGCCGCATCCGAGCACTGGCGCAGAGCCGCACCGGCGCCGTGTCGAATCGAATCGAATCGAGTCGAGCCGAGCCATGCCGGCGGAACCAGCGCTAGGAGACAAGAATGAACGCCCTTACCCTTGCCGATGCCCGCAGCATCATCGCGGCCGCCGAAGCCCGCGCAGAAGAAATCGGCCAGCCGATGAACATCGCCGTCGTCGATGCCGGTGGCAACCTCATCTCGCACGTGCGGATGGATGGCGCCTGGCTGGGCAGCATCGACATCTCAATCAACAAGGCCTTCACCTCCCGTGCCTTCGACATCCAGACCAAGGACCTGGGCGACAACTCGCAGCCGGGCAACCAGTTCTACGGCATCCACGCCAGCAACCAGGGCCGGATCATGATTTTCGCCGGCGGCGTGCCGCTCAGCCGGGAAGGCCAGGTTGTCGGCGCGATTGGTGTCAGCGGCGGCAGCGGTGAGCAGGACCAGACCGTTGCGGAGGCCGGCGCCGGCGCGCTCTGACAGCTGCGTTCCTAAGTACCTATAGCCATAGTGAGTGAAGTCCGCTAGCGTGATGGCTATCACCGTGCGGTCCAGAAATAAGGAGTCATGCCCCGTGTCAGGAAACAGAGCCGTTGCCTACAAAGGACCAGGGAAAGTCGAAGTCATCGACACCGACTACCCCACCTTCGACCTCAGGGACGCCCCGGGGATCAATCCGGCCAACATTGGCCGCAAGGTTCCCCACGGCGTCATTCTGCGAACAGTTACCACCAACATCTGCGGCTCGGACCAGCACATGGTCCGCGGCCGCACCACTGCCCCGACCGATCTGGTGCTGGGACACGAAATCACCGGCGAGGTCATCGAATGCGGACCCGACGTCGAATTCATCAAGACCGGCGACATCGTCTCAGTCCCGTTCAACATTTCCTGCGGCCGCTGCCGCAACTGCAAGGAACGCAAGACCGGCATCTGCCTGAACGTGAACCCGGATCGTCCCGGCAGCGCCTACGGCTACGTCGATATGGGCGGCTGGGTCGGCGGCCAGGCCGAGTACGTCATGGTCCCCTACGCGGACTGGAACCTGCTGAAGTTCCCGGACCGCGACCAGGCCTTGGAGAAGATCATGGACCTGACCATGCTCTCCGACATCCTGCCCACCGGATTCCACGGCGCCGTCACCGCCGGCGTCGGGGTCGGCTCCACCGTGTATGTGGCCGGTGCCGGGCCGGTTGGCCTTGCTGCCGCGGTCGGCGCGCAATTACTCGGCGCCGCCGTCGTTATTGTGGGGGACCTCAACGAACAAAGGCTCGCGCAGGCACGCAGCTTCGGCTGTGAAACCGTGGACGTGTCCAAGGGCGATCCGAAGGACCAGATCGAGCAGCTCCTGGGCGTGCCCGAAGTGGACTGCGGCATCGATGCCGTTGGTTTCGAAGCCCGCGGCCATGGCAAGGACTCCTCGCACGAGGCGCCGGCCACCGTGTTGAACTCGTTGATGGACATCACCGCCGCCGGCGGCGCGCTGGGCATCCCCGGGCTCTATGTCACCGGCGATCCCGGGGCGGCGGATGAAGCCGCGCAGCACGGTTCGCTCTCCATCAGTCTCGGCACCGGCTGGGCCAAGTCGCTGTCCTTCACCACCGGCCAGTGCCCGGTCATGAAGTACAACCGGCAGCTGATGATGGCGATCCTGCACGACAAGGTCCAGATCGCCAAGGCCGTCAACGCCAAGGCCATCCCCCTCGAAGACGCGCCCAAGGGCTACGCCGAGTTCGACGCCGGCGCCGCCACCAAGTACGTCCTGAACCCGAACGGCTACGTCAAGAACTGATCGAGGAGAGGAACAGCAACGATGAATGCGAAGAATCTGCAGGAAGTCCTGGACGCCTCCGGCAACACCGTTGAACTGCTGCGCAATTCCCAGCTCGGCGCCTACATCTACCCGGTGGTCGCGCCGGAATTCACCAACTGGCGCAGCGAACAGCGCGCGTGGCGAGAGACGGCCGTGCTCTATGACCAGTCCCACCACATGGACAATCTGTTCATCAAGGGCCCGGACGCGCTGAAGCTGATTTCCGACACGGCCATCAACAGCGTGGCCAACTTCCCGGTCAACAAGGCCAAGCAGTATGTGCCGACGACGCCGGCCGGGCACGTGATCGGCGATGGCATCCTCTTCCACGAGGCCGAGGACGAGTACATCTACGTGGGCCGTGCGCCGGCGGCCAACTGGCTGCTCTACCACGGCGAGACCGGCGGCTATGACGCCGAAATCGTCGTCGACCGCCGCTCACCGTCACGCCCGATGGGCCAGCCGGTCAAGCGCAAGTACTGGCGCTTCCAGATCCAGGGGCCCAACGCCTGGCAGATCATCGAGAAGATCAACGGCGGCCCGGTGGAGCAGCTGAAGTTCTTCAACATGGACCACATGAACGTGGCCGGCGCGCAGGTCCGCACGCTGCGCCACGGGATGGCAGGCGCTCCCGGGCTGGAGCTGTGGGGGCCGTACGAAACCTACGACAAGGCCCGCGACACGATCCTGCAGATCGGCCAGGAGTTCGGCATGCTGGCCGTCGGCTCCCGCGCCTACCCGTCCAACACACTGGAGTCGGGCTGGATCCCATCCCCGCTGCCGGCAATCTACACCGGCGAAGAAATGCGGCCCTACCGCGAATGGCTGGGCGCCGACAGCTACGAGGCGACCAACGCGGTGGCCGGCAGCTTCGTCGCGGACAAGATCGAGGACTACTACCTGACGCCCTGGGAGCTGGGCTACGGCTCGTTCGTGAAATTCGACCATGACTTCATCGGTCGCGAGGCGCTGGAGAAGATCGACCCGGCCACCCAGCGCAAGAAGGTCACGCTGGCGTGGAACCCGGAGGACATGGCGAAGATCTTCGCCTCCCTGTTCGACACCGAGGGCACGCCGTACAAGTACTTCGACCTGCCGCTGGCCAACTACGGCTCCTCGAACTACGACGCCGTGATCGACGCGGACGGCACCAACGTGGGGCTGTCCATGTTCACCGGCTACAGCGCCAACGAGCGGCGTGCACTCTCGCTGGCCACCGTGGACCCGTCCGTGCCCGAGGGCACGGAGCTGAAGGTCGTCTGGGGCGAGCCGGACGGCGGCACCCGCAAGACCACGGTGGAGCCGCACCAGCAGCTCGAGGTGCGCGCCGTGGTCAGCCCGGTGCCATACTCCGAGACGGTCCGGAAGGACTACCAGGGCGGCTGGCGCTCCGGCCAGAAGAGCTAAGCGGAACCGGCGGGGCCTGCAAAAACATCCGGGCTCCGACGGAAACAGCCAAAATAATCGCCAAAGCACGACGGGTGGCGGGCCAGGTGCCCGCCAGCCGTTGCGGTCATCCGCTGGCGCGGAACTCGCGGACCCACTCCGCCGTAGTCTTCAGCCCGCCGAAAGTATAGAAGTGCAGCAGGATCCGGCCATGCTCCGCCTCGTTGTGACGCTGCGCGAACTCCCTGATGAACTTGTCCGGGCCCGCGGTACCGAGCAGGTTCGTCAGCGAGAACCCGTACTTGTGCACAATCCCTGCGGAGGAAGCGACACCGAAACGGCGCGCATAGTTGAGCAGCCGCTTGACGCCGGCAGGTCCGGGCACGCCGATCTCCACCGGTGCCTGCACACCGCGACGCCGAAGTTCCGACAGCCAGGCGAAAACCGGGTCGGCGTCGAAACCGAACTGCGTGATGATCGAGCATTCCAGACCGAGTTCCTGCAGCGCCGCGTACTTGTCCGTGAGTGCCTGCCACAGCACCTCGTCGCTGATGTCGGGATGCCCTTCCGGATATCCGCTGATGCTCACGCGTTTGAAACCGTACTGGCCCAGCAGCCCGGTGCGGATAAGGGCGAGGGAGTCCTCATAGGGGCCTTCGGGCTGGGCGGGGTCACCGCCGACCACAAACACGTCCTCGGGGGCTGCCTCCGTTGCCAACGCGCTGAGGAATCCTTCCAGCTCGGCCTGCGAGGCAAGTCTGCGCGCGGAGATGTGGGGAACCGGGACGAACCCCAACCGCTTGACGGCAGCCGCCGCGCCGACCCGCATCGGCAGGTCTTCGTTGCCTAGGAACGTCACCGAGATCCTGGTGCCCGGCGGGATGAAAGCGGCAGCCTCTTCCAGCGCCGGCACGTCCTTGCCCGTCATTTCCAGGGAGAAGTCCTCGAGCAGCGAGCGCACGGCGTCGGGATTTGTTGGACTGTGGTTAGCCATAGCGTTCCTTCTTCCGTCGGATCTCGCCGAGGACGCGGGCGCCGGCGACAATGCTTCGATTCTATCGCTCAATAACTATCTGCATAGGGGTTTGGGCATACCGTTGGGACAGCGCTGAGCCGCAGCTTAAAATGGGATCATGGCCGATTCGCTCACCCCCGAGCAGCGCAGCGCCAACATGTCCAGGATCCGCGGCAAAAACACCAAACCTGAGCTTATTGTCCGCCGGCTGCTGCATGCCAGGGGCTACCGGTACCGGCTGCACGGATCGGCCGCTGGGGCCAAGCTTCCCGGCCGGCCGGATCTGGTCTTTCCCGGCCGGCGCAAGGTCATTTTCGTCAATGGCTGTTTCTGGCATGCGCATAGCTGCAAGGTCGGCCAGCACGAGCCTAAGTCCAATACCGAGTTCTGGCAGGCCAAGCGGTCCCGGACCGCGGCCCGGGACGAAGCGCAACGGCAGGAACTGCACGCGGCAGGCTGGGATGTGCTGACGGTGTGGGAGTGCGAGTTCAAGAAGTCCAGCGATCTGGGCAGCCTGGAAGAACGGCTCATCGGATTCCTGGGCTAGATGCGGTACTCCTGCCGGCCGGTCCGGCAGCGTCTACCTCACCGTAGTGCCGGTCTGCTGTTCCCACAGCCGCAGTTCCCCGCGCGTGGGCAGCGCCTCCCAGTCCCCCGGATAGCCGACGGCGAACGCGCCCAGAATGGCTCCGCGCTCCAGCCGCGCCTGGATGTCGAGCCCATCCAACAGACCGGACAGGTACCCAGCGGTGAAGGCATCACCCGCGCCCACGGTGTCGCGCACGACGACCTGGTGGGCCGCCACGTGATGCGGCTTCCCATCGATCCAGCCCGTGGCCCCGTCGGCCCCGCGTTTGATGACCACTTGGCCCACGCCCAGAGTGGCCAGTGCGGCGGCAGCCGCGGCCTCGCCGTCGTGGGCTTCGGGGACCGCGAGCGCCAGCTCGTCCTCCGAGGCAATAACGACGTCGGCGCACGCGGCGATGGCGGGCAGCGTTGCGGCTGCTTGCTCTGCCGTCCAGAGTTTGGCGCGGAAGTTGACGTCGAAGGAGACCAGGATGCCGGCATCGCGCGCGGCCCGGGCCGCCCACAGCACTGCCTCAGCGGCAGAGGCCGACAATGCAGGGGTAATGCCGGTCAGATGGAGGACCCGGGCGCCGGCCGCCACGGCGGGACGGACCAGGTCAATGGTCAAGGCGGAACCGGCAGAGCCCGCCCGGTAGTACTGCACCCGGGCCAGATCCGCGGTCCGCTGCTCCAGCAGCATCAATCCCGTAGGACGGTGGTCGTCGTGGCTGACGGCATCCGTCAGCACGCCCTCGGCCCGCAGCTGCCGCAGCGCGAAGGCGCCGATCTCGTCCCGCCCCAACCGCCCGGCCCAGCGGGTGGTGTGGCCCAGCCGGGACAGCCCGATGGCCACATTGGATTCCGCGCCGGCCAGGCACAGCTGCGCACTGCCGCCCATCCGCAGCAGGCCGGCGTGGCGGAACGAGCCCATGGACTCGCCGAAGGTCAGGACATCAACAGGCTCCACCGTCAGCCCCGGGAGTCCGTGGCCAACTGCAGGTAGGCGCGCGCCCGGCTGCGCAGTTCCGCCAGGTCTCCGCCGGATGCGGCGTCGCCGACCAGCGGGCCGCCCACGCCGACGGCGAGTGCGCCGCGCCGCCAGAACTCGACGGCTTCGGCTTGCCCCACGCCGCCGATGGCGATGAAAGGGATGTCCGGGAACGGGTCGCGAACCGCCTTGAGGTACTCCGGGCCGCCGGCCGAGGCGGGGAAGAGTTTGATGGCGGAAGCGCCGAGTTCCATGCCTCGGTAGCACTCGCTCGGCGTGAAGGCACCGGCGATGACCGGGACGCCACGCGCGGCCGCTTCCCCAACGGACGGTGCCAGCGACGGCGTCAGGATGAACTGTGCGCCGGCGCCCAGGACCGCCGCGACGTCGTCAACGGTCAGGACCGTCCCCGCACCGATGACGGCATCCGGGCCGGCATGCTCGCACACGGTCTCGATCACCCGCTGGGCATCCGGTGTGGTGATAGCGATTTCCAGGTACTTGACGCCCTCCTCCACCAAGGCGAGGGCCGAAGCAATGGAGGCATCGGCGTCGTTCCCGCGGATCACGGCCAGCAGCCGGGCGTCGCGCAGTCCGGCGACCAGCTCGTCAGGTTTCAAAGGAGTCGTTTGCATCATCTTCACCATTCCGCGTGGGAGCCGTCGGGGTGGCGCCAGAGCGGCGAGCGCCACTGGTGCTCCAGTTTGTCGGCCACCCGCACCGCGTTTTCGTCGATCTCGATGCCCAGGCCGGGCCCGGTCAGCCGTTCTATATGCCCGTCCACAAACTTCAGCGGCGTCTTGTCGAGCACGTAGTCCAGCACCTCGGCGCCCTGGTTGTAGTGGATGCCGATGCTCTGTTCCTGGATCAGGAAGTTGGGCGTGGCGAAGCCGACCTGCAGGCAGGCGGTCAGCGCCAGCGGGCCCAGCGGGCAGTGCGGGGCGAGCTGGACATCGAAAACCTCGGCCAGGGAGGCAATGCGGCGGACTTCGGAAATGCCGCCGGCGTGGCTGAGGTCCGGCTGGGCGACGGCGATGCCGGCCTGCAGCACGGGCAAAAATTCCTGCCGGGAGTACAACCGCTCGCCCGTGGAGACCGGGATGGAGGTGGAGCGGGCCAGCTCGCCGATCAGATGCGAGTTTTCCGGCACCACGGGTTCTTCCAGGAAGAACGGGCGCAGCGGTTCCAGCAACGGCGCCACGCGGCGGGTATTGGCCAGCGTGAAGCGGCCGTGGAAATCCACCGCCACGTCCCGGTGCTCCCCCAAAACTTCCCGGGCCGCCGCCACGCGCGCGACCACGCCGTCGATCTCCGCCACGGTTCCCAGCCGTCCCATTTTGCCCGAGGCATTCATTTTGACGGCGGTCAGCCCGGCGTCGAGTTGCTCGAGGATGTGGTCCTTGACCTCGTTGGGGTCGTCGCCGCCCACCCAGCCATAGACGCGGATGCGGTCCCGCACGTGGCCGCCCAGCAACTGGTGCACCGGCACATTGAGGTGCTTGCCGGCAATGTCCCACAGCGCCTGGTCGATCCCGGAGACGGCGCTCGCCAGGATGGGGCCCCCACGGTAGAAGCCGGCCTTGGTCATCACCTGCCAGTGGTCTTCGATCCGCAGCGGATCCGACTGCAGCAGCACTTCCGCGAACTGGGCGACCGCCGTCCGCACTGTTTCGGAGTGGCCCTCGCAGGTGGCCTCACCCCAGCCCACAATGCCGGTGTCCGTCTCGATCCGGACAAAGAGCCATCGCGGCGGCACCAGGAAAGTCTCAACCTTGACGATGCGCATCTGGCACGATCCCTCCCCTTGCCTATCCCTTGGTGGCGCCGGCGGTCAGGCCGGAGACGATGTACTTCTGCGTGAACAGGGCGATGATCATGATCGGAATCGTGACCACCGTGGCCGCGGCCATCAGGCCGCCCCAGTCGATGGAGGCGTAGGAAACGAAGTTGAAGATGGCCACGGGAAGTGTCTTGGTGTTGGCCCCGGACAGCACCAGGGCGAACATGAAGTTGTTCCACGAGAAGATGAAGGACAGGATGCCGGCGGTGGCGATGCCCGCCACGGACAGCGGCAGCGTGATCCGGGTGAACGCGCCGATCGGCGTCAGCCCGTCCACCTGCGCCGCCTCCTCCAGCTCCAGCGGCATCGAGTCGAAGTAGCTCATCATGATGTAGACGATCAGCGGCAGGGCCACGAACATGTGCGAGAGGATCAGCACCTCGTACCCGCCGACCATCCGTAGGTTCGAGAACACGTAGTACCAGGGCACCAGCAGCGAGACACCGGGAATGATGCGCGCCATTAGCACCACCAGCGCGGAGCGGCGCATGGCGAACCGGCTCATTGAATAGGCGGCCGGGATCCCGATGATCAGGGACAGCGCGGTGGACACGAAGGCCACCCAGAAGCTGTTGAAGATGAAGGTGAAGTAGTTGTTCCGGCCCAGGACGTTGTCGTAGTTTTCCCAGGTGGGGCTGAAGATGACCGCCTTGGACGCATCGTAGATGTCCACGTTGGTCTTCAGCGAGGCCAGCAGCATCCACACCAGCGGCGCCAGGAAGGTCAGCACAATCGCCACCAGCGCCACCACCCGGAACCACTTGTAGGCACGGGTGCGGATCGGCTTACGACGGCGGGCGGCCGGCTTCGCGGCGCCGGTTCCGTTGCCGGAACCGCCCGTTGCCGTGGTGGCATTGCGTTGGGTATCTGTCAGGGCGTTCATTACTTGCTCCCCTTCCGGCGGAAGGTCACGAGCCACATGCAGGCCACGATGATCATGAAGAACAGGATCAGCACGGCCGAGGCCACGCCGTAGTCCATGTAGTCGAAGCTGAGGCCGTAGGCGTAGATGTTCAGCGTTTCCACCTCGTTGAAGGAACCGCCGCCCTTGCCCTTGGTGGCATAGAGAATGTCGAAGGTCTTCAGCGCATCGATGCCGCGCAGCAGCACGGCCACGATCACCGTGGGCATCATCAGCGGCAGCGTCACGTACCAGAACCGCTGCCAGGCGGTGGCGCCGTCGATCCGCGCCGCCTCGTCAGGCTCATCGGACAGGGACGTCAGCCCGGCCAGCAGGATCAGCACCACCATAGGCGTCCACTGCCACACGTCCACGAAGAGCAGCGTGGTCAGCGCCGTCTCCGGGCTGGAAAGCCACGGCTGGCCGGGGATCCCGAAGAAGTTCAGCAACTGGTTGGCGAACCCGATGTTCGGATCCAGGATCAGCCGCCACATCATGCCGACCGCCACGGGAGTTGCCACCAGCGGCAGCAGGATCACCACGCGGACAAACTTTTCGCCCTTGAACGGCCGCCAGAGCAGCAGCGCGATGCACATGCCCAGCACCATCTGGATGGCCAGGGCGCCGATGGTGAAGTAGAAGGTGCGCCCGACGGCGGGCCAGAACCGCTGGGTGTCGGTCAGGACTTCCGCGTAGTTCTCTAGTCCGATGAAGTCGGATTCGGCCCGGACGGAACCGGAGGCATCCGTCAGGCTCAGGTAGAGGGTCCAGGCCAGCGGGAAGACAATCAGGATGCCCACGAAGACCATCGCCGGAGCGGCGAAAAGCCATTTGCGGTGGTCGTTGGCCCAGTCCGAGTAGACCTGCCAACCGGTCTTTTTCGGTCCCTTGGGGGCGGGCCCGCGCTGCGTGGTGTCAGTGGATAGTGCAGTCATCTCTCACCCTGGGTCGGAGTGGTGGGAGAACGACGGCGGTGCGTTGCCGCCGTCGTTCTCCGTCAGCCTTTGGTTCGGCTACTTTTCGTCTTCGAGGAAGGCCTCGAACGACGTGTTGGCGGCTTCCGCGGCCTTGGCCGCATCCTTGCCGGTAATGGCGGCAACGATCGGATCGCCGACAATTTCGCGGGCCTCGGCTACCGAGACCACCAGCGGGCGGTCATAGCCAACCCCGTTCTCGGCGCTGACCGCAATGGCCTCCGCGAGATCCTTCGGGTAGGTGGAAATGCCTTCCGGGTCCTCCCAGACGGATGAACGCGGTCCGGGCACGCCGGCCTTCTGGACCTCGAGCGTCTTTTCCTTGCTGGTGGCCCACTCAATGAACTTCCACGCGTTGTCCTGGTTGGCCGAGGCCTCGTTGATCGCCAGGCCCCAGGAGGGGACGTTGTACGGCTTGGAGCCTGCCGGGCCCTCGGGCATCGGCGCGAAGCCGACCGTTTCCGCAACCTTCGAATCTGCAGGATCGGTGGCGTTCTTGTAGAGGCTGTCCGCCTCGGTATAGAACGCGGCCCCGCCCTGAGTGAAGATGGCCATGGCTTCGGGCCAGCTCATGTCCGTGCTGACGTTCTCCGGCCCGTACTCGCGGATCATCCGGCCGTAATAGTCGTAAGCCTCCTTGGCCTCGGGAGTGCCGATGGCCGACTTGCCGGAATCGTCAATAAAGTCCCCGCCGAAGGAGTACAGGTACGAGGAGAACTGCGTGACCGCGGCCGAACGGCCGGTGCGCGCAACGAAGCCCGCCGTGTCCGGGTTCTCTTCCTTGATCTGCTTGGCCGCGGCCTCCAGCTCTTCGAGGGTCTTGGGCACCTCAAGGCCGGCCTTTTCCAGCAGGTCCTTGCGGTAGTAGAGCACCTCGCGCTCGGTGATCAGCGGCACGCCCACCACCTTGTCCTCGAAGGTGGTGGCCTCCACCGGACCGGACTGGAAGTCGGACCAGTCCCACTCCGCGTTGCCCTCGACCCGCTCCGAGAGATCGGCCAGGTAGCCGTTCTGCGCGAAGAGCTTGCCCTCCTGCAGCGGCCGGTACATCATCACGTCGATCTCGTCCGTACCGGCGTTGAGCTTCACGTTGTACTGGTCGGACAGCTGGTCTTCGCCTAACTGGGTGAGCTGGACGGTGAGGCCGGTCTCCTCTTCGAATTCGGGAATGGCTTCCTTGATGATGTCTGTCCACACATGGTTGGCCAGGGTTACCCGCACGGTGCTGGAGGCTTCTTCGCTGCCCCCGCCGCCGCTGCCGCAAGCCGTGAGCCCGAGGGAGAGCAGGGCTGCCACCGCCGTAGCGCGCATTACATTGTGTCGTTTCACGCTGACTCCGTTTCTGGATGGGGCCCTGATCGACTCTCACGGACCCGCAGCAAATGCCTCTTTACATCTGCCGATTACTTGAACAATAGTGACTAAGATCATATTTATTCAAGAGGCGTGGTTGAATTAAAAAGATGAGTGGCGAGAGGCAGGTGGCAAAATGAGCGAGCGGACAGCGATGGCCGACGCGTCGGCGGGCCCGGCCGCGGCCTCGACGCCAGCCGCATCGACACCGGCCACGACGGCGGCTAGCCCGCCCGGCCTGCAGGGGCGGGTGTTGGAACAGCTCGGCATGGCAATCTGCGGGGGAAGCCTGCATCCGGGCGAGGTCCTGCGCAGCGACGCCCTGGAAGAGCGCTACCACGTCTCCCGGTCCGTCATCCGGGAGGCGCTGAGCATCCTCGGCTCCATGGGGCTGGTCGAATCACGGCGCCGGGTGGGCGTGACTATCCAGCCTGCCACGGCCTGGAACCTCTACGACCCGCTGGTCATCCGTTGGCGCCTGGCCACCAACGGGCGGCTGAAGCAGCTGCGCTCGCTCACCGAGCTGCGCAGCGCCGTCGAACCCCAGGCCGCGCTGCTCGCCGCGCAACGCGCCCCGCTCTCGGATGGATCGGATCTGGTGGGCCTGGCGGCCAAGATGTGGGCCGCGGGCCAGGCCGGCGACTCCGAGGAATTCCTCGCCCTGGACATCGAGTTCCACCGGCTGGTGCTGCAGAGTTCGGGCAACGAGATGTTCACCAAGCTGGATTCACTGGTCGCTGAGGTGCTCTCCGGCCGGACCCAGTACGGGCTCATGCCGCACCATCCCAGCGACGAGGCCCTGCAACTGCATGCCGACGTCGCCAGCGCCATCCAGCGCCGCAAGCCGGATGAGGCACACGCAGCCATGCTGCGCATCATGCAGCAGGCCATCGAGGAAATGAGCAGCCTGTGGGCACAGGAACATCCCGGCGAGCCGCTGCCGAGCGAATAAGAGCACCGCGGGCTCGGTCGGTTGCCCGAGCCTCTCGCTGAGGCCCAAAAAAGCAGCCCCTCCCAGACGGGAAAGACTGCTGATTCGGATGGTGCTTACGCCTACTGGACGAACTCGTCACCCGAGGCGCACTCCACCTGGCCGCTGCCGGACTTCGTGGCGACGCTCTCGCCGTCCATGATGATTTCGCAGGTCACGGTGCCGTTTTCGGACGTGACGGTAACAGCCCCAAACGGGAGACCGGTGAAGGAAACCTCCTCATCCCAGTCCCCATCGATCTGCTCTTCCACCGGCTGGACGCCGTCGAAGTACATCACGGCCGCGGGCCCCTCCGAGGTCACCTTGTACTGCACGGTGTGCTCACCCACCGCCTGAGTGAAGAATATGGCGATGATCGCGGTGATGACGATGGCTGCGATCACGCCGAGCGCCCCCAGGACAATGCCCGTGATGGACAGGCCCTTCTTCTGCTTCTTGACCAGCGCGATGATGCCGAAAATGATCGCCAGCGGACCAAGGATGAAGCTGAGGAAGCCAATACCTGGAATCACACCGAGCACAAGGGCCACAATGCCGAGCACCAGCGCCGTAATGGCCAGGCCCTTCTTCTCCTGCACGGGCGCCTGGTAACCGTAGCCGCCCTGGTCCGGGTACTGGCCATACGGCGAATTCTGCTGCGGCGCCTGGCCGTACGGCTGGTTCGACGGGTAGTTCGAGGCCGGCTGGTTTGCGCCTTCCTGCGGCTGGTTCGACGGATTTTCGGGAGACTGGTTAGACAAGGATTCCCCTGGGTTAGGTGCGGGTGAGACGGAAGCAGCATCGACCGCTGCCCCCTCCGGCGAGTCTAACCGAACCGAGGGAAGTCCTCGATGGGCAGTTCTATCCAGCTTCCCTCAGGTTGCCAGGTGCGTCGGGGCGAACATCTTGAGCAACGTCTCAACAACGACGACGTTGGGACCCTCCGCCGCAAAGCTCTCCTCGAGGGCCTGGCGGACGTTCCCGGGCTCCACCCGGCGAGCCGGGACCCCGAAGGCTTCGGCCAGCTTCACGAAGTCCGGCCGCGCGAGCTCGGTGGCGGTGGCCTGCCCGAAGGCGTCCTCCATGTATTCGCGCAGGATGCCGTAACCGCCGTCGTCGACAATCAGCCAGGTGACCGGGAAGTTGTGCTGCTTGGCGGTGGCCAACTCGCTGATGGAGTACATCGCCGAGCCGTCGCCCGAAACGGCCAGCACGCGTGCCGGCAGCCCCTTGCCGGCGAGGCCAACGGAGCCGCCGATCGCCCCGGGGAAGCCGAAGCCCAGCCCGCCCGCACCCTGCGCCGAGTGGAACTGACCCTCACGCGAGTCCCAGCAGCTCCACGCCCAGTACGCGGAAATTGTCATGTCCCAGAAGGTCTGCATGCCATCCGGAACAGCCTCGCGGATGTCGGCCATGAACGCCCGTTCCTTGGCCAGGTCCTGGGCATCGAGGCGGGCCTGCACATTGGCCAGAGTTTCCTTTACCAACTGCTCCGGTGTCTTGCCGTGCCAGTCGGGCGAGAACGCCGGTTCCGTTTCCGGCCGGGCCGAGGCGATCAGCGCTCCGTCCAGCGCCTGCAGCGCCTGGCCCGCGTCGGCCCGGATCCCCAAAGCCGGCCGGTTGGATTCGAGCACCCGGGGTTCGGCGTCGATCTGGATGATCCTGCCGCGGGGTTCAAAGGTGAAGTAGTTGCTGGTGACCTCGCCCAGCGACGAACCAACCACCACCAGCACGTCGGCGTCTTCCAGGACGTCGGTGACGTATCGGTCCTCCACCCAGGACTGCAGCGACAGTTCATGCTGCCAGGGGAAAGCCCCGTTGCCGCCCGGCGAACAGACCACGGGAGCGCGCAGCTTTTCCGCGATGGAGCGCAGCCACGGCTCGGCCCTGCCCCGGCGCACGCCGCCACCGGCGATGATGGCCGGCCGTTCGGCGGAAGCGAGCCACTTCACCGCTTCCTTCACCAGCTCGGTCCGCGGCGGATTATCGAACGCTTCGGCGAGCGCATCCTCAACGGGCGGGACCATGATCGGATCGAGCAGGACATTCTGCGGCACTTCCACCCAGACCGGGCCCTGCGGCGAGGAAATGGCCTCCGTCCAGGCGTCCTGGATGGCGGACGGAATGCCGGAGGCGTGCTGGATCAGCCGCTGGCTCTTGGTGACATTGGCGGCGGAGGCCTTCTGGTCATCGAGCTGGTGCAGCATGCCCTTGCGCCGGGCGCCGAGCCCTTCGAGCGGAATCTGGCTGGCTACCACCACCATCGGCACACCGGTGGCATAGGCCTCCTGCAGTCCGGCCAGCGAGGTCAGCGCACCCGGTCCCGTGGAGAGGAAGAGCACGCCGACATCGCCGGTGGCGCGGGAGAAGCCGTCCGCGGCGAAGGCCGAGTTGTTCTCCACCCGGGAAGAAACAAAGTGCAGGTTGGACCGGCTCAGGGCATCGAAGAGCCCGAGCGCGTGTTGGCCGGGTATGCCGAACACGGTAGTTGCACCCAGGGCGCTCAGGGTTTCGACGACGAGGTCCCCGCCGTTGCGGGCGGCGACAATTGTTTCACCGGCGCTGGTCCCGCCGGTGCTGGGTGCCGTCATGATCAGGAGCCTTCCCCGCCGCGCAGGGCGTTGGCGGCCAACGGATCCCCGTGCGGCGGCGTCCCGCCCTGCGCCTCGGCGCCGCTCTGGTCCGCTCCCCCGCGCGCAGCGGAAGCACCGCGGCCGACGGATGCACCGCCGTCGTTGTTCTGGCTGTCCGCGGCGTTCGCGGCCATCAGCGTCAACAGATCGTAGGCCACATGGCTGGCGGCGACGCCGGTGATTTCCGCATGGTCGTAAGCCGGCGACACTTCCACGACGTCGGCGCCGATGAGGTTCATGCCGCGGAAGCCGCGGATGATCTCCAGCAGTTCGCGGCTGGTCATGCCGCCGGCCTCCGGTGTTCCGGTGCCGGGCGCGTGGGCCGGATCCAGCACGTCGATATCGACCGAAATGTAGAGAGGGCGGTCGCCGATCCGGTCGCGCAGCTTGGCCACCACTTCGCGGACGCCCTGGTAGTAGACGTCGGAACTGGTCACGATGCCGAAGCCGAAGCGGTGGTCATCGTCCAGGTCCTTCTTGCCGTAGAGCGGGCCGCGGGTGCCCACGTGCGAGATGGCCTCCGTATCCAGGATGCCCTCCTCTACCGCGCGGCGGAACGGCGTGCCGTGCGTGTACTCGGCGCCGAAGTAGGTGTCCCAGGTGTCCAGGTGCGCGTCGAAGTGCAGCATGGCCACCGGCTGGCCGGCGCGCTCCGCGGCGGCGCGCAGCAGCGGCAGGGCGATGGTGTGGTCCCCGCCGAGTGTGATGAGCTTGGTGCCGTTTTCGGTCAGATCCAGCGCGTTCTGCTGGATGGTCTCGATCGCCTCGTTGATGTTGAACGGGTTGACCGCCATGTCGCCGGCGTCGGCGGCCTGCAGGCTCTCGAACGGGCTCACGTCCCAGGCCGGGTTGTACGGGCGCAGCAACCGCGAAGCTTCACGGACGTGGTTGGCGCCGAAGCGTGCACCCGGACGGTAGGAAACCCCGGAGTCAAAGGGAACACCGACGACGGCGACATCGGCGTGGGCCACTTGGTCCAGCCGTGGGAGGCGGGCGTAGGTGGCGGCGCCGGCAAAGCGCGGAATCCGTGATGAATCGATGGGGCCGAGCTTGCCGTTGGCCTCGACGCGGAGTTCTTCCATGTGGTCTCTCCTGAGAAAAAGTTGCCCAATAAGCATCAAGTGTTTTGAAATAGGCTAATTGTGGTCATCGTCTCAGTCAAGACCGCTCGGCCTCTGGCCAACAGGAAGGGGGCGTGTATAGCCTGACCCCATCCGGAAGAATTACCGTGCGGCGGCAGGAACCAGGGTCCAGGTAACGATGGCCCGCTCGTCCGTCTCATTGATCCAGGTGTGCGGCTCGCGGCCGGAGAACGAGATGGTATCGCCCGCATTGAGCTCGTAGCGTTCCGAGGTAAAGATCAGCGTGATGCGGCCGGCGATGACATGCAGGACGTCCACTTCGCAGTCCACCGAGTAGAGCTCGGATTCGCCCCGCCCCCGCGGCTCGATGACCGCCCGGATGACCTGGAGCCGGCGCTCGTGCCGTGCGGTCAGCAACTCTTCCTTGATGCCCTGGCCGCCCAGGCTGACCCGCGGCCCCTCCCCTGCGCGCGATAAATGCGTATCCGGCATCAGGAACAGGTCGCCGATGGAGATGCCCAGTACCTGGCACAACGTCACCAGTGAAGCTACCGACGGCGACGTGAGGTCCCGCTCCACCCGGCTCAGGAAGCCCTTGGTCAAGCCCGTGGAGTCCGCAACCTGCTCAATAGTCATGCGCTGTTCCTGCCGCGCCGCCCGGATCCGGGATCCGATCGCCACCGGGGCATTGCTGGGCTCAACAGGCAGTGCTTTCACTGAGCAACTCTTTCTCGCGGCAGGAGAGGCGCACTCCCCCGGATCTCCGAAATATCTTGACGTGTCGGCCACATCACAATTAGCCTATCACTCAACACTTGTTGCCTAATAGGCAAACTCTTCATTTTTCCTGCTCCAGGAGTCTTCTTCCCATGGATGGTCAAATCATCAACGTCATCATTGTGGTCGCCTACTTGGCCGCAATGCTGCTATTCGGCTGGTGGGGCAAGTCCCGCACCAAGAACAATAGCGATTATCTCGTGGCCGGCCGCCGACTCGGCGGCCTGCTCTACACCGGCACTATGGCCGCCGTCGTTCTTGGCGGTGCCTCCACCGTTGGCGGCGTTGGCCTTGGCTACACGTTCGGACTGTCCGGCATGTGGCTGGTGGTGGCCATCGGCACCGGCGTGCTGCTGCTGAGCCTGCTCTTCGCGCCCACCTTGCAGAAATTGAAAATCTACACGGTGGCACAGATGCTGACCCTGCGGTACGGCGTCAGCGCCACCAAGGTTTCGGGCATCGTCATGCTCGCCTACACCCTGATGCTGTGCGCCACGTCGACAGGCGCCTACGCGACCATCCTGGTGGTGCTCTTCGGTTGGGAACGCTGGCTGGCCATCACCGTAGGCGGCGCCATTGTGCTGATCTACTCCACCATCGGCGGCATGTGGTCCATCACGCTGGCGGACATGGCACAGTTTGTCATCAAGACCATCGGCGTCTTCCTGCTCATGCTGCCGTTTACCTGGAACGCCGCCGGCGGACTGGACGGGATCCGCGAGCGCGTTGACGCCTCCTTCTTCGACCTCGGCGGCATCGGCGCGCAAACCATCATCACGTACTTCGTGGTCTACACCCTGGGCCTGCTGATCGGGCAGGACATCTGGCAGCGCGTTTTCACCGCCCGGTCTCCGGAAGTTGCCCGCTGGGGCGGCGCGACCGCCGGCATTTACTGCATCTTCTACGGTGCGGCCGGCGCCCTGATCGGAATGGCGGCCGCCGTCGTTATTCCGGGCCTGGAGAACCAGGACGATGTCTATGCGGACGTCGCGATGAACCTGCTGCCCATCGGCGTCGGCGGTATTGTGCTGGCCGCCGCTGTAGCGGCGATGATGTCCACTGCCTCCGGCACGCTGATTGCCGCCGCCACCGTGGCCAAGGCCGACGTGGTGCCCTTTGTCCGCTCCTGGTTCGGTAGGCCGGCCCACCACGAGCACGGCGAAAACCCGGGGCACGATGTGCAGGGCAGCCGCTGGTACGTCCTCGGTCTCGGCGTCGTGGCGATTGTGCTGGCCATCCTGGTCCAGGACGTGGTCGCCGCACTGACCATCGCCTACGACATCCTGGTCGGCGGATTGCTCATTGCCATCCTCGGCGGCCTGGCGTGGAAGCGCGGAACCGGTCTCGGCGCCGCGGCGTCCATGGCCGCCGGCAGCGTGGTCACCCTGACCACCATGATCATCCTTGAGGTCAACGCGGAAAACCAGTACGACGGCATTTACGCCAACGAGCCGATCTACTATGGATTGATCGCCTCGCTGGTCGCCTACGTAGTGGTGTCCCTGGCAACCAAGCCGACCGACCCGGCCGTGCGAGAGGCCTGGGATCTGCGGGTCGCCGGCGCCGTTTCGGAGGAAGTGCCGGTGGAAGGCCCGGAAGAGGTCCGCAACCGCTGACCTGCGCTGTTCCTGCTGAGCCTGTTGTTCCTGCCCGCCGGCTAGCCACCCACGGGCAGGAACAGCACCGTGTAAATACCCAGCGCCCCCAGGACGAAGACGCTGGCGGAGGTAAAAAGGACACCAACGACGTCGGCGTGTACCGTTTCGGAGGCAATGCCGCGGACAGCGCGGTGGTACCGGATTTTCTGGGTGAGGTTGATGGCCAGGGCCGTCATGAGCGTGACGGCTACCAGGATCCCGGCGAACCAGCCGTGGTGCGGCATCCAGCGTAGGAAGATCGCGGCGGCAACAACCATCGCCATGGTGGTCCGGCCCCAGGCGAGGGACGTGCGCTCGGGCTGGAGTCCGGCGTCGTTGTGTTCGGGTGCGGGACCTTGGCGCGGGGCCATGGTCAGAGGGGCCTCAGGACGACGAAGACCACCAGGATCGCCGCGACCACTGCCCCGCCGATGGCCAGGATGGGCGCGATCAGCGGCAACGGCAGCGGGGTTTTGTGCCGCATGGCCCGCTCCACGTTCAGCCACCGGAAGAAGGCGCCGGCACCGATCACCATGGCCAGGACCAGCAGGAGGATGGCCACCGTCTTGCGGACCTCGGTGATGAACAGTTCGGTGGTGAACGCCTCGACGGCGATGCCGCCGGCCAGCAGCGCCAGCGAGGTGCGGATCCAGGCCAGGAAGGTGCGCTCGTTGGCCAGGGTGAAACGCGGGTCCGGTTCAGCGCCGCCATGCAAAAGCCTGGTGGAGAACTTGCCGCGTCCGGGTGCGGGATCCGGGGTAGGAGATGCCGAGGTAGCCACGGCTCCATCCTAACGGCGGCCTGTCTTCATCCCGGCATCGCGGGTCGCCCATTACCCCGGGGTCCACCCCCATGAACCCTGGCCTGTGTGCCGGCTAACGCCCTGCCTCAGGGAACTTCGGGACCTGCCACGGTATGATGAAGGTTGCGAAGGGGAGTAGCTCCACCGCCTGTCGGCGAATTTCCGGTTTATCGGGAAGTTCTGCCATGGAACGGCGTGGAGGCCTGTCGACATACTGGCCAGCACGATGGTGGCCCGGCAGTCCACCTGATCCTGCATCAATCCGGCAGGCTTCGGGCGAGCGAGACCTTCGGTCAGTTGCCGTATAGCTGGCCGGAGCCATCCCGTCTCCGGTCCATGATCAGGAGCATCGCCACCATGAGCCCTTCCCGCGAAGGACCCGCCCAATCCAGCCAGGCCCCGCCGTCGAGCCGGGATATCAGACTCTGGCGCCGCTATCTGGCCGACGAACGCGCCGAAGCGGCCATCTACCGGGACCTGGCCCGGCGCCGCGACGGCGAAGAACGAGCCATCCTGCTCGAACTGGCCGAAGCCGAAGGCCGGCACGAACAGCACTGGCGCGACTTGCTCGGCGAACACGCGGACAAGCCTGCGCGGCCATCCTTCCGGCGCAGTCTGCTGCGCACCATGGCGCGGTGGTTCGGCTCGGTCTTTGTCATGGCGCTGGCGCAGCGCGCCGAGGGCCGCTCCCCCTACAGTTCCGAACCGGCCGCCACGAATGCGATGGCCGCCGATGAGCTGATCCACGAAGAGGTCATCCGTGGTCTCGCCACCCGCGGCCGGGCAAGGCTGTCCGGAAACTTCCGTGCCGCGGTCTTCGGCGCCAATGACGGACTCGTCTCGAACCTGGCCCTGATCATGGGCATCGGCGCCACCGGCGTCTCCAGCGGCTTCATTCTCTTCAGCGGCATCGCCGGCCTGCTGGCCGGGGCGCTGTCCATGGGCGCCGGCGAGTACGTTTCCGTGCGTTCCCAGCGCGAACTGCTCAGTGCAACAAAGCCAACCCAGATCACGCTGACCGCGGCTCCGGACCTGGATCTGAAAGCCAATGAACTGGTTCTGGTTTACCGGGCACGCGGCATGACCCCTGAAGCGGCCGAGCACCGGGCAGCGGAACGGATGGGATATCTGGACTGCGACTGTGATCCCAGCCTATCCCTGCACCCCGGGCTTGAGGAGGTCGAGTACCAGGAGATCGGTACCGGCTGGAATGCAGCCATCTCCAGCTTCCTGTTCTTCTCCAGCGGTGCGCTCGTTCCGATCCTGCCGTACATCTTCGGTCTGCAGGGCCTGCCGGCCATACTGGTCTCGCTGGTTCTTGTTGGCCTGGCGCTGCTCGTGACCGGAGGAATCGTCGGCTTGCTCTCCGGAGCTTCGCCGTTCAATCGGGCGATGCGGCAGCTGGGGATCGGCTTCGGGGCAGCCTTGGCAACCTATCTTTTGGGCCTGCTGTTCGGGACCGGGGTCGCCTGACACTTCCGGGCTGGCCGAGGAACTGAGCTGGCCGAGGAACTGCGCTTGCCCCGGAAACTATGGAGCCGTGAGCTCCACCGCCGCCTCCACCGAGTCGACCAAATGGATAGCCTCCTCCATCGCCCGTCCGCGGGCCAGCGACTGCAGCAGCGGCCACACGGGAAGCTCCTCGGTCCAGTACGAAGCGCCGACCAGGATCATCGGCGAGAGCTTCTCCGGCGTCGCATAATAGTTTTCGCACGCGTCCTGGAAGATCTCCTGCACTGTTCCGCCCGCGCCGGGCAGGAAGACGATGCCGCCGTCGCACCGCTCCAGCAGCACGGCCTCACGAATGGCATTGGCGAAGTACTTGGCTATGTGCGTGGCGAAGAGATTCGGCGGTTCGTGCCCGTAGTGCCAAGTCGGAATGCCAAGATTAACGACGCCGGCGGGGTGCTGTTCGAGGACCCGCGCCGCCGCCCTGGCCCAGGCCGTTACGGAGGGGCGGAAGGAAGGCACTTCGGCCAGCGAGGCAAGCGCCTGTGCGAAAGCGCTGTCCTCCGCCGATGACAGGTAGGCCCCGAGATTCGCGGCCTCCATCGCACCCGGTCCACCGCCGGTCGCCACTGCACACCCTGCATTCGCGAGCTGCCTGCCCAGGCGGGCCGCGTCGTCGTACGTTGCGCTTCCCCGCTCCGCAGCATGCCCGCCCATCACGCCGACCACTTTCCGGCCGTTGAAGCCCGGGCCGTCGAACAACGCGTCCATGGCATCGCCGACGGCGTGGTCATGCAGGCTGGCCGCGAGGGTGGCATCGAGATTCACCCGGGCAGCAGGCTGCGTGGACCAGGCGTAGATGAGCGCGTCCGGCGTCGCCTCATACTCCGCCTCGGACAGGCCATCGAAGAGTTCGGCGGGCGTATACACCGCGGCACGGTAGGCATCGAACGGGATACCGGGAAGAACGGGGAACAGCAGCGCGCCGCGGGAGCGCAGCCACTCCTCCATTCCGGGCTCGAAGTCGCAGCCGAGGAAGATCGCGCCGGAGGGATCCAGGTCCCGCAGCACGCCGGTCCGTTCCCGCAGGTCCACGGACTGGAAGTGCCAGCCGCTCAAGGATTGCCCTGCCCCGGCCCGCAGCGTCTTGGCGCCCTCCGCTACGAGCCGGTCGAACTGCTCAAGCGTCTCGATTTCGAGGACCCGCGGCTCTTTATGCAGTGCTGGTGATGCGCCCATGGAGCAAGCTTAGCCACCGCTTGTCCAGCCGTGGTTCAGTGTCGGCTGGGCTCGGCCTGCCGGACGGCTTCGCCGTCGTCGTTGGCCGTGATCAGCACGTTGCCCTCCGCGAGCGCCTCCGGCATCACTTCCGGCTCCAGCGAGGTTGCCAGCGGCTTCTCCTTGATGAACAGGCAGAGCACGGCGGCAGCCAGGGCCAGCGGGAACATGAAGGCGAACAGCGGCATGAGTGCCTCGTTATAGGACTCGACGATCGGTGTCTGGATGGCTTCGGGCAGGCCGTGGACCATTTCCGGGGTCAGCGAGTTGCCGCCACCGGTGGCGGCAACGGCATCAGCAGGCAGCCGTTCGTTCAGGAAGCCCACCAGCCGCGAGGCAAAGAGACTGCCGACGACGGCGGAGCCCAACGTGGCGCCGATCTGGCGGAAGAAGTTGTTGGCCGCCGTCGCCGTCCCCACCTGCCGCGCGGGGAACGAGTTCTGCACAATGAGCACGAGGATCTGCATGTTCAGGCCCAACCCCAGGCCCAGCAGGCCAAGGTTCAGGCAGATATGCCAGACCGCGGTGTCGGCGTGGACCAGCCCCATGAGCACCAGCGCGACCGCGAGGATGGCCGAACCGGCAATGGGCATCCACTTGTACCGGCCGGTCTTGGACACCAGCGAGCCCGAGATCACGGAGGCTGCCAGCAGCGCACCCATCATCGGAATCATCAGCAGGCCGGCCTCCGTAGCGGTGGCCCCGGTGGCCATCTGCAGATAGGTAGGCATGTAGCCAATGGCGCCGAACATCGCCACCGAAACCAGCAGGCCGGAAATCGTGGTCAGGTTGAAGTTGAGGTCCCGGAACAGCTCCATGGGGATGATCGGTTCCGCGGTGCGGCGCTCCACCAGAACAAAGAGGAACGCAGCCAGCACGGTGCCGGCGATCAGGGAGATGATGACCGGGTCGGACCAGTCGTAAGTGCTCCCGCCCCAACTGCTGACCAACACCAGTCCGGTGGTGGCAGTGGCCATCAGCAGGATGCCCCAGATGTCGAGTTTGGGCCGGCTGGTCTTGGCCGGTGTCTTGAGGAAGAAGATCGCGCCCAGCAGGGCCAGCGCGGCAACCGGTACGTTGAACCAGAAGGTCCAGCGCCAGCCCGGGCCCTCCGTCAGCCAGCCGCCGATCAGCGGGCCCACCACGGAGGAAAAGGCGAAGACGCCGCCCATCCAGCCCATGTACTTGCCGCGTTCGCGGGCGGGCACCACGTCGGCAATGATGGCCTGCGAGAGGATCATGAGGCCGCCGCCGCCCAGGCCCTGGACGATGCGGGCGGCAATGAGCCAGGTCATGTCGAGGGCCAGCGCACCGATGATGGAACCGACCAGGAAGACGAGGATCGCCCCAATGAGCAGGGATTTGCGGCCGATCAGATCGCCGATCTTGCCGTAGATCGGCATCATGATGGTGGAGGCCAGGATGTAGCCGGTAATCACCCACAGCATCAGGTTGGCACCGTTGAGTTCGCCGACGATGGTTGGCAGGGCCGTGCCCAGGATGGTCTGGTTCAGCGCGGCAAGCAGCATGGCCAGCACCAGGGCCACAAAGACCAGCGCCAGTTTGCCGTGCTGCGCGCCGCTTTCGACACTTGCGGGTTTGCTCACAGAAGTTCCTTCAGAATGTTGCGCATCAGTTCCATGCCCTGATCGAGGGCCTCGGACTGGGATTCGCGGGTGGGATGGGATGTGGTTTTTTGGATGGCAAAGCGCAGGCTTGCACCGGCGACGAGGACAAGCATTTTGGCGACGTCGTCCACGGTGTTGCCGGCCGGGGCGGTGGCCCACCTGCTCGACTGGGCGAGCCGTTCGGCCACCGCATCGGTGACGAGTTGCTCAACCTTGACGATGTACTGGAACCGGCGGTGCATCAGCTGCGGATACCTGCAGATGACCTCGCGGCACCGGTTGCCGTCCTCGTCTGCGCTGCCGTGGATAGTGCGGGTCACGGCGTGCATCAGATGGCTCACGCTTGCCAGCAGGTCACCGTCAACATCGAATTCCGCCAGCATGGACTCGTCGACGAAAGGTTCCTGCAGTCCAAGTACGGCGTCTTCCTTGGAGGCGAAGTAGTTGAAAAAGGTACGCGGGGAAACGCCGGCGTCGGCCGCCACGGCGTCCACGGTCACGCATTCCAGCCCCTTGTCCAGGGCGGTGCCGGATGCGGACAAGTGCAGTGCCGCCCAGGTCTCGGCGCGTTTGCGGTCCCGCAGGGAAAGTAGTTGACTCACCGAACCATTATTGCAGTCACTGCAAAAATACACAACTGCAAAGTTTCAGGAGTGCAAAAGGTCACGCCGGGGCGGTTAAACAGCGACGGCGACCCTCACCTGAAAAGGTGAGAGCCGCCGTCGTTGTTAGCCAGCGGTGCCGCAGGCTGCGCCGTGTCAGATTAGCGCAGCACTACGGTCCGGTTTCCGTGCAGGATGACGCGGCCTTCGCAGTGCCACTTCACGGCGTTGGAGAGCGCCTTGCATTCGGTATCCCGCCCGGCCGCAACCAGGTCCTCGGGGCCGAAGGTGTGGTCCACGTCCACCAGCTGCTGGGCGATGATCGGGCCCTCATCCAGCTCGCTGTTGACGTAGTGCGCGGTGGCGCCCACGGTTTTCACGCCGCGCTCGTACGCCTGGTGGTACGGCTTGGCCCCCTTGAAGCTGGGCAGGAAGGAGTGGTGGATGTTGATCACGCGGCCGGCCATCCGGGTGGCCAGCGAGTCGCTGAGCACCTGCATGTAGCGGGCCAGGACCACCAGATCCACCTCGAAACGGTCCACCAGTTCCAGCAGCTTCGCCTCGGCCTCGGGCTTGGTGTCCGGGGTGACCGGGATGTGGAAGAACGGGATGCCGTGCCACTCCACCAGCCGCTGGTGGTCGCGGTGGTTGGACACCACGGCGACAATCTCCACCGGCAGCTCCCCCGTGCGTGCACGGAACAGCAGGTCGTTCAGGCAGTGCCCGAACTTGGAAACCATGATCATCACGCGCCGCTTGGCCCCGTGCCGGTCGAGCTCCCAGCTCATCCCGAAACGTTCGGCCACCGGCCCGAAGTCCTTGCGCAGCGCTTCCTCGTCCAGCGCCTCCCCGGTCGAGGAGGCCACATGGACCCGCATGAAGAAGTGGCCCAGGCGCCTGTCGTCGAACTGCTTGAGTTCGACGATGTTGCAGCCGTGTTCCAGCAGCACTCCGCTGACCGCGTGCACGATGCCCGGGGCCTCCCGGCAGTCCAGGGTCAGCACCAGCTCACTCGCCACCTCGGCCCCCGGAGCGGGTTGTTGTTCAGCACTCAATGACGTTGACGGCCAAGCCACCACGGGAGGTCTCCTTGTACTTGATCTTCATATCCTTGCCGGTCTCGCGCATCGTTTTGATGGCCTGATCCAGAGAGACCTTGTGCTCACCGTCCCCCTGCAGGCAGAGCCGCGCGGCGTTGATCGCCTTGACGCTGGCGATCGCGTTGCGCTCGATGCAGGGAATCTGCACCAGCCCTCCTACAGGATCACAGGTCAGCCCCAGGTTGTGCTCGATGCCGACTTCGGCAGCGTTTTCAACCTGTTCCGGTGTGCCGCCCAGCACCGCACACAGCGCGCCGGCGGCCATGGAGCAGGCCGAACCCACTTCGCCCTGGCAACCGACTTCTGCACCGGAGATGGACGCGTTCTCCTTAAAGAGGATACCCACTGCCGCCGCCGTGAGCAGGAACTCGACCACGCCGTCGCCATCCGCACCCGGGACAAACCGGGTATAGAAGTGCAGCACGGCCGGGATGATGCCGGCCGCCCCGTTGGTCGGCGCGGTGACAATCCTGCCGCCGGAGGCGTTTTCTTCATTGACCGCCAGCGCGTAAAGATTGACCCATTCCATGGCCCAGAGCGGATCCGACTGCGGGCTGCCGCTGGTGGCGGCCGCTGCCTCGGTCTGGCGCAGCTTGCGCCGCAATTCAGGAGCACGACGGCGGACCTTCAGTCCCCCGGGCAACCTCTCCTCCGTGCGGGTACAGCCGTTTTCCACGCACTGTTGCATGACCGCCCAGATGTGCAGCAGCTGTGAGCGGAGCTCGGTTTCGCTGCGCCAGGTGAGCTCGTTGGCGAGCATGACCTGGGCGATGGAGAGGCCTTCGGTCCGGCAGTGCGCCAGCAACTGGGCACCGGTGGTGAACGGGTAGGGCAGGGCGGTGGTGTCTTCGACGATCCGGTCCGCTCCGGCCGCATCCTCGTCCACCACGAAGCCGCCACCTACCGAGTAGTAGGTGCGTTCGCGCAGCAGGTCTCCGGCGTCGTCGTAAGCGAAGAAGGTCATGCCGTTCGGGTGTGCCGGCAAGGCCTTGCGCCGGTGCAGGATCACGTCGGCGTCCCAGTCGAAGGACACCGGGTGCTCCCCTGCCAGCGCCAGCTTCCGTGCCGCGACGGCGTCCCGGACCTGGGCGTCGGCCGTATCCGTGTCCACCGTCTCCGGGTCCTGGCCCTGCAGGCCCAGCACCACGGCCTTGTCCGAGCCGTGGCCGAAGCCGGTGGCACCCAGGGAGCCGAACAGCTCGGCCCGGACGCGGGCAACTGCGGTCAGTTGCCCGTCCCGGACCAAGCCGTCGGTGAACCGCTTGGCCGCCCGCATCGGCCCCACCGTGTGCGATGAGGAGGGGCCGATGCCAACGGAAAACAGATCAAGTGCGCTCAGCGCCATTACGGTACCTCGGGCGAAGCGAACTCCGTCATGGCGTCCAGCAGCCAGCGGGCGGTGTAGTCCGCGAAGGAGGCGCGCGGCAGGATCCGGTAGGTCTGCGACCCGCCTTCCTCAGCCGTTTGCCACAGCAGCACCGGCACCGGGCCGAGCTGGGTCATGACCGCGGTGCCGGGTGTGAAGGCCCGCGGGTGCAGGTCCACGTGGCAGCCCTTCTCCAGCACGGCGCGTGCCGAGGGTCCGGTCAGTTCCACCGTGGTGCGGTTCGCCGAGAGATCGACGACGGCGCCCGGCTCGGCCCCGAGGGCTTCGGTCAGCGCCGTGGTGGCGTTGGAGCCTTCCGGGCCGACCAGCAGGAACTCGTCCGGGCCCAGCCACAACAGGGCGGTTCCGTCAACGGAGCCCGTCACCTGTCCATGGCCGGCCGGCAGCGGCAGGCCCAGGGCTGCCTCAAGTGCCTTGGCGCCGGCCGAACCCGGCTCGGCCCGCAGGCCAACCATATTCAGGAACGGGATTTCGCGCAGGCTCACGCCCCGTTCGCCGGACACGGCACCTTCACGGATTGCCTCTTCCAGATGTGCCAGTGGACTGCGGCGCAGCGCTGCAATATCGGTCAATACCTGTTCAGCCATCACGACGGCTCCCTTCGGGATCGTAAAGTACGGGTTCTGCGATGACGACGTCCACAAGCTGCCCGCCGAGCGGGGCCTGCAGCGTCTCACCGATGCGGTTGCGGCCATTCTTGATCATGGCCAGGCCGAAGCTACGGCCCAGCGCGGCGCTGTGGTAGCTGGAGGTCACGTGGCCTTCCATCGGCACCGGCGCTTCGGCCGGGGCGATGCGGGTGCCCTGGTTGACCAGCTGCGCACCCTCTTCCAGGCGGAACGACTTGTCCACCGGCAGGACGCCGACCAGCTGCTTGCGGTCCTCGCGCAGGTTGTCCACCCGCGAGTAGGAGCGCTTGCCCACGAAGTCCTTGACCTTGGAGACCACCCATTCCATCCCCGCGTCCTGCGGGGTGACGGTGCCGTCCGTGTCCTGGCCGACGATGATGAAGCCCTTTTCGGCGCGGAGCACGTGCATGGTTTCGGTGCCGTACGGGGTGATGTTGAACTCCGCACCGGCTTCGGCCACGTCTTCCCAGACCTTGAGTCCGTACCAGGAGGACACATTGATCTCGAACGCCAGCTCGCCGGAGAACGAGATCCGGCAGATGCGTGCCGGAATACCGGACGCGAGCGTGGTTTCCTTGAAGGCCATGAACGGGAAGGCGTCGTTGTCCAGGTCCAGCTCCGGCGCCAGCTTGGCGATCACGGCGCGGGACTTCGGTCCAACCACGGCAACGGTGGTGTACTGCTCCGTGACGGAGTTGCAGACCACGTCCAGTTCCGGCCATTCGGTCTGCAGCCATTCCTCCAGCCAGTCCAGCACCTTAGCGGCTCCGCCGGTGGTGGTGGTCATGAAGTAGCGGTCCTCGTCGAGGCGCAGGGTCACGCCGTCGTCGAAAATCATGCCGTCAGGAGTGCACATCAGGCCGTAGCGGCCCAGCCCCGGCTTGAGCTTCTTGAACGCGTTGGTGTACATCCGGTTGAGGAACTCACCGGCGTCCTTGCCGCGGATTTCGATCTTGCCAAGCGTGGTGGCGTCCATGAAGCCGACGCTCTCACGCACGGCGGCGCATTCGCGCAGCACGGCCGTGTCCATGTCCTCGCCCGGCAGCGGGAAGTACCAGGGGCGCTTCCACTGTCCGACATCCTCGAACAAGGCACCGTGGGCCACATGCCACGGGTGGATCGAGGTCAGCCGCGCCGGGTCGAAGAGCTCCCCGCGCTGGCGCCCGGCCAGTGCCGTGAAGGCTACCGGCGTGTAAGGGGCGCGGTAGGCGGTGGTGCCGATGCTGCCGACGTCGGTGTTGTTCAGCGCCGCCGCGATAACACCGATGGCGTTGATGCCGGAGGTCTTGCCCTGGTCATTGGCGGTGCTGATCGAGGTGTAGCGCTTCACGTGCTCCACGCTGCGCATGCCGGCACCGGTGGACCGCAGCACGTCGGCCACGGTCTGATCGCGCTGGAAGTCCACAAAGTGGGTCTTCCAGTCTGCGACCTCACCCTCAAGTCCCGGAACCAGCCACAGCGGGCGGCTCGGGGCGAGGGTTTCGGGTGCGGCGGCGGGAACCAGCGCGTTGGCGCGGAAGCCTGCCCGGGTGGCGGCCTCAGCACCGGCCTGGGCTCCCTCCTCAAGGCAGCCGGCCAGATCCAGGTTGCCGTTGAGGGCACCTGCGGTCTGCTGGTCCTTGACCTCGCGGCCGGGGACGAACGCGGCGAGCGCCTCATCCCACTTCAGCTGGCGCTCACGCTGGCTGTGCAGATGGACCACCGGGGTCCAGCCACCGGAGACTGCCAGCAGATCCGTTTCGATCGTTTCCGGCTCACCGGTCAGCTGCCCGTCGGCGTCCAGACCGCTCACGACGACGGCGCTGATCCTTCCGCCGTCGTTGTTGCCTTCAGTGTCCACCACGGCGCTGCCGGTGATGAGGCGGATGCCCGCCGCTGCCAAGGCGTCGGCCGCGTCGCCGCTGACCTCAGCCCGGGAGTCGACCACGGCCGCAATTCCGACGCCGGCCGCCTGCAGATCCGCAACCAGCTTGTAGGCGGAGTCATTGGTGGTGGCGACGACAACCTTGTGTCCGGCCGCCACGGCGTAGCGGTTCAGGTAGCTGCGCACGGCGGAGGCCAGCATGATGCCGGGGCGGTCATTGTTCGCGAAGACGATCGGGCGCTCGTGCGCACCGGTGGCGAGCACCACCTGCTTGGCGCGGACATGCCAGATGCGTTCGCGGGAAACGCCGGAACCGAGTTCGCCGGTCAGGTGGTCGGTACGGCGCTGCACAGCGACGATGAAGTTGCTGTCGTAGCTGCCGAACGCGGTGGTGCGCGACAGGAAGGTTACTTCCTCGGCGGCAGCCAGTTCGGCGGTGGTCCGGGCGATCCAGTCCTGGGCGGGCAGGCCGTCGATGACTTCATCCCGGCCGGACAGCAGCGAGCCGCCGGCTTCGGGCTGCTCATCCATCAGGATGACGCGGGCACCGCTCTTGGCAGCTTCGCGGGCTGCGGCCAAGCCGGCGGGGCCGGCGCCGACAACCAGGACGTCGGTGTGCACGTACTTGCGGTCGTACACGGCCTTGTCCGTGCGCGGGTCCAGCTGGCCCAGGCCCTGAAGCAGCTTGGCGTCCATGCCGTCCGTCAGCTCCACGGTGGTTGCCGGCAGCATGGACTCGTCCACGTGGCTTTCGAAGCGCGCGCTGATCTTGACCAGGGCATTGGCTTCTTCCACACCGGCGGAGAGGATGCCGCGGGGACGGTCGAGGTAGAGCGAATTCCCTACCGTGACCTTGCCGGCAGCAAGCATGGCCGAGGCAAGCGTGTCACCGGCGAAGCCGCTGAATGCCTCGCCGTCGAGCGTAAAGGCCAGGGGCTTGGTGCGGTCGATCCGCGCAGCGGCTGTCGCTTCAACGGCGAGCCGCTGGGACTGGTTGGCACTGGGGGCGGTCACTTCGCTCCTCCTTTAACTGACTGGACCTTGGCGCCGGCTACGTTACCGGCGTCGATCTGTGGTTTTTTCTCGCCGGGTTTGTACACGGCCTTGATGTCATAGCTGACGGTGTCACGCACCGCATTGAACCAGCGCCGGCAGCCGGTGCTGTGCACCCAGCGTTCGGCGAAGAGGCCCTTGGGATTGGCGCGGTAGAAGAGGAACTTCGACCACTCCTCGTCGCTGAGCTGGTTCGGATCTGCGGGGTAGGCCACGTGGGCCTCGCCGCCGTAGTGGTATTCGGTTTCGTCACGCGGCCCGCACCAGGGGCATTCAATCAGAAGCATCGTGGTTTTCCTTCCTAGTGGGCTACGGCTGCGGCGCCGTGTTCGTCGATCAGGTGCCCGGTTTCGAATCGGTCCAAGGCAAACGGGGCGTTGAGCGGGTGCGGCTCGTCCATCGCGATGGTGTGGGCGAAGGTGAAGCCGGCACCCGGGGTGCCCTTGAATCCGCCGGTGCCCCAACCGCAGTTCACATAGAGCTGGTCGATGGGGGTCTTGGACACGATCGGGGATGCGTCCATGGTGGTGTCCACGATGCCGCCCCAGGTGCGCAGCACGTGGGCACGGGCGAAGATCGGGAAGAGCTCGACGGCGGCAGCCATCTGCTCCTCGATCACATGGAAAGCGCCGCGCTGGCCGTAGCCGTTGTAGCTGTCAATGCCCGCGCCCATGACCAGTTCGCCCTTGTGTGCCTGGGAGACATAGACGTGCACGTGGTTGGACATGACGACCGTCGGGTGGACCGGCTCATGCAGCTCGGAGACCAGGGCCTGCAGCGGGTGGGACTGGATGGGCAGTTCGAAACCGGCCAGTTCGGCCAGCACGGAGCTGTGTCCGGCCCCGGCCAGGGCCACCTTGCCGGCATTGATCCGGCCGCGGTTGGTTTCGACGCCGACCACGCGGTTGCCGTCCTTGATGAAACCGGTGACCTCGCAGTTCTGGATGATGTCCACGCCCATCTCGTCGCACTTGCGTGCGAAGGCCCAGGCCACATGGTCGTGCTTGGCGATGCCGGCGCGCGGCTGGTAGGTCGCGCCCATGATCGGGTAGCGGATGTCATCCCCGGTGTTGATGATCGGGCAGAGTTCCTTGACCTGTTCCGGGGTGATCCACTCCGCGTCCACACCGTTGAGCACATTGGCGTTGACGCGGCGCACGCTCTCGCGCACGTCCTGCAGGGTGTGCGCGAGGTTCATGACGCCGCGCTGGCTGAAGAGGAAGTCGTATTCCAGTTCCTCGGGCAGCTGCTCCCACAGCTTCAGCGAGTGCTCGTAGATGCCCGCGCTCTCGTCCCACAGGTAGTTGGAGCGGATGATGGTGGTGTTGCGGGCCATGTTCCCGCCGGCCAGCCAGCCGCGCTCCAGCACGGCGATGTTAGTCATACCGAAGTTCTTGGCCAGGTAGTACGCGGTAGCCAGGCCATGTCCGCCGCCGCCAACAATAACGGCGTCGTACGAAGATTTGGGCTCAGGATTCCGCCACAGGAAATCCGGGTGCTCTGGCAGCAGATCAGCCATTACAGTGCTCCGTTCGAAGTATCAGCATTCAGGTTCGGGTAGAGGGGGAATTTATCGGCCAGGACGGTGACCCGGTCCTGGAGCTCCGAGGTCAGTTCCTCGGTTAGTTCATGGGTCAAAGCCGTGGCAATGATGTCGGCGACCTCGGCGAATTCGGCATCGCCGAAGCCACGCGTAGCCAGCGCCGGCGTACCAATCCGCAGGCCGGAGGAGACCATCGGCGGGCGCGGGTCGAACGGGACGGCGTTGCGGTTGACGGTGATGCCCACGCGGTGCAGCCGGTCTTCGGCCTGCCGGCCATCCAGCTCCGAGTTGCGCAGGTCCACCAGCACCAGGTGGACGTCGGTTCCGCCGTTGACCAGGCTAATGCCGGCCGAGGCCACATCGTCCTGGAGCAGTCGGTCGGCCAGCAGGCGCGCGCCCTGCAGCGTCCGCTGCTGACGTTCCTTGAACTCGGGTGACGCGGCCATCTTGAACGCAACGGCCTTGCCCGCGATCACGTGCTCCAGCGGCCCACCCTGCTGGCCGGGGAAAACAGCCGAGTTGATCTTCTTGGCCAGCTCCTGCTTGGACAGGATCACGCCGCCACGGGGACCGCCGAGGGTCTTGTGGGTAGTGGTAGTAACGACGTCGGCGTACGGCACCGGGTTCGGATGCAGTCCGGCAGCGACCAGCCCGGCGAAGTGCGCCATGTCGACCATGAGGTAGGCGCCGACAAGATCGGCGATGCGCCGGAACTCGGGGAAGTCCAGCTGACGGGAGTAAGCGGACCAGCCGGCCACGATGAGTTTCGGCTTGCTCTCGACCGCTAGGCGCTCAACTTCGGCCATATCGATCTTGTGGTCTTCCTCGGACACTCCGTAGGAAACAACGTTGTAGAGCTTGCCGGAGAAGTTGAGCTTCATTCCGTGCGTCAGGTGGCCACCGTGGGCCAGGTCCAGGCCGAGGATCGTGTCGCCCGGGTTCAGCAGCGCGAACATAGCGGCGGCGTTGGCCTGCGCACCGGAGTGCGGCTGGACGTTGGCGGCCTCAGCGCCGAAGAGTTCCTTGACCCGGTCGATAGCCAACTGCTCGATTACGTCGACGTGCTCGCAGCCGCCGTAATAGCGCCGTCCGGGGTAGCCCTCGGCGTACTTGTTGGTCAGGACAGAGCCCTGGGCTTCCATCACTGCGGTCGGGGCGAAGTTCTCGGAAGCGATCATTTCCAGCGTCGACTGCTGGCGATCCAACTCCTGGCCAATGGCTGCGGCGACCTCTGGATCGGCGCTTGCCAGCGGGGTGGTCAGGGTAGACACCATTCGTTCTCTCCTTTGAAAAACAACTAATGTGTATCTGATATATCAGAACTGGTTGTAATAGTATGATGGTGATCACAGCCTGTCAACAGCCGTAAAATTTGTCGGCAAGAATCCCGCCCAGCCAAGGAGCGAGCCCATGAGCATCATTGCTGAATCGGCCCACAGTGCCGATCTGTCCCTCTCGCTGGCCGAGCGCGCCTACCGTGAACTCAGGGACAAACTCATCATGCTGGACATCCGCCCCGGGGAACCGATCAATGACGGGCAACTGGCCGCCGAGATGGGCATCGGCCGTACGCCTGTCCGCGAGGCGCTCAAGCGTTTGGAGATCGACCACATGGTCACCTCCTATCCGCGCAGAGGAACCTTTGCCACCATCGTTGACATCACCGCCCTGGCCGATGTTTCGGAACTGAGGCAGGCGCTTGAGCCCCTGGCTGCCCGGCGGGCCGCCCGGATGGCCAGTTCCGAGGTCAAGGAAGAGTTGCACAATCTGGCCCGCGACATTGAACGCCTCGACGGCCAGAAGCCCCAGAAGCATGCGCTGATGCGCTACGACCTGAGCGTGCACCGGCTAATCTACAAAGCCGCGGGCAACCAGCATCTGGAAGAAACCCTCATCCGGCTGGACAATCTCGCCACGCGCATCTGGTGCCTGGTGCTGGACCGCGTACCATCGATCGCCGGCCACATCACCGAACACGTGGAACTGCTGGACGCGATTGTTGCCGGCGATACAGACAAAGCCGGCACTTTAGCGTTGGAACACGTCACGAGTTTCGAAGAGACCATCCGGAAGGTTCTCTAGTTTTCGACGGAAGACCGGGCATCCGGTGGCGCCAATCCGGCTCAGGACGAACGGAAATAGCGCCCAAGCCGTGCGGCCAGATGAAGCCCCGCTAGTCTGTCGGTACCGCGGGGGTCCCCGCCGATGAGCTCGAAAATCTTCTCCAACCGGTTGTACAAAGACTGGCGCTCAAGGTGCATCGCCCGCGCAGTTTCCGCCGTGTTGCAGCCGGAGGCCAACCATTCGTCAAGCGTTTCGAGCAAGCGCGAACGTCGGGCGTCATCGTGTGCAATGAGCCCGCCGAGGAGCTCATCCACCACGTGATGTATTGCTTCGTCGCCGGAAGCTTGGGACGCCAAACGTTCTATCACGAAAGCATCTGCGTCGATAACGGAACCAGGCCCAGTCCCCGCGGGGGCCAGATCGAAAGTCAGCCTCGTCTCCGCAAGGGAGCGCGCGGCATCGGCAATCCCCGCCGACACGGGACCGACCACCAATACCTGGGGTTGGTCGACCACACCCGCTTTTAATTCAGACAATAACGTTGCCCGGCGGGCACGCGACCTCTTTGCGGGAAGGGCTGCCACAGCGACCATTTCTTGCTGCTGGACATAAACAATGGCCTTTGTCTGGTATTTGCGGACCAGCCGCTCGACGCCGGCCCAACGACAGCCGGCTCCCAGCGGCCTACCGAGAACGACCACAAACTGGTCGTCGGGATCCATTCCGGCTGTTCGGCAAAGCTGCCTCAGCCGCTGGCCTTGGACTCCGCCCAAAATAGATCGCACCAACTCCTTGCCCGCAACGTCCACAAGATCCGGCGTGTGCCGTCCATGCAACGCCAGCGCCAGGATGCTCGCTGCCCGGTCACCGACAACCTGCGCCCATGAGCTGTCGCCATCCGTTTTGGGGCAGAGGCGCAAGGAAGCTGTCACCGTACCCCGCTGGGAGATATCGAATTCGAGTGGAGGGAGATCGCCTTCGGACTGGGTTTCGGCAGCCGCCGGCGCCATTGCCTGCTCGATGACCGTTCCTGCCCCGTCCAGGACCGTCACATCGGCCGGGATCTCTCTGGCAAGGAGCTGCAGGAGCTCCTTCAAGCCTCCACCGTTCGCCAGCTCGGCTGCCAGATTTTGGGACAGAACATCCGCTTGGCGCAGAAGGTCGACCGATCGGGTGACCAGGAGACTGTTGATGGACTGGGCTATCTGCACAAAGGGTGCAACCTTCCGCAGTTCAATCAGGGGCAACTCATGTGCCTCGGCTGTCTGGATGAGATCAGCGGGAATTGTCTTCAATGGTCCGCCGGATTCGATGCCGAGGGCGGCAATACTGCGGGCAGCGAGGTCGCGGATGTACTGCTGCCGCTGTTCCGCGGATGCAGCTGCGAGTTCTACACCGCCGGTCAGGAGCAGCTCTCCGCCGCTGAGCAGCGGAGCGATATCCATGACTTCGCTTGAATGAACCCACCGCACCTGGCGTCCGGGCACAAACGCGGCGCCCGCACGGACAATAGGACCAGCCCTTCGGAACGCCTCGTGGTTGAGTACCTCATCGAGCTCAATGTTCATTGACGTTTTGTCCAGTTCATTTAGTGCCTATGCGACATATCGAATATAGATCATGTGACTCATCCCACATAGCATTGACGCAGTCCCAAAACTCACCGGAGGAATCTAATGATTCAGAACCAACAGGGCACCCCTTCTTCCCCCACCACAGGTTCTACGTCGCACGACGACGTGGAGCAAGACCTGCAGTGCATTCCCGAGTCCTCCCGGACGCGCAAAGTGTCAGGCCAATTCTGGATCTGGGCAGGCGCGAACCTCGCGCCTATCAACTGGGTTCTCGGAGCTCTCGGCATCAACCTCGGCCTCGGTTTCGCCGACACCGTAACGGTCCTCGTCCTCGGCAACTTGATCGGCATGGTGCTGTTCGGCTTCTTCGTCCTGCTCGGCCAGAAAACCGGCGCCACCGGAATGGTCCTTGCACGTGCAGCATTCGGCCGCCGAGGCAACTACATACCGGCTACCATCCAGGCAACACTGGGCATCGGTTGGTGCGCAGTCAACACCTGGATCATCCTCGACCTGGTCATGGCCCTGTTCGGGAGCATCGGCTGGGTAGACCCGACCCAGGAAAATTACGCCTGGAAGATCGGCGTTGCCGCACTCATCATGGGGCTGCAGGTCCTGATCGCCTTCTTCGGCTACAAAGCCATCGCTGCCTTCGAACGCTGGACCGTTCCGCCCACGATCCTGGTCCTCATCGCCATGTCCGCTGTCGCGTGGTTCGGCATGGATATCGACTGGAGCTATGCCGGTCCGGTAGGAGAAATCCTCACGGGCACCGAACGTATCGCAGCCATGAGCGCCGTCATGACCGCCATCGGAATCGGCTGGGGAATCACCTGGTTCACTTACGCGGCGGACTACTCACGCTTCGTGAGCACCAAGACCTCGAAGAAACGTCTGTACCTGGCTTCGGTGCTGGGCCAGTTCATCCCGGTCGTATGGCTCGGCGTACTCGGCGCCAGTCTCGCAACGAAGAGCGGAAGCATTGATCCCGGGCAGCTCATCGTGGAAAACTACGGAGCTCTGGCCATCCCCGTCCTGCTGATGGTTCTGCACGGCCCCATCGCCACGAACATCCTGAACATTTACACGTTCTCGGTGGCAGCACAGGCCCTCGATGTACGCGTCAAGCGACGCGTCCTGAACCTGATTGTCGGCGTCTTCGCCCTGATCGCAGTCATCTTCTTCATCTACCAAACCAACTTCGCGGCCATACTCGACTCGTGGCTCATTGGGCTCGTCGCCTGGGTTGCATCCTGGGGAGGCATTATGCTGGTCCACTACTACGGCATTGAGCGCCGCCAGCCCCAGGACCCGACCCGCCTCTTCGACCCCATCGGCACCCACAGGCTGCCCGTCGTGAACTGGGCAGGAGTGACCGCCCTGTTTGCCGGCATCTTCGCCACGTGGCTGTTCATGTATGGCATTCTCCCGGCCACGCAGGGCCCCATCGCCGTCGCCATGGGCGGACTGGACCTGTCCTGGCTCGCCGGCGGACTGACCAGCGCCACGGTGTACGCAATTCTCGGCCCGCGCATCCACCGCCGCTATGCCGCCAGCATCTCCAACCTTTCCATGCCGGAGCCCGCAGCTGTGCCTAAAGAGAAGGAGCGCGGCCGCCATCTGGATGCAACCCACGGCGGCGTGTCCTGACGGCCTTCCCATCAGCAAGTCAATGAGTAATCCTTGGGAGTGCAGCCTTATGCCTGCAGTTACTTGACACTCTCCCCTGTACGGCCGGAGCTGGCACTCAGCTCCGGCCGTACAGACGTTTCCCAGTTAAAGACACAACCAACCGAACCGGAGCAGCATGCCTACCTTGTCACGACCCAGTTTCGAAGCCGCCGTGGAAGCTGCACGAAAGAGCATGTCAACGGGTGGTGTTCCCATAGGCGCCGCCCTCGAGCGAAACGGCCAGTTGATCGCCACGGGACACAATCAACGGTTTCAGCAAGGGGACCCTACTGCCCACGGAGAAATTGATTGCATTCGGGCAGCCGGCCGCCAGAACACCTATACGGACACCGTTCTCTACACCACCCTGGCGCCCTGCGCGATGTGCGCCGGAACGATCATCCAGTTCAAAATCCCGACCGTCGTCGTTGGCGAATCCACCACTTTTCCAGGTGAACTGGACCTTCTGCGGTCACGGGGTGTTGAGGTCATCGTCCTCAACGATGAGCGGTGCACACAGCTCATGCAGGACTTCCAGCAGGCCCAGCCGGAGCTGTGGGCGGAAGACATTGGCGAACTCACCGAGAACCAGTTGAACCAGCTCAAGTAAATTGCCGTAAGAACAACGCTGTTGCGCGCCCCTTCCCGGAAACTCCGGGAAGGGCGCTTTCTTTTGCCCAAAAGGATTGACAGTGACACAGGGCACATCTTATGGTTGACGCAACACTGTTGCAGTGAATGCAACTCCACCAAAATCTGGATGGTTTTCCCCCATGAAACTAAGCAAAACTCGGGCAGGCAATGGCGCCCCCGTTCCAGGAACGAAAGATGTACCCGCTGTGGCCTTTTCCAATGACGGTGATCCCTCCCTCAGCGGCCAGCGCCGGCTTGAGCCGAACGTTGGCCGGGACACCCGGCGCAAGGTCATCGCCGCGAGCTTTATCGGTAACTTCGTCGAGTGGTTCGACTACGCGGTCTACGGCTATCTCGCCGTCACCATCACGGCCGTGTTCTTCCCGGAGTCCGATCCGCAGACCGGGCTCCTGCTGACCTTCGCGCTCTTCGCCATCTCCTTCCTGGTGCGGCCTCTGGGCGGCTTTGTCTGGGGGCATATCGGCGACCGGATCGGCCGGCGGACCGCCCTGTCCTGGTCAATCCTGATCATGTCCGCGGCCACGTTCTGCATCGCGCTGATCCCCGGCTACGCGACGATCGGCATCTGGGCCCCGATCCTGTTGCTGATCATCCGGGTCGTGCAGGGCTTTTCCGCCTCGGGTGAATACGCCGGCGCGTCGGCCTTCCTCGTCGAGTACGCCCCGCCGAACCGGCGCGGTCTATATGCCGCCGTCGTGCCGGCCAGCACCGCCACCGGCCTGCTGCTCGGCTCGCTGCTCGCGGCGCTGCTGACCGGGCTGCTCGATGACAGCCAGATGCAGGACTGGGGATGGCGGCTGCCGTTCCTGCTGGCCGCCCCGATGGGCCTGATCGGCCGCTACATCCGGACCCGGCTGGAAGACACCCCGGCCTTCCGGGCGCTGGCCGCCGAAGACCACGCCGTGAAGGCGCCGGTCAAGGACATGTTCCGCACCCATTGGCGCCAGCTGCTGCAGGCCGTCGGCGCGGTGCTGCTCAACGCCGTCGGTTTCTACGTCATCCTCAGCTACATGCCCACCTACCTGTCACAGGAACTTGGCCTGGGCGCCACCGAGTCCTACATCGCGACGACAATCGCCCTGCTGACGTACATCGGCTTCATCTTCCTGACCGGCATGCTCTCGGACCGGTTCGGCCGCAAGAAGGTCCTCATCACCGCCTCCGTGCTGTTCATCGTGCTGACCGTTCCTGCGTTCAGCCTGCTGGGCACCGGCAACTTCCTGGTCATCGTCCTGGTCCAGATCCTGCTCGGCGCGATGCTGACCCTCAACGACGGCACGCTGCCCAGCTTCCTGGCCGAAATGTTCCCGACCCGCGTACGCTACAGCGGCTTCGCGGTGAGCTTCAACCTCTCCAACGCCCTCTTCGGCGGCACCGCGCCGATGATGGCAACACTGCTGATCGCCGCGACCGCGAGCAACCTGGCGCCGGCGTTCTACCTCGTGGCCGCCGCGATCATCTCCCTGGTCGCTGTCTCGCTCTCCCGCGAAACCAGCAACGAACCGCTGCGGCACGAATAAATGCTTCCCCCACCCATCGCTACATCAATAACTGATTCTTTAGGAGATTCAATGTCCATCGCAGCTGCTCCCGCCAACTCCGTCGCCGAGCTCGAGCGCCTGAAGGTCCTGCACAACGGCACCAAGCAGAAGCTG
>NZ_JAODLR010000027.1 GCF_025960875.1 Crystallibacter permensis | reverse complement strand
TTCAACTCCTTGCATGAATCCAGTCTTAACGAGGCAGGAAAATATTCCAGCAGGCGCGCCTTAAACCCCCCCAAAATTATTCAGCGCATTCCTAGGGGACTGTGCCGAGTCCAGGCCAGGCCTTAGCGGCCCGTAAGACGATCCCCTTCCGCTCGCTCGAATCCTCCAGCTGGGTGTGGCACGGGTAGCCGTCGTCCAGTACGACGGCGTCAGCGTCCGCCGCGCGGACCGCCGGCAACTCATGCGTCCACTGTGCCCGTTGGATCGGACGAATTTGGCTGCTCCATCTGATTCCTGATGAGAGCGGATGGGTGCGCCATTAGGACATTACGAACCTTCTGGAAACCCTGGTTCGACGATCCATTAAGCGCGAATGCTGCAGATTTGTGCATCAAGCTCCCTTCACTCAAAGCTAGAGCGGTCACAATTAGATCAGCGATTTCATCCTCCTTCTCAGGACGCTGGTCAGCCAAGTCAATCAACCCGTATACGGCACTGCCGCGCACTTGCGGGTCTGAATCGGCCGCCAAGCTGGCTAGGAGAAATAACTTCTGAGGGCTGGTCCAAAATCTCAGCAGCCTCGTGAAGGTGGCTGGATCATCTCGACGAAACTGCAACAACCTATTGAAGACCTTGGGCTCAGTCGTCGCGCTAGCCACAATCTGAAGTGCAGTGACAGCGCCCTCGAAGCCGTCGTTATGGGCGTAAGAATCCGTGACTGCAGACAGGCCCGGCGCCATCTTCCTTAAACGCTTTCGAACATCCTCAGGAAGGGTTTGGAAGCGACTAGCGATAAGTTCAACTGCTCTGAACACCTGATCAGTAGGAAGAGCGCCGGCATCTAACGCGACCAGGACTTGTTCCCACAGCTGGCTGTTCTCAGTCTTCAAGGCTGCCACGGTGAGGTCGTGCAGATGGTCATTACCACCATAGCTGTAGACGAAATTGCCTTCGATCCCTCTAGCGGCCACAAGGGCCTTCTCGACCGCCGCGCCTGCAGAGCTGCCCAATTGTTGATAAAACTCGATCTCGCCTGAATTGACCGCGAGAAGACCACGAATCGCTGGTGGCTCGCCAGCGATGGCCAGGTTCCGGAGCGATTCCATTGCTGCCGGAAGTTGCGGGCCGAGGAGTTGAAGAAGCTCGTAACGATATGAATCCTCACGCTGGAGGGCGGCATCGCGAACCTTCACGGCTACTTCGGCTTCCAGACGGGAAAAATTCAGACTTGACGCAATTTGAATTGAGGCCATCGCCTGAACTGACGATTGAGTAAAGTTCGAACATACAAGCTCTGCGCAAGCGCGATGCGAAACCTCTGATGCTGCACAGAGGAGCCTAGCAAGAGCGACGCCAATTTCGCTCCAGCGATCCGCCCATTCACGACCAAGTTGACGGACTGGCCCATCCGATTGCAATACTTCGAGTATTCGTGTCACCGCTCTGTCCGCGAGTTCCGGTGATAGCAAGTCGCCTCCATGAGCGAAAATCGCCATGACGGCGCCCTCTGAGCGCCTCGACCAGGGCGCTTCGGCGAAACGCGATGAAGTTTGACGCAGTGGTTCTAACGGTCCTCCAATCCAGAGGCGACGTGCTGCCGCCTTTGCTGCCTTCTTCTGACCGGTATAGGCGAGCAGAGCCAATGCCTCCTGAACAGATTCCGGATTCCTTGTCGTAGTGAGAACGAGTTGCGCCATAAGAAAGGAATGATGCCGCCAGCTGCTCCAATTGGCGGAAAACGCTGCGTGAAGTGCAGCAGTGCTCAACTCGTCGATGGGGTCGACAGTTCTGAATGTGATGGATCCATCATCTGACCATTCTTTGAACCGATCGTTTAACGCTTTGCTCATAGCGAAGCTTGTGTCCTGTGCACGCCACCAAGAAACCGCGTTGTCCTGAGCCGACACTGTCCCCTCTAGGTCACCTGTTCCCAGTTCTGCCAGCGCATACAAGATTGCCGCACAACCGCCTCTGATAGCGCTGACGGATAAGTCTCCTTCTAGCGATTTCAGCGCGACCAGAGCGTCCTGCGCGGCTTTCGCAGCAGCTTTTGGCTCGTTCAACTCGAAGAGCATGTGTGCGCGTTGCGCGTGCATCCATCCTCTATCGGCGATCTTGATGTTGGGACGTATGCTCAGCATCCGCACAGCCTCACCCGTGTGTCCTGCGGCGTGAGCTGAACAAGCTCTGACGATATTGCAGGCCTCCCGCTCGAACACCAGCCTCTTAGGGACGGAAGCAGAGGCGAGCTCGTCGAGCCCTGAACGATCCTCGTGCACTATCAGAGTGTGAAGGGCGGCAACGAACCTCCAGCCCCATTGCCGATGGCCTTTCCAAGCGTCAGGTGCCGGGCACAGGCCCTTTTCCGAAGCATCCCTGAGATCATTGATGCGATTACGAAGGAGCATGGCAGCCGCTTGCTCGTAGCCTATTCTGTTTGGCGGACGATTAGGGTGTGGCGCGACAAGTCGGGGCATGATTAGGGCGTTACGAAGGCGCGCCGCCGGCGCCAGGTTCTCAAGTACTCCCGCCCACGCGCTGCCCTCCATGGAAGACGATCGATGCTCTACTGCTATCGCATTCAAGGCCTCGAGCCATGCATCGTCTACGCGCTGGTCAGAAGGCACGAACACTTTGCGCCCCTTCCCAGTCGTCACGATCTTTGGACCCGTGATATGGGCCCAGTAGGCAACCTCCTTCGAAGCGTCCACAAGCACCAGTAGGTAAGGGAGACCGAACATCAGCCAGTGATCAAAGTGATCTGTGTCCGACTCGGAGAACCACCAGCCGTCCCTTCCATCTTCGTTGTGGGTTGGCTCGCTGTACTCCGTATAACTCGCCTTCACCTGCATGAAGACTGGTGCGCTGAGATCATAGGTGGTCGCAGGCTCATCACTGATGGATCGGTCGCGCGCAAATGTCATCAGATCGTCGCCAATGTCCTGGTCTATTTTTGCTGGGGGTGCCCACCCGATACGTTGAAACGCCACTCGTACCAGCGATTCGCCCATACTGCCCGTAGCGAGCTTTTGCGGAACCTCAGTCATCAGGATCAGTCCTAACTCTTCTTCGCGGAGTTGGTGACTCAGCTGCGACATGCGGCAGCCCGCCAGGTTGTCCTTCCCCTTGTTGTACCTATCCTGCCACTCAGTAAGATGCGGCCGGCGCTCGTCCAGCAGCTGCGCCAGATGGATCCACATGAGAGACACTCGCTCGGGCCAGTTCAGTGCGTCTCGGGGCGTCTGCCAAACTAGGCATATGGACAACGCCAGCCTTGCTGCCGCCGAAGCTGCGCTTTTGGAGACTCTCGCCCAGATGCCTGCTGACTGACGCGCTGCGCTACAAACTAATGTTGAGGGTGAGTCACAGATGGAGATCGTACGAGCGCTTTATCGGTACGAGCATGCGAACCCCGGCGACGTTCGGTGGATCGAGATTCGCGAGTTGAGGCCGACAACGGGGGAGTGACCGTCCCAGTAGCCGTGAAGGAGACTCCGGCCAAGCAGGCCCCTGCAAAGGAGTCGGCCCCCAAGCAATCAGCGCCGAAGCAACAGGCACCGGCCGCCGAGCAGACTCAGCAGGAAGCACCCTGTTGGGACGAGGCGACCATCATCTACGAGAACTGCACCGATGTGAAGGCCAACGGTGCAGCCCCGACCAAAGTCGGGGACCTCGGGTGGGACCAGAAGCTTGATCGCGACGGTGACGGGGTCGGCTGCGAGGGTTGGCCCGGCCGATCAGTCCCCTTGGCGCCCAGGGTGTCGAGGGGACTGAGCAATAAGAACGACGTCATCGCGGTCGCTAAGCTGCATCGAGTCTTCGCCGTACAGCTCGAAGGCAATATCGGCTGCTTCCTCCGCTGTTCTGCGGGCGTTCGGCGCTCCATCCGCTGTTTCCACGCCTCGGAGGGATGCTGCCGCGGCGTTGCGTACCATTTGTGCGCAAGGCGTCCTGTCTGTGTCCATGCTGGGGCCTTCATCCCGTGTTCCCGGCACCGGTAGGCGAAGGTTCGGGCGAGGAGCGCGTCCCAGCGTTTACGCCCAGTCGAGGACGGCTGGCGCAGAAACAGTTGACGATGCCGGTTGTCGAGATCGTCGAAGAAATCGACGGACATGGCCAGCACTCGAATGGCAAAGTCCTGGTCCCCTTTGTCGAGCTCGCGCTTGATGGCCTTAGCGGCTTTATCCGCCGTCCAGTAAAGGTCTGGCTCCTGCGCTGGCTCCGGCAAGGAGAGTTTCGTGCCAATCGCCGCGAGGACTTTGAGAGCGGTCCCGATGGAAGTATTGCGGCCTTGCTCCAGGTCAACGATCGTCGAGCGGCTGACACCGGTGCGTGACGCCAGATCATGCTGGGTCAGCCCCTGCCCCGTTCTGTGCATCTTAACCAGCCGGCCCAAGTCGCCGGTGTTGCTGAGCCCCGTGTCGTCCGCACACATGAGCCCCGTGGAAACCGACTCCCAGTACACCGGCCCCGACAAGATCATCGGCCCCCTGTCCGTCCGTGCCGAGGATGCCAGCCCGGAAGCGCTGCGTGCCCGCATTCTTGAACTCGAGCAGACGGTCATCACCGGCAGCCGGTACCACCGGTCCCTGGCCGCGCTCAACGAGAAGTTCCAGGCAGATAAGGTGGCGGGCGAGGTGAAGATCCGTGAACTGGAAGCCCGGCTGGCCGCCGGTCAGGAGACCATCGAATCGGTGGACGAGCTGTTCGACCTGCCCGAAACCGTCGTTTACCGCGACAGTGCCGGCTACGTCTGGGAGGTCGTCGACGGCGAACTCGGACGCGTTGGCGACAGTGAAACCTACAACGCTGCGGCGATGAAGTTCCCCGTCCGGGTCATCTACAACCCCTACGCCTGAATCCGGCTCCGGTGCCGGACCGACGCCTGGCTGCTGAACTGACAGCGGTGCCGGATAGCATCGTCCCCAACACCACGAAAAGGGAGACGGGCATGGGCGACAGGAAGACCACAGCGGAGCCGTGTGCCGGGCAGTCCGGCAGGATTACTGCCGGCACCAGCGCCATCGTCCTGGCCGCCTGGGAACTGCTGACTTTCCTGGCTGCCGTCAACGCCGTCCAGTCCCCGAAAAGCGGACTCCACGGGCTGCTGTACAGCGCCATGTTCACGGTCGCATTGACCGCACTCGCTGCCGGGATCACGGTCATCGTGTCCCGCTGGAAACCTGCCGTGACCGCTCTGCTGACCTTCGGGGTCTTCGCCCTCGTCGTGAACGTCCTCTTCTTCTACTTCGTGGCACCGAGCCTGTGGAGTACCGCCGGCATCGCGCTGTGCGCCGCCGTGCTCTATACGGGGCAGAAGCTCCTGCCGCCCCGGAAACCGGTCCCTGCCAAGCCGGTCAGCTGAACGCCGTGGGGTCCACCGGGGCCATGACGACGTCCTCGGATCCGGCCGGCCGCGGCATCGGTTTGCGCCCACTATCCAAAAACAGGAAGTAGTAAACGGTGCTCGGCCGCAGGCCGGAGGCGGGACCTGACAGGGCTCCGGCATGGTAGGCGAAGCGGGCAAGATCTTCCCCGAGCAGGGCGTACAGCCAGGCGTCCGTTTCGGCCGTCGGCAGCGCGGTCCGGCCGCCCATGATCCGGTTGCTGCCGGCCATGGATACCGTGATCCGGTAGCCCTCCAAACCAGGCTGTTCTTCGACGTAGGCGAGCTCGCCCTGGTCCGCACCGATGGACAGATCGGTGTGCCTGTCCGTAACTGAGCGCAGCTGGCCGGTGCCTGACGGGCGGAAAGTTTCGTACGGATTTGCCGGCGAAAGCAGGTTGGATTCGTTGAAAAGATCCCGCCTCAGGGCGTCCAGGGCATCCTTGTTCCGCTTGCCGATCAGTGCTGTCATCTGCTCAAAATCCATAATCCCGACTCTATCGGGGCCGAAATGCCTCGAATGACCGGATCGTGCACTGAAGGGCTTTTTCTGGGTCGGGAGGCGCGGTTTTGCCTCACATGCTACGCCTCGACTCCGCCGCTAGGTCGCAGGCTCCCGTTCGCAAGCTCACGCTACGTCTTCAGCGTAGCATGTGAAGTCAAATGGCCAAAATGGCGTGTCCACCGTTTCTGCTCAATTCGGGCACCGCCTGTTCACCTCGGTGGCGGCACCGGAAACAGTAAAACGCCTAGTCAGAGCGGTGTTTTTGGGTGTTGTGCCACTTTTCCACCAGTTGCACCGGGGTACAAGCGTCCATACAAGAGCCCCCTAACACAATAGAGGGATGTAAGGGCTTTGGTTGTTATGCCCTGCATGTGTAGTAGGAGGGGGTGAAATGGGTGGCAGAGGTGGCAGCTATACATACATATCTCTCTTAATCCATGAGAGAGAGGGTTATATAGAGGCCCCCTATACGCCATTTCCCTTCCACCTGGGGGTGCAACACCGGTGGCAGCAGGTTGCACCCGGTTGATTCGGGGTGCAACACCGGGATTCGGGCTAGCGGGGGAGTCTTTGAACCGGCTCCGGACACATAGTGTGCATGCCCCGCCCTTCTGCTGTCCGCTCCGCCTGCGCCGCCGCTGCGGCCGCCGCGCTCATCCTCGGCCCCGCCCAGGCAGCCTCCGCCGCCAACGGTGAATCCGACGGCGATGCCGGCGAACGGATCATGAGCATCCGCATCAACCTCGACGCGCTCTTCCCCGGACCTGCCCGGGCGGAACAGCCGGCCGAAGTGCAGGTGGAACCGGTGGCCGGCGGCGGGTCCGGCGAGGAGGAGGATTCTGGACCCGCACCTCGGATCCACGAAGTCGTCTCCGGCGACACCCTCTCGCTGATCGCCCTGCAGTACGGCCTCGACCTTGGCGACATCTTCGCCGCCAACGGCAAGGGCTGGGACGACACCGTCATCCGCCCCGGCCAGCAGATCCGGCTGGAGATCCCGGCGCCGGCCTCCGCACCCGCAGCAACGCCCGCTCCGAAAACCGGACGGCATGCAGCCGAGCCCGACCTGACCGGACGGGCCGGCGTCATGGAACTCGTCGCCGCCACGGCCGAGGACATGGGTGTCGACCCGGCCCTGGCTCTCGCCTTCGCCGAGCAGGAATCCGGGTTCGACCCCAAGGCCGTCTCCGTCGCCGGCGCATTGGGCACCATGCAGGTCATGCCGTTCAACGAAGAATGGGCCTCCGACCTGGCCGGCCGCCCGTTGGACCTGCACGATACCAAGGACAACATCACCGCCGGGATCGCCATCATCCGGCATCTGCTCGACACCAGCCCGGACCAGGACATTGCGATCGCGTCCTATTACCAGGGTGCTTACGGCGTTGCGACATACGGCGGCATGTACCAGGAGACGCTCGTCTACGTCGCCAGCGTCAAGGAGCGGTTGGCAAAGTTTGCCGGCTGAGCCGGTACGGCCTCCCCTAGAGTGGGTCGATGGACATCACGTTGCACCTGCCCGAGGGGCTCGACCGGGAGCTGGACGAAATCGCCGTGGCCCGGCGCGTCTCCAAGGAGGAGCTGCTTCTGCAGGGCGCCAGGCGAGTCGTCGAAGGGCGCCGTAGCTCTGAGGTGTCATCCGGCCTCGACTTTGTGCTCGAGCACGATGCAGAGGTGATCAAGCGCCTCGGAGAGTCCTAGCTGCCTGACCGGGTTCGTGCCCGCATAGAAAGACCAGCAGGCCGAATTTCAGCCCTCAAGGTGCGGAGCGCTTGCCGATGGCCTAGAATTGAATCATAGTAAGCCTCCGTGATTCAGGAGGACACCGTAGGGGGAAACGATGGAAAGTACAGCTGCACGCATTCGGCGCTACCGCGAACAGACGGGCCTCTCTCAGCGTGCCCTTGAGGCACGTGTCGATTTCTCCCAGTCGACGATCACCCGCATCGAATCGGGAGAGCGGCCAGCGAAGCCCTATGAACTCACGGCCATTGCTGCCGCCCTCGGATGCCCGGAATCCTCTCTCCTGGAAAGTCATCCGCTGCGCGATCGCGTTCAATACGCGGCTAGGACAAACACCAGCGGCACCCCGGATGAAGAGCCAGTCAAAGACAAGCTCTTCTACTTTCTGGAGATGGATAACTATCTGAAGCGTGCCCTTAGGTCCATCCGAACCGCCTGACGGACCCGGTAAGCATGAGCATGACGAATGATGCGAGGGCAGCCGCAGCTGCGGCTGCCCTGCGGCGGAAATATGATCTCGGGCACGCCCCTATCAACGACCTAACCGATTTGGTCGAGGGGCGTATGGGCATCGATGTGGCCGTGCTGGAAATGGACCAGGGTCTTGATGGCATGGTTATTCAGGACCCGGAGACCGGGCAGAGGATCATTTCGGTCGCGTGCACGACGTCGATGGAGCGCCAGCGCAGCACGCTAGCGCACGAGCTGGGCCACTTGGAACTCGGCGACTTCGCGCAGGATGGTGTTATTCGGTGCGGAGTCCGTGACGATGAGGAGATCCGGGCCGATGCCTTCGCCCGGCACTTGCTCGCTCCCCGTGAAGGGCTCCTCGACTTTCTACGCGGCCTCGGGCGTGCCCCTGGTTCTGTGACCGAGGCTGATCTGTCCCACGCAGTCCGGTACTTCGGCGTGTCTCCCATGATCATTCTCATCCAGCTCGACCGGTCGAATTGGCTTGCGCCAGGGCAGATGGACGGGCTCAGCACGCTTTCTGTCGGCAGGCTTGCCGCCCGTCATGGCTGGGGTGACGAGCACCGGGCCTCGCAGCGGAAGGCCCAGATGCCGCAACCGCCGATGCGCATTGTGGCCGAAGCGATGGAGGCGTACGAAAACAACCTGATCGGCCTCGAGGCCGTCGCCGGGATCCGGGGGATGAGCGCGGCCGAACTGCAGGCCGAGTTGGACGAGTACGGAATTCACCCAAAGCCGGTCGCGGCTCCACTGAAGCGATTCGGCCGGCGTCCGTGACCGCACAGGAAGGCCATCCGGAGGCCCCGGAGGCGCACAGCGAGCTGACGATTCTGGACGCCGGCCCGGTCCTGAACTTCATGGGCCGCAAAGAGACTGCAACGCTTTACATGAAGACACTCGCCATGATGACCGACACGGTAATTGTTCCTGACGCTGTCGTGGACGAAGTGACGAACAAGTCCCGACGCGACCCCCGGTTCGAACTTTGCGGGAGGAAACTGGGCGACATCATCAAAGGCGGGTACATCGAAGAACTGACGACGCCAGTCCAGCACAAAGACGAGGAGTACGACTTCCACTGGGCATGGGTGACGACCAACTGCCCCTCAGGATGGCTTACCTCCGGGAAGCACCGTGGCGAAATGGTTCTCGTCGCCCACGCCCGGCACCTCACCGCACAGGGGCGCGACGTTGTCGCAATGATTGATGATGGCGACGCCATCGCCCTGGCTGAGAGAGCCGGCATACCGACGTTCAGCACGGTCGACCTCTTCCACGAGTGTGTGCAGCGTGGCCTGATTCCCGACATGGCCGATTTGAAAAGACTCTATGGGTACGTCGAGAAGCAGGACGATGGCCTGGTGAGCTTCAACCGGACCACCCTCAAGACCGCCTTCACAGAAACGGGAAACCAGAGGACGTACTAATAGCTCGATCTGAGCGCTGGCCATCCGCCTGCAGCCGATCCCGTGCGAACCTGCATAGGAGCTGCCAACAGAAAGGAATCCTGTTGGCACTGAAAAACCCCGTGCTCGACCGGCTGCCCCGTTACGCGGGCGGCTTCGCTCCCGCCACCTACGACAGCGTCATGCGCAAGACGTTGGCCGCGTTCGGTGTGGCCGTCCTGGTCGCAGCCGTTTCCTGGCAGTTCCCGATCCTCTACGTCCCGGGAATCATCGGCGGCTTCATCCTCGGCCTGGTTGTCGTGTTCAAACGCGACGTCGGCCCCGGCCTGGTGCTCAGCTACGCCGCGTTTGAGGGCATGTTCCTCGGCGCCATCTCGGCCGCCCTGGAAACCCGCTGGCCCGGCATCGCCATGCAGGCGGTCCTGGCGGTGTTCGCCACCTCGGCGGTTACCTTCTGGCTGTTCCGCAAGAAGGGCGTCCGGGTCCAGGGCAAGGTACTCGTGTTCCTGCTGGTCGCTATGGGCGGCTACCTGCTCTTCGGCCTGCTGAACATCGCCCTGATGTTCGCCGGTGTCACCGACACGATGTTCGGCCTGCACGGCGCCGCGATTCCCGGCACCGGCATCCCCTGGGGTGTGCCGATCGGGCTGCTCGCGGTGCTGATGGCCTCGATGTGTCTGATCCTGGACCTGACCGAGGTCGAGGACGCGGTGAAGGCCGGAGCCCCGGAGTCCGCCGGCTGGAAGCTGGCAGCCGGCCTGCTGATGACCATCGTGTGGATGTATGTGGAAATGCTTCGGCTGATCGCGCTGCTGCGCGGCGAAGACTGACCGCTGCCGGACACAAAGTAGCCCCCGCCCAGAGTTTTTCGGGCGGGGGCTTCGTTGTGTCGGGAGGCTAGAGCGAGTAGATCTCCTCGACCTTGGCGGCGACGGCCTGGATGTCCCGCCAGCCGCGGTTAGCCATCCGCTCCGTGACCGGGTCAATCTCGGTGCCCTTGTCCTGCAGGATGCGCACCAGGGTCGCGTCGACGACGTCCAGGTACAGGTCTTCGGCCAGGTACCGGTTGAGCTTGAACCGCTCCGGGTAGCGGGCCTTGGCCATCATGCTGCCGACGAAGCGTGCACCGCCGAAAAAGTACACGGCCAGGACCGGCAGGGTGAGGGAGAGCTCGTAGCCCGCCAGCGGCAGGCCGATAGCCAGTGCCGGAATCCCGAGCAGGAACAGCACCGCAGCCACCGCAGGAATCAGGAAGCGCGATACCCCAGCGGGGGAGTCCATGAGGGAGTCGGTGACCTGCTCGGTGAACCGGTACAGGGATGCCCGGGCCCACTTCCGCGGCGTCCCAAGGTGATCCACGGCCGCCTTCAGGGCCTCGACGTGTTCCGCGGGATGCTCCGAGCGCAGCTTGGCGACCAGACCTTCGGCATCCTCGGAACGGAACCGGACGGTGCGCAGGGCCGCTGCCATGGCCAGCTGCTGGCGGTGCAGGCCCGCAGCAACCTCGGCCGGCAGCTTTCCGGTCACCGGTTTTGAGACAGCAGGCGTCGGGGCGTCATCGGTACGGACACCGTAGCGGGGCGATCCGTCGGCGAGCAGATATTCGGTCTGGCGGGACAAGGAGTTCCTTTCCATCGAGGTTCTTTCGGCCCATGTGTGCGGAACCGGGCAGCGGTCTGCGCATGTTCCAGGTCAGAAGTTCTGATCCGGCACTGCCCAGGAGGTCCTGCCCCGTGTTTTTCCTTCCACCCGACTCCGATAACCCGACCGGACTGGTCGTCTCCGCCTCGGATCTTGCGGCCGGCTCCGCCTGCCTGTTCGCCCTGAAGCGCCGCCTCGACGTGCGCACCGGCCTGGCCCTGCCGCCGGCACGCAAGGACCAGGAGATGCTGGATCTGCTGCGCGACCGCGGGCTCGCCCACGAGTACCGGGTGCTGGAAGGTTTCGCCGCTGACCGCGAGGTAGCCGCCGTGACCACGACGGAAGGCGCCTTCTCCCGCGAGCAGCTCGAACAGGGCCACAACGACACCATGGCCGCCCTGTCCTCCGGTGCCGACGTCGTTTACCAGGGCTCCTTCTTCGACGGGTCCTTCCACGGCAAGGCGGACTTCCTGGTCCGCGAGGACTCCGGGGCCTGGTCGGTCAACGACACCAAGCTGGCCTCCAAGATCAAGCCCGAGTACCTGATCCAGCTGGCTGCCTACGCCGACCAGCTACTGGCCGCCGGCGTCCCCGTGCACCCGTACGCTCGAGTCATCCTGCGCGACGGCACCCCGGCGGAGGCCGAGCTGGAGAAGGTCCTGCCGAAGTTCCGGGCGGTCCGCGACCGGATCACGGGAGCCCTGGCCGAGCATCTGGCCACCGGCGCACCCGCGGCCTGGGACCCGAAAGGCGACGGCGCCTGCCGGCTCTCCACCTGCCCGGAATGCCAGGAGGCCGCCGCGGCCGCCGATGACCTGCTGCTCGTGGCCGGCATGCCCGGCGCGAAGAAGTACCGGACGCTGCTGCGCAGCCAGGGCATCACGACCGTGACCGGGCTGGCCACCGCCGCTCTGGACGAACCCGATGCGAAGCTGGCTGGCCTGCAGGACCAGGCCCGGCTTCAGGCCGGCACCGGCGGCTTCGACGGCGAGACCGGGGGAGTGCGCTACCGGGTCGTCGACCGGACCGCCTTGGAGGAGCTGCCCGCACCGGACCCGGGGGACATTTTCTTCGACTTCGAGGGCGACCCGAACCGGCTCGAACCCTCGGACGGCACCTGGGGGCTGGAGTACCTCTTCGGCCTGCTGGCCCGCCCGCTGGCCAACCCGGACGCAGCCCCGGTGTTCCACCCGCTGACCGCTCATGACCGGGAACAGGAGCGCAAGGCGTTCACGGACTTCATCGAGCTGGTCGCCGCCCGCCGGAAGGCCCGGCCGGAGATGCACATCTACCACTACGCCCATTACGAGAAGAACGCCTTGACCCAGCTGGCCGCCCGGCACGGGATTTTCGCCGACGAGGTGGAGGAGCTGAACGCCGAGGTGCTTGTGGACCTGCGCCCGGTCGTCTCGCGGTCCATCCGGATCTCGGAGAAGTCGCTGAGCATCAAGAAGCTCGAACCGCTCTACCGGCCCGCCGTGCGTGAAGGCGTCGCGAACGCGGTGGATTCGATCACCGCGTACTCGGCCTACGCGGACGCGGCCGCCGCCGGTGACACCGCTGCAGCGGAGGAGGTCCTCGGCTCGATCCTGGCGTACAACCTCGACGACTGCGAATCCACGCTCCAGCTGCGGGACTGGCTGCTGTCGTTGTGAGCTTTGTCACGGGTTTCCGGGGTCTGTAAAAGAGCCCGGAAACTCGCTGATAGCATCGTTTCAAGATCCCCCAGGGATCCGGCAGGCCCTCCAATGCGACCCCCCAACAGTATTGGAGGGTCTGCTGTCTTAACCGTTCTGTCCTACCCCGTGGCTAGACTCGCCCCGACAGGGTTGGGGCGGGAGGGGAACGGCATGGCGAGAGAGTTGCCCGACCGGAATGAACTGGTCAGGATGCGGTCGCAGGGCTGGCGGCTCGAAGACCTGGGCCGTAAATACATGATTCCCGGCTACATGGTCTGGGCCATCATCACCTCCGAGGTCACCGACGCCGAGGCAGAGGCCTTTTTTCGGGAAAACACTCCCTAACCGCAGCTGCGGATTGACGGTTTCCACGTTTCACCCCGCAGGAAAGGCGCCAGCGGCCCTTCTGCGGCCCTAAAGCACTCTCAGGCCCGGAAACCCGTAAAAGTCTTCTGGGCGGCTCTGAGGGCCTTGTAGCGGCTTGCTTTCGCCCTGGGCGACGAGCGGGAGGAGCAGGGTTCCGCCAGGCTCCGCACACATGTCCGCCATGATTACCCGCGAAGAGCTGAACCTGACCCCGATCATGCAGGAAGCCGCCACCGCCTACTGTGAGCGCACCGAAGGCATGGAGCCGTTCGACTCGCTGCCGAAGGTCGTGCAGGAGCGCCTGCTGAGCCAGATGACCCCGATCGTCTGGGCCGCGCTGCCCGCAGCCATCAAGCAGGTGGAGCAGCTGGCCGCCAACCGGCAGGGAGCCGTGGAAACCTTCACCGTCCCCGACACCCTGGAAGGGCTCCTCTGATATGGCACGCACCATCCTTGACCGGTTCGACGTCGACACCGAAGACCGCGAGCTCCGGGTGAAGGCGCTTGGACCTTCCGACCGCCCCAACGGGCCGACGCACAGCAGCCTGGAGATCATCGTCGACGACGGGGAAGGCTCCGTCAGAATCGAACTCGGCCCTGACGAGCTGCGGCAGCTCGTCCGTGTTGCCCAGGCCGCCGCTTCCTGACCGACCACGAACGACGAAGGCACCCTTCCAACCGGAGGGGTGCCTTTGTCATTCTCCGTTCAGGCGAACGGGTCGTCGTCCGGGACGCGGCTGCGCCGGAGCGGAATGTCCATGGCGAAGGGGTCCTCGTCGGTGGCAGTCCGCCGAGCCGGGCCATCCCAGGCGAATGGATCATCGTCGTCCGGGCGTGCAGGCCGGGATGGGGCCGCATCTTGGAACAGGGAGGGTGCGGCCGCGGGCTCATTCCAAGGGTCCGCGACAGGGGCCTCTTCTTCCCATGGCAGCGGCTCCGGGACTGCTATGGGCTCTTCCACTACGGCTGGGGCAGCTGAAACGGGCACTGCAATCGTGGCCTCACCGTCGGCGAAGGCGGCAATCTGCTGCAGGTCGGCAGCCGTCAAACCGACATTCGCATCCGGGACCACGAGCAATGCCTCAACCCCGCGGTCTGCGAGCATGTCTCCGGCCAGTTCCCGGAAGGGCAGGCCCAGGGCATAGTCTTCGCCGGCGAGCTCGTCGTCCGCCCACACCACCCGCTTCACCTGCGGGTTGGCATCCAGCCACGCGGCCAGGGCATCGATCTTCCACCAGCCGTAGTCCTCGGTCGCGGCATCCAGCACCTCGCCGGCGTAGGGGAACATCGGGCCGAGATGCCGGGGAGCGTCTTCGCCCCAGCTGGTCAGCCACGCCTGGCGGACCGGCAGCGCGGAGAGGGTGCGGACCACCTCCGGACGGTAGGAGAGGGTGCCGTGGCCGGGGACATTGAGCGAGATCATGCCCTCACGGTGGACGAACGGCATGATCACCCCGTCGACGTCAAGGAGCGCTGCCGTGTACCGGTCGTCCCGGACTGGCGCGGGCACTGCTTCCTCGTCCGCTTCCAGCGGTTCCGCAGGCTGGTCCTGGGCCGCCGGCTCAGTCGGGCCGGCATCCGTTTCGGGCGCCTGCGAGCCGGAGGCCTCCACGGCGTCTTCGGCTTCCTCATCCGACCAGTCGAGCTCCAGGTCATCCAGATCCAGTTCGAGCTCGCCCAAGTCGATGACCGCCGGCTCCTCCGGCTGGCCGGGATCGTCCCGACGTGGCCTGTTGCGCATGTAGGCGTTCAGATCGAGCTTCTCGTCTTCAGCCAGTGGGCTCCGATGGAGTCCAACGTACTCGGCCAGTGCCTCCTGCTCTCTCTTGTCGTACCAGCACTGGATAAGCACAGGGCCAGAGGTGACTGGCTCGAAGATTGCGCGTCCCGGCGGAATCGAATCCCCCAGCGACGGGGCATTCATCGCATCCTTCAGCGCGGACATGCGCTCACCCGGCGTGGACTTGCCAGCGATCAGCCGTGACAGGTTGGTGTTGTGCGTCGGGATGAAACCCTCGACCAGAAACAGGTGCGATGGGTGCTCCACCGCGATGCACCTAGTCTGGACGGGATCTACCCGACGGACGTCAACTACGTACCGGAGCCGCCTGCTGGCATTTAGCTTCTGCTTCACCGCTTTTCGAGGCAGCCGGAACACCTCGACGCCGGCGTGGAAAGCGACGGCTGTGACCTTCCCTTTCATCACCCGCTCCCCGTCATCATCTTTGTACCAAGAGTCATACCGGGCCTCCGTGGCCTTGAAGCCCAAGGATCGCGCGAGCTCCAGGACCTGTAGTGCCAGCCCGCGGTTCTTTTGCGTGAAAATGGGCTTGCCCTTCCCGACCGTGCCGTCCGTGTCCATGAGTCCCTGCAGCAACGCGAGCCGCTGAGCCGCCGAAGCCCTCAGGTAGTCGGCTGGGATGTGCTTGCGATAGAGCACCCCGAGGCCACGGAGGGCGACCCTAAGGCCGTACGTTCCAATGAGGCGGTCCGAGCACTTCAGAGCGTGTCCCTCATATCCCGCGGCCGTGAGCTGCCTGATCATGTGCTCCTGATCGGTGATGCCGTCCGCTCCGGTGCAAGCTTCCGTTTTCCCTGCGCAGATGATTCCAGTTCCGGTGGACCCATCGCCCAGCCACGCGCCCAGGACGTAAGGGTCCACCGGGAGGTCGGCGTGCGCCAGTTCGGCGGGTTCGCTGAGGCGAACAGCCCAATTCGAGCCTCCCCTGCGGCACTTGAGGGTCGCCGCCATCTGTTCGGTGGTTACGACCTTTTCCAATGACGGAGCGTCGCCGTCCGCACCGGTGAGCGCCATGCGGGCAGAATGGTCGGCCATCGTGGTGAAGAATTCCCCGGAGTCGATCACCAGCCGGTCGTGCTCGCCCTGCTCCCACGGGACTCCGGCTTCGCCAAGCCGCGTAACCAGGTTTCCTGCCTGCGTTGAAGTCGGTTTCGAGCCTGTGGCCGCTTGAAGCATCTGGCGTGCAGTCAGCCGGGTACCAACGAAGGGTTCGAGGTTTGTAGTGGAGTTGACCTTGTTGTCCCTAGCCACCGTGGCAAGACAGGTGGAATCCACTAGGTACTGCCGTCCCGGCAGCCCACGACGGAGGCCCCAGTCGGCATCCTGCAGACCGAACGGCGTGTCGGTCATGACCGGTGTTCCGAACTTCGTTGACAGCATGCGGACGTACTTTTCGTCGAGGCCGGCCATCTCGGCCACCTGTCCGAAATCGGCCCAAGTGCCGACTGGGAGGGTTTCAGAAAGGTAGCGTGCTGTGGCTGCGCGCTGCTGCCACATCGGGTTTCCGTCGTGATCACGCGCGACCCGTCCCCACCATTTTCTGCTGCTTTCGTTCGAAGCCGTCCACTGGTGGCCGGCACCGGTCCGCACGATCTGGCCGTCGTCGAAGATGACCTCCCACGTCGACTCCTGGTCGATAACCGGGGAGAACCCGGCGATAGGAGTGGTGCTGCCGTCAACGGCGAACAGGAGGTCACCGACCTGCAGGTCACGGTTCCGCGCCCAACCCTCGGGGAAGCGCATTGAGACGGGGACCGGAAGGAGGGTGTCCAGGTCCAAATCCTTGAGTGTTGCGCCGCCCGGCATTTGGTCAAGATCCTTCTGCACCAGCTTCTGGGTAGCCAGCAGCAGCGTGACACCGGCGGAGCGGGCCTCGCGGGCGATCTTGGCGGTGAAGGCTCCGACCTCGGCCTTGGAGGCATTGATAGCCAGCGCCATCTCCCGCTCGGCCTCGACTTCCGGGTCGTCGGAGGGCTTGGCCACCGCATCCGGGGCGATCAGCGAGGTGAACTCGTCCAGCACGATAACGATGTGGGCCGGGCGTACGTCCTCGGGCAGGTCGCGGTACGAGCCGACACCGTAAGTGCTGTTCAGCTTGACGCGGCGTTTAACCTCGTCGTAGACCCCCTTCATCATGGCGCCGGTCTCCAGCAGATCTTTGCAGAAGGCCTTTGCATACGGTTCGGCGAAGGTGAAGTCCGCTGCACCCTTAGTCGGGTCAGCGATGTAGACGTCGCAACCGCGGCGCAGCGCCCCCGTTATGTATGCCTGCAGGATCACGGACTTACCGGACCCCGAGCCGCCCACAACCATCTGGTGAATGTGGTCCTTGATGCTGAACTCGACCGGTTCGCCCTCAACGCCCGTGGCGAACGGGATGCCCTTCGAGCCGTCGATCGCCTCGTAATCGTAGGGAGCGTGCTCAGGCATCGGGTTCACCTCGGAAGCGAGGATCTGGATCTTCTGGGCATCATTCTTCACCCGCCGGATGTCCACGAAGGAATTGCCCGACGTGGATTCCAGGCGGGCCCGGACTTCCTTCATGGCAGCGAAGTCCAATCCGGTTCCGGTCAGGTCGAAGGTCAGGATCTTCACCTGCGGGTTCATCGGCATGTGGTCGACGTTCACCAGCTTGGGCATGAGCCCGCCGATACCTGAGATCTTCGCGTCCAGGAAGGCCTGCTCCCAGTCGAGGGCGTGCAGGTCCTTCTCGTAGCGCGGGTTGGCCAGCTTCACCTTGGACGGGTTGGCCCCGACGTAGATGGTGCAGCCGTCGGCGGCCGCGGTGACCCGCAGCCATTCGGATGCCCAGTGCTGCTTGATCTTCTGCGCAGCACCGCGGACCTCGGCGAGAGTGACGCCCCCGTAGAGGCGCAGGTCGATCTTCCAGATGTGCTTCCTGGAGTCTTCCTTGGTCAGGCAGAGGGCGCGGGCGATTTCCGGGCGTGGCAGACGGGCGGCGGTGAAGGCCTGGTTGACCCGGCCAGAAAGCACCCATTTGGCGGCTTCGGAGCCGCGGGTGCCAGGCAGGGTGTCCGGGTTGGCCGGAACGGATTCGTCGGACCAGTACACGGCGAGGGCCTGGCTGTGCCGTTCGCCGGGCCGCTGGCCGGTTCCGGGCCAGCCGGTCAGGGTGACGAACGGTGCCGCGTTCAGCACGGTCGGCATCTTGTTCTCGTACTTCATGAACTCCATCGGGTCCATGCCCTGCCGGGTCACGAACGCCATCCGGTGGACAGCGACTCCGTTGCGCAGGGTCTCGGTCGCGCCGGTGGGGATCTGGGCGATCGGCGGGTTCACCATGGAGCCGACGACTTCGCCCCAGTGGCGGTTCCATTTGTCTTCCTCAGCGATGGCGTGCAGGGCGTCCTCGGTGACGCCGCTGTTCGGGTCGAACCGGACGGCCGGGTCGCCGATGGCGCCGAAGTAGGCGACGCCGGAACCGCCGCGGGCACGGTGGTCGACGAGGACCTGGGCCTGGATGATGCCGGCCATGGCGCCCGAGGCGTTGGTGCGGAACGAGACCGCCCCGGCGGTGTCGTGGTTGTGCCAGGTCAGCGCCCACACCGCGGGGGAGCCCTCGCTGCCCTGCTGGCCGTCGGGGATGCCGTCCGCGTTCAGGTCTTCCCCGTAGGCCACGATCTGGCCTTCGATGGATGTCTTCACAGGCTCGGCTGCCGGCGCGGCCGGTTCGGTGAGCAGGTGGATGTCATCGAAGATGTAGCGCGGGGCCATTGCTCCGGCGTCGCAGGCCTTGGCCAGGGCGCAGCGGACGTACAGGGCTACCTGCTCTTTCGGGACGGTCGGGTCGGTGACGGAGGGGATCTGGTCGGCCGGCCAGACGGCGATGTCGAACTTCAACGGGCTGCGGGAGCCGGCTACGGGCTGGCCGTTTGCATCCGAGTCGGGGACGTCGAGGACGTAGACCTGGCTGTTACCGCCGACGGTCGGGGTGATTTTGGCGTCCATGGTCCAGAACTGGCCGGCGCCCATGGAGGCCGGGGCTTCGAAGGTGTCCACGGTGGCGGGGCCGACCTGCTGCCGGTCAATCAGACGAGGGGCCGGGTCGATCTTCAGCTGCGGCCAGCGGTTCTCCCATTCGGCGCGGGCTTCGACCACGACCTTCCAGTGCTCGAGTGCTGCGTCGATCCAGGTGCGGGAGATGACCAGGAGGATGCCGCCAACGGGCAGCAGCAACCACAGTGCCCAGACCGGGATCGGCACGATGCGGCCGTAGAGGGGCTCGAAGATGGTTGCTGCCACGGCCAGGAAGATGCCGAGGGCTGCTCCGCCTCCGGCCATGCCTGCCATCGCCGCGGTGCGTTCCTTGAAGAGCCGGATGAGGGTGTCGGTGCGGGCGCCGGGGCTTTCGTCCCCGTAGACGCAGGTGCGCCGGCGCGATGCGGTCAGCTGGGCGACGATGACGTAGGCGGCAGCCGCGTTTACCCACTGGCCCCAGCCGGTCGTGTACTCATCGGTCACGGGGATCAGGGAAGCGGCGGCTCCCGCCCAGAGCGCGGCGAGCCAGGAGAGGCGGACCGGCCAGCCCGGCAGCCAGTCCGCGTTGGGCAGCATCAGCTTATATTTGACGTCTTCCCAGAACCGGTAGCGGTTCATCGCCGGCAGTTCGGACGCGTCGGCCGGAGTGGCGTAGCCCCGCTTGTCCTTTTTGCCCGTGAACTGTGCCGGCGGGTAGGTGATGCCGGCGGCGGTCAGTCCGGCCCACACGAGGGCGAGACCCGGGTAGCCGTACCAGATGGCTGCTCCGGCCGCGGCGATGGTGAGGGCAATCAGCGGCAGGGTGACCGGTTTCTGCGGTGCCTGGGCACGTGCAGCCATGGCGGTGGTCCTTCCTTGGAAAGGGTGCGTCGGGGGAGGGTCAGGCGGCGAACGGATCGTCGTCGTTGCGCATGCGGTCCAGCCTGGCCCGGACCTTCTCGTCCATTCCCGACCGGGAATACATCGGGTGGTCCACGGGGTGGTCCTGAAGTGGTCCACCGGACCGGTCCACCCGCTGGTCCGGACCGGTCCGCGGGGTGGTCCACGAAGTGGTCCGCGGGTGGTCCAAAGCGGTCCGCCTGGACCGGACCAGCAGCGCGGAGAGGCGGTCCACGATCTGTTGGTCCGCCGGCTGCCTGCCGATGAAAGATCCCAGTGTTTGCGCGAGTTTTTCGCCCTTGAGGACGTCTGCCCCGGGCACCTGGAAGAGGATGGTCCGGACCGGCTGGGTGGTCCGGCTGGACCACACAACGACCTTCGGCTGGACCACTTCGGACCGCGTGCGGTCCAGGAAACGGACCAGGCTGGACCGGGCCATTTCCATGGTCTTTTTCTGCGTGTGGACCACCCGCTGCAGACCCCGCCGGTTGACCCCGCCGAGCGACCAGTAGATGCCCGGCGCCCACACCTTCGAGTCGAGGATCAGGACCCGGCGGCCGTTGACGACGACGTGGTCGATGTTGGCGCTGATGCCCTTGATCGGGATGCGCAGGTCGTGCAGGATCGCGGCCCGGCCGGCGAAGCTGTCGAGGATCTCTGCGGTGCGCAGTTCGCCCTTGGCGCCGATCGCTGCGACATCCTGGTTCTTCGCCCAGTGGGCGTTGTCGAGTCCGGCCGCGGCGGTGCCGAACGTTCCGTTCGCCATGCCCGCGCCCTAGAGGAAGATCCGCAGGACGAAGTACAGGCCCAGGACGACGAGGATCGCCCCGAGCACCTTGCCGCCGGAGCCGTACATCCAGTCCTGGATGTTCTTGCTCGTCTCTTCGGGGTCGCCGCCGAAGCGCTTATTCCAGTTCTCAGCCATACCCGTCCTATGCAGGCGCGAATGCGCACGGCACCGGTCGTGGAGCCCCGAAAGAGCGCCTGACGTCGTAGGACTCCACGAATGACTGGCAGGCGTGGCCTAGGATGGAGCAGTGCTTCTCGTCATGCTTGTCGGATGGGTGCTCGTCATGGTTGCGGCCACCTATGCAGTCCGTCATCCGCGGCGCAGGAACGAGCCTTTTTCGCCGGAGCGGAAGCGATACCTGTCTTTCTTCCTTATCGGTGCAGTGTGCGTGCTCGCTGGTTTCATCGCAGCTTAGGACCGCCGATATATCCGGAGTTACCGTTGGTGCTCCACCACAGGTGGCCCGCTCCCGCGCCACCTCCAGCTCGCATCAGAGCCGGAGAAGATACCGTTGCAGAGGCGCCAGCTGATGCGCAGGCTCCTTCCAATGTGGTTGTCCTACAGTGTTTAGAGTGGAAGACAGCCCGAGACAGTGAAAGGGAGCATCCGTGTCCAGGAGATCCATGAGCAAAGCATCGCTCGTGCTGCGAGGCGACGGGCTCTTGCACCTGCAGTGGGAGCCTGGATCCCGCATCGAGGAAGAGGACGCCAAGGCCGCAATGATCGCGGTCGACAGCATCTGCGAAGACCAAGGACATCCGATGCTGGTTGACATGGTGGCCACGGCCTCGGTCAGCCGCGCGGCGCGGACGATGTCAGCGCGGCGTCCTTTCACCTGCCCACGTTCATGGATTCAACTCAGACCGACTGCAGACTTGTCATAGTCCCACCCATGGAAGTCGCGTTTACTTCGGCTACAAGCCAGGCAGCCTAGGGGATTCAACCGCTGCGGCTGGGTGACTGCCGGTAGAGCTCGAAGAAGTGCGTGGCCTGCTCTTCCATGCCCAGGTAGTGGAAGGCAGTTTGTCTGTATCCAGTTCTGTGACCTGCCCAGGATTCGGCGGACGCAAAGATGGCGTGCAGCAGAGAAGGACGCCCATTACCGTTGAGGATGCCTCCTCGGCCGGTACTGCAAAAGGGTGTCGCGGTGGTTGCCGACCGGGACGAGATGCATGTACTGCGGGTGCATGGAGATGAATCCGCAGACAGCAGGACTCAGCGGCAGCACGGTGAGACCCTTGAGCCCTGCCACCCTGAGGGCGTGGGAAATGAGGCATGGGACGAGGTTGTCGATTCGGTGCTCACGGCTGATGGTTGTTTCGATTAGCCGCATTTCACCGTTCACAAGGCGGTAGCGCAGAAATCCGGCGAGGTGTCCGCCCAGGTAAATCTCAAATTGTTCAGCTGCTTGATTCTGCCGCACCACCGGTTTCACCTTCGTGCCGGGCAGCTGTCCGCAGCCGTCGCCGGCCTCCTTGAGCGGAGTCATCACGGCACGGTCAGGCGAAGTGGCACGAATTCGGGGTGGGGCATTGCATTCATGCTGGGTTTCATGGCAAGGACTTCGATAGATGCTGGAAGCCGGCTGCTCGACTTACGGCCTACCCTAGCCGATCCACCGCCCTGCCGGAAGCGCGATGTGATCACGATTGCCGCGCTACTCTCGGTGGCGAAAATGCCCTGGCACAGTCCCGGCTATTCAGATCATCGGCGCGGTTTGTGCCGGTTCAGGACCATGTACGCGCCCGTGCCCGCCAGCAGGAAACCCAGGACCCCAAGCACCGTCAGCTGTGCGATGATCCCGGCAACAACCGCAACAACAGCGAAACCGGCCACGATGATCAGGAAACGATACACCGTGCGGGCACCTGAACTCTCAGCGGAAGCGTCCCGGCCCAATTTGCGGGCCAGCCCCGGATCGTCAGCGAAGAGCTCCTACTCAAGTTCCTGAAGGCGTCTGCGCTCTTCGTCCGACAACGCCATGGCGGCCTGCTTCCCGGGTGCGGTCTGAACTTCTACGGCAGGACCCGGAGCCTGTCGCTACCCGAATGCGGTCCGCCGTAAATTGTCTAACTATCATTATCGGCCGCGGCCCGGAAGCGGGCCAGAGGGGCTCCCACGAACAGTGCCGCCAGAAGGCGCGAAATGCGGCGTGTTTTCTGGTTGGGCACCACCGGCGCACCCAGGGAAGACAAGCCTACAGCCGCTATACCTGCAGTGACTGCCTGAGGAAGAGCGCCGTCTTTTCTGAAGGTTCGGTGCCGAACTCGAGGTGGAGCATGGAACGGAAATCTCGATAAGTGCGCATCGCCTCTGCCCGGTTGCCGTCGGCGAGCTGGGCTCGCAGTAACAGTTGATAGGCAATTTCGTGAGCAGGATCCAGATCAATCATCGTCCGCGCCGCGTCAATGGCGTCGTCATTATCTCCGTTTGCCAGAAGATGGACGGCTGCCCTCTCCAGCGCCGCCAGCCGCAGCAGTGTCCATCGCTCCTGCTCATCGATGACCCAGTCCTCATACCATCCCGGCAGCAGTTCAGCTCGGCGCAGCATGGCCATCAAGGACCGCCCCGGAGGGTGGATCTCATGTGAAATCTGTTCACGGAAGTGCTCTAAATCCAGCCGGACCTGCCTGGACAGGGCCAGCTTTCCGTCGCCGATTTCGAGCAGGTCCGGCCACTCCCGCCGGAGGGCACATACCGTGGCGCGCAGGCTTCCCGAAGCCTGCCTTTCTGTAGTTTGCGGCCACAGCATTCCGGCCACTACGTTCCGCGACAGGCTGCCGCGCAAAGCCAGCAGGGCCAGCAGCCGCTGCTGCCGGAGGACGACCCGGATCTCCTTGCGGTTATGGCTCAACTGCCAGCCGCCAATGACCTGCAGTTCCCACGACTGGTCAATTCCCATCGCAAATCCCCAAAACCTCTGCGAGGCAAGCCGCGTTTCGGTGCGCGAGCAGGTGCGGCCGTTCCCCAATCCCTGCGATTTACGGATACTCTCCCCGTAGCGAAAACCGTAGCGCGTGCCTTTGCGCCGTTGCCATCCCCAGATTTGGGTGCAGTAGCCGGCGAGGGTAATTTGTGCTGAAGTCTGCGTTTGGCGCCTGGTGTCGACGTGGAATGGTTAAGCGGCTTTCATATAAATGTCCCAGGCCAGTTAGGTCCTCTTCTCGGCAGGCAAAGCTGTGTAGAGGGTAAGGTTCGGACCGTTCATTTCATGCTGTTCGGTCGACGACCAAGGTTAGGTCACTGCAGGTTGATGAGCTTTGCGGCGATGCTTCCCTTGGCACTCGCTATAGCGGCGCCTAATTCTTCTTCACGGCGTTCAATAACCTCAAGCTGGTTCCGCACAATCAGGTCGGTCTCCTGGAGCATGCGCATCAATTGAGGGGCTTCGAGCACGGGCATGAGGCCCCACTCGTTTGCTTCACCGAGTCCGTAGCATTGAGTAACGAGCTCATGGTCGCGAATTACGTCTGTGAGCTGCTTTCTGTCATCGAAGAAGCTGCCCTCGGTTCGTTCTCCAAATCTAAGGTTTTTGACCTCGTCTGAAACGGTCAAGATCATCTGTTGGGTTCCGTCCGGGGCGGGACTACCGTTAGACCATTCGAGGTGCATTACCCAGTCGGGAAAGTCGTGACGGATGTTCTCTATAGATTTTGCGAATTTGGTATGCCGTTGCTGTTTGGCTTCCTCCTTTTCAGAAGTAGCCTGTAGGTTCTCCTTGAGAACGCCATGTGCCTCTTGGAGGGCGGAGGAGAGTTTCTCAATCTCAGTGGAGAAGTCGACTGTCCGCTCAGCTTTCTTTTCGATTTCCACTGTTCCAGAGTTCGAAACACTCCACCAATAATCATTCTCATGGCTGTTTGCTGGCAGAATCTCCCGGACCGTTTGAGCCCACGTAGGATACTCGAGCTCATCAGGGACGTCAGCGATACGAAATACTGCACGTACCCGCTCCGACTGAAGATCCACTTTTACGCAATCCTCAATGTGTGCGGGGCCATCAGCGGAACGTACCAGCCGCGCCTCAACATCGGCTCGATGCCGCCGATTGGGTGTCCACGATTGAGTGGCTCGCTCGTATTCAATGATCCACTCATACGCAAACGACAAGGCCCTTTCGGAGTCCTCGGCGTTCAGCACGTCGCCCTGCTCGGCAATAGTGGATAGGAACCATTCAACCTCGGCTGCATCGATCGAGAAGGCCAAGGTGTCTAGAACTGCCTGCACTTCGTTGAGTTGTCTGCTCAGGTAGTCATGACTCTTTCGGTCGAAAGTCTCGCTCGTCGTAGGTTGCGGCCGCCGCCAATGACCGCGATTGCCTCTTAGTTGTTTCCACCTCGTTAGAGCAGTTCGGTACGCTCTTTCCGCGTGTTCGACGCAAGAGGCGTAGTTGCCCAGATTCCGCTCCAGCTCTGCTTGACGTATATGGTCGCGAAGACCTGCATCTTGGATGGCATCTGACAGGACTACTCGTCGAATATCAATGGAAAATTGCGCGTCAATTAAAGTGGAAACATACAATTCAGTGGCACTGGCCCAAAGCGGAACCAGGACCCGGTCCGGTTCAAGACCTTCATGCTGGGATGCGTTACGGGCGCGCCGCAGGTGCCTAATGTCAGGCAGAACAGCTGGCTTCCATGCAGGCCCGATACTCTGAACCAGACGGCTGATCAGATCGTCCAACGTGCCTTTTGCAGGAGCCACCCCTCGGGTCACCGCTACAAGCGAACTCACACGTTCCACAACTGCATCCAGTGCAACTATTGCAGTCCCTCGACGGTACCGGTTCGCGGCCTTCGCACGAGATAAGGCATCCTCGAGCGCCGTGCGGAGTGCGACGAGTTGCTCAACTTCATGTGGTGTCAGCGGAATCACCGTCCCATTGTCATCGAGTTTTGGCCCGACACGAAAACGCAAGCTTCCTAATCGTTGGCTCCAGTACTGGAATTTCTAGGCGTGCCGCAGCGGGAGATCATGTCGAACATGGACAGAGGCAAGGCCAGCAAGAGGCAAAGCTGCACCAGAAAGCTGTTCAAGAGCCACAATGCATGTGCGCGTAGCGCGTCCCGTAAGCCGGTCCACCGCAGTTTAGAACTAGGGACTCGCTTCTGCGGACTAGAGGAGCGACGGCACTTGACGATCGCTAAGCCGATGAAGTTGACGGAATTCTCAGTTAGCTAGCAGGGATGCAGGGTCCAAGTTCCGGCTTATCGGTGGCCTGGAGCGCGGATAGCCGCAGAATCGGGAGAAACCCGGTGGCCGGCCTGCATTTTCATCATCCAGCGGCCTACAGCGCCCATCACCCGCATGGACAGCGACCAGTAAACCACTCCGGCGGCCAGCGAGGCCGCCACTGCCAGCGCGGGACTGAAGGGTGCCAGACCGGGGTAGACGAGCCAGTGGGCCAGGTAGGCGTACAGGGAGGAGGCGGCGAGGACACCGAGCAGGCGGTGGCAGCCGTTCGGAACGGGTACGGCCGGCAGCCAGGTGAGCAGGAGGATGCCGGCCAGGATGGTCGCATCGCGGTAGGGGTTCTCGAAGAACCCCGGCACGGTTAACGTGGCGATGGCTGACACCAGGATCTGCTGACGCAGGGTCCGCGTCCGGGCCACGGCCCAGCCGAGGGCGAAGAGCCACAGCACAGGTGCGGGGTTCGGCGCCGGCAGGATGAGGATCTCGAAGCGGGTCAGCAGCCCGGCCGCGGCCAGGGCCAGTGGAAAAGCGAAGGGGAAGCGGCGCTCGGCCCGGGCCGCCCAGGGTATGGCGAGCAGCGCCGTCACGGAGACCAGTACATAGACCAGCATCTCGATGAACCAGAAGTCCCAGCGGGTGGTCCAGGTCTCCGGCCCCACGAAGGAGTTGAGCAGCACGATGTTCTCCGGGCCGTACCGGTCGGTGAGCAGGTAGGCGACGGCGATGAACGCCACGCTCGGCAGGATGATCCGCCCGAGGCTGCGCAGTTGCCGTCGCAGGCGCGGGACCCGGTCGCCGTGGAGCTGGAAGCGGGCGAAGTTGTAGCCGGCTACGGCGAAGAGCACGTGGGCCATACCGGGCCAGTGCAGCAGCTGCGCGTGGGTGCCGATGATCAGGACGATCCCCGCGGCCCTGAGCAGGACGCCGGTCTCCAACGGCACGAACAACCGCCGCCGTGCCGGCCGGGCGTGCCCGGCTGCCGCCGGTAGCGGTGCCAGTTCACCGACGGGGGTAATGTGCCAGTCCGGTGGCAGGTGGTCGAGTGCCTTTTCCAGCCGGATCGAGGCGGCCACGTAGGACAGGGAGTCACCGCCGAGCGAGACGAACGTGTCCGTGTCCTTGACGTCGTCGCACTCCAGCGCTTCGGCGAAGATGGTCCGGATGTCCGCCGGCCTGGCCGGAGTGTGCTGGGACGCAGCGGGGTCAGTGTCAGGTGCCGGTTCCGGCCGGGCGAGGGCCAGCACGGCCTGATAGTCCACCTTCCCGTTGGTCAGCCGGGGGAAGCTGCCGACGGCGTGCAGTTCCAACGCACCCCGCGGGAGTCCGAGTCGTTGGGCCAGCACCTTTGCCAGCAGGGCTGTGTCGTGGTCGCCTTCGACGGCGACGACGAGGCCCCGGTCGGATCCGGAGCCGGCAGCCGGTACCCCGAGTTCGGCGAGGATCTTCTCCACCTGGCCGAGGTCGATGCGCAGGCCGACGATCTTCACGAACCGGCTTAGCCTCCCGACGACCTCGTAGACGCCGGACGGGTGCCTGCGGGCGAGGTCCCCGGTGCGCAGTTCGTTGATGGTGCGGCCGGCCGCGAGGTCTTCGGGCTTCTCGGCGTAGCCGAGCATGACGTTCGGGCCGGTGTAGACGAGTTCGCCGTCCTCCAGCCCCGGCACCGGATCGATGCGGAAGGCCCCGCCCGGCACGGGAATGCCGATGGTGCCCGGGTTTTCGGCCGCGAGCTGCGGCGGCAAATACGCCATGCGGGCGGTGGCCTCGGTCTGCCCGTACATCACGAACAGGTCCCAGCCGCCGCGCTGGCCCAGCCCGCGGTACCGTTGCGCGGTTGCCGGATCGAGCCGGCCGCCGGCCTGGGTCACGTACCGTAGGCCCGGAAGGTCCATCTGTGAGAACCCGACCCGGTCGAGCAGCTCGAAGGTGTACGGAACGGCCGCGAACGTTGTCGTACTTTGCTGCCGGAACAGGTCCCAGAAGCAGGGGTCCACCACGGACAGGTCCGTGAGCACCAGCCCGGCGCCGCGCAGCAGGTGGCTATTGATGACCGAGAGGCCGTAGCAGTAGGACATCGGCAGCGTCGTGGCCGCGCGGTCGCTGGCCCGGATGTCCAGATACTCGGCGATCGACTCGGCGTTGGACTGGAGGTTTTCCCGGGAGAGCCGCACCAGCTTGGGCGAACCGGTGGAGCCGGACGTGCTCAGCAGCAGGGCCAGTTCGGGATGCAGCTCATGGGCCGTCCCTTCACGCCGCACTTCCAACACCGGCTGCCCGTTGCCCGGGCGCATGACGACGTCCGGGTCATAGCCGGCCAGGATCGATTCGAGGGCGGCAGGCTTGTCGGCTGGCACGAGGATGAGCGGGTGGCCGCCCGAGAGCGCCGCCAGGTACGCGACGAGCGAATCCAGGTCATTGGCCGCCGCCAGCACGGCCAGCCGCCGCACCGGCCCCAGCCGCTGCGCGACATCGTTGACGCGCTCGGCCAGCTCCCGGTAGGTCAGCACCTGGTCCGCCATGAGGACGGCCGGGAGGTCTCCGTGGCGCGCCAGATCGGCAGCGAAGGGGGCGCGGGCAAGGTCCAGCTGTATGGTCACCGGGAAAGCATATTAGCCAAGCCTTACCTAACCTCGTTCGTTACGGGTTTATTGCGGGACAGCGGCCGATGTACCCTTTCGCTTCACCCGGGAGCCGGTTGCCGGCGGCGACGTGATGGCCGTGTCGCCGGCAAGCAGTGTGGGTTCTGTGTCCGGGGCCACCGTCACGGCGACGGCCGTTCCTACGGGGTGGCGCACGGTATGCGGCTGCCAGGACCGCACGGTCCGCCCGGAGGCAAGGCGCACGGTATGTAGCACAAAGGGCCCGTGGTACTCGACCGCCACGACCCTGGCGGCGGACGCCGGGTCCGCCGCCAGCGCCACTTCGTGGGGCCGCAGCACCACATCCACGTCCACATCGGCGCCGGCCCATCCGGGAAGCGTGGAAACCGCCCCTATCTCGCATGTCAGCACGGCGTTGTGCACGTGGGCCGGCAGGAAATCCGCGTCCCCCATGAAGGAGGCGACGAAACGTGTGGCCGGCTGTTCGAACACGCGCTCCGGGGTGTCGACCTGCTCCATCCGCCCGTTGCGCATGACGATCACGCGGTCGCCCACTGAGAGCGCCTCGGTCTGGTCATGCGTGACGAGGATTCCGGTGGTGCCGGTCTCGCGCAGCACGGCGACGGTATCGGCCCGGACCTGCGCGCGCAGGCTTTCGTCCAGGCTGGAGAAGGGTTCGTCGAGGAGCACGACCGCCGGTTGGGGTGCCAGGGCCCGGGCGAGGGCCACGCGCTGGGCTTCGCCGCCGGAGAGTTCGTGCGGGTATCGGCCGGCGAGATGGGGCAGGCGCACGAGTTCCAGGACTTCGGACACCCGGGCCCTGCGGCCGGAACGGGGACTGCGATGGAGGCCGAATGCGACGTTCTGCGCCACGGTCAGGTGCGGGAACAGGGCGTGGTCCTGAAACACCAGGCCGACGCGGCGCCGTTCCGGGGGTTGGAAGCGGGTGCGGCCGGCGACGACCTCGCCGGCGATCCGGACCGAGCCCGCGTCCGGGCGTTCCAGTCCGGCGATGAGCCGCAGCGCGGTGGACTTGCCGCAACCCGAGGGCCCGATCATGGTGATCAGTTCCCCGGGCGCGGCGCTCAGGTCGAGGGAGTCGACAGCCGGTGTTGTGCCGTAACGTTTGGCTGCCCCTTCGAGTACGAGGGCAGGAGTGCTCTGATCGTTCGCGGCGGTTCTGCGGGTGAGGAGGCCGAGTGCGGATCCCATGTTCATCAGTGCCCCTTCCGGCGGTTCTCTGTCAGGTGTACCTGGCGGAACAAAAAGAACACCGGAACCACCGCGAGGGAAACTATCACCAGGGCCGGCAATGCGGCCTTTTCCCAAAAGTTTTCCCGGGCCAGTTCGTAGGTCCAGACGGACAGGGTGCTGAATCCGAACGGGCGCAGCAGCAGCACCAGGGGCAGCTCTTTGACGGCGTCGATGGACACCAGCACCAGCGCGACGGCGACGCCGGGCCGTACCAGCGGCAGGTGTACCCGGGCCAGGACGCGGGCCGGCCCGGCGCCGAGGCTGAGCGCGGATCGGGTGATGGACGGCGGAACTTTAGCGAAGCTGGCGTCCACGGCCTGGTAGGCGGGGGCCAGGAACCGCACCGTGTAGGAGTACAGGATGCCCAGTACGGAACCTGTGACCAGCAGGCCGGTGCCGCCGGCCACGCCGAGGGCCTCCAGCAGGTCATCCAGGACGGCGAAGGCCAGGAGGACCCCGATGCCGATCACAGCGCCGGGGACCGCGTAGCCGAACGTGGTCAGCTGGGCGGCGCCGCGTACCAGGGCGCCGCCGCCGAGCCGGAGGCTGTGCCCTATCACCACGGCAACCAGCGCACATGCCAGGGCGACAACCGTGGCCAGGGCGACGCTGTTGGCGAGGTAGTCGGCGAACTGTTCGGCGCGCATCGGGACCGGGCCGGTCGCGAGCTCCCCGGCAGCCCACCACAGCAGCTGAAGGGCCGGGAGCAGGAATCCGGCGCCCAGCACGCCCAGGCAGGCGCCGGTGGCGGCCCACCCCTGCCATCCTCTGAGCCGCACCGTTTCCAGGCCCTGCCCGCGCCCGCCGCGCTGGTGGAACCGTGCCCGGCCGCGCATCAGCCGTTCCCCGGCCAGCACCGCAACGGCGAAAAGCAGGACAAGCACGGAGAGCTGGCTGGCCAGCTGGAAGTCGAAACTGCCTTTCCAGACCAGGTAGACCCCCACCGAGACGGTTTTCACGTTGAAGTACTGCACGGTGGCGAAATCGGTGAGGGTTTCCATCATCACCAGCGCCAGCCCGGCGGCCAGGGACGGCCGCGCCAGCGGCAGCAGCACCGTCCACAGTGCACGCGCCCGTCCCGCGCCAAGAGTGCGCGCAGCATCGTACGGCCCCGGCGCCTGCTCCAGCAGGGCGTTCCGGGCCAGCAGATAAACGTACGGGTAGAGCGTCAGCGTCATCACAATGATCGCGCCGGGCAGCGAGCGGACCTGCGCAATCCCGGCCTCGGCACCCAGGACCGCGCGCAGCACGGCCTGCACCGGGCCGGCCACATCGAAGACGGAGAGAAAAATGAACCCGAGGATGTACGCGGGCATGGCCAGCGGAAGCACGAGCAGCCACACCAGCACGTTCCGCAACGGGAAACGGTACGCGGTCACCAGCCAGGCCAGCCCGCCACCCACCACAAGGGTTCCGGTGCCAACGCCCAGCATCAGCCCCAGCGTGGTCAGCAGCATGCCACCGAGGCCCCGCGGCAGGTCGGCCCCGGAGAGCCCGGCGACGCCGTCGACCGCCACGGCCACCACCGGTACCGCAACAGCTGCAGCCGCAACGAAAACCATGAACGACCACAGCGGGCGCCCCGCGCCGAACCCGGGGAATCCGTGCCTTCCGCGGCGTCCGGCCCGTGACGGCCCGGCTTTGCCCGTCTGCGTGGTGACGGCGGCTTCGCTCACTCGTATCCGGCTTCGGCCAGCAGGTCGATTGCCTCCGCGTTGAGGTCACCGTAAGCTTCTGCATTCAGCGGCATGCGCTTGAACTCGCCGAATTCCGCGATCCGCGGCTCCGGCTCCGCCTCCGGGTTCACCGGGAACTCGTAGCTCGCATCGACAAAGGCGTTCTGCCCTTCGGACGCGATCCACTCAAGCAGTTGCCTGGCCTGCTCCGGGTTGTCCGAGCCCTCGACGACGCCGGCACCGGAAATATTCACGTGGGTGCCCGCGCCCTCCTGGCTCGCCCAGTGCAGGCTGACGTTCATGTCGGGTTTTTCGGCCTGTTCCCGGGCCACGTAGTAGTGGTTGCTGATGCCTGCATCGCACTGCCCGGCATCGATGGCCTCCAGCAGCAGGACATCGTTGCTCATGATCTGCACATCGTTGGCAACCCAGCCACGGACGATCTCCAGCGCCCGGTCCCGGCCGTGCAGATCGATCAGGCTCGCCACCAGGGACTGGGTGTAGGCCGAGGTGGCGTCGCGCATGCAAAGACGGCCCTCCCACTTGGGGTCGGCCAGCCCGGCGTAGGTGTCCTTCGCATCGAATTCCGCCGGGGCGACAGCGTCGGGACTGTAGGCGACGGTGCGCGCACGCATCGCGAGGCCGTACCAGGACCCCTCGGGGTCGCGGAGGTCCTCGGGGACCGCCTTGTCCAGCGTCTCGGATTCCAGGGCAGCCAGTTCACCCTGCCGTGCCGCGTTCCAGAGGTTCCCGGCATCAACGGTCATGAACAGATCAGCCGGTGTGTCCTCGCCCTCGGCCTTGAGCCGTTCCAGCAGTTCCGCGTCACCCCCGCTGATGAACTCCACCGTGATGCCGGTCTGGTTCGTGAACTCGCTGAAGGCCGCTTCAAGGTCATAATGCCGGGCAGTGTAGACCTGCAGGTCGGCGGATTCCGCCCCGACCCCGGGCACTCCACAGCCGGAGACGGCGGTCATCACGACGGCCAGGAATCCGGTGGTTCCAAGCAGGGATCGACGACGCATCAAAGGTTCTCCTCAGGGCTAAAGAAAGGGCGGCTTCGAGCCGAAAGATAGGCGAGCCTAACCATACAACGCCCAGCGCGCCGAACCATAGCAGAACTCTAAATGCTCACTAAAATGACGCGGGTCGCAGTACAGCGGTGATCTCATGGGTCTGCTCGCGCGCTTACCGAATCGGCACTGTCCGGTCGTCTGTTATCGACAGAGGGCGGGTAAAGCTGCCAACGGCTCTTAGTCGCCCTCCGCCACCGCCGTCTAAAGCCGGAGGAAGTAGCGCCGGAATCCGAGTACGAGCTAGCCGTCGGTCGCGCCGTCGCGCTGAATGCGGCCAGTGCCCAGCTGTTTGTCGGTAGCTGCCTTCTTACGCTTGGCAACGACGAGCACGGAGACGACGACGGCTGCGAATACGCCGCCCAAGGAGATTGCGAAGATCGCGGTGGAGGATGATTCCATGGGAGCCACTATGCCGTAAACGCACAGGCCGGAGCTACTGATTTACATCCGGTCGCTGAGAGCCTGCTACGCGCCGCCGCCCCCGCCAGAGTCACCGCCGGCGTTGCCGCTTGAATCGATATGCCCACCGAACGGTCCCAGTGTGTAGGCGCCAAGGGACGACCAGTCGGAGCGTTGCCACAGTTGGACGTGCGCGGCCGGCCTGCGATCGGCACGAGTCGACAGCACCAGCCATACTATGGCGGCCACTACGAGGACGAGCATGACGATGGCGAATCCCATGTTGAACTCCTGTCGTTGACCTCAGCGTAGGGGCAACGGTTGCGGCAGACAATAGGGGAGAAGCCCGGCAGCACGCTTCCTCATTGAACGCAACGACCTCGGGAGGCTGGGTCAGTTTTTGGGCCAGATGACTTTCTCTCCCATCGCTTCCAGGAACGATGTGAACTCCTCCACACTCAGCTCGCCCCGGGGAACCGCACCGGCGATGCCGTCCCGTCTGGACCACATGAACGGCGCACCAGTCTCAGGTGTCACTGAATAGATCGTCATGTCCATGCCGGCAAGTTCCGCTATCAACGCGGACCTGTGTGGTGGCGGTGTCTGGGCAATCTTGCTTGCCAAGCCGACCCGCTCCCGTTCATATTCCTCGAAGGACAAAGGCACCGAGACTACTCCGTGGGTCCGGCTGCGCGGACTCAAGGCTGTGAGCATCAGTGCCAGTGGGGTAGCCTCGCCGCCTGTCATCCGGTTCAGGCAAAAGCGCTGGTCGGCAGCCTTCTCGGCGCGCTCTTCCGGGGCGTACGGGTTGGTGCTTCGGGCTGCGTAAATCCTGGTGTTGTCCAGGGCGCGAAGCTCGTCCACGGGGAAGATCGAGTTGTACACACCTCCGTAGATCAACCGGTCGAAAGACTTGCGGCCGCCCCAGTGTTGCTTGATCCGTTTGCGGACGTTGTTCGACTGCCCGATGTAGAACTGCTTGTAGTCGTCGAAGACCATTACGTAGGCGCCTTCAGTGCCGTCCCAGTCGGGCAGCGACTCGACGGGCTTGAACGTCCGGCCCTTCGCGAGGACGTGTTCCAACGCAGTCTCGAACTCGTCTGGATCCAGGGACTCGAAATACCGCATGGACAGGTCGAAGTTCCTTAGGGCTTTGTCGCGTTGCCACAGCAGGTAGGCGTCCGAGTGCCGGGTGTGCTCCTCATCCCGATAAGCCCAGGCTATGTTCTCCCACAATTGCTCCCCCAGCACCTCACGGTGGGCGCGCTGGTGCTGGGAACGGCTTGGGTATGCGTACAGGTCGCGGGTCATCTTGTAATTGAGTTTTGATCCGCGAAGCTCCTCGCCGAAATGCTCGACGCCCAGGTAGTACTGGCGGGCCGGGTCTCGCATAGCTGGACTCCTTGGGTAGCGTCGACGTTGCCCAGCCTAGGCGGACAGTCCGATCGGCGGAAACGCGTCAAGGAGGCAGCACCTCATCGGAAAGCTCGCGGGGCCCGGTGAAATAGACCATGTAGTCACCTAACTCGCCGTCCAGTACAGGGATGAACCCGAAGGACTCCCAGTACGACCGCAGAGCGGCCTTGGCGGCGTCATGCTCCGGGGTTCCCTGCTGTGGTCCGTCATCTTTGATCCGTGGTGCAGCGCCCAGAGCGACGAGGGCGACGCTGCGTCCTATGGTGTCCAGGACCGCCCACAACACGTGGTGGCCGAGCCATTGTCCTCGGTACTCCGGTTTGATCAGCAGGCTGGCCAGGATCAGCAGGTCCCCACCGAAATCGCGCATGCCTGCCTCGTCCAAGAGATCGGGGCGCAAAACCCCGAGGACCTCTCCGAACGATGCCAGCCTCCGATGGACTTTGAGAGTTTTGAACAGATCGATGAGCCCGGCGTCAAGGACCGTGTAGACGAGGGCGGAACCGACGCTGTGCTCTTCCCCGTCTTCGCCGTCATCCGGAAAGACCTGGGCTCGAATGTCGATATGCCACGCCAGCGGGTAGGTCTCCGGGGACTCGTGAGGGTCGGGCACGCCCAGGTATGTCAGCCGGTAGGACAGGATCAGGTACTCAGGATCAATGTCGATCATTGTTGTCCCGTCCTGTGGAGTGCCGGCTGGTGCGACCAGTCGATGAAGCTGGGTGCCGTCGGCAACTGATAGGTACCTTCTGGCCTTGAGCACGCCCATTAGTCCAGAGCTTGTCCTAGTCTTGGTCCATGCAGCTGCCGGCAGTGCTCATCGTGATCGGTGTGCTCTTAGATGTTCCGACCGTCATGTACCGCTACTCGCGGCCGCGCCGGTCCGGCGAGCCCTTCGGACATGTGCGGGCGGTTCTGCTGAGCCTGAGTTTGATCGGCCTGCTGCTCGGCATTATTGGCGCAGCGCTGCTGCTCGGCGTCTAGATGGCAGACGGCCTTTACGGGGGTTGTCGCGACGTCATGGTGCATCCGTGGGTGCGAGGGCCACGGCCCACATCCCCCTGGCGTTCGCCCCGTCCACCCTTATATCGATCATCCCTGCCGGCAGTTTCATGGTGGTGGTAACGGTTGTGCCGCAGGGAGTGAAACCGGTTCCGAGCTCATTGCCTGACCCGCTGACTTTCACGGACATAGAGCTGGGACCTTTGCAGGACATGGCGACGCGGTACCAGCCAGGGTTCTCCGGTGTGAAACTCAATCCGGCGTCACTGCCCGGTGCGAGTCCACCGGCGCTAACCGTGGTTCCTGGCCCTTGCCACTCGTCATCTCCGAAGGCCGTCCGCGCCCACAGTGCCGGGTCGGTCTCGTCGAGGCTTGATAAGCCCGCCGAATCGCCACCCACGCATGCCGTCATTGAAAAGAACAGGATTGCCGAGGATGCGACAAGCGCGGAACGATTTGTCATGGCCGCAGCCTAACCCACAAGTAGGTAGCCGGGCGGCTATAAATGCGGAAGATTGTTGTCAGGCGAACGACAGCACCTGCTCCGGTCATTGGCCGGTGAACCGTTCCCGAGCCTCCAGCAGAACCCGGTCGTATTCGGTCTCGTCGAAAATGAAATCTACTGCGTTCTCGATCCGGTCGGCGCTTTCCTCATACGAGACATCCCAGCCGATGTGCGACCAGTAGACCTTTCCGTTCTCCCTCCGGATGTCCGTGGTTACTCCGCCGCATCCTTCGTCCCAGCCCGCTTTGCAGAACAGGAGCCAGCCCCGGTTCCAATACTGGTGAGGCCGACGCCCCAGTAGCCGCTCGACCTATTGAACGGCCAGGTCGGGCCGGTCCGCCGTCATCAGCGGGACTTCCCCAGGTGGTGTGTCCTCACCCTCCCATTCCTGGATCCAGGTGCGGAGCGGCTTGCCGTTGATGACGAAGTCCAGATGGACATCGACGGTTTTCATTTCCCGCCGGAAGAAGACGAACCGGCGCTTCCAGCTTGCTGTCGGCACAAGCTGTTCCTCCAGGGTCAGGACCTCGTTCATCATGCCGTCATCATGACGTAGGGACGCTTGCGTCGCGCCTCAGCCTTGGTCATTTCTCGTCGCGGTAGACCCGCCGCATGAGCTCGCGCAGGCTCATCCTGTCTGCCGCAAGTTCGACCACACCCTTGTCCGTGTCCAGCCGGATGACCTCCTGGCTTGCACGCAGCGTCCTGCGTTCATCGCGCGGCAGCTCGAACGGCTCGGGCACCGAGCGAACCTCAACAATTTGGGGAACTCCGGCTTGGTCTGTGCCGAAAGGCTCAAGGGAGTTGTTCGGGCGGAAAACGATGGTGCCATGCTTCAGCTCGGCTGATCCTGGCGTCCAGCGTTCACGCAGCGAGCCCCGCATGGCTTTCGGATACCGGATGAGGCAGTCGATGATGCCGTAGTTCTCGGCATCCTTGGCGAGCCGGGCCGTCTTGCGGCGTCTGACCTCGGTGCCCATAACGCCTCCGACGATGAGTAATACCAGGGAGCCGACGGCCAGTCGCGGCAGTAGGTCCGCATTGGGCATCAGTATGTTGGCCGGGATGAGTGCGACGAGCGGGAGCCACCATATGGAATGATCGGCTATCCGTTCGAGCCTGCTCTTCGGTGTCCTCGGCGATGCATCCCAGATGGCCATGCCCCATTGTTGCCTGATGGTCTTTGGGAAACCCGGGCACAAGAAGACGACAGCCCTGTCGTAATGTGTCATCCGCTCAGCCGGTGATGCTCAACCGGTCCGGAAGCTTCGCCTTGCTGGCGGCGCCGATTGCCTCACCGAGCGCACGACCCTTGGTCTTCTCGGGGCGGGCCAGCGCCTTGTGCTGCACGAGCTCGACTGCGGCCCGTGAGGACGGCGAACTGATGAGGCGGGTGGATGCCTGATCCCTGTCGGTCTCGGCTTTTTAGGTAGGAAGCGGACAGCTCCCTGCTGGCGACGACCTTGGTTATCTTTTTTTTGAGTGACGAGATCGTCATTGTCCTCGCGCCGTGTTGATCACGAGGCTTCCTCTTCGAATAGTCGGATTTGAAGTCTGGGGGATGACCTGATGGAGGCAACGAACGGATCTTTCTCGTCTTCCCACTGCTTCGGACCGACACGCTGTATGTTGGTCTCGATCTTCAACCGCCGGCTGGCCTGCTCGGCGGCTTGAAAAAGGTCGCGCCGGGGCGGATTGCCGATGACCGCTACGTCGAGGTCGCCCGCGTGGCCGACAGCCTGGTCCGAGTACCGCGCCGCCCAGGAGCCGAAGATGAACGCATCAGAGATCCCTGAAATCCGACTGAGTATGTCCGGCAGGATAGCCAGCGGCCCGTACCCGAAAAGGGCAATGTCGGCGATCTGCCCAAAAACCGGGTGATCTGTTGCAGCCCGGACAAGGCGGCTATTGCCTACCCTTTTCTCATGCAGAAACGCGGCCTTCACCAGCCGATCAATGTCCCGCTGGATGGTGGGAGGGCTGACGCCTACGCCTTTCGCCAAGGAACGAAGGGAGTACTCCCTATCCGGATGGAGAAAGAGTTCCGCCAGCAGCCTGCCTTGGGTTTCGGAACGCAGAAGGGGCATGATTCCTGACGCCGTAGGTTTCATAGAACCTAATCTACGTTAGGTTTTATGTAACAATCGCTCTGCTGCCCGGCCGCCTCACGGCCAATGCCCTCAGTAGACACTGGCGCTCCAAAGCTCGATTCCGGTTTCTGTGTCCATGCCTTCAGGTGTGTTGTATTCAGGAGCTATGTTGAGGTCGTCCACGCGCTCTTTCCTCGTGACCGGCCTGTAAAAGACGGTAAGTTGCGTGCCGGGTATGGAAGGAGAGATGCGGAGGGATACTTTCTTGCCCCGTTCGTACGGAAACACCGGAGCGCCCGCGCCGTTCAGCACTTGTACTTCGGCGCCGGAAAAGTTGAGCAGGTGTGTAATCCAGACCGGCATTTTCTGACGCCGCTCCAACTCCCAAACGTCGGTGTTCAGCTTCGTCAGCTTCCATGGTTCCGTGTCGCGTTCACGCTTGTGGGCCGACCAAGCCAGAATGAGGCCGGGAATACCAAGGAACACAGCCACGGCAAGCGAGATAAGACCGATCCACTCTCCGACGGCTAAGTCATTCAATATTTCAGTCATGCTCTCACCGTATCGGAGCAGTCCTGCTGAGCCGCGTACGGACCGCGCCCTGGCCCCAGCGAGACCGGATGCGCCTTCCGAGTTGGGGATCGAGGTCGAAACGGATCCACGACACAAGGTTGCCCCGGAAACTGAAAATACCCGTTGCCGTCGACTTGACCCAGTTTTTGCGGAGTCCCGCCGGCAAGCCTGCGGCTCCCAGCACAACGGGGGCCGTCTCGCGCGCCGGCGATCTCAGGATGCAGGCAAGATTCATATCTAAAGTTGGAATAAAAAGTGACGTATTTGGCACATTCCTTACTGAGTTGAAGATGTTACATATCTGGCTCACCGTATCCTTTGGGATTTGGAGCCGCCCCCGAACTGTGGCGGGAGGAGGATCCGGGAGTGCACGGCAAATGCAGCCTATATAGGTGCACTTCTTGGTGCTAAATCCGGCCTGTTATGTGTTTTCGAAGTTCCTGGGCGTCTTCCTCAGTAAGCCCGGTCGGGCCTTTGAGCCAGATCGTGGAGGTATCCCAGTCCCGATTCTTCTGACGGGACGGCGTAAGCATGACCCCGACAGCTGAGCCCGGGCCTTCCTGCAGGCTGGTCCAGTATTCGTGATGGAGCAACTGGGTTCTCATGGAAAGCAACGGCTGTGCCTTGGAAAAGTGGGCGGAGGCCACCATGAATACCATCGGAACCTGGTCTCCGGGGTAAGGAATGAATACCCGTGATTCCGAGCGGACTTTATCGCCCTTGTACTGGCCCACGGATTCCATGAACTTAAGCAGCGCCGCACCCAGTTCCGGACGGTAGGAGGCAGGCAACGTATCCAGAGCAGTCAGCAGTTCGAGCCGGTCGCTTTCCGAGTCCTCACCGATGTGGGTGTTGGCCACATCTTCCAGGATGATCCGGAACAGCATCGAGCTATCATCTGCCGGTTCCAGTGGCGCCAGTGGCGCCGAATAGGCCGGTGCTACGTCAGCGGGGCCGGCCAGGCGCCGCAATCCATCCGGCAATTCTTTAGGCAGTGCATCAGCATCGGCCAATGCGGCCTGGGTGTAGCGGGCAGGTTCACCGCCAAGTTCCTGTTCTTCGCCGGCAACACGGGAAATGTAGTGAAGGACGGCCCGGGTGGAACGAAGGTGATCGAAGAGGTACTCCCAGTCCCGCCGGAGAAGAACCACGCATGGCACACTGCCGGCTTCCTCTAAGGAGGGGGTGAAATCTGCTGGCGGCTGCGGGTGTTCGACAATGACGACGGCGATCCAGTTGTACAGGGCTCCGTCGATCTCGACCCGCCGTCCCCTGGCGCTTGTCAATTTCTCCCGGCGGTGCGCAAGATGACGGATACTGCCTTTGGCCTGCTTTATGGCTTTCTTGATGTTGCTGGTTAGCCAGCTTGCTTCTCGTTCAGTCGAGCCGGGAACGGCGTTTCTTGCTTTTACTTGGATGAGGGCGGCAATGCCATCGGCAATCACGAGTCCGTCGCCACGCTCCCGGACACCGGCCCCTTGCCGTTGTTGCTCGGGGAGGAACACGAAGTCGGGCAGACCCCACCTGGCGGCGGAATCGCGGGTCGAATTTTCCGCGGCCGGGCCCAGCTCCTCATCCGTCGGAAGCAACGAAGCGTTGGGTACGCGGCGGACCATCAATCCATCGGGTGCGTCGACAAGCAGCGTAAGTTCGGGTGCGGGACTACTCATGGCTCGGGACTTTCTTCACAGGAATGAGCGTAGGCCATTCTTTACCTACTTCGCGGGTCAACCTGTGCGCCCGGCCGGGAACGGGATGGGTATCAACAATGGCAGTAAGCAATGGCCGCTATGGCTCTCTGCCTGTCCGCTCACCTTCGGACGCGTGCTGGCAGGCTCTCGACGATGCGGCGAATCGCTTCAGCAGCTCCAAGAACGGCTGCGTGGTTCAATGTCAGGGGCTGGGGTTCGGCGGCCAACTCCAGCCCGGTGATGTCCCAGAGCCCGATGCTGGCCCAGCGCGGCTCATAATAAGACCACCAGGATACGCCCTTGTGGTCTCCGGCATCGTAGATGGCCCGCGCCCAGCGCTGGGTGGACGGCCGGTCACGCTGAACGACCTGGCTTGGGCACAGCCCCCAGTCCTGCAGGTTGTAGGGATCGTCAAGGTCCAGGACTGCCGGTTCACCCTCGTATTGGGCCAGCGCTTTGATGCAGCCGGCAGGCGCTCCAGGCGGGACGTCAAGAACCGCCGGTGTCCAACGGACAAAGTGGCCGAAGGCTTCCGCCGCCGCACCTTCAGGGGAGTCGGCGACATACAGAACGAGATAGTCGTGTTCCGGGTCATCGACCCGCCCATTTCCCTGATGGGGCCAGACATAGAGTGGGTGTCCATTTTTCTGCGGCGTCCTGGCTTCCGGATTCCGATTGAAGACGCGCCAAAACTGCACTAGGCGAATGCTCCTTGCTCATGGGCCTTCATGGCTTGGATTACCGGCGCCGCACCTTCCAGCCGGTACACATCAAGCGGTCGGGCGCCTAAGTGCGGGTCGTGGCCTTCGAGCCAGAGGACTGCCTGCTCAGGTGTGAAAGCCGCCAGCAGGTGACCTGTGAAAGCGTCCAGGTCTGCCAGTTGCATTCGGTTTTCCTCCGTCGGCTCGGCCTTGCTCGAAGCCCAGCGACCAGGGCGGTCCTGATTGACACCAAGCAGCGCCGCCACGGTGTTGTTGCCCAGGACGTCGATGACCCGCTTGGCAACGGCTGCAGTCGAATAGGATGCTGAGGGTTTTACAGACCGTATCCGCAGGTCCCGTGGGGAACCTGTTGGCCCCAGTACTCTGTAGGACCTGACACGGGGAGCAGGAGATGCAAGGCTTTTGGGCAGGAGGACGGCACCGTCCCTCACTACTGCCGGGATGGACTTGCCCTCAAAGTGGATGATGACTGTGTCGATTTCTGACTCGTCCGTCATGGCAACCAACACTATCCGTTGGTTGCCATGAGAGTAAGGGGTTGACTCATTCCTGCTGGCTCTGGGGGGCGAGCCGTCGTCCTCATCATCGTCGCCCGCGGTGAAGCAGCCCCGGGTACTGCGGGCAAGCCAGATAATCCTTGCGTTCGACACAGATCTGGGCAGGGTAGAGCTGGCCTCTCAGGGGAGGGCCTCAAAGCTTTGAACGAGAGGGTCTTTGGGGCACTCGAGCGATGACCGTAACGGCTGTTGCTCGTATTCTCCCTGCGGCAAGCCGCGAATACACGGCGGCAGCTTTTTAGCGGCCGAGATGAGCCCTTACAGGCCTGAATCACCGCGGCGTGATGAGGTGCGTGGCCGGCGAAATCTGCGAAAGCAGTATAGAAGGAGGAGCAGCGCGATCAGGCCGGAGGCAATCAAGGCCAGTCCGATACCCCACCCTCCTGGGAGCCACCATTGGTCACCGATGGTCCACCAGCCCGGGATGGGCGGCTGAGCGGCCCATGCGATGCCTGCAGCAACAACCACAAGCCCGCTCATGGCACCGGCCATGATGCGCGGCCATGTCTGCACTTCCTTCATCGCTATCCTGAGCGCACGGATCTTGACCCTGCCCAGCAGATGTTTCGCCCAGACATAGTGCACCGAGAGCACGACCAGGCCGCCCACGATGGCGAGCAGACCCGGGCCCGGTAACACGAGCATCGCAATTCCTAGCACGATGAGGGCCCAGCCAAGCACCTTGATGCCGGTCCGCCGCAGCCACCGCGGGACGGCATCGATCCTTCTGCCGATGGGAACATCTTTTCACAGCCGTTTCGCCTGCATGATGGACAACTTCGAATCGGCGCGGCTCTCGGTGCCCCGGAGTAGCGCCCATCCATCGATGAACCGGATTCGGGCACAGGCTTCTCGTGTGGCTGCTGTTATTGTTCGATATTCGTGCTCCATGAGGTCACACAGGAATGAGGTATTGATCGTGGCGGTGCAGAATCGCTCATGTGCAACCCGGCAAACGATTATCGCCGGGGCCGCGGAAGTGTTCGAAAAGAGCGGCTACGGGCGCGCCAGCCTCATCCAGGTAGCGGAGCGTGCCCAGGTGACAAAGGCAGCCCTGTACTTCCATTTCGCTTCCAAACAGGATCTCGCCAAGGCCGTCATCGAGGAACAGCACCGGCTCGTCGTCCACGACGGACTGACGGTCCTGCAGGAGGGGCGTCCGCCTCTTGATGCCATGATTGTTATGTGCCGGGAGTTCGGTCACAGGCTCCTCCATGATCCCGTGGTCAGGGCAGGCATCCGGCTCACGTTCGAGGCCTCTTCTTTCGGCCGTTCGGTTCACGAGCCCTATGAAGACTGGATCAGGGTGATGGAAAATCTGGCCACCCAAGCCTTAACTGATGGAACGATCAGGGAGGGCGTTGCCCCGTCCGTCCTGGCGAAATTCGTGGTGGCTTCCTTTACCGGCGTTCAAATGGTGTCGGATGTGCGGACGGGCAGGGAAGATGTCATGGAACGCATTAGGGATATGTGGCAGATCCTTCTGCCTGGAATTCTGCGTGACATATCGCCAGACCGGATCGGGCGGCTGGTGGATCTGATACCCAGGAATTGTCAGGCCGAAACGGAACACTGAGTGTCGGAGTTCTGGGGAGATGGCGCCGAAGCCTGCAGCGAGCAGGGGCCGATGTCTTCAGCCTAAGCGGGGGAATTCACCAAGGCGGCGTCCTCAGCCCGCTGATGGTCTCGTTCTGCGGTCCAAAGGTAGTGAACTACTGGTTTCGATCGTGCCCGAGTCCTAGCCGCACCAGAAGCCATTCTTCCCGGCCGAAACAACGGCGGCTTGCTTGCCGACGTGCGACAAACTCGGTACGATTTTGTGTCATGAGCACTTCAACGAAAACGCCCGGCCAAGTGTTGGAGGAACTCCCGGTTCGCTCCTTCGTGAGGGCCAAGGATCTTCCTGGTTCTCCCACGGCCGCCCGCAATGCGCTTTCCCGGGCGGCCAAGCGTGGTGACGTTGTGCATTGTTCCCGGGGGCTCTATTTCAAAGGTCCGAAGACCCGATACGGCATGGCGCGGCCTGGTGTTCTGGAGGTTGCCTTGAAAGTGCTCGGTGTCGAGGGTATTGGCCCTGCGGGGTATTCAGCCGCGCGGGCATTCGGACTCACCACACAGGTGCCGGCTAAAGTCGAGCTTGCCGTTTCCGGTCCGCTGAAACAAGGCATTGACGGCGTGAAGCTGCATAAGCGTAACAACGGGCGCCGGCGAGGCCTCTCATTCCTCGAGATCGCTTTACTGGAGGTTCTGCGCGAACCGTCCACCGTCGAGTCGGGGTGGGATTCCCTCGTTTCAGCTGCCAGGAACGCGGTTGATAAGGGTGAAGTCCGCCTGGGCCGGATAGCTGAGGCCGTCCCGGGGGAAAGCTCGCCAGCAGTGCGAACCAGGTTTGAGCATCTGGCCGAAAGCATCGCAGCGTGATCGACGCCTACCGCTTGCGGGATAGCCCAGATGATCTGGAAGCACTGGTAGACGGGGCGGCTCTCCACTTCAGGCTGCCGCAGGCATTCGTGGAAAAGGACTTTTGGGTCACCGAAGTCCTCCGTGCAGCCGTCAAGGACAGGGTCATCGCCGACAAGTCGCAGCGGCTGGTGCCGGTGACTTTCGTCTTCAAGGGCGGTACCAGTCTCAGCAGGGCCTACAACCTCATCGAGCGGTTCTCGGAGGACGTTGATCTGCTGGTCGTCTTCCCGGAGAACTGCTCTCCCGGCGCCAAGGACAAGATCCTCAAGGCAGTGTGCCATGACGTTGGCGAACACCTCGGAATCGACCCCCAGGACCGTAGGGTTTCCGGCGCGCCAACCAAGGGTGTCAAGCGCCACATGCGCTACCACTATCCCGGTTCCTTCGAATCCGGTGTGGCTTCGGAGGGCGTGCTGCTGGAGATGGGCACCCGAGGCGGCGACTTCCCGCTCCAGGTCCACAGGCTCCGATCCATGGTGGCCGATTATGCTGTCGAAGTGCTGGGGGAGCTCGAATCAGCCTGGCAGGAATTCGAGCCTTTCACCGTGAATGTCTTGTCGCCGGAGCGGACCCTGCTCGAGAAGATCTCCGCCGTGCACGACGCCGTCTCACGGATGCCCGACGCCACGGCGCATAGCGCTCTTATGAGGGGCGGGCGCCACTTCTACGACATCCATCGACTCCTGTCCAACGCGGACGTCCTGCAGTTGCTGATTGGGATCGGGCCGGACGGCAGCGCCGGGCTGATCGAAGACATCGATGGCCACAGCGCTGCGGCAGGATTTTCCTTTACCCCCAGACCGGATGGAGGGTACGCGCACAGCCCTGCATTCCAGCCGACGCCTGATCTCCTGTTGGAGATGGAAAAATCCTACGAACTGGCGACTGGCCTGATCTACGGCGAGCAGCCCAGCCTGACTGATTGCCTGATGACTGTTCAAAAAGCGGCGCACCTCCTCTGACTATGTCAACCCTATTTGGCCCCGGTAGGACGGTTGAAACTGGCCCCACCTGACGAATCACAGGGCAGCTGAGTGCTCGAGGCCTGGACACACTTTCGCCCGAAGGGCCTCCTGGTTTCGCGCTCCAGGAGGCCCTTCTGCCGCTTCTCTGCTTAGCGACAACGGGACAGGCACACCTCTCAAAAGGGAGATCAGTGTTGCTGCTCCCGCCCCCACTCTATTAGCCGTTTCCGCGTCGGGGACTGGTTATACCTGCGACACTCACGGGAAAAGGTTGGAAGCCGCCCGAATCCAACTATTGGGATCGTCCGGTAGGAGTCCGAACGCATGGCTGCCTTCGATGACTGGTAGCACCACTACAATCATCACCGAGGCCACATTTCACTACGAGGGCCTCCGTCGGCGGCCCGCGTACGCAACCTCACTGGTCAATACACCTAGGGCACCGCTGCGGACAAAGCTGGAGCCCCCTTCCCACAATCTAGAGCGGGAGGGAGGCTCCAACACGGACGGGCGACTAACCCGTAAACCAGAGCGAGGATGCCTGGTTATTCATCCAGCCGAGTGTCGACCTGTTTGTAGCCGAGTCGTAGTAAGAGCCGTTGTAGTAAGTATCGGCCCACAGGCCAATTTTACAGTTGGGACCCAGGACAAATGATTCGATGTCGTCGTTCGCGTACCCCGACCAGTAGTCACTCCATCTGACGTCGGTTAGCTCCGGCCACCTAAAAGAGTGCGTATTGCAGGTGGTGGAGATGCTCGTGGTGAATGTAACCGAGGTGCCGCCGTAGTCTTGATCGATGTAGACGGTACCGAGAATGTAGGTAGCCTGAACTGATGAACCATCACGGTACTGGGCGGCCTCATCTCCGTCTTCCACGATTCTCTTGTCGTAAAGATTGAGGACAGCGGCATTCAGGCCTTCCCCTTGCTTAACGCAATGGTTTTCCCCCGTTTCGTACTGGACCCAACAGTCCAATGCTGGCTGTTCGGCTTCCTTCGTTGCTGCTGAGGCGGGTGCCGCCATCGATACTGCGAGAAGCCCAGCCGTCATTAGCGCTGACAGCGTTCTGGATAGAGCTGACATGTGATTCCCCTCTTGTGCGTGCAGAGACTGTATTTTGACGGTGCGAGCGGCTGCTGATGAACCGTGCAACCTACGGGCCATAATTCAGTAGTGAAATCTGTACGTAAAGACTCCGGACGCTTCTTTATCTCAAAATTCTTAGAACGTTATTTTTTATCTTGAAATCCTCAGAACGTTATTTTGGCGTTACAATTCTTTGACTGCACTATGGAATACTCGGTGGTATAAATTTCCGTGTCCCCATACATGGGAGGAACAAACAATGCAGCAGTCCAAACCGAACACCGCACCTTCGAACCCAAGCGGAGATCGAGGGCCCAGCAAGCCGGGGATCCCTGCGACAGTTGCCATTGCCACCGTGGTCACGCTTCTGCTCGCCTGGGCTGTTTTGGAACTGACGCACCCCGGCCCAGTCTTCATCTGCATCGCTTCGGCGGTGATTGCCGTATGCGGCAAGGGGGCGCAAATGTTTTCCACTGCGCGACCCTATTCGCCAGCCAGCGCAGGGCTCGCACGCTTTGGCGAGGGAGCGATTTTCCTGGGTTGGGTCGGCATCGCAGTTGGCGCTGCAGTAGTGCTCGCTTAGGTTCTGTCTATTAATATTTGGGGACGCGGTGGAATGTGATCATTGCGCTGAGCAGGACGCCGCCAAAGAATGTCGTGGCGTATTTGTCGTAGCGGGTGGCGATACCGTCCCAGTGCTTGAGCCAGTTGAAACTGCGTTCGACGGTGTTGCGTTTTTGATTGAGTAAATAGGTGTAGCACAAGGAAGGCAGTGTTACGCCTACGGACAGTGGCTAGATCGGGACGGCTCCAAGTCTGTGTTCCATGCAGAAAGACACTTCGCCTCTATGCTATCCAGCGGCCTGCTGCGCCTTGGTGTGGGCGAGGCGGTATGAGTCCGTGCCGGTTTCGATGATGGCTCCGTTGAAGGTCAGGCGGTCCACGATCGCTGCGCACAACCTGGGATCGGTGAAGGTCTTGGTCCAACCGGAGAACGATTCGTTGCTCGCGATGGCGATGGAGTTCTTCTCCTCGCGCTCGGTCAGGACCTGGAAGAGGAGTTCAGCGCCCCGGCGGTCCAGCTCCATATAGCCCAGCTCATCAATACACAGCAGGTCCACGCGCCCGTAACGGGCGATGGTTTTGGCAAGGACCTTCTCATCGGCGGCCTCGACGAGTTCGTTCACCAGCCGCGTGGCCAAGGTGTATTTGACCCGGTAACCCTTCTCCGCGGCCGCGGTGCCGAGCCCGATAAGCAGGTGGGATTTGCCGGTGCCCGAGTCACCGATCAGACACAGGGGCGCGCCTTTATGGATCCAGTCACCAGTCGCCAGCGTATGAATCGTTGCGGGGTTTGATGTTCGGGTTAGCGTCGAAATCGAAATCGCCCAGCCACTTGTCCCGGGGAAACCCGGCTGCCTTGACGCGGCGGATCGATGAACGCCGGTCCCGGTCATCACACTCGGCAAGCAACAGCTCAGCCAGGAAGCCCTGGTAGGTCAGCTGTTCCTTCCCCGCGATGGCCAGGGCTTCGTCCAGGACCGCGCGGACGGTGGGCAGGCGCAGCCGGCGGCATGCCTGGTCCACGGCCGCGACCGCGGCCTGCTCGGTCAGGCCGCGGCGCCGACGCAAAGTAGGTGTGATGGTCGTAGCCGGAGCGATGGGGCTCATGAGATGTTCTCCTTCGACGCGGATCCTGCAGGATGTTCGGTACGTCTGGCCAGCAGCTCGTCATAAGCACTCACCGACGGCAGGGGCCGGGCATCCGGAGGCAGCCCTGCGATGACGGCATCGGGGTCCATGAGCCGGCGCTGGGTGAGACTGACAACCCGGTGCACTTTCACTTCAGCATGAGCACCGCGATGACGGTCCGAACCGGCCCCACCCCCGGACGAAACCGACGCGTTTCTGCGGGCTTCGACAGCGACGACGTCGGCGCTGACGGCGCCCACTCCCAGTGCCGCGGTGATCCCCGCTTGGATGTCTCCGGCGTCCATCGAGCGGTGGAGCAGCAGGACATCGATGAGTTCCCGGGTGCCGTCGGCATCTCCGTTGACCCGGCGGGAGGCAGCCCAGAACGCCTCATGGGCGCTGGTAAACGCTCCCGACTCGCGGGCACGGGCCAGGGCGGTAGAGCCGGGAAGGGCACCGGGTTTGGTTTTGAGGACCTCAAGATAGTGGTCCAGCTGCACCGACTGCCCGCGTTTGGCGGCAATCCGCTGATGCCTGGCAGCAACGGTACGGCCGTCGAAGACCAGAACCTCTGACGCCCGCAGCGAGACCCGGACCCTCCTGCCGATGAACCGGGCAGGCACGGAGTACTTCACCATCCGCACCGTGACCATCGAAGACCTATCAACCCTGGGATTCAGCACCAGCCCAGGATCAAACTCCTCCACCGGCAACGGTGCCAGGAACGGCCGTTCGGCCTCGAAGTCCTGGCCGATGGTGCGGATCCTGTCATTGATCCGCCGGCGGTCGTCCCGGGCCTCCCATCGTCTGATCCGGTCGTTGAGCTCATCCAGAGAGTCGGCGAGGGGCATTGGGGAGAGCCTGTTGCGACGGAACCAGCCCACCTCGCCCTCAACACCGCCTTTCTCGTGCGCCCCTGCGATCCCTGGCTGGCAATAGAAAGAATCAAAACCATAGTGGGAACGGAACAACACCCAGCGGTCGTTTTCCTGGCGTTGCCGGCCCTGGCCGAACACCACAGCCTTGACAGCGCTGGTGAGATTGTCATAGCGGATGTGCTTGACCGGCACGCCGCCGATCTTGTTGAACGCTTCGATGTGGCCTTCCAAAAAGGCTTCCTGGGCCTGGGTCGGGTAATTCCGGTGGATAGCCTTGCCCGAGTGGGACAACCGGAAGACGAACATGTGGCACTTCGTCTTCACCCCGTTCAGGACCACCCAGACCTCGCCGAAGTCCACCTCGGCCTCGGCCCCCGGCGCGTGTTCCTGCGGAACGAATACCTCCATCCGGCGGCCGGCCTCAACATCGATCTGGGCCCGGCGGACCCTGACGTAGTCACGCACCGTGGAATACGACAGCTCCTGCGCACCGTGCTCTTCAATGAGCCGGGCCAGTATCCTGCGGGCAGTGTGACGCTGCTTCCTCGGTGCCGTTGTATCCTCGACCAGCATCGCGTCGATCGCAGTCTTGAATAGCTCCAGCCTCCAGGACACACCTTGTCTCGGTTTACGTTCCGGCGGGGCCGCTGAATCCAGAGCCTGCCTCACCGTTCTTCTGTGAACCTCGTGCCGGACAGCCAACGCACGAATCGATAGGCCCTCGAGCCGGGCGTCCCTTCGGATCCGTGCGAACAACTCCACTCTCGACTCCATCCAGCCCAACCTTCCGCCGCATCCATCCACTGATGGATCCAACGTTGAAGGTGGGGCCACAAATAACCGTCACAAGTGCCCGGCGAGTCACAAATTGGGGCCAGAAATAACCGTCTTACCGGGGCCATCTAAACCTGTCACAGCCACTCCTCTAACCAAGGGGCTCGAACCATCTGCTTAGCCGTTGATTTGGAATGGCCGCCAGGCGGAAGTTTCGCGTGGTCGCCGACACAATTACGCGACAGCAAGAATGAGATGCTCATATTTCGGCTACAGCGTGATCCTATTTCGGGGGATCCCTCGGAAAAGGAGCGGGATTTGGGTCGGGCGATCTGGCGGGAGACACGGAGAGACCGGATTGCGACGGCTCTTGTCAGCTTAGCGGGCGCGCTTCTCAGTGCTCCGCCTGCTGCACTTTTCGGCGCAGCGCTGGGTTACTATCCCAACCGGATGCAGTGCACACCCGAGACAGGATATGGATCAGGCTGCTACGAAGGTGAACTTCTCATCGCCGTCCTGATCTTTGGGGCAGTATTCCTGCCCTTGGCCACGCTGTCTTTCCTCCTGACAAGGTCATGCCGCCAAAGCCGTGGCGCGGGGGCAAATTGGTGGCCCTTCGCCGTGCAGAGTTTACTTCCCCTCGTCATTGCCGCTGGATTTATGCTTTCCGCACTGGCAAACCCGAACGAGTACTTCTAAAAAACGAGTTGCTGGCCGGGCGGCTTCAAGCAGGACGGTAGGCTCCATTCTGCTGCCTTGATTCACAAGCTGGGATCAGCAGCCGATTGCTATCCCTAAGCGACAAAAGAACCTCGCAGCAAAAAGTCGCAGCGGGTACAACCGCATGGCTGGGGGTACGTCGCCCCTGATCACTTGTGCCCAACGTAAAGGCAGCCCAGTTGCATGTGGCACGTCCCAACCTCTTTTGCCGTTAGCCGGTGAATGTCCACAGCATATGACGGTGGCGGCTGCCCGATAAGGGGCAGCCGCCACCGTCGTTCAAGTGGGCTGGTTACGCTGGTGTTGGCACGTTTCCGTGAAAATCCGCTCGGCCAAAGTACCGTGAATGAGTGGCCTGCAGGCTCTCCAGGGAAGCTGCGTTAATGGAGGCGATTTCGACGTCCTCGTCGAGGCGTTCCCGTTCCAGGCGAAGGCGCATCCGCATAGCCTGTCGGGAGCCGTCAGCACCGGGGAACTCCTGAACGTCGGAGCGACCGGTACGGCGGTTGTACTGTATGAGGTACCCGGACATTCCCTAGTGCTCCTTCTTGAATGATTCGAACAGGTTCTGCAGCGACTCTACGTTGCGTAGCATCCCATTCTGCGCTTTTTCAATCTTGGATTCAAACTCCTTGACCTTGTCATCCTGGTCTCTGAGCTGGCGAGCGACATCGGGCGGGACCCGTGCGGGGGAGACGAAGACCTGTTCGGCGTAGCTCAGGGCACGTTGGTGGTCGCTCTGAAGCTCGGCCAGCAGCGTCAAAATCTCCTCAAGATCTTTGATATGCGTCAGCGATATGTCCTGAAGTTCTTCGATCGCTTGTCGCGTCTCCGGGTCTGAAGGCAGCTCCCCGTACCGAATGTACCGGCCAATGTAGTCGGCCGCGCGTTCATACATGTTGGCCCAGGCGCCCTGCAGGCGTGTGCGCACCTGAATTTCCACCCGCCCTGGATCCCGTAGCCAAACGTGAACTGCCCGGTAGCCGCTGTGCGGCGTGGTACGCAGATCGCGGATGCAGTCGTCTGCGTGGCCGAATATTCTGGCAACTTCAGCAGCTACGTTTACCTGGTCGTGCAATGTCATCGGAGCCTCAACCCGGACCCCTGCAACGTCCTGGATATTGCCGAAGGGAGTATTGTGGTCCCGCTGCAGTTTTTCGCGTAAGGTGTCGATGGTTTTCGACCGCGATGTGACTTTCGGCGTGCAGGTGGGCAAGATTTCACTCCAGTCGTGGTGTTCCAGAATCTCATGTACTCCTTCGGCAAGGTCGTTGTACCAGGCCATAACCTCGTCGTAGCTGTCGATGTGGTCTTCGTTGAGGCTGCCGTCCCGGATGGCTTCTCCCAGACGGCGGAGGGCTTTCGATCCGAGCGGCCGGGGCGCGAGGGCGAAAGGCAGGTTGCCGGCTGTCATGCGTCAGTACCGGGTTCTTTCTTCACCGCGGTATAGAAGTCTGCGGGGACCGAATCTGCCAGGACTGTCACCTTCTCAAGAACCATGCGCGCCTGGCCATCAGGTCCGCCCTTGTGGATGACTCTGATCTGAGCTTGGACGTACTTCTCCAAAGCGGCCACGGAGTCCGCCATCAGTGTTTTGGGAACCGTTCCGTTCCTGACGATGCCGTCCTTGTCCCGGATGTCAAAGACGCCACGGATCTTGCTGCTGGTTAGCCATTCGCCTTCAATGACGAGGGGTTCCTCCTCCAGGCCGAGAGTTCTGATGGTTCCTTTGAGCAGCCTCGCATCTTGGGGGCGGATGACCAGGGGCTTGTTCTGCTGTGTCCGGTCGTCGACGTCGACCGATACCCCGAGTTCACTGCAGCGGTCGGCAAATTTTCCGAGTTGTGTCGTGGCGTGGGCGCCAAGATCGATGAGTTTCTCCTCCAGCTGGAGGACCTTGCCTTTGCTCGAGTCCAGCAACTCGTGGAGTACGCCCATGACCTGGTCGACTGCGTCAGCCCCGGGTACGACCATGTCGTCAAGCTCCGGAACTGTCGTCTGTCCGTCAATGGGTTTTGCATTGGCTCTGGGTTCCACGTCCCCGGTAGGCGGGCAGATGAGTTCCATGATAAAGGAACCTTTTGTTGCTGGAATGGCCCACAGGCCGAGCCGGCCGCGCACATTGTCATCGATTGTCGTATAGGGCTTGTCCAGGGTTTTATTCACCAAGGCCACAACTGTTTCGTTGAGGGCCAGGACAGCTTTGAGCAACTGGTTTGCGGGCCCTGCATGGCCCTGAACGGCACCTTGGTGGAAGCGGGCACGAATGCCTTTACGGGATTCCAGCCATACCGACTCAAGATTCGCCTGCAATCCGGCCATGCTTTCGCGGTTCGACCGCGTCATCCAGTCGTCGGAGGAGTTCACCTCGTAGTCGTGGAGAAGATTTTCAACATCGCGCAGAAAGGCCGATAATCCGGTATCTCGGTCAGTCATCCAGGCTCACCTCCACGCTTCCTTTGACCGCATCCGTGCCGTGCCCTTTGGCCATCTGCCAGAACTTTCCCCACTTCTGTTCGGCTTCAGTCCCAAACATGTGGTTTCGATGCTCCTGCGGAATCCTGACAATGCCGTAGACATCGAGTTTCACCGTTCGGCCCAGGCCTAGAACCGGGACTTTTTTGTAGCGGCCTCCCGGGCTGATCCACTGGTCGTGGATGCTGCCCAGTATCCCGGCTGCCGGAGTTGACCGGCCACCATCAATCAACGGTGTGCAGTCCAGGTCCGCGGGGTACTGCTTGCTGGTCACGAAGCTGCCGTCGACGAGGCACGTGTCGATGTGCAAGCCGTGGCCTCTGAGAATCTGCATGTAGTCGATGAAGTCTTTCATCAACCCAAGCCTGTGCTGCTCGTCTGGCTGGCCACGTACGAAGTTGTCTAGAAAATGGGACATTCCTATGCGGTGAACGCCCACCGGGAGTACTCGATGGCTTCCCGGCCCCCCAACAAGTTTAAGCAATTGCAGTCCCTGCATCCTCTTCCGGACTCCGCTTGGGAATCCTCGACGACTGATTCATGATGGCTCGGCCATCTTCCCACTGGTTACCCTCGTGCAGCGGTAGACATCCCGTCCCTTCAACCGTCACATCATAAAGTGCGGCAGATTGGGTTTGGCGCAGGGGCCTTCCGGCGCCAGAGTTTCCCGGAAACCGCCGCCGCTCGTGCAGGACCTTCCGCCAGCGCTTCGGAAGTCGGTCTATCGGACGCTCCTCGAGATGCCGATGGACAAAGAGCACTGCGTGTTACCTCAGTCGATCGGTCCTCGGGACAGCGCGCTGAAGCAGACAAGGAGAGCAGTCCTACTCCGGAGGTGCCGATGGCCGCAGGGAGACGTTTGCATCATGCAGAACACGACCGGCAGGCGCTGTTTCTGATCTGTGCGACCCAGAAAAAACGAGGGTAAGGGCTAGAGATCCGGCGCAGCCGTGGGGTAGCAACCCGAACGCACTTCATGGTGCCCGCCCTGTTCGGAATGGGGACTTCATTTGTCCTTGGCCTGAGTAAACGGCTATTCCGGAGTCAAGCGATTACGCGCCCAACACGAAGGCTCGACAATAGACTGTCGTTATGGTCAAGCGACTTTTCGACCGTCACCGACACCGTCCCTGTGCCAGATAAGCACCGTGCATCGCCGTGGGGCACTCGGACTCGTTGTTATTGTTGGCCGGATCCAGCCCTGACAGGCTGTCCATCGATTGCGTATCGCGAAAGATGGTGGTTCAACGATGAGAGAAGAAGCAACACCAGCTCCGCTGCGGAGAACCGCGCAGGCGTCTCTGATGTCGACGCAGGGGTAGCCGGACCTGCACACCATAGGTAGTGTGGGCCACACATGTTCGTCCCAATGGAAGGATCATGATCCGGGTTACGAGACGCGCTGCAGCGATGCTTCACCGGATGCGGTCCTGGGGAAGCATTTTCGCCGGTTTTGCCCTAACGCTCCTCGTTGCGAGCGTGGTGTCCGTGTGCGTCACCGGGCATCCGGATGCCGGCGACCGGGTTGTTGCGGAGCCGGCAGCGGCAGCCGGGCATGACCCTCATGTAAAACCTGGAACGGGCCGGGGCGTCGAACCCGTGCTCATCACGGCGGACCCGGCGCCTCATGGCGGAGACCACCGCCACTACTGCTTTTCACACCACGTTTCGTCGGCCACTGAAGCAGCCGCCCAGCGTCCCGAAGAGCATCAGCCTGCGGGCGTGACTACGCCTGTGCCGACCCACTCGCTCCTGCTCGAGTCCTTGCAGTCGCCGGTAAACGCCGGCCCGGCTCCGCCGGCCCCATCCCTCATCCAACTGTCGATCAGCCGTACCTAAACCGCTCCGCGCCCTGCCACAAGGCCGTGGCCGATCGAGTGGGCCCCGGCAAAGAAGCGCGTCCGGCGCACGATAACGTCAGGCCGCCTGCCCGGTCTTTCGTGTGCGGAACACTGGGCGGCAGTAAAGGCTGCCCCTGCGCAGATCCGGAACAGGACGACGGGCCGGAGTCGCAACACCAGGACGCCCCTTATAGGGACAGCGGAGGGCCGGGATCCCTCCGCTGGCGGCAACCAAATGAAACGGAGAAGCACAATGACACACGTACAGACAATGCTCGACACGTACCCCAACGACCTGGGAAACATCGACAAGGCAAGACTCGTCGAGTGCATCCGGGCCTGCTTCGAATGCGCGCAGACTTGCACGGCCTGCGCGGATGCATGCCTCAGCGAAGACGTGGTTGCCGATCTGACCAAGTGCATCCGCACCAATCTCGACTGCGCCGACATCTGCGTCACGACCGGCAACACGCTGTCCCGCCACACCGGGTACGACGCCAATGTCACCCGCGCCGTCCTGGAAGCCTGCCGGACTGTCTGCAAGGCCTGCGCCGACGAATGCGAACAACACGCCTCCAGGCACGACCACTGTCGCGTCTGCGCCCAGGCCTGCCGCCGCTGTGAACAGGCCTGTGCGGAGCTGCTGGGCTCTCTGGGCTGACCTCGCCCGCGCACGGCCTGCGGCGGTACCGGGATGTCCCCAGGGGGACGCCCCCTCACCCGGCGGCCGGAACCAAAACATGAACGTGAACGAAAGACATAAGACAAAGCAGAATAATCAGGCCCGGTGCGGGCACGCTGCGGCTGCAGGCAGTAGAGCGAAGCGCCACGGATAAGAGAAGGAGCAGTTCTGTGTCGAACACGGAAAAAGACAAGAAGAACGGACAGGGTCACGTTGAGCACCAGTCCCGCGACGCCATGAAGATGTACCTGCGCTTCGGGGCGATGATCCTGACGGCGATGGTGGTGATGTACGCGGCCATGTTCGTCGGCTCCTACGAGTGGGGTCATGTGCGCTGGAGCGAGAGCCGGATGTTCATGGCGCTCACGATGGGCGGGACCATGGGCCTGATCATGCTCGCCTGGATGCTGAACATGTACCGGAACACGAAGGCGAACGTGGCCGTGGTCGTAATCAGCCTCCTGCTCCTCGGCAGCGGAGTGTTCCTTGACCGCAGCCAGACCACGGTGCAGGACACAGGGTTCATGAGCTCGATGATCCCGCACCACTCGCTGGCCATCACCCGATCCGAGCGCGCCGAACTCGCCGACGTGCGGGTATGCCAGCTGGCGGTCGAGATCAGCGAGGCGCAGCGCCGGGAGATCTTCGAGATGGACTGGCTGATCGAAGACATCCAACGCAATGGAGTGGCCGCGACGGCCCAAGAGGCAGAAGCCCGGTCAGTCCCCGACTATCAGGAGCCAGCAGAACGCCAATGTCCCACGGATTGAGAAGAAATTGCCCCCAGTGAGCCGGCTGCCATGATCTCAACAGGAGAAAAAGGTGCCCAGAAATTGCGAGACTAAGTGACTCGGAACAGGGAGTTGTTGGCTACCCTTACCGATCGCCGTCGAATGCATCAGATGCGATTCGCCGAGCTTTGAGGGTCTTATGAAATGAAATTGGGCGAGCCGGTCGCGCGGCTGGCGCTTCTGCGGTGACGTTGTCGCCAAGTGTTGTGGGTTCGTTGACAGGCGGCGGCGTTGGGGGTTGTGCCGCTCGATGAAGTACCAGCAATAATAGAACACCTCGGCTCTGAGCGGGTGCTCCGGCCACATTGAGCGGGTTTCTTGATGCTTTTCCTCTTCGTCGCGGTCCGGTGAAGCCACCCTACGTACTGTTGCCAGGGAACTGCCCCGTGATGAGCTGGAAGATTACTTCTCCCCTTGGCAGAGTCCGGCAGGGGACCGGTCCTGGATCGCGATGGCCGCTGCCGCGGACTCCAAATACACACTTGGGCTGCTACCCGCGCTCAAAGCGGCGATTGTTCCGACCCGACTCGTCTGAGGACGCGACGACGAGTTCGAGACAGTCAGTTATGCCAGCGTGACCGGCGTCCGCATGTGGCCGGTTGGCCCGTCATTGACTTACGCGTGCGCAGAATGCTGAAGCAAACGATAGGACTGCTCCAGGTCCTCAACCTGCCGATATTGTAGGTAACATCCTGCTGGCCATGCGTGTTGTCCTGTGCCGGCACCAGACTGGCACCGATTCGGACGCAGCCGGTACGAGGCCTTTTGGCCCGACACTTGTGGAACCGGAATTCCGGTCAGAGGAGGCAGGCGTACCAAAACTTCGCCGTGGCCAGCCTCTCCGTCCACATGGACGGCAAGGTCGGGACGTTCAGTGCCCCCTCATCCCTTATTGAGGGACGAGGGGCGCCATCGAAAGCCTCTTGGTGATTCGCAGGAGGGTGGGCAGGGACCTATGGTTTGCCGCTATCGGGGATGAAAGCGGCAAACCGTAGGTCCGGCGGCCTTCGAATTCAGGTTGTGGCTGCCGGCCGTCCGCCACTGCGGTCGTACCATTGTTCCAGCCAGGTCTGCATCTGGCTTATTTCGGTCAGCTGGGTTTCTCGAATGTTCGAGCACAGTTCGATCAACTCGACGTGTTCGGCCGATTCAAGGCATTCGTCCGCTTCGCGGACGGCGGACCAGTGGTGGCGGATCATGGACTGCATGAACCGGATTTCGTACTCGGCGCCTGTGTAGTTTTCGAACCTGTCCATGGAGCGCATATCGCCTTCGCTCATTTTGGGTTCGTAGGTGATGCCATACCAGTCCTGCAGCCAGGTCTGCATCTGGCCGATCTCCTGCTGCTGGGCTTCGAGAATGGATTGGCACAGTTCTTTCAGCTCCTGATGGGTTGCTTTCTGCAGGCAGGTCTGGGACATCGCTACTGCCATTGCGTGGTGGTCGATCATGTTCTTGAGAAAGTCCACCTCGTAGCTGGCAGCAGCCTCGCTCTGGGCCGGCGCATCGGCAACAGCAGGGGCGGTAACCGCTCCGGTACCTGCCACTGCGCCTAGTGCCAGTACGGCTGACGCCGCCGCGGCGGGAATTCGCTTACTGATCCTGTTTTTCTGCACGGTTTCTGTACCTTCGGTCACTAGGGGGAGTGTAGTTGGGGAGGCCGGGACGCCTGGCCGGTCCCCGCCTGATAAACGCCAAGAGTTTTTACTCGGTGGCTCCGCGGCCCAGGGATCCGAGCAATTCTTGGCAGGCTGTTTCGCAGCGGCGGCATGCTTCAGCGCAGACGCGGCAGTGTTCATGCATTCCGGCGTGACGTTCACACTCATCGGCGCATGCTTTGCAGGTTGCGGCGCAGGCTTCCAGCACCGCTTTGGTGACGTTGGCGTCATAGCCGGTATGACGGGAAAGAATGTTGCCGGTAGCGGCGCAGATGTCTGCGCAGTCCAGGTTGGTCCGGATGCATTTGGTCAGCTCCGTCACCATGTCCTCGGACAGGCAGGCATCGGCGCAGGCTGTACAGGCCTGGGCGCATTCAAAACACGCGGCAATGCACTCTGCAAGTTTCTGCCGGTCCACTTCGCCAAGGCTTTTCGGGTATGTTTCGAGCATCGAAGTGATGTGAGTCATGATCCTGCTCCAATCCGTGGGCTTCGGGCCGACGGGCGCCGGCCGTCCTTAAGCACAGTAACCTTACTATTCGTTGTTCCGTCAAGTGCTCCAGCGGTCAATGCCGCTGATGAAGCCGGAGCGGGGGCGGTTCGAAAAAGCTTTCACGGTGGTGCTGTCCGGTCCGCAACCGGGCGGCGCCCGGGGCTGGTGGGAGCGGTTGCTTGAAAGGGGGAAAATCCGGCCCTGTGGCTTGGTCGAAAGCATGACCCCATCCAGCACAAAAGCATGCGCATCGACACGTGCCCGGTCCTGGAGGTCGGGGAGTCGCAGGAAGGGCGCGAACACGTTGTTCCCCTCGCCCCACCGGATGGAGAAGGGGCTAGAGGAGATCCACCCCAACCGTCTTCATTTCGCCATCCTGTAGTTCGCGCCGGCTTTGCAGCGCTACGCCCTCCCGGAGAGCGGTACGCTTCAGTGCTGCAAGAACGAGCGGGGTGGTGCCGGTATCGAGAAGGAACAGCTCGCCCTGGTTACCAACGAGGGCGTACCCGCTTTCCACGCAGTGACCCATCACGGCGCATTCCACGGTATGCTGACGCGCCCGGTCGAGCAGCTCCGCGTGCGGATACCTGCGGAGGCAGGCCAGATCCACAATGTATCCCCGCAAGGTCTCCGAAGTCATGAGCCTGCAGTCTCTGAGTATGCCGTCAACGAACTAATGCTCGTCGTAGTGGTCGTCGTGCTCCGCGTGCCAATGACCATCGTGAAGATAATCGAGGTGGTCACCGTGCTGGCGGCTTTCGTGTCCGCACTCATCACCGTGCTTGTGCCCGCCGTGGGACTCATGCACCCCGTGCTCGCTCTCGGTCTCGCTCATTATTCGCACACTCCTCGTTTGTCGCCCCATATGTAAATGACGTTAGGCCCGGTCCTTCATCGCGGTCAATGCCTCTAGCCAGCTTCGGGGGCCCGTGCGTAGTGTTGATGACAAGTAGCCTTACCAGTTCGGGCGAGGAGCACTTGAGAAAGGGAGCAACAAGTGAGCTTTCCTGTCGGCCGCCATATCTCACCCTGGGTAGACACCCTGACGCCACCGGAACTGGGGCCAACAGGATTCCGGGACGATGCATCTGACGTGCTGGTCCTCGGAGCGGGCATCACCGGGATCACCACCGCGCTCCTGCTCCAGCGCGCGGGACTGAAGGTGACAGTGGTTGAGGCGAGACGTCTGGCTGGCTCGGTGACCACGCATTCGACCGTGAAGGTGACCTATGGTCACGGAACCCTTTACTCGAAGATCGAGCAGAAGCTGGGGTTCGATGCCGCAGCCGCCTACGCGGAGGCGAACGTTGCCGGATTCGGGGAGATCCTCGCTCTTGAACGTGACCTTAACATCGACTGCATGCTCGAACGCGGACATCCGCACGTGATCTACGCCGAGCAGTCTGAGGAAGTAGAGGCCGTCGAGGCTGAGGCCAGGGTCGCGGAGAGGATTGGGCTTCCTGTCACGCTTAGCCTTGATCCACCGATCCGCAGTTGGTCCTGATGGTTTTTCGGGGCTGGCTGCGGTTTTGGTTTTCGGGCAGGAGGCATCGGCCGGCCTCGCTG
>NZ_JAODLR010000026.1 GCF_025960875.1 Crystallibacter permensis | reverse complement strand
CGCACCTTCCCCGAACAGGAAGTCCGCGACACCTGGGTCTGGTTCCAGTCCGGCATCAACACCGACGGCGCGCACAACTGGGCCACCACCCGCAAGCTGCAGCGTGGGGACATCCTCTCGCTGAACTGCTTCCCGATGACCTCCGGCTACTACACCGCCCTGGAGCGCACCCTGTTCCTCGGAGAGCCGGACGAGCGCTCGCTGCAGGTATGGAACGCCAACGTCGAGGTGCACAAGCGCGGCCTGGAGCTCATCAAGCCCGGAGCGGTCTGCAAGGACATCGCCGCCGAGCTCAACGAGATCTTCATCGGCCACGGCCTGCTGCCCAACCGCACCTTCGGCTACGGCCACTCCTTCGGAGTGCTCTCGCACTACTACGGCCGCGAGGCCGGCCTGGAGCTGCGCGAGGACATCGACACGGTCCTGGAGCCCGGCATGGTCGTCTCCATGGAACCGATGGTCACCATCCTTGATGGCGAGCCGGGTGCTGGCGGCTACCGCGAGCACGACATCCTGGTCATCGGCGACGACGGCGGCGTCGAGAACATCACCAAGTTCGGCTTCGGCCCCGAAAACAACATCATCGACGCCTAACCTGCCTCGGGCGGTGCCGGTCCGGGACCGGCACCGCCTCGTCGCACCCAGTTGCTCGTCCCGCTGGACGTGGCTGCCCGCGTGTATTCCACGCGGGCAGCCACGTTTACGGGGTGGGGCATCCTGTCAGCTTGCAAAGAATCGGAGAGACGATGCGCAACAGTGTTTATATGGAGGAGTTGGACTCCTTCACCTACCGCGAAAAGATTTCGGACGGCAAGGCGGCCGTCCTCGTCCCTGTGGGCTCCATCGAACAGCATGGACCGCACATGCCGCTCAACGTGGACGTCCTGCTCTCCCGCGCCATGGCAGGCAACGTAGCCGAAGCCGTGGGCGGACTGGTCGCTGCCCCCATCACCTATGGCTACAAGTCCCAGCAGCGTTCAGGCGGCGGAAACCACATCCCCGGTACCACCAGCCTGGATGCGTCCACCGTCATTTCCATTGCCCGGACGCTGACCCTCGAATTTGCCCGGCACGGCGTGCGGAAAATCGCTTTCATCAACGGCCATTTCGAGAACTACCAGTTCCTGTATGAAGGTGTTGACCTGGCCGTCACGGAACTGCAGCGGGCCGGGATCAACGATGTGAAGGTCATGTTGCTTTCCTACTGGGACTTTGTTGACGAAGCGACGATTGCGGAACTGTACCCCGACGGGTTCACCGGGTGGGACCTGGAACACGGCGGAGTCCTCGAAACATCGCTGATGCTCCACCTGTACCCGGAGAAGGTGGAGATGGACAAGGTCGAAGATTTGCCGCCGGCGGTGCTGCCGAACTACGATGTCCTGCCTGTGCGTCCGGAACTGACGCCGGCGTCAGGATGCCTGTCATCCGCCGCCCAAGCCACTGCCGGGAAGGGCGAAATCCTGCTCAAGCGGGCGACCGTCGCCATGTCGGCCGCCCTTGATACTGAATTCCTGGATGGGATCGACAATGACGTTGACCAAAAATGAGACGAGGCCGGCAGTGCCGGCGGTAAAGCACGTTGACCTGAATCCCTCAGAGCCTCAGGAAGAGAAGAAGCGGCGCGTCGACGACCTTGTCATCAAGGTCGCCGCCATCGTCCTGGTGGTTTCGATTCTCACGTTCGCCGTGGCCGTTCCGGATGGAACTGCCACCGCCATCGGTGCAGCACGGACCTTTGTCACCGAATACTTCACGTGGTTCTTCGTCGCCTTCTCCGCGCTGGCGCTGGGCGTCTGCGGCTGGCTGGCATTCGGCAGGTTCCGCCACATCCGCCTTGGCGGACCGGATGCCAAGCCCCAGTATGGCAAGTTCGCCTGGTACTCCATGCTCTTCGCTTGCGGCCAAGGCATTGGACTGATCTTCTGGTCCGTTGCCGAGCCCATCATGCTCAAAGACGAGAATCCGCTGTTCCCGGCCGGTTCTGCCAGCCCATTGGACGGGGCGATGGCATGGTCCTACTTCCACTGGGGCCTGACGGCCTGGGCGATGTACGGCATTGTGGCGATCTGCCTGGCCTACTCGCACCACAACCTGGGCAAGAAGCTCACGTTCCGCGACGCCGTCGTCGATATCTTCCCGCGCAAGTCCCGCCGCGGCGCCGGCATGGTCATCGAGTTGCTCGCGATCCTCGCCACCGTGCTCGGCCTCTCTACCTCGTTTGGGTTCGCCACGCTGCAGTTCACCTCCGGCATCAGCGCCATCACCGGCATCCATGCCAGTGCCCCGCTGTGGATTGCGATCATCGTAGCCCTGGGTGCCCTCACGGCAGGGTCGGTTTTCTTCGGCATCAGCAAGGGCATGAAGCGGATCAGCGAGATCAACTCGGTGCTGAGCATCGTGCTCCTGGTCGCCGTGTTCGCGTTCGGTCCGATCATCTACCTGGCGTCCACCTTGTCGCAGACCTTCGGCGCATTTTTCCAGAACTTCCTGGCGATGAGCCTCTGGACGGATTCAGGCATCGCGGCCGAAGGCATCGGCTCCTGGCAGGACAGTTGGAACGGTTGGTGGACGGTCTTCATCTGGTGCTGGGTCATCGCGTTCTCCCCGTTTGTGGGAGCTTTCATCGCCCGCATCTCGCGGGGCCGGACCATCGGGGAATTCGTCCTTGGCGTCACCGTTGTTCCGTCCCTGATCGTGATGATCTGGATCGGCGTCATCGGCGGAGCCGCACTGTACTACGACAACGCGAACCAGGGGACCATCGCGGACGCGGTTGCCCAGGACACCTCGCAGGGGCTGTTCGTGATGCTCGAGTACATCCCCGCTGTCGGCACCATCCTGCTGGTCGTGGCGACCATCCTCGTGGCAACGTACTACATCACCTCCCTGGATTCAGGCGTGCATGCCCTGGCAGAGTTCGTCTCCTCGGGTCGGACGCCGAGCAAGCTCTTCCGGGTGGTACTGGTGGCGAGCATCGTGGCCATTACCGTGGCGCTGCTGACCTTGGGCGGCACCTCCGTGATCGATACCGTTCAAACCGGCACGATCATCGGCGCGTTCCCCTTCGCCTTTGTCATCATCATCATGGTGGTCAATTTCGTGAAGCGGTTACGAAGGGGTGAAAGCGCGCAGGTTCAGGCAGCCGCAGCGAAGCAGCCAATTGAGGCGCAACCAATTGAAGAGCAGCCGGTTAAATAGCGGAATAGCCGACTGAACTGTCGGCCGCCTGACCGGCCGACACTGACACACCTTGAGGGGCTGCCGCATCACGCGGCAGCCCCTCTTGCTGCCGGGGCCGGAGTCAGGGCAGCTGAAGAAGCGCGGCCACCGGCGCACCGAGCGGAACCTGGATCGCGGCTGGCGATATCGGGGAATAGCGGCTTGGGCACATAGGCTGGCGGTATGGACTCCCCTATCCAGCGCTACCTGGCGCACATCCACGCCGAGATCGCGCGCATTAAGGACGGCGAACCCGCCAGCTACATTCCGGCGCTGGCGGACGTGGACCCGGACAACTACGGCATCTGCCTGGCCACGGTGGACGGCTACGTCTATGAAATCGGCGATACGCGCGAAGAGTTCACCATCCAGTCCATCTCCAAACCGTTCACCTACGGGCTGGCGCTGTTGGACCGCGGCATGGCGGCAGTGGACGAGAAAATCGACGTCGAACCCTCCGGCGACGCCTACAACGAGATTTCCCTGGCCGAGGGCAGCGGCCGGCCCTCGAACGCGATGATCAACGCCGGGGCGCTGGCCGCGACGTCGTTAGTCAAAAGCGCCGGACCGTACTCGCGTTCCCGCCGGATCCTGAACATGTTCTCCGACTTCGCCGGGCGGGACCTTGCCGTCAGCGAGCGCGTGTACAAATCGGAGCTGGCCCACGGGCACCGGAACAAGGCGCTGGCCTACCTGCTGCGCTCGTTCAACATCATCGAAACCGACCCGGACCCGGTTGTGGAGGACTACTTCCGGCAGTGCTCGGTGCTGGTCAACTGCCGCGATTTGTCCATCATGGCGGCCACGCTGGCCAACAGCGGCACCAACCCCCTGACCGGCGAGGACCTGCTCGGGATCGGCGAGGTGGAGCGCGTGCTGTCGGTCATGACCACCTGCGGGATGTACGACGACGCCGGGGCGTGGATGAGCTCGGTGGGCATGCCGGCCAAGTCCGGCGTGGCCGGCGGGATCCTGGCCGTGCTGCCGGGCCAGGTGGGACTGGCGGTGTACTCGCCGCCGCTGGACGCGCACGGCACCAGCGTGCGCGGAATCGAAACCTGCCAGCGACTCTCGGACGACATGGAACTGCACTTTGTCCGGGCCGGCCGCACCGGCAAGTCCGCCATCCGCGCCGGCTACGACATCACGGACTCCCCCTCCGGCATCCGCCGCACCGACGAGGCCGCGGACGTACTGCGCGAGCACGGCCACCGCGCCATGGTCATCGAGCTGAACGGGGACCTGCTCTTTGCCGGCTCCGAATCCGTGGTGCGCGAACTCAGCGCCTTGAGCGACGACGTCGAACACGTCATTCTGGACCTGCGCCGCGTGGACGAGGTGGCCGCGGTGGCACTGCGCATGCTCGCCGACGTCCGCGAGCAGCTCACCGAGGCCGGGCGCCAGCTGGTGCTGATCGACGGCGAAGGCACGCTGGCGGCGTCCTTCATGGAGGTCGACGGCGAGGTCCCGACCTTCACCACCCGCAGCGCCGCGGTGGAGTGGTCCGAGAACCAGCTCATCGCCAGGTACGGCGGCGACCTCGAGCTGCCGGATGCGGTGCGGCCGTCGGACAGCCCCGCGCTCAGCTCCCTCAGCGATGAGGACGCCGCGGCGCTCGAGCAGCGGATGGCGCCCAAAGTGTACGACGACGGCGACGTGATCCGCCGCGTGGGGCAGCGGTTCGGCGGCGTGTTCTTCATTGTCTCGGGCAAGATCACCACGTCCGTGCCGGGGCCGAACGGAACGCGGGTCAAACTCAGTACCCTCTCCGCCGGCATGACCTTCGGCGAACTGGCCCTGGGCAGCGAGAACCGGCAGGAAACCACGGTCAAGGCCGTGGGCCCGGTGGAGCTGATGGTGCTCAGCGCCGACGAAATCCTCGCGCTCGAAGAGGACACCCCGCGGCTGGCGCTGGAGTTATGGAAGGCGCTGACCCGCGATGCCTACATCAGGGTAGACCAGTACCTGCGCGAGACCGCCGTCCGCATCCGGGACTGACTGCTCCTAGCGGGCCCGCAGCCCGGCAAGGACCGCGTCCACGCCGAAAAGGAAGGCCTCGTCGTCGTTATCCTGGCGGACGTTTTCCGGCAACAATCCGGCCGCGGAAAGATCAGCGTGGGTCTGCTCCTCCGCTACGGCGCCGAGAATGAAATGGGTCAGCGTGCGGGCGCCCCAGCGCGTCTGCTGGTCGGTCAGGCCGGCATCTTGCAGAAGCGTGCGCAGGGTGGCGATCGCCGGAAGCGCCTCCGGATTCAGCGCATGCGCCAGCGACACCACGTCGGCACCGTCCCGTACGGCCAGCAGCGCGGTGCGGATGTCCGCGGCCAACCGGCGGACCGGGTCGCCGTCCGTGGCTGCGGAGTCAACGGTATCCGCGTCCACCTGGGCCAAAATCTGTTCGGCCAGCACGCCCAGCAGGTCCTGCTTGTTCTTCACGTGCCAATACAGGGCGCCGGGCTGGACCCCCAGATCGCGGGCAAGCCGCCGCATGGACAGGTCGCCGAGGCCATAATGGCGCAGGATGTCCATGGCTGCATCCACAATCTGCCGGCGGGTGAGGCTCATCCATTGCTCCTGATCCGTGCGCCGAGGTCAAAACATCGTCCTGTTCCATCATGCCGTAACGGCCGCTAACCGGCGCGGCCGCTCCCCCGTTACTGTCCTTGCGCCACGCTTCGCGTCCAACGCCGCAGGTCAGTCCCATCTTCGTGATACCCCTCACAAAATCCACGGGAATGCGTTATGCTTTCGTGGTCGGACCATAGTGGTCCGACCAACCGCCCGGTCTCGTGCCCCACAATGCGAAGGAAAACCTGTGGAGACATTTACCCCTACCACTGATCCGCTAGCCGGCAGCGTCGCGCTTTCGGCCATAGTCTCGCTGCTACCGCTGCTGACCTTCTTCGTGCTGCTCGCCGTCGTCAAGACGAAGTCGCACGTGGCCGGGCTGGTGTCCCTGCTCGTGGCGCTGCTGGTCGCCATACTGGTCTTCCAGATGCCCGCGGGCCTGGCCTTAATGTCCGGTGGGCTCGGAGCGGTCTTCGGCGCGTTCCCCGTCGTCTGGATCGTGGTCATGGCCGTGTGGCTGTACCAAGTTACGGTCATCAGCGGCCGCTTCGAAGACCTGCGGCGGGTATTCGATGTGATCGGCCGCGGCGACGTGCGGCTGCAGTCCATCCTCATCGCCTTCTGCTTCGGTGGTCTGCTCGAGGCGCTCGCCGGGTTCGGGGCACCCGTGGCGATCACCGCCACGATGCTGCTCGCGCTGGGCATGGCTCCGCTGCGCGCCGCTGCCGCCGTGCTGGTCGCCAATACCGCTCCCGTCGCCTTCGGAGCGGTGGCGATCCCGATCACCACCGCCGCCGGACTGACCGGGCTGGATGCCGACCACATCGGCGCGGTAGTCGGCCGGCAGGCCCCGCTGCTGGCGTTCGTCGTTCCCCTGATCCTGTTGCTGATCCTGGACGGGAAGCGGGGGCTCAAGGACTGCTGGCCTGCGGCCCTGGTCATCGGTTTCTCGTTCGGCCTCGCCCAGTTCCTTTGCTCGAACTACTTCTCCTACGAACTCACCGACGTGGTGGCCGCGCTGGTCGCCATGGGTGCGGCGGTGGCGTTCCTCCGTGTCTGGGAACCGCGCGGCAGGACGGCTGCCCGTGAACGCATCTGCGCGGAGGTTCCGGTCGGCGCGAGTCGTGTCCCCGTCGCTGGCAGCGGTGTACCGGTCGCTGGCCACGCCGTGCAGGGTAGCGGTTCCGACGTGCACGGTGGCGGTTCCGACGTACAGGGTGGCGGTTCCGGCGTGCCAGGGACGGACTCTGCCGCCGAACGGCTGACCCCGGTCCGCACCTGGCTCGCGCTCTTTCCGTACTTCCTCGTCATCGTGGTCTTCGGTGTAGCCAAACTCTGGACCTTCGGCGTGGACATCCCGGCGTGGTTGGCCTCCACCGACATCGCGATGCCATGGCCGCTGCTGTACGGGAACATAGTCGACGCCGCCGGCGACCCGGTGTCATCAACCATCTACAAGTTCACCTGGCTGTCCAACCCGGGCACGCTGCTGCTCATTGCCGGACTGCTCGTCGCCGTCGTCTATTCACGCTTCGACGGGGCCGGCCGCTACCCGCTCCGGGTGGGCACGGCGCTGGCCGAAATCCCGCGCACGATCCACCGCATGCGCTGGGCCGCTTTGACCATCCTCACCGTGCTCGCGCTGGCCTACGTGATGAACTTGTCCGGGCAGACCGTGTCCATCGGCACCTGGCTGGCGGGCACCGGGGCGTTCTTCGCTTTCCTCTCTCCGATTCTGGGCTGGATCGGCACCGCTGTGACCGGTTCCGACACCTCGGCCAACGCCCTGTTCGCCAAGCTGCAGCAGACCGCCGGGCTGAAAGCGGGGATAGATCCCAACCTGCTCGTGGCCGCCAATACTTCCGGCGGTGTGGTCGGCAAGCTGATCAGCCCCCAGAACCTGGCCATCGCCGCCACCGCTGTCCGGCTCGACGGGCAGGAGTCCCTCATTCTGCGCAAGGTCGTCGGCTGGAGCGTGGGCATGTTGCTGGTCCTCTGCATCGTCGTCTACCTGCAGTCGACACCGGTCCTGGGCTGGATGCTGCCTTAGGACGCTGCCTCCACCGGCGGCCGGGCACGCCCTGCCAAGGCGTGCCCGGCCGCCTGCGCATGCGAAGATGAAGCAGTGACCAGCAAGATAGCTAAAACCGCACCGCGCGCCTACGAGGCGGTGCTCCAAAGTATTGAGGCGGAACTGCGCTCCGGGGCACTCAAACTCGGCGATCAGCTGCCCGGCGAACGGACACTGGCCGAAAAACACGGGCTCTCCCGGGCATCCGTACGCGACGCCATCCGTATCCTGGACGTGCTCGGAGTGGTACGCACTTCCACCGGCTCCGGCCCCAACGCAGGCGCGATCATCGTGTCCCAGCCCGCCTCCGGACTGGCCGCCGCACTGCGACTGCATGTGGCAACCCGCCAGTTGACTGTCAGCGAGATCGTGCAGACGCGTATCCTGCTCGAGACCGGAGCCGCCGAGGCCGCCACCATCGATCCGGAGAACGAGGCAACCCGGGCCAAGCTTGACGAGGCCGCGGGACTGCTGGAATTGATGGACGACCCGAAGGTAGCCCGCGCGGACTTCCATTCGCTCGATGCCCGCTTCCATGTCCTGCTTTCCTCGCTCGCCGGCAATGCGGTCATCGAGGCGATGATGGAATCACTGCGCCTGTCCATCAGCGACTACGTTGCGGAGTCGATCCGCAGCGACGAGGCGTGGGAACCGGTCGCCGATGTACTCCGCGGCCAACATCACGGCATCCTGGCTGCGGTGTCGGCAGGCGAGGGCAAGCACGCTTCCCAGCTGCTCCGCGAGCACATCGAATGGTTCTACGCCGAAACCCAGCGCTAAAGCACCATCCGTCGATTCAGGGACCCACAGGTCCCTGTGAGTGGTGCCGCACGTCTGTGGGCAGCAAGTCATGAACGGCGCCCGCCAAGCGGACGTCACAATCTTGAACACTGTTCAATCTTTGTTGACAGAACCTGCGCGCCTCAACACACTTGAACGGTGTTCAATTACTTTCAAGACCTGGCCGACCGGCAACTGGCCGGCGGCACCCTGACCCGCGAGGAAGCCCTCGCCGTCCTGCACTCCACCGACGATCAGCTTCTCGACGTGGTGGCGGCCGCGGGCCGGCTGCGCCGCGCGCACTTCGCCAACACCGTCAAGGTCAACTACCTGGTGAACCTCAAATCAGGCCTCTGCCCCGAGGACTGCACCTACTGCTCCCAGCGCCTCGGTTCCGCCGCGCAAATCCTCAAGTACACCTGGCTCAAGCCCGAGGAAGCCGTGCAGCAAGCCGCCACCGGAATCCGCGCCGGCGCCTCCCGCGTCTGCCTGGTGGCCAGTGGCAAGGGCCCCACCGACCGGGATGTCGACCGGGTGGCTTCCATGGTGGAGGGGCTCAAGGACGAGCACCCGCAGGTGGAGGTCTGCGCCTGCCTCGGCATCCTCAAGGACGGCCAGGCCTCCAAGCTCAAGGACGCCGGCGTCGACGCCTACAACCACAACCTGAACACCAGCGAATCGAACTACGCGGACATCTGCACCACCCACGAATACTCCGACCGCGTGCGCACCGTTGAGCACGCCAAGGACGCCGGGCTCTCCCCCTGCTCGGGCCTGATCGTGGGCATGGGCGAAACCGACGACGAGCTGATCGACGCGGTCTTCGCGCTGCGCGAGCTGGACAGCGATTCGATCCCGGTCAACTTCCTGATGCCGTTCGAGGGCACACCGCTGGAAGGCACTTGGCTGCTGACGCCCGCGCACTGCTTGCGCATCCTAACGATGATCCGCTTCGCTTGCCCGGCCACCGAGCTCCGCATGGCAGGTGGCCGCGAAATGCACCTGCGTTCGCTGCAGCCGCTGGCCCTGCAGGTGGCCAACTCGCTGTTCCTCGGCGACTACCTCACCAGCGAAGGCCAGGAGGCCAAGGCCGATCTGGACATGATCGCCGACAACGGCTTCGTGGTCCTGGGCGCCGGCCCGGATTCTTCCACAGGGTCCACCGAATGCACCGGGTCCGCTGTTTCCGGTGCTGTGTCCCCTGGGTCCGCTGCGTCAGGCACTCCGCAGGCAAACAACGACGGCGGGGCCCCGGCTTCCGCAGGCCAGGTCACCATCCGGCGCCGCGGCGCCGGTACGGAACTCGCCCCCAATGTCTGAGACTGCCCAGGCCACCGCAACCGCCACGCCGGGCAGCCCGCTCGAGTTTCCGGTCGGAACAGCCGCCGCTGCACGAACTCTGGACAAGACAGCCTCCGCTGCGCCGTCGCTCATCGCCCGCGACCGCGGCCTGCTCTGGCATCCCTACGCCCCGCTGGACGGGGCGGATCCCTACGCCGTCACCGGAGCGTCCGGAGTCCGGCTCCAGCTTCAGGCCGCGGACGGCGAGCGCTTCGAGGCTGTGGACGCGATGAGTTCCTGGTGGTCAGCCATCCATGGGTACCGGCACCCGGTCCTGGACGAGGCCGTCCGCCGGCAGACGGAGCAATTCAGCCATGTGATGTTCGGCGGCCTCACCCACGAGCCTGCCGTCCGGCTCGCCGAGCAACTGGTGGAGCTGGCGCCGGATCCGCTGGAGCATGTGTTTTTCGCGGACTCCGGCTCGGTCTCGGTGGAGGTGGCCCTGAAATTGGCGGTGCAGTACCAGGCAGCCGTGGGCCGGCCCGGCCGCCAGCAGTTCCTGGCCCTGCGCGGGGGCTACCACGGCGACACGTTCGCGGCGATGAGTGTGTGCGATCCGGTAGACGGGATGCACGCAGCGTTCCCCGGCCTCGTCGCTCAGCAGCACTTCCTGCCGCGGCCGCCTGCGGCGAAGCTGAACAACGACGGCGAACTGGTCGCCGATGCGTCCGAGGTATCCGGCTGGATCGCCGAGCTGGAAGAGACGGCAGCGCGGCATGCCGGCGAGCTGGCCGGTATCATCGTGGAGCCGGTGCTGCAAGGCGCGGGCGGAATGTACAGCTACGCCCCGGAGTGCCTGCGCGCCCTGCGCCGGGTGGCGGACGAGCACGGACTGCTGCTGATTTTCGACGAGATCGCCACCGGCTTCGGCCGCACGGGCCGGCTGTTCGCCTCCGAATGGGCCGACCTCGCGCCGGATGTGATGTGCGTGGGCAAGGCACTGACCGGCGGCTACCTGACGCTCGCCGCGCTGCTCTGCTCCGGCGAGGTGGCTGCCGCCATCACGGCCTCGGAGTTCCGTGCCCTGCTGCACGGGCCAACCTTCATGGCCAACCCGCTGGCCTGTGCGGTGGCCACCGCGTCCCTGGACCTGCTGGAATCCGCGGACTGGCAGAAGCAGGTGCAGCACGTCCAGCAGAGCTTGTCCGCCGCACTGGCACCGACTGCCGGCCTGGAATCGGTCCGCGATGTCCGCGTGCTGGGCGCCGTCGGGGTGGTGCAACTGGACCGTCCGGTGGACATTCCCACCATCACCCGCGCCGCGCTGGAGCACGGTGTGTGGGTGCGGCCGTTCCGCGACCTGATCTACACCATGCCGCCCTATATCTCCTCGGCGGAGGATATCGCCGCCATCTGCGCCGGGATCACCGCCGCCGTCGCCCGGGTGCACGGCTGATGGGCGCCATGCAGCAGTGGCTCAGGGAGCAGTCCACCGTGCGTGCCCGGCGCGGAACTGTGCGGAACACAACGGCACGGAACACCACCGTCCGGAACGCGGCCGCCGGTGACTCGGCCGCGCGGGACACGCTGCTGGATCTGGCCTCCAACGATTATCTGGGCCTGTCCATCGATCCCCGGCTACAGGCCGCCGCCATCGACGCCATCGGGCGCTTCGGCACGGGCGCCCGCGCTTCCCGGGTGGTCACCGGGACGCAGCCGGTGCACGCGGAACTCGAAGCAGAACTCTGCCGGCTGACCGGCCAACCCGCCGCCCTGGCGTTCTCCAGCGGCTACGCGGCAAACCTCGGCATCCTCACGGCGCTCGGCGGTCCAGGAACGCTGATCGTCCGGGATGAACACTGCCACGCCTCACTGATCGACGGCGCCCGGCTCTCCCGCTCCCCCGTGGAGGTGTTTACCCATGGCGATCTCGCGGCGCTGGACCGGTTGCTGGCCAGCCGAAGCCAGCCGCGCGCCGTCGTCGTTGTTGAATCGATTTACTCGGTGCTCGGCGATGCGGCGGACCTGAGAGAAACTGCGCGGATCTGCGCCAAACACGACACCCTGCTGGTGGTGGACGAGGCGCACGGAATCGGCGTTGCCGGCGGCGGCCGCGGCGCCGTCCACGCGGCCGGGCTGGCCGGCGCGGAGCACGTGGTGCTCACGGCGACGTTGTCCAAGGCGCTCGGCGCACAGGGCGGCGCGGCTCTCGGTCCGGCCGCACTGCGCGCGCATCTGGTCAATACTGCCCGCAGTTTCATTTTCGATACCGGGCTGGCCCCGGCCGCAGCCGCCGCTGCGGCCGAGGCCTGCCGGATCATCGCCGCCGACCCATCGCTGGCACAGGCCGTGCTCGGCAATGCGGCCATCATTGCCCATGTGTGCGGAATCGAGCAGGCCGCCGGCGCCGTGCAGTCGGTTCCCGTGGGCCGGGCGGAAGACGCCGCGCAACTCGCCGTCCGGCTCGAAGAAGCCGGGGTCCTGGTCGGATGCTTCCGGCCGCCGAGTGTGCCGGACGGCATCTCGCGGCTGCGGCTGACTGCCCGCGCGGACCTGGCACCGGAACAGGTATGGCATGCCGCCGGGCTGGTGGCCGGCATGGTGGCCGCATTGGAGGCAGGGACTCCTGTACCGGTGGGCGGAATAGACGCTGCCATGCACCTCGGAAGGGTAGGAGCGCGATGAGCTTCCACGTGGTTTCGGATCCGGCAGAAGTGCGTGAGGTGATGCGCCGGACCGAGGATTTCCTGCCCACCAACGCGCTGACCTCCGTAGTACCCCTGGCCCCGGCCGCCCTGCGTATCCTCAGCCGCGCCCGCTTCGCCCTGCCGCCGGTGCTCGCGTCGGCTACCGGGACCAAGCACCGCGATGTGCGAAAGCTGGTGGCCAGTTTTTTCACCCCCGCAAAAGTCGCCGCCATCGGGCCGCAGGTGCGGGAGCTAACCCGGCTACGCACCGCTGCGACCACCGAACTGCTGCACCACGGGCCGGTGGATCTGGCCGATGCGGTGGCCAAGCACATTCCGCCGGTCATCATGGCGGAGCTGACCGGCGTCCGCTGCCCGGACCTGGACATCCTCAAACGCTGGAGCAGGGACTCGCTGGAGCTGTTCTGGGGCTGGCCGACCGAGGACCGCCAGCCGGTCCTGGCGGAGAGTGCCGCGGAGTTCTACGGCTGGCTGCGCGGCGAAGTGGCCGCCAGCCGCGGCACCGCGTCGCTCTTCGGCGTGCTCGATGCCGCCGGGCTCACGCCGTCGGAAATCTGCTCGCTGGGCTATTTCCTGGTCATCGCGGGGCAGGAAACCACGGCGCAGTTGATCGGCACGTCGTTCTACCGCGCCCTGCAGGAACCGGGACGTTGGCAGCACCTCGGGGCGGGCTCCGGGGCCGTATCCTTCGTGCGGCAGGTGCTGGCCACCGAATCCTCCGTGCATACCTGGCGGCGCGCCGTTGCCCGCGACACCCGATTGGGCGGCACGGAACTCCCCGCCGGCGCGGAAATCCTGCTCGAGCTCAGCGGCAACCATCCCCCGGATACCGGCGGAACAGCCTATTCGCTGGCGTTCGGCCATGGTCTGCACCGCTGTCTGGGCGCCAAACTGGCCGAGCTGGAAACTGTGCTGGTGCTTGAGGAAACGGCCCGGGCCCTGCCGTCGGTACGGCTCACAGGGCCGGAACCGGGATGGCTGCGCCTGATGTCCTTCCAAACGCCACTCACCGTCACGGTGGAACAGGAGGAAAAGTGACCAAAGCATCCGACCTGACGGGCTCGTCCGGCCTATCTGGCCTGCCGCAGGTCATTTTCGTCACCGGCACCGACACCGGCGTCGGCAAGACGATAACGACGGCGGCGCTTGCCACTGCTTTATCGGGCACCGTTTCGGTATACAAGCCGGCACAGACCGGGGTGGGTGATGGCGAGCCGGCCGACATGGACGAAGTGCGCCGGCTCTCCGGTGTAGCCAAGGTATCCGAGGGCATCCGGCTGCTCGAGCCGATGGCCCCGGTGGCAGCTGCCGCGCGGCAAGGGGCGGCGCTGCCTTCGCTCCCGGAGCACGTCCGGCACATTGAGCAGTTGGCTGCGGGATCGGACCATGTCCTGGTGGAAGGCGCCGGCGGGCTCCTCGTGGAGCTCGACGGCGGGGGCAGCACCCTCGCAGACCTCGCGGCCGTGGTGGGGAACTCCGATGGCGGAGGTGCCGGCCACCCCAGCTCCGGCGGCTGCAGTTCCGGCGTCGTCGTTGTCTGCCGCAGCGGACTGGGCACACTGAACCACACCCTGCTCACGCTGGAGGCCCTGGAAACCCGCAATCTCACAGCCGCCGGCTTGGTCATCGGCTCGTGGCCGGCGGAACCAAACCTGGTGGAAGAGGACAACCTGCGGTTCTTGCAGAATCTGGACGTGCCGTTCCTCGGCGCCATCCCGCAGGACGCTGCCGCCCTCCACCCGGCCGGGTTCCAGGCAGGCGCCCGGGAGTGGCTCCGGCTGCGCTAGCGCCAGCAGCCGGCGTTGGCGCTAGCTGGTGGCGTTGGCGCAGGCGTCCTGCAGTGCGTTCACAGACTCGGCCGGCACCTGGTCTCCGGCCTGCGCAATGTCACCCATCGGCGTCGTAATTTCGGCTGGCACGCCGGCCTGTTCAGCCGCATCGACGAGGCCGGAAAGAAGTTGCTTCTCCCCCGCGCTGATCGTGCCGTCCGCCACAGGTTTGCAAACCTGCTGGAGCACTTCGTCGACAGCAGCCGATGTGATTCCCGACACAGCATCAGAGGCGGCCTGGCTGGCCGCATCCTTGGCACCTGAGACGGCTTCATTGGCCGCATCGGTGGCGGCCTGTTCAACTTGGCTGCACCCCGTGATGAGCAGGGAAAACAACACAAACACGAGGGCAAAGCTTCGACGGATCATCCGGCAAGATTACTACGGAACAGCACCACCTCCTGAACGCAATCCAACGGCCGTCCACTAGCACCAAACCACCCCGAAACCTGCCACTGGCGGCGTGTCCGTTTTGCGGAGTTACCAATCCGTTATGTAGGGTGGCAACCACGTCGGCGCTTCCTGGGCCGGCCCCCTCGGAATGGCTTTGCCTAACTCTGCCACCGTTCCGAGTCCGTTCGCTAGACAGATGGCAGAGGCGGGGGACCCACGTTTACCGGGCTCCCTCCAGAGCCCTTGGGGTTAAGCCGCAGTTCACCACGGAGCGATTTTCCGAGGTGGAACGCGGCCGGGTGACTCCCATCCGAACCCGACAGCTTACCTCGCAGGCATTGGGAGAGGCTACAACCTTGTTCAAGAGCAATTCCGCACGCCATCGTGCAACCCCGGTCCACAGCAACCCGTTCAGCGGAGTTTCGAAGGCCGTATCGTCCCACGCAGGTACCGTTGGCCGCAGTGCCGCAGTTGTCACCGCTGCCGGTGGCCTGATGCTCGGCGCCGGCTTGCCTGCCAACGCAGCATCCGACGTATCTTCCAGCGACTTCGCCGCAACGGCCCAGACTGAGACTGTTGCCGCTCCGGCCGCAGCCCCGGCGCCCGCACCGGCCGCCTCGGCGGACGCTGCAACCCACACCGTCAAGGCCGGCGACACCCTCGGCAATATCGCCGCGCAGCACGGCATTGAGCTGAACGATGTCTTCGCCGCCAACGGCCTCGGCTGGGAATCGGTCATCTACCCGGGCGACGTCATCCAGCTCTCCGGCGCCGCACAGGCTCCGGCAGCCCAGGCTGCTCCGGCCGCCCCGGCACCCGCCGAGGCACCGGCCACCCAGGCCGCACCGCAGGAAGAAGCCTTCACTGTTGCTGCAGCAAGCGCCAACATCGAGCTTGCCTCCGCCAGCACGGCCAGCACCTCGGGCATCGTCGGCACCGCCAAGTCCATGGTCGGCACCCCGTACGTCTGGGGCGGCACCTCGACCAGCGGCTGGGACTGCTCCGGCTTCGTGCAGTGGGTCTACGCCCAGCACGGCATCGACCTGCCCCGCGTCACCACCGCACAGGCCGCCGCCCTGACCCCGACCAGCAACCCGAAGCCGGGCGACTTGGTTCTCCAGAACGGTGGAAGCCACATCGGCATCTACCTCGGTGGCGGCCAGATGATCAGCGCCCTGAACCCGGGCGAGGGCACCAAGGTGCACCCCACCAGCTGGATGCCGGTAGACGGCTACTTCACCGCGTAAGGCCCGCGGCCGAACAGCCGGAACAGTTATACAGGCGCGCTCCTATATATAGCGCTCCTATATATAGGTATGCACCGTCGGATTTTCCGGCGGTGCATACCTCGTTAAGTGGGGAATCTTATGTGCCGCGTACCCTCTTTTGGGACCGGTGGGAATACTGCTCCTACTATGCTGGTTAGTCTTGCTGTCGCCGCCTCGCGCAGGCACCGCTTCCCCACAAAAACCATTAGAGGATACCTTCCGTGAGTCAACAGTCCCCGGCCGAACCCGCCGTCGTAAATCCCGGCGCCGCGCCCGTACCCGGACCGGGAAGCGACGGCGCCGACCATACGCGCCGGAACAACCGGGTGATCCGGTTGCTGCTGGCTGCCTCCTTTGTGGTCATCCTCAACGAGACGATCATGAGCGTCGCCCTGACCGAGCTCATGGACGACCTGGGCATCACCGCCCGCGCCGCCCAGTGGCTGACCACGGCGTTCATGCTGACCATGGCGGTAGTCATCCCGATCACGGGCTTCCTGCTGCAGCGCTTCAACACCCGGCCGGTCTTCACCGCAGCCATGTCGCTCTTCTCCGCCGGCACGCTGATCGCCGCGATCGCCCCCGGCTTCGAACTGCTGCTGCTGGGCCGGATTGTCCAGGCCACCGGCACGGCCATCATGATGCCGCTGCTGATGACCACCCTGATGACCCTGGTGGCTCCGGCCGAGCGCGGCAAGACCATGGGCAACGTCTCGATTGTCATCTCCGTGGCGCCGGCCATCGGTCCGACCATCTCCGGCATCATCCTCAACGCCTTGTCCTGGCGGTGGATGTTCTGGCTGGTGCTGCCGATCGCCGTCGCCATGCTGATCATCGGCAACCGGCGGGTGGACAACGTCACCGAACCCAGGCCCGTGCCCCTGGACGTGTTCTCCGTGGTGCTCTCCGCGTTCGGCTTCGGCGGCCTGATCTACGGTCTGAGCCTGGTCGGCCAGGGCTCCGGCGAGGCCGGCGAGGCCGTTTCCGCACTGCCGATGTGGATCTCCTTCAGCGTAGGCCTTGTGGCCCTGTCCGCCTTCATCCTGCGCCAGCTGAGGCTCCAGCGGCAGGACCGCGCGCTGCTGGACCTGCGCACCTTCCGCTCCAGCACCTTCGCGGTCACCGTGGGCCTGATGGTCATCAGCATGGCGGCCCTGTTCGGCACCATCATCCTGCTCCCCATTTACATGCAGCAGGTGCTTGGGCTCGAACCGTTCCAGATCGGCCTGATGCTGCTGCCCGGCGGGCTCCTCATGGGATTGCTGGCGCCGTTTGTCGGCCGGCTCTACGACAGGTTCGGGCCGACCGTCCTGCTGGTGCCGGGAACAACGCTGGTCAGCGCGGTGCTGTGGTTCCTGTCCACGCTGACCGAGAACACCTCGCCCTTCACGCTGCTGGCCGCGCACATTGTCCTGAGCATCGGCCTGGCCCTGCTCTTCACCCCGCTGTTCACCGCGGGACTGGGCGCGGTGAAGCCGGAACTGTACTCGCACGGCAGCGCGATCATCGGCACGGTCCAGCAGGTGGCGGGCGCCGTCGGGACGGCCTTGTTCGTGACCGTCATGTCGATCCAGTCCGCCGCTCTGGCCGCGGACGGATCGGCGGGTAACGTGGCGGTGGCCGGCGGCGTGCGTGCCGCGTTCCTGGCCGGCGCGATCATCTCGGTCTTCGCCGTGGTGGCGGCTTTCTTTGTCCGCAAACCCGCGGACAACCAGGCGGCCGGCCATCAGGCAGCGGAGCACCCGGCAACGGAGCCTCAGGCAACGGACAGCCCCACGCCGGAACCTTCGGAGTCCGCCGGCGCGTTGGCCGACGGCCGCTAAGAGGTCTGCCCCGGAGTCGTCCCTGACCGGGAGCCCATAGAAAGGGCCAAGGACGTACGACGGCGACCCACAACATAGTGCGACGGCGGCACCACGATGATTCCGGCCGGCATGAGGACCGGAACTGTCCTCAATTCCCTTTCCGAACCCACCCGGCCTTTTCTAAGATGCCACCATGACGATCATCGAGGCCCGCGGCCTGACCAAGATCTACAAGACGAAAACCGGCGCAGTCCATGCCTTGGACGGGCTGGATCTTTCCGTCCCGCGCGGCACGGTCAAGTCCCTGCTCGGGCCCAACGGTGCCGGCAAAACCACGGCCGTTAAGGTCCTGACCACGCTCATCAAACCGGACCGCGGCACCGCCCATATCGATGGGATCGACGTCGCCGCTGCTCCGAAGGAAGTGCGCCGGATCATCGGCGTCGCCGGCCAGTACGCCGCAGTGGATGAGAACCTGACCGGCTTCGAGAACCTGGAAATGGTCGGCCGGCTCTACCACCTCGGCGCCAAGACGGCGCGGCGCCGGGCGCAGGAACTGATCGACCAGTTCGAACTGACCGAAGCCGGCAACCGTCCGGTCAAGGGGTTTTCCGGCGGCATGCGCAGGCGGATCGACCTCGCCGGAGCCCTGGTGATCAACCCCAAGATCCTGTTCCTGGACGAGCCGACCACCGGGCTGGATCCGCGCAGCCGGCTCGCGCTCTGGGGCGTGATCAAGAATCTCGTGGCCGAGGGCACCACCCTCCTGCTGACCACGCAGTACCTGGAGGAGGCGGACCAGCTCTCGGACGACATTGCCGTGATCGACGGCGGCAGGGTCATCGCCGAGGGCACCGCGGATGAACTCAAGGCGCAGATCGGCGGCCACCGCGTGGTTGTCACGCTGGTGGACGAGGCGGACGCCGGCACAGCGGTCGGCATTCTGGCCCGGCATGGCGAGGGCGAGGCCCAGGTCTCCGGGGACGGGCGCGTGGTGGAAGTGCCGGTGACCGACGGGCCGCGCGCGCTGCAGTACGTACTCGCGGACCTCGGCGAGGCGAAAATCCAGCTGCACGACGCCGGCATGCGCCGCCCCACGCTGGACGATGTCTTCCTCAAACTCACCGGCCGCAAGGCGGAAAGCGATGATGACGACGACGGCGGTGCGGGCACCGGCACCGGCTCGCAGCGCGTCAAGACGGAACTGGAGAACGCGAAATGACCACCCTCACCCAGCCCGACTCCACATCGGCCCTGGCCAGCACCGGCAGCAGCCTCGGCCAGTTCGTCTCGGACGGCTGGATCGCCACCCGCCGGAACTTGGTCAAGATCAAGCGCGTGCCGGAAATCCTGGTGTTCACCATCCTGCAGCCGATCATGTTCGTGCTGCTCTTCAGCCAGGTCTACGGCGGCGCCATGGCCATCGACAACTACACGCTGTTCCTGATGGCCGGCATTTTCGCCCAAACGGTAATCTTCGGCTCCACGTTCTCCGGCGCGGCGATGGCGCAGGACCTCAAGGACGGGATCATTGACCGCTTTCGCACCCTGCCCATGAGCCCGGCCGCGGTCCTGGTGGGACGCACCAACGGCGACCTGGCCATCAACTCCATCTCCATGCTGATCATGATGGCAACGGGCTGGGCGGTCGGCTGGCGGGTGACGACGTCGTTCTGGGGTTTCCTCGGCGGGGTCGCCATGCTGCTGCTGTTCTCGTATTCCTTCAGCTGGGTCATGGCGCTGCTGGGCATGAGCGTCCGCAGCCCGGAGATCATCAACAACGCCTCGTTCATGATCCTGTTTCCGTTGACCTTCATCTCCAACGCCTTCGTGCCCATCCACACCATGCCGGACATCCTGCGCGTCATCGCCGAATGGAACCCGGTCTCCGCGCTGGTGGCCTCGGCCCGCCAGCTCTTCGGCAACACCTATGCGGAATTCCCGGAGCCCACCGCGTGGACGCTGCAGCACCCGTTCGTCACCGTGTTCATCGGCATCGCCGTGATGCTGCTGGTCTTCGTGCCGCTGGCCATCCGGAAGTTCGAGTCCATCAGTTCCCGCTGACCCGCCGTTCGACGCCGGGGCCTGAGGCTGCCAATCGGTTTCCACATTGCCAATAGGCTGTTGCCCATGGAATCTCCGATCGAGAGCTACCTGCGCAGCCTCCATACCGAAATCTCGCAGCTCAGGCATGGCCTCCCCTACAGTGTCGGGCCTGCCTCGGCGACGATAGACCCGGATAACTTCGGTATCTGCCTCGCCACCGTGGACGGCTATGTCTATGAAGTCGGTGATTCCCGCAAGGAATTCACCATGCAGTCGATCTCCAAGCCATTCACCTACGCTCTCGCCCTGTCGGACCTCGGCATGGCGGCGGTGGACGAGAAAGTGGATGTGGAGCCGTCCGGAGATCCGTTCAACGAGATTTCGCTGGCCGCCGGTACCGGCCGACCCGCAAACGCCATGATCAATGCGGGCGCGCTGGCAGTAACTTCACTGGTCAAGGGCTCCGGCGGCAGGTCCGCAATCAAACGCATCGTCAGCGCCTACTCCGACTTTGCCGGCAGGGACCTGGCTGTTAGCGAAAAGATCTTTGAAGCGGAGTTCCGCAACAGTGACCGCAACCACGCACTGGCCTACCTCCTGAGCTCCTTCAACATTATCGAAGACAATCCCACTGCTGTCCTGGAAAATTACCTGCGGCAATGCTCGGTCCAGGTCACCTGCCGGGATCTGTCCATCATGGCGGCCACGCTCGCCAACAGTGGCACCAACCCCGTGACCGGCGTGAACGTCATGGACATCGGCCCGGTCGAGCGCGTGCTTTCAGTGATGATGACTTCGGGGATGTACGACGACGCCGGTGACTGGGTCAGCCACGTGGGGATGCCTGCCAAGTCCGGGGTGGGCGGCGGCACCATCGCTGTGCTCCCCGGACAGGCCGGGCTGGCTGTCTTCTCGCCGCCGCTTGATGAACATGGCGGCAGTGTACGGGGCATCGCCACCAGCCAGCGTCTCTCGGATGAGATGGAAATGCACTTTGTCCGCTCCGCCCGGGCCGGGCGTTCCGCCATCCGCGCCTCCTACGACATCGCTGCCTCGCCCTCGGGAATACGCCGCGACGACGACGCCGCCTTGACACTGCGCGAGCATGGCCACCGCGCCCGGGTGATCGAACTGAACGGAGACCTGCTGTTTGCCGGTACAGAATCGACGGTGCGGGCCATCGCAGGACTGGACTCCGCCGTCGAGCTGGTCATCCTGGATTTGCGCCGGGTAGGCGAGGCGGGCGGTGTTGCGCACCGGTTGCTGCCCCGCCTGCAACGGAATCTTGCCGTCGCTGGAAAGGAACTCGTGCTGGTCGACCGGGAAGAGTCCCTCAAGGACCTCTTCGCCGCCCCGGACGCCAAGGTGCGCAGCTTCGATACCCGCAATGCCGCCGTCGAGTATGCGGAAAACCGCCTGATTGCTTTGCACAATCCGGGCTGGTCGCCGCCGGCAAGGGTCCCAGTGGCCGAATCGCCGGCGATGAGTACGCTGAGCCCGGACGATATCGCCGCATTGGAGTCGCGGATGCAAACCCGCACCTACCACGACGGCGGCATCGTCCGCCGGGTGGGACAGCGTTTCGGCGGTGTCTTTTTCATCATCTCGGGCAAGGTCAACACCATCGCCACCGGGCCGGACGGCGCACGCGTCAGGCTGTCCACGCTCAGCGCCGGGATGACTTTCGGCGAACTCGCCTTGGGCAGCGAAGACCGGCAGGAGACCACGGAGAAGGCGGAAGGACCGGTTGAAGTGAAGATCTTGACCGCCGAAGCCATCGACGAGCTGCAGGAAGAAGACCCCCGGCTTGCTGTGGAACTGTGGCGTGCCCTGACCCGCGATGCCTACACCCGCGTGGACCAGTACCTGCGTGAATCAGCGGTCCGGGTCCGGGACACATAGCAGGCACAGCCGGCGCCGCGGCGCAGATAGAGGCTTGATAACGCTTTGCCGCATCTTGCGGACACGCTGCGGACTGCCGGGCACCGTCCACTATAGTGACAGTCAGTCCGGCAATTGGCACGTTCAAGGAATCTGCTGAAGCCACTGTTCCAGAGGCCGGTGCCCGGTTGAGATGTAGAGGAGAACTGCTTGGACTTCTTCGAATTCCTGATTAACCGCAGTGACGACATGCTCGAGCTGGGCATCGAGCATGCAGTCCTGGTGGGAGTTTCCGTCTTGCTGGCCACTGTGATCGGTGTAGGCCTGGGCATTGCTACCTACCAGCGGGAACGCCCGCGCGAAGTTGTCCTCGCCATCACCGGCGCCTTCCTCACAGTGCCGTCCTTTGCACTGTTCATCCTGCTGATCGGGCCGCTGGGCCTGGGGGCCATGCCCGTGGTCGTGGCCCTGACGATGTACGGGCTGCTGCCGATCGTCCGCAACACCATCACAGGGCTCCGCGAGGTAGACCCCGCCATCGTCGAGTCCGCACTGGGCATGGGCATGAGCCGGTCCCAGCGGCTGCTGCGCATCGAACTACCGCTGGCCTGGCCGGTCATCATCACCGGTATCCGTGTGACCACCCTGGTCCTGCTCGGCATCGCCGCGATCGGTGCCATTGTGCTTGGACCGGGCTACGGCGAACTGATCTTCACCGGGTTGGCGCGCGTCGGTACACCCGTGGCCGTCAATCTGGTCCTGGCCGGAACGCTGGGCGTCATCATTCTGGCCGTCCTTTTCGACGCCTTTTTCTACGTCATCCGCAAGCTCACAACCTCCCAAGGAATCCGATGACCAGCACAACCGTGAACAACCGATCCACCGGCAAGGTGATGATCCGGTTGGAAGACCTGACCAAGCGGTTCCCCGGGCAGAAACACAACGCCGTCGACAACCTGACGCTGGATATCCACGAAGGCGAGATTGTCGTGCTCGTCGGTCCCTCGGGCTGCGGCAAGACCACCACCATGAAAATGATCAACCGGATCATCGAACCGACTTCGGGCAGGATCATTCTCGACGGCGAAGACGTCACCACCACGGATCCGGACGCACTCCGCCGTCGTATCGGCTACGTCATCCAGCAGGTGGGTCTCTTCCCGCACCTGACCATCGGCGAGAACATCGCTACCGTTCCGAAGCTGCTGGGCTGGGACAGCAAGCGCGTCACTGCGCGGGTGGATGAACTGCTGGAGATGGTGAACCTCGCGCCCGAGTCCTACCGCAACCGCTATCCCAAACAGCTCTCGGGCGGACAGAAGCAGCGGGTCGGTGTGGCACGGGCGCTCGGCGCAGACCCGGACGTCATGCTCATGGACGAACCCTTCGGCGCCATCGACCCAATCACCCGGGACAGGCTGCAAAACGAGTTCCTGCGTCTGCAGTCCGAAGTACGCAAGACCATCGTCTTCGTCACCCATGACATCGACGAAGCAATCAAGATGGGAGACCGGATCGCCATCCTGCAAGACGCATCAAAAATCGCCCAGTACGACACCCCCGAACAGATCCTTACCGCGCCAGCCAACGACTTCGTCTCCGATTTCATCGGCAACGGCGCCTCGCTCAAGCGGCTGAATCTTAGCCATGTGTCCGACATCGAACTGACTCAATGGCCCACCGTCCAACTGGGCACGGACCACGACCAGGCGCTGGAAATGCTCCGCCGATCCGACCGAAGCGCCCTGCTGGTACTCGATGAGTCGGGGCGGCCGCGACGTTGGGTAGGTGCTGATGACCTTCACCGTGGCGCCGGCCGTCCGCTCGATGAGATCGGGCTGCCCGCCGGTGCCATGGTCGAGCCCCGTGCCACCCTCAGCGACGCGTTGAACGAACTGATCACCGCCCGCTACAGCGTGACCATCGTGGTGGATGCCAAGGGGATTTACCAAGGCGTAGTGGACATCGAGCAGATCAATGAAGCCATCCGGGGCATGCGCAGCAGCGCCGTCGCCAGAGCACGAGCCGGACTGGCCGAAGGCGCTGAGGCAGGGAGCACCGGGGGGCAGCCATGAGCGATACCGGCGCCGGTGTCCGTACCGGCATTGTCGCGGCCGCCGAGCCGCCGCACCACCGCCGGACGCTGGCCGGCTACCTGTTGATGCCGGCCCTGCTGGCATTGGTGTGCTTGGCCTTGTATCTGTATGTCAGTTCCCAGGAGCTGGACAGCATCGAAGCCCGCTCCCTCAACGCCGCGTCTCTGACCAAGGCCACGTGGGAGCATGTCCAGCTCACGGCGGTGTCTACCCTGCTCACCCTGATCATCGCCATTCCGCTGGGAGTGCTGCTGACCCGGCCATTCACCCGCCGCATCCGGCCCTATCTGCTGACCGTGCTCACCATCGGCCAGGCCGTACCGACCATCGCGGTCCTGGTGCTGCTCGCCGTGGCTTTCCTCTTCCTGGGCTTCCAGGCAGCGGTGGTGGGCCTGGTCCTGTACGCCATAATCCCCGTGCTGCTGAACACCATGGTGGGGCTGGAGCAGGTGGACGAATCCGTCCTCGAAGCCGGGCGTGGCATGGGAATCTCGAAGTTCGGCGTGCTGACCCGTCTGGAGCTACCGCTGTCCGTCCCGATCATCCTCGCCGGCGTCCGGACCGCCCTGGTCATCAATGTCGGCACCGCGACGCTGACCACCTACATCAACGCAGGCGGGCTCGGGGACATCATCGTTGCCGGGCTTTCCACCAACCGGGTCCTAGTGCAGATTGTCGGTGCCGCGCTCACAGCCGTGCTGGCCCTGCTGATCGATTACCTCGCTGGTATTGCCGAAGACTTCCTGCGGCCCAAAGGCCTGTGAAAGCACGATCAGAACGAGGAGAAGAGGAATCATGAAAGCAATGAGCGCCAGGATCAAAGTGGCTGCTGCCCTGGGGGCAGGCATGCTGCTGCTGACCGGCTGTGGTGGCGGAGACGACGGCGGAGGGAACGGCACCGGCGAGCTGGCCGGCGCCGAGCTGGCCGTCGGCTCGAAGGAATTCACGGAGTCCATCCTGCTGGCCCAGATCACCGCCGTCGCCCTGGAGAACGCAGGTGCCACGGTTGAGGACCGCACCGGTATCTCCGGCAGCGCCACCGTCCGCGAGGCACTCGAGTCGGGCGAAGTTGACATGTACTGGGACTACACCGGGACCGGCTGGGTCAACATCTTGGGCCACACCACCGAGGACGCGCCGGAGGACCTCTACGCCGCGGTAGCCGAAGAGGATGCTCAAAACGGCATTGTGTGGCTGGAACCCGCACCGTTCGACGACACCTACCGGATTGCGGTGAAGTCTGCCTTTGCCGAAGAAAACGGCCTGACGAACATGACAGAAGCGGCAGCATTCATTCAGGAAAATCCCGAGCAGGGAGCCGTCTGTGCGGCCAGCGAGTTCATCAACCGCGACGACGGCCTGCCGGGGCTTGAAAAGGCCTATGGGTTCGAGTTCAGCGAAGTTGTTGAGCTCGATCTGAACCTGATCTACACGCAGATCGGCGAGTCCTGCCCGTTCGGTGAAGTGTTCTCCACCGACGCCCGCGTCGTGTCCAATGACCTGACCGTGCTCGAAGACGACAAGGAATTCTTCGTCGAGTACCAGGGCGCCCTGACCCTGCGGCAGGAAACGTTGGACAAGTTCCCGGCCATCGCTGACATTATGGCTCCGATCAGCGCCGAACTGACCAATGAGGTTGTCACCGAGCTCAACGGCCGCGTGGACAACGACGGCGAACAGCCGCGCGACGTCGCCGAAGAGTGGCTCAAAAGCGAAGGCCTGCTGGGCTGAGTGCAGTGGGCAGGTTCAGGCTTCGACGAACCTGCCCACTGTCTTCTGTGCGTTGACTCCCGGCAGTGCCGCGGTGAACATGCGGTAGTACGCCAATTCCTCCCCGGTACGAAGGGGCGGATCCAGCACACCGGATTCGCGGGCGAGTTCCTCGTCTGAGATTGTGGCGCCAAAGTGACCGCGGAGCACATCGTTCATGCCTGTGCCCTGGCCGAATTGCTCCTTGGGCCGCCACAGCACCTCATCCGGTATCCAACCATCGAAGGCACGGCGCAGCAGCCATTTCGCCGGGCGCTCCAAGCTCGTAAGTTTCCACGCCGGCGGAAGTGCCAGGGCAAGTTCCACCATGTCCAGATCCAGGAACGGCAACCGCGGTTCCAGTCCATGCGCACCGGCGACGCGGTCCACCCGCTGCAGCCCACCGATATGCAGGCCTTCGATGGTGTCGAGCAGGTCCTGATGCAGGGCTTCGCCGCTACTGTGTTCGCCATAGTGCGAGTAGCCGGCGAACAGCTCGTCCGCCCCCTCGCCGACCAGCACAATCTTGATGTGGTCCTGCGCGAGTCGGGATACCAGGTGGTTAGGCACGGCGCTGTGCACCAGAGTCGGGTCGAAGGATTCCAGCTCGGCAATCACCTGCGGGACCAGATCGATGGCATCTTCGGCCGTGTAGACGTGCTCATGATGCTCGGTCCCGCAGTGCTCGGCCACTACACGCGCCGCAGCAAGATCCGCACTACCGGCCATTCCCACGGCGAACGTTTTCAAGGTCTTGCCCTTTTTGCCGGCGATACGCGACGCAATGGCCGTCACGATGCTCGAATCCACCCCGCCCGAAAGCAGGACGCCGACAGGAACGTCGACCTGCATGCTCCTTTCGACGGCGCGGACCAAGGTCTCGCGCAGTGCGTCAAAGACCCAGGTGGGCGGGTCTTCCTCCGGGGTGCGGCTCTTAAGCAGCACCGGCGCGCCAGAAGGAAAAACCGGACCTGGAATGAGACCGGCTTCCGGCGTCCAGGCGTGCCCCGGCGGAAAAGGCTCCACCGAGGGGCGCCACTGCTCGTCGAAGGCTTTCATCTCCGAGGCGAACAGCACTGTCTGGCCTTGGCGGGCCCAGTACAGGGGTGCCAGCCCGAGCGGGTCACGGGCCGCTACAAACCGCCCGTCCTCCGACGCAATGACCAAGGCGAACGTACCCCAGAGTTTTTCGAATGCGGCAACCCCGATTTCTTCGTAGAGCTGTACCGCCGCTTCCAGATCCGAGCCAGTGTGGAAGCGGTCCGCGCCCAGCCTGGCACGGATCCGCTGGTGGTTGTAAATCTCGCCGTCACCCACCAGCCAGATGTCCTCGGTACTGCCGGACAGGGGCTGGCCGCCGTGTGCAGGATCGACGATGGCGAGATACCGGTTCCCCAGCCAGGAAGGTCCGCATTGGCGGAACCCCACCCCGTCAGGTCCACGGTGCGATAACCGGTCCAGCATCCGCTTTCCGGTTTCGGGGTCGAAGGGGCCATGGGCGGCAACTATTCCGGACATCAGCGATCACTCTTTCCCACGCCGTAGCGGAGATAAACAACGCCGTTTCCGAAACGGCGTTCATCCAACAGTTCAAGTTCGATCCGGATTCCGTCGGCCAGGAAGCGTTTGCCGCCTCCCAGCGCAATAGGCGATAGGAAAAGGTGGCACTCATCCACCAGCCCGGCCCTGAGCGCCTCGGCCACGAGCTCGGATCCGCCCACCGCTAGGTCGCGGTCCGCCTCGCCCTTCATCCGGCGGACTTCGTCCGGGGCAAAGTTGCGCTCGATCCGGGTCCTTGCGCTGGAGGCAGTCTCCAAGGTTCTGGAGTAGACGACTTTGTCCGTCGTATCCCACATTTTGGCGAAGTCATGCTCGACAGCCGGCAGTCCGGCGTCGTTGGACAGACCCTCCCAAGCGGTCATGACTTCATACATCCGCCGGCCGAAGAGGTAGGTACCTATCTGCCGCTGAAGATCGTTGATAAAGGCGTGGACTTCTTCATCCGGCATGCTCCAGTCGAAGCGGCCCTGCTCGTCTGCGATGTACCCGTCCAGTGAGGCGATCGCCGAATAGATCAAGTTGGCCATGGAGAACCTTCCGAAGACCATGTGCACTGCGTCAGTCTGACCATAGATCCGGCTGCCCGCAGATGACAACCGTTTCGGCGCCTTCCTCGAGAGCACCTCGTGATTCTGCCACCCGGAGCTGCATCCCTTAAGATCAATGGGTCCCCTCCGCAGCCAGGCACTGGCAGAAAGTTCTTGATGCGCTCCACTGAACAAGCTGTCTCCAACTGGCACACCCAGAAGGACTTCAGGCTCAGCCCTGCCTGGAAGCTGCTCTCCGCGGCACCGTGGACCATCGCCTTCTTCCGGGCCGAGTTCACCCCGAACCGGCCGCGGATTGGGCTCGAGGAATTCCACGCGGCACTGGCTGCCTTCCTGAAGGAACTCCGGCACGAGAACCTGAATCTCAATGAGCAGTGGCAGGCAGACAACTATGCCGATTCCTGGGTGCGCAACCAGTTCCTCGCCCGGCCGATGGTGGACGGACAGTTTGTCTACGAGCCCACCGCACAAACCCAGCGAGTGCTGAACTTCATCGAGGGTTTCACCCAGGAGCGGACCAATCTCAACAGCTCCCGGTTGAGCGCCCTGCTGAACAGCATTGAATCGCTCGCCCACGAGTCCGACCCGGATCCGGCGGCGAGAATCCGGCAGCTTGAGGCAGAAATCGCCGAGCGGCAGGCGCAGATCCAGGCGTTGGAGACCGGCCAGGAACCCGCGGTCCTCCCACACGAAACCTCCGTTGCCGCGGCCCGCAGCATCCTCGACCTGGCTTCCAGTCTGCCAGCGGACTTCAAGCGGATGCGCGACGGCGTGGAGGCCATGCTGCACAACATCCGGCAGGAAATCATGGAGTCCAGCGTGGCCAAGGGCGTGGCCGTGGGCCAGGTCCTCGAAGGCGACCGCCAGTTGCGCAGCACCGCCGAGGGCGAGACCTTCCGCGGCTTCACGGAGTTCCTGAACAACCCGCAGCAGCAGGCCCGCTTCCGCCAGGCTGTCCGAGAGGTGCTTGAGCGCGATTTCGTCTCCGATCTGAGCTCCGACGAGCGCAACACCCTGGCCAACATGGTGCGGGAGCTGCGCCGCCAGGCCTCCGAAGTCCATGCCATCTACGGCCGTCTCTCCGAGAGCCTGCACACCTATGTCCAGAGCGACGAGTTCCGCGAGTCGATGCTGCTGCGCAAGGCCATCCGCTCGGCCGAGCTTGCCGTGGCCCACTCGCCGGACCTGAAGACCCGCACGCCGGCGGTTCCCGTCAACCTGTACCTCCCGGAGTTCGAAACACTGGCCGGCATCGGGATCTTCAACCCCGAGGACCATGTCCCGCCGCCCCGGCTTGCGGAGCCGCCTGCGCTCAGCGATGCGGACATCCACCGCACCCCCAACACGCCAAAAGCCGACGCCGGTGCCATCCGCCAGGCGATCAGCTCCGCCACCGCAGCGGCGAAGGACGGCAGGGCAACGCTGGGCACGGCGTTCGCGCTGCTGCCGCCCGAGCACCGCCACATCAACTCAGTCCGCGGCCTGGTGCTCGCCGCCCGCAACACGGACCAGAACATCACCGGCGACCGGTTCGAGGTCCTTACCTACAAGCAGATCGACGGCGTCGAGCGCACCGCATACCTCCCGCTCGTCACGTTCACCAAAGATTCAACAGACTCAAAGGATGACAGCAAATGACCGAGACGGAAGCTGACATCGCGGCGAGCGGGTACCGCGCGGAGCGGCAACTGTTCGACGGCGACACCGGTACCTTCCCGCTGCAGCTGCGCCAGACGATCGTGCGGCTGCTACGCGGACCGTACATCGATGGCGTTGCCGACCCCCGGCTGTGGACCACCGTGCTGGACAACCGGCAGGTCATCGCCAACTACCTGTGCGAGATCTTCCTGGTGCTCAGCGTGGATCCGGACCGGAAGATCGCCATGCTCACCCCGGCCGAAGTAGACGCCCCGCACACCACCGCCATCCAGCCGCGGAAGCCGCTGCGGCGCGAGGAGACGCTGCTGGCCCTGCGCCTGCGGCTGCTGCTGGACCGGCACGCCGGCTCCGGCACCGACGCCACCATTTCGCGCGCCGCCGCCCGGGAAATCCTCGAAGAACACCGGCAGCCCGGCACGGTGGACGACAAGCGGCTGGAAGAGCTGACCGATGCCTCCATCTCCCGCCTGCTGGCGCTGAAGCTGCTGCTGCCTACCGAGCTGGCCGGCGTGTACCGGGTCAGCAATGCGCTGGCCATGGCGCTGCCGTTCGACAGCATCGACCAGATCCCGGCCTACATCGAGGCGCTGGCCCGCAGCGACGCGCAGGAACTGCTGGACCCCGACCTGTTGGAGGCTGAATCACTCGATCCGGAGATGCTGGATCCTGAGCTGACCGCCCCGGAGGCCGAAGGCCACGCTTCCGGCAGCACCGTCCCTGACAACACCACCGCAGACGAGGAGGAACTGTGAGCATTGCCCAAACGCTCCCGCTCGGCGAGGAGATCAACCCCGGCCAGTACCGGTTGAGCAAGATCCAGGTGATCAACTGGGGCACGTTCCACGGTCGCCACACTATGTACGTGGACCGCGCCGGCACGCTGCTCACCGGCCATCCCGGCGTGGGCAAGTCCACGCTCTTCGACGGCATCCAGCACATCTTCTATGCCGCACCCCGGCTGAACGAGTCCGCCAACGAGGCCAGCAACCGCAAGGACCGCCGCACCACCCTTAGCTACATGCGCGGGCGGAAGGCCAAAACCGCTGCGGGCACCACCTACCAGCGGCCCAGCGCCACCTGGTCCGCCGTCGCACTGGTCTTCGATGACGGCCTCGGCCGCCAGGTCACCATCTCCGCCCTCTGCGATCTGCCGGCCAACGGGCTGGAAGGCCAGGTGGGCAAGCACTACGTCATCCACAACAAGCCGCTGGACACCGAGGCGCTGGAAAACCACGGCGGACGGCGCTTCTCCCCCACCTCCCTTCACGCCGCGCTGCCCGGTTGCGAGGCGTTCGACGTGCACAAAGTCTTCGCCGAGCGCTTCCGCCGCAGGCTGGGAATCGATAATGACAAGGCCTTCAGTCTGCTGCGGACCCTGCAGAACGGCAAGGGTCTGGACAAGGGTGTGAATAAGTTCTTCCGCTACGAGGTGCTGGACATTCCGTCCACGCTCAAGGCGGCCGCAGGAGCCATCGAGGACTTCAGCCACCTGCGCGGGATTTACCGCCAGTTGGAAGAGGCCACCGGCCAGCGCGATGCCCTCGCAAAGGTACCGGCACAGCACCTGCGCTACCGGGAACTGCGCGAACAGTTGGAACGGAACCGGGAACTGGCCGAGGTCCAACTGCCCCGGGTCCGCCAGCAACTGGCGGCCGGGCTCCTCGAAATCGAAACGGCCAGGCTCGCCGCCCAGCGCGAGGCCAAGACCCAGAGGATCCGGGAGAAAGCCGCGGCGAAGGAGACCCTGGAGTCGCAGGTCCAGCGGCTGGATGAACAGCATGCCAGCCACGGCGGCCGCGCGATTGAAGCGCTGGAGCGTGACATCCGCGCCGCCTCGGTGGAACTGGCGCAGCGCGAGCGCGTCCGCACCCAGGTGCAGCAAGACATTGACGACGCCGGGCTGCAGCTTGAGTGGTCGGCCGACGGATTGGCGTCTGCCCGCCAGCAGGCCGCGGCCGCCGTCGAAGAGCTCACCGCCGAGGCCGCAGCCGCCAAGACCCTCGAATATGAGGCCGTTGCCGCGAGCATCAACGCCAAGGACCGGGAGAAAAAGCTCCGCGCCGAGATCGGCTCCTACGCCCGGCGCGGCAACAACATCGACGGCGCCAGCGCAGCCGCCCGGCGGCAGATCAGCGCCGAGACCGGCATTGCACCTGAGGACATGCCCTTCGCCGGCGAGCTGGTGGACATCGCGCCGGAGCACCTGCGGTGGCGGCCTGCCGCCGAAAAGGCCCTGCGGTCGCTGGCCACCACGCTGCTGATCCGCGGCGAGGATATCCGGACGGTGACCAAGGCGATCGATGCGTTGGACAGCCATGGAAAGCTGCGCTGGATCAATATCGCCACTCCCCCGCGCCCGGGAACCGCCGGAGACCGTGATTTGGCCGGCAAGCTCGAGTTCAAGAACTCGGAGGCCGGCGACTGGCTGAAGCAGAAAATCACCAGCGATTATGCCTTCACCTGCGTGGACTCGGACGCCGAGCTGCATCACGAGGACAAGGCGATCAGCCTCGCGGGCACCCTCAAACTGAACAAGAACACCTTTGAACGGGACACCCGGAAGGTTAATCCGGGCGACTACCTGCTTGGCTTCAACAACACGGACAAGATCGCCCTGCTCGAAGCCCAGGCCGAGCGCATTCTGCAGGAACACGCGGACGCCGCCGAGCTGGCGGACCAGCGGAGCAAGGCCAAGGACGTGCTCGCCGGAAGGCTGGACGCGCTGCATCGGGTGGCCGCCGATACCCGTCCATGGTCCGACGTCGACAGCAGCGCCCAGCGCGAAGTGCTGGAGAACCTGCAGGACCGGCTGCGCGAAGCGGTGGACAGCAGCGCCACCCTCGCGGAAATCCACGCCGAGCTCAAGGCCGCCAAGTCCGAGCTGGAGGCCAGCGTCGGCCGGCTCGCGGTGCTGCGCCACGACCTCCAGGAGCTGGACAAGCAGTTCCGCAATGCCGAATCCGCCTGGCACAACACCGCCCGCCGGGCCGAAGAAAACCCGCCGGCGGAGTGGGCTGCCGAGGCCATCGGCCGCTACCTTGAACCGCTGGGCGATCCCACCGGGCTGGAGGAACTGGAAACCGCCTTCCACCGGCTGGCCCTGGAGCTCAAGGACGCCGCTGCCACCCTCAGCGATGAGCTCCACAAGACGGAGACGGCGCTGACGGATACCTTCAAATTCTTTGCCCGCGACTGGGGCGAGCATCTGAGCGCTTCCTTTGGCACCGGGGTCGAAAGCGCCGCGCAGTACGAGCAGCTGTACCACGACATCATTTCCGAAGGACTGCCGCAGCGCGAAGAGGAATTCCGCGAGTACTTCAACAACCGCTCCTACGAGCGCTTTTCGGACCTGCTGCAGATGCTGGAGGAGGAGCGCCGTGCCATCGAGGAGCGGATCCTGCCGCTGAACCAGATTCTGGACGACGTCCCCTTCGACAACGGCAGCCACCTCAAGCTCGAGGTCCGGACCAGCGTTCCGGAGGAAGCCCGTACCTTCCGCACGGATCTGAAAAACGCGCTGGGCAACGCGTACATCAAGCAGACTCCGGAACAGATGGCCGCCAGCTACAAGGCGCTGGAGCGCTTAGTGGACGCGCTGAACGATCCGGCGAAACAGCACTGGCGGGACACGGTGCTGGATGTGCGCCAGCATGTCACCATCAGCTGCAACGAGCACCGGCCCAACGGGGAGATCGAAACCGGGCTGGAACCCGGCACGCTCTCCGGCGGCGAAGGCCAGCGCTTCACCTCGTTCATTATGGGCGCCGCGCTGGCGTACCAGCTCGGCATTGCCAGCCAGGGTTACAGCACCTACGGCACGGTGATGATCGATGAGGCCTTCATCCAGGCGAACTCGGAATATGCCGGTGCCGGCATCAACGCGCTGCAGGAATTCGGCTTCCAGTTGCTGCTGGCCGCACCGGAGGACAAGGTGGATCTGTCCCGGCATCTGGGCTCTATCACCGACATCATCAAGCATCCGGACGCGAACGTTTCCGGCTTCGTGGAAACGGGGGCCTCGCCCGCAACGGCCACGGCGATTGTGTTGCGCTGACCTAGACTGGTCGGATGCCAGAAGAACCCGTCATCACCGTCACTGGCCACGAGCAGTACCGGGCGTGGCACGCCAAGGAATTCCCGCCGGTGGAACAGCTGCGTTCCAACGTCTGGTCCATTCCGGTGCCGTTCCCGGGCAATCCGCTGCGCTACACGATCAGCTACCTGCTGCTCGGCACCGGAGCGTCTGTGTTGATTGATCCGGGCTGGGACAGCGACGACGGCTGGCGGCATCTGGTGGACGGGCTGGAGCAAGCCGGCCTAACACCCGGGGACCTGACCGGTATTGTGGTCACCCACTACCACCCGGACCACCACGGCATGACGGCCCGGCTGAAAGACGCTTCAGGCGCCTGGCTGGCCATGGGCGGAGACGAGTGGATTCCGGATCCCTCCCGCGATGTGGACGATGTACGGGAGGCGGACATGTTCCGGCTCGGCCACTGGGGTGTGCCGCAGGACAGGTTGGAAGAGCTGACCTTTTCTCGCCGCGCCGACCGCCCGCGGCTGCTGGCGCCTGATCTCCCGCTGGCCTCCGGCGAAATGCTTCCCGTCGCCGGACTGAACGTCCGTGCCGTCTCCACTCCGGGGCATACCCCTGGCCACCTCTGCCTGGTCGATGAGGACAACGGGTTGGTCTTCAGCGGCGACCACGTCCTGCCGCGGATTTCCCCGCACATCTCACTCGAACACGAGGGCCTCTCAAACCCTTTGGCCGATTACTTCGACTCGCTCGCCGCCATTGATTTGGGCGACGACGTCGAAGTCTGCCCGGCGCACGAGTACCGCTTCACCGGCCTGTCACGCCGGGTGGCCCAACTGGCACGCCACAACCAGGCCCGTTCGGATGAAGTGCTGCTGGTCCTGCGTGAGCAGGCTCCCGCCTCGGTCTGGGAGGTCGCGCGCGAGCTGACCTGGTCCCGCGGCTGGGCCTCCCTGAACGGGTTCTCGCTGCGGCTCGCCTTGGCGGAAACCGCCAGCCACCTGGTGTATCTGGAGTCGCTCGGGCACAAGGTGGATGTCGCGGTTGATTTCCCAGAACCGGTCACGACCATCGCTGCCGATAGCGTCCGCTGACAGCCAGACGGCATAGCAGGCGCCAGGACCCGCCTCGTGGACCGCTTAGCCCTGCTTCGCAGACCGCTTCTGCCGCCGGTCCCGCTCCTTGGCCGCGTCCAGTTCCCGTTGCAGCGCGGCGTTGACCTCCTCGAGCCGCAGCACTTTGTCGACGCCGGCCAGGTTCAGTCCGTCGTCCACTAGTTCGCCGATCCGGCGCAGCCGCTCGACATCGTTTTCGCTGTAGCGGCGCGTGCCGCCCTCGGTGCGCTCGGGTTCCACCAGGCCCTTGCGCTCGTACAGCCGCAAGGTCTGCTGGCCCACGCCGACCAGGTCAGCGGCCACCGAGATGCCGTAGACGCCTTGCTCCGCCCGCAACCGCCGCTCGTCGTCGTTGCCCAATTTCTTCCTCCGCACTTCTTGCAAAATATTGTAGCGCAGCGTCATAATATCTATGTCGGCAGACACAGATAATCTGCCGGTCTAACAAGAGAAGGACTGAAGGAGGCAACCATGTTGATGCGAACTGATCCGTTCCGGGAGCTCGACCGGCTGACCCAACAGGTCTTCGGATCCCAGGCCCGTCCCGCCGCCATGCCCATGGACGCTTGGCGCGAAGGCGACGAGTTCGTCGTGGAACTTGATCTGCCCGGTGTGGATCCCGCAACGATTGATCTGGATGTCGAGCGCAACGTCCTCACCGTTGCCGCCGAGCGCAAATCCCGGCTGGATGACGAGAAGGAAGTCGTGGCCGCCGAACGCCCCAGCGGCACCTTCAGCCGGCAGCTCGTCCTCGGCGACACCCTGGACACGGACAAGGTCACAGCAAATTACGACGCCGGGGTGCTGGCTCTGCGGATCCCGATCCGTGAGCAGGCCAAGCCGCGCAAGATCGAGATCAACAGCAGCGACGCCCGGCAGCAGATCAACGCCTAACCCCAAGGAGAACGGAAGGACGCACAAGGAGGCTGATATCCGCCGGGATTGCGCGGTTGCCCTGTCTGGCTGCAGGGCAACCGCCCCTGCCTTGATCACTTTCGGTGCATCCGTAACCGTGCCCCGTGCGGACGGAAGACTGTCGAGGAGAACCCGAGATGGAAGAGCAGGATCTCTACGCGGTCCTTGAGGTGGACCGCGACGCAGACCAGGAACAGATCCGCCGCGCCTATCGTCTGCTGTTGCGCCGGCATCATCCCGACCTCCAGCTCTCGGCAGATCCGGAAACAGCGCGGGCTGCGGCACGAACTATGGCCCGCATCCTGGATGCTTACGCCGTACTGGGCGATCCCCGGCGCCGGGACGCCTATGACAACCGCGGACGGCACCGCGCATCCGCTGTTCCGGATACGCCGCCGAAATCCCGCGGACGCCACGTGGGGGTAACTGTGCAGGATCAGGATCCGGTGGTTTTGGGCTGGACGGCGCTGCCCGAAGATACGGTCTGGCTGTTTCCTCCGGTCTCGCCCCTGCGCCCTCCGCGGGACGTGTTTGATCTGCTGGTCCGGCGATGGTTCCTGGGCTAGCCTGACCCGAATATCACGAGAAAGGACCGCAAAGTGTCGAACTGGCGGCGCTACGATTCAACCCTGTTTCCCATCTTCCATGAGCGCTTCGAGGAACGCTGGGGCGAGGGCACAGCCCCGTTCCTGAATCCAAGTGTCTTCGACGAGGACCAGCCGCGTCCCCGCGCCCAATGGATCAACGTGGACACCGGCGCTGCCGTCGCCGTCGTCCCTATTTGGGAGGATGACCGGAAGCACCGGTCCTTCGCTGTTTTCTATCTGCCGCCCGCCGGCGGCATCTGGGTCCTGCGGCCCGGATTCACGCAGTTCATCGAAGCTGAAACCCAGGACGACGCCGCGCAGCTGGCCCTCCGCAATGATTCCTTCAAGAAGGCCGTGGCCCATGCCGAGGAGTTCATCTTCGGGCCCGAAGGGAAGCAGCCGCCGTCGTAAATAATTTCCTCCGAAACTGAACCTTCAACGGGGTCTCTGCGTCTCATGCAGTAACTGGCGCGCGCCTTGCGCACCATCGGAAGCAAGAGGAGACTCTGATGCCTGCCGTTCGCGATGACCCCACGCATTCCCAGTTCATCATTTTCTCGGACGGAACCGTCGCCGGGACCCTGACCTACCGCATCAAGGGTGCAGAAATCTGGTTCCTCAAAACCACCATCGACCGCGGCTTCAGAAACCAGCAGCTGGACACCTTCCTGATTATCAGCGCCCTTGACTTCGTCCACCGCCGGCAACTGATGGTGCGTCCGATGGATCCGCTGGTAAAGAAGATTATCTACGAGCATCCCGAGTACTTGCACCTGCTGCCGCACCGCCCGCATCCACCGGTCCGGCACGGCCGTCATCCCGTCGTGAACCAGTCGGCCCGCCATCCGGTTGCCTAGACGGGCGTCCCCAGCTGGTGAGCTAGTGCCTCCGTTTTACCGCCGGGCGAGGTAAAACGAGCGTCCGCTATTGCCTCAGTAAGCCACGGATTTCGGCGAGGTGGGCAATGCGGTGCAAAATGAACGCTATCTGGTCGGGGCCGGGTCCTACGCTGAAAGCATGAACAAAGATCAGCCGCCGCAGAGCCGTTGGATGAATCGGACGCGCACCGAGGGTGGAACCGGACCGGCGGAACCGGCGGGTGACCTGCAGGATGCAGCGGAAGTCGCACGGCTGTTTTGCGAGGCGCTGATGGATCCCGGACATTTCCGGAACACCCTCGAAAGCCTGGTGACACCCGGCTCCCGTGAGCACTGGGGAGATTTCGGCGCCGCGGCGCGGGAACTGCAGCAGGTTCCGGATTGGGACGTTGCCGCGGTGGCCGAGCCTGCGGAGGGAAACCCCGAAGTGGCTTACGTCTGGATCTTCCCGACGGCGGCAGCAGGAACCACGCCAGGCAGCGGCCGTCCGGCAGACGGCGCCACCGTTGTCACCCTGGTATGGCGGGATCAGCTTGGTGCGTGGCTGGTCCATGCCTTCGGCCAGCGGGTTGATCCGGCAACGGCCGGGGGAACCGCGTGACTTCGCTGCCGGCCGCTACTTCGCCTCCGGTCGCAACCTCGCCCGTTACTTCAACCGTGGGCTGCGCGCCTTGAAATCCTCTGCAATGGTGTGGAAGTCCGCCCACCTGACACCGTCGTGGCCACTGATGTGTTCGATCAGCCGCTCCAGCATGAGCAGCACCTGCGGCCGGCCCGAAACATCCGGGTGGATGGTCATGGTGAAAGCGGCGTAGTCGCATTCCCGGTAGACCCAGTCGAACTGGTCGCGCCACATTTCCTCCAGCTGGCGCGGATTGACGAATCCATGGCTGTTGGGGCTGGATTTGACGAACATCATCGGCGGCAGGTCATCCAGGTACCAGTTGGCCGGAATTTCCACCAAATCGGTTTCCTCGCCCCGGACCAGCGGCTTCATCCAGGTCTTGGCCGGCTGGTCGTAGTCGATCTTCGTCCAGCTGTCGCCCACGCGCACGTAGTACGGCTCGAAATCGCGGTGCATCAGTGAATGGTCATACGCGATGCCGCGCTCCAGCAGCAGTTCGTTGGTGATCTTGGAAAATTCCCACCACGGCGCCACATAGCCCGTCGGACGCTTGCCGGACTTCCGCTCGATCAGGTCGATGCAGTAGTCCAGGATCTCGTTCTCTTGTTCCCTGCTCATCGCGATCGGGTTCTCGTGACTGTAGCCGTGGACGCCGATCTCGTGTCCGGCCGCAACAACTTCGTCGAACTGTTGGGGAAAGGTCTCGATGGAGTGGCCGGGCCAGAACCAAGTGGCCGGGAGCTCGTACTTGGCCAGCAGCGCGTTCAGCCGCGGAACGCCTACTTCACCGGCGAAAACACCGCGCGAAATGTCACCAGGCGAGTCCTCTCCCCCGTAGGAACCGAGCCAACCGCCCACCGCATCAACATCAATGCCAAAAGCGACGAAGATTTCCTTTGCCATGTCTTTCCTTCCTCAGAGGTACGGCTCCAGCAGTTGTGCTTCGGGCCGCCGCCCGCCGGAGATCAGCAACGCCAGCAGGATGCGCGCCTGGAACAGCGGCAGCGAGCCCAGTGGAACGGCCCCGACGCGTACAAGATCGGCGCCACCGCCATTGCCGTAGTACGGAACCACCGGACCTTCCGCCACACGGGTGGAAAGCCCAACAACGACGCCGGACCGCACCGCTTCTTCCGCCCAGGCACACAGCGCGTGATTGCCGTTACCCACTCCGGTGCCCGCAATAACGACGGCGGCGGCACCGGCTTCGACCGCGGCGGCCGCGAGCGCGGCATCGGCTCCGGGGTAAGCGCTGACCACGTCCACCCGCGTGCTATCAAAGGCCGGCGTCGGCCGGGCCAACGCGGGTGCCCGAAGCGGTTGCATCGCCAACCGGACGCATGTCCCGTCGGTGCGGCCGATCGGACCGCCGTCGGCAGTTTGGAACGGAGCCGGGGCCACGGTATGCGCCTTGCGGGTGCCCCGTGCGGCAAAAATCTGTCCGGCGAAGGAGATCAGCACGCCGTGTCCGCGGGCCTCGGAAGCCGCCGCAACGGCAACTGCTTCGCGAAGATTTGCCGGACCGTCAGTATCAACGGCGTCCGCCGGACGCTGGGCACCGGTGAACACCACGGGCTTGGGACTGTCATGCACCAGGTCCAGCAGATAGGCAGTTTCTTCCATGGTGTCCGTACCGTGGGTGACTACGATCCCGTCAACCTCAGGTCGGGCCAGCTCCTCGGCGACGGCTTCGGCGATGAGGCGCAGATGGCGGTGCGCCAACAAGTAGGATCCGAGCTGGAGCACATCCCGCGCTTCCACCGCTACGTCCCCAGCCCCGAGCCCCGACACGAGGTCCTGCACGCCCCGGCTTGCTACCGATGCGCCGTCGGCACCCTTGCTCGACGCGATGGTCCCGCCGGTTGCCAGTACAGCCACTCGGAGCATTGGGTGCGCGCCTTTCCGAGGAAGTCTGTTCCTCGTTCTGCCAGGAGACATTATGTTCGCCGGTCGGTACTGCCAGCATGGTGGACGCTCTGGCTTAGTTCAAGGGCAAGCCCATGTCTGGCCTCCGGCGGGCGACGGGTTACGGTTTTGCCCTCCATCCATCTGACGGGTCCGCCTCACTCCCGGCCTCCGGATGTTTCATCAGCTAATTTCCGCCGTTCTTGTTGTCGTCTGCTGTAGGTTGCTTCCCGGATGGATTCGTCGCTGTCGAAACTGGACCCCAGCGCGCCGGCAAAGGTGCCGAGGGAACTGGCGAGCCACGCCAGCCGCGCGTAATCGATGGGGCTGACGGGATGCTTCAGCTGTGACTGCAGGTAGTCCCCGGAAATCACCGCCAAGGACCCCAGGAACAGCACCGCGAACAGAATCAGGTACATCGCTGCAACGCTGAGCACCACGGTGATGGCCGTAGCGACGTTATCCATGCCTGCGCGGCCGGCCAGTCCGTGGAGCCGGTGCCGGTCCCACAGTCCGTTGTACCCGATCAGCCATGCTGTCATCGAGACAACGGCAAGGACACTGATTCCTGCCAAGCGGAGGGGGCTGGAAGAATCGGCCATGTTCCAGATGGACGCGTAGAAGATGCCGAAGGCGCCGGTGCCGATTGCGGCAGCGGTGGCGCTGGACAGTGATGGCAGGAGCCGGCCCGGTTGGTTGCTGCGGATCATTCCCAACATCAGCCGTAGCCGTCCGCGCAGTCCCGACAGGTACGAGTATTTGCCGTCATCTCTGGCAGAGGAGAAAACGCCATGCACCGGGGCGAGCCGGTCCGCACTTTCATCGTCGGCCGGCTCTTCTGCGGAAGACGCTTCGGTCATATGCGCTACCGCATGCAGCACCGCCTGCAAAGTGCGGCGCCGGACCCGTGGCCAACCCAGGGCGGGCAACGAGATCAGACAGACACCTAGGGCCACGTTGACGTCGCTGACCAGGGGCTCGTTACCGACGTAGCGGGGCAAGTCCGTCACATAGACCAAAAGGTCCCAGTGATGGCGCTGTTTCAGATCCTCCGAATACCGCTCCAGTTGCATATCACCGTCCGCATCGAGCGGGAGGGTCTCACGGATGACGGAAACTTCCCACCGCACCGCGGCGTCGATATTTTCGGACAACTTGCCCGGCAGCACGTCTCCCAATCGTGTGGTCACGAGCTCCGGCAGGCCGGGATCGGCCATCAGGCCCAGGACAATGGTCCGACTCCCGCGCTCGTCCCCTCCGGATGGTGCCATAAACTCCCCTCCCGGCTGTGGTAGCTCGACCGCTTGTACGCTCGCCCATCGGTGCCATCGGAAATTTGCACTGCGATCAGCGACTGGCCCGAAATTCAATCTTCTAAGTATACTTACTTCTTCTGGATGGCCAGGGCTGCGCTGCTCCCCGATCCCCCAATCCCCCAATCGAGGAGGGGAATGCGCCGCCATCGTGGGTTCGCAGGAGGTACTTCAATGGACTGGGCTTCAATTCTTGAACCGTCCCTTCCCGTGGCCGAATTGGTTGTGCGGGGCAGCTTGCTGTTTCTGGGGCTGACCTTCGTCCTCCGGCTGACGGGGCAACGGGAGTCAGGCGCGTTGGCGCTAACGGACCTCCTGGTCGTTGTCCTGCTCGCGGAAGCCGTCTCCCACGCGTTCGCCCCCGATTCCACATCCGTCACGGACGGTATGATCCTGGTGGTGACGATCTTGGCCTGGAGCGTTGTTCTCGATGCAGTAGCCTATAAGTTTCCATCGGTCAGAAAGATCCTCAAGCCGAGCAAGAGACCACTGATCGAGAACGGGCAGTTGAACAAGCACCTCATGAGGAGGGAGTTTATGGGCCGTGAAGAAATCGAGGCCCAACTGCGCCTGCAAGGCATTGAAAATCTGGATCAAGTGAAATACGCCTTTATGGAACCAAATGGAATGATCAGCGCATTCCGGAAGGACGGCGGCGAGGCCGACCCTACTCCACAGCCGCCAGCCAGCTAACCTGTCAACGTCGCGTTGGGGTTAGTCATAAATTCAGGACGGTCCGGGCGATCAGGAAGTACATCACCAAGCCGGTAGCGTCGCAGAACGTGGAAATGAACGGATTGGAAAAAACGGCCGGATCGACGCGGATGGACTTGCCGATCAGGGGCATAGCCCCGCCGACTGTCGCTGCCATAGTGCACACGCTCAGCAATGTCAGCCCGATGACAAGCCCCACCCCTGCGCCGTAGAAGATTGAGGCCAGGGCAAAGCCCAGTCCACCGAGCATGAGGCCCAGGGCCGCTCCTACCCGTACTTCCCGCAGGAGAACTTTTCCCATGTCCCGGATCCGCACATCGCCGAGCGCCAAAGCACGGGTCACGGTCGTGGCGGCCTGGTTTCCGGTGTTTCCGCCCGTACCTGTAAGCAGCGGTATGAACAGGGCCAGGACCACCATCTGCTCCAGCGTTGCCTCGAAGATTTCCAGGACCTGGACCGTCAGGATCGCCGATACGGCCAGCATCAGCAGCCACACGACTCTGGATCGCACCAGGCGCATCACCGGGGTCGCGAGATAGGGCCTGCGCAGCGGCTCGCTGCCGCCAGCACGTGCCGTATCTTCCGACTCCGCGTCTTCCAGGATGCGCAACGCGTCGGCAACCGTCAGATTCCCGACAAGTCGACCTGCCTCGTCAACGACGGGCACAGCCAGAAGTTTCAAGTCCGCGCAACGCCTGGCCGCTTCCTCAGCCGGGATGTCCACGCGTACAGACTCGGGCGTCCGCATGATGTCGGCGATATGGGTCTCCGGGTCGGTGGCGATCACATCGGGCAGGGTCACCACGCCGATGAGCCGGCCGGCTGCATCGGCCACCGGCAGGATACAGAGTGCGTCGACCTTGTCTGTGGACGCCCTGACCAGTCCCAGCGCCTGGGCAGCCGTCAGTTCCGGATGCAGGGACAGCGGGTCCGAACTCATCCAGTGTCCTATGGTCCCTCTGGAGTAGCGCAGCAGTGCGGAGGTGGTTTCCTGCTGGGCGGGCGGGAGTCCGGCGAGTAATCGCTCAGCGGTCCGGGCGGGCGTGATGTCGAGGAGGCGCGCGCGGTCCTCAGGCCGAAGCGTGGCGAAGATCGCTGCCGCCTTGGAGGCCTCCAGCCGGAGGATCAGTTCGCGCTGCAGCTCCGGATCCAGCCGCTCGAACACCAGAGGCGCTGCCTCTTTGCTCAGCAACAGGAAGACCGTCACCCGCCGTTTGGCATTCAGCCGTTCGAGCAGCTGGACGGCCTCAACCGGGCCCAGCCCGGAGAGGATGTTGGCCACTCGGCGCTGATCTGCCTCCCGGACACCGCGTTCGACCTCGACTGTCGTTGTCTCCAGATCCACTGCGTGCACTCCTTCCGTCGGAGCATTCCGGCGCTTCGGCGCTCCGGCATGCTTCGTCCACTCCTATTAACTCAGATCAATCATCCGAGACTTTCTCGATCACGGTTCTGCCGCAGAGGCTGTCGCCAGCACGGCCCTTGCCCTCCCACTGATGACGGCCTACAGTCTGGACATGGACAAGTCTGCCGAAAGTGGCCCGGGCAAGACCCGAAAAATAGACACAGGCGAGGTACCAGAGAAACAGCTGCACCGGTGGAAGGGCGAAGGCGGTGCCTTGCCTCCCGAACCAGAGACAGACTCGGATCCGGAAGCCGGGTCCGGGTCCGAATCACGCCCGGAGACGGACGACGCCTGAGGCGAACTACCCGCTGGGCGGTACGGACGGCTTGATCCCGGAAGGGACATGCAGGAGCGAAGATCTACGGCAGAATGGTCAAAGCGGACGAGGACGCGCTCGCAGCCCTTCTTGCTTCCGCTGCCCTCGCCTGGGTGGCAGCGCTGCTGGTGTCCGCCCTGAGCTCGCCGTTCATTGTCGCCATGGCGGAAGAACGCGGCACCGGCGGTTTGAGCGGGCTGGGACCGTTCGTCATTGCCTCCGGGCTGGCAGGAATCCTTGGTCGCGGTCTCGAATACCGCCATGTGCGTCCTGCTCCTGGTAACAGGCGGAATCAGCAGCGTTCCTCGCGCAACTCGGCACGGGCGCGGCACTGCTGTTCCTGGCCGCACTGGGGTCGGCCAGAGTTGTGGCGGCCCGTTTCCTCCCCGAGGTCAGCCAGGAAAGCACGGTGAGTAGGCCAGGCCGGCCCAGGTTTCATACCTGTACGTGGTCGGCTTGCCGCTGGCGTGCATATTGGGCCAGACCAGCGTCGAGTTGCCGGGTCAGCATGATCGAGTCCTCGGCGAGGCTCGAAATCAATAGCGTCTTCGCGTCCAGCTGCATCAAGGCTGTATCCGGGATTCCGTCCGGCAGAGACTGGATGACGTTGGTCTGCTCCTCTGTTTCCGCATCCACGATCAGCAACGATCCCAACGCCCTGCGGCCACCTGTAACGGCGGAGCTGTCCCAGCCGGTCATGCCGTCGCCGACCGCGAGTTCCTGGTCGTAGATGGCAACGCCGTCGTAGGAGACGCGCAGGCGTTGGCGGACCGCTCCCGGGCTCTCGCCGTGACGGCCGAGCACGAGTTCCTCGCGTGTGAACAGCCGGGCGCCGTCGTCCATGTCAATACGGGTGTGCGCCTCATGGCGGCAGCGCTCCGCCAGGATCTGCCTTCCCGGCAGCCAGACGAGCGTCCCTCCTGAGGCGACTTTGATATTGATCTCGCTTCTGGATTCCAGACCATGCGGCCCGGGCAGCACCAAGGTGGCGGCAACGGCGCGGACAATCAAGACCGCACCCTCCCTGACCTCAATATCGAGCCGGAAGTGGTCTCCGCCCAGCGGACCGGCAGCGCCGGCAACCAGGCTGACGCCGGCACTGTGATCCGGGTTCAGCCGCCAATGGCGCAGCGCCGCCGGCGGTTGTTGGCGGGTAGGTCGCAGAATCAAGGGCGCCTGGGACCGCATGCGCAGGATGCGCGCGGACTGTCTTCCCGTCGTGCCGGATGGGTTGTCCGCGATAAGACGCGCGTGGGCCAGCATTAGAACAGGAAGTATCTCTGTGCCATGGGCAGTTCGGTGGCCGGTTCGTGCTCGATCAGTTCTCCGTCGATTTTGACGCCGTAGGTATTCGGGTCGACTTCGATGTGCGGCATCGCGGTGTTTTCGGGCATGTCTGCCTTGCCGCGGCCGCGGACGTTGCCGACCGGGACGAGCGGGCGGTTGATCGAGAGCCGGTCTGCCAGTCCGTCTTCGATCGCCGCGGGAGCGACGAACGCCACCGAGGTGGAAGCGGCAGCGCGGGAGAAAGCGCTGAAGCCGAGGCGTTCCATGACCGGTTGTGGCGTGGGCACCGACGCGTTGGGGTCTCCCAGTGCTGCCACGGCGGCGACTCCGCCCTTGAACACGGCTGTGGGCCGGATGCCGAACAGTGCCGGCTGCCAGAGCACCATGTCTGCCAGTTTGCCCGGTTCGATGGACCCGATTTCGTGTTCGAGTCCGTGCGCGACGGCGGGGCAGATCGTGTATTTCGCGACGTATCGGCGGGCGCGGTGGTTATCGGCCCGGTCATCGCCGGCGAGGGAGCCGCGCAGGCGCTTCATCCGGTGCGCAGTCTGCCAGGTCCGCATCACGACTTCGCCGATGCGGCCCATCGCCTGCGCGTCCGAGGACATGATCGAGAGCGCCCCCATGTCCTGCAGCACATCCTCGGCCGCGATCGTTCCTTCACGCACCCGGCTCTCGGCGAATGCGAGGTCATTGGGGACCTGCGGATTCAGGTGGTGCGCGACCATGACCATGTCCAGGTGCTCGTCAATGGTGTTGCGGGTGAAGGGCCGCGTCGGGTTGGTCGAGGCCGGCAGCACGTAGGATTCGCTGGCGATCCTGATGATGTCCGGGGCGTGCCCGCCGCCGGCACCTTCGGTATGGAAAGCATGGAACGTGCGCCCGTTGACCGCCGTGAGAAGGTCCTCGACGAAACCGGATTCGTTCAGGGTGTCGCTGTGGATGGCGATCTGGACCCCGGAGTCATCGGCGACCCGCAGGGCGGCGTCGATGACTGCCGGCGTGGCACCCCAGTCCTCGTGGACCTTGAAGCCGCCGGCCCCGCCGCGAAGTTGCTCCCACATGGCCTCGTGCGACGTCGTGTTGCCCCGGCCCAGGAAGAGCACGTTCAGCGGCCAGGGCTCCAGGCCCTCGAGCATCCGCTCGATCCACCACGAGCCCGGCGTCGCCAGGGTCGCCTTCGACCCCTCGGTGGGGCCGGTGCCGCCGCCGACCACCGTGGTCGTGCCCGTTTGCAGGGCCATGGCCAGCATGTCCGGGCCGACGAGATGGACGTGCGTGTCCACGGTCCCGGCGGTCAGGATCAGGCCGTTGCCGGACATCACTTCCGTGGACGGGCCGATGACCAGGTCCGGGTGGATCCCGTCCATGGTGTCGGGATTGCCTGCCTTGCCCAGCGCCACGATCCGGCCGTCGCGGACACCGACATCGGCCTTGATGATGCCCCAGTGGTCCAGGACCACCGCCCCGGTGATGACCAGGTCCGGGGTGCCCTCGGCCCGGGTCGCCGATGACTGGCCCATGGACTCGCGGATCGATTTGCCGCCGCCGAACACCGCCTCATCGCCGCCCCGGCACCGGTCCTCCTCGACCTCGATAAGGATGTTGGTATCGGCCAGGCGGATACGGTCCCCCGTCGTCGGACCGAACGAGGCAACGTACTCCGAACGCCGGATCTCACCCATCGAGGTTCCCCTTGCACAGACCCCGGAGGCCAAGGACGATCCTGGCCCCCCGGATCGGGATCAGTTCCACTTCTTCCGCGGCGCCCGGTTCGAAACGCATGGAGCCGCCGGAGAGCACGTTCAGCCGCTTGCCCCACGCCGCATCACGATCGAACTCCAGCCCGGAGTTCACCTCGGCGAAATGGTAGTGGGACCCGACCTGGACGGGCCGGTCAGCGGTGTTCTCGACCCGCAGGACCGTTACTTCGGCGCCCGCGTTGATCTCCACCGGTTCATCGCCGTACAGGACTTCGCCCGGGACGATGGGCTCGTAGGCCACCACTTTCCGGCTGTTTTGCCGGGTGGGCGACTGCCGTTCGCTGGTTCCCGGACGCCGCGGCTGGCTCGTCCCCGAGGATCCGGAAGAAGGATGACGCGTCTTATGGTTATAAATGACGTTGCTGTCGTAGCCAGGGTTGTCACTGGGATGGCTGTAATTATCATCGGTGTCCCGGTTGGCCAGGGCCGGGTTGCTGAAAGGGTTCTCGGTGATCCTCACTGGATCGGTCCCGTGACCGTGATGAGTTTTGTCCCGTCCGGGAAGGTGGCCTCGACCTGGACCTGGGCCAGCATCTCCGGGACGCCTTCCATCACCTCGTCCCGGCTGAGGACTTCACGGCCCGATTCCATCAGATCGGCAACCGTGTCCCCGTTCCTGGCACCCTCAAGCAAATAGGAGGTGATGATCGCGGTGGCTTCGGGCAGGTTGAGCTTCAGCCCACGGCCCTTCCGCTCCATCGCGAGTTTAGCGGCCGTGTAGGTCATCAGGCGTTCAACTTCAAAGGTGCTCAACAACATTGGCGGACTCCAAGCATTCTCAAGAGACGTGCTTACTGGCAACGCGAACGCAGTACAACTTGAGTGTAGCCACGGGGTTTAGGCCCGGCAATGGCCGCGGCTGTTATGGACGGTCAGTCCGGCAGAGAGTAGCGGGCCTCGACTTTGCCCAGCTTCCAATACGCGGCCGCGGACAGCCAGGCCGCCGCGAACAGCCCGCAGATCATGAAACCGAAATTCTCCAGATCCACCGAAGCCACCCAGGCAAGTGGGCCGCCGCGCACCGGCATCTTCTCCGCCGCCAGCCCCAACAGGCCCACCCCGCCGACCAGGAAAGCCACGATCACGGACATGCCGGTAACCATCAGGTTGTAGTACACCTTCCGCACCGGACGCGCGTACGCCCACTGATACGCCCGGTGCATGAAAATGCCATCGAGCGTGTCGAACAACGTCATGCCCGCCGTGAACAGGACCGGCAGCACAAGAACCACATACCACGGCGCGGCCAGCGCGGCACTGCCGCCAATGACGAACAAACCGATCGTCGTCGCCGTGTCGAACCCCAGCCCGAACAGCACTCCGATCGGATACATTTTCCACGGCCGATCGATCTGACGGGCCAGCGGCCCCAGAATGCGAGTGATGAGGCCGCGGTTCTGCAACAGTTCCTCCATCTGCGCCTCGTTGTATTCGCCGCTCCGTAATTGGCGGAAAACGCGGGCGATCCCGATGAACGAATACAGGTTCAGCGACCCGATCAGCAGCAGGAACAGCCCGGAAACGATAACGCCCCAGAGCCCGGTAACGGAAGCGAGCACTGATTCGTCGTCGGAAATCTGGTCGGCCAGCAGATTCAGTCCCGCGGCCAGCAGTGCGACGGCAACGATCACAACACTCGAATGGCCCAACGCGAACCAGAATCCCACCGACACCGGCCGGCGGCCCTCCCCCACCAGCTTGCGTGTGGTGTTGTCCACGGCCGCAATATGGTCCGCGTCGAACGCGTGGCGCGCTCCGAGAATGAAAGCAGTAAAGGCCAGCCCGAGCCCAAAGGGCGCCTGGTCGGCAAGTTCATACTGCCCGGGTAATACGACTGCGAAGAACATGCCCCACCCGGCGACCAGCAGAAACGCAATCACCACGGCCATGCCCAAGATACTGCGCCGGTTTCCTGCCGCCTGTCTCTGGAGGTCACGTTTCACGACTGTCCTGCCACTCTCGCCGCATGACGGCTTCGCCTATGGAACATCAATGGAACACGTCCGCCCAGAATGCAGAGGTCCCGTCTGCGCTGTCAATAGGCAGGCCGTTCCCTCTACACAGAAACTCCCCAGACTCTTTGTCTAGGATGTGGGGCTGGAGGACTGCGCATCCTGTTGAAAGGACTGCGTGGTGGAGAGTCAACGAAAGCAGGCACACCCCATGGCAGGATTCAGCAAGTTCGGCAAGATCGCCCAGGAACTCGCGCGAAACCCGAAGGTCAGGCAGGCACTGCAGAACCCCAAGACGAAGCAGACCGGCGCCAAACTGGTTGAGCGCGCTGCCAATGCCGCGGACAAAGCGACCAAGGGCAAGCACACCGACAAGATCCAACGCGCCCGCAATGAAGCCAGGAAGCGGCTCATCGGAGGGGACAACAACGGCAATCCCGGGCTCGGCGACAATAAGCCCTCAGCGTAGTCAGGCGTCGGCATAGCATATCCACAGGGACCTATTTGAGCTTGCCTTCGCCATAATAAGCATGCTTGGCTTTAGTGGTACCCAAATTTGGAAGGCACGAACGAAAGCATGATTGACAGACCGAACGCAGTACCGTCGACCCTTACAGCGCCTTCACTTGCGCAGTTCCTTCCCGCGGACGCATCGCTGCTACACACGATGAGAAACAGGGTGCACTGCCGCAAGCCCATGCAGGTGGTCGACGCCGATCGTCCGTCCGTCTCGGAACCTCTGCTGGTCGGCGCGGAACCTTCGGGTGCCGCAGTCGGCTCCGGAGCAATAGCCGAGCCGTACCCGGTCACAACATACCGCTGCGATTGCGGCTTCACCCTCGAGGAGCCGGCATGAGCGAAAAAGACCGCCCCGATAACATCCGCGAAGAGCAGCAGACCCAAGCAGGCGGCGCAGTTCCCCCAGGCTTTGTCGGCGGCGGCGACCCGGCAGCCGATCACAAACCGGAGGATGCACTTGGCGAATCCACCGAGGAGCAGGACCTGCTGAAGCGAAACCAGCAGGACTGACATGCCGACCCCTGCAGCCCGTCGGAAGAATCTCGTCTCCGGGCTGCTCTTCGGGTTGGGCGTCATCGGGTTTCTGGACGAGGTGGTCTTCCACCAACTCCTGCACTGGCATCATTTCTACGACCGGGGCACAACGGCCGCCGGACTCGTTTCCGACGGCGTGTTCCATGCCTTCAGTTGGTTCGCCACGATCGCCGGATTGTTCCTGTTCGCCGATTTACGACGGCGGCACGAACTGCGCCGTCGTCTGTGGGCGGGTGCAGGGCTGCTCGGGGCTGGAGCCTTCCAGCTGTATGACGGCTTGGTCCAGCACAAACTGCTGGGCTTGCATCAGATCCGCTACGACGTGGATTTGTTTCCCTACGACATCGGTTGGAATGTCACCGCAGTCCTGGTGATGCTGGCCGGGGCGATCCTGCTGTTCCGCGGCTGGCAAGCCCGGGACCGCCTGGAGAACGATGCATGAGCACGGCGGCTTCCTGCTCGAAGCTGCGCTCTTCCTGCCGGCATTGGTCGCAGTCGCCGCGTATCTCTTCTCGGCTGCTTCCCCACGGATAGCCGGAGGCTGGCCGAAGCGCCGCTCGGCCTTCTTCATTCTCGGTGCGATCGCCGCGGCATCAACCTTCGTGGGCCCGTTCGCCGCGCTCAGCCATCGGGATTTCACCGCGAACGTCGGCGCCCATGTGCTGGCCGGGATGGTGGCTCCGTTGTTCCTTGTCTTGTCCCGGCCGGTCACCTTGGCGTTGCGCACACTGGAGGTGATTCCGGCCCGGCGGCTGTCGGCGCTGCTCAAGTGCAAGCCTGCACGGGTTCTGACCGATCCATCCGTTGCCGCGGTGCTGAACGTGGGCGGCATGTGGGTGATGTACCGGACGGACCTTTACCAAGGTATGCAGGATTCTGTCCTCATCCACTGGCTGGTCATGGGCCATGTGCTGGCTGCCGGCTACCTTTTTACCGCGGCAATGGTGGGACGGGATCCGGCTCCGCACCGGCCGTCGCATGCCTACCGGTGCGTTGTGCTGATCGCGAGCATTGCGGCACATAACGTTTTGGCCAAGAGCCTGTACGCCATCCCGCCAGCCGGAGTCCCTGCCGGCCAGGCAGAAACCGGAGGGCAACTGATGTACTACGCCGGCGGCGCGGTGGAACTGACGCTCATCATCTTGCTGTGGCACCAGTGGTACCGCACCGGCGCACGCAAGGTTCCCGCCGCCGTCGTACGCCGTCCCCGTACCGGACAGGCAGCATGACACCCGAGCCGCCGGAGCCGCCAGAGGATCGTTTTGTCGGCAGCAAGGATCTCACGCGGTGGAAGACCCCGGTGGGGCGGTTTTTCGCACGTGCGATGGAATGGGCCAGCCGCGCGCTCGGTCCACACACCGCGCTCGTCATCACGCTCGCGGCCGGCGCCATCCTCGCCACCGCCCTGACTGCTCTTTCGGCTGAAGTCTACGAAGCCGTTGTCGAGTCCGATGGCGTCGCCGTACTGGACCAACCGCTGCTCGACGCCGCCGAGACGATGCGTTCCCCGGAAGCTAACACGGCGGTCACGGCCTTCACCAATCTCGGCGGCGGCATAGGCATGACCGTGCTGGCAGCCCTGGCACTTCTTGTGCTGACGCTTCGGCGAAGGTCCTGGACACCCCTCATTCTCATGGTCGCTGCGGCCGGCGGTTCCCTGTTGATGACCATTGCCGGGAAGGAACTTATCGGGCGCACCCGGCCGCCGCTTTCCTCTGCGGTGGCGCCGTTCGAATATTCGCCGTCTTTTCCCAGCGGCCACTCGCTCAACTCCATCGTCATCGCCGGAATCGTCGCCTACCTGCTGGTCCTGAAGCAGCAATCGAAGCGCACGCGCACGCTGACCATCGCGGGTGCGGCGCTGTTCGCCGTCGCCATGGGCCTGAGCCGCGTCTTCCTGGGCCACCATTGGTTTACTGATGTCCTTGTCGCGTGGACGCTGGGCACTGCCTGGCTTGCCACCGTCATCACAATCCACCGCCTGTTCCTCACCGTTAGCTACCGCAGGGCCGGCAGCCCCCGGCGGGCGCAGGCAGGCCCGCCATGAGGCGAAATCCTTTCCGGCCTCCCGCCGTGTCGAGCAGGTGGCGGGCCGTGGTGGCGTGCGGAGCAGGACCAGCAGGGGTGGAACTGGTCCCGGCACGGGGGTACCTTGGAAGCATCAGCCCGCCTATGTGGGACGGGCGCGCCCGCTGGAGGACAGCAGCCATGACAACACCAGTATTTCCGCAAGAGAACGACCGCCTGCACAGCGAAGATGCGGTGGAGGGAGAGCTGGAGCAGATCCCGTACGTCTCCCACCCGCACTCGCAGGACGCCGCAGAGGGCCCCGATACTGACGACTAGAAGCCGCTGATCAGGGCCTAAGCCGAAAGGCCGTTCGTGGCGGCACCCGTGACAGGTCCCACAGTGAGTGGGAGCATGGGGAAGTATGGCACCGACGGAAACAAATCACAGGAATCCGAGCGGCAAGACATTCTTCGGCCAGCCGCGCATGCTGGCCAATCTGTTCAGCGTAGAACTCTGGGAGCGCTTCTCCTTCTATGGCATGCAGGTTGTCGTCCTGCTGTACATGTATTTCGAGGTATCGGAGGGCGGCCTCGGCATTGACGAGGGCGTTGCGGCCGGCATCATCGGTGCCTATGGCGGCTCCGTCTACCTCTCCAGCATCCTCGGCGCCTGGGTAGCGGACCGCCTGCTCGGCTCCGAACGTGTGCTGTTCTACAGCGCCGTGATGATCATGTTCGGCCACATTGCCCTCGCCCTGCTCCCGGGTGTCGCCGGGCTGGCCACCGGCTTGATTCTTGTCGGGGTGGGCAGCGGCGGCTTGAAGGCGAACGCCACCGCGCTGGTGGGGTCCCTCTACGACCGCGACGACGACCGGCGCGATGCCGGTTTCTCCATCTTCTATATGGGCGTGAACATCGGCGCGTTGTTCGGACCGCTGCTGACCGGCCTCACCCGCGAGACACTAGGCTTCCACTTCGCCTTTGGCCTGGCCGCGGTCGGCATGGCCGTCGGCCTGATCCAATACGGCCTGACGCGGAAGAACCTGCCCGAAGAGTCCCACATCGTCCCGGATCCGTTGCCGTCGAAGAAGAAGCCGCTGATCGCGATCTTGGCGGTTGCCGCCGTCGTCGTTATTGTTGTCGCCGTCATGAGCGGCCTGATCACTCCGGCAAACCTGGATACGGTGGTCGCCGGCGTTGCCATTGCCGCAGCCATCATGTATTTTGTCGTCATTCTCAGCAGCAAAGGCGTGGACCACACCGAACGACGGCGGGTGTACTCCTTTATTCCGATGTTCATCGCAAGCGCGGCGTTCTTTTCGCTTTTCCAGCAGCAGTTCACGGTGGTGACGCTGTACGCGGACCAGCGGCTCGACCGCAACATTTTCGGTTGGATCATGCCGATCGAATGGGTGCAGTCTTTCAACCCGATCTTCATCATCCTGCTTGCCCCGCTGTTCGCCGCCGCGTGGACCAGACTGGGCCACAAGCAGCCGGTGACGCCACTGAAATTCGCCATCGGACTGGCGGTCATGGGGCTGGCCATCCTGGCGTTTATCCCGCTGGCCGGCGGCGGTCCCAACAGCAGCCCGCTGCTGGCGATCGTCGGCATCCTGTTCCTGTTCACCGTGGCCGAGCTGATGATCTCGCCGGTCGGCCTGTCGCTGTCTACAAAACTGGCCCCGCGGATTTTCACCACGCAGATGGTCGCCCTGAACTACCTTTCGGTGTCACTGGGCACGGCGCTGTCCGGCGTGCTCGCGGGAATCTACGATCCGACCGACGAAATACCGTACTTCGGCACGATCGGCGTCGTTGCCATTGTGATGGCCGTGGCACTGTTCCTCGCCGTCAAGCCCATCAAGAGCCTCATGTCCGGAGTCCACTAACCGCAGACACGTACCCCCACCCGCATCGAACCCCGAACACGCACCCGAAACCCAGACCCGAACCCACGAGATTGGAGCACCCCATGGCAGAAGAAACCCTCGGCAGCCCGACGCCGGAATCCGGCGGCGACATCAATAGGGACCCGGAGGAATGGGTCACCGGCGACGAACCGATGACCGATGCCCAACGCAGCTACCTGGACACGCTCGCCCGCGAGGCCGGGGAGGAACTGCCCGCCAATCTGACCAAGGCCGAAGCATCGGAGCACATTGACCGGCTGCAGAAATCAAGCAGCCGGCTCTCGAAGGACCAGTAACCCAGCAACCGGAGCCCGCACAGCGGGTACCGCGATCAGGAGGACACCATGACGGCAACCGAGTCCGGCAATAATCCACGCGAACACAGCGAGATGCCGGCTGAAGGCGAACGCCCCCAGCGGCCCACCGACTCCGGGCAGCATCCGCAGGCGCCAGCCGAAGGCGCGGATGCCGAGCAAGGCCAGAAGCCGGACGAGCCGGACACGGAGTCAGCAAAAGACTGACGGACGGAAAAGACTGACGGACGGATTCCTGAGCGAACCCGGAAGAGTCTACATTCTTCTTAGTTTCCTGCTGCCGGGATTCTCTGCCCAGTACAAACCCGCTGCGACGAAGAGCAGGCCGACAACGGCCGCTCCGACGAAACTGGCGTAAGCGCCCCACAGCACCGCAGTGGCTCCGCAAAGCACCAGCAGCCAGCCGGCTACGAGGGTGCGGTGGGGAACGGCCGGAGTCGGGGCGAGGGACAGGGTTTGTACCAGGGCGGGATCATCCGCCCTGAGCTGCTGCTCAAGCAGGAACAGCTGCTGACGCTCGTAGTCAGAAAGCGTCATGGTCGTCTCCGACTTCTGCAAAGTCGAGACGTACGCATCGTTGCGTGTGGTACTTCATTGGCTTCTCTCCCATTAGAGGCCGATGACCAAGCTTTTGGTCGGAATAAGAGTACGAAAATTCGCTCCCTGGAGCAACGGGCACCGCCATGCGTCGAAGCCGCGTAACAAAACTCATTCCGGCCGGTCCCGCAAGAGCCCTTGGCAGGCTTGTCGGGCCTGCCTAGGCTGGGAGTGCAGGCCCAACCGCTGGCCGCTCAGCCGAAGGAAAGAAGGCAGAAAATGTCTGAAGAGAACCCGAATACCGAGGCCCCGAACAGCGCGTCGGAAGGGACCATTGGCAACCAGGACGACACGGAAGGCGGCGCCCGTCGGCTTGAGCAGGACGAGGACCGCGCGCACGGCGGAGATCCGGAGAAGGCGGAAGAGCTGGAAAAGAAAGCCTTCGGCGATACAGACAACGACGGCGACGGGGACGCCCCCTACGTGCAGTTCCCCGGCTAGCTGCAGCCGCCTGTCTCAGGACGTGACATCCAGAACGGACGCCGGGCCGATCTGCCGTCGTTGGTCGATCGGCCTGGCGGGACAGTCGTAGCGTTCGACCATCAGATCCTTCGTCCAGGCCCGAAGCCACATTGCTTCCACAACCGCATCGAGCAGATACACGCGGCTGATGCGCCCCGTGCCGCCGTAGATCAGATCAACCGCGGCGAAAGTTCCCGCCGTTCCCACTCCGATGCGTCGGGCTGTGGCCAGTCCTTCCGGTGATTTCCGGGCGCGCAGCTGGGCGTAGCCGGCGCCAACAATCAGGCCGCCCACGCATTTGACCAGCCAATCGTCCGCTTTTGGCCCTGACACCGCTTCGAAACTGCGGTAGTGAAGCAACGGCCAGAGCCCTGCCGCCATGTTGAACAAGCCGTGAGCCACCGCCAGCCGGGATCTCCTCATGATTCGCCTTCCACCGGTCAGTGAGAAGTGACGGCAGCGCCCTGCAGCGCTGCCATCACTTCCGAGCCGATCCGGTTGTTCTTCGATGGGACTAGGTGCGCCTGGCTGTTGTGCGGTTGCGGGTGAGCAAGACACCGAGGGCGATCATGGCGACGCCCAGGACGAAGTGCAGCCAGTTGTCCGCGGTATTGACCGGGACGAAGTTGGCGGCGGTATCGTGTCCGATGATCAGGCCGTACAACCACAGGACCAGGTAAACAGCCCCGCCCCAAATCAAGTAGTTGCGGGCACCGGAAACACTCTTCGCCATGGCGATCCCACCGATGCCGAAGAGCAGGTGGACGATGTTATGGAGGATGGAGACCTGGAAAACGCCTAGCAGCATGGACTCCGATTCATGCCCGGCGAAGGACATCTGGTCGTAATTAGTCGTGACGCCGGGAATGAACCCCAGGATACCGACCAAGAGGAATACTGCGCCGACGGCCATGGCGGCCTTCTGGACATTGGTTTTCTCGTTGCCGCGGGCTTCAACGCGGCCTGATGATGCGGTCATTGCGTCGTTCCAATCTGTCCTGTTGCAGTCCGGCGGACCGCGATGGTTGATTCAGGCGGAGCTAAGTCCACACCTAAATACTAAGGCAACTTAGTATTTAGGTGTGGAAACGACCATAACTTTCAGGGCACGGTTGGCAGGAGACCGATGCACGACGCCGGATGCAGCGTTTCAATCGGCTTTTTCACCAAGCGATGAAGAAACCCCGTGGACGGAGACATTCCGGACACGTTCGGCCGGTGCCTCCGTCCACGTTGAGGTCACGCGACCAATTGCCTTAGGACGTACTGCAGGATGCCGCCGTGCCGGTAGTAGTCGGCCTCACCCGGGGTATCGATGCGCAGGTCGGCGTCGAAATTCCTGGTCGTCCCGTCCTCGGCCGTGACGGTCACCCGGACGGTCCTCGGTGTCGAGCCGTTGTTCAGTTCCGTGACACCCTCGATGGCAAACGTCTCGGTGCCCGTCAGGCCCAGCGACTCGGCGGTCTCCCCCTTGGGGAACTGCAGAGGCAGCACGCCCATGCCGATCAGGTTGGAACGGTGGATACGCTCGAAGCTCTCGGCGATGACGGCTTTCACACCCAGCAGTGCGGTGCCTTTCGCCGCCCAGTCGCGTGAGGAACCGGAACCGTATTCCTTGCCGGCCAGGACCACCAGCGGCGTACCGGCCGCCTGATAGTTCATCGAGGCATCGTAAACGGAGGCCTGCGGCGCGCCGTCCTGACTGAAGTCCCGGGTGAAGCCGCCTTCGACGCCGTCCAGCAGTTGGTTCTTGATGCGTATGTTGGCGAACGTACCGCGGATCATCACCTCGTGGTTGCCGCGGCGGGAACCGTAGGAGTTGAAGTCCTTCCGCTGCACGCCGTGCTCAAGCAGATACTTACCCGCCGGAGTATCCGACTTGAAGGATCCCGCGGGAGAGATGTGGTCAGTGGTTACCGAATCGCCGAGCTTGAGCAGGACCCGCGCCCCGGCCACATCCTGCACCGGCTGGGGCTCGGCCTGCATGCCCTCGAAGTACGGTGGCTTGCGCACATAGGTGGACTGCTCGTCCCACGCGAAGGTCGCGCCCTCCGGCGTGGGCAGCGAGCGCCAGCGCTCGTCGCCGTCGAAAATCGTGCTGTAACTGGAGGTGAACATATCCTCATCGATCGAGGAATCGATAATGCGCTGGACCTCCAGCGGGTCCGGCCAGATGTCCTTCAGGAAAATGTCGTTGCCATCCTCGTCCTGGCCAAGCGGATCGTCCTCGAAGTCGAAGTCCATGGTGCCGGCCAGGGCGTAGGCGACCACCAGCGGCGGCGAGGCCAGGTAGTTCATCTTCACGTCCGGATTGATCCGGCCTTCAAAGTTGCGGTTTCCGGAGAGGACAGCGGACACGGCCAGGTCATTGTCGGCGATGGCCTGGGAGATCTCCTCTTCCAGCGGCCCGGAGTTGCCGATGCAGGTGGTGCAGCCGTAGCCCACCAGGTAGAAGCCCAGCTTCTCCAGGTACGGGGTCAGGCCGGATTTGTCGTAGTAGTCGGTGACCACCTTGGAGCCCGGCGCCACCGAGGTTTTGACCCAGGGCTTGGAGGCCAGCCCCTTCTGCACCGCATTCCGTGCCAGCACCGCGGCGGCAAGCATGACGGAGGGATTCGACGTGTTGGTGCAGGAAGTGATGGACGCGATGCTCACCGCGCCGTGGTCCAGTTCGAATCGGCGGCCGTCCGGCATCGACACCTCCACCGGATTGTGCGCGCAACCCGAATCCGGGTCAGTCCGGGTCACGGTCATATGCGGGGCGTTTTTGACCTTGCTGCCGGCTTCCGTGTACGTCGGCGGATCCGATGCCGGGAAGGATTCCTCCACGGCCTCGTCCACGGTGGCGCCTTCGGCTTCCACGCTCTGGTGGACATAGTTTTCCAGGTCCCGGTGGAACTGGGCCTTGGCGTTGGTCAGCGACACCCGGTCCTGCGGCCTCTTGGGGCCCGCGATGGACGGCACCACGGTGGAGAGGTCCAGCTCGAGGTACTCCGAGTACGTCACTTCCTTGGCCGGATCGTGCCACAGCCCCTGTTCCTTGGTGTAGGCCTCCACCAGCGCGACGTCGTCTTCGGAACGCCCGGTCAGGCGCAGGTACTCCAGCGTCACGTCGTCGATCGGGAACATCGCCACGGTCGAACCAAATTCCGGACTCATGTTGCCGATGGTGGCGCGGTTGGCCAGTGGCACGGCGGCCACGCCCTCGCCGTAGAACTCCACGAATTTCCCGACGACGCCGTGGTCACGGAGCATCTCGGTGATGGTCAGGACCACGTCCGTGGCAGTGGCACCGGCAGGAATCTCGCCGGTTAGCTTGAAGCCGACGACGCGCGGAATCAGCATGGAGACGGGTTGGCCCAGCATTGCTGCCTCAGCCTCGATGCCGCCAACGCCCCAGCCGAGCACGCCCAGGCCGTTGACCATAGTGGTGTGCGAGTCCGTGCCCACGCAGGTATCCGGGTAGGCGCGCAGCGTGGTCCCGTTACCGGTCTCCACCTCGCGCGTCATCACGGTGCGGGCCAGGTACTCCAGGTTGACCTGGTGGACAATGCCCATGCCCGGCGGCACTACCTTGAAGTCGTCGAAGGCTGTCTGGCCCCAGCGCAGGAACTGGTACCGCTCGCCGTTCCGCTCGTACTCAATCTCGATGTTGCGCTCCAAGGCACTGGAATTGCCAAACACGTCGATCTGGACCGAGTGGTCGATGACGAGCTCGGCCGGTGCCAGCGGATTGACCTTCGTGGGGTCGCCGCCGAGTTCTTCCAGCGCCTCCCGCATGGTCGCCAGGTCCACCACGCACGGCACACCGGTGAAGTCCTGCATGATCACGCGCGCCGGGGTGAACTGGATTTCCGTGCTGGGCTCCGCTTCGGCATCCCACTGGGCCAGCGCCCGGACGTGGTCCGCGGTGATATTGGCGCCGTCCTCGGTCCTGAGCAAGTTCTCCAGCAGGACCTTAAGGCTGAACGGCAGCCGGTCGGCGCCATCGACGGCATTCAGCCGGAAAATTTCATAGTCGGTTCCGGCTGCGTTCAGCGTACCTTTTGCACCGAAAGTATTCACAGAAGTCATTGCCTAAATTCCCTTCGACAGCGATGGGCAGACTTACAGCTAGGCTATGGCCCCTGCCCAGTTTTGTACACGGGGCGTTGACGGAAGGCGGCAACGGACTCGGCCAGCGGTTAAAAGGAAGCAGGGCGGGAAATTTCTTCCCGCCCTGCTTCTGGTCCTAGGACCTCAGATTACAAAATTATGCAACCTGGATGTTTACAGCCTGGGGGCCCTTGGGGCCCTGCTCAGTCTCAAAGCTGACCTTCTGGTTCTCGTCGAGAGAACGGTAGCCGCCCGAGTTGATAGCGGAGAAGTGAGCGAAAACGTCGGCACTGCCGTCTTCGGGCTCAATGAAGCCGAAGCCCTTTTCAGCGTTGAACCATTTCACGGTACCTGTAGCCATTTTTATTCATCCTTCTGAGATTGAAACTCATCCCGACTGTCGGGGAGTTTCAGTCGCGGCGTTCTTTTCCCGCTTCTACAGAAAGAGCGGCTGGCCCAGATGGGTTCGCCGCTCAGAATACAAAATGCGCAACACAACAACTTCCTCCACTGTACACGCGTTTGGGAGCAGTACTGACCACTCCTCCCCGGGCCCGGAAGAAAGGTGGGCCCGGAAGCGTTCCCGGCCCACCGACGTCGTATATACGGCCTTACGCCAAGTGCATGCCGCCGGTCACGCCAATGATCTCGCCGGAGACGTAGCGCGCATCGTTGGAGGCGAGGAAGACAAAGGCACCGGCAACTTCGGCCGGCTGGCCGGCGCGCCCCAAGGGTGTGCTGTCGCCGAAGGAAGCCAGCTTCTTCGGCGTTGTGGTCGCCGGTTGCAGCGGCGTCCAGATAGGACCTGGCGCAACGGCGTTCACCCGGATCCCCTTCTCCCCCAGCAGCTCGGCAAGACTGAAAGTCAGGTTGTTCAGCGCTGCCTTCGTGGCCGCGTAGTCCATCAAGCTTGTGGAGGGATGGTGCCCCTGAATGGACGTGGTGTTGATGATGACCGAGCCGGGCTTCAAATGCGGCAGCGCGGCCTGGATCATCCAAAACGTGCCGTAGACATTGGTTTCGAAAGTCCGGCGCAACTGGTCCGGGGTAATATCCTCGATGCCGTTGGGCTGGCCGAGGTGGTAGCCGGCGTTGTTGACCAGGATGTCCAGGCCACCCAGCTCGTCGATAGTCTCGGCCACGGCGGACTTCGCATAGTCCTCGTCGCGCACGTCGCCCGGGACGCCCAGCGCAGTGCGCCCTTCGGCCAGGATCAGGTCCAGGCAGTTCTGGCCGTCTTCTTCCTCTTCGCGGAGGTAGGAAATAGCGACGTCGGCGCCTTCCCGCGCGAACGCGAGGGCAACGGCGCGGCCGATGCCCGAGTCGCCGCCGGTGATCAGCGCCTTCTTGCCCTTCAACCGGTCATTGCCCTTGTAGCTGTCTTCGCCATGGTCGGGCCGCGGCTCCATCTCCTCGGTAAACCCCGGGTACTCCTGGGTCTCGGTGGACACATCCACGGCCGGCTCCCGCGGGTTTTCCTTGTCCAGCGTCTCCTGCGGCTCATTGCTCATGCGGTCCTCCTCGATGGGTACGCCTTCACGCTATAAGCCGACCCGCAGCCCAGCAAGGCTTACGACGGCGGGAGGCACCGCCGTCGTACTCTTTGGGGTCTTGACGTGGCTTTGTATGGTGGGGACATGGCTGCTAATCGACCCATTGGATTCTGGCTCAGACTGGTTGACGGACTGATCAACGAGCAGTTCGACGCGACCGTTGAGGAGCATGGCGTGACCCGCCGACAATGGCAGATCATGAATGTACTGGCGGAGGCCCCTGCCACGGCGGCGGAGCTGAACGAAGCGCTCAAGCCGTTCTTCAGCCAGACCGCCGAAGAGTCCTCGGCCGAGCATTTGGACGAACTGCTGGAAAGTAATTGGATCACCGACGACGACGGCAAATACTCGCTGACCGAGCTGGGACGCAACAGTCTGACGCTGCTGGGCGACGTGGTGGACCGGAACCGGAAACAGGTCACCGAAGGCGTCTCCGATCAGGAGTATGAGGCAACCCTTGACGTGCTGCAGCGGATGGCACGGAACTTGGGGTGGGAAGGCTAGGCTCCGGACAACTCCGGGGTAGTCAGGGCCGGGCGGCGCCGATAGGCTGGCAAGTGAGCAAACATTCCGCAGACTCTCGTCGAAGGATTGCTGATGGGCTTTGACCAATACCACGAGCCGCCAGAGGAACTCTCTGCCGAGACACGCACCTTTGCCCGGATGTGCGCCAACCTGACCGAGGAAGCCGAGGCCATCGGCTGGTACGAGCAGCGCATTTCCGTGGAGCCTGACGCCGCGGCCCGGAACATTATGAACAACTCCCTGACCGAGGAATACAAGCACTTCAGCATGGAGCTTGAGCATCTCTTCCGAGCCAAGCCCGTGTGGCGGGAGATTGCCCGCGGAGTCCTCTTCCAGGGTGGCGATATTGTCGCGAACGGCGAAGCCGCCGAAAAGGCCGGTTCCGAAGGGAGCGGTGCCAGCGCTGTGCAGCCGTCGACGGCGGCTGTGGATCCGTCCCTGGGAATCGGCAGCTTGAAGGAGTCACGACCATGACGATGAACCACCTCCTGCGCGAACATGCCCCGATTACCGACGGCGGTTGGCGGCTGCTCGATACCGAGGCCAAACAGCGACTGACCGTTGCCTTGGGCGCAAGGAAGCTTGTCGATTTCTTTGGGCCGCTCGGCTGGGACTATTCGGCCACCAACGTGGGCAGGACGGAGCCCCTGCCCGGCACCGATGAGAAGGGCATTGCTGCCCGCCGACGGCGGGTCCTGCCGTTGGTCGAAATGCGCGCGGAATTCAACGTCTCCCGCTCCGAACTGCTGGATAATGACCGCGGTGCAGTGGACGTGGATCTGAGCAGCCTCCACGAGGCTGCCCATCGAATAGCCAGTGCGGAGAACGTAGCGGTCTTCCACGGTTGGGAGCAGGCGGGTATCGAGGGGATTACCGAAGCCAGCCCGCACCCGCCGGTTCCCCGAGTGGAAGATTTCAACGACTATCCGAAGCGCATTGCCAAGGCTGTCGCGGTGCTGCTGAAAGCAGGCATCGGCGGTCCCTTCGGCCTCGCTCTTGGCCCCGGCCACTATACGGCTGTAGTTGAGACGGCCGAGCGCGGCGGATACCTGCTGGCCGAGCATCTTCGCCGGATCCTTGAAGGACCCATTGTGTGGGCACCCGGCGTCCGCGGTGCAGTGGTGATGAGCCTGCGCGGCGGCGACTTCCTGTTCGAGTCCGGGCAGGACCTCTCCGTGGGCTATGACCGTCACGATACCGATAACGTCCACCTCTATCTTGAGCAGTCCTTCAGCTTCAGGGTGGCGACGCCGGAAGCAGCCATCCATCTGAGGAGCGCCAACGACTAACCTCTTGCCTGCTTGTCAGGCTGCTTGGCGGTAGATGAAGTCGATGCGGCCCAGGGCCTGCTCGAAGACTGAGAACGGCTCCAGTGTCTCGTCCGCCTGCTCCGTCGCCGGTGGGGTGCCGGGTAGCGCTGGTGCGGTGGATTGGTAGGTGTGTCCGGTCGGCGTTGTCGTTTCGACGGTGTGCCGCGGTCCGGGGATCCTTTGGGCGTGCCAGCCTTCAGTTTCCTTCGCCAGGTTACAAGCTTCACATAGCCCTTGCCCGTTGAGTTCGCTGGTCGCCCCGGCGTCGCGCCAGGGCACGACGTGGTCGTGGTGGCGGATCGGTGCATCGCACCACGGTGTGCGGCAAAGCTGGTCCCTCGCCTGGATCATGCGCTGCATCCCGGCCGGCATCAACCGCGCCCGCGAATCCATGCCCAGCAACTGTCCGGTACCCGGCGCGGTGTAGAGCCGGCGCACCCACACTTCCACATCTTCCGTATCGCCGGAGGCTCTTCGCTCCGAGTTTGGCGGCCCGGTCGCCGTACCGGTGGTTCCACCTGTGTCTGGCGGGCCGGAACCGGCAGCGCCGTCCCCGTTGCCGGCATCCGCTGCGCCGGCGACGAATTCGTCTTTCCCGGCGGCGCCCTTTACCGGATTGCCGACCGCGGAGTGATCTGTGCTGCCGTTCCCGGCGTCGATGTTATCCGTGCCGACACAGTCACTGTCGGTCTCGGTCTCGATGCCGTTCGCGTTGTCGGTGTTGGTGTTGTCGGTGCGGAGGAGGTCGCGGGCCCATTGGGCGGGGACGATGCCGTACCCGGCCAGGTGGGCCGGTTCGGAGTCGCCCTGGAACAGGGTGCGGTCGGTCATGACCAGCTGGACTTCAATTTTCGCGGGATTCTCCGCGGGTTGGCCGGTGATGCGTTCGACGAGGATATCGGCCATCAGCTGGCCCCGGCCACGTTCATCGCCCTGCGCCTTCAACCGGTCGGCCTCCTTCGTCAGGGCCGCGAGGA
>NZ_JAODLR010000025.1 GCF_025960875.1 Crystallibacter permensis | reverse complement strand
ACGGGAACCAGCACTGCACTAAATTCAAACCAGGCTAAAAAACATCGCGGCACACCACGGAGGCGGTGCCCCACGACAATAATTCAACCAATAAAATAATTGGTATCAACAAACTTGGCACACTATTGAGTTCTCAAACAACAGGAGCACCCGGCACCAGTCGGACCCTTCTTCAAGGCCCTCCATCGCTCCGGAGCAACTTTTCAAATTTACCCGCGCTGCCTGTCCCTGTCAAATCCACCCGTTACCGCACACCTCTCAACGAGGTTCGACCTAAGTCTTTTGTGGTTTCGAGCTGTTCAACTGTTCCTTCAGCGCGGATATAAACTCTACACCGATCCGGGCCCAATGTAAATCCAAGGTTGCCGGCAAGCGAAGACCCGCGGAATTCCAAGGGTCTTCGCTGCGGCAGCTTTAGCTCGCCGGCTTCAGATAGAGGACTCCCAGCGGAGGTACCGTCAGCACGGCGGAGGCCGGATGGCCATTCCAAGCGCCTTCAGCCCCTGCGACAAGTCCCGTGTTCCCGACGCCTGATCCCCCGTACTCCGGGTCATCCGTATTCAGGACTTCCTGCCAGTCACCGGCCCAAGGCAACCCGATACGGAAATCAGTGTGGGGGTGTCCGGCGAAGTTCGCGATGCAGACCACCGGGTTGCCGTGATTGTCCCAGCGGATAAAGGAAAGCGTGTTGCGCGTCCCGTCGTTTTCGTCGATCCACTGGAAGCCGGCAGGTTCGTTGTCCCGTTCGTATAGAGCAGGCGTCTTGCGGTAGAGCGCGTTGAGGTTCCGCACCAGCTTCTGCAATCCCTTGTGCGGAACGTTCTCGGACAGCCACCAGTCAAGGCCGTGTTGTTCGGACCATTCTGCTTCCTGCCCAAACTCGGTGCCCATGAAAATCAGCTGCTTACCCGGATGCGCCCACTGGAAAGCAAGGTAGGCACGCAGATTTGCGAGCTGCTGCCACCGGTCCCCCGGCATCTTGCGCAGCATCGAGCCCTTCCCGTGCACGACCTCGTCGTGGCTGATCGGGAGCAGGAAGTTTTCCGTGTAAGCGTAGACCATGGAGAACGTGGCCTTGTTGTGGTGGTGGACCCGGTTGACGGGATCCTCCGAAATGTACTGGAGGGTGTCATGCATCCAGCCCATGTTCCACTTCAGCCCGAAGCCAAGTCCGCCGGCGCTGGTGGGCCTGGTGACGCCGTCGAACGCGGTGGATTCTTCCGCGATGGTGACAATGCCGGGCACCCGCTTGTAGGCCGTGGCGTTGACTTCCTGCAGGAAGGAAATGGCTTCGAGGTTTTCGCGCCCGCCATGGATGTTGGGGTACCACTGGCCTTCTTCACGCGAATAGTCGCGGTAGAGCATGGAAGCGACAGCATCAACGCGCAGCCCGTCGATGTGGAACTCCTCAAACCAGTAGAGCGCATTGGCTACCAGGAAGTTGCGTACCTCGCGGCGACCAAAGTCGAAGATGAGCGTGCCCCAGTCGGGGTGCTCGCCCAACCGGGGATCTTCGTGTTCGTAGAGCGGCTGGCCGTCGAAGCGCGCCAAGGCCCACTCGTCCTTGGGGAAGTGCGCCGGCACCCAGTCCAGGATGATGCCGATGCCGGCCTGGTGCAGCTTGTCCACCAGGTATTTGAAGTCATCCGGATGGCCGAAGCGCGATGTCGGCGCGTAGTAGGAGGTGACCTGGTAGCCCCAGGACCCGCCGAAGGGGTGCTCGGCCACGGGCATCAGCTCGACATGCGTAAAGCCCTGCCAGGTGACGTAGTCGACCAGCTGTTCTGCCAGCTGGCGGTAGTCGAGACCGACCCGCCAGGAACCCAGGTGCACTTCGTACACGCTCATCGGCGAGTTGTGCGGATCGCGAGCCGCACGCCGGGCCAGCCACTCGCCGTCGGAAAAGTTGTACCGCGTATCCACGACACGTGAGCCGGTCAGCGGCGGCACCTCGGTCCAGCGGGCCATCGGGTCCGCTTTCTCATGCCAGTGCCCGTCGCGGCCCAGCAGCTCGTACTTGTAGATCGAGCCCGATGCGACACCCGGGATGAAAATTTCCCAAACGCCGGACCCGCCCATGGATCGCATGGCATGGCGGACGGCGTTCCAACCATTGAAGTCACCCTTGACCCGAACGGCCTGGGCGTTCGGCGCCCACACCGCAAAGCTGGTGCCGGTGACATCGCCCAGCGTGGAATTGTAGTGGCGGACATGCGAGCCCAGCGCCGTCCACAGCGTTTCGTGCCGGCCCTCGCCGATCAGGTGCAGGTCGATTTCGCCCAGCGTCGGCAGGTAGTGGTACGGATCGTCCACCAGGAGGGGAGCACCGCCGTCGTACACTACCTCGAGACGGTAGTCCGGCACATGGCCCGCACGCTCGGCAGGCAGGGTGGCAACCCAGACGCCTTCCTGCTCATGTTGCATGGACACGCGTGTTGCCGCGGTGATGACGGTGACGGAGTCCGCCAGCGGCTGCAGCGAGCGGACTGTGACATGGCCGTGGTCATCCAGATGGGCGCCTAGGACGGCGTGCGGCTGGAAGTAACTGCCATGCGCGACGGCGGACAGCGTGTTCTGGTCGACGGGCACCGGATTGCCGGCACTGGTGGCGGAGGTCGCCGACGTTTCGGCCCGGCCTTCGGCAAGCGTCGCCGCTGCGGGTCCGACCGCCTGTGCCGTCTTCGAGGAGGAGGCCCGGTCTGCAGCGGAACCGCTTGCGGCCGGTTCGCCGTCGCTCGCTGTAGAAGAGTTGCCGGCAGAAGAGTTGGCGGTCTGCAGCTGTTCCAGCGCGCGGCGGACTGCCTTGACCGGTACGCCGACCCAGCGCGGGCGGTTGCGCTGTTCATACACAACTTCGTAGAGCGCCTTGTCCAGCCACAAGCCCAGGAACAGCGGGGACGTCGTGTCGACGCGGACCCCGGTCTCCCGTTCGTAACCAGCGATGAAGGCGTCGGCGGCCGCGGCTGTCCAGCGGTCTGCGGCGGCTTCCACCTGTCCCGATTCATTGCCCTCGGCGGTGGTGACCGCGACGCCGCCCGCGTAGTCGAAGGACCGGAGCATGCCTACGACGTCGCGCAGGGCGACATCATCGGTACCGCGGCTGCCCATGGGACGCAGCGGTTCGCCTTCAAAGTCCAGCACTACCCAACCGCGTTCGGCGGAATGAAGGACCTGGCCGAGGTGATAGTCGCCGTGGATCCGCTGAAGCTCGGGGCGTTCCTCGAGGTTTTCCAACCGGCGCAGCAGCTCATCCACCGTCTGGTCCAGGGGGCCGACGGCGGATCCTGCCTGCGCCCAACCCCACCGGATCCGCTCGCGCAGTTCGGCTGCCAGCGCCGAAGCTTCCTCTTCGGTAGCCTCATGTGCGCCGAAGCTCTTCCGCAGCTGATGGTGGATCCGGCCGGTAACCTGGCCGAGCTCGCCGGCTTCCTTAGTGAAATCGGCGTCGTCCAAGGCCGCCGCCGAGGCGGTGCGCCAGGCGTCCTTGCTGTTCGCGATGTACTCGCGCAGCACGCTCAGATGCCCGGAGTCCCACAGTTTGTCCGCATTCGAATCCGTGTGCTGGCCCGGCGTGTGCCAGCCTCCGGTCACCCAGCCGTAGGTGGCGGGAACCTCGCTGGCGCCAAGCTCGCTCAACATTGCCCCGATTTCGACATCGGGATTGGCTCCGGCCTCGAGGACACGGAAGAACTTCACGATGAGGGATGCTTTGTCTGTTTCCACGACCACTGAGGTGTTGGACTGCTCGCCGGCGAGCACGGAGGCCTTCAGCGGAGCGTCGAACTCCGGCCAGTCTCCGAAGCCTGCGCCGGCGTGTCCCCGGGTACGGCCATCCGCGGTCACGGATTCCCGCCGCATCAGTTCCAGCCACGCGGCAACGAATACCGGGTCGTGGGTGCCGTCGTACAGCCAGCAGTTTTCCGTGCCTTGCCGCGGTTCGGGTCCGGTCTGCCCGATCAGCGCAGCTTCGCCGCCCTCGAGTGGTTCGGGCCGGAAGCTGACCGGCACGTTGACGATAAAGACGTCCTGGTCGGTGTGGACCGCAACAATATGGACCTCCAGCGCGACGACGTCTGCCGGGTCCTGCAGCCGGATGCCGCCGAGCCGGTGCAGCACCGTTTCTTTGCCTTTGGCCGGGAACCATCGCTGCTGCGGCAACCAGTCGTGAAGCAATTCGGGCAAGGACTGCGAAGCATTGGTAACGGTGTTTGTCATGGGCTCTCCACCTCAGAACGGGTGTTCACCGAAGTGAGCACGGGAAGGGCTTCGGTCAAAGGCGACGCCGGATTGGACCGGGCCGAACGCACCCGCAGCCAGAAGAAATCGTGGCTGCCGAGCGTCAGGGTCAGCTGACCGGCGTCGTCAAGGGCGGGAAACGGTAGTCCGCCGAACAAGTCGCGCAGACCCCGCCCCGCAAATTCCGGCATCCGCAGGGGCGCGGCCACCGGGTGTTGGGACAGATTAAAAATGCATAGCAGCGCCTCCGGTTCCGCCCCTTCGCGGTTGCCCGGCGGGATTTCGCGGATGAACGCCAGGACGGATTCGGCTTCTGTGGGCACATTGCGGTAGCCCCCGAGCCCGAAGGCAGGATGGGCTTTGCGTACCGCGAGCATTTGGCGCACCCAGTGCAGCAGGGAGCTGCTGTGGGCCAGCTGCGCCTCGACATTGACGTAGTTGTAGTTGTAGACCAGGGACTGCACCACCGGCAGATAAAGCTTGCCCGGGTCCGCCGTTGAGAATCCGGCATTGCGGTCCGGGTTCCACTGCATCGGTGTGCGGGAGGAATCGCGGTCTTCGAGCCAGATGTTGTCGCCCATGCCGATCTCGTCCCCGTAGTACAGGAACGGGCTGCCCGGCAGCGACAACAGCAGCGCGTGGATCAGCTCGAGTTCGGCACGGGAGTTATCCAGCAGCGGAGCCAGCCGGCGCCGAATACCGATGTTGGCCCGCATCCTCGAGTCCGGCGCGTACCAGCCGAGCATGGCCTCGCGTTCTTCAGTAGTGACCATTTCCAACGTCAGCTCGTCATGGTTGCGCAGGAACGTGCCCCATTGTGCGCCGGCGGGAATGTCCGGTGTCTCTTCCATGGTCTGGATGATGGGTGCGGCCTTCTGGTCGCGCAGGGCGTAGAACAGCCGCGGCATGATCGGGAAGTGGAAGCACATGTGGCATTCCGGCACCAACCCGCCGTCGTCGGTCTTTTCACCGAAGTACTCCACGACTTCATGCGGCATCTGGTTGGCCTCGGCGATGATGACCCGGCCGGGGTACTCCGAGTCCACCAGGGCGCGCAGGTCCTGCAGGAACTTGTGTGTGGCCGGCAGGTTTTCGCAGTTGGTCCCGTCCTCTTCGAAGAGGTAGGGAATGGCGTCCGCACGGAAACCGTCGATTCCCTGGTCCAGCCAAAACCTGACGACGTCGAAAACAGCCTCGATGACCTTGGGGTTCTCGTAGTTCAGATCCGGTTGGTGGCTGAAGAACCGGTGCCAGAAGAACTGCCGCCGGATCGGGTCGAACGCCCAGTTGGATTCCTCGGTATCGACGAAGATGATGCGCGCGTCCTGGTACTTCTCGTCCGTGTCGCTCCAGACATAGAAGTCCCCGTACGGCCCGTCCGGTTCCCGCCGCGACGCCTCGAACCACTGATGCTGGTCCGAGGTGTGGTTCAGCGGCAGATCGATGATCACCCGGACGCCGCGGGCATGGGCCTCGGCCACCAGCCGTTTGAAGTCGGTGATGGTGCCGAATTCGTCCAGCACATCGTAATAGTCGGCGATGTCGTAGCCGCCGTCGCGCAGTGGGGATTTGAAGAACGGCGGCACCCACAGGCAGTCGATCCCCAGCCACTGCAGGTAGTCCAGTTTGTCGATCAGCCCCGAGAAGTCCCCCGACCCGTCCCCATTGGCATCTGCGAAACCGCGGACCAAGACCTCGTAAAAGACGGCCTTGCGATACCAGTGGGGGTCATGCGCCAGTCCCGGCGCATGGAGTTGGAAGGGACTGGCCACTAGCTGCTCCTACGGACATGCAGGATGTGGGCGGGCTCGAAATGCGCGTCCAGCCGCACGTAGTTGTGCTCGCCCCACCGCCAGCTTTCTCCGCTGATCAGGTCGTCCACCCAGAAGGTGCCGTCCTCGTTCAGGTCCGCCGGGTCCAGACCGAGTGCGGCGAGGTCCAGGCTGACGGTGCATTCGCGGGCGCTGTGCGGGTCCACATTTACGACGACGATGATCGTGTCTTTTCCGGTGCCCTCGCTGCCGTCCGCGGCCGGCAGGTTTTCCTTGTGCTTGGAAAAGACCACTGTGGCGTCATCCGTGCTCCGGTGGACGGTCAGGTTCTGCAGGTCCAGAAGCGCCGGGTGGGCGCGCCGGATGTGGTTAAGGCGCGTCAGGTACGGGGCCAGCGAGCGGCCTTCCGCTTCCGCACGGGCAAAGTCCCGCGCTTTGTACTCGTACTTTTCATTGTCGATGTATTCCTCGGCGCCGGGCCGGGCGACATGTTCGTAGAGTTCATAGCCGGCATAGACGCCCCAGAGCGGGCTTCCCGTTGCGGCCAGCACCGCGCGGATCTTGAACGCCGCCGGTCCGCCGTACTGGAGGAACTCGGTCAGGATGTCAGGAGTGTTCACGAAGAAGTTCGGCCGGAAGAACGCCGGGGTTTCATGGCTGATCTGGGTCAGATACTCCTCGATCTCAGTCTTCCGGTTGCGCCAGGTGAAGTAGCTGTAGGACTGCTGGAACCCCGCCCGGCCCAGCGCATGCATCATCGCCGGCACCGTGAATGCCTCGGCCAGGAAGACCACATCCGGGTCCGTGGCGTTGACCTCGCCGATCAGCCACTCCCAGAACCAGACCGGCTTGGTGTGCGGATTGTCCACCCGGAAGATCTTCACTCCGTGGCTGACCCACAGCCGGACGATGCGCAGCACTTCTTCCGACAGACCCTCGGGATCGTTGTCGAAGTTCAGCGGGTAGATGTCCTGATACTTCTTCGGCGGGTTCTCTGCGTAGGCAATGGTGCCGTCCACGCGGGTAGTGAACCACTCCGGGTGCTCCTTGGCCCAGGGGTGGTCCGGCGAGCACTGCAGCGCCAGATCCAGGGCCACTTCGAGCCCCACGTCCGCGGCGGACTGGACGAAACGGTCGAAGTCCTCGAACGTGCCCAGGTCAGGATGGATGGCGTCGTGGCCGCCCTCGGCGCCGCCGATGGCCCACGGCGAGCCCGGGTCATCCGGCCCGGCGGTAAGGGTGTTGTTCGGGCCCTTGCGGTTCGTCACGCCGATGGGATGGATCGGGGGCATGTAAATGACGTCGAATCCCATGTCGGCGACGGCCGGGAGCCGCTCGGCCGCCGTCGTAAAGTTTCCTGACGTCCATTTGCCGGCGGCCGGATCGAAGACGGCGCCCTCGGAGCGGGGGAAGAACTCATACCAGGCGCCGCGCCCGGCCAGGTCCCGTTCCACCAGGATGGGGTACCGCTGCGACTCGGTGACGAGGCTGCGGATGGGGTGGGTGCGTACCGCCGTAAGGACCTCTTCCGAGCCTCCCGCGGCCAGACGGTCTTCGGCGGAGCGGCCCTCATCCGCGATGGCGCCGGCCGCGCGGCGCAGGACCTCGGCGTTCCCGGCCGGGCGGCCGTCCTGTCCGGCGGCCTGGTTGAACAGGCGGATGCCTTCGGCCAGCATCAGGTCCACGTCCACGCCGGCGGCGATCTTCACCTCGGCGTTGTGGTGCCAGGTGGCGTAGAGGTCGCCCCAGCCTTCAATGGTGAAGGTCCAGTTTCCCGGCGACGTGGGCCGTAGGGTTCCGGCCCAGCGGTCGGTTCCGCCGCCGAGCGGACGCAGGTGGGTCCGCTGCACGGCGTGGCCGTCCGGATCGTAAAGCACGGCGGTCACGCCGAGGCGGTCATGGCCCTCGCGGAAGACCGTGGCGGCGACTTCGATGTCCTCGCCGGGTACGGTTTTGGCGGGGAAACGCCCGCAATCCACCACCGGAGAGACCCCGGTGATGGGGATCCTGCCAAAGCGCAGGCGTGAGTTGGACGGTGCCGGACGCGGTTCCTCAGTGAATGTGCTCACAGATTAGACGTTAGCGACAAATGTGCCGGTTTGCTAAGGCTTCTGGACGAACTGGGTACAAATTCGGATCGTTACTCAAGCGTTTACGTATTTGAAACCGACATATGGTTACATCTGCGCTACCGTAGGCCGGGTGAAGGCAATCCGCAGATTTACGGTCCGCACTGTTCTCCCTGAAAGCATCGCCGCCCTGGGCCGGCTGGCAGGCAATTTGCGCTGGTCCTGGCACCAGCCCACCCAGCAGTTGTTCGAGCGCCTTGACCCGGCGCTGTGGGCCAAAAGCCACGACCCGGTAGCGCTGCTGGGCTCGTTCAACCGCGAGCAGCTCCAGGCGCTGGCGGCCGACGCCGCGCTGGTGGAGCAGATCCAGGCGCTCAGCGCCGATCTGGACCGGTACCTGAGCGATGACCGCTGGTACCAGACCCTCGGCGAGGACGCGCCGTCGTCCATCGCGTATTTCTCCCCCGAATACGGCATCAGTTCGGTCCTGCCCCAGTACTCGGGCGGGCTCGGCATTCTCGCCGGGGACCATCTCAAGGCCGCCTCGGACCTGGGCGTGCCGCTGATCGGTGTCGGCCTGCTCTACGCGGCCGGCTATTTCAAGCAGTCGCTCAGCCGCGACGGCTGGCAGCAGGAAACGTACCCGGTGCTGGATCCGGACGGGCTGCCGCTAACCCTCCTGCGCGAACCGGACGGGACGCCGGCGCAGGTGGAGCTGCCGCTGCCCAATGAGCGCCGCCTGCTCGCGCACATCTGGCGTGCCGACGTCGGGCGCGTGCCGCTGCTGCTGCTCGATTCCAACGTGGCCGGCAATGACGAGTCCGCGCGTCATATTACGGACCGGCTCTACGGCGGCGGCGGCGACCACCGGCTGCAGCAGGAGTTGCTGCTGGGCATGGGCGGCGTGAAGGCCCTGCGCATCTACGAGCGGCTGACGGGCACACCCGCGCCGGAAGTTTTCCACACCAACGAAGGCCATGCCGGCTTCCTCGGCGTCGAACGGATCCGCGAGCTGATGGACACCGGGCTGAACTGGTACGAGGCACAGGCCGCGGGCCGCGCCAACACGGTTTTCACCACGCATACCCCCGTCCCGGCCGGGATCGACCGCTTCGAGAAGCTGCAGGTGGAGCATTTCTTCCGCGCCGGCCTGGCTCCGAATGTGCCCATTGAGAAGATCCTGGCCCTGGGCGCCGAAAATTACGACGGCGGGGATCCCACCAAATTCAATATGGCCGTCATGGGCCTGCGGCTGGCCCAGCGGGCCAACGGCGTGGCCAAGCTGCACGGCGTGGTCTCCCGCGGCATGTTCTCCGGACTCTTCCCGGGGTTCGACACGCAGGAAGTGCCCATCGCCTCGGTCACCAACGGCGTCCACGTGCCCACCTGGGTGGATGCCCGGATTGCCGCGCTGGCCAAGGCCAAGTTCGGCACCGAGTCCGTAGTGGCCCGGCAGTGGGACAAGGTCTACGACGTCGATGACGAGGAGATCTGGAACCTGCGCCGGGAGCTGCGCTCCACCCTGATCGACGACGTCCGGCGGCGGCTGCGCTCCTCGTGGAAGAAACGCGGCGCCACGGATGCCGAGCTGGCCTGGACCAAGAACGTACTGGACCCGGACGTGCTGACCATCGGCTTTGCCCGGCGCGTGCCCACGTACAAGCGGCTGACGCTCATGCTGCGCGATCCGGCCCGGCTCAAGGCACTGCTGCTGCACAAGGAGCATCCCATCCAGCTGGTCATCGCCGGCAAGTCGCACCCCGCCGACGAGCAGGGCAAGCGGATGATCCAGGACCTGGTCCGTTTTACTGATGACCCGGCAATTCGGCATCGGATTGTCTTCCTGCCCAACTACGACATCGCCATGGCGCGCACGCTCTTCCCGGGCTGCGACGTCTGGCTGAACAACCCGCTGCGGCCACTCGAAGCCTGCGGAACGTCGGGCATGAAGGCTGCCATCAACGGCGGACTGAACCTGTCCGTGCTGGATGGCTGGTGGGATGAAATGTACGACGGCGACAACGGCTGGGCGATTCCGACGGCCAATCCTTCCACGACGTCCGGAACGGATTCGGTGGTCAGCCCCGAGGACCGCGACGACATCGAATCCGCCGCCCTGTACGACCTGCTGGAGAACCACGTGGCCCCGCGCTTCTACGGGGAGGCTACCGAGGGTGCCGCTGCCGTCGGGCCGTCCGCGCCGGTTGCACCCTCCGACCGGCTGCCGCACCAGTGGATTGCCATGATCCGGCATACCCTGGCCAACCTGGGGCCCGCTGTTTCGGCCGAGCGCATGGTCGAGGACTATGTCCGCCAGCTCTACACGCCCGCCTGCACCGCAGGCCGCGACGCCCGCGACGCGGACTTCGCCGTCGCCCGGGATTTTGCGGCCTGGATCAGGCGGGTACGCGCGGCATGGCCGGACGTGTCGGTGGAACATGTGGACTCGCTCGGGGTGTCCGACAATCCGCAGATCGGGGACCCGCTGCGGGTCAATGCCTACGTACGCCTGGGCAAGCTCAACCCTTCGGATGTCTGCGTTGAGGTAGCCCACGGCCAGGTGGGCGAGGGAGATGAACTGGAGCAGACGGGCTTCGATCCGCTTTCCTTTAAAGAGGACTTGGGCGAGGGCAGATTCCTGTTCTGCGGGGAAGTCGTGATCGACCGCTCCGGTTCCTTTGGCTACACCGTGCGGGTCCTGCCGCTGCATGACTCCATGGCGGGGAAAGCCGAGCTCGGGCTGGTGGCCAACGCGAATTAGGCGGCTGGCCGCCAACGCGGATTACGCCTCCGAGGAAGGCTGTTCCGCTGTGCCTACGGCGGTAGTGAAGCCGATCAGCTTATGCGTGCCATCGCAGTACGGCTTGATCGACGACGCTCCGCAACGGCACAGCGCTACGGTCTTCCGGCGGCGCGGTACCGGTTCACCGTCCGGCGTCACGATTTCGACGTCGCCGCGAAGCAGGAAGGGCCCGTCCGGGCAGGCTACGAGGACATTGTCCGGCTCGGCAGTTCGCTGTGCGGCGCTGCAGGGGCTTCCTGACGCGCTGGCGCTTTCATCGGTGTCTGCTTCGTTGCAGGTTGGCTCGGTTGACTCGATCGGCTCGGCTGGCTGCATGGAATGTTCCTTTCCTGGTCCCGTGGCGAGAGCGGTGATGAGCTGTGCTGCAAACGTTGGGCGGCGTACTTCCGCCGCAGCTGGTAGCGGGGCGTGCCGGCCGTAGGCATCCGGTTGCCGGCGTATTTCACGCCACCGCCGAGCCGCTGCCCCACGGCCAGCCAGATGCAGACGGCGCGTTCGAGCAACCAGCACGGTGCCCACAGCGCCGAGGTCGGCGGGAAGACAGCGCGCCCGTTTTTCCGCCGTCGTCCGGCCTCCGCTATTGCGACGGCCGCAGCCAGCAACGGGATCCAGCGGGACGGCCGGCGGGCCGCGAAGATCGTCAGCGGCAGCAGCGATAGATCCACGGCCAGCCGGATTGGCTGGGCGAAGTCGTCGTAGGCCTGGCGGACCCGCTGGCCCCTGAAATGTGCGGCTGTGGCCGGTATCCGGCCGACGAAAAGATCGTCCGCCCGAAGTTCCCGTCCGCCGGCGGCCTTGACCGTGCGGATCAACTCCAGGTTTTCGAACAGTACGTCCCCGTCATAGCCATCCGTAGCCTCCAGCGCGCTGCGGCGGACCCCCAGCGTGCCGGGAAAGTCCGAGGCCACAGCGCGGTTGAGCAGCGTGCGGGCGGTGTCCCAACGGGCATGCCAGGGCAGGGTCAGGAAGTAGTTTTGCGGCCGGACAACGTCTGCCTCCGCCAGCAGTTCCACCAGCCGGCGGAGCGCGGGGAGGGTGTAGCGGACGTCGTCGTCGGCCAGCACCAGGTACTTCTTACTGCTGTGCCGCACTCCTGTCATTACACCCGCGACTTTGCCGTTGCGTCCCGGCCAGGATTCTGGCCTGCGGTGCTCCGCCAGCCCGGCCCACGCCGCAGCGTGCACCTCGTACAGCCCGGGGGCGGAACCGTCCACCACGGTGATGCGGATCCAGCCGGAGAGCATGCGAAGGTAGCCGGTCAGCTCTTCGAGGCCCTCGTCCGAAAACCAGCGCAGCGGCAGAACGTACTCTGCCTCGGGCAGCTGCACCTCCTGCCCGCTGCCCTCAGTTCCGGTCATGCCGGTGGCCCGCCCGCCTGCCCACGGACAGGACCGCCGCCGCTCATGCCGCCAGGTCCAGCGGGATCCGCAGCGAGCTACGCCCGGCCTGCCACGCTGAAAGCTGGTGCGTACCCACCAAGGCATCCACGGCCAAAGCCGCTGCGGCCCCGAACAGAATGTCCGGCAGCAGGTTCGGTTCCGCCTCCGCGAGCCCGCCGGCCAGATCGCGCCCGGCGATCTGCTCGTGGACGGCGTCGGCCTCGACATGCTCGTCGAAGTAGCCGGTCACATCCTCGCCGTGGCCGTGGCGGCGGAAGCCCCGGCTGTAGAACTTGTTCGGGATGGATGAGGTCATTTCGTACGCCGCCAGGTGCCCCACGATCGCCCCGCGCAGCCGCCGGTTCAGACCGAACAACGACATCATGTTGACCGAGGCCAGCGTTACGGCAGGGATCAGGTCCACATACGTGCCGTACTGATCGTCCAGCCCCAGGCCACGCATGGACCGGGCGAAGAGAGCCGAATGCATCCTCTCCGGCCGGCCACCGCCATATTCGTCCGCCTGGATTTCCACCAGGGCCGCCTTGGCCCGTCCGGTCAGCCGCGGGATTGCCCAGCTGTGCGGATCCGCTTCCTTGAGCTGGTACACGGACCGGTGGATCAGGAACTCCCGCAGTTGCTCCGCGGTCGCTTCCCTGGCGACGTATTTCGAAACGCTGGGGCCGTCGTCGTCCCCCGTGAGCTTGAACAGCGCCGCCGCCACGTCCGCGGCAATGGGTGGTGGCGCGTCGGGCACGTTGGCCATCCGGCGGAGGACGCCCTCGAAGCGGCGTTCCAGCTCCAGCCGGAAGGCGGTCAGCTCCGGATGCCATTCCCACCGGTCGTCCACGCCCTCGATGCCGCCGTAGTGCAGCTCGTAGAGGCAGAAGAGCGCAAGCTGCAGGTCGTCGTCGTCCATGAGCTGCACACCGGCCGCCGCTTCCATGGCGGGGCCCAGCCTCGCCAGCGCGGGTACATGGTGTTGCGGCGCCGTGGCGAGGATGTCCATCAGGATCGAGCTCACCGGTCCGCGAGGCGTAGGCATTTTCATTATTTCTCCTGTTCCAGGGGAACCCCTTACTTCTAAGCATACTTACCAATACGATGGAATTTGTCCGACCATGTTGGGCTCTCCCCAGGAGGTGATCATGACACACGAAGAAACGGCGGCAAAGGGTTCCAAGGCGCCATCGCCCGAAGACTCCCGGAAACCCGGCTCCCCCGGCGACATCAAGAAGCCGTCTTGGCTCTATGTCTTTCGCAAGTCCATGCGCGAATTCTCTGCGGACCAGTGCACAGATTTGGCTGCTGCCCTGACCTACTACGCGGTGCTGTCCTTGTTCCCGGCGCTGTTGGCGCTGGTCTCACTGCTCGGTGTTTTCGGACAGGGCGAGCAGACCACCACATTCATGACAGACATGCTCGAACGCGTGGCACCTGGACAGGCGGCAGACACCATGCGCCAGCCGATCGAGCAGTTGGCCAGTGCACCCACCGCCGGTCTTGCGCTGATCGTCGGTGTCGTCGGTGCACTGTGGTCCGCCTCCGGCTATGTGAACGCCTTTAGCCGCGCGATGAACCGGATCTATGAAATCGAGGAGGGCCGGCCGTTCTGGAAGCTGCGTCCGGTCATGCTGCTGATCACTCTGGTAGTGGTGGTGCTGGCCGCGCTGATGCTGCTCATCCTGATTCTGTCCGGTCCCGTTGCGGAAGGCCTGGGCTCGGCCATCGGACTGGGCGGCGTGGCACTGACGGTGTGGAACATTGCCAAGTGGCCCGTGTTGATTGCCTTTGCCGTGCTGGTGGTGGCGCTGCTCTACTACGCCACGCCCAACGTGAAACAACCGAAATTCCGCTGGATGAGCATGGGCGCGTTCATAGCGCTGCTGGTACTGGCTTTGGCCACTGCCGGTTTTGCCTTCTACGTAGCCAATTTTTCCAACTACAACCGGACCTACGGCGCTATCGGCGGCATGATCGTGCTGCTGCTGTGGTTCTGGCTGGCCAATCTGTCCCTGCTCTTCGGCGCCGAGTTCGATGCAGAAACCGAACGCGGCCGCCAGCTGCAGGCAGGCATCGAGGCGGAAGAAACCATCCAGTTGCCGCCTCGTGATACCCGCAAGAGCGACAAGCAGCTCGAAAAAGAAAAGGAGGACATAGAGCGCGGCCGTTCTCTGCGCCGCAAGTACGCCCAGACCGAGGATGATTCCGGCGGCCCAGGCTAACCATCATCTGCTCCGCAGGAAGAAACCGACGAGGAAAAGGAATTGCGATGACTACGAATCCGAATACCGGCAATTACGACGACGGCATTCCCGGCGCCAACCAGCCCGGCGGCCCGGTCAGCCAGGATCCCTACGCCCCGGATCCCTATGCCACGCCGGCAGGCCAGCAGTCCAAGAGCGATGCAGCCAAGGAAGAGGCCAGGGAAGTAGGCCGCGAGAGCAAAGCCGCCGGAGAGCACGTCAAGGAAACGGCCAAGGGCGAGGCGAAGCAGGTAGCACACGAGGCCAAGGAGAAGGCCCGCGGCCTGATGTCCGAGCTCGGCGACGACGTCAAAAGCCAGGCCAGCAGCCAGCAGCAGCGCGTGGCATCGGGCCTGCGCTCCATCGGCGACGAGCTCCGCTCCATGTCCCAAAACTCCGAAAGTTCCGGCACGGCGACCAATCTTGTGGGCCAGGCGGCCGACAAGGCGGGCTCCGTGGCGGGCTGGCTGGAGAACCGTGATCCGGGCTCGCTGCTGGACGAGTGCAAGCGTTTTGCGCGCCAACGTCCCGGCGCCTTCCTCGCGATCGCGGCCGGCGCCGGACTGCTGGCCGGCCGCCTCACCCGTGGCATGACCGCGGACAGCGGCGGATCCGGACAGACAGGACAGACCGGTGCAACGCAGTACGGCGGCGCACACCGCGCGACGCCGGCAGTCTCCGACTATGACTACGACACCCAAAGTGCCGCGGGCTTCGCGGCCCCGGGTGCGCAGACAGGCTCGGCACTCGGCGGCGCGGCCGGAGCCCCGGAAACCATCGGGTATCCCTCCGCTACCCCGACCGGTGCCACCGAGCGCCAGGAAACAAATTCCGGACTCGGCGGAGCGGCTGGCACGCCGGAGACCATCAGCTACCCGGAGGAGCCGCCTACCGGCGGCCGGGGCACGGCCATTCCGGAACGGGACCCGTATGAGGGCGGTGGGAGCCGATGACCGAGAACCGCGTGCCCGATCCCGGTCAGGTTCCACCCACGCGCGCCGAGGTCAAGGCCGAGAACGAGTCGCTGGGCGATCTGCTCGGCGAAGTCAGCCGTGACCTTTCGTTGCTGATGCGCCAGGAACTGGAACTGGCCAAAGCCGAACTCAAGGAATCCGGTACAAGGGCCGGCAAGGGAGCAGGGATGATGGTTGGCGCCGCGGTCGCGGGCCACTTCGTCTTGCTGTTCCTCTCTATCGGCCTTTGGGATGCCATCGGCTCCCTCATCGGCTGGGGCTGGTCCGCGGTGATTGTCGCCGTCATTTGGGCAATCATCGGCGCCATCCTCTTCGCCGTCGGCAAGAAGCAGATGAAGGCCATCCAAGGGATGCCACGCACCACGGAGTCCGTCAAGAAAATACCCGATACTCTCAAGCCCAGTGAGGAAGCACGATGAGCCAGTCACCAGAAGAAATCCGAGCAGACATCGAACGTACCCGGGCACGGCTTGGCACGGATGTAGACGCCGTCGCGGAGAAGACCTCGCCCTCGAACATTGTGCACCGGCAGACGGACAAGGTGAAGGACTCCGTTGGCCGGGCCAAGGACAAGGTCATGGGAGCCAAGGACTCCGTCATGGGTGCCAAGGATGACGCGGGCGGCTCGGCCCGGTCCATGGCGCACGACGCCGGCGAGGCAGTCAGCGACGCACCGCACCAGATTGCCCGCAAGACCGAGGGCAACCCGCTGGCCGCCGGCCTGATCGCCTTCGGCGCCGGCTGGCTTGTCTCCTCGCTGTTCCCCGCCAGCAAGGTAGAGCAGCAGGCGGCCGAAAAGGTGAAGGACCAGGCCCAGCCCCTGGTCGAGGAGGTCAAGGGCTCCGCCCAGCAGGTGGCTCAGGACATGAAGGAGCCTGCCCGGCAAGCGGCAGAGGATCTGAAGACTTCGGCCAAGGAATCGACGGAGAACGTCAAGGCCGAAGGCCAGACCGCAGCGCAGGACGTCAAGGACCGCGCCGACACGGCACGGCAGCACGTCCAGGACCCGCCGGCCGGCCGGATGTAGGCGGCTTTAGGGGTATCCGCTCCGGATTGGTCCGCGACTGTAGCAGAGCGGAACCTGGCCAAGACGGGTAAGGGGGAACGACGGCGGTGGTGCACACCGCCGTCGTTCTCTAGTTTTCGCCCGGGAGCCAGGCGCGGTAGACGCTGAGGGCATCCGCGCCGATGATCTCGCGCTCCCCGCTGCGTACCTTGGCGCCGCGGCGCTGGTCATCCAGCTTCGAAGTAGTCAGGACCAGCTCAAACATCCGGTTGTGGCCGTCCATGACGCCGAAATCCTTCAAGGCGCCGGCGCTGGGCATAGTGATCTTGCGCGGCTCGTACCGGCCGTTGATCACCACCAGCCCGTCGATGACGCCGTCCGGCGAGCCCATCAGCAACTGGACCGTCCGGCTGCCCGGATCGGTCCACTGCTCCTGCGTCATCGGTTCGCCGGCTTCGTTGAACCACAGCAGATAGGAGCTCTGTTCCCGGGTCGGATAACTGTGCGGCTGGCTGGTCAGGAAGGACTGCCGGATCCGCAGCAACCGCCGCGTGGTCTTGAACATTTGTTCCTGGCGATCATCGAGCACCCAGTTGAGCCAAGAGAGCTCATTGTCCTGGCAGTACGCGTTGTTGTTTCCGTGCTGGGATTTGCCCAGCTCGTCCCCGGCGGTGATCATCGGGACGCCGAGCGAGAGCAGCAGCGTGGCCATCAGGTTCCGGGCGGAGCGGGCCCGCGCGTCCAAAATGGCCGCGTCACCCGTGGGACCTTCGACCCCGTGGTTGTAGCTGCGGTTGTGGTTGGTTCCGTCCCGGTTTTCTTCGCCGTTGTCCTCGTTGTGCTTGCGGTCGTACGCTGTCAGGTCCGCGAGGGTAAAACCGTCATGGGCGGTGATGAAGTTTACCGAAGCCAGCGAACTGCGGCCGGAACCGGCGAAGACATCGGCCGAGCCGGCCAGACGGCTCGCCAGCCGTGCCACCGATCCGCCCGGCATGCCCTGGCTGATCGCGTGCTGGTCGCCGAGCCAGAAGTCCCGGACGGTATCGCGGAAGCGGTCGTTCCAATCCGCCCAGCCGGCGGGAAAGTTACCGGTCTGCCAGCCGCCCGGCGCCACGTCCCACGGCTCGGAAATCAGTTTGACCCGGGACAAGGTGGGGTCTTCCGCCGTCGCACGCAGAAACGGATGCCGCGGGTTGAAATGCCCGTCCGGGTCGCGGCAGAGCGAGACGGCCAGGTCAAAGCGGAAACCATCGATACGGAATTCCTGAACCCAGTACCGCAGCGAGTCCAGCACCAGGGCCAGGACCTGCGGCTCGTTCAGGTCGAGGGTATTGCCGCAGCCGGTGGTGTCCAGATAGTTTCCGTGGCCGTCGTGGCGGTAGTAGACCTCGTCACCCAGCCCGCGGAAGGAGTAGGTCTGCTGGTGTTTGCCGCCCTCGGCAGTGTGGTTGTAGACCACGTCGAGGATGACTTCGAGTCCGGCTTCATGCAGGCGCTTGACCATGGACTTGAACTCGTCCTGCACAGCCTTCGGCCCCGCGGCGCGGGCGGCCTTGGTGGCGTACCGGGCGTGCGGGGCGAAAAAGCCCAGGGTGTTGTAGCCCCAGTAGTTGGACAGCCCCAGCTCCTGCAGGTGCGGCTCGTCGATATGGAAATGCACCGGGAGCAGCTGCACGGCAGTGATGCCCAGGTTCTTGAAGTACTCGAGCATGACCGGGTGTGCCAGGCCCGCGTACGTTCCGCGGAGCTCTTCGGGAATCTGCGGGTGCAGCTTCGTCTGGCCTTTGAGGTGGCACTCGTAGACCACCGTGTCCCGCCACGGTACGTCCGGCGGTGTATCTCCGGCCCAGTCGAACCCGGCGTCCACGTGTACCGAACGGAAGATGCCGCCGTCGTCGTCGATCGCCCGGCCGTAAGGATCCAGCAGCAGTTGCCCCGCACCGCCGTCGGGCAGTGTTTTGCCGTGCGGCCACAACGCGTAGCGGCTGCCGGGGAGCAGACCCCGGACGATCCCGTGGTGCACGCCGTCGGTCAGCTCCGGCAGCAGCACGGAAACCCACCGGCCGTCGGCGTCCTCGAAATGGATGTCCAGTGCGTCAACCGCCGGTGCGAACACCGCGACGTTGACCTCCCCGGCCAACAGCACGGCAGCACCGGCGCTGACGCCCAGCGGTGCGGGACTGGAGGTCCGGGAGGAACGGCCCTCGCTGCCCCGGTGCCCGGCGGTTTGCCTGCCGACGCTCGGGTTGGCGGTGCTGTTGACGGGAGTGACGGGATCGGCCAAAATCTGCCTGTTCTGTTGGTACGGCGGCACTATTGCGCGGCGCGCTGCCGGGATACTTCGTACAGGCTGATGCCCACGGCCATGGAGGCGTTCAGCGATTCCATGTCGGAGTCGATCGGGATGGAGACAATCTGGTCGCAGTTCTCGCGGACGAGCCGGGACAGGCCCTTGCCCTCGGAACCGACCACGATGCACAACGGTTCGGTCGCCAGTTCCAGCCCGGGCAGCGAAACGTCTCCGCCGCCGTCGAGTCCCAGGACGTAGATGCCCAGTTCCTTGAAGGCCTTGAGCGCGTTGTTCAGGTTGGAGGCGCGGGCCACCGGTACGCGCACGGCCGCACCGGCGCTGGTCTTCCAGGCGGAGGCCGTCATGCCCACCGAGCGGCGCTCCGGCACAATGACGCCGTGACCGCTGAAGGCCGAGGCCGAGCGGATGATGGCGCCGAGGTTGCGGGGGTCCGTGATGCCGTCCAGCGCGACAAACAGCGGGGCGTTGCGAATGTAGCCCTTCTTGAACTTGGCCATGGTTTCTTCGGCCAGTTCCAGCGCGTCCTGGTAATCGTACGGCGGGATCTGCAGGACCAGGCCCTGGTGGACGGCGTCGTCGGTCATCCGGTCCAGCTCCGGCTTATGGGTTTCCATCACCGGGATACCGCGTTCGGCAGCGATCTTCAGGGATTCCTTGACCCGGTCATCCATTTCCACCCGGACCGCCACGTGCAATGCCTTCGCCGGCACTCCGGCGCGCAGTGCCTCCACCACGGAGTTGCGCCCGGTGACGACTTCCTCGGCGGTCTTGCTGCGTCCGCGGGAGGCGCCGGCCCGGCCTGCGGGCCGCTTGGCGGCGGAACGCTCGGCGAGTTCCTTGCCGCGGTAAGCCTTGTGGTACGGCCGGTCCTCTGCCTTCGGGGTCGGCCCCTTGCCTTCGAGGGACTTGCGCCCGTGCCCTCCGGTCCCCGTGGTGGGGCCCTTCTTGGTCTTGCGCACCGCTCCTGGGCGTCCTTTGTTGGCCATGGTTTTACCTTCGGTCAGTCAAATATCCGCACCGGTCGGCGCGGGATCAGTTTTTAGCGATTCCCGTCGTCCAGGTCTTGCCTATGCGTACGAGTTTACCGGGCTGCCACAGTCCACGTGGGGCCGTCCGCGGAATCCTCCACAACGACGCCGGCAGCAGCCAGCGTATCGCGGATGGCATCAGCCCTGGCCCAGTCCTTCGCTTCGCGTGCGGCCCTGCGTTCCTCGAGCTGCGCCTTGACCAGGGTGTCCAGCGCCTGGCGTGCGGCGATGTCCGTTCCGCCGGTGTTCCAGTGCGGATCCAACGGATTGATATACAACACATCCGTCATCGCGAGCACCTGGTGCAGCGCCCGCTCTATCCCCGCGCTGTCCTTGCCGTCCAGGGCTGTGTTGCCGGCGCGCACGGTCTCGTGGACCACGGCCAGCGCCTGCGGCACGTTCAGGTCGTCGTCCATCGCGGCGCGGAAGGCCTCCGGGACATCGCTGCCCACGAAGCCGAAGTCTTCGCCGTAGAGGAACTTCAGCGCCCGCTGCAGGAACCCTTCAATGCGTTCGACGGCGGCCGCGGCCTCCGTGAGCGAGCCCGGGTTGTAGTCCAGTGCGGAGCGGTACTGCGCCTGGCCCAGGTAGTAGCGGACCACCACCGGCCGGGCCAGCTCCAGCATTTCGGTCGGGGTGACGATGTTGCCCACGGACTTGGACATCTTTTCGCCCTCGTAGGTGACCATGCCGTTGTGCATCCAGAAATTGGCAAAACCGTGGCCGGCGGCACGGGACTGCGCCATCTCGTTCTCGTGGTGCGGGAAGCGCAGGTCCAACCCGCCGCCGTGGATGTCGAATTCCGGGCCCAGGTACTTGGTGACCATCGCCGAGCATTCCAGATGCCAGCCGGGGCGGCCGGTGCCCCACGGGCTGGGCCAACTGGCGGTGGCGGGCTCGCCCTCCTTGTAACCCTTCCACAGCGCAAAGTCGCGCGGATCCTTCTTGCCGCGGGGACCGGCGTCGGGCGCTGCCTGCATGTCTTCGATCTTCTGCCGCGTCAACGAGCCGTACTCGGACCACGAGCGCACGTCGAAGTAGACGTCGCCGGAGCCGTCCAGCGCCGGGTAGGCGTGGCCGCGGTCGATCAGCAGCGCGATGAGCTGGTGCATCTCCGGAATATGCCCGGTGGCACGCGGCTCGTACGTGGGCCGCTGCACGCCGAGGATGTCGTACGCGCGCTCGAAGGCCTGCTCGTAGCGGTAGGCCAGCGCCCACCACGGCTCGTTGGGGACCGCCAGCGGGTCCTCCAGCGCTTCCGGCAGGTAGGAGGCGGCGGATTTGGCCAGGATCTTGTCGTCGATGTCCGTAACATTGCGGACCACGGTGACCTCGTAGCCGCTGTAACGCAGCCAGCGGGTCAGCTGGTCAAACGCGATGCTGGAGCGGATGTGGCCCACGTGCGGATCCCCCTGCACCGTGGCACCGCAGTAGTAGAGGCCTACCTTGCCCGGCTGCAGCGGGACGAAATCGCGGACTTCTGCGCTGGCGGTGTCATAGAATCTCAGGCTCACCGCTCCAGATTAGCCGTCAGGGCTGGCGAACCGAAACAACGACGGCGGTTGCCACCGCCGCGATCCCCTCACCTCTGCCGGTGAAACCAAGCCGGTCGCTGGTGGTGGCGGAGACGCTCACCGGCGCGCCGGCCGCCTGCGTGAGGGCCGCTTCGGACTCGTCCCGCCGCGGGGTGAACTTGGGCCGGTTGCCGATCAGCTGCACGGCTACGTTGCCGATCTCGAACCCGGCATCGCGGACAATGCGCGCGGCTTCGGCCAGCAGGGTGAGCCCGGACGCGCCGGCGTATTCCGGCCGGTCGGTGCCGAAATGGGTGCCGAGATCGCCCACGCCGGCCGCCGAGAACAGGGCGTCCGCGGCAGCGTGGGCCACCGGGTCGCCGTCGGAATGGCCGGCCAGGCCACGTTCGCCTTCCCAGTGCAGGCCGCCCAGCCACAGCGGCTGCGGGTCATCCTCGGGTGCGTAAGCGTGGACGTCCACGCCGATGCCTGTGCGCGGAAGCGGGTAGGGATACGTGGCCACGGATCAATCCTCCATTGTCGGGACAGGGTGGTTTACAGAGGAACGCTCGATTTCGACGGCAGGCTGTCCGGTTCGGGACCGGGCTGCCACCAACGCTTCGGCGGTCATCAGGTCAAGCGCCGTGGTGATCTTCAGGGCCTCCGGCGATCCGGGCACCAGGAATACTTCGGTGCCTTGGCTTTCCAGCAGCATCGCATCGTCCGTGATTGCTTCAGCCTCCAACTGCCCCATCGCCGCCAAGCTGCGGTGCGCGGCGTTCAGGGCGGCGGCGTCGAAACCCTGCGGGGTCTGTACTGCGCGCAGCCGGGAACGGTCCGGGGTTCCGGACACCTTTTCGCCGGCCATGGCCTGCTGCCCGGCTCCGGAGGGAACCGCGGTCTTGATGGTGTCCGCTACCGGGACTGCGGGAATGACGGCTTTCGCCCCGGCGGCCAGCGCCTGGACCACGCGGCCGAAAACTTCAGGAGGCGTGAGCGCGCGGGCGGCATCGTGGACCAGGATGCCGTCCAGGCCCGAGCCTAACCCGGCCAGGGCATGGCTCACGGAAGCGGCACGGCTGGTACCGCCTTCCACCGCTGTCACGGGAACCTGTCCGGAGGCCGCGGTGCAGACGGTCCGCAGCACGGAATCCCCCGGCGGCACGGCCACGCAAATCCGCTCCGCGACGCCTGAAGCCAGGATGCCCTCGAGTGCGTGCGCCAGAATCGTGCGCCCTGCCAGCGGCACCTGGGCTTTAGGCAGCCCGTAGCCAAGGCGTTGGCCGGAGCCTGCTGCAACAACAACGACGCCGATCCGCGGCTTGGAACTTCTGGGCACGGCCCAAGCCTATACCGGCATCAAAAAAACGGCCGGTCCATCAGGACCGGCCGCTTTGAGTTCATTATGCCTTGCAGGCTGCTGGGTTAGGAGGCCAGGACCTCATCGAGCACTTCAGCTGCCTTGTCTTCGTCTGTCTTTTCCGCAAGAGCCAGTTCGGAAATCAGGATCTGGCGGGCCTTGGCCAGCATGCGCTTTTCGCCTGCTGAAAGACCGCGGTCCTGCTCCCGGCGCCACAAGTCACGGACTACTTCCGCTACCTTGATAACGTCACCGGAGGCCAGTTTTTCCAGATTCGCCTTGTACCGACGCGACCAGTTGGTGGGCTCTTCAGTGAACTCGGCACGGAGAACGTCGAACACGTGCTCCAGGCCTTCCTTGCCCACTACATCCCGAACGCCAACCAGATCTACGTTCTCTGCCGGAACCTCAATGGTCAGGTCACCCTGAGCCACGCGGAGCTTGAGATACATCTTCTCTTCGCCCTTGATGGTGCGCATCTTGATCTCTTCGATCTTCGCTGCACCGTGGTGAGGGTAAACTACCGTCTCGCCGACCTCAAATACCATGTGGACTTTCCCCTTTCCCGCCTACAAGTTTACCACGGAAAAAGGCCCTACTTCCCCGAGTTTGCGCTGGTCAGAGGGCCTCGGAGGGGCAAAATGACCCGCATAATGGTCTTGACGGATCCGGCGATTGATGCATCCCTGGGTCGGCCTGACGCGTTCTTTACGGGTGCCGAGTCCTGGTTTTTGGGCAATTACGGCTAGGCTAGTGACCGTGTTGTGCTTTCTGTCTGCGCAACCGCCACTCATCTACAAAGCCTTTTGATTGAGGAGTTCCTGCTGTGAAGATTGCGCCGAAGAACCGTGTGCAGCGTGCCCTTGTAGCCGGCGCCGCCGCACTAGCCCTGCTGGGGACCGCAGGGTGCAGCGCCATCAATGAACAGGCGACTACGTTCTCCTACGCGGCCAGCGACGGCGTCGTGGCCGACATCGGCCCGATCGATTTGCGCAACCTGATGATCATTGCCGCCGATGCAGAATCGCCGGGCCGGGTGCTGGGCACCGCAGCAAACACCTCGGACTCCCCCGTCCAGCTGAGCCTGGCAGTCGCCGGCAGCACCGCAAGCGTTACCGTTCCGGCCAACGGGCAGATCCGTTTCGAAGAGGATGAGAACGAAACGATCCTCAGCAACCCGGGCGGCGTGCCCGGTTCCATCGTTGACGTCACCGTTCAGGTCAACTCGGACTCCCAGGTTATCGGCGTACCGGTCTTGGACGGCACCCTCGCCGAATACACCGAGTTCGTACCCTCGGGCACGCCGACCGAAGGGGAAACCAGCGCCCCGACCGAAAGCGCTACCCCCGAAGCCACCGAGGCAGCAGCCGAAACGGCGTCGCACTAACCGCTGTCCCGCACCGGCCAGGCCGGACTGGCCGAGACAGAAGGACCGCACTCGCAAGGAGTGCGGTCCTTCTGTCTATACCCAGGGGTTTACGGCTCGAATTTGTAGCCAAGGCCGCGGACGGTGACGAGGTATCGCGGGGCGGATGGGTCCGGCTCCACCTTGCTGCGCAGCCGCTTCACGTGCACGTCCAAGGTCTTGGTATCGCCGACATAGTCGGAGCCCCAGACCCGGTCGATCAGCTGGCCGCGGGTGAGCACCCGGCCCGCGTTCCGCAGCAGCATTTCCAGCAGTTCGAATTCCTTCAGCGGCAGCGAGACCGGCTCACCGCTGACGCTGACCACATGCCGCTCAACATCCATCCGCACCGGGCCGGACTGGACCGTGTTGGAAATCAGCTCTTCCGGCTCGCCCTGGCGGCGCAGGACGGCGCGCACCCGGGCTACCAGTTCACGCGAGGAATAGGGTTTGGTGACGTAGTCGTCGGCGCCCAGTTCCAGGCCGACCACCTTGTCGATCTCCGCGTCCTTGGCGGTCAGCATGATCACGGGCACGTTGGACCGCTGGCGCAGCTGCCGGCACACCTCGGTGCCGGACTGTCCCGGCAGCATCAGATCCAGCAGGACCAGATCCGCACCGGACCTGTCGAACTCCACCACGGCGTCCAAGCCGTTGTCGACAACCTGTACTTCAAAGCCCTCTTTGCCCAGAAGATAGCTCAGCGGATCGCTCAGCGACTCTTCATCTTCGACAACCAGAATGCGGGTCAAGCAATAGCTCCTTGCTCACGGGCGCCTGCGCCCTTGGGTGTTTCCCGGGCCGGTTCATCGCCGGCCTCGTCCTCGGAATCGGACTGCTCCATCTCCGGCAGCCGGACGGTAAACGTTGATCCCTGCCCGGGTTGGGACCAGACCGAAATTTCGCCGCCGTGCTGGGAAATGACGTGTTTGACGATGCTCAGGCCCAGCCCGGTTCCGCCGGTCTGCCGCGACCGCGCGGCATCGATCCGGTAGAAGCGCTCGAAGATCCGGTCCTGCTCATCCTGGGTGATCCCGGGTCCCTGGTCCGTAACGGACACCGTGGCGAGTCCGTCGCGGGTTCGCATGCCGACCCCCACGGTGGAGCTCTCCGGCGCATAGCGGATGGCGTTGTCGATGAGATTGCGCAGCGCGGTCATGAGCAGGTCGGCGTCGCCGTAGACTTCGTTGTCCACCTTGCCGCCCACCACAATCTTGATGTCCTTGCTTTCGGCCGGCAGCCGGTTGCGGTCCACGGCCTCGGCGACCACCGCGTTAAGGTCAACGGCCTCGCCGGACTGCACTACATCCGCACTCTGCAGCCGCGACAGTTCGATGATGTCCTGTACCAGCGCGCTGAGCCGCTTGGACTCCTTCTCCATCCGCTTGGCGAACCGGCGCACTGCCACCTCGTCATCCGCTGCCTCCTCGATCGCCTCGGCCAGCAGCGACAGGGCGCCGACCGGGGTTTTCAATTCGTGCGAGACGTTGGCGACGAAGTCAGTGCGCATGGCCTCGGTGCGGGTGATTTCGGTCCGGTCGTCGGCCAGCAGCAGGATGTATTCGTCCCCGATGGGAGCCACCCGCACCTGGACAATGATCATGCCCTGGCCCAACGGGCCGCGGGGCAGTTCCAGCTGGCGTTCTTCGATGACACCGTCGCGGCGGACCCGGGCGGTCAGTTCCAGCAGCTCCTTGTGCACCACGGTGTGGCCGCGGACCAGGCCAAAGGCATAGGCCCCTGGGCTGGCACGCACCACGCCGTCGATCACGTCGACAATCACGTAGGCGCGTCCGACCACGGACAACACTTCCGCCGAACCGTCAGGAATGGTCGGCTCGGCAACTTCGATGCGGTCCCGCCGCTGGCTCTCGCTCAGTCTGAAGGCGAGCACACCAAAGGCACCCAGCACGATGCCGGCCAGTCCGGCCAGCAGGCCGATCATCAGAGCACTCACGCCTCTAGCTTATGCCTACGAATGCGCCACAATTACCCGTTCCAGTAGTAATCAAACAGGGGTTCAACTAACGTTCACCTAGAGACGGGTAACAGTTCACCGGGCACTGAAAGTCTGCTTGGTAAGTGTGACCACACGTATTGCAACAAGCGAAAGGACGCCCTGTGCGCAAGGTATTCCAGGCGGAGCTCCACCAGGTCGGCGAACAGCTGATCGAGATTTCACGGCTCGTAGCCGAAGCGATGGAGAAGGCGAACCAGTCGTTCGTTAACGCCGATATCGAACTCGCCCAGGAGGTCATCGCCGCCGATGCGCGGATCGATTTCCTGCAGAACGATCTGGACGAACGTGCCATCGAGATCCTGGCTCTGCAGGGGCCGGTGGCTTCGGACCTGCGCATGATTGTGGGGGCGCTGCGCATGAGCGCGTCGCTGGAGCGGATGGGCGATCTGGCCCGCCATATCGCGCAGCTGGCGCGCATGCGTTACCCGGCGAATGTCATCCCCGAGTCGCTGCGCCCCACCTTCGCAGAGCTCGCCGAGAATGACATTGCCATCGCCCGGAAGCTGACGGAGTTGCTGGACACCCGCAACCTCGACCTGGCGCGCGACATCAACCGCCACAACGACCGCATCAACGAACTGCATGCGGGGATCTTCAAGGCCATTGCGGCTCCTGACTTCTCCGGCACGGCTCCCACCGCCGTCGACGTTTCGCTGGCCAGCCGCTACTTCGAGCGCTTCGCGGACCACGGCGTTTCGGTGGCACGTAAGGTCACCTACCTGGTGACCGGCGAATGGGCACCGAACGGCGAGTCCCGCTAGACCGTTCCGCAGGCCGGACGGCGACCGTCCGGCCTCAAGAACCGTCCGGAGCAAAGCGAAGGCCGGCCCGCAGCGCAGTAACTGCGCGGGGCCGGCCTTCGGCGTTTGCGGGGGCGGCGGGCTACTTTTTGCCCTGGTTGGCCACGGCTTCGATGGCCGCCGCGGCGGCGTCGGCGTCGAGGTAGGTGCCGCCGGCCTTCACGGGCTTGAGGTTTTCGTCCAGTTCGTACACCAGCGGGATGCCGGTGGGGATGTTCAGGCCGGCAATGTCGTCGTCGCTAATGCCGTCAAGGTGCTTGACCAGGGCGCGCAGCGAGTTGCCATGCGCGGCCACCAGCACGGTCTTGCCGGCTTTCACATCCACCGAGATGTCAGACTCCCAGTACGGCAGGAACCGATCCAGCACGTCCTTGAGGCACTCGGTGCGCGGGAGGTTTCCGTTGAGGTCCGCATAGCGCGGGTCCCCCACCTGCGACCATTCGCTGGAGTCATCCAGCTTGGGCGGCGGGGTGTCGTAGGAACGGCGCCACAGCATGAACTGCTCGTCGCCGAACTCTTCGCGGATCTGCGCCTTGTCCTTGCCCTGCAGTGCGCCGTAGTGGCGCTCGTTCAGGCGCCAGTCCCGCTTGACGTCGATCCAGTCCCGGTCTGCCGCCTCGAGGGCGATGTTGGCGGTGACGATGGCGCGCTTGAGCCGCGAGGTGTAGAGCACGTCGGGCAGGATGCCCGCCTCAACCAGCAGTTCGCCGCCGCGCTTGGCCTCGGCCCGGCCCTGTTCGGTCAGTGGAACGTCCACCCAGCCGGTGAAGAGGTTTTTCTCGTTCCAGTCGCTTTGGCCGTGCCGCAGCAGAATCAGCTTGAAGTTCGAAGAGGCAGTCATGGCTGTAATCCTAGCGTTTACACGCCTTTCCCAGCCTCCCGCGACCGTGACGTTACGCACGCTGCTGCGCCGCGCCCCGCCGTCGTCATGTGGGCCTTCCCCGCCTGTGACCTGCGGTTTTAGTTTCCAACAGGGGAATTACGACGGCGGTGGGCGGCCGCCGTCGTCATCCCGTGTTTCCGGGCGGCACTTATTCTTTTTCCTTGTGCCCAGCCTGAAGACTGCCCCCGCCGCGTCCGGCCACACTGTGGAGTACCCGAGGGGCGGGCCGGGCAGGCCAGGCAAACCGGTCGGTTCCATCACGCGGGGCACCACCAACCCGAACCGGCTGCGGCGGATGGACCGCTGGCTCTCCGGCCCGAGCGCGGCCAGCGTCAAAAAGGCAGCCGATCCGCTGGTCATCGACCTGGGCTACGGCGCCGCGCCGATCACCGCCGTCGAACTCCACCACCGGCTGGCCAAGGTGCGCCCCGATGTCGAAGTGATCGGGATCGAGATCGAACCAGAGCGGGTCCGCCGCGCCAAAGCGCTGGAGCGGCCGGGGCTGAGTTTCCGGCAGGGCGGCTTTGAGATCCCGGTGGCGGGACGCCGTCCGGCGGTGGTGCGGGCCTTCAACGTGCTGCGCCAGTATGACGAGTCGGAGTACGCCGCGCACTGGGACATGGTTCGGGCGCGGCTGGCACCGGGCGGGCTCTTCATCGACGGCACCTGCGACGAGATCGGCCGGCGCGCCACCTGGGTGGCCATTGCGCCCGAGGGGCCGGTGTCGCTGAGCATCTCGTTACGGTTCGGCGCCTTCCACCGGCCCTCCGACGTGGCCGAGCGGCTGCCGAAGGCGCTGATCCACCACAATTTCCCGGGCGAGAAGATCCACCGCTACCTGCAGGCGCTGGACAAGGCCTGGGCGGAAGCCTCCGTACTGGCTTCCTTCGGCAACCGGCAGCGGTGGCTGGCCATGTGCCACAGCATGGCCGCAGCCGGCTGGCCCGTGCTGGACGGGCCGTCACGGTGGCGCCTTGGTGAAGTGACGGTGGCCTGGGCCGCGGTGGCGCCGGGTTACCAGCGCTCGTAGGAGCCGTTTACCAGGGTCCGTAGGGGCCGTAGGCGCTGCCGCCGGAACCCTTCAGCTCGTTCAGCGCCGGCTTCACATCCGCCAGGTACACGGAGGCAGCGGCGACGGCGGCCAGCTGGAACAGCATCCAGGTGCCCAGTCCGGTCCCCAGCAGCGACAGGGCACCCACGGCGACGGAACCGGCGGTCATACCGGTCCAGAACCCCTTGGTGCGCTTGAAGGCGGCCTGGAAGTGCTCGCCCTTGCGGCCGAGGCAGTCGACCAGTGCCCACAACTCAATGCCCAGGGCAAGAATCCCCAGGCCGAAATACAGCCAATGCTGGAACGCGTAGACAAGTAGCACCTTCCAAGCCTAACTGTTCTTGCGCCTATCAGTCCTGCACTTTTTGCAGGGCCTGGTCCAGATCGGCCCACAGATCGGCTACGTTCTCGATTCCGACGGAAAGCCGCAGCAGGTTTTCGGGCACGCTCTCCGGTTCGTTGACGTGCCGGCGGCGCCGCTCGATCAGCGACTCCACCCCGCCCAGCGAGGTGGCGGGCAGCCACAACTGCAGTGCCTCGATGACGGCTTCAGCGGCAGCCGAACCGCCGCGGATCTGGATGGCGATGATGGAGCCGAAGCCGTTCATCTGCGCTGTGGCACGCTCGTGCCCCGGATCGCCCGGCAGGCCCGGGTAGCGCACGGCTTCCACCCGCGGATGCTGCTGCAGTTTCGCGGCGAGCTCTGCCGCCGTCGCCTGCGAACGCTCCACCCGCAGCGCCAGCGTGCGCACCCCGCGCAGCGCGAGCCAGGTTGCGAACGGACCGGCGATGGCCCCGTGCAGGGAACGGTGCATGAGCAGCTTCGCCTGCAGGTCCGGATTGGAGGTGACCACGGCGCCAAGAACGACGTCGGAATGTCCCGCAAGATATTTCGTCACCGAATGGACAACGACGTCGACGCCGAGCTCCAGCGGGCGCTGTCCCAGCGGGGTGGAAAAGGTGTTGTCGGCAACCACCAAAGCACCGGCGTCGTGCGCTGCCTTGGCGAGGATGCCGAGCTCGGCTATCTCGAGCATGGGGTTGGTGGGGCTTTCCAGCCACAGCATGTCGGCACCCTCGAGTTGGGCCTTGACCGCCTCGGTATCCGCAATGTCCACGGTGCGGATCTTCACCGCGCCGCGCCCGGCCAGGTCTTGTGCCAGGGCCAGGCTGCCTTGGTAGCTGTGCTGAGGCATGACCACCACGCCGCCGGCGGGAACCAGGGACAGCGCCGCGGCCACGGCGGCCAGCCCCGAGGCGAAGACCAGGGCAGGCAGTTCGGCGCCCTCGAGTTCGCCCAGGGTTTCCTCGAACGGGTCCCAGGTGGGGTTGGAGTAACGCCCGTAAGCGCGGTCGCCCGCCACGACTTCGCCGAGGCCGAAGAACGTCGAGGACAGCACCACCGGCGCGTTCACCGGGGAATCGTGGGTCCGCTCCGGGCGGCCGGCGGAAACCACAACGGTGTCCTGGGCAAGGTGGTCTGGATGCTGGGATGCGCTCTGGCTCATGACAGCAAGGTTAATCCCGCAGGCCGTCCACAGGTTAACTCATGACTCTGTGGCAGCAGCGAACAACGGTACGCTAATTGGGTGACTTCCCCCGGTACCCCCTCCCCCGCTCGCGCCCGCGCGGGGCTGTTCATCGCGTTCGAGGGCGGCGACGGGGCCGGCAAGTCCACCCAGGCAGCTGCCGTGCAGGCCCGGCTGGAAGCCGCCGGGCACGCTGTACTGCGCACCCGCGAGCCCGGCGGCACACCCATCGGCGAAAAGCTGCGCTCCCTGGTGCTGGACCACGGCCACGGCGAGATCGATGCCCGCACCGAAGCCTTGATTTTTGCCGCCTCGCGGGCGGCCCACGTGCAGCAGGTGATCGTCCCGGCGCTGGAGCGCGGCGAGATTGTGCTCTGCGACCGTTTCATCGACTCGTCCGTGGCCTACCAAGGCGCCGGGAGGGAACTGGGCATTGCCGCGGTGCGGGACATCAACCTGTGGGCCACGGATTCGCTGCTGCCCGATGTCACGGTGCTGCTCGACGTGGCACCGGACCACGCCCGCGACCGGCGGCTGGCAGGTGAAGCCACCGAAGACCGGCTGGAGTCCGAACCGGATGACTTCCACGGACGGATCCGGGCCGCCTTCCTGGAGCTGGCCGCGGCCCGCCCCGACGACTACCTGGTGCTGGACGCGCGGAGCGAACGCGAGGTCTTGACCGACGCCATCCTCGAGCGCATCTGCGGGTTGCTGGCATGAGCGTCTGGTCCGATCTGCCCGGCCAGACCGCCGTGGTGGAGCAGCTCAACCGTGCCGCAGCCGCCGAGCGGCCCAACCACGCCTGGCTGTTCACCGGCCCGCCCGGCTCCGGCCGGTCCAACGCCGCGCGGTCCTTCGCCGCCGCCCTGCTATGCGAACAGCCCGATCCCGCCGCCCGCGGCTGCGGCGAGTGCCACGCCTGCCACACCGTTTTGGGCGGCACCAACGCGGACGTGTCCGCCATGGTGACGGAGAACGTATCCTTCACCATCCGCGAGGTCCGCGACTGGGTCACGAAGGCGCAGGACAAACCGTCCTCCGGCCGCTGGCGCGTGATCATCATCGAGGATGCCGACCGCATGGCGGAGCGGACCACCAACGTGCTGCTCAAGGCCATCGAGGAGCCGCCGCCGCGGACCATCTGGCTGCTCTGCGCGCCAAGCCCGGCGGACGTGCTGGTCACCATCCGCTCCCGCTGCCGCCCGGTCGGCCTGCGCATTCCACCGGTGGGCGATGTGGCCGAACTGCTGGTCCGCCGCGACGGGGCCACTCCCGAGCTGGCCGAGTTCGCCGCCCGGGTTTCGCAGAGCCACATCGGTGTGGCCCGCCGGCTTGCCGCCGATGAGGACGCGCGCAGCCGCCGGGACACCATTGTCCGGCTGCCGCTGCGCCTGCGCGGGGTGTCCGATGCCGTCATGGCCGCCGGCGAGCTGGTGGAAATCTCCAATGCGGACGCCGCGGCTGCCTCCGAACAGCGCAACGCCGCCGAGCGCGAGGCCCTGCTGTACAGCCTCGGCGCGCCGGAGAAAGGCACGCTGCCGCCGGCGATGCGCAGCCAGCTGAAGCAACTGGAGGATGAGCAGAAGCGCCGGGCGAAGCGCAGCGTGAGTGATTCCCTGGACCGCGTCATGATCGACCTGACTACGTTCTATCGGGACGTGCTGGCCCTCCAGCTGGGCGCTTCGTCGGACCTGGTCAACGAGTACCTGCGGCCGGAGCTGACGTCCTACGCGGAACAATCGACCCCCGAGAAGACGTTGGAGAGGTTGGACGCCATCGCGCAGACCCGCAAACGGCTCAGCACCAACGTGGCCCCGGTACTGGCCATGGAGGCCATGGCAGTCGGCCTGCTCTAGATGCTTGACCACAATCCAGGAGAACAATTGATGCGCACCTTCCCGCGACGATCCGGCCTCGGCGCCAAAACCGCAGCGGCCGCCGTCGTGCTCTTCCTGCTGGCCGGGTGCGGGCTGCTGCCGGGGACGACAGATGCCCCGCCGTCGTCGTCGCCTGAAGTTGTCGGCAGCGTGGACGAGCAACTGATGCCGTACTACAACCAGTCGGTCAGCTGGGAAAGCTGCGAAGGCCGGTTCGAGTGCGCGGACATCGAAGTCCCGGTCGATTACGCCGATCCGGACGGCAAGAGCATCAAGATTGCCGCGATCCGCAGCACCACGGAGGGCGATTCCTTGGGTTCCATCCTGCTGAATCCCGGTGGTCCGGGCGGCTCGGGCTATGACACCGTGCGCGGCTCGCTGGAGCAGATGACCACCGAGGAACTGCGCGGCAGCTACGACATCGTGGGCTTCGACCCTCGCGGCGTGAAGCGCTCGGCCCCGGTCACCTGCATGACCGACGCGGAACGGGATGCCGCGCGCGAGGTGCAGTATGACCTGGACAGCGACGCCGGCATTGCGGAAGCCAGTGAGGATGCCGCCGAGCTGGCCGAGAAGTGCGCGGCGAAGACCGGCGAAGTCCTGGCCCATGTGGACACCGCCAGCGCCGCTAAAGACATGGACATCATCCGCGCCGTGGTCGGGGATGCCAAGCTGAATTACCTGGGTTTCTCCTACGGCACCTTCCTCGGCGCGACCTATGCGGACCTCTTTCCGGAGCGGGTGGGCCGGATGGTGCTCGACGGGGCGCTGGATCCTTCGTTGACCAATGAGCAGGTCACCCTCGGCCAGGCCAAAGCGTTCGAAGGCGCAATCCGCAGCTACGCGGAAAGCTGCCTGGCGTCCGCGGAGTGCCCCCTGTCCGGAACCGTGGACCAGGCCGTCGGCCAGATCCAGGACCTGATCCGGTCGGTCGAGGCCAACCCGCTGACCGCCGAGGACGGCCGCCTGGTCACCGTGGGCACCTTCGTCTCGGGGTTCATCGTCCCGCTGTACAACGACGTGAACTGGCCGCTGCTGACCCGTGCCCTGGACGGTGCTTTCGACGGCGATCCGACGGACATGCTGTACCTGGCGGACCTGGGCGCCGAACGTCAGGCAGACGGCGACTACACCTCCAACAGCACGGCCGCGTTTACCGCCATCAACTGCCTGGACTATCCGATGGAATCCGATTTAGCGGGCATGAAGGAAAATGCGGCGGCGCTGGAGGAAGCCTCGCCAACGCTGGGCCGGTACCTCGCCTACGGCGGCACGACCTGCGAGAACTGGCCGGCGGAGCCGGTGCGCACGCCCGCACCGGTTGACGCAGCGGGAGCCGATCCGATCCTGGTCATCGGCACCACCGGCGACCCGGCCACCCCGTACGAATGGGCCGTTTCCATGACTGAGCAGCTGGAATCCGCCTCACTGCTGACCTACGAGGCGCAGGGGCACACCGCCTACGGCCGCGGCGACAGCTGCGTACAGGACGCCGTAGACAGTTATTTCATCGAGGGCGCGATGCCGGATGAGGGCACGGTTTGCTAAGCCGGTTTTGACCAGCGCGCCCTTGCTCTCCTATAGTTGTTCCTTGTGGATTCTGGCCGGTTATCCGGCGTAGAAGCCCGGCCTCCTTAGCTCAGTCGGTAGAGCGTTTCACTCGTAATGAAAAGGTCGCCAGTTCGATTCTGGCAGGGGGCTCACCAAAGAAATCCCGTCGCATCAGCAGATGTGGCGGGATTTTTCTTTGCCCGCCGCGTTGCTAGCCACCGGCTGCACTGACGCTTACCAATCGACGACGGCGCCGCTAGCGGGTTTCCAGGTAGCGCTGCGCGTCCGCAACGTCCTCGATCACAATGTCCGCCCGCCGTCGTACGTTTTCAACACTGGCCGACCCGCCGGACGGCGTATCCGAGTGCTTGGGGTCCAGCCGGATCATGGCGGCGGCCTGGGCAGCCGCGGCGAGTGAGTTGCCGGCTTTGGACAGGCACCGATGGACGGCGGCCAGGTTTCCGCCGGGGATGTCCATGCCGTCGCTGGGATGCAGTTCCTGGGCCGTCATGCAGTACGTACGGACCTTGGGCAGCAGCGCGGCGAGTTCGTCGGCGATGACCAGGAGCTCGTCGTAGAGTTCCTCGTCCTGCACGCCTTCAAGAACCTGGTGGTAACGGTCCAGCCCGCGGCGGAACCGGTCGTGGGTGCGCCGCCAGATGCCTTTGCCCAGCTCCTTATCGTCCCGCCGGGATTGGCGGGCCGCTCCGAACAGCGCCACCGGGCTCAGAGGTACTGGCCCGGGGTGTGGGTGCCGGGGCCGGACGGGTTTTCCGATTCTGCCCCGTCAGCGCGGCGCGGTTCGCCGTCGTTGCCAATGACGACGCCGGGGGCAATGACTGTGCCGGGCGGGAGCTGGCGCATCTGCATCCGTGCCGCCATCTGCTGGGTGGCGGCCTGCTGCGCGGCGATGGCGGTCTGGATACCGTGGAACAGCCCTTCGAGCCAGCCGACCAGCTGGGCCTGGGCGATCCGCAGTTCGGCGTCCGACGGCGTGGAGTCGTCGGTGAAGGGCAGATTGATCCGGTGCAATTCGTCGATGAGCTCCGGCGCCAGACCATCTTCGAGTTCCGTCACGGAACGTTCGTGGATCTCCGCCAGCCGGTTCCGCGCGGCATCATCCAGCGGTGCGCTGCGGACCTCTTCCAGCAGTTGGCGGATCATGGTCCCGATCCGCATGACTTTGGCGGGTTCATCCACCAGGTCATGGAGCTGCGAGCCCTTCTTGCCGTTCCGGCCCGGTTCGTTCCGGGCTTCGGCTTCCTCCGCGCGCTGCTCGTCAGGGGTGAGAGCTCCTTCGATGGCCGGTTCTTCCGTCTGAGGTATCTGCTCGTCGCTCATGGTTTCATCTTGCCAGAGGCCGAAGCTAAATCCAGCCAGCAGCACAACAAACGGCACCCGCCCCGAAGTCTCCGTGAGGAGCCCGAGGCGGGTGCCGCCGCCGTTATTCAGCTGCGGGCCATTAGCAGCAGCGGCCTTCCGGATTGCGGTCCTGGCGATCCGTTTTGTCCCGCCAGAACTCACGCTCCGTCATGGGCGGCGTGCCGTTGTGGGTCCGTGCGTGGTGGTCAAGATACGCCTGGTAAGCGTTCTCGCCCATCAGGGACTTGAAGTACCAGACGAAGCCCTTCCAGCCGGCGTGTGCCTTGCCGGCCGCCTGGTTGAATGCCTTGTTCGTTGACATGGCCATCAGTGCTTCGACCGCGCCAGCCGCTTGTCCTGGGGCAGTTCGTCCCAGCGTTTCTGCAGTTCGCGCTCCGGTGGTGTGGCGATGAAGCCGGCCGGCGCGTAGGTGGCCGAGACGACGGCGGGGTCCTCATGGGACTTCTCGCCGCCCCGCTGCCAGGACTTGATCGTGGCGATGATGGCGGTGGCGATGACGATGATGGTCAGTACCACGAAGACGATGGACAGCGTGCCCTGGACCCAGGTGTTCCGGACCACCGCTTCCATCGCTTCGACCGACCCCGCATTGCCCAGGCTGGTCTCGCCGTTGGCCAGGGCCTCCTGGTGCGCGAAGTGGTTGGCCCAGTAGCCAACCCGGACGTCCTGCGAGAAGATCTTCAGGATCGACGCCCAGATGGTAATCACCGATGCAAAGGCCAGCGGGAGGGCGATGATCCACAGGTACTTGAACACGCCCTTCTTGGCCGCAATGGCCATGCAGACCGCGAGCGCTATCGCCGCCAGAAGCTGGTTGGCGATGCCGAAGAGCGGGAAGAACGTGTTGATGCCGCCCAACGGATCCGTCACCCCGAGTATCAGGATGTACCCCCAGCCCGCCACCATGATCGCCGTACAGATCCAGACCCCTGGGCGCCAGGACATGTCCTTGAACTTGGGAGCGAAGTTGCCGATGGTGTCCTGCAGCATGAAGCGGGCCACCCGGGTTCCGGCATCCACAGCGGTCAAGATGAACAGCGCTTCGAACATGATGGCGAAGTGGTACCAGAAAGCCATCAGGCCCAGCCCGCCGATCAGGCTCTGCATGATCTGGGCGAGGCCGACGGCGAGGGTCGGGGCGCCGCCCGTTCGCGAGACCACCGACTCTTCGCCAACATTGGCCGCCAGCTGGGTCAGCATGTCCGGAGTCAGGTTCACTCCGGCCAGGCCCAGGCTGTTGACGAAGGCCACCGCGCCCTCCACGGTCCCGCCGGTCGCGGCGGCCGAGGAGTTCATCGCGAAATAGATCCCGCGGTCAATGGAGATCGCGGCGACCAGGGCCATGATGGCCACGAAGGACTCCATCAGCATGCCGCCGTAGCCGATGAAGCGGGTCTGCTTCTCCTTGTGGACCATCTTCGGAGTGGTGCCCGAAGAGATCAGCGCGTGGAAGCCGGAGAGCGCACCGCAGGCAATGGTCACGAACAGGAACGGCCACAGGGAGCCGGGTACTACCGGCCCATCGGTCCGGCCGGCAAACTCGCTGATGGCGGGGATGTTGATTTCCGGTCGGACCAGCACGATGGCCACGGCCAGCATGACGATGGTGCCGATCTTCATGAAGGTGGAGAGGTAGTCGCGCGGGGCCAGCAGCAGCCATACCGGGAGCACCGCCGCGATGAAGCCGTAGATGATGATGCCCCAGGCGATGGTGATGCGGTCCAGCGTGAAGACGGCCACGCCCCATTCGGTATCGGCAATCATGCCGCCGCCGATGATCGCGGCGATCAACAGCACAAAGCCGATGATCGAAATTTCGCTGACTTTACCCGGACGGATGAAGCGCAGGTAGATGCCCATGAAGATGGCGATCGGAATGGTCATGGAGACCGAGAAGACGCCCCACGGGGATTCTCCCAGTGCGTTGACCACCACGAGGGCCAGGATGGCGACGATGATGATCATGATGGCGAGCGTGGCGATCAGTGCGGCGGTGCCGCCGATCAGGCCCAGCTCCTCGCGGGCCATCTGGCCCAGAGAGCGCCCGCCGCGGCGCATCGAGAAGAACAGCACCAGGTAGTCCTGCACCGCACCGGCCAGAATCACGCCGATGATAATCCAGATGGTGCCCGGGAGGTAGCCCATCTGGGCGGCCAGGATGGGGCCCACAAGGGGCCCGGCCCCGGCGATCGCCGCGAAGTGGTGCCCGTACAGCACGCGGCGGTCTGTGACCACATAGTCCTTGCCGTCCGCCTTGTACTCCGCCGGCGTGGCCCGTTTGTCGTTGGGCCTGGTGATCTTGTTCTCGATGAACTTCGAATAGAAGCGGTAGAAGATCAGGTAAGTGCACACCGCTGCGAAGACGAACCAGATGGCGTTGACGGTTTCGCCCCGTACGAAGGCGAGCATCGTCCAGGCCACGCCGCCCAGCAGCGCGATAGCCACCCAGATGGCGATCTTCAGCGGCGGCCATCGGCGCTCCTCGGCGGCGGCGATCTCCGGGTCGAGGGCTACCGGCGGAAGATTCGGATCCTGGACCAGGACGTCTGAGTCACGGTCCGGATCCGGCGCGGATCCTGCTGTGGGTGTATGGCTCATCATTGCTCCTGTTGAGACGCCTGGCGGATAAAAAGCTCACTTATCAGCAATCTAACAGCAGCGTGCATCAAGTCACAGGGATTCTGCATACCAATAGCCGAGCAGGCCGGAGTATGCGCCCAGCGGCCGCCGGCGCGAGGGCGCGGAACACTGGTTTTTTCCCCTTGCCAGGCAGCGCTAGGCGGCCGCGGTGGTGAGCAGGATCTTGCCGATGTGCTCGCCCGAGTCAAAGTACTCGTGCGCCTCGGCCGCCGAATCCAGCGGATAGGTCCGGCCCACCTGCGCTGCGATATCCCCCGAGGCGACCAGCGGCCAGACATGGGTCATGACGGCCCGTACGATCGCGGACTTCTCCTCCACCGGCCGGGACCGCAGCGTGGTTCCGATGACGGCGGCGCGCTTGGACATCAGCTGGCCGAGGTTCAGTTCCGCCTTGGCGCCACCCTGCAGGCCGATGACCACCAGCCGGCCTGAGGTGGCCAAAGCGTCCAGATTGCGCTGCAAGTATTTTGCCCCGACGACGTCGAGGATCACGTCCGCGCCGCGGCCGCCGGTGGCTTCCTTGACCTTGGCGACAAAATCCTCTTCCTTGTAGTTGATGAGGACCTGGGCGCCCAGGGGACGTACGACGTCGAGCTTGGCTTGGGAGCCGCCGGTCACCATGGGCAAGCCACCGAACGCCCGGACCATCTGGACCGCCATTGTGCCGATGCCGCCGCCACCGCCGTGAATGAGCACGCTTTCGCCTGCCTGCACTCCGGCCGCCATGAACAGATTGGAGAAGATGGTGGCCGTCACTTCCGGCAGCGCCGCCGCCGTGACCAGGTCAACCCCTTCGGGCACGGTCATCAACTGCCCGGCCGGCACCGCGACCTGCTCGGCATAACCGCCGCCGGCGAGCAGGGCGCAGACCTCGTCCCCGACCTGCCAGCCGGTGACCTCTTCACCGAGGGCAGCGATGTGGCCGGAAACCTCGAGGCCGGGAATGTCGGAGGCGCCGGGCGGCGGCGGATAGACTCCGCGGCGCTGCTGCACATCCGCGCGGTTCAGACCCGCGGCAACGACGTCGACAATCACCTCGCCCGGCTTCGGCACCGGCGGCTGGACTTCACGGACCTCGATGACCTCCGGGCCGCCTGAGCCCTGGTAAAAAACCGCCTTCATGCCCGCCTCCTGATGCACGCCAAAACCCGGCCGGAGTTTTGATATCTCCGGCCCCTCCGTGACACACTACTAGGCAGGGAAGGTTGTCCGAGCGGCCGAAGGAGCTGGTCTTGAAAACCAGTAGGCGGTAACCCCGTCTCATGGGTTCAAATCCCATACCTTCCGCTCCCTGTAACTCAAGGGCCTCCGGTTTCGGGGGCCCTTGAGTTGTTTAAGCTCAGCCACCCTTACGCACACCAGGATTCTTGTCAAGACTTCCCGGCGTCCCGGGAGTTACAAAACCCTTCTTTCAGAAAACTATTCCCTTGGTACTACCCGCGCGGTAACCTCTCGTTCATCCTGCTGGGCTGGGATTGTCAGGTGCGCTCGCACACCATCACTGCCTTGCTGCCGGACCGGCTCGCCTTTGATGCCGTCCTCCGGCACACCATATGGGGAACCGAAAACTGGAGATACCGTGCCAAAGGCTGCATCATCTATGAAAGCCACGCTGGGCGCTGCATTGTCGATCGGCCTGCTGGCCGCTCCCTTCGCAGCCCTGCCCGCCGCGGCAAACGAAACCGAACCGGAACCGACCGCTGAAGACCAGCAGATCGAACCGCAGGCCGCAGGCGACACCTACGAACTAAACCTGCTGGGCATCAACGACTTCCACGGCCGCATCGACGAAAACACGGTGAAGTTTGCCGGGACCGTCGAAGAGTTACGGGCGCAGAACCCGGATGGAACGCTCTTCACCTCGGCCGGTGACAACATCGGCGCGTCCCTGTTCGCCTCGGCGTCCCAGGACGACCAGCCGACCATCGATGTCCTGAACGCACTGGAACTGGCGACCACCGCCGTCGGTAATCATGAATTCGACAAGGGCTTCGAAGACCTGAACGGGCGGGTCTCCACGAACTCCAGCTACCCGCAGCTTGGCGCCAACGTGTATTCGAAGGGCACCACGACTCCCGTGCTGCAGGAATATGCGCTGGTCGAGGTGGCCGGACTGACTGTGGGCGTCATCGGTGTGGTGACCCAGGAAACCTCGACACTGGTCAGCCCCGGGGGCATTTCCACGCTGGACTTCGGCGATCCCGTGGCAGCCGTCAACCGCGTTGCTGCCGAGCTGACGGACGGCGCCGGCGATGAAGCCGACATCATTCTGGCGTCTTTCCATGAGGGAGCGGCCACCGGGGCGAGCCTCGATGCTGCGCTGGGCAGCGCGGTCTTTGCCCGCATTGCCAACGAGACTTCCGCCGAGGTGGACGCGATCTTCACCGGGCATACGCACCAGGCCTACACTTTCGACGCGCCGGTACCGGGCGCAACGGGTGAAACCCGGCCCATCGTCCAGACCGGGCAATACGGCGAGAACGTCGGCCAGATCCAGCTCAGTGTCACCGAGGGCGAGGAGAACGGCGAGGCGACCTTCGATGTCACGAGCTACGAGATGGCCCTTGAACCCCGCAAGGCGATTCCTGACGAAGACGCTGCGAACGCGGACGAGCTAAACAAGGCCCTCGACGACGAGCTGGCCAACACCTATCCTCGCGTGGCTGAGGTCCGGGCGATCGTCGACGCCGCCCTGGCCGAAGCCGAGGCGGTGGGGGCACGTCCGGTCGGCTCGGTAACGGGCGACATCACCACGGCCTTCACCCCCGACGGCGAGGACGAGGATACGCTGCCTGAGCGCGACGACCGCGCCAGCGAATCCTCGCTGGGCAACCTGGTGGCGGACTCGCTGGTGGAGACACTCTCGGCCGACGGACTGGGCGGCGCCGAGATCGGTGTCGTCAATCCGGGCGGCCTGCGCTCTGAGCTCTACTATGCGCCGGACGGAACCATTACGTTCGCCGAAGCCAATGCCGTGTTGCCGTTCGTGAACAACCTGTGGACCACCACGCTGACGGGTTCCCAGTTCAAGACGCTGCTGGAGCAGCAGTGGCAGCTCGATGCCGACGGCAACGTGCCCAGCCGCCCGTTCCTGCACCTCGGCCTTTCGGACAACGTCAACTACACCTACAAACCGAACGCCGAACAGGGCAGCCACATCACCGGAGTGTGGATCAACGGCGAGCAGCTGGATGAAACCCGCGAATACCGGATCGGCACCTTCAGCTTCCTGGCACAGGGCGGAGACAACTTCCATGTCTTCACCGAGGGCACCGATACCCGGGACTCCGGCCTGATCGACCGTGACGCATGGATCGCCTATCTGGAGCAGAACAGCCCGCTGTCCCCGTCCTTCGACCGCCGCGCGGTGGCCCTGACGGGTGTGCCCGCCACGGTTGAGCCGGGCCAGCAGGTGTCCTTCGAGGTCTCCAAACTGGATCTGACCTCGCTGGGCGCTCCGGTCAACACCGAGCTGACCCTGCGCTACGAACCGGCTGAGGGCGGCGACAGTGCCTATACCCGTTCTGTGCCTGCCGCGGCGTTGCCCGCAACGCTGGGCACTTTCGACGTGGCCGACGGCGCCGCAACCGTTTCCTTCACCGTTCCGGACGAGCTGAGCGGCGGCGTGTTCACCCTGACCGCGGCCGAGTCCGGGACGTTGGTGCGGCTGCCGATCGAGATCCCGGCGGCTGAACTTCCCGCCGGCATCGCCGAAATCCAGGGCACGTCGGATGTCTCGCCGCTGGTCGGCACGAACGCAACAACCCGCGGCGTGGTGACGGCAGTGTACCCGGAGGGCGGGTTCAACGGGTATTACATCCAGACCCCTGGCACCGGCGGCGACATTGCAGAAGACCATGCGGCCTCCCACGGCATCTTCGTCTTCTCCCCCTCCACCGTGGACGAGGTTGCCCTCGGCGACCACGTCGAGGTTACCGGCGGGGTCAGCGAATACCACGGGCTGACTGAACTGACCGTTGATGAGGGCGGACTGGTCCTGCTGGATGAACCGGCCGAGGAGGTCAAGCCTGCCGCAGTCGAGTGGCCCGCCAGCGCCGCCGAGCGGGAGAAGTTCGAAGGCATGCTGCTCGATCCGCAGGGCAGCTTCACCGTGACGGACAACTACTCACTGAACCAGTACGGCGAGATCGGCCTGGCCGCCGGAGATGAGCCGCTGGTCCAGCCCACCGCCGTGGGCACGTACGGCTCAGACGAGTTCTGGGCCGAAACCGAAAAGAATGCCGCGCTTTCCGTGACCTTGGACGACGGCGCCAGCATCAACTACCTGGGCTCCGACGCCAACAAGGACATCCCGCTGCCGTACCTGACCCCGGAGACTCCGGTCCGGGTGGGCTCACCGGCGGACTTCGACACCTCGGTGGTGCTCGACTACCGGTTCGGCCTCTGGCGTTTCCAGCCGCTGACCCAACTGACCGCAGCCAACAGCGAAACGGTCCAGCCGGCGTCGTTCTCCAATACCCGTACCCAGGCACCGGAAGTGGTGGGCGGCAACGTCAAGATCGCCTCCTTCAACGTACTGAACTACTTCACCACCACCGGCGACCAGTTGGACGATTGCAAGGCCTACACGGACCGGGACGGAAACCCGGTCACCGCCCGGAACTGCGATGCGCGCGGCGCCTTCGACGCCGAGAACCTGGAACGGCAGGAGGCCAAGATCGACGCCGCGATCAACGCTCTGGATGCCGACGTCGTGGCATTGGAGGAGATCGAGAATTCCGCGCAGTTCGGCAAGGACCGCGACGCTGCCCTCGCCACGCTGACCGCCGCCCTGAACGAGGCTCTCGCCGCCGCCGGCGAAGAAGCAGCAGCAGCATGGGATTATATGCGGTCGCCGGAAGAGCTGCCCGCGCTTGAGGACGAGGACTTCATCCGCACGGCCTTCATCTACAAGAAGGATGCCGTGCAGACCATCGGCGAGTCCGTCATCCACAACGACACCGATGCCTTTGCCAACGCCCGCAAGCCGCTGGCCCAGACGTTCAAGGTCAAGCACGGCGGCGCGGACACGAAGTTCATTGTGGTTGCCAACCACTTCAAGTCCAAGGGCTCGGCTCCGTCCTCGGGCGAAAACGCGGACCACGGCCAGGGTGCGTGGAATGCAGCCCGCACCGAGCAGGCAAAATCCCTGGTGGGCTTCGCCGGGACGATGCAGGAGAAGTTCAGCACGGACAAGGTTTACCTCACCGGTGACTTCAACTCCTATGCGCAGGAAGATCCGATCCGGGTCCTGGCCGCAGCCGGCTACATCGACCAAGGTGCCAAGACCGGCGAGCACAGCTACAACTTCGACGGCATGGTGGGCTCGCTGGACTACATCTTCGCTTCACCCGGGGCCGACGCCGTAGTGGAAGGCGCGGACATCTGGAACATCAACTCGGTCGAATCGATCGCGCTGGAATACAGCCGGTACAACTACAACGTGACCGATTTCTACGCCCCGGACATGTTCCGGGCCAGCGACCACGACCCGATCGTCGTCGGCCTGGAGCTGCCGACCGCGCGGGACAAGGCGCACGGCAAGCGGTAGGGGCAGGAGGGAACCTGTCAGGCCGGGCCCGCAGCGGCCCCGGCCTTGACCCGGCCGGCACCGGCAGGCGCGGCCGCATCCAGGATGGCGCGGGCAATATCGTCCGCGTCCTTCAGGGTGCGGCCGCCCTGGCGCGCCGGCGCACCGGCTTCCGCGGCAATGGACGTTCCCCACTGCACCGAGGACAGCTGCAGCCCCAGCACATAGAGATTCTCCACGGGCCGGCCGTTGACTCCGATGGGGCGGTACGGCGGCCGGGTGACATCCAGGCCGGACGTCGGAACCGGCGCGTCCTCGGCGCCGAGCATCAGCTTGGGCCGGACCAGGCCTGCCTCCATCAGGTGGCGCAGCAGCGCGGACCGGTTCTGTCCCACCCGGTTGGTCGGCATCATGGCTTCCATCAGATAGGTCGCCGAGTAGGCAGCGCCGCCGACCCAGGGCGAAGTGGCCCGGAACTGTTCGGTCCCCGGGTCCACTTCGAACTGCGGGTCAGGTCCCACGAACTCGACGATTCCGGCGCGGGCGAGCGCAGCCAGCTGTTCGATCCGCTGGGCCGGCGGTCCGCTGGCGAGGCCTTCCACCAGCGGCTCGAACCAGCCACGCAGCTCGGCGAGCCAGGATTCGTCGGTCAGTCCGCCGTCGGCCACAATTTCCTTGAGCAGGCTCCGCCCGGCGTTCAGCGCCCCGATGGCCATCTTCAACGGGTCGTCCTCGCCCAGCGCCGAGCCGGCCGCATCCGCCTCAAGGTAAGCGACCATGGCCTGCTGGTACTCCTGCGCGGAGGCGAACTTCCGCCCGGCGAAGGGCCGGGCCAGCGCCTCGACATCCAGCAGCCGTCCGGGCTCGACCTGTTCGTCCAGGTACCCGCGGATGCGGTTCCTCAGGGTCGGGCTGCCGGGCACGGTCTTCTGCCCCAGCAACTCCTGGAGCCCGGCCAGGAACTCGCGCGGATGCCCGTTGATGCTCCCGGGCTCCACCCTTGCCAGCGTGGAATAGTAGGTCCACAGCACGTCGCGCTGCAGCAGCGGCCACAGGTCGTGGTCAAAACCCGGCTGCACACCGGCGTCCGCAAAGAGCCGCGCGGCGGACGGCGTGAAATAGCGAAGTTCGACGCCGGCAGGCAGGTAACTTTGCAGCCTCGCCTTGGCGCGGTACGGGGTGCCACGGCGGGAGCCGGCCACCAGTTTGGGTTCCTTGCCGGAGGGCACGTACCGCATGGGTTCAGTGTTCGACGCCGGCATGAACGTGCCGCCCCGGCCTTGCGTCAGCTGGATCATCACGTCGAAGAAGTTCAGGCCCATGCCGCGGACCAGCATGGTGCGGCCGGCGGGGATGCGGTTGAAGTCGAGGTCCGCCGGCACATTCGGCGGCAGGTAGTGCAGGCCGTACCGGGCGGCTTCGTCCTGCAGGTTCTGCTGTTCCGGGTTCAGCGCGGCAGGCAGATGCCCCAGCGCCAGCACCACGGCGTCCGCGTCCACGGTGGTGCCGTTCGCGAGGACCAGCCGGCTGGTGCCGTCGATCCGGTGCAGGTGGGTTGCCTCGGCCTCGTGGACGTGGACCACTACGTGGTTTCCGGCCGCCTCGTTCAGCCGGGCGAACGTCCAGGCCAGGTACCGTCCGTACAGTGCCCGGCTGGGGAAGTCCGCGGCCGAGAGCGAGCGGGCCTCGTCCGCGTCCTCCGGCGGCACATCGCTGATGCTCCCGGCAACGACGGCGAAGCGCCATGCCTCGAAGGGCATTCCGGCCACGGGCGCGGCGTCGAGCTCGCCGGCGGGCACCACGGTGGGAAAGAGCGAGGGCGTGTTCATTAGGAACAGGCGGGACTGGCCGGCACGCCAGACATGGCCGGGGCCCGGCGGGTAGGGATCAATGAGGTGGATGTGCAGCCTGCCGGTCTCACCACGGTCCCGGTGATTGGCCACCAAACGTTCCAGCACGGAGGTACCGCGGGGGCCTGCACCCACGATTGCCACCCGGTAGCCGCGCTGAGATTCCATGCCTTCTAGCGTAACCGGGGCCGCGCACTGGCCTGATCCGGGCCTTCCCTGCCTGCCGCTCCTCCAAGCCGCGACGGCTCAGTTGCCCTGACCCCGACGGCTTGGTTGTCTGGCCCTGCCTAGGATGGGAAGCATGACTGAGGAGCCTACCCACCTGCCCGACGACGAATTCCGCTGGCTCGAAGACATTTACGGCGAGAAACCGCTGGACTGGGTCCGGGACCAGAATGCCCGCACCGAAACCAAACTGGTAGACCAGAAGTTCCTGGAGCTGGAGCAGAACGTGCTCGAGGTACTGGATTCGGAAGACCGGATTCCTGCCGTCACCAAGCGCGGCAATTTCTACTACAACTTCTGGCGGGACAAGGCGAACCCCCGCGGCCTCTGGCGGCGCACCACCTGGGAGAGCTACGTGCAGGACTCACCCGAGTGGGATGTCCTGCTGGACGTGGACGCGCTGGCCGCGGCCGAGGGCACGGAATGGGTCTTCGCCGGTTCGCAGTTCCTCCGCCCCGCGGACGGCACCAGCTACCGGCGCGCGCTGCTGCGGCTCTCCCCCGACGGCGGGGACGCGGTCACGCTCCGGGAGTTCGACGTCGAAACCCGCAGCTTCGTGGACGGCGGCTTCGAGATTCCCGCCGCCAAAACCTACGCCAGCTGGCTGGACGAGGACAGCATCCTGCTTGGAACGGACTTCGGGCCCGGCAGCATGACCACGTCCTCCTACCCGCGCACCAGCCGCATCCTGCGCCGGGGCCAGAAACCGGCGGACGCCGAACTGTATTTCGAGGTGCCCGCCGAGCATATGCTGGCGCAGGCCGTCCACGACTCCACCCCAGGTTTCGAGCGCGAGATCGCGGTGGACGTCATCGATTTCTTCAACTACCGCAACTACCTCAGGCGCGACGGCGGATGGCTGCCCATCGACGTGCCCACTGACGTGGAAGTCGGCTTCCACAATCAGTGGCTCACCCTGCGCCCGCAGACCGATTGGCAGCCGGCCGGCACCAGTACCACCTACCCGGCCGGCTCGCTGCTGGCCGCCGGGCTCGAGGATTTCCTCGCCGGCAGCCGCGACCTCATCGCCCTCTTCACGCCGGATGCCGGCACCTCGCTGCAGTCCTGGAGCTGGACGCAGAGCTTCCTGCTGCTGAACCTGCTGCAGGACGTCTCTTCGCAGGTGCTGGTCCTGGACCCGGCGAAGGACTGGGCGGCCGCGGAACTCGATGCCTGCCCGCCGCTGCATTCGGTGGATGCCTCGGCCGTGGACGATGAGGACAGCGACGACTACTGGCTGGTGGCCACGGGATTCCTCACGCCGTCCGCGCTCTCCCGCGGCACTGTGGCAGGTGGGCCGGCCATGGCGGTGAAGTCGTCGCCGTCGTTCTTCGATGCCTCCGGCCACACCGTGGAACAGCATTTCGCCGTGTCCAAGGACGGCACCAAGATCCCGTATTTCCAGGTAGGGCCCAAAGACCTCACGTACGACGGCGGCAATCCCACGCTGCTCTCGGGTTACGGCGGGTTCGAGGTCAGCAGGACGCCTGCCTACAGCGGGACTGTCGGCCGGGCCTGGCTGCAGCAGCGCACGGCGGACGGGCGCGGCGGAGTGTACGTGCTCGCCAACATCCGAGGTGGCGGCGAGTACGGCCCGGCCTGGCACCGCGCCGCTTTGCAAGCCAACAGGCGCCGCGCGTACGAGGACTTCGCGGCCGTCGCGCAGGATCTGATGGACCGCGGCGTGACCCGGCGGGAGCGTCTGGGCTGCTCGGGCGGTTCCAACGGCGGGCTGCTGGTGGGGAACATGCTCACCCGGTACCCGCACCTGTTCGGGGCGGTCTCCTGCGGGGTCCCGCTGCTGGACATGGCCCGCTACACCAAGCTCTCCGCCGGGTACTCGTGGATTGCCGAGTACGGCGACCCGGAGGACCCGGCGCAGTGGGACTTCATCCGCACGTTCTCGCCCTACCACCTGCTTGAGCCGGGAACCGAGTACCCGGACACGTTGATCTGGACGGCGACCTCCGATGACCGGGTCGGACCGGTGCAGGCGAGAAAAATGGCGGCCCGGATGCGGGACATGGGCGTGGAGAATATCTGGTTCCACGAAGCACTCGAAGGCGGCCATGCCGGCGCCAGCGACAACAAACAGGCCGCCCGCCTGCAGACTCTCTCCAACACCTTCCTGTGGAACGCGCTCACCGATTGAGGCATGAAGATCGGCGGAGGAGACCACCTGGTGGCGCCCGTTTTGATCTGACCCGGTTATCTGGGTAATCTTGATGGGCTGGCAACAGCATCTTGGAGACGTGCCAGAGCGGCCGAATGGGCTTCACTGCTAATGAAGTGTGGGCCTAAAGCCCACCGGGGGTTCAAATCCCCCCGTCTCCGCGTTTGACCCCTGCAGTTCCGCGAGGAACTGCAGGGGTCTTTTGCGTTTTCGCGCCGTATTTCCGGGGGTCCGTGGCCCCGTGCCCGCCCGGCGGCCGGGCGGGCGTTGGCCTTCTCAGTCCCGGAACATCAGGCTTTCAGAGCAAGGGCGAACGGCAGCACGGCCTCGGCTCCGGCCCGGCGCAATGTGCGGCCGGCAACCGTGACGGTCCACCGGCTGTCCGCCAGATCGTCCACCAGCAGGACCGGCCCCGGATTGCCCGCGAACCATTCGGCGCCACCGGCCGGCACCTCGAACTGATCCCAGACGTCGGCCAAGCGGTACGCGCTGTTGCCGCCCGGGCCGCCCTTCGGACCGCCGCCGGGCATGGACAGTGCGCCCAGGTAGGGCATCTGCCCGATGCTGGCCAGGCCCTCGGCCAGCGAACCGACCAGTTGCGGGCGGGTCCGGGACGGCACGCTGACCACGGCGAGGGGCCGCTGGGCCCAGCCCCATTCCGCGAGCACGCGGACGCAGGCCTGCAGGGTCAGCTGGTCCAGCGGCTGGTCCGGCGCCTGTTCGGACAGCAGCTCGCGCAGTTTGCTACCCCAACCCAGATCCGTCAGACGGGCCAAGGCACGGCCGGGCTGGTTCGCCTCCCCAGGCCCGATCTTGCCTTTGACCTCCACACCCAGCCGATTCATGCCGGTGGGCCACATGGCGCGCGGATCCAATTCGACGCCCACCCGGTGCAGGGCGGCATCGGCGCTTTCCGTGGCGGACTCGGCCACCGAGTCCGCATACCAGCGGCCGGCGCAGTTATCGCAGCGGCCGCACGGTGCGGCCGCCGGATCATCCAGCTCCCGGGAGAGGAATTCCATCCGGCAGCCGGTGGTGTTCTCGTAGTCCAGCATGGAGTTCTGCTCCGCGACGCGCGCCTTGGCAATGCGCTCGTAGCGCTCGCGGTCATATTCCCAGGGCTGGCCGGTGCCTTCCCAGCCGCCCGAAACCCGTTGCACGGCCCCGTCCACGGCCAGCACCTTGAGCAGCAGCTCCAGCGGGGAGCGCTTGAGATTGACGCGGGTTTCCAGCGCCGCGGTGGAGAGAACCGACCCCGGCTGCGCCAGTTCCCGCAGGACGGCCAGCGCAACGTCCTCGTTCGGCATGGACGCGGTGGCGAAGTACGCCCAGATGTCGCGGTCTTCGCGGCCGGGCAGCAGCAAGACATCAGCGTTCGGCGTTCCGCGGCCGGCGCGGCCCACCTGCTGGTAGTACGCCACCGGCGACGACGGCGCCCCGAGGTGCACTACGAACCCCAGGTCCGGTTTGTCGAACCCCATGCCCAGGGCGCTGGTGGCGACCAATGCCTTGACCCTGTTGTCCTTCAGCGCCGCCTCGGCAGCCTCGCGGTCTGCCGGGTCCGTCCGGCCGGTGTAGGCGAGCACTTCGTGGCCTGCCTCGCGCAGCAGCCGGGCAGTATCCTCGGCGTTGGAAACGGTCAGGGCGTAGATAATGCCGCTGCCGGGCAGTTCGTGCAGATGCGTCAGCAGCCAGCCCAAGCGTGCCCTGGCATTGGGCAGGCGCAGCACGCCCAGGCGCAGGGATTCCCGCGCCAGCGGACCGCGGATGGTCAGCACCTCCCCGCCGGCCGCAACGTCGCCGGCAAGGGCCGCGGCCCCGAGCTGTTCTTCGATGTCGTGGACCACGCGCGAGTTCGCCGTCGCGGTAGTAGCCAGCACCGGCACGGTAGCGGGCAACTGCTCGATCAGGTCCCGGATGCGCCGGTAGTCCGGGCGGAAGTCATGGCCCCAGTCCGAGATGCAGTGCGCCTCATCGATCACCAGCAGGCCCGAACTGCGGATCAGCTCCGGCAGCTGTTCCTCCCGGAACCGCGGATTGTTCAGCCGCTCCGGCGAGACCAGCAGGACGTCCACGCTGTTGCCTGCCAGCTTGGCGCGGATATCATCCCATTCCAGCTGGTTGGCCGAGTTGATGGCGGCGGCACGGACCCCGGCGCGCTCGGCTGCGGAGACCTGGTCCCGCATCAGCGCGAGCAGCGGAGAGACGATCAGTGTTGGGCCGGCGCCCCGGGCACGCAGCAGCAGGCTTGCCACGAAGTAGACGGCGGACTTTCCCCAGCCCGTCCGCTGGACCACCAGTGCCCGCCGGCCCCCGGCCACCAGAGCTTCCACAGCCTCAAACTGCCCCGAGTGGAACTGTGCCTCCGGATTTCCCACCAGTCGGCGGAGGATTTCGGTTGCTTCTTCCCGAAGGTCGGTTACCTGTCCGGTCATGCTCTGCAAATCAGCCATTACCCCAGTATTACAGCCGCGCCTGACAGTCCTGTCGGTTATCCACAGGGGTTCCTTATAAGCTAGGGCGGTGACGAGTCTCGATCTTAGTGTTTCTTTCCAGGAGTCCTTCAAGGCGTACGACGTGCGCGGCATCGTCGGCGAAACGATTACTGCGGCCACGGTGGAGGCCACCGGCGCCGCCTTTGTGGACGTCCTCGGGCTGGCCGGACAGACAGTCCTAGTCGGCGGGGACATGCGCCCGTCCTCCCCCGAGTTCGCGCAGGCCTTCGCCCGCGGTGCCGCGGCCCGCGGGGCGAACCCGAAGATGCTGGGCCTGATCTCCACGGACGAGCTCTACTTCGCCTGCGGCACCCTGTCCGCGGCCGGCGTCGTCTTCACCGCCTCGCACAACCCGGCCGAATACAACGGCATGAAAATGGCCCTGCCCGGCGCCGTCCCGGTCTCCTCCGACACCGGACTCTACGAGATCCGCGACACCGCCGCCCGCTACCTCACCGACGGCATCCCCGCCTCCGGTCCCGGCACGCTCAGCGAACAGGACGTGCTGGCCGACTACGCCGGCTACCTGCGCTCCCTGGTGGACCTCTCCGGCTCCCGGCGCCTGAAGGTCGTGGTCGACGCCGGCAACGGCATGGCCGGACTGACCACCCCCGCGGTCCTGGGCGACGGTGTGCTGCCCGCGCTGCCGCTGGAAATCACCGAACTGTACTTCGAGCTCGACGGCACGTTCCCGAACCACCCGGCCAACCCGCTGGAACCGGAAAACCTGCGCGACCTGCAGGCCGCCGTCGTCGCCCACGGCGCGGACATCGGCCTGGCGTTCGACGGCGACGCGGACCGCTGCTTCGTGATCGACGAAACAGGCAACCCCGTCTCGCCCTCCGCCGTCACCGCGCTGGTGGCCCGCCGCGAAATCGCCCGCGCCAAGGCCGCCGGCGAGGACACCCCGGTGATCATCCACAACCTGATCACCTCCCGCGCCGTGCCCGAACTCGTCGCCACCGACGGCGGTCGCGCCGTGCGCACCCGGGTGGGGCATTCCTTCATCAAAGCCGTGATGGCCGCCGAGGGCGCCGTGTTCGGCGGGGAGCACTCCGCGCACTACTACTTCCGCGACTTCTTCAACGCCGACACTGGCATGCTCGCCGCGATGCACGTCCTGGCCGCCCTCGGCGAACAGGACCAACCGCTCTCCGTCCTGGCGCACGAGTACGAGCCGTACGTCTCCTCCGGCGAGATCAACTCGAAGATCGAGGACAAGGACGCCGCCGTCGCCCGCGTCCGCGCCCGGTTCGCCGGTCAGGACGTGGACATCGACGAACTCGACGGTGTGACTTTCACCGCCCGCGACGGCTCCTGGTGGTTCAACCTCCGCCCGTCCAACACCGAGCCCTTCCTGCGCCTGAACGCAGAAGCCATCGACACCGCAACACTGGACAAGGTCCGGGACACCGTCCTGGGACTGGTAAGGGAATAACCAATGAGCACAGAGGGCACTTCGTGGCGCGAAGGTATAGAACCTGAGGTCCTGAACGACATCGACACGCTCTTCGGCACGGGCCTGGGCATGGCGCAGGAGCAGCTGGAAGAACACGGCGCCTTCCTGCCGGTGGGCCTGGTCATGACCACCGACGGCGAGCTGCGGCTGATCGCCGTCCAGCCCGAGGACATCGAGGGCGACGAGGAATCCGACGAGGTGGACGCGGATGCCATGATCCAGGACATCTACACCGCGTTGCAGCAGGAGAAGTCGCAGTTCCGCGCGATCGCAGTGATCAGCGACATCTACCTGCCCGACAATGACACGGACGCCATCCACGTCGCCACCGAGCATTCGTGGGGAGCCGCCATCGCGGCCATCCAGCCCTACAGCCATGACGACGACGGCGAGTGGACCTACCCCGACCCGTTCATCGACCCGCAGGACCGGATCGTCTGGCCGCCCGCCTAACACCGGACGGAGCAACCTCCGGACGGAGCATCGACTCAGCGGCGTTAGAATGCCTGCATGCGGATCAATGCCTTCTCTGACGTGTGCCTGCGCGCCCTCATGCTGCTCAGCGCCTCGCCCGAAGGCGAACTGCTGACAACACAGGCCATAGCCGACGGCGTCGGAACTCCCTACAACCACGTCAGCAAAGCAGTCCTGAAACTGCGCTCCCTCGGCCTCGTGGACGCGGTCCGCGGCCGCTCCGGAGGCGTGCGTTTGAGCGCCAAAGGGCGTACGACGACGGTGGGCTGGCTCCTGCGCGAACTGGACGAGCGCGAAGACCTAGTCGACTGCGAAAGCGCCGCCGGCAACTGCCCGATGAGCAACAACTGCGGCCTGCGCGGGGCCCTGCGCCGCGCCCGCGAGGCCTTCTACCGCGAACTCGACGATCTGGTCGTCTCGAGCCTGCCGCATCAGGCCCAAATGGAGCCGGTCTTTGTGATGTTGAACACACGCCGCCCGGCCTAGGCGCGAAAAATCAAGGAAGTTTCTACACGTGGTAGAAATGTGGATTTAAACCAGCATTTGGGATGCTACTTTTGAGGCATCAACCACCTTCCGACCCAAGGAGTAACGATGCTCTCGGAGAAATCCCGCCCCATCATTGAAGCCACCCTCCCCCTCGTGGGCGAACGGTTGGGGAGCATTACACCGAACTTCTACAGCCGCATGTTCGCGGCGCATCCGGAACTCCTTGACGGGCTTTTCAGCCGCGCCAACCAGCGCAACGGGGAGCAGCAGAAGGCCTTGGCCGGTTCCATCGCCGCCTTCGCCTCCGCCTTGGTCGCCAACCCCGATCTGATCCCCGAGACCATGCTCAGCCGCATCGCCAACAAGCACACCTCGCTGGGCATCACCGAAGACCAGTACGACATCGTCTACAAGTACCTCTTCGAAGCCATCGCCGAAGAGCTGGCCGATGTGATCACCGCGGAGATCGCCGAAGCCTGGACCGAGGTCTACTGGTTGATGGCCAACGCCCTGATCAAGATCGAAAAGGGCCTCTACGCACAGCAGGCCAATGACAAGATGTGGACGCCGTGGAAGGTCGTGGAGAAGAACCCGGCCGGCACCGGCGCCATGACCTTCGTCCTCGAGCCGGCGGATGACACCCCGGCCACCGTCGCCCGCCCCGGCCAGTTCGTCAGCGTCAAGGTCCAGCTGCCCGACGGCCTGCGCCAGGTCCGCCAGTACTCGCTCTCCGCCGACGTCCACTCCACCGAACGCCGGGTCTTCACCACCAAACTCGACGACGGCGGCGAGGTCTCCCCCGTGCTCCACCGCACCGTCCAGGTCGACGATGTCCTCGAGCTGTCCAACCCCTACGGCGACGTCACCCTGGACGAGGGCGACAACCCGGTAGTCTTCGCCACCGCAGGCATCGGCTGCACCCCGTCCGCGTCCGCACTGCGCTCCCTGGCCCGGCAGGGTTCCAGCCGCGAAGTAATGGTCCTGCACGCGGAGAAGAACCTGGAAGCCTGGGCGTTGCGCGACCAGATGGTCAACGACATCGAAAAGCTCGACGGCGCCAACCTCAAGCTGTGGCTCGAAGAGCCGGCCGAAGGCGCCAGCACAGGCTTCATGACCCTGCAGGATGTAGAACTGCCGGTCGACGCCTCCGTCTACGTCTGCGGCCCGCTGCCGTTCATGAAGTCCATCCGCAACCAGGCGATCGACGCCGGTATCCCCGCCACCAAGATCCACTACGAGGTCTTCGGCCCGGATCTCTGGCTCGCCTCGGCAAACTAAGGCCCCTCGAAAAAAGCAGCCACCATCCCAACAGTCGGCGGCCCGGAAATGTCCGGGCCGCCGTCGTTGTTAAGCGCACTCATCGTCAGGCGCGCTCATCGCCGGCGGGCAGGACCAGACCGGCGGAACCATCCACGAGGACCTGCTGACCGTCCCGCAGCACATCCGTTCCGGTACCGGTTCCCATCACCGCGGGAATGCCGTACTCGCGCGCTACGATCGCGGCGTGCGAGCCGAGGCCGCCAGCGTCCACAACGACGGCGGCGGCGCGCTGGAACAACGGCGTCCACGAGGGATTGGTGTACGGGCAGACGAGAACCTCCCCGCTGACCAAGGTGCCGAAGTCCGCCGGCGAGCGGATCACCCGGACCCGTCCGGCCGCCCGGCCTGCGCTGGCCGCTGTGCCGGAAACCAGGGCATTCCCGTGCCGGCGCCTGCCGGCGAAGAGGGCATCCGTCGGCAGCAAGGGAATACCTTCGAGCTCGCGGCGCTTTGCCTCGCGCGCCAGCACCACGCGGCGGTACCGCTCGCGTTCGGCGGCCGGCAGTACCGCGCCGTCGCCGATGCCGTTGCCGATGCCGTCGCGGCCACCGCCAGCGCTGCCGCCTCCGCCTCCGCCTCCGCCTCCGATTGTCATCGTTTGGAGTTCGTCGAAGCGCAGGTGGTGGACCTGGTCCGGTGACTCCAGCACACCGACCGCGGCCAGCCTCTGCCCGAGCTCCAGCAGCGCCCGGCGCAGCGGCGGCAGCAGTTTGGTGGCGTAGAAGTGGGTGTCTTCGCGGAACGCCATGCCGGCTTTGGCGGCCGCGACGGCGCCCTCGATCTGGCGCCGGAGCGGTCCAAACCGGAGGGCGGGATGCCGCTCCAGCTCCCGCAGGGCCTGTCCGGTCTGGTCAGCGCCCTGGTGCCGTTCGCCCAGCATCGCCTTGACCAGGCCGAGCACCACATCGGGAGCGCCGGACCAGGTGGGTGCGCTGCTGAGCACAATGCTGACTGTCTCGCGGTGGCCGTACACTGTCAGGAAAGCGTCGAAATCAGCGCGGAAGCCGGCGAAATCCGGCTCATTCAGCCGGACGAGCAGCTCCGCTGCGGCCAATTCATCAAACGCCGCGGAGAGAGCGGGATCGCGCTGGATGCCCTCCGCCAGCTGCTCCAGAGCGCGGTTGGCCTGGCTGGTGCGGGTTTCGGCGCCGGCGACCAGCGCAGAGGCCAGCCGGGGCTTGCCCAGCAGCAGCAGTAACAAGCGCAGCTTGGCCTGCGGGACAAACGCCCCGGGCAGATAGGCGGCGCGCAGTTCGGTAATCCAGTGAATCGCGGCGAAGGCGTCCTCGGCCAACCGGATAACTTCGTGCCAGCGCAGCGGCTCCGGATCCCGCGCATTCAGTTGTTCCACCTCGGCCAGGAACGCGGTGAACCGGCCGTCCTCTGTCCATTTGTCCGGCCTGAACCGGCGGACGCGCAGGGCGATGGACATGGGCGCTGCGACGGTCCGGAGCGTTGGCCGCGGGATCGGTGGAACCAGCCGGACCACCACCCCGTCTTCTTCCGGCAGCAGCTGTTCAATGGACGGGAACCGGACGCCAACGCTGCCCGCCATTCCCCGGAGCATGGCGCCGATTCCCTGATCTATCCAGCCCGAGACATCCAACGGGTAGGGCCGCTGCGTGAACATTTCGAGGAAGAACGGCCCCATCAGCTTCTGGAACCGGTTCAGTTTCAGCGGTTGTGGCGGCAGTGCTGTCATCGGACGTGACTGCAGGACGTAGATCCGATCCCCGGCTACCGCCCATTCCATGTCCTGCGGCCGGCCGAACAGCTCCGCCGCCTGCCGCGCCAGCCGCACCAGTTCCGCGAGCTGTGCCGGGCTAAGCGAAGGCTGCAGGTCCGCGTTGGCCCGGACGCGACCGCGGCCCTCGCGGGCACCGGGGACATCGCTGATCCCGCCGTTCTCGCTGGCGGCTCGGGTCTCGCCGGTTCCGCCGTCGTCGTACGCGTGAATCACTACTTCACGTCGCCCAGGGGCATAATCCCTCAGGCGTCCAGCGCTGTCGAGAACATAATGGTCCGGCGTAACCAGGCCGGAGACCACGGCTTCCCCCAGCCCGCTGCTGGCATCCACGACAATCTCGTCCCGCGCACCGGTTACGGGGTTCGCGCCGAACATCACGCCGGCCATCTCTGCCGGAACCATGTCCTGAACGACGACGGCGATAGCCACCTCATGCGGATCGATCCGCTGCCGCTGGCGGTAAGCGATCGCCCGGTCCGTCCAGAGCGAGGCCCAGCAATCCGCCACGGCCTGGATCACCGCATCCTCGCCGACAACATTGAGGTAGGTGTCCTGCTGGCCGGCGAAGGCTGCGCCCGGCAGGTCCTCGGCCGTGGCACTCGATCGCACGGCTACTGGTTTCGAACCCAGCTGAGCATATGCATCCGCTACTGCCGCCCGGATCTTTGGCGGAAGGCTCGTGGCTGCAAATTCCGACCTGATACTGGCACCGTCCGCGCCCAATTGCAGCAGTTCCGCCAGTTTCCCGCCGAGCGGCGTGGAGTCCAGCAGGGCGGCGTACGCCCGGGTGGTAATGACGAAGCCGTCCGGCACGGGAAAGCTGGTGCGGATCAGCTCACCGAGGTTGGCGCCCTTGCCGCCTGCCAAGGCGATATCATCGGCGCAGAACCCGGCCAGCCGTCCCACAAATGCGCTTTCAGTCATTCTGAGGATCCTCCGAGGGTCGCCGACGGCCGGTCCTCTACAAGATACGCCCGGAGCCCGTTAAAAGAAGCAGGCCCCGACTCAATTGTCGGGACCTGCTTCCGTACGGTCCTAGCGGCAGGGAACCTTACGCGGCGAAGCGCTCCTGCAGCACCTTCAGCTGTGCGGACAGCTGCTCCGGCAGGGACTCCCCGAAGCGGGCGTACCATTCCTCGATGCCCTTGAGCTCTTCGGCCCATTCAGCAGGATCAACCTTGACGGCTTCCTCAACCTGTTCCGGCGTCATGTCTAGACCGGTGAGATCGAGGGAGTCCGGCGTCGGCACGAAGCCGATCGGCGTTTCCGTGGCCTTGGCCTTGCCTTCGATCCGCTCGATGGCCCACTTCAGCACTCGGGAGTTGTCCCCGAAGCCCGGCCACGCGAAGCCACCGTCGGCCGTGCGGCGGAACCAGTTGACCAGGAAGATCTTGGGCAGACGCTCCTGGTTGCCCTTGCCGGAAACGGTGATCCAGTGGCGCAGGTAATCGCCGGCGTCGTAACCCATGAAGGGCAGCATTGCCATCGGGTCGCGGCGGACCACACCCACGGCACCGGCTGCAGCGGCAGTGGTTTCCGAGGACAACGTGGAGCCCATGAAGATGCCGTTGGTCCAGTCGCGGGCCTCGGTGACCAGCGGGATGGTGGTCTTGCGGCGTCCGCCGAAGAGGATGGCGTCAATGGCCACGCCCTGCGGGTCGTGGTACTCCGGTGCCAGCATGTCGACCTGGTCGATCGGTGTGCAGAACCGCGAGTTCGGGTGCGCGGCGGGACGGCCCGCCTCCGGGGTCCATTCGTTGCCCTGCCAGTCGGTCAGACGCTCGGGAACTTCATCCGTCATGCCCTCCCACCAGACACCGCCGTCGTCGGTCAGCGCCACGTTGGTGAAGATGGAGTTGCCCTTGGCAATGGCGCGCATGGCGTTGGGGTTGGTGCTCCACCCCGTACCCGGCGCCACACCGAACAGGCCGAATTCAGGGTTGACCGCCCGCAGCTCGCCTTCTTTGCCGAAGCGCATCCAGTTGATGTCGTCGCCGAGGGTCTCGGCCTTCCATCCCTCGATGGTCGGATCCAGCAGGGCCAGATTGGTCTTGCCACAGGCCGAGGGGAAGGCAGCGGCGATGTGGTAAGCCTTGTTCTCCGGGCTGGTCAGCTTGAGGATCAGCATGTGCTCGGCAAGCCAACCCTCGTCGCGGGCCATGACAGACGCGATGCGCAGGGAGTAGCACTTCTTGCCCAACAGCGCGTTGCCACCATAGCCGGAACCGTAGGACCAGATGGAGCGCTCCTCGGGGAAGTGGACAATCCACTTCTCCTCGTTGCACGGCCACGGAACATCCTGCTGACCCGGCTCCAGTGGAGCGCCTACGGAGTGCAGTGCCGGCACGAAGAAGGCATCCAGCTCTTCGATCTTGCGCAGCACATCCGAGCCGATGCGGGCCATGATGCGCATGGAGGCGACCACGTAAGCGCTGTCGGTAATTTCGACGCCGAACTTCGGATCTTCTGCGTCCAGGTGTCCCATGACGAACGGGATCACATACATGGTGCGGCCACGCATGCTGCCGGCGAAGCGCTCCCGCAGGATGCCCTTCATCTTGGCCGGTTCCATCCAGTTGTTGGTGAAGCCGGAGTCGCGTTCGTTCTCCGAGCAGATAAACGTCCGCTCTTCGACGCGGGCCACGTCCTTAGGATCGGAGGAGCCGGCAAAGGAGTTCGGGAACAATTCGGGGTTCAGCCGCTTGAGCGTGCCTGCCTCGACCAGTTCATCCGTCAGTTGCTTGTACTCGGCTTCCGAACCGTCCACCCAATAGACTGAGTCAGGCTGCGTCAGCTCGGAAACTTCGGAAACCCAGGCCAGAAGCTTGGCATGTGTAGTTGGTGCGTTCTCGAGTGTTTCGTCAAGAACCGGCTGACGCGCGTTATCGCCCATGACTCTTCCCTTTCTCGGGCCAGTGGTGTGTATTGATGCTATGGGCCATGGAGTAGACCGGACTGCAGCTTTGTAACGCAAACCACTGATCGATGTTGCTGTCAACCGCGGAAAATCAGGGTTTTTCCTTTCGGGCATCGCGCTTTAAGTGATAAAGGTCATATAGACCGGTCTAGTTCACATTAGTCATCGAGGGCCTAAATGTCGAGTCATCCGCATGATCCCGGGGGTTTTGAGGGGTGGCGATCCTCGCCCCAGCGCCGATTTGGTGACCGGAAGGAAACACGCTAGAGTTATATCCGGCCGCGAGGCCAAAGCGCCCATAGCTCAGCTGGATAGAGCGTCTGTCTACGGAACAGAAGGCCGGGGGTTCGAATCCCTCTGGGCGCACCACTCGAGATGAGGCTCGGTCAATATTTGACCGGGCCTCTTTTTTGTTTCCGGAACCGTTTGCTTGCAGATGGTGCGCGATCAGGCTGATCCCTATGTCAGTCGACTCTCTTACATCACTCGGCGGGCCGCTTGCGAAACTTTTGATGAGCCGCCTGCTTGCTCACACCCAGGACTGCGGCAATGGCCGCCCAACTAACGTCGGCGTTGCGAGCTTGCAGCACCCAGTAGTGCTCCTGCCGCTCCATTTGCAGTCGGGCCTTGCGAATAGCGCCGAGTTCCTGCAATGGATCGCCACCTTCAGCTTGGCTGAGACCAGTTTTTGAGGCCATGCCGTCAGGATACGTTGACGATTTGGTGGCGTCAATCATTTCTAGAACGGTGGCGGGGAGTAGAGATCCGGTGGTGGTGGTTCGGTTGGCGGGCGGATGGACCAGCTGTTTTCGGGAGTGCTGGTCCATTCGTGGCCGGTCCGCGATTTCCAAATGGTGCTGCCGTCGGCGTATTGGGTGACTTTCCAGCCACCTTTGTGCTTCGCACGATGGTCGGGTTTGCAGGCGGCTTTAAGATTTTCGAGCACTGTTTTACCGCCGTCTTCCCAGGCGATGGTGTGGTCAATTTCGCAGAACCGGGCTTCGACGCGGCAGCCGGGGCCGCTGCAGTGCCCGTCGCGTAACCGGACGAGTCGTTTCAGCCATTCGGGCGGGTGTCTGAGGTCTTTCGCGGCGGCGATCGCGTTGTGGTATTCATCGGTCAGGACCGGCAGCCAGGATTCCGCGAGTCCGGCGAGGTTGCGTGCCATTTCCGGCGGGATCGGCCCGTAGCCGGCGAGTTCGCCAGGTTCCTCGCTCAACCTTGCCGCGGTCTCCAACGACAATGTGACCGCGACACTGGCGGTCACACCGGCCCCGGCACCGGTCCCCGTACCCTTGCAGGTTCCGTTCCCGGTCCGGGTGGCTGCGCTGCTGGTACAGCTGCCGGTGCCGTTGCCGTTCCCGGTGGCTGCGCTGCCGTTGCCGTTGCCGCCGCAGGTGCCAGTCCCGCTGCCGTGGAGGATCAGGTCGGTGATGACATCGGCGCGCAGCTGGGGCAGGGTGCGGGCCTCTTCGGGGCCTTGCAGCTTCTTCGAGAGGGCCTGGACCAGGTTGAACACCATGAGCGCCTTGTCCGCGCTGCAGCGGAACCAGACTTCGGCCATCCCGTCATCCTGCGGCACGAGACCGACGTTGCGGGACTGGTTCGCTTTTTCGTGGCGGACGGTGAGGGTTTCCGGGTGCAGCCGTTCGCGGGCCTTGCGGGCCCGGGCCCGCACGGTGTCCACGGTGATCTTCCCGGCTTTGGGCAGGACCTTGGCCTCGAACGCGGGCAGCAGGTTTTCGGGCAGGTCGGCGGAGCCGCGGGCGATGGCGGTGGCCCGCGGCAGGTCCAGGTCCCCGGCGGCCATGGCCTCCACCGTGCCCGGCAAATGCTCGCACAGTTGCGCGGCCTCGGCCAGATCCTTTTCCGCGCTGCCGCGGGGCTGGGCCAGGGCCGCGGCGATCTCCGTTGCGGCGCAGGAGGAGAACCCGTGCGCGTTGCCGGTCTCGGCGTCTTCGGCCGGGCGCAGTTCGGTGAACCGGTTCAATGCCTTCACCCGGCCGGACTGCAGCCACGCCACGGTTTTCGCGCATGCCTGCAGGTAATCAATGGTCCCGACATCATCGAGGGCCTCCGGATCAATCCGTTCCAGCACCCCGGCCAGCGCCGCCGGCGCGAGGTCCTCCCAGCCCTCCGGCAGGCCCGGCGCCTCCGGCAGGCCCGGCGCCTCCGGCAGCACCGCAGCCTTCGCCAGCACCTGGCCGGCCTCCTCCGCGGCTTCCTCGGCCGCTTCGTCGAAAGGGTCCCCGAGCCGGCCGCCGAAGGCCAGATTCTCCTCGGCCCAGGCGTCCAGGAGGACCTTATGCAGCATGATTTCCAGCAGCGAACTCCCCGCCAGGCCGAGCGCCCGCAAGCCACGCTCCAGGTCCCGCTCCGGCGCCGGTATGAAATCAAACTGGAAGTCTTCCATACACCCACCCTACGAACCGCCTCTGACAGTTTGTGACCGCCCACACACCACGGGGCGGAGCATGGCAGAAAAACGCCAGAAAACTTTCCGGCACCCGTGGCCGAAGGCCGGCGATGGGCGACGTACTTGCGACGGGCCGTAAGCCCTGCAGCGCGCCTTAGCGCAAGGCAAGCCACCGCCGTCGTTATTTGGATCCTGACTGGGAGCGTCCGTGAGCTTTTCCGGACTGCTCTGGGGCTTGCCGGCTCAGCGCTGCACGACGAACCGCGTCAGCTTGGCGTCGCGTCCATCGAGTTCGGCCCAGCTCTTCTCATGTTCGAAGACCGTCAGGCCGGATGTCGGGTAGTGCAAGGCCATGTCCATCACCGATTCCTCGTCCGATTCCACCGAGGCGAGCCGCATGGCCAGATTCTGCACCGCGGGCATGTGGCTGATCACCAGCAAGCTCGTGATGGTGTCCGGGAGCTGGTTGATCTCGCTAAGCACCTGCGTGGCGGAGGCTTCGTAGATTCCGTCGGAGAGCATCGGGGTGGGCGCCTTGTCGCCGAGCGCGTTGCAGATCCAGGTGCAGGTCTGCCGCGTGCGAAGCGCGGACGAACACAGAATGAAGTCGGGAATGTGGCCCTGCTCCACCATCCACCGGCCAATCAGCGGCGCCTCATTGTGCCCTCGCTGCGCCAGCGGCCGCTCGTGATCCTCCACGCCCAGCGGCCAGGCAGCCTTGGCATGGCGCAGGATCAGCAGCTTCTTGATGTGGTGCTCGCTCATCCTCCGAGTCTAGCTGCGGCGCCTAATCGGCCCTTTGTGTCCCTTGTGCCCGGACGGAGCAGCTGCAAGGCTCGGAGCATGGCGGATCAGACGATGAAGGTAGATGTAGTAGTTATTGGCGCCGGAGCCGTTGGCGAAAACGTCGCCGAACGCACGGCGCGCGGTGGCTTGAAGACCGTCCTGATCGAAAAGGCGCTTGTGGGCGGTGAGTGTTCCTATTGGGCATGTATGCCTTCGAAGGCACTTTTACGCCCTGGCACCGCTGTAAATGCCGCGCGAAGCATAGACGGCGCCAAGCAGGCGGTCACCGGGACGCTGGATGTCGACGCAGTGCTCAAGCGCCGGGACGGCTTTACCTCGCACTGGGACGACAAGTCGCAGGTGGAATGGGTGCACGGCGCGGGCATCGAACTGCTCCGCGGCACGGCGCGGCTGACCGGCACGTGCATGGTGGAACTGGCTGCGGAGGACGGCGCCACCACCTCCATCGAGGCTGGCCACGCGGTTGTGCTGGCGACCGGCTCCGTGCCCATAATCCCGCCGATCGAGGGTTTGGACCGCGTTGATTTCTGGGGCACGCGGGAGGCCACCGCTTCGCAGGAGATTCCGCAAAACCTGCTGGTGCTCGGCGGCGGCGTGTCCGGGGCGGAACTGGCGCAGGCCTATGCCCGGCTGGGAGCGGCCGTCACGCTGGTTGCCCGGGGCGATCTGCTGGCCAATTATCCGGAGCCGGCACGCCGTCTGGTGGAGGCCGGGCTGCGCGAGGAGGGCATCGACATCCGGCTGCACACCACCACCCAGAAGGCCACACAGAATGACTCAGGCATCCATCTGACGTTGGTACCGACAAATAGCGACGGCGGCGCCGCGCCTTCGATTGTCAGTGGCGCCAAACTGCTGGTTTCCACCGGACGCCATCCGGCCCTGGCCGACCTGGGACTTGAATCCGTGGGTGTGGTCCCCGAGAAACTTGAGACCGATTCCAGCGGACAGGTGGCCGGCGTCGAGGACGGCTGGCTTTACGCCGTCGGAGACGCCGCGGGCAAGGCGCTCCTGACCCACCAAGGGAAGTACGAGGCCCGTGCCACCGGAGAGGCGATCGCTGCAAGGGTCGCGGGCGACCTGGGCAGCGGCACTCCGGAACCGTGGAGCCGGTTCGCGGCCACCGCGGACGAGGCTGCGGTACCGTCCGTGGTCTTCACGGATCCGGAAGTGGCGATGGTCGGGCTGACACTTGAGCAGGCGCGGAAGAATGGCGCCAATGCCAGGGCCGTAGAACTGCCGATCGCCGTCGCCGGCTCCGCGCTGCACGCCGACGGATATGACGGTTGGGCGCAGCTGGTGATCGACGAGGACCGCAAAGTCATTCTTGGCGCCACCTTCGCCGGGCCCGATGTCAGTGAGTTGCTGCACGCGGCGACCATCGCCGTCGTCGGCCAGGTTCCGGTGGATCGCCTCTGGCATGCGGTTCCGGCCTACCCCACCATCAGCGAAGTCTGGCTCCGGCTGTTGGAGGAATACGGACTCTAAACCGAAGTTACGTGGGCTGATCGCCCTGGTTCCTTGTGGTTCCGGGTGATCAGCCCTCTTTTGTACCACCGTTTGTAGCCACTAAATTGTGGTGTG
>NZ_JAODLR010000024.1 GCF_025960875.1 Crystallibacter permensis | reverse complement strand
GACTTGGCCAGGTCCGTGACGACCAGATCCATGTACGCGCAGCGGACAATGTCCGGAGCAGGGACGCTGGGCTTGGGAATTTCGTTGCTCATGATGTTTCCTTAGAATTTTTGGATTGGCGAGGGAGTGGGCCCATGGACCTGGGCCCACTCCCTTCGGGGGCTAACGCTAGCGACGGAGGTCTGGACTCGGCGTCAGCCCCGGTCAAGCGTCCGGTGCAAGCCGGACAAGCAATTAGGCGTCGCCGGTTTCCCGGCTGGCCTCAACGCCGAACTTGGGCGAGTGGGACTCGTTGAGGGTGATCTGCACCGACTGCTGAGTGGTGTAGAAGTCGACCGAGCGGTAGCCGCCCTCGCGTCCGAGACCCGAAGCCTTGACGCCGCCGAACGGGGTGCGCAGGTCGCGCACGTTGTTCGAGTTCAGCCACACCATGCCCGACTCGATCGCGTGCGCGAAGTTGTGCGCGCGCTTCAAGTTCGTCGTCCAGACGTAGGCTGCGAGACCATACTTGGTGTTGTTCGCGAGCTCGAGCGCCTCTTCGTCGGTGTTGAAAGGGGTGATCGCGACGACAGGCCCGAAGATTTCCTCCTGGAAGATCCGGGCATCGGGGGCGACGTCGGCGAACACGGTCGGTGCAACGTAGTTGCCCGTGGGGAAGCCGTCGGGACGACCGCCGCCGGCGAGGAGACGGCCCTCGGACTTGCCGATCTCGATGTAGCTCATGACTTTGTCGAAGTGGTTCGGGTGCACGAGCGAGCCGACCTCGGTCGCGGGATCGCTCGGGAGGCCCACCACGATGTTCTTCGCCCGCTCGGCGAAGCGAGCCACAAAGTCGTCGTAGATGTCGCGCTGCACGAGCACGCGGCTGCCGGCCGTGCAACGCTCGCCGTTCAGGCTGAACACACCGAAGACAGTAGCGTCGAGTGCGGCCTCGATGTCGGCGTCGGCGAAGACAACAGCCGGGCTCTTGCCGCCAAGCTCGAGCGAGAGGCTCTTGAACTGGGGGGCGGCCGCCGTCGAGATGGTGGCACCGGTCGAGCTGTCACCGGTGAACGAGACGATCGGCACATCCGGGTGCTTCACGAGGTAGTCGCCTGCGACGCCGCCGGAGCCGAAGATCAGGTTGAAGACTCCTTCGGGCACGCCTGCCTCGCGGAAGATCTCGGGCCACAGCGCGGCGGAGAGCGGCGTGTAGCTGGCCGGCTTCATGACGACGGTGTTGCCGGTCGCGAGTGCGGGGGCGAGCTTCCACGACTCCTGCATGAAAGGCACGTTCCACGGCGTGATGAGCGCGGCGACGCCGATCGGCTTGCGGTTCACGTAGTTGATCTGGCGACCGGGCACCTTGAACGCGTTGTCTTCCTGCCCGACGATGAGGTCGGCGAAGAAGCGGAAGTTCTCGGCGGCGCGGCGGGCCTGGCCCTTGGCCTGGGTGATCGGCAGGCCGGAGTCGTAGCTTTCGAGGTACGCGAGTTCGTCATCGCGCGATTCGACAATATCGGCGATCTTGTGCAGCACGCGCGAGCGTTCGCGGGGCAGCATCTTCGGCCACGGGCCTTCCTTGAAGGCGTGCTTAGCAGCGGCGACGGCGAGGTCGACGTCTTCCGTCTGGCCGGAGGCGGCCGTGGCGTAGGTCTGGTTGGATACCGGGTCCAGGACCTCGAAGGTCTCGCGGCCGATGGAGTCGACAAACTTGCCATCGATGTAGTGCTGGATGTGGTCGGGCAGGTTCTCCGGGACAAAGTGCTTGCTCACGGGCGTGATCCTTCCCCCCTCGTTCAAGGGGTTTTCTTCCAAGGGCGAGAACGTTTCGGATTTGAAATCGTATACGATCTATGGTGACCGAAGACACGCGCTGCTGTCAATAGCTCACACGCCTACGCCGTGGAGACGCTCGGACCTGTTGACGCGTAAACACCGAAACCATTAATCACTAGGTGCTCTGGGCCGATGTCAATCGGCCCAGAGCACCTAGTGATTAAGAACGGACCAGCGAGCGGGCGTCGCCCTCAGGCAGCTACCAGCCCGCTGACCTTGGCCGTGAGCTCCACCGAGCGGAGCCGCTGCGCCGTCGTCGGTGATTGGTGCGCGACAATCAGCTCGTCGGCGTCGGCATGCTTGGCGAAGCCGTCCAGGTATTCCTTGACTGCTTCCGGCGTGCCGACCGCGGAGTACTTCACCATCTGCTCGACGTGCTGGCCCTGCGGAGACTCGAGGATCATGTCCGCTTCCTCATCGGTGAACGTGCGGTCGCGGCCGAAGAGCAGCGAGACCCGGGAGCGTTTGGTGATATGGAGCTGCGCCTGGGCATCTTCGTTCGAATCCGCGGCGATGACGTTCACGCCCGCGATCACGTACGGCTCGGCCAGCTGCTCGGAAGGCTGGAACTCTCGCCGGTACGCGGCCACCGCGTCCTGCAGCGCATTCGGCGCGAAGTGCGAGGCAAAGGAGTACGGCAGTCCCAGCGCGGCGGCCAGCTTGGCGCCGAAGAGCGAGGATCCGAGGATGTACAGCGGCACGTTGGTGCCCTTGCCCGGCGTCGCCTCCACGCCGGGAATGCGCGTCTGCCCGGTCAGGTAGCCCTGGAGCTCCTGCACGTCCTGCGGAAAACTCTCGGCGCTCATCGGATCGCGGCGCATCGCGCGCATGGTGTTCTGGTCGCTACCCGGCGCGCGGCCCAGGCCAAGATCGATCCGCCCCGGATGCAGTGTCTCCAGCGTGCCGAACTGCTCGGCGATGGTCAGCGGCGCGTGGTTGGGCAGCATGATGCCGCCGGCGCCGAGCCGGATTCTCTCGGTATGAGCGGCAATATGGGCAATCAGCACGCTGGTCGCCGAAGACGCGATCGAGGACATGTTGTGGTGCTCGGCATACCAGATGCGCCGGTAGCCCAGCTCTTCGGCCCGCTGCGCGAGGGCGACGCTGCCCTCGAGGCTGTCCCGCACCGTCTCGCCCTTGCCGATAGTTGCCAGATCGAGAATCGAGAGAGGAACAGTCACTGGTAAGCCAGCCTTTCGTAAGATGCCCATTTCCGGGCATGGTTGCCCGGGTACACCATGGACAACGACGCCGGTGCTCAGCTTATTTCTGCGGCTGCACTTGGGAGCGGCTCAGGGCGCTTTGGGAATCATGATCCACAGCAGGATGTAGACGATTTCGCCAATGCCCACCAGGCCAAAGATCACAAACCCGATCCGTATGAGCAGCTTTGGAATTCCGAACCGGGCGGCGAGCGCCGCACAGACGCCGGCGATCATTTTGCCACTGCGAGGTCGAACCAACGTAGAGTTCATGATTTCAGGCTACGCGCGTATTGCTATCCCGTGAATGATGGCCTGCCCCAGCAGCTGCCGGATGACACCAGCGGCCCGCTCGTTTAATCCCGGATAGGGATCCCCGTCGAGCCGCCGGCATAGTCCGTCAGGGGGATGCCCTCCGCCTGCCTCTCTGGAGCCGGATCATCGTTAACAGGGCCACCGAGCAGCAGGACACTGACGTTGGCACAGACGATCAGCACGGCGCCGAGCCACTCTGTTGCCCCGAATGCCTGGCCCAACATGAGCATCCCGATCACCGCGGCGAAGACGGGGTTCACGCTCATCAGCAGTCCGAAGACGTGGGTGGATATGTGACGCAAGGCGATGAGGTCGGCCACGTATGGCACCGCGGATGCCATGACGCCGGCAGCCGCTGCGCAGGCAATGGCGAAGAAGCTCGGCGGATTGTTCAGGAAGAGGATGATGCCCACCGGTACGAAAAGCAGCGCGGACACTCCCGTCGCGGCCGCGGTTCCTTCGATCCCCGGAATGCGGTGTCCAATAGAGCGGTTTAGCAAAATGTACGATGCCCAACTGCACGCGGCATCGAGCGCGAGCCCGATGCCAAGGTAGTCGGTTGGGCTCGGGCCAGGTAATGATCACAACGCCGGCCCCGGCGAAAAGGCCGGCGATTGCCGTGCCGACCTTCCGGGAGCTGAAGAGGGCAACAGCAAGCGGGCCGAGGAACTCGAGCGTAACGGCCAGGCCCAGGCCAATGCGCTCGATGGCGGAGTACAGGCTGAGGTTCATCGTCGCAAAAACCAGAGCCAGCAGCAGGACTGGCCACCATTGATGGCGCGTGAAATTGCGCAGGCGCGGCCGAACGATCGGAAGCAACAGCGCCGCCGCGACAAACTGGCGCACCGCAACAACTCCCACCGGGCCGATCAGCGGAAAGCCGAAGGAGGCGATTGCCGCGCCCGTCTGGTTCGACAACGTGCTTCCGAGCAGGGTGAGCACGCCGGCCCACCCGCGCCTCCTCGTGCTGCCGTTTGCTTCCATGCGGCCATCGTGCCGCTACGGAAGCGGATCAAGAAATGCATGACCCGGACGACTTATACACTGAGCGCATTAATGTTGAGATCCGGCACTTGCGCTGCCTGGTTGCGCTCGCCGAGACTGGGAGCTTTACCGATGCAGCCATCGAGCTCGGCGTCTCGCAAGCGTCCATTTCCCGCATTCTCGCCGGCCTCGAAGACGCGCTCGGCGTCCGGCTTGTCGACCGCACAACGCGTTCGCTGGAGCTGAATCCGGCCGGCGAGAAGACGCTGAATCAGGCCCGCCGTCTCCTCCTGGTCCTCGACGACCTGGAACGGGACGCCCGGTCGGAAACTGCGGTGGTCAGGCTGGGGTATGCCTGGTCTGCCCTCGGGAAGCACACCGTCGAGTTACAACACAGGTGGGCGGATGCACATCCCCATACAGAGCTCCGGCTCATCCGCACCAACACCTCAACTGCAGGTCTGGCCGAAGGAGTCGCCGATCTGGCCATTCTCCGCCGGGAGCCCGACCCCGAGACTTTCGGCATGGAGCGCATCGGCTTCGAGAAGCGCTATTGTGCGATAGCTTCGGACGACCCGTTGGTTTCACGCCGGACGGTTACCCTGGCCCAGATCGCCGAGGGCACCGTTGCACTCGATACACGCACCGGCAGCACGAACCTTGCACTGTGGCCGGCAGACGGGCAGCCCAAGTCCACCATCAGTATCAGCAACATCGATGACTGGCTGACGGTCATCAGCAGTGGCAAAGCGCGTGGCATCACCGCCGAGGCCACCATGCACCAGTACCGGCGGCCGGGGTTGACCTATCGCCTGGTTCGGGACGCCCCCGCGCTGCCGGTCTATGCAGCCTGGCCGAAATCCCGGCCACCGGGCGAAACCGATGCCATCGTCGAACTGCTGACCGAGCTTTATAGCTAGCCGCCCGGACTCTCCGGGTCACCCATCCACCCTCCGCAGCCAACCGTGTCCGTCAGAGCGGCAGTCCCGCGCCGGCCTTGAGATTCTTCATGACGATTGTGGAGGTTAGTTGTTCCACGGCCGGCAGCGCGGAGAGTTCCTCATCGTAGAAGTGCTGGTAGGCGGACAGATCCGCAGCGACTACTTTGAGCAGGTAGTCGATGTCGCCGAAGAGCCGCTCCGCCTCAATGATGTGCGTATTGGCAATGACCTGGCGTTCGAACTCCGCCAGCGTGGCACGGTCCACCTGGCGCAGAGTGACAAACACGATGGCCTCAAAACCCAGTCCGACGGCGGACCGCTCGATGTCCGCCCGGTAGCCGCGGATCACCCCGGATGACTCCAGCTCGCGCAGCCTGCGGTGGCAGGGCGCCACCGTCAGCCCGATGTCGCTGGCGAGCGCAGTGGCAGTCCTTCGCCCATCCTGCTGCAGACTGCGCAAAATACTTCTATCAATTTTGTCAACCACGCAAGAATCTTACTCCAGACCTGCAGTTCGGCAATAAAAAGGTAAGCACTTCTCACCGGATTTTTCATACGGTTATTCCAGCCAGTCGCCCCACCGCTTCGAGCAGGAGTTTCCCCATGGACCAGCAGCTGTTTTTCGGCTTCGCCATTGTTGCCTTCACGCTGGCCTGCACCCCCGGAGCCGACTGGGCCTATTCGATTGCGGCCGGCCTCGGCCAGCGCAGTTTCGCCCCGGCAGTTGCGGGGCTGTGCAGCGGCTACGTGCTGCACACCCTGCTGGTCGCCGCCGGGCTCGCTGCACTCATCGCCAGCCAGCCGTCCCTTCTGGGCTGGCTGACGGTGGCCGGCGCCGTCTATCTCGTCTGGCTGGGAATCAGCACGGCAAGGAGTTGGCGCGCCGCCAGCTTCAGCAGCGGAGGGGCGGACAACCCACCCGGCGCCAAAGGCAGGGTGGCAACATTCTTCCGCGGGATGGGGACCAGCGGGATCAATCCAAAGGGCCTGCTGCTCTATGTGGCGCTGGTGCCGCAGTTCGTCAGTCCGCAGGCGTCCCTGCCCGCATCCATCCAGTCCGGCATTCTGGGGCTATCCTTTGTCGCGGCTGCCGCCCTCGTTTACACCCTGGTCGCCTTGGCTGCCAGGAAGTTACTCGCCTCCCGTCCCGCCGCCGCCGGCCGGGTCACCTTGGCCAGCGGCACCATCATGATTGTCCTGGGCGCCGCCCTGCTGTGGGAGCAGGCCGGACCCTTGCTGGCTTTCTTCGCCTAGCCCACGGCGCCTGCGCCTGTGGCTGCGGTCATAAACGGACGGACGGAGTCGCTAGCATGGAGCAAACCGGGCAACCAGCCCGTCTTGATCCCGATCAGGCCAAAGTCGTTCCGAACGGAGTCCTCCATGCCAGAGTCCGCCGCAGTGCCCCAGTCATCCGAACCGGTGAAACCAGCCGAACTGCTCTGCGACCGGCATCCGGCGGCCGACACCGCGTTCACCGTGATCGAGCCGGATTTGAGCTCGGCGGACCTGAGCTACGGCTGGCTGAAGGACCGTTCGGAGCAGACCGCGGCCGCCTTTGCCGCCCTGGGTGTGAAGCCGGGAGACCGGGTGGCGACGCTGATGGGTAAGAGCGCGGATCTGGTTGCGGTACTCCTTGGCCTCTGGCGGCTGGGCGCCGTGCACGTTCCGCTTTTCACCGCGTTCGCCACGCCTGCCATCGAGGTGCGGCTGGCCCGCAGCGGCGCCGCCGTCGTCGTCGCAGATGCAGCCCAGTTGCAGAAGCTCGATGGGCTGCGGGACAAGCTCGGATTGCAGGTGATCGTGGCCGGCGCCGGTCCCGAAACCGCAAATAACGACGACGCCGCGGCGCACCTGAGCGCGTTGCTCGACGCGCAGGACACTGGTTTCCCCGCCGTCGAACGCTCGCTCGATGATCCGCTGGTGGAGATCTTCACCTCCGGCACCACGGGCGAGCCCAAGGGTGTCCCGGTTCCGGTCAAGGCGCTGGAGGCCTTCCACGCCTACCTGCATTACGGGCTGGACGTGCGCGAGGACGATGTCTTCTGGAACGTGGCCGATCCGGGCTGGGCCTACGGGTTGTACTACGGACTGCTGGCGCCGCTGTTTGCAGGCCGGCGCAACCTCCTGCTCCGCAGCGGCTTCGACCCGGAACTGTGCTGGCAGATCCTGCGGGACTTCCAGGTGACCAACTTCGCCGCCGCACCCACCATCGTCCGCTCAATGCGCGCCGCCCGACCGGAAGGCATCGACGGCCTCGTCGTCCGCCGCGCCTCGAGCGCCGGCGAACCGCTGGACGCGGACACCATTGCCTGGTCCGCGAAATGCCTCGGTGCGGCGGTCCGCGATCACTACGGGCAGACCGAGATGGGCATGTGCATCATCAACTGCTGGGAGGAATCGGCCGCCCGCGAGGTCCGGCCGGGGTCCATGGGCTTTGCCATGCCCGGCTACACCAGCACGGTGCTGGAGATGGACTCCGACGAGGCCGCGGCCCCGGGCGTGAAGGGCCGGGTGGCGCTGGACGTTCCGGCCAGCCCGCTGTTCTGGTTCAACGGCTACACCAACGATCCGGCCAAAACCGCCGGGCGGTTCAGCGCTGACGGCCGCTGGTACTACACCGGGGACACCGGGCAGCTGGACGAGGACGGCTACACCTATTTCTCTTCCCGCGACGACGACGTGATCATCATGGCCGGCTACCGGATCGGCCCGTTCGAGGTGGAGTCCGTCCTCGCCACGCACCCGCTCGTGCAGGAAAGCGCCGTGATCGGCGTGCCGGACGAGCTCCGGGGCGAACGGCTGGAGGCCTACGTGGTGCTTCGAGATCCTTCGCGCGCCTCGGCTGAACTGGAGGCCGAGCTGCAGCAGTTGGTCAAGCAGCAGTACGCCGCGCACGCCTACCCGCGGACGGTCCATTTCGTCGATGAGTTGCCGAAAACCCCCAGCGGCAAGCTGCAGCGGTTCGTGCTCCGGTCCCAGCACGCCAAGGAATAGCCGGCAGGATCCAAAGGTGCGCCCCGGCGCCGTCGTCGTTAGTGGTCTTTACTTGAGCCAGGCGTGCGGCGCGGGGCGGCGGGTGCTGGGCAGCGAGTTGTTCAGCCGCCACTCGTGGATCCACTCGGGCAGGACCAGTTCCGCCGGCGGTTGGCCGGTCTCGGCGAAGATTTCTTCGTTGCTGACCGGTCCCTGCTTGGAGACCAGGCGGGCGCAGATGTAGGCGCGGGCATAGATTTCGCCGCCGCTGACCATGCGCTGCTCGAAGAAGATGGCCCGCTCGTCGAACCCGATGATCTTCGATTCGATGGTGTATCTGGCGCCGAGGTTCAGGGGCTTGCGGAAGCTGATGGTCTCCCCGCCGACAATGGGATTCCAGCCGTTGCGGCGCATCACGGCCCACATTCCGCTGCGGACCATCAGGTCGAACCGGCCCAGATCCATCAGCGAGAAATACATTCCGTTGTTGATGTGCAGGGCCATGTCCACGTCGGTGGGCAGTACGCGCAGCGGCAGCGACGACGTGTCCCAGATGCCGAGTTTCGGGCGGCGGCGGGAGCGGAACAAATGGAAGAGGGTGCGCAGAAGCAGATGCATGGACCAAATGCTACCCGCTGGTAACTTAGCTGTCGCGGACTTGGCCGCGGCCCTGTTGCGCTGGCCGCGCTCCGCGTAGGGTAAGGGCATCTGATTCCAGAGGAGAGCCGCCATGCGCGTTGCCGTGATCGGGGCTACCGGAAACGTCGGAACCGCGCTGCTGCGCCGCATGCAACAGGCGAGGGCAGCGGATCCGGACGGGCTGGAGATCGTGGGGATAGCCCGCCGTCTGCCGGAGATGTCAAGGGAACCGTACGACGGCGTGACCTGGCATTCCGTCGACGTCGCCGGAGATGCGGCGCGCGAAAGGCTGGCCGAGGCACTGACCGGCTGTGACGCCGTCGTGCATTTGGCCTGGGTGCTCCAGCCAAACCACGATGAACCCTTCATGCGCCGGATCAACGTGCACGGCACCGCCAACGCTCTGGCCGCGGCGGCGGAGGCAGGGGTGCGGCACTTTGTCTGCGCCTCGTCGGTCGGCGCCTACAGCCCGGCGGACAAGGACCGGCCCGTGGATGAAAGCTGGCCGGCCCGCGGCATAGCCTCCTCGCACTACAGCCGGTTCAAGGGCGAGCAGGAGCTGCTGCTGGACGAATTCGAGCGGCGGCACCTGGAGATGCTGGTGGCGCGGCTGCGTCCCGGCCTCATTTTCCAGCACGACGCCGGCGCCCAGATTGGGCGCTACTTCCTCGGTCCGCTGATCCCCAAGTTCTTCCTAAACAAGCTCCGGATTCCGCTGCTGCCGATCCCCAAGGCGTTCAAGTTCCAGGTGGTCCACGCCGACGATATTGCCGATGCCTACTGGCGGGTGGTTGACCAGCGCGCCGGCGGCGCGTTCAATGTCGCGGCGGATCCGGTATTTACGTCCGAACTGCTCGGCGGAATGCTCGGCGCCAAGAGGGTGCTGAACGTCCCGGTGGGACTGATCCGTGCAGCCGTCGGCCTTTCCTGGGCGGTGCGGCTGCAGGCTTCGGACCCCGGCTGGATCGACATGGCCCGGAACGCGCCCATCATGAAGACGGACCGGATCAGAACCGAGCTCGGCTGGACTCCGCGGTACAGCTCGGTTGAAGCGCTCCAGTCGGTGCTCGACGGGCTGGCTGCAGGCCAGGGCGTTGCCGGTTCCCCACCCCTGCACCCGCGGTAGGCACCCGTGGCTCCGCCCCGCCATCAGGCCCACCAGTGTCCAGCAATAACGACCACGGCGGCATCCGCCTGGTCCCGGCAGTCCAATGGGGACTGGGGCCGGGTCCGGATGCCGCCGTTGCGCTGTCTTGCGAATTTACTTGCCCGGTTCCTTCTTCGGGGGGGCAACGGTTTCGATGGCGCCCGTCTCTACGGGTTGCGCAAAGGGAACGGTGCTCGGTACCGCAGTCGCACCGCGGACCGGGCCCATCCGGCGTTGCCGCAACGGGTCCTTCCGAAGGTCCGCATAGAGGGCGACGCACAGACCCATAATGATCAGCACAAACGGCGTGGCCGCCAAAATGGTGAAGGTCTGCAACGCACCCAGCCCGCCGACAAAGAGCAGGACGGCTGCCACGGCGCCGGTGAGGACCGCCCACATGATGACCAGCGGTTTCCAGGGTTCCTTCTTGCCCCGCGAGGACAAGGTGCCAAGCACCAGGGAGCCGGCATCGGCGCCACTGACGAAGAAGACTGCGGTCAGGACCATGACCACAATCGCCGCGCCGATAAAGAACGGGTACTGCTGCAGCAGCGCGAAGAATCCGGCCGCCTCGCTGCCGGTACCGGCAATGTCCAGCCCGTTCAGCTGGGCGTTAATGCCGGCGCCGCCGAAGATGGTGAACCAGATGATGCTGACGGCGGTGGGAACCAGCAACACACCGAGGACAAATTCCTTGATGGTGCGGCCACGCGAGATCCGGGCGATGAAGGTGCCAACGAACGGCGTCCACGAAATCCACCAGGCCCAGTAGAAGATAGTCCAGCTGGCCAGCCAATCCCCGCCACCAAAGACAGCCGAATGGAAGCTCATCGAGACCAGGCTGGACAGGTAGGTGCCAATGGAGTTAGGCAACAGGTCGAGGATGAACACCGTAGGTCCGACAACGAAAACGAACACCAGCAGGACGGCGGCAAGGATCATGTTGGTGTTACTCAGCCACTTGATGCCCCTGGACACCCCGCTGGCCGCGGAGAAGACCACGCCGACGGTCAGGACACAGATGATGATGATGGGCAGCGCGGCACCAGGGTTGTCGTCGAACTCGCCTGTCTGGAGCAGGGTCAGTCCCGCGGCAATCTGCAGGGCGCCCAGCCCCAGCGAGGTGGCCGAACCGAATTTGGTGCAGATGATGGCGAGGATATCGATCGGCTTGCCCCAGCCCTTCTCGATCCGCTCCTTGCCCAGCAAGGAGTGGAACGGCGCGCTCATCAGGTTGCCGCGGCCCATCCGGTAGGTGGAGTAGGCCAACGCGAGTCCCACCACGGAATAGATGGCCCACGGATGCAGTCCCCAGTGGAACAAGGTGTAAGCCATGGCCGAGCTCGCGGCGCCCTCGGTGCCTGCTTCCGCCCCGACAAACGGCGGCGGCGAGGCGAGGTGGGTGACCGGTTCGTAGACGCCGAAGAACATCAGGCCAATGCCCATGCCTGCGCTGAACATCATGGCGATCCAGGAAAGCGTCGAAAACTCCGGCCCCTCCCCTTCCCGGGCGAGCGGTATGTTCCCGTACCGGCCGAAGGCCAGAACCAGGGAGAAAGCGACGAATCCGGTGGCGCCCAAAATGAACAGCCAGCCGAAGGTGCTGGTGATCCAGCCCAAGGCCGCGCCGGCGGCCTCCTCGATGGCCTCCGTGAAAAAGATGCCGAGAATACAGACGGCGACGACGATCACCAGGGAGACGCCGAAAACTGTCTTGTCGACACCAGCCCATCCGTGGGCCGGCGTGTCGGAGACGGCGTCGCCCAACCGCGATTCTGCGGATTTACCCGCTTGATGTTCACTCATGGAAACCCTCGCTGGTCCGTGTTGTTCTGCTTTGCTGCAACGGGACTAAGCCCTGTTCTATACCTGCCACTTCGACGCGGAAACTATCGTCAGTATAGTTGCAGGCATGAACGAGCTAGGCTACACGCACAGCGGCGACTCCGGCCAGACGGACTTCGGCGGACATGGCACGATTCCCAAGACGGATGTGAGGGTCGTCGCGTATGCGGAGTGCGATGCGGCGAATGCGTCCATTGCCGTGACTCTGGCGGGAGGTGCCCTGCCGCCACATCTGGTAGCAACGCTGGTCAGCGTGCAGAATGACCTGTTTGACCTGGCCACGGATCTGAGCATTCCGACCAACAGCCCCACCCCGGCCAAGGCCCGGATCATTCCAGCCCATACTGAGCGGATCGAGCGCGCCATTGAGCATTTCGAGCAGGAAGCCGGTGACCTGAGCGGCATGCTCCTGCCCGGCGGAACCCTCGCCGGGGCACACTTGTACGAGTCTCGCTCGGTTGTCCGGCGCGCGGAAGTTGCCATCTGGCGCGCCTTCGAGGAACACCCGGACACCGTCAACATCGAATGCGCCCGCTACATGAACCGTGTCTCCGGCCTGTTGTTCGTGCTGGCGCGCGGGGCCAACGCCGAACACGGAGACGTGATGTGGGTACCGGAATCCTCCGTCTCGATGCCGGCCGAACCCGTGGAAGAGACCGGCGGAGAAAGCCACTAGCGGCGGAACCTCAGCGTGGCCAATTGGAAGGGCCGGAGCCGCACCCGGGCTCCGGAGCCCAGATCCTGAAAACAGTCCGCCGGCACTTCGCGCTCCAGCAGATCTGTGGCGGCCACGCCGTCGTAATCGAAATCGGGCCGCAGCACTGCTTCGGTCCGGCCACCGTGCGCCTCGTACAAGCGCACCACCACGTCGCCGCTGCGGTCTTCGGCCAGCTTGACCGCTTCGATAACCACCGCGGGATTATCGACGGCGAAGACCGGCTTGAGCCCGGCGTCTCCGGCATCGACGTCCGCATCCGTGCCGGACACCGATCCGCCGGCGGTGCGCAGCGGCAGGTTCAGCCGGTACCCCTCCGCCACGGCTTCGGGTATCCCGGCGTTGGGCCGCAGCGAAAACCGGAAGGAATGCCGTCCCTGGTCGGCCCCCGGATCGGGAAACAGCGGCGCGCGCAGCAGCGACGCGCGGACGGAAGTGTACGTCCCGGCACCGTCCGCGAGCGCGGCGCGGCCGATGTCGTAACCGTAGGTGGCGTCATTGGCGAGGGCCACCCCGTAGCCGGGCTCGGTGACATGGACCCAGCGGTGCGCCACCGTTTCGAAGCGGGCGGCGTCCCAGGATGTGTTGCTGTGGGTCGGCCGGTAGATATGGCCGAACTGGATTTCCGAGGCGGCACGCTCCGCGTGCACGTCCAGCGGGAACGCCAGTTTGAGCAGTTTCTGCTGCTCGTGCCAGTCCACATCGATTTCGAGTTCGACGCCGCTTCCGTCCTGGCTCAGCCGGATCTGCTCGGTCAGGACGGAGTCCCCGAACGAATGCCGGATCCGCAGCCCGGGCGTTCCGTCTGTCTCCAGCGGTTCCACAAAGTCCGCTTTGCGGAGCTCGGCCACGGTTGATTTGTAGTGCTCGTCGAGGTCCCATGCATCCCACTGGTTGGGCATGTCGCGGAAGACCTGGAACAGGTTGCCCGCCAGCCCGGCCGGCACCAGCTGCCGTCCGGCGCCGCGGTCCAGCAGCGAGGTGAGCAGTCCGGCGTCGTCGATTGTCAGTTCCAGCGCTTCACTGCGCAGGATCCACCCGCCCTCGCCGTGTTCCAACTGGACCGGCACAGGTTCTGTTGGCGTACCGCCGCCCAGCCCGGGCACCCCTGCCACCGCGTAAGGACCCGCGTTGACGCTGAGCGGGCCGCTGTCCGGATTGACGACGGCGGCGAGGGCGTCCGCAATCAGTCTTTCCAGCGTTTCGGCCACCTGGGCGTAGTTGCGCTCGGCCTCCTGATGGACCCACGCGATCGATGAGCCGGGCAGGATGTCGTGGAACTGCTGCAGCAGGACCGTCTGCCAGGCACGCTCCAGCTCGTCATAGGGGTACGGCGTGCCTTTGCGGATGGCCGCGGTGGTGGCCCAGAGCTCGGCCTCGCGCAGCAGATGCTCGCTGCGCCGGTTGCCCCGCTTGGTCCGCGCCTGCGACGTATAGGTCCCGCGGTGGAACTCCAGATACAGCTCGCCCGAAAAGACCGGCGGCTCCGGGTACTCTGCCTCGGCCGCGCGGAAGAACATTTCCGGACCGGAGAGCTGCACCCGCGGTGAACCCTCTAGATCTGCCGTCCGGTAGGCCGCCGCCAGCATCTCGCGGGTGGGCCCGCCGCCGCCGTCGCCCCAGCCGAAGGGCAGCAGCGAGGTGTTGGCCGAACCCTTTTCGCGGTAATTCCGCTGGGCATGGGCCAATTGTGTCGCGGAAACGTCCGAGCTGTACGTGTCCGCAGGTGGAAAGTGCGTGAAGATCCGCGTGCCGTCGATCCCTTCCCACTGGAATGTGTGGTGCGGGAAGCGGTTGGTGTCGTTCCAGGAGATCTTCTGTGTCAGGAACCAGCGGGAACCGGCAGCCTTGACGATCTGCGGCAGCGCACCGGAGTAGCCGAAGGAATCCGGCAGCCACACGTCCAGCGGTTCCACCCCGAAGTTCTCCAGGAAGAAGCGCTTGCCGGCCACGAACTGCCGGGCCAGCGCCTCCCCGCCGGCCATGTTGGTGTCCGGTTCCACCCACATGCCGCCGGCCGGCACAAAGCGGCCGCCACGCACGGCTGCGGCCACCCGCTCGAACAGTTCGGGATAGTGCTCCTTCAGCCACGCGTACTGCTGGGCCGACGAGGCGGTGAAGACGAAATCCGGGTGTTTCTCGATCAGGTCCAGCACGTTGGAAAATGTCCGGGCCACTTTACGCACGGTCTCACGCACCGGCCAGAGCCAGGCGCTGTCGATGTGGGCATGGCCGACGGCATGAATGCGGTGCGCGCTGGCATACGCCGGGGCCTTGAGCACTTCGGCCAGGCAGGCCCTCGCCGCCGGTGCGGTCGAGGCGAGGTCCTGTGGATCGGCGGCATTGAGCGCCCGCTCCAGTGCCCGCAGGATCTCATGCCGGCGCGGCAGATCCTCCGGCAGCTCGCGCATCAGCCCGTCCAGCGTCCGGAAGTCCTGCATCAGTTCCCATACCTGCATATCCAGCAACGCCAGATCCGCCCGGGCCAGCACGTTCTGCGGCTCGCTCCCGGCGGTCGCCTTGTCCCCCAGCGGTGTGGGCGCGAAGAGGAATCCGTCTGCGACGTTGGGGTTCGACGCCGCCTCCACATAAAACTCGATCCTGCCATCGGGTCCAGGAGCGAGCGGGACATGCATGTTCAGCGGTTCAACGCCCTTGATGATGCTGCCGTCCGGGCAGTAGGCCATCCCTTCGGCTTGGAAGCCGGGCAGCAGGGAAGTGCAGCCGAGATCGATTACGGCCTCCAGCCGCGCGACGCCGTCGCCCTCTCCCGCGGACAGCCCAACGGAACCTTTCCCGCTGACGTCGGCATCGCCGTCGTACTTTCCGGTCCAATCCGCGGGCATCTCGCCGGTGAGCCGGAACCAGGTGGTCCCCCACGGCAGCCCCCAGGGCCGGCCCACGGCAAAGGGCTTGAACTCCTGCAGCATCGCCTCCGTGCAGGGAACCGGCTCGTCCGGGCAGGCCCACGCCTCGACCCGCAGCGGCACAGCCTCGCGGTAGAGCTGCGCTGCGAGCCGCTCCGTCATGAAGCGCTGGATCCGCGCCTCGACCAGTAACCGGTTGTCGTGCATAAACACTCCTTAAGGACTATTGCGACGAACTACCCCTTCATCGCACCGGCCATGGCGAACGAGCCGCCGATGCCGCGCGCAACCAGCACGTAAAGCAGGATCACGGGAATCGAATAAAGAATGGAAAAGGCGGCAAGCTGTCCGTACGCCACGGTGCCATACTGGCCGAAGAAGCGGAAGATGCTCACGGCGGCGGGCTGCTTGCCGGAGGAGAGCAGCAGGATGAACGGCACAAAGAAGTTCCCCCAGGCCTGGATGAAGACGAAAATGAACACCACGGCCAATCCCGGTCGCATCAGCGGCACCACCACGTGGGCCAGCGCCTTCATCGAGGACGCGCCGTCCATCCAGGCGGCTTCCTCCAGGCTGATGGGGACCGAATCCATGAAATTCTTGGTCATCCAGATGGCCATCGGCAGGAATGTTGCGGCCATAAAAAACGTGGTGGCCGGCAACGAGTCCAGCAGGTTCAGCTGAACAAACAGGCCGTAGACCGGAACCATGATGGCGGTGATGGGCAGGCAGGTGCCGAACAGCACCGTGTAGAGGAACGGTTTGTTGAAGCGCAACTGGTACCGGGACAGCGGGTATGCCGCCAGCACGGCCGCAACCACGGTGAGCCCGGCGGCCCCGGCTGACAGCAGCAGACTGTTCAGCAGCGGCACAAACGCCAGTTCCGGGGTGAGCACCGCTGCGAAGTTGTCCAGCGTGAAGGTCTTCGGCAGTTCGGTGGTGTAGCCGGCCTCGGGGTCCAGCGACGCCAGCACCAGCCAGCTCAGCGGGATCAGGAAACACAGCCCCAGCAGGATCAGCACCGCATTGGCCAGCGTCTTTGACGCCGACCTGCGGGCGGAGGAAACGGACAATCCGGGGCGCGGCCGCCGTCCCGGGGCAGGGACGGACGAAGTGGCGGACGCAGGCATAGCTGCTGGTGTCGGGGACATTGCTCACTTCTCCTTCAGCAGACGGATGTACACCACGGAGAACACCGCACCGATCAGGATCATCACGACGGCGATTGCCGTGCCGTAACCGATGTTGCTGTACCGGAAGGCTTCCTCATAGGCCATGACGGGCAGCGTGGCACTGCGCCGGGACGGCCCGCCCGCGGTCATCACGTAGATCAGGGTGAAGACCGCCAGCGTCTGCAGGGTAATCAGCATCAGGTTCGTGGCGATGCTGCGCCGGATCATCGGCAGCGTGATGTACCAGAGCCGCAACGCCCCGCCGGCGCCGTCGATCATTGCGGACTCGCTGATTTCCTGCGGCACATCGTTCAGCGCCGCCTGGTAGACCATCATGGAGAACGCGGTTCCCCGCCAGATATTGGCCAGGATAATTGCCAGCATGGGGTGTTCGAAGAGCCAGTCCACCGGCGCGATCCCGACGGTGGCCGTCAGCTGGTTGAGGGTGCCTTCGCGGAAGAAAAAGGCGTAGGCAACGAAGGCCGCCACGATTTCCGGCAGCACCCACGCCGCCACCACGCAGACACCGACGACGGCGGCAATCGCCTTGGTTGCCTTGTTCATCAGCAGGGCGGTTCCGAGGCCGAGCAGGTTCTGCCCCACGATGGCCGAGGCAAACACAAACAGCACGGTCAGCCACAGGGACTGCGGAAAGTTCGGGTCGCGGAACAGATCGGCATAGTTTTCGAACCCGATGAACTGCGGGTCCTTGGCATTTTTGCCCGTCAGCGCGGCATTGGTGAAGGAGCCGTAGACGGAGAAGATGATCGGCCCGGCCAGGAAAATCCCCAGCAGTGCGATCGCCGGGGCCAGGGGCAGCAGCTTCAGCCACAGCGCACCGGTCCTGCCGCTGTTCCCGTGCCCCGGTCCGGTGCCCGGCCCGAGCTCGGGCCGGGTGCTGGTCCCGGCGGTCATGCGGTCACTCTTCGACGACGTTGTCAGCTCCGACGATGTCCCGCACGGCAGCGTCATAGTCCGCCGCGGCTTCCTCGGGCGTACGCTCTCCGGTGATGACTGCTTCCGTCGCCTGCTGCGCCGCCGTCGAAATTTCCGGGTAGTCGCTGGTGGCGGGGCGGTAATGCGTCACGTCCACCACTTCGGAGACGTCAGCCACGAACGGGTTCGACTCCAGGTACGTTGGGTCGTCGGCGATGTCGGAACGGACGGCGATCTGTGAGTTGTCCACCGTATACTTCAGCAGGTTTTCCTGGTTCATCGCCGTCGTGAGGAACTCAAAAGCCAGGTCCGGGTTCTGGGAGTTGGCTCCGATGGCCAATGTCCAGCCGCCGGACATGCTGACCGCGCCGGGCTCCTGGCCGTTCTGCGTGGGGAACGGCGCCACGCCCATCACGTCACCGTATTCGGCCCATTCAAACATGCCGCCCTCCTGCCAGAAACTCGGCGAATAGGAGCCCTCGACCACACCGCCCATCCTGTCCTCGGGCAGGTACTCGCCAAACACCGCCTGCCAGATGTTCGGATCCAGGGCCTGGGCCGGGGTCAGTGCGAGTTCCTCGTCGTAGAGCGTCTTCAGGAAGGCCAGCGAATCCACAAAGCCCTGCGAACCGACCACCCATTTCTGCTGGTCCTCGTTGTAAAGCTGGCTGTCCGTGCCGTACAGCAGTTCGTAGAAACTCTGCATGACGGTGCCCTCGCCGGTGCCCGTGCCTGCGTACATGTTGAAGGGGACGACGTCCGGCTGGGACTCCTTGATCTGGCGTGCCGCCGCCAGGATGTCATCCCAGGTTTTCGGCGCCCATGGCACTTCCACCCCTGCGGCCTCCAGGACGTTCTTGTTGTACCAGATCACCCGGGTGTCGGTGCCGAGCGGGACTGCGTAAGTGGCGCCGTCGTCGGCTACGCCGGCCGCTTTCGCCCCGTCGTTGAAGCGCTCCCAGTCCGGCCACTCTTCGAGGTACGGATCAAGGTTGAGCAGATACCCGGCGTCGACGTCGGATCGCACCTTGAACGTATCTTCGTAGAACACGTCCGGTGCAGTATCCGGCGAGCGCTGCGAGAGCGCCAGCCGGGTGGCGTAATCCTCGTCGCTGCCCTCAACCGGCTCCAGTTGGACGGTGACGTTTTCGTTTCCGGCTTCGAACTGGGTCTTGACGTCCTGCATCAAAGTGTCCAACGGCGAACCTTCACCCGACTTCTGGTACACGATGCGCAGCGTGGAATCATCGCCAGCGCCCGCACCCCCTCCCCCGCCAGCCGAACAGCCGGTCAGCACCAGCAGGCCGGCTGCAATCAGTGACAGCGATGATTTGACGGAGGTATTCCTGGTGCCACGCATGGTTCTCCTTTGATCCGCAGGCTGGATGCCGGTCACGATCTCAAGGGCAGCGAAGCCTGATGCGCACGATGGCTCGATGCTACCTCCATCGAATGGAGTAACCAATGGCTGGGGCCGAAACGTGATCTGGGCTGGCGGACGGGCAAAGTGTCGGCGGCAGCACGTAGCATTGTCCCAGCATTGAACGCTTCAAACCCCGGGGACCGCATGGACTACTACGCGCTCAACTCGCTGCGGGAGAATCACGCAGGCTGGGCCCTGCTGCGCGCCCAGAATGCCCCACTGGCCCTGGCCTTTTTCATCGCAGCCTTCACTGGCCCGAACCAGCGCAACATCGGCCGGCAGGCACTGATCGATACCCTGGATGACGTCCTCTTCGGGCTCCGCGATTCGCTTGGCGAGGACAAGTTTCCCCGCCCGGCGTCCGAGTACCTGGACGACTGGGCCGCGCCGGAAAAAGCCTGGCTGCGCAAGTACTACATTGCCGGGCAGGATGAGCCGGTCTATGACCTGACCGCCACCGCCGAGGATGTGGTCCGCTGGGTGGAGAACCTCCGCGGCCGCGATTTTGTGGCCACGCAGTCCCGGCTGACCGGCATCTTCCAGCTGCTCAAAACCCTGGTCCAGGAATCCGAAACGGATCCGGAAGTCCGGCTGGCGGAACTGCAAAGGCAGCGGGACGGGATCGACGTCGAAATGCAGCGGATCAGGGAAGGCCACATCAAGGTGATGAGCGGGCCCGAGGCGCTGGACCACTTCCAGCAGCTGACCGCCCTGGCCAAGGATCTGCTCGCCGATTTCCGTGAGGTAGAGCAGAACTTCCGCTCGCTGGACCGGCAGGTCCGCGAACAGATCGCAACGTGGGACGGCACCCAGGGCGAACTGCTGGAGTCCATCTTCGCCAACCAGCAGGACATTTCCGGGTCCATCCAGGGCCGGACTTTCCAGGGTTTCTGGGACTATCTCATGTCGCCCCAGCTCCGGACCGAACTGCAGGAGTTGTTGGAACGTGCCATGCAGATCGAGGCGCTCGCCCGGCTGGACAATATCGATACCGTGGCCAATCTGCACCGCGACTGGCTCCCCGCCGTCGAGCAGACCCAGGCGACAGTCCGCCAGCTCTCGCAGCAGATGCGCCGCCTGCTCGATGACAAGGTGTTCCTCGAAAACAAGCGGATCATGCAGCTGATCCGCAGCATCGAGGGCAATGCGCTGGCCATCCGCAACCAGCCGCCGTCCGGCACCTTTATCGAGGTCGATGCGCAGGCCGTCGATGTGGTGCTGCCCTTCGAGCGCCCCCTCTATGAACCGAGCACCCGAGTGCAATTGGACGACGAGGTTTTCACCGCCGAGGATGCCGAAGTGGATTCCGGCGCGCTATTCGAGCAGTTCCACGTGGACAAGGAGCGGCTGCAGGACAATATCGCCATGGTGCTGGAAGAGTCCGGGCAGGCCACCTTGGCAGATGTTGCCGATGCCTTCCCGCTCAGCCAGGGCCTGGCCGAAATCGTCGCCTACTTCCAGCTGGCCTCGGACTCCCCGTGGGCGAGCATCAACCCGGAAACCAGCCAGCAATTGTCCTGGACGTTGCCCGACGGCAGCATCCGCGAGGCAACAGTTGAACAGATCATCTTTGTGAGGCCTTCATGACTGAATCCACCGAAACGGGCCGGAGCCACCCGGGGGAACTTCCCGCCGTCGTCAGCAAACTCTTCAAGGGCGTGGTGTACGCCGAATCGGATGAGAAGATCTGGCAGTCGCTGCTGCCGCTGGCCTCCCATGTCCGGGACTACGTGGCGGTGCTGGGCCTGGATCTGGTCCTGGACGAGTCCGAAGGCTACGCGTTTCTGACCTCGCGCCAGGATGTGGATGTGGCCCTGCCCCGGCTGGTTCCGCGCCGCCAGCTGACCTTCAACGTGAGCCTGCTGCTGGCCCTGCTGCGGGCGCGGCTGGCCGAGTTCGACCAGCAGACCGGCGAAACCCGCCTCATCATGACGGACCAGGACATTGCGGACATGGTCTCGGTCTTCCTGCCCGAGTCCAGCAACGAAGCCCGCATCCTGGACCAGCTGGCCTCGAACATCAAGAAAGTCGTGGATCTGGGCTTCCTGCGCAAACTCCGCGGCCAGAACGGTACGTACGAAGTGGCGCGCATCCTCAAGGCATACGTGGACGCCCAGTGGCTGGAGGAATTCGACGCCCGGCTCGCCGACTACCGCGCCTCGCTGGACGGCTCGCCCCACGCCGAAAGGAGCAGCGCATGACCGCCGAGCTGCAGGCCAGCCTGTTCAACCTCGAAGACCTCAACAACGACGGCGGCAAGCCGGCCCCGGGGTTCCGCCTGCACCGACTGGAACTGCTCAACTGGGGCACGTTCCACCAAGGCGTGCGCACTTTCCGGCTAGGCGGGGAGAACAGCCTGCTGACCGGCGACATCGGCTCGGGCAAGTCCACGGTGGTGGATGCGATCACCACCCTGCTGCTGCCGGCGAACCGGATCGAATACAACAAGGCCGCCGGCGCGCAGAAGAAAGAGCGCAGCCTGATGTCCTATGTACGCGGCTTCCACAAGAGCGCGCGCAGCGGCACCGGGGATCATTCCAAACCGGTGGCACTGCGCGGGCCCGGCTCCTATTCTGTGGTGCTCGGTGTCTTCCACAACGAGTTCCTGGGCAAATCGGTCACGCTGGCCATTACCCTCTGGGCCACGCAGGAGGCCGGACAACCCAACCGTTTCTACTCCCTGGCCGAGGGCGAGCAGACCATCGTCGCGGACTTCGCGGACTTCGGCAAGGATCCGGCCAAGCTCAAGAAGAAGCTGCGTGCCGCCGGCGTCACCGTCCACGATTCCTTCGACCCCTACGCGGCGGCCTTCAAACGGCAGTTCGGCATCACCAGCAGCCAGGCCATGGACCTGTTCCACCGGACGGTCTCCATGAAGCAGGTGGAGAACATCACGCACTTCGTCCGCACCAACATGCTGGAAGAAGACAACGTAGGCTCCCGGATCAAGAATCTGATACACCACTTCGATGACCTGAAGAAGGCCCATGACGCGGTGCTGCGGGCCAAGGACCAGATCCAGCTGCTCACTCCCATCCGGGACGGCGCCGCCAAGCATGCGGAACTCGAAGAACGGGACCGGCGCGGCCGGGCGCAGCGGGACCAACTGCATCCATGGTTCACCGCGCAAAAACTCGACCTGAGCCTGGAGCACCAGCAGGAGCTGGCCCGCACGGGTACCCGGCTCGAGGAAGAGGGACAGAAGCTCGCCGCCGAGGTGACCCGGCTGCGGCACGAGCTGGCCGGAATCCAGGAGGACATCCGCACTAACGGCGGCGGCCGGCTCGCAGCGATCGACGCCGAAATCACGCGGCTGGAAGCGGAGTCCCGGGCGCAGCGGGCACGCTTCGAGAACTACTCGCACGCCGCCGAAGCACTCGGGCTCAAGATCCCCGAAGACCGGGTCCTGTTCGACGGCAACGCGGCGCAGCTGGATGGCGTCGAGCGGCAGCTGGCCACGCGGGCCGGCGAACTGCAGGAACAGCGCACGGATCTCTCCAAAAAGCGGGACGCCGGCATGGTCCGCGCCGAGGACCTGCGTGCGGAACTCAAGAGCCTGCAGTCACGGCAGAACCTGCTGCCCCGGCCGCAGCTTGAGCTCCGGCGCCGCCTTTGCGACGGCACTGGCATTCCCGATTCGGCCCTGCCCTTTGCCGGGGAACTGCTGCGACTGCGCGACGGTGAGTCGGCCTGGGAGGGAGCCGCGGAGCGGACGCTGCATGGCTTCGCGCTGTCCCTGCTGGTGCCGGCGGAACACTACGCGGCAGTGAGCGGCTGGGTGGACGCAAACAACCTGCGGGCCCGGCTCGTCTACCTCAAAGTTGGCCAAGCACCTGCCATCCAGGCCGCAGAGCCGGGCACCCTTGCGTCGAAAATCAGCATCAAACCAGGCACCCCGTTCCGCGAGTTCCTGCTCAACGAGCTGAACCACCGCTTCGACCACATGTGCTGCGAATCGCTGGAGGATTTCCGCCGCTTCCCGAAGGCACTGACCATCAACGGCCAGCTCAAGGGCGGCCGCGGGCGGCACGAGAAGGATGACAGGCGGGACCTGCAGGACCGGCGGAACTACGTGCTGGGCTGGGACAACCACGCCAAGATCAGCCGGTTCCACACCGAGCTGGAGGAAGCCCAGGGGCAGATCCGCAGCGCCGACGCCGGACTCACCAAAGTCGACGCGGCACTCGGAGAGCTGGGCCAGCAACAGCAGCAGCTCGGCACCGTCCGCGGTGTCAAGGAGTTCGCCGAGCTCAGCTGGCAGCTCACTGCACGCCGGATCGAGGAGCTGAAGACGGAGAAAGCTGCACTCGAAGCCGCCAACGACGTCCTCCAGCAGCTTGCTGCCCGCGAGCGGGAAACCAGCGAACGGCTGGAGAAGCAGGACAAGAAGTCCAACGAACTGCAAAAACGCATCGGCGCCAACGAGAATGCCGCCAAGGACATAGCCGAGGCGATCACCGAGTGCCGGTCCATCCTGGCCGAGACACCGCTGACCAACGACGTCGGTCTGCTCGCCGAGTTGGAAAAGCTCGCCTCCGCGGTCCTCGGCGAGGCATCGCTGACCTACAAGAACACCGACCGTACCGAAAGTACGGTACGGTCCGGTCTCACCGACACTATCGACGCCCTGAACAAACAGATCGCCCGTTCCGCGGAACGCACGGTCGGACTAATGCAGGCGTTCCGCAACAAGTATCCGAACGAAACCACGGAGATCGACGCCGCCCTAGATGCCGCGGGCGAGTACAACCGGCTGCTGGACCAATTGGTCAGCAATGACCTGCCGCGGTTCGAGGAACATTTCAAGGACTCGCTGAACCAGAACACCATCCACGAGGTGGTGGCCTTCAACGCCTTCCTCGAATCCCGGCGGCAGGACATCATGGGCCGCATCGGGGAGATCAACCGTTCCCTGGCCACCATCGAGTACAATCCCGGCCGGCACATCCAGCTCGAACACCAGAACACCTCGGACGCGGACGTGCGCGAATTCGGCATCGACCTCCGTGCCTGTTCCGAGGGCACGCTCGGCAATGATGACCAGTACTCGGAGCAGAAGTTCCTGCAGGTGGAAAAGCTGGTGAACCGCTTCCGCGGCCGGGAGGGGCTGACCAGTCTGGACGAGCGCTGGACCGCGAAGGTGACCGACGTGCGGAACTGGTTCACCTTCTCCGCCTCGGAAAAATGGACCGAGACCGGCGAAGAGCACGAGCACTTCACGGACTCCGGCGGCAAATCCGGCGGCCAGAAGGAAAAACTGGCCTACACCATCCTCGCCGCAGCCTTGGCCTTCCAGTTCGGCCTGGGCTCTGCGCTCAAGGCCGGTGCTTCCGCGGGAAGCAACCGGAGTTTCCGTTTCGTGGTTATCGACGAAGCGTTCGGCCGAGGCTCGGACGAATCCGCCCGCTACGGCCTTGAACTGTTCCGGCGGATGCAGCTGCAGCTGCTCATCGTCACTCCATTGCAGAAGATCCATGTCATCGAACCGCACGTCTCCAATGTGGGTTTTGTGGCCAACCCGAACGGGGACGATTCCCAGCTGCGGAACATGACCATCCAGGAGTACCGCGAGGAACGCGAGCGCCGTGCCGGCTGATGCCCCAGCCCGGTGGACGTCACTCGATGATCTGCGGGCTGCTTCGCAAAAGGCCTGGCACAAAGGTGACCTGCTGCGGGAGTTGCTGCTGCCCACGGAAGCCTACCCTCGCCGTCGTGCATTGAAACACCCGAGCGCCACCGAGCTGCGGGACGAGTACACTGCCGCACGCGGCTGGGCTGCCGCACTGTATGCCGGCTTGTCCGGCCTGGCCGTGGAAACGGCCACGGTGGGCCGGACTACGGTTGGCGCCAACAGCGTTCCGGCCGCCGTGGTGTTCGAGACGGCGCAGGACGAGATCGATTTCATCGGCAAGCGGCGGCAAGCCGGCCGGTTCCTGGGACTTGCGGCGCAGCTCGCCGAGCTGAAACCTGCCCTCCAGCAGTGGGCAGCCAAACGGCCGATTGCGCTGCTCGAGCTCGACACGGCCGCGCTGATGGCGGCGAGAGTCGCCCTCTGGCTTCGCGATCATCCGCAGCCGGGCATCTACCTTCGCCAGCTCAGCTTGCCCGGCGTCCACACGAAGTTCATCGAGAACCACCGGCGGACCATTGACGAGATGGTGGCCGCTCTTCGTCCGGCCGGTGTTCCCGGCGGCGGTGTTGCGGATCCCGCCGGTCCCGTCCCGGGAGCCCGGTTCGCCGCACGGCACGGCTTCCTGTCCGCACCGGAGCTGGTGCGCTTCCGCATGCTTGACCCGCACCTGCCGCTGCTCGGTGCCGCCCGGGATCTGACCGTCACGGCTGCCGCGTTCGCCACGCTCAACCTTCCCGTGCGGACCGTGATCGTGACCGAAAACCAGGTCAACTTCCTCGCGCTGCCCGAGCGGCCCGGAACGTTGGCGCTATTTGGCGGCGGCTACGGCTTCTCTTCCCTCAGCGAGGCGGGATGGCTCCGGGACTGCGAAGTACTCTACTGGGGAGACCTGGATACCCACGGCTTCCGGATCCTGGACCAGCTGCGGTCCGCCCATCCGCATGTCCGCAGCGTCTTGATGGACCTGGAGACACTGCTGGCACACAAGGAATTCTGGGGCACCGAAACCAAGCCCTCGCGTGCGGTCTTGACCCGGTTGTCCCCCGACGAAGCTGAGGTTTACGCCGCGCTGGGCAACCACACGTATGGGACCGCAGTGCGGCTGGAACAGGAGCACATCCAGTGGGAATGGGCACGGGACCGGCTGACCTGACGAAACTTTCGGCGTAGGGTGGCACGTATTGGGAGCGGACGCTGGACAAGCTGCCGGGTCATCGTTATTGGCGTCACATGCAGGTCGCTGGAATACTGGACAGGCTCACTCAACCCCACCCGGTCACCCCGGAAGGACACCTCGTGAACGACCAGATATATCAGATCATCGCCATGGCGCTGTACATGGCAGGGATGCTTGCGATCGGGTGGTGGGCCTTCCGGCGCACCGACGACCTGGACGACTACATGCTCGCGGGCCGCGGCCTGCATCCGGGGGTGGCGGCCCTGAGCGCCGGCGCCTCCGACATGTCCGGCTGGCTCCTGATGGGCCTGCCCGGCGCCCTCTACGTGGGCGGCTTGTTCGAGGCCTGGATCGCCATCGGCCTGACCATCGGAGCCTGGCTGAACTGGAAGTTCGTCGCTCCGCGGCTGCGCGCCTACACCGAGGTCTCCAACAATTCGATCACGGTGCCGAGCTTCTTCGATAACCGGCTCAAGGACAAGACCCACATCCTCCGGGTCGCCTCCGGCGTCATCATCCTGGCGTTCTTCACCTTCTACGTCTCCTCGGGCATGGTGGCCGGCGGCGTATTCTTCGAGGCCTCCTTCGGCTCCAGCTACCTGACCGGCATGCTGCTTGTCAGCGGCGTCACCGTGCTGTACACGCTCTTCGGCGGTTTCATGGGCGCAACGTTCACGGATGTTGCCCAGGGCATTTTGATGTTCCTGGCGCTGCTGATCGTCCCGATCGTAGGCGTTGTCGCCACCGGCGGCATCGGCGCAACCTTCGACTCGATCCGCGAGGTGGATCCGAACTTCCTGAGCCTGTTCGCCGGCGGCACGCTCGTGGCCGGCATCTCGGCGGCAGCATGGGGGTTGGGCTACTTCGGCCAGCCGCATATCATTGTCCGCTTTATGGCGATGCGCTCGGCCGCCGATGCCAAGGCGGGCCGCCGCATCGGTATCGGCTGGATGATCCTGACCGTACTTGGCGCCGTAGCCACGGCCCTCGTCGGCCTCGCCTACTTCCAGCAGAACCCGGACGCTACGCTGGCGGATCCGGAATCGGTGTTCCTGGATCTGGCCCAGATCCTCTTCCACCCGTTCATTGCCGGCGTGGTGCTCGCTGCCGTACTGGCCGCGATCATGAGTACCCTCTCGTCCCAGCTGATTGTCTGCTCGTCGGCACTGGTCGAGGACCTGTACAAGATCATCAGCAAGAAGCAGGCCTCGGCCAAGGCGCAGGTGATGCTGGGCCGGATGGGCGTACTGGTCGTCTCCCTCATCGCCATGGCTCTGGCCTGGAGCCAGAACGACACGATCCTTGGGCTGGTAGCCTTCGCCTGGGCCGGCTTCGGCGCCTCCTTCGGCCCGACTGTCATCCTCTCGCTCTACTGGCGCAAGCTCACCATGCCCGGCGCCCTTGCCGGCATGGTCGCCGGTGCGGTCACCGTCTTCTGGTGGGGCAATTCGGCGCTGACGGAAACCATGTACGAGATTGTTCCGGGCTTCATCCTGAACGTGATCGTTGCGGTGGTGGTCAGCCTGATGACCTACAAGCCCAATGCCGAGATCGAAGCGGAATTCGACGAAGCCGTGGTCCGCGCCAATGCGCCAGCGCCGGCGCCCGCGCCCGTGACCGCTACAGAGAGATAACCGTGGCGGCCGGCCGCTCCCGCTGAGGCGGCTGTCGGCGCCTAAAGCACAGCAAATGTCCGACGGCGGCACTCACCAAAGTGCCGCCGTCGGACGTTGTTTTCCACCAGCAACTAAAAGTGATTTGATTTTCCCAATCACTTGGGCGGATACTGGTACTTCCGCTCAACCATCCGAGGAACACCCATGTCCGTGCCGCGCGCGCTGCGCCCCTTTGCACACCACAACTACCGCGTGCTGATCGCCGCCCTGGCGATCTCCATTTTCGGCACCGGCATGTGGGCCGTCGCCATGGTGTACCAGGTCATCCACTTGGGCGGCGGTCCGGCCGAGCTGTCCATCGTGGCCACCTGCTCGAGCGTCGGTTTGCTGGCTTTTGTGCTGCTGGGCGGCATCGCCGCCGACCGGCTGCCGCGGCGCCGGCTCATCCTTGCCGTGGAGGCCGTCAACCTGGCCGCTATCGGCGCGGTCAGCTTTTTGGCGCTCACGGACCGGCTGCAGCTGTGGCATCTGGCGGCCGCCGCCTTCCTGCTGGGTGTTGGCGCGGCGTTCTTCTTCCCGGCCTACTCGGCGATCCTGCCGCGGATCCTGCCGGCGGACGATCTGCTGGCTGCCAACGGCATGGAAGGAACCATCCGGCCGCTGCTCCAGCAGGCCGCCGGTCCCGCCGCCGCGGGCATGGTGGTGGCGGCATTCTCGCCGGCCGCCGCGATCGGTTGGATCAGCTTCTGCCACCTCGCGGCCCTGGTGATCCTGTGCTTCCTCGGCGCCGAACCCGCGCCGGAGGGCGGAGCCGTCGCACCTGCCAAGGGTTCCGTCCTAGCTGACCTGAAGGAAGGCGTCGCCTACACGGTCAAGACGCCCTGGTTGCTCTGGACGCTGCTGTGGGCCGTGGTCGCGACGCTCATTTTCATCGGGCCGATCGAGGTGCTGCTGCCCTTCGCCGTCGCCGCACAGCTCGACGGCGACGCCAGTACCTTCGGCTTCCTGCTGGGCATCTTCGGAGCAGGCGGGGCGATCGGCGCGATCGTGACGGCCTCCCTGCCGCTCCCCCGCCGCTACCTGAGCGTGATGATCATGATGTGGGGCGCCGGCATCATGCCGCTGGCCATCCTCGGCTTCACCGACAGCTTCTGGGTGATGGCCTGCGCGTTGTTCGTCATGGGTGCCACCGGCAGCGCGGGCATGGTGATCTGGGGAACCCTGCTCCAGCGCCGCGTCCCGTCCCATCTGCTCGGCCGCATCTCCAGCCTGGACTTCTTCGTCTCGCTGGCGCTGATGCCGGTGTCCATGGCGCTGGCCGGGCCGCTGGGCGAGATCATTCCGATCTGGCTGATCTTCCTGCTGGTCGGGCTGGCGTCGCCGGTGCTCTCCGTGATCGCGATTGCCTGCGGCCGGATGCTGCGGAACGAGATCGAGCACCCGCTCGAACGGACGCTGGCACCGGCGGACCAAGCGGCGGAAGCGTAGCCGGCCAAACCCACTACCAATAACGACGACGGCGGCCCCTCACCTGGTGTACTGCGAAGCCTGGGTTTCGCCTGCCAAAGGTGGGGACCGCCGTCGTACTTTGCCTATTTGGTGGAGGCGTCCACCAGTTCGGGGCGGATGGCGCTGCTCTCGCGGACCGGTCCGAGCAGGCGTACCGCGACGGCAGCAACCAGGACCACCACGCCGACGCCCAGGTACAGCTGGACCGGGTTCCAGTCGGCATCCAGCAGGGAGCCGGTGATCATCGGGGCAACGATGGCGCCGATGCGCCCGACGCCGATCGCCCAGCCCACGCCGGTGCTGCGGGTTTCGGTGGCGTACAGTGCCGGCGTGACCGTGTAGAGGCCGGCGATGCAGCCGTTGATGAGCATGCCTACACCCACACCGGCGACAAACGCGAGCACGAGGATGCCCGCCGAGCTGATGAACAGCACCATGGACACAGCCGAGAGCACGGCGAAGCAGATGAACACACCGCGGCTGCTCCATTTGGTGGCGAGCACTCCATACAGGATGGAGCCGAAGGTACCGCCGAGGGTCAGCATCAGGCCGCCCACCACGCCCTGCTCGGTGGTCATGCCGGCTTCGACGAGCAGGCGCGGCGTCCAGCTGTTCACGAAGTAGAAACCAAACATCGTGGCGAAGAACGCCAGCCAGATCAACAGCGTGGTGCGGCGGTTCGCCGGGGCCAGCAGGTCGCCGACCTTGTTGCGCCCCTTCGCTCGTCCCGCGGCTCCGTGGGCCGGGCCGAGGTCCGTGACGGCAGGTTGGCCGATGCGGCGGGCAATCCGGTTCAGCCGCTCCACCACCTTGCGCGGGCGCCGGCTCAGCAGGAAGTCCACGGACTCCGGCAGCAGAACGGCCAGCAGCACCAGCGCGGCAGCGGTGGCAATGCCGCCGAAGACGAAGACCGAACGCCAGCCATAGCTGCCCTGCAGCGACACGGCAGCCATGCCGCCCAGCGTGGCGCCGAGGCCGTAGCCAGCGGTGTAGATGCCGATGCCCAGGCCGCGCCAACGGTCCGAGGAGTACTCGCTCGCAATGACATTAGTGCAGGCGAGGATGCCGCCCACGCCGAGACCAGTGACCACCCGCCACAGCCCAAGTTCGACGACCGAGTTCGCCAGCGCGGACAGGAACATGCCGCCCGTCGACAAGGCCAGCGAAAGCAGGATCATCGGACGGCGTCCGACGATGTCGGCAAAGGGCGCCAGCCCCAGGGAGCCGATGGCCATGCCCACCAGCCCCGCGCTCAGCAACAGGCCAAGTTCCGTGCCGCTGAGGCCGAAATCGTTGGTCACGCTGGTGGCGGTAAAGGCCATGGCCATGACGTCGAAGCCGTCGAGTGCGTTCAGCAGGACGCACAGTCCGATGATCAGCCACTGGTAAGGAGACATGGCTGATTTATTGATCCGCTCGCGCAGTTCCATTCAATACTGTCTTTCTCGAAGTTGTCTCGAATAAGGGGGCTCGCTGCCGGTGGCTTGGGTCAGGAGACTTCGATGGTGACGACTGCCGGTCCCCGGTGCGGGTCGGCGTCGGCCTTGGCTCCGGTCTTGGAGGTGACGGCGCGGGAGACGCAGCAGCACATTTTGGCCGCGGCGTGCTGCTGTCGTTCGGAGTAGAACACGTCGCGGTGGTCCACGGCGCCGTCCAGTTCCAGGATCCTCACCTCGCAGAGCCCGCATTCGCCCTTGCGGCAGTCGAACATCATGTCCACGCCGGCGTCTTCCAGGGTCTCCAGCATGGAGCGGCCCTGGCCGACCTTGGTCTCGACGCCGAGCCGCGGGATCCGGACGATGAACTCTTCCGGGTCGTACCAGCCGGAGTTGCCGAAGGTTTCGTAGCGCAGGTTCGGCAGGTTCAGCTCCCGCTCGGTCCAGGCGCGGCGGACCACATCCATCAGCCGGATGGGACCGCACATGTACAGTTCGGTGTCCAGGTCTGCGGAGGCGACCAGTTCGTCCACCTTCAGCGAGGTGCCTTCGTCATCGACGTGGACCACCAGGTTCTCGCCGTGCAGTTCCTGCAGCTCGGGCAGGTAGGCCATCGCGGCGCGGTTCCGCCCGGCGTAGACGAACGTGTAGTTAGCCTTCAGGTTCTTCAGCACGCGGCCCATGTTGACCATGGCCGTGATGCCGATGCCGCCGGCCAGCAGGATGTAGCGGCCGGCGCCCACGCGCAGCGGGAAGTTCTGCAGCGGCCGGGTGATCTCCAGGGTGTCGCCCGGCTTCAGCGTGTGCATGAAGAGCGAGCCTCCGCGGGACTGCGGGGCCTTCATCACGCTGATGACCAGGCGCTTGCCGTCCTCGCTGGACTCGACAACGGAGTAGGAGCGCTTGTCCTGCTCGCCGTCGATCATGACCTTCAGGTCCACGTGCGAGCCCGGCTCCGCCTGCCTGGGCAGGGCGGGTTCCAGGACGATGCGCTGGATGTCGGTGGCGATGGCGCGGGCCTCGACAACAGTTGCCTGCTGCCAGACCTCGACGTTTGTTGCTGCCATTAGTTCATAACCTGTCTCACGTGTGGCCGGCCCCTACGCGGTGGGGACCAGGCGTCCTTCGGCTTCGAGCATGCGTTCGATCAGGCGGCGCACCCACATGCCGCCGGCGTCGATGTTGAGGTTATAGAACTCGTAGTCCGGGTTCGCGTCAATCGCCGCCTGCTGGGCCTTGAGCATTTCCTCGTCTTCGCCGAACACCCCGTGCACGCCGTTTCGCAGCTGGGTGGTGATCAGCTGGCTTTCCAGCCGGTAGTTGCGCATGAACGCCCAGAAGTAGTGGCAGGACCGGTCGGTCTCCGGGGTGATGGTGTTCATGACAAAGCCGTTGACGCCCTGGCTGCGGTCCCCTTCCGGGGCGCCGGTGCCGGCCTTGGCCACGCCGACGTCGATGTTGATGGTCGAGGGGGCCTGGAAGGTGATGATCTGCCAGCGGTCCACCTTGCCCTCGAAGCCGGGGAACTTGTCCCGCATGTTCTTCAGCCAGAACGGCGGCGCGTCGATGTTGTGCATCCAGCGGGAGACCGTGACGGTGCTGCCGTCGTGGGTGACCACGAAGTCGGATTCGCTGAGCTCTTCCTGGCCGATCGAGGACGAGTGCACAAACTCCTCGTGGGTCAGGTCCATCAGGTTGTCCAGCACCAGCTGGTAGTTGCAGTCGGCGTGGATGGTTTCGCCGTCGCCGGCCCACTCCTCCGAGGACACCTGGTGCATGTCCGGCACCAGGTCCGGATCCGCCTTGGTGGGATCGCCCAGCCAGACCCAGACATAGCGGTAGCGCTCCACCACAGGGAAGGACGGCACCGTGGCACTGGGATTGATCGTCTCCTGGGCCGGCATGGACACGCACCGGCCGGCCGAGTTGTAGACGATGCCGTGATACGGGCACTGGATCCCGTCCTTGCCCATCGTCTTGCCCATCGACAGCGGCGCCAGGCGGTGCCAGCACGCATCCGCCAAGGCAACAGCCTTGCCGTCCTCCGTGCGGTACAGCGCGAGCGGACGGTTCGCCACGCGGCGGGACATCGGCTTACGCGTCACTTCGTGGTCCCAGCCCGCGACGTACCAGGCGTTCAGCGGATGGCCCAGGACCTTGTTGGTCGTGGAACTGGTGGACTGCACTGCGGTCACGGTGATTCCTTCCGGTCACCGGGCATCTCATCTGCTATGACAGAAGGGACCCGGAATTGAATAAGTACAAGATGAATAAGAGTTGGGTCGGCACTATCCGGATGATCCACTATCTATGTCCATAGTTAGTGCCGTGGGACACAGCATATCTATGGATATAGTGGTTTGCAACACACCGACGAGAAAAGGTTGATGCGTGAGTCTTCGCTACGCCCTGCTGGCGCTGCTGACAGTTGAGCCGATGACCGGCTACGACCTGTACAAGGAGTTCGAATCGTCGGTGGGCCATGTGTGGCATGCACCGGATTCGCAGATCTACCCGGAACTGCGGCGGATGGAGAAGGATGGACTGCTCGAAGGTGAGGAGATCAGCTGGGGCCAGCGCGGCAAGAAGCGGCAGTACCACATCACCGAGGCCGGCGTGGAGGCCTTCCGGACTTGGATGAAGGGAACGTTGGACTACGCGCGAGTGCGGGACCCCGCGCATCTGAAGGCCGCGTACCTGGAGTGGGCGGAGCCGGAGGCGGCCCGGCAGCAGATGCTGGCGCACATCCGGCACCACACGGAGTTGCTGCAGCAGTGGCACGACAAGGTCCGCGAAATCGAAGAAGGCGGCAGCCCCATGCTCAACCGTCGCCTGGCTAAGATTCCGCCGGAGCAGCGCCGCAAGACGGCCGCGTTCAAGAAGTTCACGTACGAGGGTTTGATCGCCCGCGCCGAGCAGGAGATCGCTTGGGCCAACCGCGGCCTCGCGCTGATCGACGAACTGTATGCGGAGCCGGAGGCCACAGACTTGGGGAAAAGCTGACCCTGCCCGTCCGGCAGGATCAACCTTCCCTGCTGCAGTCCCCGCACGGAATCAGCCGGAGTACTGCTTGCGCAGGTCGGCCTTGCGGATCTTGCCGCTGGCCGTCCGAGGCAGATCCTCCACGACCACCACGCTCTTGGGAATTTTGTAGCGGGCCAGCCGGTCCTGCAGATGGTTCTGGACGTCTTCTTCCGACAGGGTGAAGCCGTCGCGGACCGTCACGATGGCCCGGGGCACCTCGCCCCACTTCGGGTCAGGAACGCCAATCACCGCGACACTGCTGACGGCCTCAAGCTCCACGATGATCTGCTCCACCTCGGCGGGATAGATGTTCTCGCCACCGGAAATGATCATGTCCTTGAGCCGGTCCGAAATGAACAGGTAACCCTCTTCGTCCACATAGCCCATGTCTCCGGACTTGAACCAGACATCATCGGCATAGCTTTCCGCGGTGGCATCCGGCCGGTTCCAGTACTCCTTGATCACGTTCGGCCCGGAAATCTGGATTTCGCCCACCTCGCGGACGGACAGGACCGCACCAACCGGATCCACAATGCGGATATCGCTGAAGAAGTGCGGCAGTCCGGCGGACCCGGCCTTCTCGCGGGACTTATTGGGCGCGAGGCTCGTGGCCCCCGGCGCCGTCTCCGTCATGCCGTAGCCACCGGAGAAGGACAGTCCCCGGGATTCATACGCTTCCAGCACCCGCATCGGCACGGCGGAACCGCCGCAGGTCAGCTTCTGCAGCGAACTGATGTCCGTCTTGTCCCAGTCCGGATGCTCGCAAAGCAGCTGGTAGGTGGTGGGCACTCCGCTGATGCTCGTCGCCTTGTATTTTTCGATCAGCTGCAGGGTCCGGCCCGGTTCGAACTTGGGCTCCAGGACCACTGTGGCCCCCTTGAGCAGCGCGGGCAGCACGCCCATGCCGAGCGAGGCCACGTGGAACATCGGGGCGATCATCAGGGCCACGTCGGTGCTGGCCATGTCATAGTCCACCAGGACGTTGAAGCTGTTCCAGGTCATATTGCCATGCGTCAGCAGGGCACCCTTGGGTCGGCCGGTGGTCCCCGAGGTGTAGAGAATCATCGCCGCGTCATCCAACGAGACGTCCACATCGCGGTGCTCGTCAGAGCCCGAAGCGATGGCGTCCTCAAAAAGTTCGACGGCGGCGCCGGATTCTATCTTGTCGTCCGGCGACATGTCGGCCGGCTTATCCTCGACCACCAGCCGGTGCGTCACTGCTGTTTCCCTGCCTCCACGGACGGCAAGACCCTCAAGGGAGCGCGCTTGGACCAGGATCCTGCTGCCGGAGTCCTGCAGGGCGAACTGGATCTCCGGCGGTGCCAGGCGGGTGTTGAGCGGGACGAAAATAGCCCCCAGCGTTCCGCAGGCGAAGAACGTCTCGAGGAAGGCCGTGTGGTTTTCGCCCAGGTAGGCCACTCGGTCACCCTTCGCAACACCGCGTTCGGCAAAGGCGCTGGCAAGTTGGTCCACGCGAAGTGCAAAGTCGTCATACGCCAGCTGACCCGCACTGCTGATAATGGCGGTTTTGCCCGCCGACTTAACGCGGCGCTTGTGAATCCATGAACCCAACCCCTGGTTGCGCATCTTTACACGTACCCTTCGCAATGTTCCGAAACTGGAAGACTTCCCTCAGCCAACAGGCCCCGTGAGCACAATCATAGGAAGATATCCCCACGGTAGAACTAATTCGTTGAAAAAGTCAATAGTTGTGAAAGCATTAGCGACTGCCTCGACAAAGGCGCGGCAATGGGCACCGAAACTGTCTGCTTCGATGCCCATTGGCCGGACTTTCGGCGAACCAGATGTGCGCTTCGGTTACCGCGGAAGCAGTGCCTCCATGTCAGGAATCTCCTCGATCAGTCCGCCCTTGAGGGAGATGTCGGCGATCTCCTGGATCGATTCCGCGTTCACTTCCTGCGCAAACTTCGGCAGCGTGAGCTCCTCAATGATGGCGGGATCAATCTGCGTGTACTCGGGGAGGATTGCACGCACCTTGTCCGGGTTTTCCTCGGCGAAAGCCTGGGACTTCTTCATCGCGCCGATAAAGGCCTCGGTGACCTCCGGTTTCTGCTCGGCAATCTCGTCCGAGGTGAAGTAGACGGCCACGGTCAGGTCCTCCACCGGATGCGCATAGTTGGAGAAGACCGGAACGGAGCCGTCCTGCCTGGCGAGAGTCAGGAAAGGCTCAACGGCGGCGATGGCGTCGACGTTGCCCTGCTCAAGGGCGGCCCGCATATCCGGGAAGGGCATTTCCACATAATCCACCGTGGAAGGATCACCGCCGGCCTCTTCGACGGCGGCGCTGATAGTGGAGTCAGAGATGTTGTTCAGCGTATTGACCGCGATCTTCTTGCCCTCAAGATCGGCGATCTCCTCGATGCCGCTGTCAGGCTTGACCATCACAGCGGCGAAGTCCTCGTTTTCATCGCCGGTGGTGGACGAGCCGCTAGCGACCATCTGCATGGGCAGCCCCTTGGACCGGGCAATGATCAACGAAGTGACGTTGCTGAAGCCGAAGTCCATCTGGCCACTGGTGATCGCCGGGACAATCGCCGCGCCGCCCTGCGCCTGGGTCAGCTCAAGATCCAGTCCGGCTTCTTCGAAGAACCCTTCCTTTTCGCCGAGGTAAATCGGGGCGACGTCGACAATGGGGATGACGCCAACGTTGACCGGAGTCAGCTCTCCGCCGGCACCGGGCGATCCACCGCCACCCTCCTCCCCAGAGGGGCTGCCGCCGCCACAGGCGGTCACGGCCAGCACGGCTGTCAGGGCAAAGGCTGCACGAAGTTTCTTCACTTGCTTCTCCAAATCCCGGGTTCCCAACAAAGCAAGGCACAGCCAAACACTTCAATGTGTGCCCCGCATCACAATATCTATGGCCATAGTGCTGGTCAACGGCGCGCGGCGCATCTTGTCCGCATCGTGACGCACCAACTCGAGCAAAACCCCCTACTCGTCGTCGAATGTATGGGCCAGCACCCACGACGGGAAGGAGCTGATCTTCGCGTCAATCACCAGCGGCGTGGTCCGCTCCCCATCCAGCCAGTCCCGCACACCCTGCAAGTCGTGGACGGAACGTACCGTAACCGCGGTGCAGCCGAAACCGCGTGCGACGGCGGCGATGTCCGTCTCGGGGAACTCCACCGTCTCCATCGAGGCGCCCTCGTGGACAAAGTGGTGGACCTCGGCGCCGTAGGCGTTGTCGTTGTAGACCACTGCGACCATCGGCAGCTTCAGCCGTACCGCGGTGTCGAGTTCGGTCAGGCTCATCATGAAACCGCCGTCGCCGATTCCAGCCACCGCCATCCGAGCGGGAGTCGCCAGTGCGGCACCGATGGCGGAGGGCAGCGCCAAGCCGATCGATTGGAACGCCAGCGGCACACAGTAACCGCGCTCGTCCGGAATCTGGAAAAACATGGCCGGGTAGCCGTTGAAGTTTCCGCCGTCCGGAACCACCACGCGTTCCATCGGCAGCAGGTCATCCAGCGCGATGGTCAGCGTCCGGGGGTCGATGGTCTCCGCCGTCGCAATTTCCTCGAACGGGACATCGCGCCAGCGCCGGCCGGACTTGATCTGCACCGCTACGTCCTCGGTCCGGTAGCCCGTTTTGCTGACTGCCCTCTGCTCGAGCTCTGCGTCCACGGCCGCGGCCACCAGAGCCGAATCTCCGACCACGCCCAGCTGGACCGGCCGGTGGAAACCGATGGCCTCGGCGGTATCGTCAACCTGCACCACCGTGGCGGACTCGAGTAGGGAGCCGCTGCGGGAAGTCCAGCGGTTCAGGCTGGCGCCGAAGGCAACAACGACGTCGGCGCCTTGGACGAGCTCGGCCGTTACCGGGCTGGCGAAGCCACCCATCACGTCCAGGTGCCACTGATCCTCGTTGAATAACCCGCGGCCCACCGCAGAGGTGGTCAGCAGCGCGCCGGTCCTGGCCGCGAGCGCACGAATTTCCGCCTTCGCCCCGAAGGCCCCGCGGCCGCCCACGAGGACCGGCCGTTCGGCCCTCTCCAGCAGGTCCGCCAGCCGGGAAACCGCTTCCGGCGAGGGGCCGGCGGCGAGCCGGGGAGCAATGTCCGGCACCAGGTCCGGGGACCAGTCGATCTGCTCTTCCTGCACATCCAGCGGCAGGTTCAGCAGGACCGTCCGCCGCTCATCCCGGGCAAGCCGGTAGGCACGGACCGCGTCCGCAACCGCTGTCCGGGCAGAGTGGATCCGCTCCACCTTGGCACCCAATGCGCCAACGGCACCCGCCTGGTCGATCCAGAAGTTGGAGGCCTTGTCCGTGGGCGGTGTCTCGCCGGAAAGCACCAGCAGAGGCGTCCGGCTCTTGGCCGCTTCCCCGATTCCGGTCATCGCGTTGGTCAGCCCGCAGCCCTGGTGCACGCTGAGCACCGAGACCTGGCCGCTAGCGCGGGAGTAGGCATCGGCCATGCAGGCCGCCCCATTCTCGTGCCGCGCCGCCGTAAACTTCACGCCGCCGTCGATCAGGGCATTGGTTACGTGGAAGTTCCCGCTTCCGGTGACCCCGAAAGCGTGTCCGATGCCCAACTGGGCCAAGGTGCGTCCAACGGCTTCTGCGACTCTCATATCAATCCTTTTCTGTGGTTTATCGGGCTACTTGGGCTACGGCAGCAGCGCGTCCAGGTCCGGTGCCTTGTCGATGGTCCCGTACTTCAGGGCCGCTTCGCCCAGGGTCTCGGCGGCGTCCCTGTGGAACTCCGGGGTAAAGCGCGGCAGGGCGATCTCGTCCAGCAGTTCCTTGTCGATTTGCGTGTAGGTGCCGATGATCTCGCGGACTTCTTCCGGGTTCTCCTGCGCGTACTCCATGGACTTCTTCATGGCAGCGGTGAACTTCTCTACCATCTCGGGGTCCTGCTCGATCTTCTGCTCAGTGGTGAAGTACCCGCCGATGTCCAAATTCGGATGGCTCTCAGCGTACGGCCAGGACACCACGCGGGCGCCGCTCTGGATCGCCGGCGTCAGGAAAGGCTCCAGAATCAGCGCCGCATCAACCTGCCCGTTCTCCACTGCAGCGAGCGCGTCCGGGAAGGCCACTTCGACAAAGGTCAGCTTGGTACCGTCCCCGCCGGCCTTGTCCACCGCGGTCCGGACCGCGGTGTCGCCGATGTTGGCGAGGTTGTTGGACGACACTGTCTTGCCCTCCAGGTCGGTGACCGCACGAATGTCCGAATCCTCTGCAACAACGACGCCGGCAAAGTCGCCTTCGTCTCCACCCGCCGTCGTTGTTCCGTTGGCGACGTATTTCAGGTCCAGCCCCTGGTCACGGGCGACCATCAGCGAGACGGTGTTGCCGAAGGCGAAGTCGAAGCTACCGCTGACTACGCCGGGAACGGCGACCGCGCCGCCGGTGGTGTTTTCGATGGTTAATTCCAGGCCTTCCTCTTCGAAGAAGCCCTTCGCCTTGCCCAAGTGGATCGGTGCGACGTCGCCGATGGGGATCGCGCCGACGGTCACCTCGGTCAGGCCCGCGGCCGCACCACCGCTGGCAGGCCCACTGTCGGCTCCCGACAACGTGCCGGAACTGCACGCGCCCAGTAGGACCAGCGAAGCACCAGCGAAAATTGTGGTGACCAGTCGTTTCATCATGCACTCCCTTGTGTTGAAGCTGAAGGTCCACAGACGGCTTCAGTCTAGGAAGCTGTGATTCATGACGCCACTGAATAATATGACTAGTTGAAATAGATACAGCTAATAGTTCGCGAGTGTCACGCGAGGGCTTCAAGCAGCGCCTGATGGAACCAGGCCAAGGCCGGCGATTCCCGGTCCGCCGCGCGTCGGTGCAGCGTCACTTCGAGGGGCGGCACGTCGAAGGGCAGGTCCTCGATCTTCAACGGCCACTGCTGCAGCCATCCGGTTGCCATGGACTCGGGGACAATAGCGGCGAGGTTGCACTCCGAGACAATGGCGGGAAGCACCGCAAAATGGTGGACCATGACGGTGGAACGCCGGACGATGCCTAGAGCGTCCATGGCCTGCTCGGCGAGCTGGTGTCCCGTGCTGCGTGCCACGATGGCATGTCCGGCGGCGAGGAACTCCGCCATGCTGAGCTGTTCACCGGCGAGCGGGAAGTCTTTGCGCAGCAGGCAGACATACTTTTCCCTTTTCAACAGCACGCTCTCGAAGCTGCCGCTGATGGGCCAGGACGCTATGGCCGCGTCCACCGACCCCTTAGCCAGCCACTCGGCAAGGTACTCGATTTCGATCGGCACCACTTCGATTTCCACCTGCGGCGCCTCAACGGAAATCCGGCGCAGGATCTGCGGCAGGAAACCGAGCTCCCCCAGATCCGAAAGGCAGAGCCGGAACCGGTGCGCCGACGTCGCAGGGTCGAAGGTCCTGACGCTGTTGACAGCGAGGTCAATCCGGCTGACCGACTCCTGGAACACCGGGTAGAGCTCGCGCGCTAACGGTGTGGGTTCCATCCGCCGGCCGCCGCGGACAAAAAGCTCGTCGCCGAATTCCTGCCGCAACCGGGCCAAGGTGTGGCTGACCGAGGGCTGCGTGACGAACAGCGCCCGCGCGGTCAGGGTCAGGCTGCCCGTTTCGTAGACGGAGAGGAACGTCCGCAGCAGGTTCAGGTCCATCGTCACAGCCTCCAGTGCGGTACCGATCACTACGTGGATGTGCGTAGCCATGATGTTATGAAACCATGCGAGTGGATTTCTCCCCCGATGACCTGGATGCCCGGGACTTCTACAAGTTCCTGACCTCGGTGGTCATCCCGCGCCCCATCGCGTGGGTTTCAACGCTCAGCGCCGGAGGCATTCCCAATCTCGCCCCGCATTCCTTCTTCACGGTCGCCTCCACCGATCCGCCGATCGTCCAGTTCACCCCGACCGCGCGCAAGGACTCGCTGAACAACGTGGAGGCAACGGGCGAATTCGTGGTCAACTTCGCCTCCGAAGACCTGTTCGCGGAGATCAACGGCACGGGCACCAATTTTCCGGCGGACATCAGTGAGTTCGACGCCGTGGGGCTGGCGATGGAGCCGAGCCGCACCGTGCGCCCGGCGAGGGTTGCAGAATCGCCGGCAGCGCTGGAATGCAAGCTGCACCGGATCATCCCGGTGGGCAATTCGTGGCTGGTCCTCGGGGAGGTGAGCCACGCCGTCGTCAATCAGGAGATGCTGGACGGCAAGCATCCGGAGGCACGCAAGTTGAAGCCACTGGCCCGGCTGGGACTCAACGAGTGGAGCCGGTTGGGACAAATCATCACGATCGACCGGATCCCCTACCGCGACTGGCCGAATAGCTAAGCTTTCCTGCGGCCGAAAAGGAAGTAGGCGATGGGGCCCAGGAAATTGACGAATGTGCCGGCCACCCAGGCTGCCTTCGGCCCGTTCACCTCCGCGGCGGAGCGGCTCTTCAGATCCTTTAGCGCCACGGCCTGCAGTCCCAACTGGATGCCGATCATCAGCGCGCCTTTGGCCTTCTGGCCGCTGTTGAGTTCCTTCCAGGTTTTCTTCCGTGTCATTGTCCGCTCCTGTCATTAAGGGCCGTCATATTAGGGCTGGACCCAGTCTATGGTCAGGGGTGCCGAGCATAATAGGCCCATGAGCATCGTGAAAATCAACGCCATTACCGTACCCGCCGACTCCGGAGACGAGCTGGCCAAGCGCTTCGCGGCCCGCGCCGGCGCCGTGGACAACCAAGACGGCTTCGAGGGTTTCGAACTGCTGCAGCCCACGGACGAGCGCAACACCTGGCTGGTCATTACCCGCTGGCGGGACGAGGAGTCCTTCGAGGCGTGGAAGAGCTCGAAGGCTTTCGGCCACGGCCACTCGCAGGAAGGCGGCGAGGGTGCGCCGGCTCAGAAGCCCGTGGGCATGTCCGCGGAGCTGTGGAGCTACAAGGTATCTGGCGGCAGCGCGGGCAACACCGCCAACGCCTGATTTTTGCGTGAGCGGGCCAGGCTAGCTCCGCTCGTAGTTCCAGTTCAGGCCGTTCATCGTCAGCCGGTGCTTGCCTGTGGCCTGCGCCGCTAGACTACCTGGCTCGTATTCGGCATCGCCGGCCCAGACAATCACCTGGCTGCCTCCGCTGGCGGCGAGGCGGCGGCTCTGGAACGTCTCCGGTTCAGCCGAAGCCGCCCTCTCCAGTGCTCCGGCCACGGTCGAGTCCTGCAGCAGCAAGTGCAACGTCACCCAGGTTGGCGTAACCAGCTGCATGACTGCTTCCTGATGGCGGCGCAGGGCTTCCGCGGGCGTCAGCCAGGCGTAGTCCATCAGCTCGCCCTCGTTCAGCTTTATCTCCTGCTCGGGGGCGGGCGCGAGGAAGAACCAGGTTTTGAGCCGCTTCGTCGCCCCTGTCGGCGGGATCCAGCAGGATACGCGGACCAGGCTCTCCGGCGGAACCACTACGCCCGTCTCTTCCAGGGTTTCCCGCACCCCGGCACGGCGGGCGGCGGCCAGCTCATACGCTTCGTCCCCGTTCCCGTCCGCACCGCCGTCGTTATTGGCATCCGCGGAGGCATAGTCCTCGGGATCGACCCGTCCGCCCGGAAAGACCCAGGCACCGGCGAAGGAGCCGGTATGCCGCGGCCGCTCAAGCAGCAGCACTTCCGGGCCGGCCAAGGAATCGCGCAGCAGCACCACTGTCGCCGCAGACCCCACTAAAGTCATTGCCAGCCCCTTCCTCCACTGCGGCCATCGCTGCCGCTGCCAGCTTTGACCGTATCGCAGACAGCGCAAGATCAGCAGGCCACGCTCGATCCATGATGGTGCATTCCTGGGATGCGGCGAAGAACGACGCCGAATGGCAGGACCGGCTGGCGCAGGGCCGCGACGTCGGTACGCTGATCGCCAATGGTGCCGGCGGCGGATCCGGATCCGCTGTCGAGCCGGACACAACCACTCCGCAGGCTTAAATGCAGCGGCACCGTGAACGGATCGTTCTCCGCTCACGGTGCCGCAACGACCCGGCGCTGGTTTACTTGGCCGGGTCCAGCACGAAGTTGTAGGTGACTTCGCGGCCGGTGCCGTCCGCCTTGTCCTGCGGGTCCAGGACCAGTTCGGGCTTCACGGCCGAGGCGATGTCATCCGAGAGGTGCTCGTCGCCCACGAAGTACAGCTGGGCGGTGATGAGCTGGTGGTCGGCAGCGTGCACCTTGACGTGGATGTGCGCGGGACGCCAGGCGTGCCAGCCCGCGGCGGCGATCAGCTTGCCGCAGGCACCGTCCGTCGGGATCTGGTACGGGGCGGGCTGCATGGTGTTGATCTGGTAGAAACCGTCGGCATCGGCAACGACAGTGCCGCGCAGGTTCCATTCGGGCAGGCCCGGCGCAAACTGGGAGTAGAAGCCCTTGTCATCCGCGTGCCAAATCTCCACGATGCCGCCGGCCAGCGGTTCGCCGTCGACGTTCGTGATGCGGCCCTGGAACAGCAGCGGCGTGCCGGGCTCGTCGTCCCGCATCGGTAGGGTGGCCGGGGTCTGCTGGGACGGGGCATCCGGAACGTAATACGGGCCTTCGATGGTGCCCTTGCTGCCCTCGCGGTCTTCGCTGGCGACCTCTTCGACCGAGTGCTCGACCCACACGTCGAGGAACAGCGGCCATTCGCCGTCCTCGCCAACCTGGATCAGCCATGCCTTCAGGGCGTTGTACTCGTCGTAGGTGACCTTCTCTTCAAGGATCGTGTCATTGACGGCCTTGATCACGCGGGACGCCAGCAGGTTTACGCGTTCCTTGCTGGTGTCTGCGGCGAACTTCTTGTTCTCACGGAAGCGCTCGGTGGCATTGGCACCCGAGGCGGCGGCGGTGGCCTGAATTTCCTGTGTCATGTCGTTTCCTTCTTTTCCTTTGGTGGTACCGCTGCCGGTTGCGGCCCTGTTCCCCAAGCCGCGCCCCGCACTGCTGTTTGGTGAGCAGCGATACAGAAAAACGTGTTGTTGTAACCCTAACCACATTGTTTAGGACGGACAAATACGAAAAGCAGCAGTATTGATACGTTGTGCGTTTCAATCGCACCCTAGGCCAACCCTAGGGGCGCCCCTAGTGTGAGGTGCGCCTCCGGCTGGAAGAGTAGTCGCTAAATGTCAAGACCCCGTGTGACAGCGACCACAAGGTTGCGTGGCCGCGGACATAGATGAAGGAGACGAAGATGACCCAGGCACTGAGCGATGTCAGCGCTACGCTGGACGATGCCGTCGTCGAGGATCACGAGAACGGGATCCACCGGACCAAACGCAAAATCTTCACCGATGAAGAGATCTTCGAACTCGAGATGAAGCACATCTTCGAGGGCAACTGGGTCTATCTGGCACACGAGAGCCAGATTCCGAACGTGGGCGATTACTTCACCACCTACATCGGCCGGACCCCGGTGGTCATCTCCCGCTCCAAGGACGGCGAGCTGAACTGCCTGGTCAACGCCTGCAGCCACCGCGGCGCGATGCTGTGCCGGCGCAAGACCGATAACCGCAACAACTTCACCTGCCCGTTCCACGGCTGGACGTTCAACAACAAGGGCAAACTGCTCAAGGTCAAGGACTCCCGCGACGCCGGCTACCCCGAGCAGTTCAACAAGGACGGCTCCCACGACCTGACCAAGGTCGCCCGCTTCGAGTCCTACCGCGGCTTCCTCTTCGGCTCGCTCAAGGAAGACGTCAAGCCGCTCGAAGAGCACCTGGGCGATTCCACCAAGATCATGGACATGCTGATCGACCAGTCACCGGAGGGACTGGAAGTGCTGCGCGGAGCCTCGACCTACACCTATGACGGGAACTGGAAGGTCCAGGCCGAGAACGGTGCCGACGGCTACCACGTCTCCGCCACGCACTGGAACTACGCCGCCACCACCTCACGGCGCGGGACCGGCGAATCGGCCAACGAGACCAAGGCCATGGACGCGGGTACCTGGGGCAAGCAGGGCGGCGGCTACTACTCCTTCGAGCACGGCCACCTGCTGCTGTGGATGTGGTGGGGCAACCCCGAAGACCGCCCGCTGTACGAGCGGCGGCAGGAACTGGCCGACGAGCACGGCGCGGATAAAGCCGAGTTCATGGTCGGCGCCTCGCGCAACCTGTGCCTCTACCCGAATGTCTACATCATGGACCAGTTCTCCTCGCAGATCCGCCACTTCCGGCCGATCTCGGTGGACCAGACCGAGGTGACCATCTACTGCATCGCGCCCAAGGGCGAGTCCGATGCAGCGCGCGCGAACCGGATCCGCCAGTACGAGGACTTCTTCAACGCCTCCGGCATGGCCACCCCGGATGACCTGGAGGAGTTCCGCTCCTGCCAGAAGACCTATCTGGCCGAAACCGCTCCTTGGAACGATATGAGCCGCGGCGTGACGCACCAGCTCAACGGCCCGGACGAGCAGGCGAAAAAGATCGGCCTGAACCCGCTCTCCAGCGGCGCCAAGACCGAGGACGAAGGCCTCTACCCCGTCCAGCACGGCTACTGGACCGAGACCATGCGCAAGGCTGTCGAGGCCGAGGAACGCGAGGTCGCGGAGCGCGCCGCAAACCCCGCCGCCGCGCAGGCCGGCACCACTGGCTGCGGACACTAGAGCGAGAGCGGAAGGAACACCACCATGAGCACCGAAACAAGCACAACCACCCTGGCCGCCGAGGAACAGGCGGTCGAACTCGAACGGATCCGCCAGTTCCTGTACCGGGAAGCCCGCTTCCTGGATGACCGCGAGTTCGAGAAGTGGCTCGACTGCTACCACCCCGACGCCGAGTTCTGGATGCCTGCCTGGGCCGACGACGACGAGCTCACCGAGGACCCGCAGCGCGAGATCTCACTGATCTACTACTCCAACCGCGGTGGCCTGGAGGACCGGGTCTTCCGGATCCGCACTGACCGCTCCAGCGCCACCAGCCTGCCCGAACCGCGCACCGGCCACAACATCACCAACGTCGAAATCATCGAACAGCGGGGCGATGTCATCGACATCCGCTTCAACTGGTTCACCCTGTACTACCGCTACAACAACGTGGACACCTACTTCGGCACGTCCTTCTACACGCTCGACTGCAGCGGATCGCAGCCGGTCATCACCAAAAAGAAGGTCGTCCTGAAGAACGACTACATCCACCACGTCGTGGACATCTACCACATCTGATCTGAAGCATCCGGAAAGGAACACCCCCATGACCTACAAGGTTGCACTGAGCTTCGAAGACGGCGTCACCCGCTTCATCAACTGCGGTCCGAACGAGACCGTCGCGGACGCCTCGTACAAGGCCCGCATCAACATTCCGCTGGACTGCCGCGACGGCGCCTGCGGTACCTGCAAGTCCCTCTGCGAGTCCGGTACGTACGACGGCGGCGACTACATTGACGAGGCGCTCACCGACGACGAGGCGGACGCCGGCTACGCGCTGCCGTGCCAGATGACGCCGAAGAGCGACCTGGTGCTGCAGATCCCCACCACCTCGGACATGGCCAAGACCGGCGCCAGCACGCACACGGGCACGGTGACGGACATCAAGCGCTACTCGCCCACCACCATCGGCTTCAGCATGTCCGTCGGCGACCGCGCCGCGCTGGCCTACCTGCCCGGCCAGTACGTCAACATCCAGGTGCCCGGCCGCGGCGTCGAGCGTTCCTACTCATTCAGCAACGGGCCGGACGTGGAAGAGATCTCCTTCCTCGTCAAGATCACCGACGGCGGCGCCATGTCCACCTACCTGAGCGACGAGGCCAAGGTCGGAGACACCCTGGAGTTCACCGGCCCCATGGGCAGCTTCTTCCTCCGCGAACCCAAGCGCCCGGCCCTGCTGCTCGGCGGCGGCACCGGCCTGGCTCCGCTGCTGGCCATGCTCGAAACCATGACGACGACGGCGCCCGGCCAGCCTGTACATCTCATTCTCGGCGTGACCACCGACGCGGATCTGGTGGAGCTGGACAAGCTGCAGCACTACGCCGAGACGATCGAGGGCTTCACCTGGGACTACTGCGTGGCGGATCCGGACAGCGAGGCCCCGAACAAGGGCTACGTGACCGCGCTGATCGAGCCGACGCACGTCAATGAAGGCGACGTCGATGTCTACCTCTGCGGCCCGCCTCCCATGGTCGAGGCAGTGCGCGGCTACCTGAAGTCCGAGGGCATCACTCCGGTGAACTTCTACTCGGAGAAGTTCGCTCTGGCACCCGCAGCGGACCTGGTCGGAGCCTCGGCATGACCGGTGCCCCGGAGGCAACACCGGCGGGTGTGCCGAAGGTGTTCCCGGGCCGGTTCGACAGCAAGATCGCCGTCGTTACCGGCGCCGCGCAAGGCATCGGACTGGCCGTGGCCCGCCGCATCAGTGCGGAAGGCGCCGCCGTCGTGCTGGTAGACCGCGCCGAACTGGTCCATGACGTTGCCGCCGAGCTCCGCGCCAACGGCGCCAAGGCCAGCAGCGTGACGGCCGATCTGGAGCAGTTCGACGGCGCGGAATCGGCGGTGGCCGAAGCCGTAGCAGCCTTCGGCCGGATCGATGTGCTGATCAACAACGTCGGCGGCACCATCTGGGCCAAGCCGTACGAGCACTACACCGCGGAGGAGATCCAGAAGGAAATCCAACGCTCGCTGTTCCCCACCTTGTGGACCTGCCGCGCGGCTCTGCCACAGCTGATTGAACAGGGCACCGGTGTGATCGTCAACGTCTCCTCCGTGGCCACGCGCGGTGTGAACCGGGCGCCGTACGCGGCGGCGAAGGGCGGCGTCAATGCCCTGACCCAGTCGCTGGCACTGGAAGCCGCACAGCACGGCGTCCGCGTGGTCGCCACGGCGCCGGGCGGAACCGAGGCCCCGGCCCGCAAGGTCAAGCGCGGCCCCGAACCGGAGCAGGAACAGGAAAAGGCCTGGTACCAGCAGATCGTCGACCAGACGGTGGACTCTTCGCTGCTCAAGCGTTACGGGACCTTGGACGAGCAGGCCGCGGCCATCGTCTTCCTGGCCTCGGACGAAGCCTCCTATATTACGGGCACCATCCTGCCCGTGGCCGGCGGGGACCTGGGCTGATCGGTACCCTCGCCGCCGTCGGGCTATGCTCGGGCGGGCTAAGCTCGTAGGCAATGGTTTACCGCAATAACGACAGCCTCTTTGTCGGGCGTCTGCAGGAGCTCTCCGTTCTCGGGGAGCTCCTGCAGGACGTTAAGCAGGGCCGGTCCCGGACCGCGGTCCTGTCCGGTCCCGGAGGCATCGGCAAGAGCGCCGTGCTGGAAAAATTCCTGGCCGGCCATCCGGAACTGCGGGTCCTGCGCTCCGGCGGACTTCAATGGGTCGAGTCCGAGCCCCGGTCCGGCCTGGCGCGCCTTGCACAGGGCAGCGATCCGGTGGACCTGCTCGACCGGCTCCGGGAAGACGGGCCGGCCGCCGTCGTTCTTGAAGATATCCAGTGGGTGGACGCCGATTCCATTCATGAACTGCTCCAGCTGGCGGAAAACCCGGCTTCGGGCCCGCTGCTGGTCCTGCTCACCCTCGACAGCACCGCCGCGATCGACCGCGCCACCGCGCGCCACCTGTCCGGCCACCGGATCACCCGGCTGCTGCTTGAGCCGCTCTCCCCGAGCGAAATCCGCGAGCTGCACGAGCACCTCACCGGGCGCGAACTCTCCGGGCCGGCCGCGCAGCAGATCCGCCGCCACACCGGCGGCCTGCCCGGCTATGTCCGCGAGCTGTTGCCGGAACTGCCCGCACGTGCCGCCGCGGACGGTCTCAGCCGGCTGCCCGCCTCGACATCCGTCGCTGCCCAGGTAGCCCGCCAGCTCGAAGAAGTTCCCGCCGCCGTCCGGGCACTGATCGAGGCAACGGCGATCATCGGCCAGTCCGGAGACCTCTTCGATATCGCGGCCATCGCCCGGATTTCCGATCCCCTGGCCGTCATGGACGCCGCCGTCGCGACGGGCCTGCTGCGGACCGAGTTCTCCGACAATGCGCACCTGCTCGACTTCCGGCTGCCGCTCTTCCGGGCCGCCGTCTACGACAAGCTGTCCGGACTGCGGCGTGCCGAGCTGCACCGCCAGGCGGCCGAGGCGCTGCCGGACCAGGCCCTGCATCTGTGGCACCTGGCGCGGTCCGCCCCGGCCGCCGACGACGAACTGGCGGACAGGCTGGATGAATTTGCGGCCAGCCAGGCCTCCACCGGAGCGTGGGCGGCCGCCGCCGACGCGCTGCTGGAGGCCAGCAGGCTCAGCACCCAGGCGCGCAACCGGCAGGGCCGGCTGGTGCGGGCGGCCGACGCACTGGTCGGTGCCGGGCGGCTGGCCCAGGCCATCCGCCTGCTTCCGGCGCTCGAGAGCGTGCCCGCCACGGCCGAGCGCGACGGCGTGCTGGGCTACCTCGCCACCTGCCGCGGCAGGGAGGCCGAGGCGCAGTTCCATCTGGACAATGCCTGGAAGCGCCGGCCGCCCGAGGACCGGGCGATCGGCGCCCAGATCGCCCAGCGCCAGGTCATTCATGCCTTGGCACGTTGGCGCGGCGCCGACATTATCGAATGGGCCACCCGTGCTGTAGATCTGGCTGCCCCGGGCAGCCCGACCGCCATCGAAACGGAGGCGATCATCGGTCTGGGGCTGGCGGCCTCGGGCCAACCCGACGCCGCCCACCGGCACTATGAGCACGTGCTGGCCGATGCCCCACCCGGCGCCCACAGCCAACGGGTCCTGCTGGGCAGCGGCTGGGCCCGCCTCGCCCTCGACGATCCGGAAACCGCGCGCATGCAGCTGGAGGCCGCCGTCCCCACGGAGTATCGTTCCGGGTCGCTGCGCATTTCGCTGTGGGCCAGCGCCTGGCTGGCGCGCACCCACTTCACGCTGGGCGACTGGGACGCCGCCCTCGCCACCGTCGGCGCGGCCACGGCAAAACTCGAGCGGGCACAGCTGGATCTGCTGCGGCCGCTGCTCCATTGGACCGCCGCCCAGATCCATGCCCTGCGCGGCAACCCGGAGCAGGCCAGGGAGCATCTCCGCCTCGGATCCGCCTCTGCGGAAAACTACGAAAGCATGCTGAGCCCGGCGTTGCTGGCGCAGGCCCAGCTGTTGGAGGCCGGCACGGATTACCAGGGAGTTGTCCGGGTGCTCGCGCCGCTGGCGCAGACGCACACCGCCCGCAGGTCCGAGCCGTTCTTCTGGATCTGGCAGGATACGTACGCCAACGCCCTGGTCCTGCTCGACCGGCTGGACGAAGCCTCGGCGTTCCTCGCGCCGTACGAGAGCCTGGCCGCGGAGCGCCGGCACCGCACCTCGCTGTCCCAGCTGAGGGCGGTACGCGGCCGGATCCATGCCGCCCGCGGGGACCTCGACGCCATGCGCCGCTCTTTTGAAGGCGCCTTGGGACAGCTGGCTCCGTTGTCCGCTCCCTACCACCGCGCCCGGGTGCAGTACTCCTACGGCCAAAGCCTGCGGCGCGCGGGCAAACGGCGCGAATCGGCGGAGCAGCTCGCGGCTGCCCGCCAGGCCTTCGCCCTGCTCGGCGCGCAGGCCTATGTGGCCCGCTGCGACCGTGAACTGGCCGCCAGCGGCGTGGATGTCCAGCGCCGCGATGACCCGGATGGCAGTTCCTTGACTGCGCAGGAACACGCCGTCGCCCTGCTGGTGGCGCAGGGCCGGAGCAACCGGGAGGCGGCACAGGAGCTGATCGTTTCGGTCAAGACGGTGGAGTACCACCTGACCCGGATCTACGCGAAGCTTCAGATCCGTTCCCGCACCGAGCTTGCCGCGCGGTACCGGACGGAAGGCCAACGCCCCTAGCTCCGGCAAAGGCAACGCCCCTGACTTCTGTGGGAGCCAGGGGCGTCGGCCTGCCGGTAGCAGCGGCCGTGCTACTTGATCGAGGACGGGTGCTTCGCCAGCGGGATCACGTCAATGTCCATGTACGGGAACAGCGGCAGCCCGGAGAGCAGTTCGTGCAGCTCGTCATTGCTTTCGACGTCGAACACTGAGTAGTTGGCGTACTCGCCAACAACGCGCCAGATGCTGGCCCAGCGGCCGTCCTCCTGGAGTTTCTGCGAGTAGGCCTTCTCGGTGGCCTTGATCGAAGCGGCTTCCTCGGCAGGCATGTCGACGGGAATATTGACGTCCATGCGGACCAGATACAGCATGTGATTCCTTCGGTTTGGGGAACGGCTTGGTTACTTGTTGTCCTGGCGGTAATGCGCCAGCTTGGCTTCATCAATGGCGGCCCCGACACCGGGAACCTGGCGGACGCTGATCTTGCCGTCCTTGATCACGAGCGGCTCGGCCAGCAGGTCATCGCTCATGTCCAGGAAGTTGGACAGCTCGCCGGCGCGGCGCGAGGTGGCTTCGTGGGCGGCGCCGAAGGTCACGGTGGCAACGGTGCCGATCTGCGTATCGATCTGGTTGCCCATGACGACGTCGACGCCGAGTCCCGTGCACAGGCCCAGGATCTGCTGGGCCTCGGTGAAACCGCTGCGGGCGGTCTTGATGCTGATCGCGTTGCAGCCGCCGGAGAGCAGCTCGCGGGACACATCCCCCGCCGTCGGTACGCTTTCATCCCCCACCACGGGGATCGGGGACTTGTCCACCAGCCGGCGCCGGCTCATGGCCTCCTTGGCGTCGCACGGTTCCTCGAGCAGCGAGAGTCCCAGGCCGTCCGTCTGGCGCAGCACTTCCATCGCCTCGTTGGCGGTCCAGCCCCGGTTGGCGTCCAGGTACAGCTCGGTGTCCTGGCCCAGCCCCTCGCGCAGGACATGGCAGGCCTCGATGTCCAGCGCGAGCGGACGCCGTCCGACCTTGAGCTTGAAGGTGTTGATGCCGTAGTCGCTGCGGAAGCGCAGGGCTTCGTCGAGCAGCTTCTGCGCGGGCTGGAAGCCGAGCATGTGGGAGACGTCCATGGCATCGGTGTAGCCGCCCAGCAGGGAACTGACCGGGGCGTTGGCCGCCTGGCCGATGATGTCCCAGAGTGCGATGTCCAGCCCGCCCTTTGCGGTCTGGTTGTGGATGGTCCGGGAGAGGATGGCGTGGATCTTCTGCCGGTCCATCGGATCAAGACCGACGACGGCGGGGGCGAAGATTTTCGTGACCACCGAAACGATGGAGTCCTGCGTCTCGCCGTAGGTGTAGGGCCGCGGCGGGGTGTCAGCGGTGCCGATGATGCCTTCATCGGTGTGGACCCGGATCAGCACGTGGTCTGCCTCGGTGACCTGGCCGCTGGCAAACTTCAGCGGCTTGGCATACGGGATGGAATAGGGAATTGCCTCGATGCGCTCGATTTTCACGGGTCAACGTTCCTTTAGGGCTGGGTGACGGATTGCAGAAGTTCGGTGAAGCGGGCTACCAGCGGCCGGGTATCCGCGCCGCGCCAGGCCATTGCCAGGTCGACGACGGGTGCGTCCTTGAGCTCGCGGAATACGGTGCCGCGGATGGAGAGGGTGCGGGTGGTGGTGGGGATCAGCGCCACTCCGGTGCCGGCCGCGACGAAGGAAAGCAGGGTGGAAGTTTCGCGCGCTTCCTGCACCACGTTCGGGTAGAAGCCGGCTTTGCGGCAGGCATCGATGAAGGCCTCGTTGACGGCGGAATTTGCAGGGTAGCTGATGAATTGCTCGCCCGCGAGCTGTTCGAGTGACAACGTTTCGAAGGCCACCAGCGGAGAATCATCCGGCAGCGCCACCACCAGCTCGTCGTGTTCGAGGAACTTCAGTTCCAGTCCGGCGGAGCGGACCGGTGGCCGTAGGATCGCCACATCAAGGCTGTGGTCTTCCAAGCCGTCCACCATCTGCGGAGTCAGCATTTCGCCGCGGACCTTGAGCTGGACCCCGGGCAGCTTGTCCTTGGCTTCACGGACGATCTGCGGCATGAGGCGGTAGGTCGCAGATCCGGCAAAGCCGATCCGCAGGATGCCCTGCACGCCGGTCCCGACCTGCGTGACATCGGATTCCAATGTTTCCAGGTCTTCCAGAATCCGCCGCCCGCGCTCCAAGAGCATTTCACCGGCCGGCGTGAGCTCCACTTTGCGCGTGGTGCGGGTGAAAAGGATTGTGCCCAACTGCTCTTCGAGCTGCTTGATTTGCTGGGAGAGCGGCGGCTGGGCCATGCGCAGACGATCGGCCGCGCGGCCGAAATGCCGTTCCTCGGCCACGGCAATAAAATAACGCAGGTGCCGGGTTTCCATTACGCGCCTCCGTTTCTTCGCGTCCTGATGAATACCACTTCATCCAGATTAGGACGCGTTCATTACTAATGAGAAATAAATATTAGACCCTTATTGATATTCATAAGATCCTAAACCCTGCCAGGCTTGGCCACCCCCGCCCCAGCCCACAGCCAACGCTCGCTCCGCGGCCCGAACATGCATGAACCACAGCTTCCCCTTCTCCCCCGCGCGAAGCCGTGCAAGAGTGGCCGCATGGGAGAAATGGTCGAGATCGGCACCGGCGAAAACGCACTTCCGGTGTACCAGAGCAGTCCGGGGCCGGACGTCAAGGGCGGACTCATCGTCATCCACGAAGTGTGGGGCCTGAACGACCACGTTAAAGACGTAGCCGACCGCTTCGCCGCCGAAGGCTACTTTGTCATCGCCCCCGATCTGCTCTCGAGTACGGGCTTGGACGTCGACGTGGCGGCCCAACTGGGCGAGGCGATGGCGCATCCGGAAAAGCGCAGCGCCACGCAACCCCGGATACGCCCCTTCCTGGCTCCGCTGCGATCGAAAAAGACAGCCGCGGGCATCATCGCCAACGCGAAGCGCTGCTTCGACTACTTGAAGGGCAACGACGCCGTAGCCGGACGCATCGCCGTGACCGGTTTCAGCTTCGGCGGCACCTACGCGTGGTCGCTGGCGGTCCACGAACCGGAGTTGAAGGCCGCAGTACCGTTCTACGGCCACGCGGACTTCACGGTAGACGAGTTTCGCAATATCGGCTGCCCGGTGCTTGCCTTCTACGGCGAGCGCGATACGCGGCTGATCGAAAAACTGCCGCAGGTCGAGGCCGGCCTGCAGGAAGCCGGACTCAGTTTCCGTTCGGTCGTCTACCCCAACGCCGGCCACGCCTTCTTCAACGACCGCAACCCGAAGGCGTATAACGAAGCCGCCGCAATGGACGCCTGGAACCGCTCCCTGGCGTTCCTCGACCGGCACCTGAACTGAGTCCGCCGCGGGACCGCTCCCTATGCAGCCCCCGCAGGTACCGGCGACAAATGATCCGGGCCAAGGCACCATGGATATATGTGGATCGGCTGGATTGAATTGGACCTGCTCCTGGGAGACGTCCATTCCCTCAAGGAGAAACGCTCTGTGGTCCGGCCGGTCATCGCCGAGGTGCGCAAACGCTTCGACGTTTCCATCGCCGAAGTCGACCATCACAACCTGCACCGGCGCGCCGTGCTCGGCGTCGGACTCGTCGGCGCAGACCGGGCCCACATCGTCGAAGTGCTCGACGCAGCGGAGAATTACGTGGCCTACCGTCCTGGCGTAGACCTGCTCAGCGCACATCGGCAGATCCTCTCCAGCGACGACTGACTTCTTGCAGGCGTCCTCCATCGAGCTGTCTCTCCGATACGGTTGACTTCGAGACCCACGCCACTGTCATGGAGGAAACTGTGACCACGCCCGCAGCCAAAGATTACGAGACAGTCGAAGACCGGATCCGCCACCTCTACTCCTTCGATAAGTCCTCGCAGCACCTGGGCATCGAAGTGGTGGAAGCCGAAGCCGGCCGCGTGGTCATGTCCATGGCGGTGCAGGACAGCATGCTCAACGGCCACGGCATCCTGCATGGCGGCTATCTGTTTACCCTGGGCGACACTGTTTTCGCGTTTGTCTGTGAATCCCTTGGACACCCCTCCGTTTCCCGTCAGGCGGAAATCACCTACATCGCACCGGGAGCGGCCGGTTCCAAACTGATCGCCACCGGCGTCGAGCGCACCCGCTACGGCCGCAACAACATCGTGGACATCACCATCGAGGACCAGGACGCGCAGCATTTGGCCGAACTGCGGGTCTTCGGCGTCCACGTACCCAAGAAGTAGCCCGCGACAAAGCCTGTCCATCTACCGCGAAGGAAACCACCATGGCCGCTGTGCCCGCGATCGAACTGAACAACTCCGTCTCCATTCCGCAGCTTGGCTTCGGCGTCTTCCAGGTGCCGCCGGCCGAAACCCAGCGCGCCGTCGAAGCAGCCCTTGAAGCGGGCTACCGCCATATCGACACGGCTGCGGCCTACCGCAACGAGTCCGGTGTCGGCGCCGCACTCAAGGCCAGCGGCATTATCCGCGAGGACCTGTTCATCACCACTAAGCTGCGAAACGGCGAGCAGTCCATGGCGCGCAAGGCGTTCGATAACAGCCTGCGCGAGCTCGGCCTGGACTACGTGGATCTGTATCTGGTCCACTGGCCGGTCCCGGCACAGAACCTCTATGTCCAGGTCTGGAAGGAACTGGAGAAGATCCAGGCCGACGGCGGCGCCCGCGCCGTCGGCGTCTCGAACTTCCTCCCGGAGCATCTGGAGACTCTGCTCGCGGCAGCGGACCTTGTCCCGGCCGTCAACCAGATCGAAATCCACCCGACACTGCAGCAGGCGGAGACTGTGGAGCTGAGCCGCAAGCACGGCATCGCCATCGAGGCCTACAGCCCGCTGGGACAAGGCGCGGACCTCAACCACGCTACGGTCACCGGCTTGGCAGCCAAGCACAACGCGACGCCGGCGCAGATTGTCCTGGCCTGGCATCTGGCACAGGGCAATATCGTCATCCCCAAGACCGTGAGCCCGGAGCGCATGGCAGAGAACCTCGCTTCGGCCCAGCTGACGCTTGCCCCGGACGAGGTCAGCGCCATCACGGCGCTGGAAGCCGGCAACAGGATCGGGGCGGATCCGGCCACCGCGGCCTTCACCCAAATGTAGGGTTTCGGAGCTCCGGCCAACAAATGGAAAGGATCTCAAGGGCGACGCTTCCCCCTTGACGCGGCGGCGTTGCAAGCGGACAGTAAAACTGCGCGGCCGATCGTTGCCGAACGGCAAAGTCATCGGCCGCGCAGGAACCGACAGCTGCCATGAAGAAGCCTTCCGCACAGAAACAGCCCGCGAGTACTGTTGCGCGGCGGCCCGGGACCGGAAGGCTCCGGGCCTTGAGGCCGCTGGGCCGGCGCGACTTCAGGATCCTGATTACGGCTCTGTCCATCTCCATCTTCGGCAGCGGCATGTGGGCCGTGACCATGGTCTACCAGGTCATCGCCCTCGGCGGCGGCCCGGCTGAGCTGTCGCTCGTGGCCGCGCTGGCCGGCCTCGGGTTGGTGTCTTTTGTCCTGCTGGGCGGCATTGCCGCAGATCGGCTCCCCCGCAGGCTGATCCTGATCAGCGTGGAGGCGCTCAACCTGCTGGCCTTGGCCTCCGTCACGCTCCTGGCCCTGACCGGGCGACTGCAGCTGTGGCAGGTGGCGGCCGCCGCTACGATGCTGGGCATCGCGTCGGCTTTCTTCTTCCCGGCGTACTCCGCCATCCTGCCGCGCATCCTGCCATCCGAGGAGCTCCTCGCGGCCAACGGCATGGAGGGCACCATCCGGCCGGTGCTGCAGCAGGCAGCCGGCCCGGCGGTCGCGGGCATGGTGATCGCAGCAACCAGCCCAGGGCTAACAGCGGCCCTCATCGCCGCCGCCCACACCATCGCGTTCAGCATCCTGCTGCGTCTGCGCTCGGATAACGGCGGCGAACCTTCCGCGCCCGCCCGACCCTCTGTGTGGGCGGACCTGCGCGAGGGAGTTGCCTACACCGTCCGCACGCCGTGGCTGCTGTGGACGCTGCTGTACGCCGTTGTTTTGTTGCTGCTGCTGATGGGCCCGCTGGAGGTGCTGCTGCCCTTCGCCATCCGGCAACAGCTCGGCGGCGGGGCGGCAACGTTCGGATTCATGCTGGCGATGTTCGGCATCGGCGGCGCGGCCGGCGCCCTGACCGTTTCCAGCTTCCGGCTGCCCAGGCGCTACCTGACCCTGATGATGCTGCTGTGGGGTTTCGGGACCGTGCCGATGGGCATTCTCGGCCTGACCAACAGCTTCTGGCTCATGGCCGCAGCGCTTGCCACCTGCGGTTTCACCTGGGCCGTGGCGCAGGTGATCTGGGGAACGCTCCTGCAGCGCCGGGTCCCGCCACATCTGCTCGGCCGCGTCTCCAGCCTGGACTTCTTTGTCTCGCTGGCGCTGATGCCGGTGTCGATGGCTCTCGCCGGCCCGGTCGCTGAAGTAGTTCCGATCTGGCTGATCTACGTGGTGGTTGCCGTGGCGTCACCCGTGCTCGCCATCGCCGCCATCCTCATTGCCCGGATGCCGCAGGATGAAATCGCCCATCCGCTGGACACGCCGGCCGAAGCAGCTGCCAAGGGCGCGCAGCCGCCGTCGTCATGAGCCGCGTTTAAGCCGAAGCGGCGGCGCCAGCCAGGCACCGCCGTCGTCGTTTGAGTGGTTTGGAGGTTACCGCGGGCGGTACGTGTTGACCATCGGGCAGTCGAACGGATCCCGCGCCGAGAGGCCCACCTTGTTCAGGTAGTTGACGACGATGCCGTACGACTTGGGCAGCGTGGTCTCCGTGTAGGGGATCTTGTGCGTGGCGCAGTATTCGCGGACGATCTCGCTGGCGTGCGCCAGGTTGGGCCGCGGCATGCTCGGGAAGAGGTGGTGCTCCACCTGGTAATTCAGCCCGCCCATAAGTCCGTTCACAAAACGGTTGCCCAACGGGGTGCGGCCGATGATGTTACGGCTTGTCAGGACCTGGCGGCTGAGGAAGTCCACCTTGGAGTCCTTCGGGATCAGCGGCATGCCCTTGTGGTTCGGCGCGAAGGACGCACCCATGTAGACGCCGAAGACGGCCAACTGGACACCGATGAAGGCGAAGGCCATGCCAAGCGGCAGGAAGTAGAAGATGGCCGCGATGTACAGGGCCAGCCGGGCAAAGACCATGCTCAGTTCGCGCTTGCGGCCCTTGACCGTCTGGCGCGAGAACAGGTACTTGATGGACGTGGCGTGGAGGTTCAGACCCTCCAGCGTGAGCAGCGGGAAGAACAGGTACCCTTGGCGGCGGGTCATCCAGGCCATGAAGCCCTTGCGTTCTGCGACCTGTTCCGGCAGGAACGAAATAGTGTCCTGCTCAATGTCCGGATCCTTGCCCAACGTGTTGGGGTTGGCGTGGTGGCGGTTGTGCTTGTTCATCCACCACTGGTAGCTGATGCCCACAAACGCGTTGGCCAGGACGCGGCCGGCACGGTCATTCGCGGGGCCGGATTCGAACACCTGCCGGTGCGAGGCCTCATGCGCGATGAAAGCAAGCTGCGTGAACAAGATGCCCAGCACGCCGGCAATGATCAGCTGGAACCAGCTGTCGCCCAGCAGTACGAAACCAGTGGCGGCGCCCGCCAGCCCCAGGCAGAGGGCGACGAAAAGAGTGATGTAAAAAGAAGTGCGGCGGCGCAGGAGGCCGGCTTCGCGGATCGTCTTGATCAGATTCGAATAGCTGCTCGAGGCAGATGTTCCGCGGGTTGTGCGGGTATTACCTGGTGACGTTGTTATGCTCATACGGCCTTCAGGGGGATTGAGTCCGACTTCCCAGCCGTGTGATAAATGGGCGTGTGCCCTGCAGATACGTTTCATTGTAACCGGCGAAACTGAACGCGGGCTGAATGCGCGCGTAACTGCACGCCACTACCCGCGGACGCTTGGGGGCTCTTGGAAGCTCTCGCCGTACCGGAAGAGCTGCACTCGAACGACTGCTCAAAGCAGTGGTAATTGACTACCCAAAACATCCTGTACAGTTATACCTGTAGTTGTTGTGTTGCGCATTTGATTTTTAGCAACAAGTTTCTCCGCCGGAGTGACTTGTGCTTCTCTGAACGGCCGTAAAGAACACCGCTGCGAGGGGTCCCGAAAAGCGGGATCTCATTCAAGGCTCTAGAGGAGTACAAAAATGGCAACAGGAACTGTGAAATGGTTTAATTCCGAAAAGGGCTTCGGCTTCATCGCTCCGGACGACGGCTCTGCCGACGTTTTCGCTCACTACTCGGCTATCGAAGCCAATGGTGGCTACCGCGAACTGCGCGAAGAGCAGAAGGTCGAGTTCGAGACCACCCAGGGCCCCAAGGGCCTGCAGGCAGCGAACATCCGCGCCCTCTAAAGGTGGCTGCGGCTAACGCCGCACACTGATTTCCAAACGGAGCCGGTTTCTTCTCACGAAGAGACCGGCTCCGTTTTTCGTTGCCCGGGGCACTCCACTAGCAAGAAGCAGACCCGGGGAGGCAGAATGGTTGTTATGCTCCCAACCACCGTTGACCCCAGTGCCACCGAATTTGTGACCGAGGTAGTGCCGCAGATCCTGCTGATTGGCGGCGCCGTGGTAGTTGCCATGGGGCTGGCTTTCGCCGTCACGTGCTGGCTGGTGGTGCGCCGGATCCGGCGTTCCGGCGTAGTGCAGCGCGGGGTGCGGAAGGGCAGCATGGCCGTCCGGTCCGTCACCGCGGACGATGCCGGTCGCAAACTGGCGCGGCTGAGAATGCAGCTGGAGCGCTCCTCCGAAGCAACCATCCGCTCGCTGGCTGCTGCCGATGGCCAGGGCCGGCCGCTGGGCGATCTGCCGGCGGTAGCTGCCAACCTTGCCCGCGCGGAACGTGCCTTGGACGAGCAGTTGCACTTGGCCCAGCGTGAACCGAATCCGCAGCTGCGCAAGACCCTGGTGCCGGGGCTCGCCGAGCAGGTCGAACGGCTTTCGGGATTGTCCGCGGAGCTGCGCCAGTCACTGCTGCAGAACGGGCACACCGTCAGCACTTCGCAGATCGAGCGCGTCAGTACGCATCTGGCGATGGAAGTGGATGCCCTGCGGACGTGGAACACGGCCTACGGCTCGCGGCAGCTCCCGTGACCACGGCCTGACCCTGTCCCGCTCCCCTCACTGCTAAGGATCCTGCCATGTCGATCGGACGACGCCTTTCCCGCATCATCAAGGCCAAACGGTCGGCTGCCAGCCAGGAGCCCGAAAACCCCATCAGCTCCCTCGATGGCGCCCACCAGCATCAGCTGGACCTGCTGGACCAGGCCCGCCGCAGCGTTGCGGACGTCGCTGCGAACCGCCGGCGCGTCGAGCTGCTGGCCGAGCAGGCCGCCACGGAGGTGGCTTCGCTCAACCGCTCCGCCGAAGAGGCAGTACAGGCAGGGAACGACGACGGCGCGCGGCAGGCCCTGCAGCGGAGCATCACCGTGGGCAAACGGCTGGAGACCCTGACGGCACAGCGTCAGCAACTGGACGCTCAAGTGCGCGGGCTCGAACAGACTTTAGTGCGGCTGGAGCACGGGATCGAGGACTCCAGATTGCGCTACCAGTCCCTCAAGGCAGACCATAACGCGGCGCAGGCCGCCCTGGGGATGCGCGAAACCCTGACCGCGTCCGGCCAGCAGGCCGCTGCCGCGAACGCCTCCGCGCGGGAAGCGGAACAGGAGGCCCGCCGGATGCAGGCCCAGGCCGCGGCTTACGAAGAACTGTCATGGTCGGACCCGAATTCGCCGCAGGTCCTGCAGGCATTCGAGGAACTGGAGACCAGAATGGGCGCTGAAGAGGAGCTCAGGCAGCTCAAGGAGCGCCGGAATCCGGGCCAGTAGCGTTATTGATTGTTGACAATCCACATTCGCCAAGCCTGACGACCTAGAATGATCGTGATGACAGTAGCGAATAGTCAACAATCGACGGAGGGCTCCCGGCATGCCTGGGCTTGACGATCTGGCGGCGCTGGAAGAGCGTCCCACCGCTGTGCTGATCGCCAACCGGCTGCGGAACCGCATTATCAATGGCTCCTTTGAGCTGGGCGAACAGGTTACCGAGGCGGCCATCGCTGCGAAGCTCAAGGTGTCCCGCGGGCCTGTGCGCGAGGCACTCCAGCGGCTGAGCCAGGAGGGCCTGCTTGTGGGCCACCGGAACCGCGGAGTCTTTGTCCTGGAGCTCACGCCGAAAGATGTCCATGAGATCTACGTTGCCCGGCGTGCTGTTGAAACGGCGGCCGCGTCCGAAATCATCGGAGCCGGCGACAAGGCCGTCAGGCAGGCCGCACGGAAGCTGGCCGCCTTGGTCCGGAAACTACCGGACGCCGTAGCCGCGCGGGACTGGAGCAAGGTCGCCGAACTGGATTTGAAGTTCCACGAAGCACTCGTGGCGGCCTCGGGTAATTCGCGTCTCTCACGAATGTTCGTCACCTTGGCGGCTGAATCCCGCATCTGCATGGTCCACGTCAAGATCTCCTACCGCCGGATCGACATGCTGGTCGAGGAGCACCAGCAGATGATCGACCTGCTCGTTGCCAAGGATGCCGAGGGCCTGCATGCCGCCATCGTGAACCACATGGAAACGGCGACGGCGGACCTCACCGAGTCCATGGAGGAAATGCTCCGGCTGCAGGAAGCAGACGTGACAGCCCCGGACGCCGAAGCCGAGGCGCCTTCGACTAACGGACAGACACCAAGCCGCGATGGGAAGACACCAGCCGGAGCGGCGGCTACGCCGGACGCCGTTTCCAAGCCCGACGCCGCAGCAGTCCCGGCGCCGGCCAGCGCCTGAACACTCCGCAGCCTGAGCGCTCCGCAGCCTGAACCGCCCTCAGATTCGGCTACTCCCGCTGCTCCCCTGCAGCCAGCACCGGCGGCCGCCCGAATTCCCCGCGCGCCTGCTCATACGCCGCGGCAGCCCGGAGCACCAGCGCGTCGGCGTGCCGCGGACCGACAATCTGCAGCCCCACCGGTAGCCTTGAGGCGGTCAGACCGCACGGAACGCTGATAGCCGGCTGCTGGGTCATGTTGAACGGGTAGGTGAACGGGGACCACTGGGCCCAGCGCTTCAGGCCGGATCCCGGCGGAACTTCGCTGCCGACGTCGAACGCTGGAATCGGCATGGTCGGCGTGACCAGCAGGTCATACTGCTCGTGGAAAGCGCCCAGCCGCTGGCCCAGCTTCGCCCGGACGGCGTTGGCATCCAGGTACTGGTCAACGGTCACCGCGTGGCCCTGCCGGCAGACCTCCAGCAGCCCCGGATCCAGCTCGCCCCAGCGCGCTTCATCGTAAGCGCGGATGACTTTGCCGGCCCCGGCAAACCACAGCACGTGGTACTCGTTGATCGGATCCTGAATGCCCGGATCCGCGGTCTCGACCTCCGCGCCCAGCGTGGCCAGCAGGTCCACCGCCCGTGCCACCGACTGGGCCACTTCCGGATCTACGGTAGCGAAACCCAGATCCGGGCTGAAGGCGATCCGCAGCCCCTTGATGCCGTCGTGCAGCCCTTCGGTGAAGGACTGCCGGGGCGGCGCCAGTGCGGACCAGTCCCGCGGGTCGGAGCCTGCGAGCACATCCAGCAGCAGGGCGCTGTCCTGAACCGTCCTCGTCATCGGCCCGGCGTGTGCCAGCGTGCCGTACGGGGTCGGCGGGTACAGCGGAATGGTGCCGTAGGTCGGCTTCATGCCCACAATCCCGGAGAACGACGCCGGAATGCGCACCGAACCGCCACCGTCGGTCCCCACCGACAGCGCGCCCATCCCCAGCGCAACCGCAGTTGCCGACCCCCCGGACGAGCCCCCGCAGGTCTTGGACGCATCCCACGGATTGCCGGTGTTCCCCGTCAGCGGGTTGTCCGTCACGCCTTTCCAGCCGAACTCCGGCGTGGTCGTCTTGCCGACGAACACCGCCCCGGCCGCGCGCATCGCGGCGACCACCGGGGCGTCCTCATTCCACTCCTGTTCCGGGCTGATCAGCCTGGAACCGCGCAGCGTCGGCCAGCTCTTGGTCAGCAGCAGATCCTTGATCGAGGTCGGCACGCCATCCAGCGGTCCGGCCGGCGTGCCCGCGGCCCAGCGCTCCTCCGAGCCCCGCGCCGCGGCCAGCGCCTCGTCCTCCGCCACCAGGCAGAACGCGTTGAATTCGGCGTTGTGCGCTTCGATGCGCGCCAGGCTCGCCTCGGTGGCCTCGACCGGCGAAATTTCCTTGGCCTTGTACCCCTGAAGGAGTTCCGCCGCGGAGAAGTCGGCGAGCGCCGTCGTCGTTGTTTCGGTGGCCATGGTGATCAGCTTCCTGCCGGAATTCGGATGGCTTCGGTGGAGCGGAACAGGCTGCCCAGGCCGCTGAAGTTCCGCAGCAGGCCGGCGATGCGCAGCCCCTCCCAGACGGTGACCTGGTTGGCCGTGAGCACGGGCTTGCCGACGGCGTCCTCGAGTTCGTCGAGCCAGGCCAGCGAGTGCATGGCGGTGTCCGGGATCAGGACCGCCTCCGCTTCGGGGCGGTCGGCGGCCGCGGCCATGCGGGCAATGTCGTTCAGGCCCATCAGGCCCACCTCCCCCGCCGTCGCTATCCCGCTGCTGCCCAGATGAACGACGTCGATGCTTGCGTCTGCGAGGAAGCGCCGGAAATGCCGGGCCAGGTCTTCGGGGTAGCTGGCGGCAATGGCCACGCTGGACAGCCCGAGGTGCTTGACCGCGTGAGCAAAGGCCAGCGAGGTCGAGGATGCCGGCAGCCCCAGGTCATCGCCGATCCGGCGGGCCTGCTCCTGCGCCCCTGTCCAGCCATACACAAAGGAGCCCGAGGTGCACGCCCACATCACCGCATCGGGCTGGTAGGCGGCGACCCGGCGTGCGCCCTCGAGCAGATTTGCCGAACTGCCCACGCTCAGGAGGGTGTCCACCGTATGGAGCACGTCGCCGCCGGCCGTCGTGACCACCGGCAACCGAAGCTGGCCGGCGAGGCGTTGTTCCAGCCGGGGGAAGTCATCCTCGGCTCCGACTCCGGGGTAGAGCAGTCCTATGGTGGGCACTCGGTTCATGTTCTGCACCTGCTTTCTTTCATTCGAGTTCTACCGTGCCGTCGGGTGGACGGCCAGGAGCCGCTGTCCGGGTCCCACGGGCGCGAGGCCAAGATGGTGGAGGGCGGCCCACATGACCGCTTGGTTGGCCGTGATGATGGGCTTGCCGAGCAGTCGCTCCAGCGGTTCGATCAGGTGGTAGGTGGGCAGATTGGTACAGGCCACCACGATCGCCTCGGCATCCGGCCGGTCCGCGGAAACAATCAGTTCGGCGGTATAGGAGTAGGGCACTTTCCAGATCTCGCCGGACAGCCCCAGCATCGAGACGTGCCGGACATCTACCCCGCCCTCATTCAAAAACGTCACGAAACGTTCGGTGACGGGTGCCGTGTAGGGCGTTGCGACGGCGATGCTGTGCAGGTCCAGTGCCGCCAGGGCCTTGAGAATGGCGCCAGAGACCGTGAGGACGTTGGGCACGCCGTAGCCCTGCACGGCGGAAACGAGTTCGCGTTCACCCTGGACGCCATGGATAAAGCTGCCGGAGGTGCAGGCGTAGATGTAACAGTCCGGTGAAACTGCGCTGATCCGCCAGGCAGTTTCCGCAACGATGTCGGGGCGGCTCACGAGCTCGGCCTGCTCGATCCCTACCTGCACAGGTTCGAAGGGCGACCGCGCGAAATACAGGTCGGCGAGGTTCTCGGCCCATCGCCCCATCTCGTGGTCCAAGGCCATGTCATACGGGGCGACAACGCCGATTTTGCTCAGCACCAGCGGGCCCGCCGGAATGACACTTGCGTAGCTGGCAATTGAAGTCATTTCGCCTTCCGACCCTCCTCGCAATGGTTGATTGTTGACAATCGTAGGGCATGATCGGTTACGCTCGCATTAAGAATTCGAGGAAATCTTTTGTGTATTTTTTCTGCCGCCGTTATCTGGCTGTTATGGCGGCCAGGAAAGCGAACTAGGAGGATCACGTGGAGCGGTTTATCAGGGTTTCGCTGGAGCAGCGGCAGGTCTCCTGCATTGCCAAACTGCTTGACGAGGAAGCTCCGCGGACGGCTGCGGCGGTTTGGGACGCCCTGCCGCAGTCCGGCCAGGTCTTCCACGGCAAGTACGCGCGCAATGAGATCTACAACCTCCTGCCGGCGTTCGCGCGGCAGGAACCCGGACCGGAAAACACCACAATCACCCCGATCCCCGGAGACCTGTGCTACTTCACCTTCAACGCGGACATCCTCCATACCCCTGCGTACGGCTACAAGGACGATGACCGGGTTCAGGCGCCGGAAGCAATCATCGACCTGGCGTTGTTCTACGGCCGCAACAACCTGCTGATCAACGGGGACCAGGGGTGGGTGCCGGGAAACGTCTTCGGGACCGTGGTCGAAGGACTCGAAGAAATGGCAGCCGCCTGCCAGAGCATCTGGATGGACGGAGCGCGCGGAGAGACGCTGGCGTTCTCGCGCCACGAGCCTGCCAGCTAAAACTTGAACAGGTACCCAATCTGCGGGAGTGTCCGGCTAATGCTGGCGCTCCAGCAGCTGAAGTAAATACCCAATTTAGGGGTTGTTGGCACGTTATCTCAGGCCTACTGTTACAGACACACCGCAGAAGCACGGTGGAGGGGCAAGCTCCTTGGGGAGGGCTTCACCAGTTGAAGCAGACTGGAACTGTGTACGATAACGAGCCGGTCCGGGTGATGCCGCGATCTGCCTTCGCACAACATGAAACGGCACGCGAGGATGCGCGGCCGGGGGGCCTGTGCCGTTTTTAGGGAAACGAGGCGAACGCCCGAGGGGTTCGCTGTGCCCGGCAAAATCCAGGAAGTAAAAAGTCATCATGAAAAAGTCATCAATAACGTGGCGCCTGTTTACCTTGGTCACAGGTACGTTGCTTGGACTCCTTGCAGGACTGGGAATTGCAGCACCAGCCAGCGCAGACTCCGGATCCGCTACTTTGACGGACAGTCCTCGTAACGGCAACGGTGATCGCTGGGACGACGGAGACGGGCGCGGCGACGGCGACGGCGAGCACCGGCGCGGCTACAACCGCGACGGCCGTGGTCACGACGACGACGATAAGCGGCACGACGACGACCGGAAAGACAACCGCCGGCATCACGGCGACAACGACAACGCTGAACTGGAAATTGAGAGAGATGGTAGACGAGCCGTCGAAGTCAGCGGCGAAGAATACGAAGGCGACCAGCGGGTAACCGTCTACCTTGTCCGCAACGGACATGTCGTTGAGAGGGAGCGTGTATGGCTGGACGACGACGAGGAAGACTTCACCGTCGATTTCCGCGATCTGCGTTGCGGCCGCTACGTGGCCTACACCAAGAGCCATGAGGAAGGCTGGGTTCGTAGCGATGACTCGGTCCGCATTTGTAACCGTGATCGCGACGGCAAGCATTAATTAGGATCAACAAGAAGCACGGCGTCAGGCTGTGCCAGGAGGACCGGGCCACCGTCCCGGTCCTCCTGCTTGCACTCCGCTAACCACTGACATAACCGGACCCCGGCAGCTGGGGCGAGCTGCCGGGGTCCGGGGCCTCCGACCTTCTGGGGTCTCTGGCCACTAGGAGCGTGGGTCATTAGCCGGCCGGTGGTTTAAAACGCCGGGTGAATTACCGGGTTCCGGGATCGGTGGCTGGAAGAATCGTGGGTATGGAT
>NZ_JAODLR010000023.1 GCF_025960875.1 Crystallibacter permensis | reverse complement strand
GGTCACCGCCGGACATCTTTTGAAAGTGAAGGGCTCCACCATGACGGTGGAGCCCTTCACCCATTTAAGCGGCGAACGAGGTAGGTCGACCCCGTTAGGCTTGGGGTATGAGCCCATCGCTGTTCTCGCACGCTGCTGAAGAACCTCAGCCTTCCAAAGTCTTGGAACCGATTACCTTTGAGGTCACGGTCCCGCACCCGCCGGAACGGGCCTTTGAGGGTTTCACCGACCTGATCCACCTTTGGTGGCCGGTGGATACCCACAGCGTCTTCGGCGACGGGGCACACGTTGAGTTCGAAGAGACAGTCCTGACAGAGACATCGGACCGGGACGAGGTCCGCAACTGGGGCGACATTCTTGAATGGGAGCCGGGCCGGCTTCTATCCCTCACCTGGCATCCAGGAGCAGGGCCCTTAACAGCCACCAGACTCGAAGTCCGGTTCACGGCGGAGGGCCAGGGTACCGTCGTACGGCTGAGGCACTCGGACTGGGACCAAGCGGCCGATGGCGCGGAACGCCGACTAAAGTACCAGCAGGACTGGCCGTCCGTGCTGAGCAAATATGCGAGGTTCATGGGGGCCATTCGCTGAAGTAGCGCTCCCCTGAAATCGACACGGCAAGGACCGCTGGCTCTAGCCAGCGTTCGCAGCCGTGCACAGTCCGCGTCTTTGGACCGGAAATATCGAACGACGAGATTCGGAAGGCCCTAACTAATGACTGACTCCATCATTAGCGCACTGCAAGCAGCGCTGCCGGCAGAACAGGTGAGCGTCCGGGAAGACGTACTGGCCGCGCATGCCCTGGACCAGGGCCCGGTGATGGAACACAAATTACCCATCGCTGTTGTGTGGGCGCAAAGCGTTGAAGACGTGCAGGCTGTCATGAAGTTGGCGCATACGCACAGCGTGCCGGTAGTTTGCCGCGGCGCTGGTACAGGTGTGTCCGGCGGCGCCCATGCCACGACCGGCTGCCTCGTGTTGAGCCTGGAACGAATGGACCGCATCCTCGAGATCCACCCCGAGGACGAAATCGCCCGTGTGGAGCCCGGCGTCGTCAACGCCGATCTGAATACTGCAGTGGCCCAATACGGGTTGATGTACGCTCCCGATCCAGCCAGCTATAAGACATCCACGATCGGCGGCAACGTCGCGACGAACGCGGGAGGACTGCGCTGCGCCAAGTACGGCGTTACGCGTGAATCAGTCCTGGCTCTCGACGTCGTGCTTGCTGACGGCACACTTATCCGGACCGGGCGCCGGTCCTTCAAGGGCGTGGCGGGCTATGACCTGACGGGCCTGTTCGTAGGCTCCGAGGGCACCCTCGGCGTCGTTGTAGGGGCCACAGTGAGGCTGCGCTACCTTCCTGCCGATGTGCAGACGATTGCCGCGTTCTTCCCCGAAGTGACGACGGCGGCGGCCGGCGTGCTGGCAGTCGGTAAGGCGCGTGTGCAGCCGGCAATCATGGAGTTGCTCGACGGCAACACGCTGGTCCAGCTGGATGCAGAACAAGGATCCGACCTGCGCCAGCGCGGCGGTGCGCTGCTGTTGATTCAAACGGACGGGTTTGCAGCAGAGACCGAAGCGACGATCGTCCGGCAGGTACTGCGGGGTCTCGGTGCCACTGTTACCGCTGAAGTCAGCGAGGAAGCCGTCCGTTTGGTGGAGCTGCGCCGGCACAGCCGAGGTGCGGAAGTGGACGATGTCTACCGCGTGGGCGAGGACGTTGCCGTGCCTCGGTCCCAGCTGGTCCACTACATCGCCGAACTCGAACGGATAGCCGCTGACCATGAAGTCGGGCTCAAAGTTGTGGCGCATGCCGGCGACGGGAACCTCCATCCAACCTTTTGGGTGTCGGCTGGAGAGGCGGAGAAGGTTCCGGTACTTAACGCCGCGCTGGATGAGTCCATCGAGGTGGGCCTTGCGCTGGGCGGCACCATTACCGGCGAACACGGTGTCGGTCAGTACAAAGTGCGTTGGCTCCCGCTTGAACAGCGGGAAGAAGTGCTGGAGCTGCAGCGCGGGATCAAGGCACTGTTCGACCCGAAGGGGCTGCTGAACCCGGGCAAGGCATTGCCGGAACGGATCGAGGCGTAGGCTGTGGTTGTGCGTAAAGAGACATTATGGGAAGCCCAGAAGCGTGAGAACCCGGGCCATTCGGCCTGGTACATCCAGCGTTTCGAGAATATGCGAGCCCAAGGAAACGACCTTCACGGCGAGGCCCGGCTGATCGATGCCATGGCAGAGCGGGGCAGCCGGATCTTGGACGCCGGCTGCGGTCCGGGCCGGCTGGGCGGTGAGCTGGCGGTCCGCGGCCACCAAGTGGTGGGTGTCGACGTCGATCCGGAGCTGATTGAAGCCGCGCGGCGCGACCACCCGGACGTCAACTGGTTCGTCGGAGACCTGGCCGAGCTGGACCTGCCTTCACAGGGGGTTGCCGAGGCCTTCGACCTGATCGTTTGTGCGGGCAACGTGCTCACGTTCCTGGCTCCCGGTACGGCGCCGGAAGTCCTGGCGAGAATGGCGCGGCACCTGGCACCGGAAGGCCGGCTCGTGACCGGGTTCGGCGCCGGCAGGGGATACGACTTCGACCAGTTCATGGCAGACGCATCCGGAGCCGGCCTGGCCGCCGACCACAAGTTCGGGACCTGGGACCTGCGTCCCTTCACACCGTCCTCGGACTTCCTGGTGGCCGTCTTCAGCCTGGCCAGGTAAAGCCTGGCGCCAGCCCTGCACTGATCAGTGCGTGGTCCAGGGGCCTTACACAACTCCGGAGGTTCCCTCGCGGGTCCTACTCGTCGTCGTTGTCGTTCTCGTTGTCGAGTGAGTTCTCGGCGAGCAGCCTCGCGGTCTTGTCGTCGGGGTTGAGTAAAATCGCCGCTTCGTCCCGGCGGTGGCGCAACACGTCGTCGATATAAGCCTGGACTGCTTCCGCCAGCGGCACATTGCGGCGCTGGCTCTCGGAGATGTACCAGCGGTGCTCGAGCACCTGGTGGACCACCTCGGCCGGTTCCAGTTTGCCCGCCAGTTCGCGCGGAATGGCTCGCACCACCGGCTCGAAGACGTGGCGGACCCACGCGTGGGCGCTGATTTCCTCGTCCAGATCCGGATTGTTGTCTGCGCGGTAGCCGTCCAGGTCATTGAGCAGCCGCCGCGCCTGATTTTCCTGAACGTCCAGTCCGGTCAGGCGGATGAGCCGGCGCTGGTGGTGCCCGGCATCCACGACTTTGGGCTGGAGCTGGATCTGGGACCCGTCCGGCGTTGTTTTGATGGAGAACTCTTCGACATCGAAACCGAGATCATTCAGCCGGCGGATACGGGCATTGACCCGCCAGCGGTCGCCCAGCTCGAAGGACTCCTTCTCGGTCAGTTCCGCCCACAGCTTGCGGTAGCTGTCCATGATCCGCTCGCTGGTGGCCAACGGGTCGACCTTGTCCTCAATCAAGCCGCCTTCAAGCAGATCCATCAGCTCGCCGGCGATGTTGACCCGGGCTATCTCCAGATCGTACTCGCGCTGGCCGTTGGACAGCTTCGGGTAGAGCTCACCCGTCTCGGCATCCACCAGATAGGCGGCGAACGCGCCGGCATCCCGGCGGAACAAGGTGTTGGACAGGGAGACGTCGCCCCAGTAGAAGCCGACCAGATGCAGCCGGACCAGCAGCAGGGCCTGTGCATCGATCAGGCGGGTCAGCGTGTCCCTGCGCAGGGTCTGGGAAAACAGCGCCCGGTAGGGAAGCGAGAATTTCAGGTGCCGGGTGACCAGCACCGGATCCAGCTCCGCACCGTCCGTGGTGTGCCTGCCACTGATGACGGCGACCGGTTCCACGCAGGGCACGTCCAACCGCTGGAGCTTGCGGAGCATATGGTATTCGTGCCGGGCGATATGCTCGCTGGTTTCCTTGATGGCAATCACGGAACCGCTCAGATGCGCGAACCGGACAATATGCCGGGAAATACCGCGTGGAAGAGCGGCCAGGTTTTTCGCCGGCCACTCTTCCAACGCGATATGCCAAGGCAGGTCAAGCAGGCTCTCGTCCGTGGTGGCCGAGGTGATGTTCAGCGAACCCAGGACCGTGGCCGCTCCGCCATTGTGCGGGCGGGGCAGTTTGCCCACCTGCCCGAAGTCGGTGGGTTCGTTGTGCCAGTTGGCGTCCATCTGCACCGGCCTGTTGAAAGGGATGTCGGAATTCAGGCCTTGTCCGCCTCCAACGGCCGGTCCAGATCGGCCAGCGATGCATGAGGCGCCGCCGGCGCATTACCGCCCAGGCGCAGGCCGGTCTGGGTGTCGAACAGGTGCACATGGTCCTGCTTCGGGCGCACATACACGGTGGTGCCGGCCTTCGGCGGCGTGCGGCCGTCCACGCGGCCCGTGATGTCGTGCCGGCTGCCATTGACTTCGGTATGGCCATACACATAGGCGTCGGCGCCAAGTTCCTCGACCACATCGATCTCAACGGCCAGACCCTGGCCGTCCGGGGCCTGCTCCAGGTCCTCCGGACGTACGCCGAGCATGACGGTGCTGCCGTGCGCCGAACCGAGCACGTCGCGCGGTACGGGGTACACCGTTCCGCCGAACTGGACGCCGCCGTCGGCCACTGGCAGTTCCAGCAGATTCATGGCCGGCGAGCCGATGAACCCGGCCACGAAGATGTTGGCCGGAGTGTCGTAGAGGTTGCGCGGGGAGTCCACCTGCTGCAGGATGCCGTCCTTGAGCACGGCGACGCGGTCGCCCATGGTCATCGCTTCGACCTGGTCGTGGGTGACGTAGACGGTGGTGACACCGAGGCGCCGGGTCAGCGAGGCGATCTGCGTCCGGGTCTGGACGCGCAGCTTGGCATCCAGGTTGGAGAGCGGCTCGTCCATCAGGAAGACCTGCGGATTACGGACAATCGCACGGCCCATGGCAACGCGCTGGCGCTGGCCGCCGGAGAGCGCCTTCGGCTTGCGGTCCAGGTAATCCTCGAGGTCCAGCAGCTTGGCCGCCTCGCGGACGCGCTGGGCGCGCTCCTCCTTGGCGATGCCGGCGATCTTGAGCGCGAAGCCCATGTTCTCGGCCACGGACATGTGCGGGTAGAGGGCGTAGTTCTGGAACACCATTGCAATGTCCCGGTCCTTCGGCGGAACATCGGTGACATCGCGGTCGCCGATCAGGATCCGTCCGGAGTTCACATCTTCCAGGCCTGCCAGCATCCGCAGGGAGGTGGACTTTCCGCAGCCGGAGGGGCCGACAAGGACGAGGAATTCGCCGTCCGCGATCTCCAGGTCAAGCTTGTCTACGGCGGGCTTCTCCGTGCCCGGGTACAAGCGCGTAGCATTATCGAACGTTACCGTTGCCATGGTGTTTCCCTTCACGGGCAGGTACGTGCCCGACGATCCGTTGTGATGGGTTGATATTCAGTTAGGTGAGCTGGCTCACGGAAACAAGTATTGCATGCGGAGGCAAATTCCTTGCTGCGGCTAGGTACTGGGCGTCCGGTAAGTTCTGTGGGGAAGCCGGTTCAGCCCTGCGGTGCGGCCCGCCGCAGTTCCGCCAAGGTTTCGAGCACTTGGGCAAAAGCGGCCGGGGAGTCCACCCGGAAGGCCGCCCCGGAGCCCCCGGGGCCGATCTTGACGCCAAGATCCTGCGGCTGCAGGGCCTTGATGGCGTCCTCATCCGTGACGTCGTCGCCCGCGAAGAACACCGCGGTAGCCTCAGTAAACGCGCGCAGGAGTTCCAGGCCCTGCCCTTTGTCCGAGCTCAGGACCGAGGTCTCGAGCACCCGCTTGCCGTCCGTCAGATGCAGTCCCTCGATGGCCGACAGCTGGCGGCGTGCTTCCTCGGTGGCCGCTTCGGCCACCGAATCTTCCGCGGTGCGGGTATGGAGTACGACGCCGGCCGGCTTGGCTTCCAGCCTCGTTCCCGGGTGGGCAGCGACCACCTTTTCGACCACCGCGGTGGCCCGGCGCAGCGCCAACGCCTGCGCCTGGTCCAAGGTCAGGGCGGGGCTGCCGGGTCCGGTGAAGACTTCGGCGCCGTGCGAACCGATGAGCAGGGTTCTATCGTCCGGCGAGGCGACCAGCCGCAGACTCTCGAGAGCGCGGCCGGAAATGAACGCCGTCGTTGTTTCGGGTAGTTCGAGCAGTTCCTTGACGGCGGCAGCGGCGGCCGGCAGCGCCCGGGCGTCTTCGGCGCGGGCGACAATCGGCGCCAATGTGCCGTCGAAATCCAGCGCTACGAGCAGCCGCGGCGTGCTGCTGATTTTCTCCAGCGCACGGAGCAAAGCCGGGTCCAGCTCCACGCTCTTCTCATTCACCGCGGCACGGTTCTCATGCATTGCCGCATCATCCTTATTCATCGCCGCTCCTCGGTGTCTTGCCCAGCGTTTCCCCATCGAGGGCGCGGAGGAAACTCTGGGACCATTGCTCGACGTCGTTCTGCAGAATCTGGCGGCGCATGACACGCATCCGGCGGGTGGACTCGCCGGGGGCGATTTCGACGGCGCGCATGATCGCGTCCTTGAGCCCGTCGATATCGTGCGGGTTCACCAGGATGGCTTGTTTCAGGTGGTCGGCGGCGCCGGCGAACTCGCTGAGCACCAGGGCACCGTTGACGCCGGTCCGGGAGGCCACGTATTCCTTGGCCACCAGGTTCATTCCGTCCCGCAGCGCGGTGACCAGCATGACGTCCGCGGCGAGGTAGAGCGCCACCATCTCTTCCTTGGGGTAGCTGTGGTGCAGGTAGCGGATCGCGGTGTTGCTCAGGGTGTCGTAGGTGCCGTTGATCCGGCCCACCGCGCCCTCGATCTCCTCGCGCAGCAGCCGGTAGGATTCGACGCGCTCGCGGCTGGGACTGGCGACCTGGATCAGGGCCGCGTCCTCCACGGTGACTCTGCCGTCTTCAAGCAGTTCGCCATACGCCTTGATCCGGTGCTGGATGCCCTTGGTGTAGTCCAGCCGGTCTACGCCCAGCAGTACCGTCTTGGGGTTGCCCAGCTCCTCGCGGATCTGCCTGGCCCGTTCGATGACTTCGGGGCTCTGGGCCAGCTGGTTGATCTGATCCACGTCGATCGAGATCGGGAAGGCACCGGCCCGGCAGATCCTGTCGCCGTCGTCGGTCCTGATGTTCACATGCTGGGACTTGATCGTGTGTCCGCTGAAACGCCGGACGCAGCGCAGGAAGTTGCTTGAGTCGCTGGGACGCTGGAAGCCCACCAGATCCGCCCCCAGCAGCCCCTCGATCACCTGGCGGCGCCAGGGCAGCTGGGCAAATATCTCCAGCGGCGGGAACGGGATGTGGTTGAAGAATCCGATTTTCAGGTCTGGCCGCAGTTCGCGCAGCAGTTTGGGGACCAGTTGCAGCTGGTAATCCTGGACCCAAACGGTGGCTCCTTCCGCCGCGGAGTCGGCAGTGGCCTCGGCGAAGCGCCGGTTGACTGCCTTGTAAACCTCCCACCAGGTGCGGTGGAACTCCGGCGGGGCGATGACGTCGTGATAGAGCGGCCAGAGCGTTGCGTTGGAGAATCCCTCGTAATACAGCTCCACATCATCGGCACTGAGCTCAACCGGCACCAGACGCATATTGTCGTGGTCGAAGGGCTTTAAGACTTCATCCGCGGCACCGTGCCAGCCGATCCAGGCCCCCTCCGTTTTTGCCATCACCGGTGCGAGGGCGGTGACCAAGCCTCCCGGCGATCGGCGCCAGCTATTGTCGCCGTCCTCGCCTGTAACGCGGTCTACCGGTAACCGGTTGGAGACTACGATGAAGTCATAGTCTCCAAAGCCGGATCCGTCCGTCGCGCCAGAATTGTTCGCCTTGGTTTCCGCCATGTGACTCTCCTGACCGTAGTGAATCCTGATATTGACTCTATAAGACAGGAACCATCCGGCAGTCCCGGTGCGTTAATAATGAATGTAAGTGCGGTGAGCTGCACCACGAGAGCACCGCGAATATTGTAGTTTCAACTAAGCTTTTGTTCGGACGGCCGGACGTGGCCGCCAGCAAAGCCGAAAGACTTGAGGACATATGGCATCCCAGAACACCCCCAGGCCCAGCAAGGCCGAGCGTACCGCCGAGGCGCGTGAAAAGGCCCGTCAAATGCGTGAAACGCAGCAACGCAAGGAAAAGCGCAATTCGCTGCTGGTCCGCTGGGGTGTTATCGGAGCTGTTGTCGCGATCGTCGCCATTGTTGCCATCATCGTGGCCACCAACCAGCGCGGGGACTTCCCGGATGCCGGTCCCACTCCGGCTAACGGCAACGAATACGGCGGCATCACGCTGACGTCCAGCACCGAACTGGAGCCGACCACCCAGACCACTGTGGACGTGAACAGTATCGACGCCGAGGCGGAGCCGCCGGCCGTGCCCAGCGGCATCGCCGAGGCCCCCGCGGGTGAGCCGGCTCAGATCGTGATTTACGTGGATGCCGCCTGCAGTCACTGCGCCACGTTCGAAGCGACCTACAGCGATCAGCTGAAGGAATGGCTGGACAACGGCGACGCCACGGTTGAATACCGCGCTGTGGCGTTTCTCGACCAGCCGGCTACCGGGAACTACTCGTCCCGCGGCGCCAACGCCCTGGCTTGCGTGGCCGAGTCTTCGCCGGAGAACTACCTCTCCTTCATGGAACTGCTCTTCGAAAAGCAGGTACCCACCGGTCTCTCCAGCGATGAGCTCGCGGCCACTGCTGCCGAGGCCGGCGCCGAAGGTGCAGAAAGCTGTATCCAGGACGGGACCTACCGCCCCTACGCCGCTTACGCCGATGCCCTGGCCCGCGCTGATGGCGTCGGCGGAACACCTGCTGTTTACGTCGACGGCCAGGTCTGGGATAACACCGGCGACTTCGTTGAGTTCGCCCAGCCGATCATCGACGCCCGCTCCTAGTTCACATTCCGAGGGGGACGCCCGGTTGGATGCTTTGCGTTTCGCGCGGAGCGCCCAACTGGGCTAACCTTATCTAGCTGGAATTTCCAGCACAGTTGGCTGTGAAGCCAGCGCGCCTCCTTAGCTCAGTTGGCCAGAGCACCTGTCTTGTAAACAGGGGGTCGCCGGTTCGAATCCGGCAGGGGGCTCCAGCACGAGAGGCTTCGGTTCCTGAAGGTTAGGAAGCGAAGCCTCTTTTCGTTTTTGGCAGTCCCTGCTGTGCGGACGTCCTGATGGTCTCCATGCGATGCGGCCGATGCGGCTTCCCCGGAGGCCCATCGAGGGGAAGAATGAAACGATGATGGACGCGCACCGTCCTGCAGTGCCCGGGAGAGTGGATCCCGGGGCAAGTGGGGGAGCAGGAGCAGGCCCATGAAATCTGTGCCGGTCGGCGTCATTCTGGTCATCGGCGGGACAGTCGTCGGCGCCATCGTCGGTGCGTTCTACGGGTTCGTGCCCACAGCCTTGTTTGCGTTCGCCAATGCACCGGCAACGGGTCGCGCCGGTGGCGTGGACATGGGGCAGTTTGCCCTGATGCTCGGCGCCATTGCCGGGGCTTTCATAGGGATCACGGCCAGCATCGTATCAATCACGGCTCTTCTCATCAGCGGGCGCCGGTTGCAGGGCAGGCTGTGGCTCAGGGCGGCGGTTGCCGGAGCCGGAGCACTGCTGGGTGCTGCTTTCGCGTTCATTTTGATGATGACAGTGCTGGGCGGCGGGGTTCCGTCCTGGACGGAACTGCCCTCGGCCGCGCCTGTCTTCTTCGCCGCGGCAATGTTGGCGGCCGTGGCCGTCTTACTTCTGGACCGAATTTCGGGACTAAAAGCGGACACGCCGGAGCGTCATCCTTGACCGAGGGAAGAAATATGGTTAAAGGATTTTCAAAAAACGTTCCATCAGGGGAGGTAAGCATCTAAGCTTCTACTTGTGCAAAAAACTGTTAAACCATTCATTGCCTTGGCTGTGCTGCTGATGATGCTCCTGTCCGGGATGGGGCCTGCGTCCGCAGTGACCCGGTCGGCCAGCGACCCCTTCGTCAAAGAGGTGTTGCGCCTGATCAACGAGGAACGGGCCGGCCATGGACTGTCACCGGTGGTCTGGAACCAGAGCGTCGGCAACGTCTCCCAGCAATGGGCGGAAGAGCAGAACAACCGCATCAACAGGGACAAGTACAGCCTCTCGACGATCCACCGTCCCGGCTACGGAAGCCAGCACCTCCCCGACGGTTACGACTGGTACACGGAAATCATCGGCATCAACAACAACGCCCAGCAGATTGTGGACTGGTGGATGAACTCTCCCGCGCACAAGGCAGGCATGTTGAGCCCAAGCGCCACGGACATCGGCATCGGCTATATGAAGACGACCAAGTCCGGCTGGTACGGCATGTACGTCGTCGTTGCCAATATCGCCGGCTATCCCGGCACACGTGCGGAACTGCCGCCGCACCCGGGCATTGACATGGCGTCCTTCAAAGACGGCGACGTCGCCGCCGTCGATTCCGCCGGAAACCTGTACAACTATCCCACCGCCTTCGGCGGCGACCTGTGGAAGCGCAGCTACATCGCCTCCGGGTTCAAGGGCGTGCTTGAAGTTGAAGTTGCCGACTGGAACGCTGACGGTATTCAGGACGTTATAGCCAGATGGAGCTCAGGGAAACTGACCGTGCATTACGGGCTGGCGCGAGGAGGTCTGGCAGCGGCCCGTACCGTGGGCAGCTCCGGCTGGGCCAACTACGACATTACGGTGACCGATTGGAAACAGGGGGACGTATACCCGGGAATGGTTGCCAAGAACGAGTCGAACGGCAGGCTCTATTACTACAACAATCCTTACGGTGAACGGCACGGCTCCCGCTTGCAGATCGGCGCCTCGGGCTGGGCGAACCTGGAAATATTCGCGCTGGACTTCGACTACGACGGCAGGATGGACCTGGTCGCCAAGACCCCGCAAGGCCAGCTGAAGCTGTACCGCACCCACGGCAACGCACGGTTCGTTTCCGAATACCGCAGGATCATCGGCGCGTCCGGCTGGAACACCATGCACCATCTGTCTTCCATGAACAATCATCTGGGGAATAGCAGGCCGGGCATTCTGGCGCGGGATAGGTACGGGAACCTGCATCATTACCCGGTCTCGCCGAACCAGGTCAACCGGCGCAGCACCATCGGCCAAGGCGGCTGGGACACACTCATGCTGGGGAGCTAGCAGAGGGTTTGATCTGTTCAGGGTTTCACGGTTTCGCCCTGAAGATCAGCGGGTCCGGCTTATAGTGGGCGGAGGGGGTCAAGGAGGCGGATTGTGAGCGAAGATAAACCGGAACTGGATCCCGAGATTGACCAGCGCGAAGACGGCGTCGTCATTGAACCCGGGTCCGAGATCGACGAGGACCTGGAGGACACGTTGCCCCCGGCTTCGGAGGGAACGGGCGACGCAACACCCTGACTGCAGTGGCCGCGGCACTGGGCCGCCGGCCTAAGGCCCCGCTCCCGCGGGACCTGGTGTCCGTCTGGTCAGGAAGCCTTGGCTATCGCCGGGTAATGGCTCCAGGTGCCGTGGTCCACCTCAAGGACCGTGCCGCGCTCGCCATAGAGGACGTTGACCGATTCTCCGAAGTGCTCGCAATCTTCATCCGGACACGTGTCCGAGAGGTCTCCGGCATAGTCGTTGGCGAACCGCTGTTCCCATTCGTCTACTTTGCCCATGGCCCAGGCGTTCCCCTCATGCGCCAGGGCTTCAAGCTCTTCGATGCTGTAACGCCGGCCCCGCTGAGGATGCTGGGCGGCTATGGTTGCGCTGCCGCGTTGCAGTGATCCGGTGCTGGGTGTGTTGTTCGTGCTCATGCTCCCAATTTACGTCCCGCTACTGACAGTATTTGGTCTCTGCGTCGGCGCGTCCGGTATCAGGGAAGCTCAGGCCGAATGCCCGGCGTCCAGATCCAGCACCTGGGAGAACTGCAAGGGCTCTGTTCCCGGATCAGCCTCTATCTGGGAAGGGGCCAGCAGGAAGCCCACATGGTCGCCCAGATCAAACCGGTCCAGGACGTCCGCGATCATTCGGCGGGGACAGTCGGTCAGGACGGGAACGCCGCCTGCTCCCTCCCGCCAATTGCAGGAGCCGAACTTGTCCACCTCGTCGCCGGTATTTTCTCCGAACAGGGCAGCGAGCTCCCGTTGGCCGGAACCTGGAACATGAACGCCGAGCACGTTGGCGTTCCGGGCCACACGGTAGGTGCGGTTCTGCTTTGAAATGCACACCATGAACCTGACGGGGCTGATGCTGCACTGGGTGGCAAATCCGACCAGGCAACCGGACAGCGACGTATCGCCGCCTTCGGTCGAAGCCGCCGTGACGATATACATCGGATAATCGAGCCCTGAGACAAAGGCATCCGTGTCCACATCAGTGCTCATACTTTCTCCCGCCGCTCATCATGCCAAATACCGGTGTCCGGCCGTCTAGTTTCCATCCTACGGGCGGGTGTTCCGGTCTAGGAGCCGTCCTCGCCGCGAGGCAGCACGGGCTCTCCAGGGCCGCTGCCACGGAGGAAGAACGCGCCGACGGCGCCTGCCAAGGTCGCGAAAACTGCGACGGAATAGACCGCCAGCAGCACTTCCAGCAGCCGCACGAAGCCGCCCGCAGCAGTCAGTTCACTGCCGGTAATGGTCGACATGGCGGCTTCATGCAAGGCATCGCCGTACCGCTGATAGGAGCCGGATACATAGAGCAGTTGGCTGGCGACCATAATGACCATGGCCGTGACTGCTGCGAGCCAACCGATCCGGCCCGAAAGCAGCCTGCCGGCTGAACGCCCGCCGCGGATACCGGCGGAGAGGACACTGCCGAATCTGGCCAGACGTGCCGTCCGGAACACCCGGAGCGCCTGCAATGCACGGAAAAAGCGCAGGAAGGGCACCAACAGGAAAATGATCTGCCACCAGTTGCGCTTCCAGAACCGGCGGTGGAACCTGGCTATGTAGGCGCGCAGCAGGAATTCCGCGACGAAGATGCCCCAGAACAGCCAGCCAAGAACCGACAGGAACGTCAGCAGCCCGGGCCGGGTGGCCAGCATCTGGCCGAGGACGACGAACACAAACAGCAGACCCAGGACGCCCATCGGCCGGTCGAGCCGGGCAGCCAACACCTCGGCGCGGTCCAGGCGTGCCGCTGTTTCCAGATCGTCGCGTGGCTGCGCCATGTACCCTCCAGCTCGTCCGTGCTGTGAACGACAGGTCATCTACCGAGTCATTCCCTGCCAACGCTAGCGACTGGACGGGGCCTCGGCCAGCCGCTGAAATCGTGGTCGGGCCAAGGTACGGGCAGGTTTTGCCCATTCTCCGCCTGGGCCTTGACGCCACCACGACGACGGCGTTGGCTGGTGACAGTGCGAAGGAGACATTGATGCGGCTTCATTTCCAGACAAAGCCACTACGCGCCGTCGTGCCTGCATCCAGCGGCGGCAGCGGGCCCGGCAGCGCCACGCAACGCGGCCGCAGCCGCAGTCGCAAGCGAAGGCGGACCTGCACAGCAGCCGCGGTTGCCGCCGTCGTGCTTCTGGCCGGTTGTACGGCAACGGATCAGGAGCCGGGCACGCAGACGGAGGGTGCAGCTTCATCCCCGGCAGCAGGGCAGGCGCTCGAACAGGGCAGCAGCGAAGGCGTTTCCATACCGGATATCGTTGCCAGTGTGGAGCCTTCCGTGGTCACTATTTTTACCGGGAGGGGTGGTCTGGGCAGCGGCGTCATTTACAGTGCGGACGGGCTGATTCTGACGAACGAACACGTGGTCCGCGGGGTGGATGAAGTTGAGGTCGGTTTTGCCGATGGCAAGCGCGAGGCCGGCACCGTGGTGGCGGACGACCCCGTGACGGATCTGGCCCTGGTCCAGGTGGAGCGGACCGGGCTGCCCGCTGCGGAATTCGAGCCGTCACTGCCCCGGGTCGGGGAGCTGGCAGTGGTGATCGGCAGTCCGCTCGGCTTCGCCAACACGGCGACGGCGGGGATCATTTCAGGGCTGCACCGGGAAATTCCCGGCTCGGCTTCCAACAGCCAGTCGCTGGTGGACCTGATCCAGACCGATGCCCCGATCAGCCCGGGCAACTCGGGCGGAGCCGTGGTCAACAGCGAGGGCAAAGTCATCGGCATCAGTGAGGCCTACATCCCGCCGCAGGCGGGGGCCGTAGCGCTGGGCTTCGCCATTCCGGCGGCAATTGCCATGGAGGTTGCCGAACAACTGAGCGAAGACGGCAGCGCCGAACATGCCTTCATGGGGCTGGGACCGGCGGCCATCACGCCCCAGATCGCGGAGCAGCTTGGCCTGCCGGATACGCAGGGCGCCCTGGTGCTGTCCGTCGTGGATGGTGGTCCGGCCGCGGAGGCCGGGCTGGAGCCTGGCGACGTGGTTGTGGGGCTGGGCGGCGAAGAGATCCAGACGCCCGAGGACCTGCTTGCGGCATTGCGCGGCCATGCACCGGGGGACAAGGTGGAAGTAGAGATCAGCCGGGGCAATGAAGCCAGCCAGCTCACCGTCACGCTCGCGGACCGCCCCTCCGCTGAATGAGGCGGAGTCACAGCAGGCTGAATGAGGGTGATGCAGCAGCAGAATGCGGCAACGCAGAGCAGCCGGAATAGAACAGGCTGCCGGCCGTTATGACTGGTGTGCCCCTAACCAAGATCCCCGTCTCCATTCTCGACCGTGCCAACTCCCGCTCCGGAGGAACCGAGGCAGAGGCCTTGAGGACGACGGCGAACCGCGCGCGCCGGGCAGAGGAGCTGGGCTACCACCGGTTCTGGGTGGCCGAACACCATGGTGTCCCGGGGATTGCCGGTTCGGCACCTACCGTCCTGATGGGGGTTATTGCCGCTCAAACGGAGCGGATCCGCGTCGGCTCCGGCGGCGTGATGCTGCCCAACCACCAGCCGCTGGTGGTCGCCGAACAGGTCGCGACGCTGCAGGCGCTCTTTCCCGGCCGGATTGATCTCGGCGTGGGGCGATCCGTCGGATTCACGCCGGCTGTCCGGCAGGCGCTGCGGCAGGACAAGGACGGCGCGGACCGCTTCGAGGCGGATCTGGCCGAGTTACTCGGTTTCCTGACCGGGGAAGCCACCATCACCTCCCGACCGTACGACGGCGGTGCTACGCCGCCTTTCGTACTGGCCACGGGCAAAGGTGCCGACATCGCAGCCAAGGCGGGGCTCGCCGTCGTTGTTGGTGGCCCCGCCTACACCGGGCGGACGGGCATGCCGGCTGCCTTGACCCGCTACCGTCGGAACTTCCGCCCCTCGCGGTGGTATCCGGAACCTTATGTCATCGTTTCGGCCAATGTCGCCGTGGCGGGGACTGCTGCCCGGGCGCGCGAACTCCTCCTGCCTGAGGCCTGGGCGCTGGCCCAGTCCCGCACCCGCGGTGAGTTTCCGCCGCTGGAACCGGCGGAAAGTGTCCTCCAGCGCCAGCTGACAGGGCGGCAGCAGAAGCTGATCGACGAAAGCCTTGCCTCGTCCATCTACGGCACTCAGGAGGAAGCCGCGGAGCAGCTCGCCCGCTTGCTCGACGCCACCGGCGCCAACGAGTTCATGGTTACCGGGAACACCTTCGATCCGGCCGCGCTCGCCGACTCGGACGCCAGACTGGCGGAGCTGATGGGGCTGCACAGCCGAAGTCCCGCTTAAACCGGACCGCTCCCGTTCCAGTGAACGGGAGCGATCCGGCAGGACAGTGGCAAGGATCAGGACTGGGAGACGCGGCCCGCCAGTTCCGACGCATCGTCCGGGATGGCCAGTGCTGCCGGTTCATCTGCCGCGTCCGGCGCGTCTTCCATGCCGGAAGACTTCATGAAGTAAGCCACCAAGCCGGAGATGAGGCAGCCGGCGGCAAGGTAGGCGGCCACCAGGTACCAACTGCCGCCGCCGAAGCCGACCAGCGCTGCGGCGATGAACGGGGTGAATCCGCCGGCGATTGCACTGGCCACCTGGTAGCCCACGCCTGCCCCGCTGTTGCGGTGCTCCGCGCCGAACATCTGGGTGATCAGCGGCTGCTGGACGCTGACGGCCATGTCGTGGGCAACGTTGACCAGCAGAATGGAGAAGACAATGACGCCGACCAGGGAGCCGGCCTCCAGGAAGATGAAGAACGGCACGGAGCTCAGGACACCGATCAGGCTCGCGGCCAAGTAGATCTTCCGGCGCCCGAACCTATCGGACAGATACGCGAAGGTGGGAATGCTGATCATACCGATCGCGCCCACGATCAGGCCGATGTTGAGCATGAAGCTGTTGTCCATGCCCAGCGTGTTCACCGAGTAGCTCAGCGCAAAGGTCGTCACGATGTACATGGTGAACAGCTCGATCAGGCGCAGGCCAATGATCTGGAAGAAGGCCTTGGGGTTCTCTTTGATCGCGTTGACGATTGGCAGCTTGTGCTTGCCTTCCGCACGCACTTCTTCTGCGGGAGCTTCGAACGTTTCCACGACCTTGCTCCGGATGATCAGACCGACGCCGACCAGCACGATGCTGGAAATGAAGGGTACGCGCCAGCCCCACTCGACGAACTCGTCGCCGGCAACGTTGCCCATGATGGTGACAAAAGCGGTCGCGAGCATCAGGCCCACGGAAAAGCCGATCTGGACGCCGCTGGAGTAGAGCGCCTTCTTGCCCTTCGGCGCGCTTTCCACTGCCATCAGGGCGGCGCCGCCCCATTCACCGCCGACGGCGAAGCCCTGCACGGCGCGCAGCAGTACCAGTGCCAGCGGAGCCAGCCAGCCGATCGTCTCGAAGTTAGGGATCAACCCGATGGCAGCCGTGGCGAAACCCATGATTGTCATGGTGATCACCAAGGTACGTTTGCGGCCGATCCGGTCGCCGTAATGACCGAAGACCAGGCCGCCCAGCGGGCGGAAGAGGAAGCCGACGCCGAAAGTGGCGAACGCGGCCAGCACGCCAATGGCGGGCGAGACGTTCGGAAAGAACTGGGTGTTGAAGACTGTGGCGGCGACGAGGCCGTAGAGCAGGAAGTCATACCACTCGATGACGGCACCGGCGAAGCTGCTGATGGCCGCGCGCCGGGCCTGCACCTCGGGGTTCTGAATCTTGGTCATAGGCTCGTACTTTCACTAGGGATGGAGTCACCTGTGCGCATTGTGAACAGCTGTGCGCTTTATGAACTGCTAAGTGATGATAGTCACCCCATGGCGTGCGGGTCAACACGTGACCGATTGGTCAGGAAATAATCAGCCGCAGGCAAGTGGGCGCTGAACCTGGTCTGTGCTGCGTTCCGCAAGGTACCTACCGTGCGGCCGGGCCGGTGGAATCCCGGACCTGTAAAGGCGTAGCCAGACTGAGCCGCCGGGGCTGAGGCTGGCCATTGATTGCGTCAAGAAGCATGTCGACCGCCGCCCGTCCGGCCTGGTCAACAGGAGCTGAAAGGCAGGTCAAGGGTGGTTGGCAGAAGTCCGAGCCGAAGGCGTCGTCATAACCGACGACGCTCACCTCTTGCGGGACCGGAACTTCACGCTGCCGCAGGCGCTTAAGGACGCCGATCGCGAGCTGGTCGTTGAAGGCGACTATGGCAGTTGGCTTGATAGCGAGTGCGACGTCGGCCGCGGCGGCTCCTTGTGTGACGGTGGGCATGAACGGGCCCGCCCTGACTAGTTCGATTCCGGCTGCCACCGCCGAGCGGGACAACCCCTGCCACCGCTGAGTGTCGGACCAGGCCAGGCGAGGACCTGCCAGGTAAACCACCCGCCGGTGGCCTAATGAGACGAGATGTTCAATCAGTTGCCGACTGCCGTCCATGTGGTCCGTGGTGACACTGCTCAGCCCGTCCGCTTCCCGGTTGAAGAGCACCACGGGCCTTTTGCGATTCAGTTCCAGCAGTTCGGCGTCGGAACTCCAGCGTGCGGCAATGATGAAGCCAGCGACACTGTCCATCAGCCGCTTGATGTGGGTGCGCTCCATGTCGGCGGACTCCTCGGCGTCGCTGAGGATGGCGGTATAGCCCGCTGTCCGTGCCTGATGGACCGCACCTTTAACCAGACCCGCATAGAAGGGGTTGGCAATATCCTGCACCAGTAGGTCCAGTGTCTTGCGCTCAGGGCCGCCGGCTGGCTCTGTCAGGGTGTTCGGCCGGTAGCCGAGTCTTGCAGCGACGGCATGGATATGTTCCAGCGTCTGGAAGTTTACCCGCTGGGGATTGGCGAAGGCTCTCGAGACCGTCGATGCCGCTACACCGGCTTCCTTGGCGATGTCGTAAAGCCGTACAGGCTTGGGCAAGGCCGTTGGTGCTGCAAGTGCCGTCCGGGCGGTGGGGCGCAGGTTTGTGGCATTAGCGGCTTTGGGTGCCGGGGTGCGGGGCCGTGAAGCGTGGGTCATGGCAGGACTCCTCGGGAAGGCAAAGTCTGGTCCAGCTATCATTTTGGCACGATCTGGCAATTTTCTTGCCGATCGTTTCCATGCCGTGCAACCGTTGATGCACATCGTCTTGAGGAGCATGGCTATGGTTTCGCCGCAGAAATCCGTGCACACAATCAGAATCGGCATCATCGGAGCTGGCTTCATGGGCAGCCAACATGCCGTGTTCATTTCCCGCCAGGAGGGCGTGGAACTGACCGCAGTCGCGGATCCGCTCAGCTGGACCCTGGCCGGAGCCACCGGCGCCTCCTACTTCAGCGACCATCGAGAACTGCTGGCCTCGGGCATGGTGGACGCCGTCATCATCGCCAACCCCAATGCCGCCCATGTGTCGACTGCGATCGATGCCTTGAACGCCGGTATCCCGTCGCTGCTGGAAAAGCCGCTGGCTACGTCGCTGGAAGAAGTGCAGTTGCTGATCGGTGCGCAACGCAACAGTGCCACGCCAGTGCTTGTCGGCCATCACCGCCGGCACCATCCGGCCGTGACTGCTGCCCGCGCCGCCATCGCCAACGGCGAGCTTGGCAAGATCGTCGCAGTCAACGGCATGTGGCTGACTCGCAAAGCGGACACTTACTTCGATACCGCGTGGCGACGCGAAAAGGGGGCAGGCATCATGCTGATCAACGCCGTGCATGACCTGGACCTGCTGCGCTTTCTCTGCGGCGAGATAATCTCGGTCCAGGCCACGGTCAGCAACACCGCCCGCGGCTTCGCCGTCGAAGACACCGCCGGATTCGTCCTGCGCTTCGAAAACGGCGCCGTTGGTTCCCTTATCGCCTCCGATGCGGCAGTATCGCCGTGGTCATGGGACCAAGCCACCAAAGACGACGCGACCTTCCCCTACAACCGGGACTCCTTCTGCTACTCCATTGCCGGCACCGCAGGCGCTCTGGGTTTCCCACAGCTGGCATGCCATTCGTATTCGAGCGAACTGGTTCAGTCGGGCCGCGCGGACTGGAACCATGAGCTGAGCCTGCACTACCTGAGCCGGGACAGCGGGGATTCCTATACCAACCAGCTCAGGCACTTCGCCGCCGTCGTGCGCGGCGAGGTGGCTCCGCTGATCACTGTTGACGATGCGGCCCGCACGCTGGCCGTGATTGAAGCGTCCCAGCAAGCCGCAGCCAGAGGTACCGCCGTCCAACCTCAGCTCGTATTCACCACGGCAGGAAGCGCCGCACCATGAAACATCCTCTCGCCCTGTCCGCGTTGACCGTACTGGAGCTGACTCCGCCCGAGATGGTCAGCTGCGCGGCCGAAACCGGTTACGACTTGGTTGGACTCCGGCTGATTCCCGCGACCCCCGAGGAACGCCTCTATCCAACTATCGGCCGTACCCGCATGGTGCTGGAGACCCGGAAACGGCTAGATGAGACGGGCATGAAGGTCTGGGATATTGAAATCCTGCGGCTCAAGCCGGAAACAAGCGTGACCGCCGACTACGAGCCGTTTCTGGAAACCGGGGCGTTTCTCGGCGCCAGCCAAGTGCTTGTTGCCGGCAACGACGGCGACCGCAGCCGCCTCGCGGATAATTTCGCCGCTCTGGCCGAACTCGCCCAGAGCTACGGGCTGACGCCGAACATAGAATTCATGCCGTGGACCGAAGTCAAGGATCTGGCAGACGCTGCCGACCTGCTGCACCAGGCCGGCCATCCGAACTCGGGCCTGCTAATCGACTCCATCCACTTCGACCGTTCGGCCAGCTCCGCAGAAGATATCGCCGCGCTGCCGCCGGAGTGGTTCCGCTACCTGCAGCTCTGCGATGCTGTCGCCGAACGCCCGGAGACAACCGAGGAACTGCTGTACCAGGCCCGCGTCGGCCGGTTGCTGCCCGGCCAGGGCGGGCTAAATATCCTGGCCCCGCTGCGTTATCTACCTGAAGAACTGCCCATCTGCATCGAAGCGCCGGTAGTTACAAACGTTCCCGTGCCACCACGCGAACGTGCCGCCGCTGCACTGGAGGCCGCCCGCACCACCCTGTCCAACCTCGACGGCGTGCCCCGACCTAGCCGCGCACCGGTACCTGCCGCTTCACAGACCAAGGAAGACTGATGAGTAATACCGATACCCCCTCCTCTGAACGCCCTGCACTGGATTGTGACGTTCTGGTCATCGGCTCCGGGGCCGGAGGCCTTTCCGCCGCCGTTACCGCCGCCCACCATGGGCTGAAGGTCATCGTCGTGGAAAAGGCGACCGTCTGCGGCGGGGCCACTTCCTGGTCCGGAGGGTGGGCCTGGACCCCTGGCAACCCGCTGGCCAAGGCCGACGGAGTGAACGAGGACACGGAAGAGTTCCGTACCTATTTGCGCCACAGGTTGGGGGATAATTACCAGGCGGATAAGGTCGATGCCTTCCTCGAGGCCGTGCCGCACATGGTGGGATTCTTCCAGAACCAGACTTCCCTGCAGTTCGTCCCCGGGACCAAAATCAGGGACATCTACGGCAATACCCCCGGTGCCGGCACCGGCCACCGCTCGGTCGGCCCCAAGCCCTTAAACGCCCGCAGTCTCAAGCCCGAGTTGCGGGCCAAGATGCGACACCAGCTTTACGAGACGTCCTTCCTCGGCATGGGCATCATGGCGGGACCCGATCTGACCAAGTTCCTCTCCGCCTCCCAGGGCAGCATCGCGGGCCTGTTCCATGCGGCCCGCCGGTTCACTCCGTATTTATGGGACTTGCTGGTCCACCGCCGGAACATGCAGTTGGTCAACGGAACCGCGCTGACCGGCCGGCTGATGAAGTCTGCAGACGATCTCGGCGTGGACATCCGCGTCTCTACCCCCGCCCGGAGCCTGCTTACGGACAACAGCGGAAAGGTGACGGGCGCCGTCGTGAGCTCGCCGGAGGGAGAGATGCGCATCAAGGCGGCCCGGGGCGTTGTGCTGGCGGCAGGCGGGTTCCCCAACGATGTTCAGCGCCGGAAGGAACTGTTCCCGAAGACGCCGACGGGTGCAGCGCATTGGACCCTGGTGCCCAAGGAGGCTAACGGAGACGGCATCAGCCTAGGCCAGTCCGTCGGCGGACACTTCAAGACGAACGTCCAGTCCCCGGCGGCCTGGTGCCCGGTTTCGCTGGTGCCCTACCGCAGCGGCCGGGTAGGAACGTTCCCCCATATTATGGACCGCGCGAAGCCTGGCAGCATCGGCGTGCGTGCCGACGGCGGGCGGTTCGTGAACGAGGCCAATGGCTACTACGACTACGTCTCAGCCCTGATCGGGTCCACCCCCGAGGGGGAGGAGGTGCAGTCCTGGCAGATCGCCGATTCGGTCTTCGTGCGCAAGTACCCGCTGGGTATGGCGAAGCCGCTGCCGGTACCGCTGTTTCCGTACCTGCGATCGGGATACTTGATGAAGGGCCGCACCCTGGAAGATCTCGCCGCCAAGTGCGGGATCGACCCAGTGGCACTGAGGGAAACGGTTGAGCGGTTCAATGAGAACGCCCGCAAGGGTGTTGACCCGGACTTTGACCGCGGCGGGACCGAATTCAACCGCTACGGCGGCGACCAGAAGGTCAAGCCAAATCCCTCGCTGGCCCCGATTGAGAGGGCCCCCTTCTACGCAGTCCGTGTGGTGCCGGGCAGTTTCGGCACTTTCGCCGGGCTGGAGGCGGACGGCCGCGCCCGGGTATTGAATAGCGACGGCGATCCTATAGAAGGTCTGTATGTCGCCGGCAATGACCAAGCCAGCGTGATGGGCGGCCATTATCCGGCTGGGGGAATCAACCTCGGACCGGCATTGGCGTTCGGCTACATAGCCGGGCGGGATCTGGCCGGCGCCACCAGCTACGAAGACGACGGAAGCATGCAGACGGACTCACCGGCATGAGCATGGAACACGGTGATCAACCATCCTGCTGGTGGCCGCCACCGATGGTCTGTCGGCCAGGGACTACTGTCTTGCGCCACGTCCGCCGAAGTCGTCGGCGATGCGGTCTGCGGCGTCGGACAACCGAGGCAGGACGGTCCGGGCGATTTCTTTCTCGGAACCGCGGTGGGTCTGCAGCGAGACGTTGAGCGCGGCGATCAAGTCGCCGCCGCGGCGCACCGGGACCGCGAGTCCGCGCAGTCCGTCGTCGAGCTCCCTCGAGACCAGGGACCAGCCACGCTCGGCTGCCCGCTCGACCTCTGCGCGCAACTCGGCGATGCTGCCGACGGTGTGCTGGGTGTACTTGGTGATCTCGATGCCGTCGAAGAACGCTTCGCGGCTGGCCGGCGGCAGTCCGGCGACGAGCACGCGACCCATGGAGGTGGCCCAGGCGGGGAAACGGGTTCCGATGTTGACCGAAACGCTGAGCATCCGCGGTGCCAGGACGCGGGAAATGTAGACCACGTCAGTGCCGTCCAGGATGCACAGCGACGCCGTCTCGTCCAAATCCACGGCCAGCTGCTTCAGATGCGGTTCGGCGATTTGGGGCAGGGTCAGGCTGGAGAGGAAGGTGGCGCCGATATCCAGCGCGCGAGGGGTCAGCTCGAAGACACTGCCGTCATTGCGCAGGTAGCCCAGGTCGGTCAGCGTCAGCAGGAACCGCCGGGCAGCGGCGCGGCTGAGGTCCGCCTTCGCTGCGGCCCGGGTAATGGACAGGCGCGGTTCGTCGGCGCTGAATGCCAACAGGACTGCGAGGGTCTTCTCCGCCGACTTGACCCAGTAGGCAGGGGCCTCCTCGTTGACGGCTTCATCGAGCTGTTCCATGGTCCTAACTTTCCTTGCGGGCAATCCCAGTGATTCTAACCGTGTTTGCTCAGCAGGTATTGCGCGGAAAGGCGGACCGGGGCGTTCGGCGCGCCATACCCGTCGTAGCTGTTGCGGCGTTCGACTACTTCGAAGAAGACACTTCCTACGGTGGCGGTGTAGAAGTGCAGGAACTCGCCCTGGTCGTCCCGGTCGTAGAGCAGGTTCAGTTCCTGCAGTGTGGCCAGCAGGTCCGGGGCAAGCCGGAACCGGGCCTGCAGGTCCGCGTAGTAGTTCGCAGGGATTTTCAGGAACTCCAGCCCGTTGGCCACCGCGTTGCGGGCCAGAGCGATCAGGTCGGTGCAGGCGAAGGCGATGTGCTGCGGGTAGGCCGACTCTGCCGAGGGGCCGGGCTGTTCCATCACCAGCGGGGCGATGTTCAGGGCGAGGCGGACCTTGCCGTCCTCGGTGCGCATGACCTGGCTGCGCACCAGGCCCACCGGGCTGGGAACCTCGGTGGACGGCCGCGGGGCCAGCGACAACGTGCTTTCGTAGAAGAGGACACTTTCGTCAAAGTGCTGCCAAGGCTGGGCGAGGTTGACGTGGTCGATATGCGTGATCAAGTTCTGGCCGGACCGGGCGGCGCCGTCGGTAGCGAATTCGTCCGTCCAGGCTGCCGTTCCATCCGGAGTCGCTTCGCAGAGGAAGATCTCCGTGGAGTCCGGTGCCTTGATCGCTTGGAGCACCGCTTCATTGGCCTGGCTCTGGCGCGGGACGGCGGTGGCCTTGAGCTGGAGGGCACGGGAGGCGGCGACCAGCGGGTCTTCGACGTCGAAGGCCAGGGCCGCGATGGTCGGCTCGAGCCCGCGGGCCTGCTGTTCGTTGATGATGATGCGGGCCTGTCCCTGGGTCCACAGCTGCACCGGCTTGGTGCGGTGCCGGCCCCGGAACGTGAAGCCGAGCTGCGAGAGCACCTGCTGGACGTGCTCGGTGTTCTCCGCTTTGACCTCGGCGAAATTGAAGCCGGTAGGTTCGGCCACCTGCGGCAGTGTGGCCAGTTGCATCGGGAAGCGGGCGTCCGGTCCGTCGGTTTCGAGCAGATGGACCGAGGTGCGTTCCTCGAGCCAGATCAGTGAACGCATGGCATCGACGGCGGTGCGTTCCTCGTCTGCCTGGCGGAAGACGTCGTTGAAGATCTCCAGCGACACCGGCCCGTTGTAGCCGCTGCGGACCAGGTGGCCCATGAACTTGTCCAGTTCCCAGGCTCCCTCGCCCGGGAAGACCCGGTAGTGCCGGCTCCAGGACAGGATGTCCATGCTCAGCTGCGGCGCATCGGCCAGCTGGACGAAAAAGATCTTCTCCGCCGGGATCTTCTCGATTCCGGCCGGATTCCAGCCCCGGGAGAGGATGTGGAAGCTGTCCAGGCAGGTGCCGATGTTCGGGTGGTCCGCCAGATCCACGATCCGCATGGCGTGTTCGAAGTCGTTGACGAACGTGCCCCAGGCCAGTGCCTCGTAGGCGATGCGGATGCCGTAGCGGGCGGCGAGGTCGCCGAGCCGGCGGAGCTGGGCCGCGGCGAGGTCGTCGTCGTCGATCGTGGCGGTGCCGACGTTGCTGCAGAGCAGCATCAGGTCCATCCCGAGGGTCTGCATCAGCCGGAACTTCGCCTCGGCGCGGTAGAGGTTCTCCGCCAGCAGTTCTTCGGGCACGCCCTCGAAATCCCGGAACGGCTGGTACAGGTCCAGGCTGAGGCCGAGCTGGTTCGCCAGTCCCCGGATTTCTTCGGGGCTGTGCGGGGAGACCAGCAGGTCCTGTTCGAAGATTTCGATGCCGTCGAAGCCCGCGTTGGCGCAGGCGTGCATCTTTTCTTCGAGCGTTCCGCTCAGGCAAACGGTGGCAATGGAGGTGCGCAACAGGGGACCTTTCGGAGGCAATGAAGAAATGCTAGAGGCCTTGGGCCAGGAGTTCGAGGAAGTGTCCGCGCATGCGGGCCGGATCCGGCTCCAGCCCGGTGACGTAGCGGAAGGCGTCGACGGCCTGGCCGACGGCCATGTGACCGCCATCGAGCACGCGGCAGCCCTTGGCCGCGGCGGCCTTGATCAGTTCGGTTTCCACGGGGCGGTAAATGACGTCGGCAACCCAGTGTCGCGGCTCGAGCAGATCGGTGTCCAGCGGCAGACCCGGGTGGTTGTGCATGCCCACCGGCGTGGCGTTGAGGAGTCCGTCGGCGCCGGCGAGGACAGCAGGCAGGTCTTCCATCGGCGCGGCGGCGACCTGCTGCTGGGGGAAGAGCGCTGCCAGTGCGGCGGCACGTTCCGCGGCGCGCCGCGGGTCAAGATCCAGCAGTGTCAGTTTCCGCGCGCCCTTCTTCAGCAGGGCGTATGCGACGGCGGAACCTGCGCCGCCGGTGCCCAATTGCACGACCGAACCGAGTTCCGCATCCGGCAGCCCGTTGTCCAGGCCCATGCTGAAGCCGGAAAAATCCGTGTTGTGGCCGATGAACTTGCTATCCCGGATCAGGACGGTATTGACCGCGCCGAGGCGCCGGGAGTCGTCGGAAATCTCATCCAGATGTTCCATCACCAGCTGTTTGCACGGGTGCGTGATGTTGAAGGCGTTGTAGCCCAACTCGCGGCCCTGGCGCAGCAGCTCGCCGACGTCTTCACCCGCACGGCCAATGGTGGTCAGGTCGATGGGGCGGTACAGGTAGCGGATCTGGTGGTGGTCCGCCTCTCGCTCGTGCATGTACGGCGTCAGCGACACCGTGATCCCTTCGCCAATCAGGCCAACTAGATATGACTCTGACACCGTGCTCATGTGAATACCTTCCGTCGTTCGGTCTCTGCACAATTGTACGCATATCGCACATGCTCCCAAAAGGCTATTGCGCTTGAAGTGTGTCCTGAGTTACATTATGAGCATTGTTCGGAATGTGCACAAGCGTGCACTTTACGCACATTCGGGGATTTGTGGGGCTGGAGGTCCCCATGCGCAGGTCGCCGGCCTGCAGCCCTCCAGGAAGGCGCGGGCAGCACCCGCCGGAGAAGGTACGTCCGCCCCGGCTTATTAAGGCGATATCTAAGGAGTAGCACCGCTATGAAATCTAAAGTTCTTTCCCTTGCCGTCGGGGCGGCGTCGCTGCTGGCGCTGGCAGGGTGCGCCTCAGGCAGCACGGATGCCAGCGGGGAGTTCCCTGCCAATGACATCCGGCTGACCGTCCCGTGGCAGGCAGGCGGCTCCGGTGACTTGACCGCCCGGACAATTGCACCGCTGCTCGAGGATGAGCTCGGCGTTCAAGTCATCGTGGAAAACAGGCCCGGTGCGAACGGCTCCGTCGCCTATAACTGGCTCAAGGACCAGAAGCCGGACGGCTACAACCTCTCCCTTATGGGGGTCGAGGTCGCCACGCTGCAGTTTCAGAACTACGACATTGATCCCGCAAACTATGCACCGATTGGTCAGGGCCTGGCTGGTCCCGGGGCCATTGCCGTCCCTGTGGACAGCCCCTACAAGACCCTGCAGGATCTGATCGACGACGCGAAGGCGAACCCGGGCAAGGTCACCTTCTCCAGCCCTGGCGTTGGCTCGGTGTGGGACTCGCCGGCGCAGGGCTTCCAGGAGCTGGCCGGCATTGAGCTGACGTCCGTCCCGTTCGATGGGTCCGCCCCCGCCGTGGCTGCTGCTGCAGCGGGCGACGTCGACTTCTCCATCGACGCGATCGGCACCCAGAAGGTCCAGGTCGACGGCGGCAAGCTGCGCTATCTGGCCATGCTCACGGAGGAGCGGGACGCGAACAACCCGGATGTCCCGACCGCAAAGGAAGAGGGTATCGACCTGCAGAACGCTTCCTGGGTCGGCATTATGGCCCCTGCGGGCACGCCAGACGATGTGGTCCAGAAGCTGTCCGCCGCAATGGAAGCCGCAGTCGCGGATCCCGCGTACCAGAAGGTGATCGAGGATTCGAATCTGGTCCCGACCTATAAGGACTCCGAAGAGATGTCCACGTTCATCAAGGAAGAAGCCGAGCGCTACGGCCCGTGGATCGAGCTGGCTCAGGGCAAGTAGGCCGCCGTTGCCTGTGCCTGCCGGATTGTATATCCGGCAGGCACAGCATCAGCAAAGGAACTCATGATGAATACATCTGACCGCGGGCCCACACAGCCTGCTCACCTCCCCGCGGCGGCCGGACATCCGGACGCCGCAATGGACCCGGACCTGGACCATGCCAGCGCCCACCTGCACCCGCAGATCGAACCGCTGGTCACAGACCGCCCCTATCGACTGCGCGAGCTGGTGCCGGTTGCCTTGTGCGTCACGGTCGGCCTCTCGGTGCTGCTGCTGGCGCAGAACATTGACTCCGGTGTTGCTGCGGAGCTGGGCCCGACCTTTTGGCCAGAGATGGTCGCCTACGGGTTGATCGGTTTCGGTCTGCTGCTCGTCTTCGTCAACGTGCTGCGCGGGGTCCGCCCGTCCGACATCCCTGATCCCCTCAGCGGGTGGGGCATCGGGCGTCTTGCCGGCACCGCCGTGATTCTGGTTGGATACCTGCTGCTCTGGAACGTGCTGCAGTTCTGGCTGATCACGTTCGTCGCCGTTGCCGCGCTGGCTGCCCTGTACGGTGCCCGCGGGTGGAAGCCCCTGCTGGCGTTCCCCGCCGTCGTCGCAGCCATCCTCCATTTTCTCTTCGTCGTCGCATTGCGAGTCCCACTATGATCAACATCGTTGCTTCCCCCGTCACGGACGGCATAGCCGCAGTCCTGGCCCCGGACACTCTTATCTACATCGGTATCGGCATTCTGATCGGCATGCTCGTCGGTGCCTTCCCCGGCGTGACGGCCACCATGGCGGTGGCGCTGGCCAGCGGATTCACGCTGACGATGGAACCCACTCAGGGTCTGGCCATGCTGCTGACCATCTATGTGGCTGCGCAGTTCGGCGACCGGGTGCCGGCCATCCTGATCAACACACCGGGGACGCCGGCTTCAATCTCGACCACTTTCGACGGCTACCCATTGGCACAGCAGGGCAAGGCTGGGCTGGCGCTGACCACGTCCGCTTTCGGTTCTGCCATAGGGATGCTGTTCGGCATCGCGATCCTGGCCGTTGCGGCTGTCCCGCTGTCCGCGTTCGCGATGCAGTTTGGCCCGCCGGAGATGTTCGCTCTAGTGGTTTTCGGCCTGACCATGATGGTGGGAGTTTCCTCCGGCCGCATCGTCAAGGGGCTGGCCGCCGGTGCCTTCGGGCTGTTCCTGGCCACCGTCGGCAGGGATCCGATTACCGGCGACCAGCGCTTTACGCTGGGCATCCTGGAGCTGAACGGGGGCATCCCGTTCATTCCGGTCATCATCGGATTCTTCGGTGTGGCAGAGGTGATCAACCAGATCCTGACCCATCGCAAGGCTCACCACGTGCCGCCAATCACCCAGATGGGCCAGTGGATGCCGGGCATGAAGCTGATGAGGCGCCTCTCGAAGCCGATGGGCATCGGTGCCGTTACCGGTTCGGTGGTAGGCCTGGTGCCGGCCGTCGGTGGCGACATTGCCGGCATCATTGCCTGGGACAACGCCAAGAAGGCGTCTAAACACAAGCATGAATTCGGTAAGGGATCACTCGAGGGCCTTACAGCTGGCGATACGGCCAGCACCGCGACCCTAGGCGGCAGCGTGACTACCACCATGGCTCTGGGCGTGCCGGGCGATTCGGTTATGGCCGTGATGATCGGGTCCATGATGATCTGGGGGATCCAGCCCGGGCCGGGCCTGTTCAGCAGCCACCCGGACCTGATTGCCTCCCTAGTCGCCATCCTGCTCATCGCCACCATCCTGACACTGGGTTTGAGCCTGCTGCGCATGCGTGGCGTGGTGAAGCTGCTGGAGCTGCCCAACCACTTCCTCTGGGTGATCATCCTGATCTTCTGCATGGTGGGCACCTACTCCATCAACAACAGCGTCTTCGACGTCTTCATGATGCTCATCTTCGGGCTGATCGGGCTGTTCATGCTCCGCTTCGGCTTCCCCGCCGGACCTGCGGTGCTCGGCCTGATCCTAGGGCCCTTGGCGGAGTCCAATCTTCGCCGCGCGCTGATTACGGACGGCTGGGCCTCGATTTTCACCAGCCCCATCGCCGTCGTGCTGCTGCTCATCGCGGCCGCCGCACTGATCCTGCCGCCACTGCGCGGACTGGTCAAGCGCCGCAGGCTGGCCAACGAAGGTAAGGACGTCCCCACACTGATGCCCTAGCTGCAGCCATCCCCTACACTGCACTTCGGGTTCCGCCATGGCTCCCGGAGTGCGGCCGGTACCTGAAATGCCCCGCCCGCTGGGCGGGGCATTTTGCGCGGTGTCTTGCGCATCGCCTGTGAGGTGGGCTACCTTTTAACGACCGTTCGATTTGTGCACAAGTGTGCGAGATGCGCACAAGCCAGCAAGGCGGGCCATCCGCCTCCGGACGTTTCCCCGGCCCGCCAGATCCCGCAGCAGTTGCAAGGAGCACTCCATGACCGCCGTTCACCAAGAGGATGAGGCCTTCGCCCATCACGGCAAAACACCGAAGCGGGCAGCTATCGCCAGCTTCATGGGCAGCGCCGTTGAATACTACGACTTCTTTATCTTCGGCTCCGCCGCGGCCCTGATCTTCCCGCAGGTGTTCTTCCCGGATGAAAGCGCGAATGCCGGCATCATGTCGCTGGCGACCTTCGGCTTCGCTTACATCGCCCGCCCGGTCGGCGCCGTCTTCGTGGGGCACTTCGGCGATAGGATCGGCCGCCAGAAGGTCCTGATGTTCACGCTGGTGCTGATGGGTGCCTCCACATTCATCATCGGCTGCATCCCGGACTTCCAGACCATCGGCTGGTGGGCTCCGGCCATCCTGGTCCTTTGCCGCCTGATGCAGGGGCTGTCCGCCGCCGGCGAGCAGGCCGGTGCCAGCTCGCTGACGCTTGAGCATGCCCCCGACAACCGCCGGTCCTTCTTCACATCCTGGACCCTGACCGGTACCCAGGGCGGCCAGATCCTCGCGGCCCTCGTCTTCATCCCCGTGGTGGCCCTGCCCGACGAGATCAAGTACGGCATCGGCTGGCGCATCCCGTTCTGGCTCAGCGCGATTGTCGTCATCGTTACCTACTTCATCCGCCGTTCGCTGCACGAAACCCCCACCTTCGAGGCCGCGAAGGCCAACAACGAAATCGCGAAGCTCCCGGTGGCCGTGCTGCTGAAGAACCACTGGCGCGACGTCCTGCGCGTGATCTGCTGCGCGTTCATCGCCGCCGTCTCCACCGTTTACGGCACGCTGGCCATCAAGTACGGTGCAGAAGTGGGCAGCGTCGATGAAGGCATCACCCTGTGGCTGGTGGTCGCCGGCAACGTGGGCGCCCTGTTCACCCAGCCGCTCTTCGGCAAGCTGGCGGACCGGATCGGCCGCAAACCGGTCTTTATCTACGGCGCGGTAGGCAGCGCGGTCTTCATGCCGTTCTATCTGCTCTCGATGGAGTCCGACAACACGCTGCTGCAGTTCGCCCTGTCCGTTGTGGTCTTCTCCTGCGCCTATGCCGCGGCCAACGCCGTCTGGCCTTCGTTCTACGCCGAAATGTTCAGCGCCAGGGTCCGCTTCTCCGGGCTGGCCATCGGCACCCAGCTGGGCTTCCTGATGGCCGGGTTTGCCCCGTCCATCGTCGCGGCCATCGGCGGGATCCAGGAAGGCGGCTGGGTTGCCACCAGCATCTTCACCGCGGTCATCTGCGCCATCGCAGCGGTCTCCGCGCTGACCGCCAAGGAAACCTACAAGGTTCCGACGGAAGAGCTCGGCAAGCGCAAGCCGGTCACCGTCTAACTCCATCCAGCTCCGTCCAGCTCCGACCAGTCGGCAAATCCAGCGAACGACGCCGGCGGGAGACTTTTTTAAAAAGTCTCCCGCCGGCGTCGTTGTTTGGTTTGGCCTTAGTTGGTTGGCCTTGGCTGGGTTGGACTAGTTCTTTGGCCTAGTCCGCGGCGAGCTGCTCGCGGACGGAGGGGGCCACTTCCTTGCCGTAGAGCTCGATGCTGCGCATCAGCTTCTCGTGCGGGAGCGTGCCCAGGCTGTACTTCATGTCCCAGCGGTCCAGCCCCAGCCCCTTGGCTACCTTGACGATCTTGGTGGCCACGGTTTCGGGCGAGCCGACAAACAAGGCGCCGTCCGGGCCGGCCTCAGCCTCGAACTGTCCGCGGGTCATGCGGCTCCAGCCGCGCTCGCGGCCGATGCGTTCCTGCATGTCCACGTAGTGCGGCCACATCTCTTCCTTGGCCTGCTCGTCCGTCGCGGCGATGTAGCCGGGGGAGTGGGCGCCGATGGGCAGCCGGGGCTGGCCGAACTGGTCCAGGGCCTTGTGGTAGAGCTCCACGAAGGGCGCGAAATTCATCGGGGCGCCGCCGATAATGGCGAGCATGAGGGGCAAGCCGTAGTGTGCCGCCCGGACCACGGACTGCGGCGTGCCGCCCACGGCAATCCAGGTGGGGAGCGAGCCCAAGGCCGTCGGCGGGTAGACCGTCTTGTTGTCCAGCGGACCCCGTGTCTGCCCTGCCCAGGTAATGGGTTTTTCCTTGCGGAGCTCGGTGAAGAGCTGGAGCTTTTCGTCGAACAGGATGTCGTAGTCGGCCAGATCCAGACCGAACAGCGGGAAGGACTCGGTGAAGGAGCCGCGGCCGAGGATCACCTCGGCGCGTCCGTTGGAGACGGCGTCGAGCGTGGAGAAGCGCTGGAAGACACGCACCGGATCATCCGAGGAGAGTACAGTGACGGCCGAGCCCAGCCGGATGTTCCTGGTCTGGCCGGCGATGGCTGCCAGGACCACATCCGGTGCGGAGATGGCGAAGTCCTCGCGGTGGTGCTCGCCGATGCCGATGAAGTCCAGTCCGACCTCGTCCGCCAACACCGCCTCCGCGACGACGTTCCGGATCACTTGGTCCTGCGGGAGAGGCCTGCCGTCGGCGTCGTAAGTAACGTCCCCGAAAGTGTCCAGACCCAGTTCGATTTTCCGTGCCACGCTGCGGGCGCCTTCCTGAAGATTGATCAATGCGTTTGCATCATTCTTGCCAACCGCGGGGTAAGGGATCTTATTCCGCCCGGGTTTAATCCGACCGGGCCGCGGGGTTCTTCAGCGGTGCCACGAACATGCCGACCGGCCGCCGGATCCACCACAGCCCGGTGGCCTTCTTTTCCTGCCGGGTGGAGTAGCGGTAATGGTAGACCAGCGCCCGGACCTGCCGGGGCTGTTCGCCGTCGAACGGATCGATCCTCAGCAGTTTCAGGGTCGCCCGGTCCGCGGCCAGCAGCCGACGCAGGAAGGGAATGAACCAACTGTCGCCGGGTGCGCCGAGGGCCAGGAACCACATCAGCCAATCCAGCCTCAGATGGTAGGGCGCAAACTGCCGCGGCATGCGTCCGGGGTCCCCGGGCTTGCCCTTGAATTCGTATTCCTGCCAGCTGACGCCGTCCGCCGAGCCTTCCACGATGATTTCGTAGCGCTCGCGGGTAATGCTGCCGAAGGCGCCGTAGGCATTGGCCAGGTGCCAGCGGTTGAAGCTGGTGTTCATCAGCTGCCGCTTGGAGACCAGATTGCGTGCCGGCCGGAAGCTGAGATAGACCATCAGTGCGGTCATGGCCAGGACGACGACGGCGAACCAGATCGGCGTCGGGGCGTAGTCGGGCGTGAGATCCGGGCTGCCGGGGAGGACCGCGGCGAGGGCGTCGTCGCTGAGCGCAGCGGCCGCGGCCAGGATGGTCAGCCAGTTCAGCCACGCGAAGTTGCCCGAAACCACCAACCACAACTGGGTGATGATAATGATGGCTGCGGCAATACTGCCCACGGGCTGCGGGAAGAACAGGAAGAACGGGACCACCAGCTGGGCGAAATGGTTCCCGACGACTTCCACCTTGTGCAGCGGCTTGGGCAGATGGTGGAAGTACCTGCTGGCCGGGTTGGGCATCGGCTGCGTCTCGTGGTGGTAGTACAGGGCGGTCAGGTCCCGCCAGACCCGGTCCCCGCGGATCTTGATCATGCCCGCACCGAACTCCAGCCGGAACGTGAGCCACAGGAAAAGCCAGAGCACCGTAACCGGCGGGGCAATCTCGTTGGAGCCCAGGAACGCGGCCAGGAAGCCGGCTTCGAGCAGGAGCGTCTCCCAGCCGAAGCCGTAGAACGTCTGGCCCACATTCACGATGGACATGTAGAGGCCCCACAGCAGCAGGAAAACAAGCATCGGAAGCCACGGCGGCCCCAGCTGCGGCAAGCCAACCACCAGGGTTGCGGCCACGACGGCGCCGGTCCATGCGACCACGAGCAGCAGCTTGTCCGAATAGCGCCAACTGAAGAGTGTGGGACCGCGGGCGGCCGAGCGGGCCAGATACCGGGGCACCGGCAACAGTCCGTGCTCGCCGAGCAGGGCACGGAACTGCGCGACGGCGGAGAGGAACGCGATCACGTAGACGGCGGCAATCCCGCGCTGCAGCACCTGCCGCGCGACCTCGAAACCTTCGGCGTTCAACCAGTTCATGTACTTCCAACGTTAGGACCGCCGGCAACACTGTCAAGGCTCAGCCGGGCGGAGGGGTTACATCCCCCGTGTCCCCGGGACACAATGAAGGCATGAGGGATGCGGCGCAGGCAGAACACAGGCGGGCCGTCCTCGGAACCGCGGCCTTCGCGGTGGCTCCGGCGGTAGCCGCCGGACTTGTGCCCTGGCTGCTCACCCGCTGGCAGGCCCGGACCCCGGTGCCCGGCGGGCTGCCGGCCAGAGCCGCCGGTGCCGTGCTCACCGCCGGAGGCGCCGCCGTCGTTATTGAATCCTTTGTGCGGTTTGCGCGGGAGGGCCTGGGTACGCCCGCGCCCATCGCGCCGACGAAGTACCTGGTGGTCACAGGGCCGTTCCGTTACGTGCGCAACCCGATTTATGTGGCGTTGCTGTCGATGATCCTCGGCGAGGCACTGATGCTGGGCCGGCCCAAACTTCTCGGTTACTGCGCCGTGATGTCCGTTCCCGTGGGGCTTTTTGTCAGGCTGTATGAGGAGCCGGCCTTGGAGCGGCAGTTCGGCGATGAATACCGCCGCTACAAGCGCAACGTGCCAGGTTGGTTCCCGCGGCTGACGCCGTGGCGTGCCGAGGAAAGAAGCGGCTTCGAAAGCTAGCCATCCTCCCCGTGGCGGGCAGCGCAGCGGCCGCCGCATGTGATGCGTTTCTCGACGCTTTCACGGCTTGGGGCAACGGCCGTGTGGGAGGATAAAACCGGCCAAAAATTCAGCCCGAAAACACAGGAACGGAGGGGCAGTGCAGGACAAGGACGGCCAGCAGGATCCAGGTACTCCGATGTCGCCGCGGGTCGGCAGCCTGCCCATCATCAAAATACCCCGTAAGCCCGCCGAAACGCCGGAAAACGGGGCTGGCGGGGAGACCGCAGAGCGCCCGGAACCGGGGGCGGGGACACCGCCGACGGCGAAGCAGCCGGCCGGCAAGAACGCACCGCCCAAGCGACCGGGAACCAAGCCCAAGGCCAAGCCGGCGATCCCGAAGAAACCGGTAGCCAAGGAGGCCAAGCCGGTTCCGTACGGCACCGCCCCGCTGCCGATGCCCAAGGGCCAGCAGCGTACCAACGCCGCTGCCCGCCGGATGCTGCGCAAACTGGTGCAGGGCGAGGCGCCGCCCACCGCCCCGATGAGCATCGTTGAACGGCTCGCGGGGAGCCCGTACGCCAACCCCATGATCCAGGCCGCCGGTGTGGATACCTCCGCCCGGCTCACCCTGGACTTTGCGCTGGATCTGGCCGAGACCATGTTCCGCTACGGCGCCGGCGCCCTGGAAGTGGAAACGAGCATCATCGCCGTGACGGCAGCCTTTGGCCTGCGCGAGATCGACGTCGATATTACCAACCAGTCCGTGCTGATCAACTATGCCAAGGCAGATACGGTCCCGCTGACCCTGATGCGCGTGGTGCGGTCCTGGACGAACAACTACGCGGGTTTGTCCCTGGTCCACCAGCTGGTCACGGACATCGTCAACGGTGGCGTGGGGCGGACCGAGGCCAAGGAGCGGCTGCAGGAGATCGCCGCGCGGCCCAAGCCGTTTGCCAAGTGGATGGCCATCGGCGCCGGCGGCGTTTTCGCCGGTTCCATCGTGGCGTTCCTCGGCGGCGGGATCTTCGCGTCGCTGGTGGCGATGCTGTCAACCGTCCTGATGGGTCTGCTGGGCCGCAAGCTGGGCAAATGGCGGGTGCCGGACTTCTTTGTCACCGCGATCGGGTCCTGTCTTGCCACCGCGGTTGCCCTGTTGTTCTGGCAGCTGCAGGTTCCCTTGAGCCCGTCGCTGGTGATCGCGGGCGGAATTCTTTACCTCTTGCCAACAGGCCGCCTCGTCTCCGCGACCCAGGACGCGATCAACGGCTTCCCCGTCACAGCGGCCGGCCGTTTCCTGTCCGCTTTCCTCACCTTTGCCGCCATCGCCTCCGGTGTGGCCGTGGGCCTGGTGGGCGGCGAGCTGGTGGGCGTCAGGTTGCCCGAGGTCTTTGTCGACGGGGAGGGCGAATACCCCTATGTGGTGCGGGCGCTGCTGCTCATGATTGCCACCATGGCCATCTGCATCACCGAGCAAACCAAGCTCAGCATGCTGGTGCCGACGGCCTTGGTTGGTCTCGTGGCACTGCTGCTCTACGACCTTGTCGTGATGGCCGGGATCGGCGAACGGATAGGGCCGGCACTGGCCGCCGTCCTTATCGGTTTCCTGGGCCGCATTGTTGGATTGCGGATGGGCTCGCCGCAGCTGGTTGTGGCGGTGCCCGCCATCTTGTTCCTGCTGCCCGGACTGTCGATCTTCCGCGCCACCTACGACCTGACCGTCAATGTGGACGACCCCTTTGTTGGCGTGCTTAACCTCTTCGGTGCGCTGACGGTGATCCTGGCGATTTCCGGCGGCACGGTCCTCGGCGACAACTTGGCGCAGCCCTTCACCCGGGACATGGGCTCCAACGAGGGCCGCCGCAGGAACCGCCGCCGCTAACCGGTGCGGCTAAGCCGCACGCTGGCCGCGTTGTCTAGGTGGCCGGGTAGTTCTCCGGAAAGATCTGCCCGACCTCGGTCCGCTTTTCCGCTTGGAACGCATCCTCAGCCCGGCCGTAGGCCCAGTAGCCGGAGATGGAAACCTGCTTACGGTGCAGCCCGTGGTCCTTGAACAGTACGTCGCGCAGCGATTTGATGGCCCCGCGCTCGCCGTGGACAAACGCGTCCACTTCACCGGCTGGCCAATCAAGCCCTGCCACCGCATCCCGCAGCAGCGTGGTGGTGCCCGGGACCTGGCCCTGGCGGAAGAGCCAATGGAACTGGAGGCCTGCGGGGGCGTTGAGGTCCTGGATGTCGGCTGCGGAATCCACCTCGATCAGGGCATGCCCCGTGGCGTGTGCCGGCAGCGCTTCGATGGCCGCGCCGATGGCCGGCAGCGCGGAATCGTCCCCGGCCAGCAGGTACCAATCGGCGTCGGGGTTGGGGGAGTAGGCTCCGCCCGGGCCGGTGAACATAAGCCAGTCTCCGGGCTGGGCCTTGAGCGCCCACGGGCCCGCCAGTCCCTCGTCGCCATGCACAACAAAGTCGATGGCGATTTCCCGAGCGGACTGGTCCACGCTGCGGACCGTGTAGGTGCGGGTGACCGGCAGCTTGTCCGCCGGCAGGGTCTCTTTCAGCTCGGCGACGTCTACCGGGAGCTCAACCTCCAGTTCCGGGTCGAGGAAGAAGATCTTCACGTACTGGTCGGTGGCGTCCTTGGCCGCGAACTTCCCGAACCCCTCACCACCGGCGAAAACCCGGACCATGTGCTCGGAGAGGCGTTCGGTCCGCAGCACCTGGAGGTTCGTCTGGGGTTTCCGGGGACGGGCGGGGCGGGCTGCGGGCTGGGCAGACATGAAACGGCTCCTGAATACGCAAGGCGTGGGGAAGGCGGATGGGGTACTACTAAGGACAACCTAACCCACCACCGGTTTTGTTCCCAACCACTATTACAGGGGCAACCGCCAGTCCACCGGGTCGGCCCCTTGCGCCACCAGCAGTTCGTTGATCCGGCTGAAGGGGCGGGAGCCGAAGAATCCGCGTGAGGCTGACAACGGACTGGGGTGCGCGGATTCGATCCGCGGGACCGCGTCCAGCAAGGTTGACAGGTTCTGGGCATCCCTGCCCCACAGGACCACCACCAGCGGACCGCCCCGCGCCACGAGCGACTTGACCGCCAGCTCGGTCAACTCTTCCCAGCCCTTGCGGCGGTGCGCTCCGGTCTTGCCGGCCTCTACCGTGAGGACCCGGTTAAGCAGCAGCACTCCCTGATCCGCCCAGGAAGACAGATCCCCGTGCGGAACCGGCGGAATGTTCAGGTCCGAGTTCAGTTCCTTGTAGATGTTGGCCAGGCTGCGGGGCAACGGCCGGACATGCCGTTCCACCGCGAAGCAGAGGCCGATCGAATGCCCGGGCGTGGGGTAAGGGTCCTGCCCGACCACAAGGACCTTGATGGCCGAGAGCGGTTGCTGGAAGGCCCGCAGAATATTGGCCGGCGCCGGCAGGATCTCACCGCCCGCGGCACGCCGCTGCTCAAGGTAGGCGGCCAGTGCATGCACGGTTTCCGTCACTGGCGCCAGGACTTCGGCCCACTCGGGGTGCATGACCTCGTCCAATCCGGCCGGTGCGGAGAATGGAAAAGGCTCCCGGGTGTCCACTGCTGACGCGGTGGCCGGAAGCTCAAACAGTGCGCCGTCGTCGTCAGTCATCTTCCTATGGTCGCTGATCGCAGCCCGGGCGGGCGAGTCGCGGTCCATCCCGGGCCGCCATGCGCGGCCGCCGCGGCGTGCGCAAATGACAGGCCGGTGATTCGTTACCATGGTGGAGGACAGTTTCCCCTGCAAACAAACGGAAGTGATGGTGTGTCTTGGCTGGTTCCGTCGATGCCAGTGCGTTTTCCCTTGACGCCGAGCTGGATTCATCGAGCCCGCTGAGCGAACGCGACCAGAAAATGCTGGCGCTGGAACGGCAGTGGTGGAAGTACGCGGGTGCCAAGGAACAGGCCATCCGCGAGCTCTTCGACATGTCCGCCACGCACTACTATCAGATCCTCAATGGCCTGATCGATACCGAAGAGGCGCTGGCCCATGATCCGATGCTGGTCAAGCGGCTGCGCAGGCTGCGGACGTCCCGCCAGCGCGCACGGACGGCCCGCCGGCTGGGCACGGACGCCTAGCCTCGGGTCCAACGGTTCGACCGCGCAGATATTTTCGATACAACTAAGGACGCACTCTTAGCGATGACCAAGTATTCCCGGGACGAGTTTGACCAGGTGCCCGAAACTTCAGACCGCCACGGCGTCCACCGGGCCCACATGGCCGCGTCGAAATCCAGCGGACTCGGCCTGATCATCCTGGCCACCGTACTGGCGCTCGCCGTCGGCGTCCTGTCATTCTTCGTCCTGCCGCTGCTCGGAGCGGGCGGCGCAAGCACGGAATTGCAGGCCACGGCAGCGCCCTCGGCGAAGTCGGCATCCCCGAGTGCATCCGAGGAAGCGGCCGAACCCACGGAGGACGTCAGCGAACCCGCCGTGGACGCCGCCGGCACAGCCACCGAAGCGGCCGAAGAACCCTTGGACGAGCCCACTACGAAGCCCGCCGCGGAACCGACCGAGGAACCCGTCGATGAGGCCGCCGAGGCTGCCGCGGCCGTGAATAAAGCTGATCCGGTGCTGATCTTCAACAGCGTCGGCGTCTCCGGGCTCGGCGGCGCGGTCTCGCAGACGGTCACGTCCGACGGCTGGGCCGTCGGGGTAGTGGATAACTGGCAGGGCACGCCCATGGCCAACTCCGTGATCTTCTACAACCCCGGCCAGGGGGCCAATGCGCAGGCGCTGGGCGAACTCCTGGGCATCAACGACCTGCGCGAGACCGGGCCGGGAGCAGTCTCCGAGTATGTCACCGTGGTACTGGGCCCTGGATTCCAGCAAAACGGCTGATCATAGCCCTGTTTGGCCCGTCCGGACTGCTTTCGCGGCGGCGAAATTACACCTCCATAACTTTCTCTCTGCCGGCGCTCACCCGTGCTGTGGCATGGGTAGAGTGAGCGCATCTCCGGCGCCGGAAACAGAGGCGGCGGGGCCAGGTCTAGAAATATGGAGAGCAATATGGCGCAGGGAACCGTCAAATGGTTCAACGCGGAAAAAGGCTACGGCTTTATCACCGTCGATGAAAACGAAGCTGACGTATTTGTGCATTGGTCCGCCATCCAGATGGACGGTTACCGCTCCCTTGAGGAGGGCCAGCGCGTGCAGTTCGAAATCGGGGAAGGGCAAAAGGGGCCGCAGGCCGAGGAAGTGAAGTTCGCTTCCTGATCTTTGCCAAAGTACGACGGCGGCGTGCGGCTATTGATTCAGCCGTACGCCGCCGTCGTATGCAGTTATAAACAGAACCGGCGGCCGCTTCGACGGGGAAGCTGCTGCTACTCCTTGAGCGGAATGCCCTTGGCGTCGCGGCGGAACATTTCGGCTCCGACCAGGATCATGATGCCTTCAACGAAGCCCCAGACCGCACCGAGGCCGAAGGTGACGATCGTGACCACGATCTGCAGGATCCCGATGCCGACGTAGCCCAGATAGAAGCGGTGGATGCCCAGGCCGCCGAGCAGAATGCCCAGCAAGCCGCCGATCAGGCGGGACTTCTGTTCCGGGTAGCCGGCGTAATATGGCTGGCCCGGCTGGCCATAGGGAGCCTGGCCGTACTGCGGCTGTCCATACGGATTCTGGCCCTGAGGTGGTTGCCCATAGGGGGTCTGCCCCTGCGGCGGTTGGCCGTAAGGCGGTTGACCCTGTTGTGGCTTGCCGTACTGGGGTTGCCCGTACTGAGGCTGGCCCTGTGGTGCTTGGCCGTAGGGAGGCTTCCCTCCGGGCGCCGGCTCACCGGGCATGTTGCCCAGGGGCTGCGTGGGATTGGGGCCCGCGCCCCGCAGCGGCTCGGTGGGATTTTCCCCACGGGATGGTCCGGGCTGGTCCTGTCCGGCTTTGTCCTGCTTGCCGTCCGGATTTTCCGACATGTTCTTTTCCTTCGGTATGTGATGGTGCTGCGTGACTACCTACAATCTACGGCCCGGCACGGGCCCGGACTATCGGGGGCCACCCTGATCTTGGGGTCAGTGGTGCTCAGGGTGTTAAGCGGAGGGTGAAGCGGCCCGACTAATGCTGGCTGCAGCTTGCACTCGACCGTGGTGAGTGCTAATTATTGTGTTAGCACTCTCGCTGGTTGACTGCTAAGCAGTCGGCCGACGGGGGAGAGTGAAAAAATCCAAACCACTGGGGTGAGGGTAGCGGTGCGGCGTAAAGAGATCGCCGTCGTCGTTATCCGTCCGTCGCGGGCATCGCAGTGGTTAGCAGTCCTGGTTTATCCAAGGCTGCGCCCGCTGTCTACTGTCCAGAAGGGACGTATGCCGCCATGGCAAAGATCATTAGCTTTGACGAAGAGGCCCGCCGCGGTCTCGAGCGTGGACTGAACATCCTCGCTGACGCAGTTAAGGTCACGCTCGGCCCGCGTGGTCGCAACGTTGTCCTCGAAAAGAAGTGGGGCGCTCCCACGATCACCAACGATGGTGTTTCCATCGCCAAGGAGATCGAGCTCGACGATCCGTACGAGAAGATCGGCGCAGAGCTCGTCAAGGAAGTTGCCAAGAAGACCGACGACGTCGCCGGTGACGGTACCACCACCGCAACCGTGCTCGCCCAGGCTCTGGTCAAGGAAGGCCTGCGCAACGTTGCCGCCGGTGCCGATCCGCTGAGCCTCAAGCGCGGTATCGAAAAGGCTGTTGACGCCGTCACCGCCGAGCTGATCGCTTCCGCCAAGGAAATCGAGACCAAGGAGCAGATTGCTGCTACCGCCTCGATCTCTGCAGGCGACCCGCAGATCGGTGAACTGATCGCCGAAGCTCTCGACAAGGTCGGCAAGGAAGGCGTTGTCACCGTCGAGGAGTCCAACACCTTTGGCCTCGAGCTCGAGCTCACCGAAGGTATGCGCTTCGACAAGGGCTACATCTCCGGCTACTTCGTCACTGACGCAGAGCGCCAGGAAACGGTCCTCGAAGACCCGTACATCCTGATCGTCAACTCCAAGATCTCCAACGTGAAGGACCTCGTTGCAGTTCTGGAGAAGGTCATGCAGTCCGGCAAGCCGCTGCTGATCATCGCCGAAGACATCGAGGGCGAGGCTCTGGCCACCCTGGTTGTCAACAAGATCCGTGGCACCTTCAAGTCCGTCGCCGTCAAGGCTCCGGGCTTCGGTGACCGCCGCAAGGCTCAGCTGGCTGACATCGCCATCCTGACCGGTGGCCAGGTCATCGCCGAGGAAGTTGGCCTCAAGCTGGAGAACGCAACCCTCGAACTGCTGGGCCAGGCCCGCAAGGTGGTTGTCACCAAGGACGAGACCACCATCGTTGAAGGTGCCGGCGACGCCGAGGAGATCGCAGGCCGCGTTTCCCAGATCCGCGCCGAGATCGACAACTCCGATTCCGACTACGACCGCGAGAAGCTGCAGGAACGTCTGGCCAAGCTGGCCGGCGGCGTTGCAGTCATCAAGGCCGGTGCCGCAACCGAAGTTGAGCTCAAGGAACGCAAGCACCGCATCGAGGACGCTGTCCGCAACGCGAAGGCTGCCGTTGAAGAAGGAATCGTCGCCGGTGGCGGCGTTGCCCTGATCCAGGCCGGCGCCAAGGCGTTCGCCAACCTCAACCTCGAGGGCGACGAAGCAACCGGCGCCAACATCGTCAAGGTTGCCATCGATGCTCCGCTGAAGCAGATCGCGTTCAACGCTGGCCTCGAGCCGGGCGTTGTTGCCGACAAGGTCCGCGGCCTGCCTTCGGGCCACGGCCTGAACGCTGCAACCGGTGTCTACGAAGACCTGCTGGCTGCCGGTGTGAACGATCCGGTCAAGGTGACCCGCTCTGCTCTGCAGAACGCGGCCTCCATCGCCGGCCTGTTCCTCACCACCGAGGCTGTTGTCGCTGACAAGCCCGAGAAGAACGCTCCGGCTATGCCGGGCGGCGACGACATGGGCGGCATGGGCGGTATGGGCGGCTTCTAGGAAGTCCGGCGCAAGCCGCTTCCGGGCCGGTCATCGTCTGACCAGTTCCAACAGGAAGGCACGGTTCCCGATCGGGAGCCGTGCCTTCCCGGTTAAGTCTCGGCCAGTTCGGCGCTCAGGTTCTGCCGGGCCTGGGCCAGCCAGAGCTCGCGGGCGGTTTCCGTCTTATACAACGGCTCCAAGGCCAGCAACCGGCGGACGACGGCGGCGCGGCCGGCTGCGAAATCAGCGTCACCGACGTGCGCATACTCTTGCCGGACTGCAGCGAGGTAGCGGCGATAGTCCTCCGGCGGGCTGCCGAGAACCGATAGGTCTGCATCACACAGCATGGCACCTGACGCGTCTTCATCAACGGGAGCATGGTGCGCTGTCAGCAGCACTAGACGGACGGTCTCAGCGACCTCCTCAGGTCTGCAGCCGGCGTCGGCCAGCTTCTCGCTTGCCAGTGCCGCGGAATCTTCTTCATCCTTGCCTGCCACCCCGTTGTAGACCGCGTCGTGGAACCACGCGGCCAGCCAGACGGCCCGGGACTCCGGTCCCGGCCGTTCACCATGATCCTGAAGCGTGCGCAGGGCCTCGATGACCGCAAGCAGATGCATGTGATCGTGGTAGTGACGGTGGTCCTCGCCCCATCGGGAAATGAGCTCCAAGCCCAGACGTTCCTGCGCGGGAAGCAACGCGTTCCAGTGCTTCAGCAGGACGTGCTCCAGTTTTCCGGGCCTGCGGCGCGCCGGCACCCGCAGTCCGCTGGCGATCAGCCGTCGTACCAGTTCGCCGCCGGAAACGGCTACGGCACCTCGGGCGACAAGTTCTGCATGCCGCTCTGCCGGAACATCGTAATGGTCCAGGTCGAAGGCCCGGCGGGGAATCCGGGCGGCCGCCGCAAACTCGTGCAGCTGATCCAGCGACGAGTCCGAGACCAGATGTGAAAAATGCGTGCCGTGGGCTGGCCAGAGCGGGGGATCGATAAGAATTGCCACCCTGCCAGCCTATGTCCGTTGGAAGCTTGCCGATCTGAAAAGATGGAGACTATGACGATTACTGCTGCTGCCGACGGTTCTGCCCTCGGCAATCCAGGACCTGCTGGCTGGGCCTGGTACATTGACGAATATTCCTGGGCAGCGGGAGGCTGGCCGCACGGAACCAACAACCAGGGCGAGCTCATGGCGGTGCTGGATCTGTTCCGTGCTACCGAACACCTGCCGGAAGAGCCCCTGCACATCCTCTGCGACAGCCAGTACGTCATCAACTGCATCACCAAATGGATGCCGGGCTGGAAGCGCAAAGGCTGGCGCAAGGCCGACGGTAAAGCCGTGCTTAACGTGGACCTCCTCAAGCAGATCGACCAGGTCATCAAGGGCCGCAGTTACAAATTCGAATGGGTGAAGGGCCACGCGGGACATGACCTGAACGAAGCAGCCGATGTCCGTGCCCGGGCAGTTGCCTCAGCTTTCCAAAGCGGATCGGTCATACCCCACGGACCCGGCTTCCAGGGCCGGGCGGCCGCAGCCGCGGCGGACACTCCCGCCGTCACCCAATCGGCCGTCCGAGTTCCGGAGCCCCACATACCTCAGCGGGCCGAAAGTCCGGAGAGCCCGGAGCCCGACCTGTTCTCCGAGCTGGATGACTTTTCCGCGCCGGACACACACGAACCTGTCGAGGAACTGGTGGTCAGGCTGGAACAGGAACTCCTCAGCCCCGGTACACGAGCTGACTTCGGACGTCTTGCTGTGCTCCTGCACCCGGACTTTACCGAGATTGGGCAGTCGGGCCGGATGTGGACCAGGGACGACACGATCAGTGCGCTCCAGGGAGATCCGGAGACGGAAGCAACCGTGGAAGTCTTCGCCTCTGAACGGCTTGGCGAAGACAGCGTCCTGCTGACATACCGCAGCAGCTCGCGGACCGGCTCGGCTCTGCGCAGCTCACTGTGGCTCCGCGAAGGGGAACAGTGGCGGCTGCGGTTCCATCAGGGAACGCCGGAACAGAGCTAAGCGGCAGCGGCGGCGCGGGGTCCAGTTGGGGGATTCCGGCCCGACTGCAGTACTTGGGTCACGCCATGAACATGCGTGCGTTGGCCTCTTCGGCCTGAGCATACTGCTGTGATGCCTGTGCCAGCGCCGTGTTGATGCTGGCCAGGGACTCTTCAACCTTCAGCTGCGTTGCACGCCAGTCGGTAATCAGCTGCTGGAAGTTCGCGGAAGCCGAACCTGTCCACAGCGATTCCAGCTCCCGCAGCCCTGACTGCATGGTGTTTACCTCGGCCTGCAGCCGGCCGATGGTGCCCTGGACCGCCATGCTCTTGGCGTTCAAGGCCTCACTGTCCACATGGAATACAGCCATGATGTTCCCTTCGAAGTAGTTGATCCAACGGATACTTCGAGGCTAGGGAGCGTGCGGAGCGCAGGCGAGGGGCCGGCCAGCAATTGTGGATAACGCAGAGTTGAAGGGCCGGAGTGGAGGACGGCAGCTTCGTGTCGATTTCGGCTTCCACCGGCCCGGGGGCAACTGTCGCTGCCCCCGGATCAGTTGTATTCGAAGACGCTGCGGTCGTCGTCGGGCGCTGGCTCATAGGGGATTCGGATGGACATGGTCGCCCCGCCGCCTTCCGTGTCCAGCAGTCGCACAGTGCCGTCATGCTGGGCGACCAGCGCCGCGACGATGGCCAGGCCAAGTCCGGTTCCGCCGGTCTCGCGGTAGCGTGAGGAATCTGCGCGGTAAAAGCGTTCAAAGACCCTTGCCGCTTCTTCTTCCGAGACGCCGGGACCGTGGTCGCGGACCTCGATCACAGAGTCCTTTTTGTCGTCGATGACAGGTTCAACGCCGACGGCTATTTCGATCGGCGATCCCTCAGGCGTGTAGCGGAGTGCGTTGGTCATCAGGTTGGCTACGACCTGCCGCAGTCTGCCCTCGTCCCCGACGATGGGTGCAGACTGGGGCCCTGCGCCGTCAAGCCCGATGACTTTGATGTCCCGGTCCGGGGCGCTGGCACGGGCGTCCATAGCGGCATCGTTGCCGAGCAGCAGCAGGTCCAATGGCTTTGCCTCCAGCGGACGCTGTTCGTCCACACGGGCGAGCGTGAGCAGGTCTTCCACAAGCTGGCCCATCCTGGTGGCTTCGCTCTCGATTCGGCCCATGGCCGCCCCGACGTCGTCTTGTGTCTGCAGCGCGCCGTGGCGGTAGAGCTCGGAGAACCCGCGGATGGTCACCAGCGGTGTGCGCAGTTCGTGGGAAGCGTCGGCGACGAACTGCCGCATGCGCTTTTCGGAAGCCGCCCGGCCGGCGAAGGCCGATTCGATATGCGCAAGCATTGCATTGAGCGAACTTGAAAGCCTGCCTATCTCTGTAGCCGGACTTTCTACGTTCACCCGTCGTGATAGGTCGCCAGCTGCGATTGCTGCTGCTGTCTTTTCTACTTTGCTGAGCGGTTTGAACGCCCTCGTGATCGCGGCCCAGGCAATGGTAGACGCGGCTGCGGTGGAAATTAAGCCGATGATGAGGCTGATCGCAGCAATATCTTCAATGGTTTGGTCTATGTCTTCGTATGGAAGCGCGATGACAATGAAGCCAGAATCTTCTGCAAAGCTATATACTCGGGCGCGCCACGTGGCTCCTTCGACTCTTTCGTCGTCCAGATCAAACGCCTCAGGCGATGCAGCAACTTGGTCGAGCTCAAGATTTTTTATGTCTGGCTTGTAAAATTCCTCGCTGGCAGGAGTTGATTGACGTAAAGGCTTTCCAGTCGAATCAAGAAGAGCCGCGTAATAGTTTGTGAGCGGATTGTTGGGACCAGAGAGATCTCTGCGAAGCATCCAGATAGATACATTTTCGCGGCTGCTGCTTAGGTCATCATCCATCCTTTGGACGAGGTTGTCTCGAAGCAGCGCGATCGTCAGGGCCGACGTCAGGGCGATGGTAGCGGCCATCAACACACAGATGATTGCAACCAACTGTGTGCGAAGCGAGGCCGACTTCCACCGTTGGATCACGGCTACCGCTTTTCCGACGAGCGCAGCAGGTACCCCACACCACGCTTGGTTTGAATAAGTGCCGGAGCCTCGGGATTGGCGTCGATCTTCCGGCGCAGGTAGGAGATATAGGACTCCACGATGGACGCGTCGCCGTTGAAGTCATACTCCCAGACGTGATCCAGGATCTGCGCCTTGGACAGCACCCGGTTCGGGTTCAGCATCAGGTAGCGCAGCAGCTTGAACTCGGTGGGGGAGAGATCGATGACCAGCCCGCCCCGGCGGACTTCGTGTGCGTCGTCGTCGAGTTCAAGGTCGTCAACCTGGATGACGGCGTCGTCTTCGAGCAGCGGCTGGGTCCGGCGCAGCACGGCGCGGATCCGCGCCACCACTTCGTCGAGGCTGAAGGGTTTGGTGACATAGTCGTCGCCGCCGACGGTCAGGCCGGTGACTTTGTCGTCGGTGTCGTCACGGGCCGTGAGGAAGACGACCGGGAAGTGGCGGCCGGCCGCGCGCAACCGGCGGGTCACGGTGAACCCGTCCATGTCGGGCAGCATGACGTCCAGCACCGCCAGGTCAGGGTTGTGTTCCTCCGCGGCAGCGAGGGCGTCCCGGCCGTTTGCCGCGGCAATAACTTCGAACCCGGCAAAGCGCAGGGAAGTTGAAAGCAGTTCCCGAATATTCGGTTCGTCGTCAACTACTAGCAGTTTTGCTTCAGGTTCCTTTTTCTTCACGCTTTTCAGTATGCTCACAGATTCTGGGAGTTGTCTGTACATTTCTTGGGTGCTGACCCAGTGCCAGCCGTTACCCAGCCGCAAGGAATAACGACGGCGGGGCCTCCTTTTGCTCGGATGCAGCCACGGGCATTTGGTTCTCAGGCCTCCTCTCGGCGACTGTAGATTTCCACCGGGGCCAGCGTTCCTTCGCGGATCGCTTTGGCCAAGTGTCCCATCCTGACGGCTCCTTCCGGCCCGAGTACCAGCTGCATGCCCGCCAGCCGAGGATCGTTTTCGGCCAGCCGGGCCTGTGCGCGGGTCAGGAACTCCAGCGCGAAGCCGTGCCGGTTGCGCTCGCCGGTCAGGGTGAATCCGGCTGCCTCCAGCTCCCGGACATAGTCCTGGGGCGAACGGAGGAAGGACGTTTCGGCGCTCGCCGCCCACGGCAGGGGAAACTGGGGGTCGCCCTCGCCGGTGACCATGATGTCGTAGACGGCGAAGATCCCGCCGCGCCTGAGCACGCGGTGGACTTCGCTGAACAGGGCGTCCTTGTGTTCGACGTTCATGCCGACGTGCATCACGGTTGCCACGTCGAATTCGCCGTCGCTGAAGGGGAGGTCCAGGCCGCTGGCCTTGGAGAAACCGACCTGGCCGGTCAGGCCGCAGCGCCGGGTCAGGGATTGCGCCGTGGTGACAAAGGACGGCGTGATGTCCACGCCCTGTACCATGGCGCCGAAGCGATGCGCGAACATGCGGGCCGGGCCGCCGATGCCGGAGCCGATGTCCAGCACCCGCATGCCGCTGCTGATGCCGGCACCTCGGGCCACGTTCTCGGCAGCTTCGGCACCGCCGACATGGAACTGGTCAACCGCGGCCAGATCATCCGGCTCGAAATGGTCCGGATCGAGGCCGGCAGCGGCCAACCCGGCGAGGAGGGCATCCTCCAGATCCGGCTTCCCGTAATGCTCGGCGACAACTTGTTCAGCGTCCACGGCGGGCTCCCCACTGGTTTGGATGGCTGAAATTCTACGCCCGGCCGGCACCCCGGGCCGGATTAGCTCCCCGTCTTTCCCACATCCTTTGCGTCGAGGATGGTGTAGGCGTAGCCCTGTTCCGCGAGGAACCGCTGGCGTTTGGCGGCGAAGTCCTGGTCCAGCGTGTCCCGCGCCACCACAGTGTAGAACCGCGCAGCCCGCCCGTCCGACTTGGGCCGCAGCAGCCGTCCCAGCCGCTGGGCTTCCTCCTGCCGCGAGCCAAAGGAACCGGAAACCTGGATCGCCACTGCGGCCTCGGGGAGATCGATCGAGAAGTTGGCGACCTTGGAAACCACCAGGGTGTGCAGGGATCCGGAGCGGAACTCGTCGAAGAGCCGCTGGCGCTGCTTCACCGAGGTCTCGCCCTTGATCAGCGGCGCGTCCAGCCGTTCGGCGAGCTCGTCCAACTGGTCGATGTACTGCCCGATCACCAGCAGTTGCTCGCCCTTATGGTGGGCCACCAGCCGCTCCACCACACCGGTCTTGGTATCGGAGGTCGCGCAGAGACGGTACTTGTCGGCGTCGTCGGCCATTGCGTACGCCACGCGCTCGTCGCGCGGCAGATCCACCCGGACCTCCACGCAGTCCGCAGGCGCAATGTAGCCCTGTGCCTCGATGTCCTTCCACGGGGCGTCGTAGCGCTTGGGCCCGATCAGCGAGAAGACCTCGCCCTCGCGGCCGTCCTCGCGCACCAGCGTCGCCGTGAGGCCGAGCCGCCGCCGGGCCTGCAGATCCGCGGTCATGCGGAAGATCGGCGCCGGCAGCAGGTGGACCTCGTCGTAGATGATCAGGCCCCAGTCGTTGTTGTCCACCAGCTCCAGATGCGGGTAGAGCCCGCCGCGGCGCAACGTGAGTACCTGATACGTCGCGATGGTTACCGGCCGCACCTCCTTGAGCGAGCCGGAGTATTCGCCGATCTCGTCTTCGGTCAGCGTGGTCCGCTTGAGCAGCTCGTCCTTCCACTGCCGTGCGGAGACCGTGTTGGTCACCAGGATCAGTGTGGTGGTCTGGCTCGTGGCCATCGCCGCGGCGCCCACCAGCGTTTTGCCCGCACCGCAGGGAAGAACGACGACGCCGGAACCGCCCGCCCAGAAGTTCTCCGTAGCCACCTGCTGGTAGGGGCGGAGCTTCCAGCCGTCCTCCTTCAGCGCGATCGGATGCGGCGTGCCGTCCACGTAGCCGGCGAGGTCTTCGGCGGGCCAGCCGAGCTTAAGCAGCAGCTGCTTGAGCTGGCCGCGCTGCGAGGAATGCACCACGGTGGTCTCGCCGTCGATCCGCGGACCGAGCAGCGGCTGGATCTTCTTGGCGTGCATGACCTCCTCAAGCACGGGATAGTCATCGGTGCGCAGCACCAGCCCGTGCTGCGGGTCCTTTTCCAGCCGCAGCCGCCCGTACCGCGACATGGTCTCTTCGATATCGATCAGCAGCGCGTGCGGCACGGGGAAGCGCGAGTACTGCAGCAACGTGTCCAGCACCTGTTCGGCATCCAGCCCGGCCGCGCGCGCATTCCACAGACCCAGCGGCGTGATCCGGTAGCTGTGCATATGCTCCGGCGCGCGCTCCAGTTCGGCGAAGGCGGCGATGGCATGGCGCGCCTCGGTGGCCTGCTCATGGTCCACCTCCAGCAGGATGGTCTTATCGCTCTGGACGATCAGTGGTCCGTCAGCCATCGGTGGTGCTCCTCTTCTTGCCGCCGGTCTCATCGACCAGCTCGATGTCCATCACCCGGTGGATCGAGACCACCCGTTCGCTGTCGCGCTCGGCGTCAAAAACGCGCAGCCGGCCGCCGCCCACGGAAAGCGGCTGCAGGACCTCGTGCCGTTGGGCGCCGTTGGGTTCCACAATCCCGATCCGAACCGGGCGCTTGAGCCGGATCGCCTTGCGCAGGGTCTCCAAGGCCAGCAGCGGCTCGGCCTCGGCGCCAGCGGCGGACTTGGCCGGCGTGCCCGCTCCGCGCAGCCGGTCCAGCTGGGCCTGCAGGTCTTCGTCCGTGAGCACCCAGGGATTGGTCCGGACCGGGAACGACGACGGCGCGCTGCCGGCTACCCGGCCAACCCCGCCGGAGTTGGAGGTACTTCCCGCGGCGCCTTCTCCGCCGCCTCCGTGAGCGCCATTCAGGCTGCTTCCTCCGCCGCCGGCGCCAACCGCAGCGGCGAGGGCAACGCCGTCGTTATCCTTGTCGGGTGCGGGGGAATAGCCGAGCCCGCGCAGGGTGTGCAGCAGTTCGCGGGCGCTCGACTTCGACGCCAGCACCGTGGGCGCCAGCCTCCGCAGCCCCAGCAACGCGGCCCGCGGATCCGCCAGCAACGCGTCCAGGAGCTCGGGGTCGTCGCCGCGCAGGTAGGAGGACATGGTGCCCACCCGGACGGCACCGTGCCGTGCGGCGGTGTCTTCGACCAGGTAGCGCAGGGGCTGCGGCACCTCGGTGGCCGAGTGGCGGGTCAGGAACTGCAGGATGCCCTCGGCGTCCTGCCCCGCATCCAAGGCCCGGCGGACGGAATCCGCGGAGAACCGGTAGATCGCGGCCGGCCCCTGCCCCTCGGCGGTGGACAGCAGCGCCAGTTCGCGGTTCACGGCCGGCTCCAGGTAGCCCGGGGCTACGGCCGTCAGATCCGCTTGCAATAGGAAATGGCTCAGCGGTTCCGGCAGCTGGCGTTCCAGCAGCTCCGCGGCGTCCTCCGGCTCGCCGGCCGCCAGTGCGGCGCCCAGCTCGGTCAACGCGCCGGAGCCGAGCAGGCCCAGCCGTGCGGCTTCAACCAGCATGCCCGGCACCAAACGCTCGAACCGGCGACGGAGCCGCGGCTGGTGCCAGCAGAGGTAATCGGTCACCAGCGACTCTGCCGGCGCCGCCACTGATGTGCCGTCGCCAAGTGGGACGGAGAGTTCGACGAGGGCATCAAGCAACCGATGGCGGACGGCGGGTGCATCGGGACGCGATGCTTCCGCAGCGAGGGCATTAATGCCGGACTTCGCCGCGTCAGGCCGGGAGCCAGGCTGGGCGGGGGACCCCACGAGCGCGGGCGCACGGTCGAGCGCCAGCCACGCCGTGGCCAGCAGCAACCACTGATGGTGGCGTTCGAACCCGGCGTAAGCGCCGGCGTCGTTGGTCTTCCACTTGCTGGTGTCCACGTCCAGGGTGAGCAGCCCGGCCGCCGCGGCGAGCTCGAGCAGCCAGCACACCTCGCCGGTGTCGATGCGCAGCTCGTCTGCCAGCCGCTTGATTTCCCGTACGCCGACACCGCCGGCGCGCAGGGTTGCCGCCGGCGTCGCGTCGGTGAGCACCAGGAGCTCGGAGACCAGCCGCAAGGTCTCGGCGACGGCGGAATAGGCAGCATTGTCGCGCAGGCTGGCCCGGACCGTCCGCGCTGTCCCCGTTGCGGACCTTGGGGACCCTGCGGACCACGCGGACCCCGCGGCCTTCTCGTCGGCCCGGGCGAACCCGGGGGCCGAGGTTGCCCAGGGGTTGATCACGGCACCGCCGCGGGCCGCGATCCCGGCAGCGCGCGGCAGCTCAACGTGGCTTGCATCCACCGGCACCAGCAGACCGCGGGCGAGCATCCACTCCACCGGCGAGGCCCCGGCGTCGTGCACATCAAGGTTCCGGAGCGCCTGCGGAACCGTCCCCACCGGGGAGCGGCGGAACCGTTCCAGCAGCTCGCCGGTCTTGGGCGGCGCCTCGTCCAGGAGCGACTCCCAGGTGCCAGGCGCGGAGAGCCATGATTCCAAGGCGCGGGCAGCCGCGGAAGCCTTGTCTGCCGGAGGCAACTCCGCAAGCCCGTCTGCGGTGGCGAGCGGGTAGCCGGCAGCCGTGAGGGCGACGACGACGGCGACCATGCGTTCGCCCGCCTCGGCGCTGGCGGCGGCGAGTTTCGCATAGATACGGCCCAAACCGGCAGGATAAGGACCGAGCACATCCGGAAGGCTGGCGACGGGGAGGAACCCGGCCTGTCGGTCCGCTTCGGCCGGAACGGGTACCAGGAGGCCCAGCGTATGCAGCTTGGCGAGGTAGGCGTCCAACTCCTGCACGGTGGTGTCGCCCGGCTCCTGCTCGGTGGTGTCGCCCGGCTGTTGCACGAGGTTGTCCGGCGCAGGAACGAGCAGCGGTTGGAGTGCCTCCGCGTCGATGCCGGTGCCGGCGTCGATGTCGGTGGTCAGGACGATCGTTTCGAGCAGGTCCAATTCCGGCCGGGAAAGTTTCTCCAGTGCCCGCTGCAAACTGATTCTGGTGCAAGCCCTGGCGGCCAGGGCGGAAAAATCCGGAACCGGAGGCAGGCACAGATCCGGACGGGCGCTCAGCAGCGCCCGCAGCTGGCTATCGCTGCGGGCAGCCAAATCATCGGCCAACGCACGGATGGAGGACATCAGATTAACGTTACCCCGCCCGGCAAGCCCCGAAGCCGGCGGGAAGGCGCCGGTATCAGCACCGGAGCGGGTTGGACCGATGTAACTTCGCGTTAGAGGCTGCGCCGGCGCCGGATGCTGCGCAGGATCAGGAAACCCAACAAGAGGAACGCCACCGGGAAACCCGTCCAGGCGATGGCAAGGAAACCGGGCCAGGCTTCGTGCCCAAAGAGGGCGCTGACCAGGATCACGGTCAGGCTGGCAAGTCCCGCGAGGGATAGGACAGCGGCAATACTCACCAGGGCGATCAGCAGCCTGCTCGTCTCCGGGCGGGCCGCGGAACTGGACGACGGAACAGGGGCGGACATGCAGATAACGCTAACAGCGGACATGTTGCCGGCAAAGTCCGGGACGACTGTCGGAACAAGCTAATCTAGATAGAGACTTCCCCGTCTATGGTTACCGTACAGCCAGCACAGATCGCTGGCACCGGAACCTGCACGGGACATGAAAAGCGCAGCAGCGGGCGATTACCCTGCAATGGAATCGTAGAACGAGGTAACTGAAGTGCCCATCGGCAAGGTCAAATGGTTTGACACGGAAAAAGGTTTTGGATTCCTGGCCACGGATGAGGGCCAGGAAGTCTTCCTGCACGCCTCCGCATTGCCGGCCGGTGTCACCGACGTCAAGGCCGGCACCCGTATGGAGTTCGGCGTGGCCGAGGGACGCCGGGGAGCGCAGGCCCTTTCTGCCCGCATCATCGATGCCAAGCCGTCCGTCGCGAAGGCCGTCCGGAAGCCGGCGGAAGACATGGCCATCATCACCGAGGACCTCATCAAGCTGCTCGACGACATCTCCAACGGCCTTCGCAAGGGCCGCTATCCCGACAAGGCACACTCGGCCAAGGTCGCTGCCGTGCTGCGCCACGTCGCGGATCAGCTGGACGTCTGAGCCGGCGGAGTCCATACATGAGCAGCGCTGAGACAGAAACGGAATCTGCAGTGGAACCGACAGTAGACACCGCCGCGGAAAGCACTGCTCCGGCACGACGCCGGCCCGCTGCCAAGCGGCCAGCCAAACTGGATGCACTGCTGGCCGCTGCCGTGGACCGTGCCCGTCAGGGCGTGCTTGAAATGGCTCCGGCAGAACAGGTCGGCGACCACGTGGGCGTGGTGGCTGAGGCCGAGCGCCTGGTAGTCCACCGGTTCGAATCCAAACTCCCCGGCTACATCGGCTGGCAGTGGTTCGCCTCGCTGGCGCGCGCACCGCGGAGTAAAGAGATCACGGTCTGCGAAATCGGACTGCTGCCCTCGGAGAAGTCGTTGCTGTCACCGGACTGGGTTCCGTGGGCGGAGCGGGTCCGTCCGGAAGAGGCCGCCGCGGAAGCGGAGAGCCTCGCGGACGAAAACAGGGCAGAAGAAAACAACGACGGCGAAAACAACGACGGCGCGGGCCAGACCTCGGACGAAGCCGCGGACGACGTCGATGGCGCTACCGAAGCTGGGCAGCCAGACGAAGCTGCCGCTCCGGCGATGGTCGAGGCCGCTGACCAGGCCGCGGCCGACCCTGCTCCCTGGGCTGAGGAACCTACCTCGCAAGCCGGCCCAGCTGAGGCTAACGCGGAGGCATCCGCCTAACCCACCCGCGCCCACATGAATCTGCGGCAGAAAGGAGCGCCTGTATAGATGTTCCGTTCGCTGCAGTTCTTCAACTACCGCATCTGGTTTGTGGGGGCGATCGTCTCCAACATCGGCACCTGGATGCAGCGGACCGCTCAGGACTGGCTGGTTTACGACATCCTGACCAAGCAGGACGCTGCAGCCATGGGCATCGTCATGGCGCTCCAGCTTGGCCCGCAGCTGCTCATGGCACCGTGGTCGGGACTGATCGCGGACAGCTTCAACCGGCGCCATCTGCTCATGATCACCCAGGTTTCCATGGCGCTGCTGGGCCTCGGGCTGGGTCTCATGGTGATCACGGGCGTGGTGGAGCTCTGGCACGTCTACGCCTTTGCCCTGGCCTTGGGCATGGTGTCCTCAGTGGATGCCCCGGCCCGGCAGACCTTTGTCTCGGAGCTCGTGCGCGATGAATTCCTGCCCAACGCCGTCGCGCTGAACAGCACTTCCTTCAACCTGGCCCGCATGGTGGGACCGGCCGTCTCGGGCGTGCTCACGGTCGCCGTCGGACCTGGCTGGGTTTTCCTCATCAACGCGGCCACGTTCGGGGCGATGATCGCAGCTCTGCTGGTGATCCGCGGCAGCGAATTGCGCCCGCTGCCCAAGGCAGGCAAGGGCAAGGGCAGAATCCGCGAGGGGTTCCGCTATGTGCGCCGCCGGCCGGACCTGATGATTGTCATGACGGCGATCTTCATCATCGGAACCTTCGGGCTGAACTTCGCCATCTATATTGCGGCCATGGCCCGGACCGAATTCGGCGGGCACGCCGGCGATTTTGGCTTGCTGTCGTCCGTCATGGCCATCGGCTCGGTCATGGGATCGCTGCTCGCCGCACGCCGTGACCGGCCCCGGCTGCGGTTCATTTTCGGGGCCGCGGCAGCCTTCGCGGTCTCCTGCACAGCAGCAGCCCTGGCGCCCAACACCTGGTTGTTCGGCCTGGCTCTCGTGCCCATCGGGGTCTCGGCGCTGACCATCATGACCAGTGCGAACGCCTACGTGCAGACCAATACGGACCAAGTGATGCGTGGACGCGTGATGGCCCTGTATATGGCTATCTTCATGGGCGGAACCCCGATCGGTGCGCCCATTGTCGGCGCCGTGACCGACGCATTCGGACCACGGTGGGGCCTGGGCGTGGGCGCGCTTGCCGGGCTGGCCGCGGCGCTGGTTGGCTTCATCTGGGCATGGCGCGCCAAGCAGATGCGTTTCCAATACGACCGCACTGCCAAACGGAAGCTGCGCATCACTTATCTGCAGCAACGGCCGTAGACTGCCAGAGCCGTGGCGCGGGCCGTGGGAGAGTCTACCCGGCCCGGAGCATGCCGCACCGCACAAACAACGAGGCACCCTGGAAAACCAGGGTGCCTCGTTGGTGCAGTTGGGGAGTCAGCCGTTCAGCTGCTCGATCACGTAGTCCACGCAGTTGAGCAGGGCGCTGACGTCTTCCGGCTCGATCGCGACGAAGGTGGCGATGCGCAGTTGGTTGCGGCCAAGCTTGCGGTACGGCTCAACATCCACCACACCGTTGGCCCGCAGGACCTTGGCGACGGCGGCGGCGTCGATCGAATCATCGAAGTCCACCGTGGCAATGACGTTTGAACGGTGGTCGGGATTAACCACATAGGGCGTGGCGACGGCGGATGCCTCGGCCCAGCTGTAGACGCGGCCGGCGGAATCGGCGGTGCGCTTGGCGGCGAACTTCAGGCCGCCGTTGCTGTTGAGCCACTCGATCTGGTTGTTCAGTGTCACCAGGGTGGTCAGGGCCGGCGTGTTGTAGGTCTGGTTCTTCAGCGAGTTATCGATCGCCGTCTGCAGGTCCAGGAAGTCCGGGATCCAGCGGTCGGTGGCGCCGATCTTTTCGGCCCGCTCCAGCGCTGCAGGGGAGAACATGCCCAACCAGATACCGCCGTCGGATGCGAAGTTTTTCTGCGGGGAGAAGTAGTAGACGTCGCTCTCGGAGACGTCAACATGCAGCCCGCCCGCGGCGGAGGTGGCGTCGACGAGGACCAAAGACCCTTCGTCCGCTCCGGCCACACGCTTGACCGGAGCGGCAACGCCCGTGGAGGTTTCGTTCTGCGCCCAGGCGTAGACATCGACCCCGGCTTCCGCCTTCGGGCTGTGCAGGGAACCGGTCTCGGCCGTAATGATGGAGGATTCGGCCAGGAAGGGGGCTTTGTTCGTGGCCGCGGCAAACTTGGAGCTGAATTCACCGAAGGAGAGGTGCTGGGCCTTGTTCTCGACCAGGCCGAAAGTTGCGACGTCCCAGAAAGCAGTGGCCCCGCCGAGGCCGAGGATGACTTCGTAGCCCTCGGGGGCCTGGAAGAACGTCCGAAGGCCCTCGCGCACGCTGCCCACAAGGTTCTTGACTGGTGCCTGGCGGTGGGAGGTGCCCAGCAGATCCCGGCCGGCCGCCACAACGGCGTCGATCTGTTCGGAGCGGATCTTGGACGGTCCGGCACCGAAGCGACCGTCCTGGGGGAGCAGGTCTGCGGGAATGCTTATTGACTGGTTGTCGCTCATAAGGGCTTCTTCCTGGCGGGCTTACGGTGATCTTTAGACAGTTCGCCATTGAACCTCCACACATTCTGTCGCAGGCATCCGGCTGTCCGATAGTTGAGACGCGCATATTTCGCATAATGGACGTGGGACGCTGCGCGTTCCGTAATCTGTCGTGTGTCTGGTGCAAACACGGGAATTATCGGGCCCTGCGGCAAACAAGATAACCTTGTTGGGGGACCACGACGCCGGTGCGTCGGCTTTCGGATCTATCCCGCCACCTGCGCTGAGGAGCAAGAATTCCAGTGACTGATCTCATCGACACAACCGAGATGTACCTTCGGACCATTCTCGAGCTGGAAGAAGAGAACATCGTTGCCCTGCGGGCCCGCATTGCGGAGCGCCTGCGCCATTCCGGACCTACCGTTTCCCAGACCGTGGGACGGATGGAGCGTGACGGTCTGGTTGTTGTCTCCGGCGACCGGCACCTGGAACTTACAGAGAATGGCCGGCGACGCGCCACCGAGGTGATGCGCAAGCACCGGCTGGCCGAACGCCTCCTGGCGGACGTCATCGGCCTGGACTGGGCTTATGTCCACGACGAAGCGTGCCGGTGGGAGCATGTGATGAGCGAGCGTGTGGAGCAGCGCCTCTATGACCTGCTGGGCAAACCTACTGTGTCGCCTTACGGGAATCCCATCCCGGGACTCGAGGCCCTCGGTGGAAAGCCGGCCGAGCAGTTCATCAACGGCGTTGTTAACCTCACAGAAGCGATGCGGACGTACCAGCCGTCGGACACCGTGACCATTGTCCGGCTGGCCGAGCCGATCCAGGTGGAGCCGGAGCTGCTTCTGCAGCTTGATGAGGGAGGCCTGAAACCCGGGGCCAAGCTGCAGCTGGAGACCGTTGGCGAATACATTTCAGTACGTGTCCCAGGCATCGAAGGCGCCCTCGAGCTGCCGCCGGAGGTGGCTGGCCACATCTTTGTGGCGTTCGATTCCGCCCCAGCTGGAAACGCTTAACCGGGTTGTCCACAGGGTGGATAACCGAATTATCACTCTGAAGGGTTTCCCTTTATAGTTGTTGCTTGACGCCGATGCATTGGCGTCACCTGATCCGTAGCCGAACCCTGTCAGCGGATCAGGGACCCGCATTGACAGGGGCGGAGGACCCACCATCGGCAGCCCACCCAGCTGCCTAGGGGTGAAGCCACGCTTGATGTCGGTACCAGCTGCTTATTGCGCTGATGCCGCACGTCTTGTGGCCGAGTTATCTCTTACTCGAATCCGACAGCTAACTTCGCAGGCTTATAGGAGAGGGAAGACTTTTGTCAGAACAAAGAGCCACGGGACGGCGTCGTTCGGCCGCCCCGGCAGGTAGGTCGCGGCCGCGTTCAGGAAGCACCGGCCGTCGACGCGCCGAAGCTGCTCCATCGCCCGCTGCTGCAGTGGTCCGCGGTGCAGGCCACAAGGCCGCCATTGTGGCAACCGCATCCGGCATGGCACTTACTGTCCTGCTGCCCACCACTGCAGGTGCCTCAGCGTCCGGCGAACCGGCCGTTGATACTGCAGCGGCCGAGGTCGCTGCCGTGGCTGCAGCGCCCGTAACCGCGGCAGCGGAAGTTGATCTGCACTTCCAGCGTGCCGGCCTGACAAGCAATTTCGATCCGGACACTAAGCTCGAACAGGTCATGGTGGCATCCGGCAGCGATGCCAAGGCCGTCAGCAGTGAGGGCACCCTGTCCCAGCCGATGGACATGGAGAGCATGAAGATGACCTCACCGTTCGGTATGCGGGTTAATCCCGTGACCGGATATGCGGGTGAAATGCATACCGGCCAGGACTACGGCGCAGCCTGTGGCTCGCCGGTCTACTCGGCCGCCGGCGGCACGGTTAAGGAAGCCGGCTGGTTCGGCGGCTACGGCAACCGCGTAGTAGTGGACCACGGCAACGGCCTGGAGACCACCTACAACCACCTGACAAGCATCAGCGCCAAGATCGGCGACACTGTCAGCCGTGGGGATCTGTTGGCCCAAAGCGGTACGACCGGTAATTCCACCGGCTGTCACCTCCACTTTGAGGTAGTTGTCAATGGCGACATGGTCGACCCCAAGGGCTGGCTGTAACCAAAGGCACACCATTCCGTGATCGGAATGTGACTTGGATGATGAAACGTTATAGTGTCGAACCCGTGCCGAAAACCGGAACATGGTTTGGTACCTCCGGGTGGATTGCCTAGCTCTGCCACTTCCCGGGGTCCGTTCGCAACGATTTCGCATGGCAGAGGCGGGGGAACCAACTTCCGGGCTTCTTAGGAGGCCCTTGGGGTTAAGTCGTGGTTGTTCTTGGCTGAGGCCGGGGCTTCCATGGCCGGATGACTCCCATCCGAACCCGACAGCTCACCTCGCAGGCATTGGGAGAGGTAATCACTCGTGTCTAAGAACACTGCTGCTTTGGGCCGCCACCGTGCTGCGCCCGTCCGTACTAGCCCGTTGGAGAGTATTTCCAAGGCTGTTTCTTCGAATGCCGGTTCCGTGGGCCGCCAGGCTGCTGTGATTGCTGCCGCGTCCGGTCTGGTTCTTTCTGTCGGCGTTCCGGCGCAGGCGACCAATATTGAGCGTGAAGCTTCGGTCCAGGCTGCTGCTGCGGCTCCATCGCGGGTGCAGGTTGAGGCTGTGCAGGCTTCTGCTGCTGTTGAGCTGGATCTTGAGCGTTCGGGTGTGACCTCGACGGCTGCTCCGGTGGTTGAAGAGCCGGAGCCCGTGGTTGAGGCTGTGGCCGAGGAAGTTGCTCCGGTGGTTGAGGAAGCCGCTGAGAAGGCTGTCGCTCCGGTTGAGAAGGCCGAGGAGGCCCCGAAGCCGGAGGCGAAGGCTGATGTTGCTGCCAGCGGTATTGGTGCCGCGTTGGTGGCGTCGGCTTACGGCCAGATCGGTGTGTCGCAGGACTGCACCGCGATGGTCGAGAACGCGCTGCGTTCGGCCGGTATCTCCGTGGGCGATCTGGCTCCGGCGCAGTTCATGGCGTACGGTACCCAGGTTTCGACGCCGCAGCCGGGCGACATGATCTATTACGACGATGCTGGTGCCGGTGTGCCGCACATCGCGATCTACGTGGGCAACGGCCAGGCCATCCATGGTGGCTGGACCGGTTACACGACGGCGCTGGCCGATGCTTACATCGGTTCGGGCCCGGTCTTCATCCGCCCCAACGGCTAAGACGCAACTTGCAAATACCCGGCTGATCCAGCCCGCATGTCCACACACGGACAGGTCCGCATCCTTAAGGGGGTGCGGACCTGTCCGTTTGATTATTTATCTCGGTTTTCCGCGCCCGCAATTTCTGCCGCGTGCTGTATTGGGGCCGTATTTCCCCCGCTTCCCGTCACGTTCAGGTAACGGCGCGAAAATGTGAATTAAATCACGCTGCAGTGAAAGAAAACCGTGAATTTCCGGGCCTTGATGAAACGATACGAGCTGGGCAGACGCTGCCTGGCCGATTAAGGGCGAATTGCCCGTGATCGGAATGTGACTTAGCCCTGGAAATCTTATACCGTCTTGTTCGTGCCAAATCGGAACATGGTTTGGTACCTCCGGGTGGATTGCCTAGCTCTGCCACTTCCCGGGGTCCGTTCGCAACGATTTCGCATGGCAGAGGCGGGGGAACCAACTTCCGGGCTTCTTAGGAGGCCCTTGGGGTTAAGTCGTGGTTGTTCTTGGCTGAGGCCGGGGCTTCCATGGCCGGATGACTCCCATCCGAACCCGACAGCTCACCTCGCAGGCATTGGGAGAGGTAATCACTCGTGTCTAAGAACACTGCTGCTTTGGGCCGCCACCGTGCTGCGCCCGTCCGTACTAGCCCGTTGGAGAGTATTTCCAAGGCTGTTTCTTCGAATGCCGGTTCCGTGGGCCGCCAGGCTGCTGTGATTGCTGCCGCGTCCGGTCTGGTTCTTTCTGTCGGCGTTCCGGCGCAGGCGACCAATATTGAGCGTGAAGCTTCGGTCCAGGCTGCTGCTGCGGCTCCATCGCGGGTGCAGGTTGAGGCTGTGCAGGCTTCTGCTGCTGTTGAGCTGGATCTTGAGCGTTCGGGTGTGACCTCGACGGCTGCTCCGGTGGTTGAAGAGCCGGAGCCCGTGGTTGAGGCTGTGGCCGAGGAAGTTGCTCCGGTGGTTGAGGAAGCCGCTGAGAAGGCTGTCGCTCCGGTTGAGAAGGCCGAGGAGGCCCCGAAGCCGGAGGCGAAGGCTGATGTTGCTGCCAGCGGTATTGGTGCCGCGTTGGTGGCGTCGGCTTACGGCCAGATCGGTGTGTCGCAGGACTGTACCGCGATGGTCGAGAACGCGCTGCGTTCGGCCGGTATCTCCGTGGGCGATCTGGCTCCGGCGCAGTTCATGGCGTACGGTACCCAGGTTTCGACGCCGCAGCCGGGCGACATGATCTATTACGACGATGCTGGTGCCGGTGTGCCGCACATCGCGATCTACGTGGGCAACGGCCAGGCCATCCATGGTGGCTGGACCGGTTACACGACGGCGCTGGCCGATGCTTACATCGGTTCGGGCCCGGTCTTCATCCGCCCCAACGGCTAAGAGCTTCAACAGGGCAGCGCGCTACCCGAACACGTTTCCACGGTCCGAGCAGTACCGCGTCCCGGGCGTTCCGCCGTACGGAGGCCTGCCGGCATCTCCCGGAGGCCCCAGTTGCAAACGCCGGTCCGCCCATGGCGGAGCTGGATCAGATCTGGATTAGCGTCTTTACCTTCAGGGTCGTCCTCCGACGAGGACGACCCTGAAGTGGTTTAACGAGTAGGTACACCGCGCGCTCTTAGTTGGCGGCGTCGCCATCTGGCGAAGGCCGGACGCAACGTTTCATCGACGCTGCCTACACTCCTGCTCAATCTCGAAGGGCGAATAATTAGCGCCGCGGGCGTGATTCCGCTTACTCTAACTCTTGTCAGTGTCGAATCACCATGGCCGGGATGCAGTCGGTCCCGCAGTCCCGGGCGTGGCCGGACGGACAGGAACGTGCATGCGCACACTCGTTCTGAACGCTGGATACGAACCGCTGGCGGTAGTGACCTTCCGCCGGGCGCTGCTACTTGTGCTCACCGGAAAGGCGAGCATCATCGCTGAGGACGGCGAACCCGTCGTCGGGCCCAACGATATATTCGGCAGGCCATCGGTCATCCTGCTAAACCGCTACATCAAGATTCCCTACCCGCAGGACATGACGGTGACACGTCGGGGCGTGCTGCGCCGGGACAATTACGAGTGCGCGTACTGCGGGAAGACGGCCAATACCGTTGACCATGTGAAACCGCGTTCGCGCGGGGGAATCGACAGCTGGGAGAATCTCGTTGCCTGCTGCCTGCGCTGCAACAACGCCAAGGGGGACCGGACACTGAAGCAGATGGGATGGCATTTGCGCATTACCCCGCGCGCTCCCCGCGGCAGCCACTGGCGGATCCGTGAACTGGAGCGCCCGGCACCGGCGTGGGGCGAGTTCCTCGACTCCAACCCGGCGGCTTGATGAGCCTGTCCGGATTCGACGCCGTCATCCTGGCCGGCGGCCGTTCATCGCGGCTGGGCGGCGAGCCCAAAGCCCTGCTCCGCTACAACGGCCAATCGCTGCTGCGCCGCACCTTGGATAATGTTCGAGCGGCCCGGCGCATCGCCGTCGTTGGTCCCGATGAGCTTCGCGCGGAACTGGAAGCCTTCATTGACGCCGAGCCGGAAACCACAGTGGTCCTGACGCGTGAGGATCCTCCATTTTCCGGCCCGGCGGCAGGAATCGGCGCGGCAGTCAACGCACTGCGCGAAGGCTTTGCCAACGACGACGACGGCGGCGCCGCCTTGAGAGCGCCCCTGACCTTGATCTTCGCGTGCGACATGCCCGCGCTGGGCACGCTGCCGCAGCAGCTTCTTGACGCGGCTGAACGGAATCCAACTGTTCAGCTGGTGCTGCCGGTGGACGCCGATGGCCGTACCCAACCCTTGGCGTCTTGCGTCAACAGCGCGGCATTGGATGCAGCAGCGGCGGGATATCGCCCAGACGGGCTGGTCGGAATGCCGGTACGGAAGTTATTCGAGGGGCTGAAATCACTGCAGCTCCCGCTCGCGTCGACGGCGACCGCCGACGTGGATACCTGGGATGACGCGCAACGCTTTGGCATAGCACCGCCGGCACCGTAGCCTGAACTCATTATTGAGCTGTTCCTGCACCCGCTTTGTGCGTGGCGCAGGGCGGAAAGAAACATCGGAGGACCAGGTGGCCGGAGCCGAAGAAATGCTTGAACCTTTCGTCGCAGAGCTGCTCGCAGCCCTGGAGATTGAGGACACCCCGGTGGACCTTGAGGCAGTCCTGGGGCTGGCCGGAGTCGCGGCCCACAGCGTGATCCGCCCGGCGGCGCCTGTGACCACGTTTATTGTCGGCTATGCCGCGGGACTGGCTGCCGCAACCGGACAGGCAGCGCCGGCCGTGGCCATGCGTGCCGCCAGCCGTGTGGCGGATGAAGTTGCCCGTCGTCACGCTACCGAAGAAGCACCCGAAGCAACCGGAGCAACCGGAGAGGCAGGAAACGGAAGCGCCGGAAACGGAACTGGCGAGTCCGGACAGGCGTGAGGCACGAAGAGCCCTCCGTGAGCTGGGACGCGGCGCGGGAACTGGCCTATAAAACCGGGCAGGACAACCGCGCCCGCCCCGCGTCCGTTGACTTGGCGCATTGCACCGGGCTGACGTTGGCGCAGGACGTCGCGGCGGAGTTTGCCGTGCCGCATTATGCTTCCTCTGCCATGGACGGATGGGCTGTTGCTGGTGCGCCTCCGTGGGAGCTGGTACTGCCCGGCACGGCGCTCTTGCCTGGTGAGGCAGCCTCCGTGGTTACCGGTGGGCTGATACCAGCCGGTGCCGAAGCCGTACTCCGGAGCGAATACGGTGCAGCGGAAAGCGCTGCGGCGCAAACCATGCTCCACCGCCTCCGGGATATTCCGGCTACCGAACCCCCGCCCGGGCGGCACATTCGCCCGGCCGGCGAAGAAGCTGCTGCGGGGGAGCGGATCATCGCGGCCGGAACCAAGCTCACCCCCGCGCACATTGCCATTGCCGCAGTCTGCGGCCATGACCAGCTCCCGGTTTACCCGAGGCCGTCGGCTGCGCTCTTGCTGACCGGGGACGAAGTTGTTACGTCCGGCGTCCCCGCGCCCGGGCAGGTCCGGGATACTTTCGGTCCGACCCTTCCCGCGATCATCCATGTCCTTGGGGGTGAAGCTTCCAGTTCCCGCCGGTTGCCGGACGACTTTGAGGCCACACGCCGAGCAATCCTTGAGTGTGGCGGGGACGTTGTGGTCACCACCGGCGGAACCGGTCATTCACGGGCGGACCACCTGCGCCGGGTCTTGGCCGAACTGCGGGCCGAGGTCCTGGCACCCTCCATCCGGATGCGCCCCGGCCATCCCGCCCTGATGGCCCGCCTCGCCGACGGGAGGACGCTGATAGGGCTGCCCGGAAATCCGCTCGCCGCCATGATGGCGCTGCTGACCCTCGGCGGCCCCCTGCTCGCCGGCATGACCGGAAGGCAGGTGCCGGACATGGGCCGTGTTGCGGCCGGAACCCGGTTCGCCCCGCTGGATGGCAGGGACCGGTTGATTCCGTATGCGATGAGGGAGGTGGGCGCTGTGCCCGCTGGCCACGTCGGGTCCGCCATGATGCGCGGGCTGGCCAATGCGGACGGTGTCATCGTGGTTCCTCCGGAAGGTGCCGCTGTCGGGCAGGAACTGCGTACCCTGCCGCTGCCTTGGTGAATTAAGCTGGCAGTAGTCAGCAAGGAGATTATTATGGGACGCGTAACCCAGCGCCGCAAGGTGCTCAGACTCAGCCTCGACGGCCAAACCAACCGCCGGGTGGATACCCTGGCCGCGGAGGAGCCGCTGGAAATCAGGCTCGGCGGCAAAGCCTTCAGCATCACCATGCGCACCCCCGGGGATGACTTCGATCTGGTCGCCGGCTTCCTCGTTTCGGAAGGCGTGGTTTGGGAGGCTGCGCAGCTTGGCGCCATGCGCTTCTGCGCCGGCGAAGACGAACAGGGCCGCCAGACATATAACGTTATCGAGGCTCAGCTGGCTCCCGGCGTCGCACTTCCGGATATCTCGCTGGAGCGCCACGTCTACACCTCGAGTTCGTGCGGGATCTGCGGAACGGCGTCCATCGACGCGGTCACCAAAAGCTCGCATTTTCCGATCCTGGGGGCAGATACGGCCGGCGCGGATGAGGACACAGAGAACGACGACGGCGGGCTGGCTGGCAGCGCGTCCCGGCATTTGCCGTTGGAGACGCTGCTCTCCTTGCCCGATAAGCTGCGTGAACGCCAGCAGGTTTTCGACCGGACGGGCGGTGTACACGCTGCCGGGCTATTCAGCTTCGATGGCGAGCTGCTCTGCCTGCGGGAAGACGTCGGCCGGCACAACGCCGTCGATAAGGTGGTGGGCTGGGCGTTGCGGGAAGGCCGGCTGCCGCTGAACGACACTGTCCTGCAGGTTTCGGGCCGTGCTTCCTTTGAGCTCGTGCAGAAGGCCTACCTCGCCGGAATCCCCGTGTTGGCCGCCGTCAGTGCGCCGTCATCACTCGCCGTCGAACTCGCGGAGGAGTCGGGACTGACGTTGGCAGGATTCAGCCGAGGTAACACTGTGAATATTTATGCTCATCCTGGACGAATTATCGGAGTCAAGGTCGAGATCCCCCTGTGATACGGGATACATTGGGGTCATGGCTCGCCGTGCACCTATAAATGACATAAATGAAGACGCTCTGGAAGTCCAGGATCCGAAGACAGCCGCTGCCGGCGTCAAAGCGGTCATGGTCTCCATGGAACGAGGACTGGCCCAAGCCGGCGTAAGCCGAACCGTCCGTTCGATGCTCCGGGTCAACCAGCATGGCGGCTTCGACTGCCCAGGCTGCGCTTGGCCCGAATCGATCACCGGCAAGCGCAAGCCAGCCGAATTCTGTGAGAACGGTGCCAAGGCCATTGCCGAGGAAAACACCCTCCGGACCGTGGGCCCGGAGTTCTGGGCCGAGCATTCCATTAAGGACCTGGAGGAGAAGACCGAGTATTGGCTCGGCAACCAGGGACGGATTACCCAGCCGGTCGTCATCCGGGAAGGCGAAACTCACTATTCGCCGATCAGCTGGGCTGAAGCATTCGCCCTCATTGGCGAACACGTCCGGGCGACGACGCCGGACCAGTGCGTTTTTTATACCTCGGGACGTACTGCCAACGAGACAGCGTTCATGTACCAGCTGTTTGCACGGTCACTGGGCACCAATAACCTGCCTGACTGCTCCAACATGTGCCATGAGTCCTCAGGCTCGGCGATGAACCCCACGATCGGTATCGGTAAGGGCACCGTTTCGCTGGAAGACCTGCACGAGGCCGAGCTGATTTTCGTCGTCGGACAAAACCCGGGCACCAACCATCCGCGCATGCTCTCCGCGCTCAGGGAATGCAGGGACAACGGCGGAAAGGTCGTGTCCGTCAATCCGCTGCCCGAAGCCGGACTGATGAAGTTCAAGGACCCGCAGAGCGTTGAGGGGCTGGTCCAGGGCGGCAGCCAGATTTCCGATGAATTCCTGCAGATCAAGGTCGGCGGGGACCTGGCACTGTTCCAAGCATTCGGCCATTTGTTGCTGGAAGAGGAAGAGCGCGTTCCCGGCTCAGTCGTGGACAAGGCCTTCATCGAGCAGCAGACCGAAGGGTTTGAAGCCTACCGCGAGGCACGCAAATCGATCGACTGGGATGAAACCGAGAAGGCAACGGGGCTTTCACGGATGGAAATCGCCAAGATCGCCGACCTGCTGGCCAAGTCCAAGGCAACCATCATCTGCTGGGCGCTGGGCCTGACCCAGCAGCCTCACTCGGTGGACACGCTGAAGGAAATCATCAACCTGCTCCTGCTGCAGGGCAACTTCGGCAAGCCCGGAGCGGGCGCTTGCCCGGTCCGTGGGCACTCCAACGTCCAGGGCGACCGGACCATGGGTATCTGGGAGAAGCCCAAGGAATGGCTCCTCGAAGCTCTCGACAAGGAATTCGGCATTGAGTCGCCACGTGAACACGGCTTCGACTCAACGGAAGCCTTGCATGCCTTCGAGCTGGGCGACGTTGATGTTTTCGTGTCCCTAGGTGGAAACTTCGCGCTAGCCAACTCGGATACCGCGGCGCTCGAGGCAGGCATGAAGCGGGCCGGGCTGACCGTCCATATTTCCACCAAGCCCAACCGGTCGCACGTTGTCCATGGCAAGACCTCTCTTATCCTGCCCACCTTGGGGCGGACCGATACGGATGATAAGCACCCGAAGGGGCCGCAGTTCCTGTCCGTGGAAGACTCGATGTCTGTTGTCCACTCCACGCGTGGACGCCTTACCCCCGTCTCGGAGCATCTCTTGGCAGAGCCGGTAATCATCGCCCGCATGGCACAGGCTGTCCTAGGCGACGACCATGTTGTGGACTGGCGGGCCATGGCAGAGGACTACGACATCATCCGCGACCACATTTCGCGTGTGCTGCCGGGCTTTGAAGACTTCAACCAGCGAATCCGCACCAAGAACGGTTTTGTGCTGCCCAATCCGCCACGGGATTCGCGCTCCTTCGCCACGGACATCGGCCGCGCCAGGTTCACCGTGAGCCCGTTGGAATACCTGTCGGCTCCGGAAGGGCACCTGATCCTGCAGACCATGCGCAGCCACGATCAGTACAACACCACGTTCTACGGTTTGGACGACAGGTACCGTGGTATCTCCAACGGCCGCCGGGTCATCCTCGTGCATCCTGACGATCTGAAGGAGTTGGGTTTCGAGGACCGCGAGTTGGTGGATGTCATCAGCACGTTCCAAGGCACGGAACGCCGAGCGGACAGCTTCCGGCTTGTTTCCTATCCGACGGCACGTGGTTGCGCGGCTGCTTACTTCCCCGAGGCAAACGTCCTGGTCCATCGGGAGTTGGTAGCACGTGAATCCAACACTCCCGGGTTCAAAGCGATCACCGTCCGGTTCGTCCCGGTGAAGGAAAGCGAAAACGAGCTTGTTGCGGCTGCCGGTCAGTCAGATCACGCTGGGCAGACTGAGCAGACGGACAGTGTTAGCGAGATGATGCCGAGCTAAGCGGGGCCGCTTCACCAACGGTCAGAATGGTGGTTCTTTTTCGGGTTCCGGTGGTGGTGGTTTTTTGGGTTTGAGGCGTTTGCGGAAGTTTTCGGGCAGGGCGTCGAGGATCCGGTCGGTGAAGGTGGGTGGTCCGGCGCCGGTGTCGCCGGGTTTGGTGGT
>NZ_JAODLR010000022.1 GCF_025960875.1 Crystallibacter permensis | reverse complement strand
TGGTACACCGAGGCCTCCCTGGTCCTGGACCTGGACGGCAACCCCCAGCCGGTCATCCAGCGCACCGACGCCTCCGAAATGGCCGTGACCATCGGAGCCGACGGCTTCTCCTACACCCGCGAACCGGGCGAGGAACGCGGCTTCAAGGTCGGCGCCCAGCTGTAACAAAGCTGCAGCAAAGCCCGACGGCGGGATGCGGCAGTGTGCCGCACCCCGCCGTCGTGCGTTTAATCGCCTTAGTCGCCGTGGTTCCGGCTGGCAGGTGGGGACGAACAGACGTCAACGGGTTGCTGCGGGCGCGGGATGGACGACGGCTCTGCGCAACGGGCACGCAGGGATAGCGAACCGGCAGATGAGTGCGGCCAGCGCCGGCGCGACAGCGGTGATGGCGAGGATGATGTTGCCCGGCGCGGGGAGTTCCTGGACGAGGACGAAGACGCCCATGGCCAGGACGAAGACGCCGAAGCCCTTGCGCATGGCCGCTTCGGGAATGCGGCCGGCGAGGCGGGAACCGGCGACGGAGCCGAGGATCGCGGCCGCGGTGACGGCGCCGACGAGGCCCCAATCGAGGCTGACTGTAGTGAGGTAGCCACCGAGCCCGGCGAAGGATTTCAGGGCGATGACGACCAGCGAGGTGCCCACGGCGACGGGCATGGCGAGGCCGCCGAGGAGGGCGAGGGCAGGGACGACAAGGAAGCCGCCCCCGGCGCCGACGAGTCCGGTGGCGAGGCCGACCACGAGGCCTTCGAGGATGACTTTGAGGACGGGCAGTTCGCTGTTGTTGGCGGCGGCGGTCTTCTTCCTTCGACCGCGGATCATGGCGATGGAGGTGGCGACCATCATGAGGGCGAAGGCGATCATGAGGATGGTGCCGGAAATGTGCCCGCCGAGCAGGCCTCCACCGAACGCCCCGGCCATGCCCGCGGCGCCGAAGATCAGGCCGGTACGCCACTTCACCCGGCCTTTACGGGCGTGGTCGACGGCGCTGACGGCCGACGTGGCACCGACGACAAACAGCGACGCCGCGATGGCTTCCTTGGGGTCGAGGCCTGCGACGTAGGTGAGGATGGGGACCGTGAGGATGGAGCCTCCGCCGCCGAGCAGACCGAGGGAGAGTCCGATGACTACGGAGAGCAGCAGGGTGGCCGTGAGGGCGACGGTCATGTGATTTGTCTTTCTGGTGTGGCGGCCGGCTCCCGCCCGGGGTGGGGCTCGGGCGGGAACCGGCTTAGGGGAGGGGTCAGGCCGAGGTGCGCGGCAACTGCCGGATGGCGCTTTCGGCGGTGGGCTCGGCTGCGGTCTTGTTCCACGGCATTTTGGACAGGGCCTTGCCCATGGCGCAGGTGTTCGTCGCCGCGGAGAAGGTCAGGCCGGCGCCGATGGCACCGGCAATCAGGCGCAGTCTGGGGGAGACGAATTTGCCCGCGAGCAGCCCGCCGACGACGAGGGTGCCGGCCGCCATGCGGACCTGGCGTTCGAGGTCCCAGCGCTGGACGCCGCGGACGACGTCGCCGCCAGCGGCAGCGAAGCCTGGTACGCCGCCGGTGAGCACACGGGCCGAGCCGATTCCGGCGTTGTTCAGGCGCTGGCGGGCCTGCTCAGCGCGGACGCCGGACTGGCAGACCAGGACCACGTGCGCCCCGAGGCGTTCGGCGAGTTCGTCGGTGTGCTCGGAAAGCAGCGGCAGAGGCAGGTTGTAGGAGCCACGGATGTGCATGGCCTCGAACTCCGCGGTGGAGCGGACGTCGATCACGGCCAGGTCCTTGTGCTTGTCCATCCATTCACGCAGCGTCTGCGAATCGAGGGCGGTCACGGTCAAAGTCTCGGAAGCCAAAGGGGAGTTTCCTTTCAAGGGATGAGATGTTTCGCCACAAGTCTGCCATATACCCCCGGGGGTATGCAATAAACCCCGTGGGGTATAGAGTGGAGGAAGGCTTTTACCCCGAGGAGAACACCATGCAGCTCGACAGCACCGAACTCACCCCGGTCATCAACCGGCTCAAGCGCGCCCAGGGCCAGCTGGCCGCCGTTACGCGGATGCTCGAGGAGGGCCGCGACTGCAAGGACGTGGTCACCCAGCTCGCCGCCGTCTCGAAGGCGCTGGACAAGGCAGGGTTCGCGATTATTTCCACCGGCCTGGAGCAGTGCCTGGCCAAGCAGGACAACTCCCTCGACAAGAAGGAGCTGGAAAAGCTCTTCCTCTCTCTGGCCTGACCTCGGCAGGCCGGCAAGGCGACCCCGCGTGATGGACTGCGCGAGGTCGCCTTTCTTGCTTATTGGCGTGCAATGGCTAGCGGGCCGGGGCGTTCTCTCCGGTGTTCTGCCAGGCCTCCCACGCGGCGTAGCTGCCGTCGAGTTCGACGACGTCGTAGCCCGCGCGGCGCAGGGTGCTTGCGGCGACGGAGTTGCGGACCCCGCTCTGGCAGTAGGTCACGATGGGGCCGTCGGCCGGAAGCTGGTTCAGGTTCCAGAGCACCCGGCCGGCGCTGAGCTGCTCGGAGCCGGGGATGTGCCCGGCGGCGTGCTCGCTCTTGTTCCGCACGTCCAGGACAAGGGCGGCGTCGAAACTGTCGAGTTCCTCTGGCTGGATCAGGGGCGGGACCACGATGGGCAGCCCGTCCAGGCTCGTTGTGTAGCCGGCAACATTGTCGATGCCCACGCGCACGAGATGGTCCCACATCTGCTGTGCGGCGTCCTGGCCGGAGGCGAGCAGGATCAGCGGGCGGTCGTCGGTCTCCGGGTCATAGGCCCAGGCGCCGAAGCTGGCGGCCTTGTTCCCGGCCGGGATATTCAGGGCGCCAGCCACGGTTCCTTCATGAACCTGCGCGTTGGGGCGGGTATCGACAAAGGTCACCTTGTCGGCGACCAGGGCCGCAGCGACGGCCTGGTTGTCCAGCTCGGGCAGCGGGCCGCGTTCGCCCAGAACCTGGGGGCCGAGGCGGTTCTGGCGCTTCATCCGGCCGAAGTAGGCGTGCGCGTCGGGCTGGCCGTCGAGCAGCTCATCGATGAAGCCCTGCTCGTCGTTGGCCTCCAGGTACTTGCCCCACCAGGCGTACAGCCGCTCATAGCCGACGGTGGTGGATGGGATAGCACCGAGGGCCTTGCCGCAGGCGCTGCCGGAACCATGGCCTGGGTGCACCTGGACGTGGTCCGGCAACGCCAGGAACTTGGTCCGCAGGCTGGTGAAGAGCTGCTTCGCGCCCTCGAAGCGGGTGTCGATGCCGCCGGCGGCCTCGTCCAGCAGGTCGGGGCGGCCCAGGTCGCCGGCGAAAACGAAGTCGCCGGAAAGCAGGTAGCCGGGCTGTTCGCTGAATGCTCCGTCGGTGACCAGGAACGAGAGGTGCTCTGGGGTGTGTCCGGGCGTGTGCAGGGCCTGGACCGTGATGTTTCCGATCGAGATCGTATCGCCGTCGTGCAGGCGTTCGGCGTCGAACCCGTACTGCCAGTCCGTCCCGCCTTCACCGGAAACGTACATGCCGGCGCCGGTAGCCGCGCCCAGTTCGCGGGTCCCGGAGAGATAGTCGGCGTGGATGTGAGTCTCGGCCACAGCCACGATCTTCATCCCGTTGGCCTTGGCCATGTCGAGGTAAATATCGATGTCGCGGCGGGCGTCGACCACTACGGCCTCACCCTTGCGCTGGCAGCCGATGAAGTAGCCGGCCTGGGCCAGGTCCTGGTCATAGATTCGCTCGAGCAGCATTTAGTCTCCTTGTCGTAGATTCCGCAAATACCCCCGGGGGTATCCTTCTGCCCATAACGATAATACCCATGGGGGTATAAGGCAAGCCCCCATCCCACCCTCGGATATACCCACCGGGCGTATCTGATTAGGATTGCCGCCCGTAAGGCGGCTACCTACAGAAACATGATGGAGGGACTTGTATGTGCCGGACGGCGACATGCCAAAAATGCGGAAAGGCAACGTGGGCAGGCTGCGGCAAACATATTGACCAGGTGATGCGTAACGTTCCGCATTCCCGCCGCTGCACTTGCGCTAGCAGTGCCGGCCGGCAGCCCGGCGCCGGGTTCGGCTGGATCAGGGAACTTTTCGGCCGGCGAGGCGCCCGCCGTCGTAGTCAGTAAGCCAGGGGTTCGCGGCCCAGCAGGGCATCTTCGACGGCGGCCGTACGGCGGCGCAGCGCCTCGGCTACGGCGGCGACGGCGGGCTGGCGCAGCGAGTCCGGGCGCAGCACCATCCAGTAGGGGAGGCGTTCCTGGAAGTCCTCGGGCAGCAGCCGCACCAGATCGGGGTGGCAGCCAGCCATGAAGCAGGGCAGGAAGCCGATCCCGGCGCCGGCCCGGGTGGCCTCGACGTGGACGAAAACGTTGGTGGAACTGAGCGAGTCCAGCATGCCGGGAACCAGCCGCCGCGGGGCATCCAGATCGTCCACCTGCAGCATCGAATCGACGAAGTACACCAGCCGGTGCTCGCTCAACTCGGCGACGCTGGCGGGCGTGCCGAAGTCCTCCAGATAGCGGCGCGAGGCATACATTCCCAGCATGTAGTAGCCCAGCCGGATCGCTTCGGCCCGGTGCACTTGCGGCTCGCCGACCACCACCTCCAGGTCCAGGCCCGAGCGGTGCTGCAACGCCCGGCGGGTGACGTTGACGATCTCCACGCTGAGGTTCGGGTGTTTCCGGCGCAGCTGTGCCACCGCCGGCGCGATGATGAACGCGCTGAAGCCGTCGGTGGCCGAAATGCGTACGACGCCGGCAATCTGGTCCGCTTCTTCCTCGCCTTCGTTGATGGTTGCCACCGCGGTCTCCACGTCCTCGGCGGCCCGCACGGCCCGGCGGCCCAGGTCCGTCAGCTCCCAGCTGCCCACGGTGCGCGCGAGCGTCCGGCCGCCGAGGCTCTTTTCCAGCGCGGCAATCCGGCGCGAGACGGTGGTGTGGTTCAAACCCAGGCTCTCGGCCGCCGTCGTAAATCTTCCGGTTCGCGCGACGGCGAGCAGGATCAGCAGATCATGGGGGTTCGGGGCGGCGGCGCCGGGGGAGTTCATATCTGCAATTGTGCACTTCATCTCTGCGCAACTGGTCATTGATGCACACCGCCGGCTGTGTCCATACTCGGTAGAGCCGTCCTGTGTGCTGGAGCACAGGGCCCCCGCAACGCCGATGTCAACGCTGACACCTGCAGAACAAAGGAGTGCGCCGATGAGCGTCAACAAGCCGACGGACGTCCCGGAGACGGAGAAATCGGGACTGAAAAAGATTGTGGCCGCCTCGATGGTGGGCACGGTGGTGGAGTGGTACGAATTCTTCCTCTACGCCACCGCAGCCTCGCTGGTCTTCGGCCAGTTCTTCTTCCCCAACGCGGACACGGAGCTGGACGGCATCATCGCGGCCTTCCTGACCTACGCGGTGGGCTTCATCGCCCGTCCGCTCGGCGGCATTGTGTTCGGCCAGATCGGCGACAAGCTCGGACGCAAGCACACGCTGCAGGTCACCATCATCATGGTCGGCGTGGCCACGTTCCTGATGGGCTGCCTGCCCGGCTTCGACTCCATCGGCTACTGGGCGCCGGCACTACTGGTCATCCTGCGCTTCGTCCAGGGCTTCGCCGTGGGCGGCGAGTGGGGCGGAGCCGTCCTGCTGGTCGCCGAGCACAGCCCGAACAAGTCGCGCGGGTTCTGGTCCAGCTGGCCGCAGGCCGCCGTTCCGGTGGGCAACTTGCTGGCCACCCTGGTGCTGCTGGGCATGTCCTGGATCCTCCCCTCGGACCAGTTCCTCAGCTGGGGCTGGCGCGTGGCCTTCTGGGTGTCCGCGTTCATCGTCATCATCGGCTACTACATCCGCACCCACGTCAGTGAGGCTCCGATCTTCCTGGAAGCCCGCGCCCAGGTGGAAGCCGACAAGGCCGTCAGCTACGGGGTGATGGAGGTTGTGAAGAAGTACCCCAAGGGCATCTTCGGTGCCATGGGCCTGCGTTTTGCCGAGAACATCCTCTACTACATCATCGTCAGCTTCACGATTGTGTACCTGAAGACCGTGCATGAGTACGACACGAGCCAGTTGCTGCTGGCGCTGCTGGTGGCCCACGTCATCCACTTCATTGTGATTCCGCAGGTCGGCCGGCTCTCCGATGCCTTCGGACGCAAGCCGGTCTACCTGGCCGGTGCGGTGCTCGGAGCCAGCTGGGCGTTCTTCGCCTTCCCGATGTTCGATACGCAGAACCCGTTCGTCATCATCGCCGCTGTGACCATCGGCCTGTGCTTCCACGCGTTGATGTACGCGGGTCAGCCGGCCATCATGGCCGAAATGTTCCCCACCCGCATGCGCTACTCCGGCGTCTCCCTGGGCTACCAGGTCACCTCGATTGTGGCCGGCTCGATGGCGCCGATCATCGCGACCGCGTTGCTGCAGGACTTCGGTTCCTGGATCCCGGTGGCCATCTACGTGGCGGTGGCCTGTGCCATCACCGCCGTCGCGGTAATCACGCTGAAGGAAACCAAGGGCGCCTCGCTGCATGACATTGACGACGCCGACGCCCGCAAGCATGGGCTGAACACCGCCCGGGTCAGCAACTGAGCCCAGTCCACGCTCGCAACAAGCACAACCTGCTCTACGTAAGGGAACTTTCATGACCAACGAAACCGAACGGACCAGCCTGCCGGCCGCCCAACCACTGGCGGGCCGGCGAGCCCTGGTCACCGGCGGCGCCAGCGGGATTGGTTTAGCCGTGGTGTATGCACTCGCGGCCCGCGGCGCCCACGTGGTTGTCGCCGACATGGACCAGACCGGCGCCGAGTCGGTGGCCAGGGAAATCGGCGGCTCAAGCTGGGGGGTCGACTTGCTGGACCCGTCGGCCGTCACCGACGATCGGCTCACCGAAGCGCTCGACGGCGTGGACATCCTGGTCAACAACGCCGGCATCCAGCATGTCAGTCCGATCCAGGACTTCAACCCGGAGGACTTCCGGCGAATCCTGACGCTGATGCTGGAGGTCCCGTTCCTGTTGATCCGTGCCGCGCTGCCGAAGATGTATGCGCAGGGATTCGGACGGATCATCAACGTCTCCTCGGTGCACGGGCTGCGTGCTTCGCCATTCAAATCCGCCTATGTCACCGCAAAGCACGGGCTCGAAGGCCTGTCCAAGGTCACCGCGCTGGAAGGCGGCGAGTACGGCGTGACCAGCAACTGCGTCAACCCCGGCTACGTCCGCACCCCGCTGGTGGAGAAACAGCTGGCGGACCAGGCGCGGCTCCACGGCGTCCCCGAATCCGAGGTGCTGGCCAAGATCATGCTGACCGAAAGCGCCATCAAGCGCCTGGTCGAGCCGGAGGAAGTGGCCTCGCTGGTGGCCTGGCTCGCCAGCGACGAGGCGGCCATGGTCACGGGCGCCAGCTACACCATGGACGGAGGCTGGTCCGCGCGGTAAACGGCGCCTCCCGCAACAAAGTTACGTTCGACGTCGGCACTCGGCTGGGTTTTCCACCCACCTGAGTGCCGGCGTCGTTTTGTTGCGGTCACGCTCTGGAACTCGTCGAGTGCGTCGGGCGGGGGCAGATAGACTGCTGATAAACCGGACCAACTCGTGAGTAAGGAGAGCCCGTCATGAAGATTGTCGTGTTGGCCAAGCAGGTGCCGGACACTTGGTCGGACCGCAAGATCAACCTGGAAACCGGCATGCTGGACCGGGAAGCCTCCGAGCCGGTGCCGGATGAGATCAACGAGCGTGCCCTGGAAGTCGCGCTGCAGTTCAAGGACGCGAACCCCGACGCCGAAATCGTCGCGCTGTCCATGGGGTTGGAAGACACGACCAAGACGCTGCGCAAACTGCTGTCGATGGGCGCCGACTCGGCTGTGCTGGTCACCGATACCGCGCTGGCGGGATCGGACATGGTCCAGACCTCGCGGGTGCTGGCGGCTGCGGTGCAGAGGATCGCCCCGGACCTGCTGGTGGCCGGCAATGAAGCCACCGACGGCCGCGGTGGAATGGTTCCGGCGATGGTCGCGGAGATTCTGGGCTGGCCGGTGCTGCCCAGCCTGGATGAGGTGACCATCACCGCCGAGGGCGTTTCCGGGACAACCCAGGTCGACGGCGGATCGCTGAGCCTCAGCTCCGGACTGCCGGCGGCCATCTCTGTTACGGAGAAGTCCGCGGAGGCACGCTTCCCGAATTTCAAGGGCATCATGCAGGCCAAGAAGAAGCCGATGGAAACCTGGTCCCTGGCGGAGCTGGGCATCCAAGCCGGCCCGGATGCGGCTCCGGTTCGCTCGGTGATGGTCTCCGCCGAGGCGCGCCCGCCGAAGGAGGCCGGCCCGAAGGTCGTCGACGACGGCACGGCGGCCAGCCAGCTGGCTGAGTTCCTCGCCGCCCAGCGGTTGATCTGACCGCACACCTGACTTGATGACCTGACCGGAAGGGCACACATTATGGGAAACATCCTGGTACTGATTGAAACCACCGCCGCCGGCGCCTCGAAACCGACGGCTGCCGGCCTGCTCGGCGCAGCCGCAGCCATCGGCACACCGGTGGCCGTGGCGGTGACCCCGCCCGGACAGGGCGCGGACCTGGCAGCGCAACTGGGCTCGCTGGGCGCCGCCCACGTCTACCTGGCCGAATCCGACACGGCGAACACCGAGCTGGGCACCGCGGAGGTCGGGGCCCTCGCTGACGCGATAAAGGAGTACTCCGCCCAGACCGTGCTGGTGTCGAATACCAACGACTCCAAGACTGTCGCCGGACGGCTGGCAATCGTCGCCGGCGGCTCTGTGGCCGCCGATGCGGTCGGCGTGCGCTACGACGAAGAGGGGCAGGAGGTCATCGTTGAGCACTCGGTGTTCGGCGGCGACTTCACCACACAGTCCACGATCGAGGGCGGTCTCATGATCGTCACGGTGCGACCGGGATCAATTGATGCGCGGGCCGAGGCAGTAGCCGGTCCGCAGGTAAAGACCGTTCCGGTATCCACCGCTGCTGCCCCGGGAGCGCGGATCGATCAGGTCCTGGACGCCCCGGCCCAGACCGACCGGCCGGCCCTGCGGGGCGCCCAGGCTGTGGTCTCCGGCGGGCGCGGACTTGGCTCAAAGGAAAACTTCGTCCTGGTCGAGCAGCTCGCAGACAGTCTCGGCGCCGCAGTCGGCGCATCCCGTGCGGCCGTGGACTCGGGCTACGTGCCCCAGTCGTTCCAGGTGGGGCAGACCGGCGTCTCGGTGACCCCGGACCTCTATGTGGCACTGGGGATCTCCGGAGCCATCCAGCACCGCTCCGGCATGCAGACCGCGAAGACGATTGTGGCCATCAATAAGGACGGGGACGCGCCGATTTTCGAGATCGCCGACTTCGGTGTGGTCGGCGACGTGTTCACCGTGGTGCCGCAACTGATCGACGAGATCAACGCCCGCCGCGGCTGAGCCCGGCCGGACCTGCTGCACCTGAATGACTGTCCCGGAGGCGAGAGGCACGATGACCAACGAGAACAGCGGGGCTGGCCCCGCCCCGCGCCGTCAGCGCATGGCCGGATACCGGCCGCTGACACCGCAGGCCCAGCAGGATGGGGCGGCGGACGACGTCGACGCTACCGGCACCGTGGCGGCCGCTGCCGAGAATTCGGCCGCACCGGCGGCGCCCGTCTCGCAGGTGCCGGAGCAGGAACAGATTGCGCCCCAAACGCCTGTCCAGGCGCCGGCCCAGTCTCCGGCGCAGGATGCCCCGGCCGCTTCGCCCGCGGCTCCGGCCGCGCAGGATGCGGCAGCCGCGCCGTCGCAGGGAACGCAACCCGCAGCACTCGCTCCGGTGAAGAGGCAGCGCATGGGCGGTTATCGGCCCCTGCCGCAGGAGGAACTGGGCACGAGCGACGCCGGGCCTCTCGTCGAGGAGTCGGAGTCGCCGGCTGCACCGCAGCCACCGGTTCCGGTGCGGAAGCAGCGCATGGGTACACAGCCGGCCGCTTCCACCAATACAGCACCTGCGGAATCGGCACCCGTCGATGAACCACCTGCCGCTCCCGTGCGGAAGCAGCGCATGGGCGTCCAGCCACCCGCCTCCACCGATGCACCGCCTGCTGCTCCAGTGCGGAAGCAGCGTCTGGCTGCGGCGCCGTCAACTGCCGGGCAGGAATCTGCACCAACGGCAGCGGGCAAGACCCGGATGGGAGCATCCCCGGCGCAGGCTGCATCACCCGAAGCCAAACCCGTCACTGCTGGCGGCACCCGCCAGCGCATGGGCGCTACCCAAGGGCAGGGAGCCGCAGCGGCCGCAAGCGCCGCTCCTGCCCATGGTGATTCTGCTGCACCTGTCCGCTCGCGTATGGGATCACCGAGCCCAAGCTCGACCCCTACCTCGACCCCTACCTCGACCCCTACCTCGACCGCCGATGTGGCCGCACGGAGCGGCTCCGGATCTGCTCCGCCTGCAAGCTCGGGCCGGCCCGCCCCGTCCGGTGGAGCCACCAAAGCGAGCGAACGCCCGGCGTGGATCAAGCCGGTGGTGGTGACCGCCGTCGTGCTGGTGTTGGCTCTGCTGGCGGTGTTTGGTGCCCGCTGGCTGCGGAGCATGGAGCCGGTGCAGGAGTTCATTGCGACCTACGATGGTCATGCGTCCCAGCCGGATGGCGCCCCGGTCGGGTTGCCGGCATGGCTGGGCTGGCAGCACTTCCTCAACATGTTCTTCATCGTGCTGATCGTGCGGACGGGATTGCAGGTGCGCACCGAGCGCAAGCCACCCGGTTACTGGACCGCGAAGAAGGACTCGTTCTTCTCACCGAAGGGCAACACCCCGAAGAAGGTTTCCCTGTCCCAGTGGCTGCACCAGAGCCTGGACGTGCTCTGGGTGGTCAACGGGCTGGTCTTTATCGTCCTGCTGCTGGCCACCGGGCAGTGGATGCGCATTGTGCCGACCAGTTGGGACATTTTCCCGAACATGCTCTCGGCCGGCATCCAATACGTTTCCCTGGACTGGCCCACGGAGAACGGGTGGGTGCACTACAACGCGCTGCAGGTCATGACGTACTTCATCACCGTGTTCATTGCCGCGCCCTTGGCGATCATCTCCGGTATCCGGATCTCCACTTGGTGGCCGGAGAAGGCCGCCGGGCTGAACAAGGCGTACCCGGTGGAGTGGGCCCGGGCGATCCATTTCCCGGTGATGATCTACTTCGTCGCCTTCACCCTCGTCCACGTGTTCCTGGTCTTCTTTACCGGGGCACTGCGCAACCTGAACCACATGTACACCTCGCGCGACGTCGTGGACTGGTGGGGCTTGGTTATCTTTGTGATCTCCTTGGTGGTTATCGCGGCCGCGTGGTTCCTGACGAAACCGCTCTTCACCACACCCATCGCCGCCCGGATGGGCAAGGTCTCCAAGTAGCGACGAGAAGCGAAGATCCCGCCATCCCGTATAGCGCTGGAGATGGCGGGCTCTTCGCCGCGGCATGTAGAGCCGGTCGGCGCCGGGTACTAGACCGCTTCGAGCACGCTGACGTAGTTGGCGATGGCGAGGCCGCCCATGTTGTGTACGGCGGCGCGGCGCGCACCGGGCAGCTGCATTTCGCCGGCGGTGCCGCTGAGCTGCATGGCAGTGACTACGTGCTGGGAGACGCCCGTGGCGCCGACAGGATGGCCCTTAGCCTTGAGCCCGCCGGAGAGGTTCACCGGCAGTTTGCCGTCCCGGTAGACCCAGCCTTCTTCGATGGCGCGGCGGCCTTCGCCGGCCGGGGTGAGGCCTATGACTTCGTACATGATCAGTTCGGCGATGGTGAAGCAGTCGTGTACTTCGGCGAAGTCCAGCCCGTCCAGCTCGGTACCGGCCATCGCCAGCGCGCGCTGCCAGGCTGCAACGCTGCCGGCGAACGCGGTCGGATCGCGCTTTTCCACGGGCATGAAGTCATTGGCCTGGCCGAATCCTGCGAGCCGGACCGGTGCAGTGACGGACGACGACGGCGCGCCGCCGCTTGTGAGCACGAGTGCGGCGGCCCCGTCGGATACCGGGGAGCAGTCCGTGCGGCGCAGCGGGTCGGCGACCATCGGGTTCTTATCCGAAACGGTCCGGCAGAACTCTTCGCCGAGGTCCTTGCGCAGCTGGGCATAGGGGTTCCGCACGCCGTTGCGGTGGTTCTTCGCGGCGATCGAGCCGAGCACGTCGCCCGCCGGGCCGTAGCGTTTCTCGTAGTGCTTGGCGGTCTCGGCGAAGAGCCCGGCGAAGCCGGTGGTGGAGGACTTGCCGGCCATATCGTAGTCGGCACCGAGCAACGCCGCACCGACCACATCCGGTCCGGCCTGGGTCATCTTTTCGGCCCCGATGACCAGCACGTTCCTCGCGGTGCCGGCCAGCAGCGACTTGGCGCCCTGCTGCACGGCCGCGGAACCGGAAGCGCAGGCATTCTCTACCCGCGTTGCCGGGACGTTGGCCAGGTCGTCGGAGACCTGCAGGGCCAGCGACGAGGCGAAGCCCAAGGGCAGCATGCCGGAGTTGAACTGGCCCAGGTAGATCTCGTCGATCTGTCCCGGTTCCAGCCCGGCATTGGCGATGGCTTCGCGGGAGACCTGGACGATCAGGGATTCCAGTGTCTCGTCGGTCAGTTTGCCGAACCGGGAGTGCCCCCAGCCGGTGAGCAGAATGTCTTTGCCGAACTGTTCGTGCAGGCTCATCGCTGTGCTCCTTCCAGAGCTGCAGCCAGCTCCGTTTCGAGCGCGGGGGCTACCGTGAAGGGTGCCTCGGTCTTGTCCCGGACCTCGTCCAGGGTGATCCCGGGGGCCAGCTGTGTCAGTACCAGTGCCGGGTTGCCGCCGTCGTTGTCTGCGGTGGTGTCGCCGTCGTTGCTGATGTCGAAGACGGCCAGATCGGTGATGATGCGGTTGACTACGCGGACGCCGGTGAGCGGTAGCGAGCATTCTTTGACGATCTTGGGTGTGCCGTCCTTGGCTACGTGGTCGGTCAGGACGACCACGCGCGGTGTGCCTGCGACCAGGTCCATGGCGCCGCCCATGCCCTTGACCATCTTGCCCGGAATGGTCCAGTTGGCTAGGTCACCGGCGCCGGAGACCTCCATGGCGCCGAGGATGGCGACCTTCACGTGCCCGCCGCGGATCATGCCGAAGGACGTGGCGGAGTCGAAGATCGACCCTCCGGGCAGCACAGTGACGGTTTGCTTGCCGGCGTTGATCAGGTCCGCGTCTTCCTCGCCCTCGTAGGGGAACGGGCCCATACCGAGCAGGCCGTTCTCGCTTTGCAGCACCACCCGCACGCCTTCGGGCAGGTTGTTCGCCACCAGGGTGGGGATGCCGATTCCGAGGTTGACGTAGTCGCCGTCGTTGAGTTCGGTGGCAGCGATGGCCGCCATCTCGTCTCGTGTCCAAGCCATGGTTCTCTCCTTAGGTTTCGTGTCCGGTGGTCTGCTCAGGCGCCGACGGCGGCGGGCCGCGCGCGGACGGTGAGCTTTTCGATGTCCTTGTTGCGTCCGCTGGTCTGTACGAGGTGCTGGATGTAGACGCCCGGGGTGACGATGTGGTTGGGGTCCAGCTGGCCGGGTTCGACGATGACCTCGGCTTCGGCGATGGTGACGCGGCCGGCGGTGGCTACCACCGGGTTGAAGTTGCGGGCGGTGTAGCGGTAGATCAGGTTGCCGTCAGTGTCCGCGGTGTGCGCGTGGACCAGGGCCAGGTCGGCGACGATGCCGCGCTCCTGGACGTACAGTTCGCCGTCGAACTCTTCGTGCGGCTTGCCCTCGGCGATCTGGGTGCCGACGCCGGTCTTGGTGTAGAACGCGGGGATGCCGGCGCCGCCGGCGCGCAGCCGCTCGGCCAGCGTGCCCTGGGGGTTGAACTCGACTTCCAGGGTCCCGGCGAGGAACTGCTCGGCGAAGAGCTTGTTTTCACCTACGTAGGAGGCGAGGACTTTACGGACCTGGCCGGACTCGATCAGCACACCCAGTCCCTTGCCATCGATGCCCATGTTGTTGGAAACGACGGTGAGGTCTTTGACGCCGGAATCGCGGACGGCATCAATCAGGTCGGCCGGAATGCCGCTGAGACCAAAACCGCCGACAGCGATTGTCATTCCGTCATGCAGCACACCTTCCAGTGCCGCCGTGGGTCCTGCTGCCAGTTTGGACATGCTTCCTCCTCGTTGAGTGCCTGACGTTCTGCACGCCTTGCTGTCCATGTTGTGGACAAGCGGTTTACCTGCACGCTAGCGGTGCTGTTGGCGCGGCGTCAAGGGTGGGACTTTGCTGTATTCACACTGTGGACAAGCCGGAGTAGAGTGTCCATATTGTGGATTCAAGGAGTGGAATGGCAGAGAAAACGGTGCAAGGGGCGCAGGTGGTCGGGCGGGTGGCCCAGCTGCTGCGCATTGTTGGGCGCTCCCCTGAAGGAGGTGTTGCGCTTCCGGCTATCGTCGAGGCATCGGGTCTGACGCGGCCCACGGTCTACCGGCTGCTCAACTCATTGGCGGCCGAGGGGCTGCTGGATCACCATGCCGAGACGGGCATGTGGCATTTGGGCCCCGAGATTTATGTCCTCGGAGCCGTCGCCGCCAACCGGTACGCCATAGAGGATCTGGCCCGGCCTAGCCTGCAACGCTTGGCAGACGAAACCGGCGAGAGCGCATTCCTTTCCATTAGGCGTGGCGACGAAACGGTATGTCTGCTCCGGGTCGAAGGCAGCTTTCCGGTGCGTTCGTTCGTTCTGCATGAAGGCGTCCGCTTCCCCCTGGGCGTTGCCTCCGCCGGACTGGCCATCATGGCCTTCCTCCCGGATGCGGAAGTGGACCGGCTGCTTGACGACGGCGGTGCGCGTGCCGCGCGCTTCGGCCCGGCCCATACCGCAGAACGGATCCGGGCGAACCTGGAAGTGACCCGTCGCAACGGCTACACCGTGAACCCAGGGCTCATCCTTGAGGGCAGCTGGGGGATGGGGGCCGCCGTTTTCGACCGCCAGAGCAATCCGGCATGGGCTCTGTCCCTCACCGGCATCGAGCAGCGGTTCCGCCCGGAACGGCAGGAATTCCTTGGGAAACTTCTGCTGGAAGAGGCGCACAAGATCACCCAGCAACTGGGCGATCAGGCCAGTGGGCGCTGAGCGTTTGATGCCCGGGGACTGGTACAGACCTTCAAACTATTGCGTTGGCATCAGGCGGCCAGCCGGTCAGGTTCTGTGTTTTCCCAAACGTCGAGGACGCAACGCCGCAGTGCGGTTGGAATGGTGATGTCCTGTCCGATGACGATCAGGCCCAACTCATGGAGGTGCTTCAGACGTCGTCCCACCTCGGCGTAGAACTCCGCGGTTTCCGGAGGTGCACCGGCCGGCATCAGCGCGCCCGGATTAGTCAGAATCAGCCCGGAGATCGCCCCTGTCGTTGCGGCCGCCTGTGCAAGGATACGGCCGATAGCATGACCTACGGGGAGCCCGTCGCTGTATGGGGAGCTGTCGCCACTGAACTCATCTTCGAAGCATGCGTAAACGAGATTTTCGAGAAGGGCCAGCCGGTCGGGATTGTCCCCGTTACTGAAGGTATTCCGAATATCTGCCAATCGTTCTGCTGAACCTTGGATTGGGGTGAGGCCCAGTTTCGCAAGGATATCGAACCTGACTTGTGCCGAGTTTCCGTCGGGAGCGTCCTTATCGAACAGTGTGACGGATGCCCAAAATGCCTGGCGCCAGGTGGCTCCGGAATCACTGTGCAACTGGGCATCCACGGCTGCGAGCAAGTTTCGGGCCTTCTTCGCGAGAGGCGTTTCTTCGAGGAACTTTAACTGTTCTGTTTGGTCCAGCTCGGACCACTCAACACCGAGGCTCGGTCCGACGGCGTCGAATGCGATATGCGCCCGGTGATAGAAGACCCGCAGGTCCTCCAACTGCCCGGTGGTGCCGGTCCAGCGGTCGGTCTGCTCCAAGAAGTTGGTATACAGCGACATCGAGTTCACAAACGGAATGAAGAGGAAATCTGCTCCCTCAGCGATCTCATCAACGCACAAGCAAAGCGCGGCCTCAAGCGGGAGAGCCCGGAACGAAGTGCAGCTGGAGTTTGGCTGAAGCTTCCGGTGGAAACCCAGAACCATCTTGACGAATTCCAAAGCGTGATGGCTCTCCTGATTCGTCGAGTCTTTACCTATCCAATCGGCATATGCTGGGGCCAGCGCATCAATCTCGGCTTCGCGGGTTGGGATCTGCCGGCGAGGCTTATTCGGACGGGTGTTTTTGGAGCGGCGCTTCTTGTTTCGTCCCACGATGGTGCCTTTCGTCGCGAAGGATGGTCTGGTTCGTCCACCTTCCCCCGCTACGACAATGCACCGCTATCCCGCACTTCCAGACTGTGGATAACTGCTAAAGGAGGATGCGCAGAGGCTCTTCCAGCGTCTGTTTGAGGTCCCGCAGGAACGCCGCCGCGGTGGCGCCGTCCAGCACCCGGTGGTCAGCGGTCATGGTCAGCTTCATGATCCGCCGGCTCTGCAGTGTCCCGTCCTGCACGAAGGGTTCCTCCGTAGCGGCACCTACCGCCAGGATGGCGGCCTCCGGCGGGTTGATCACGGCCGTGAAGTTATCGATTCCGAACATGCCCAGGTTGCTGATGGTGAACGTGCCGCCGCTGAATTCATCGGGCTTGAGCTTGCCGGCGCGGGCCTTCTCCGCCAGTTCCCGCGTCTCCGCGGCGAGTTCGTCCAAGGGTTTGGCATCCGCGTCCCTGACTACCGGGACAATGAGTCCGTTTTCGATGGCGACGGCGACGCCGATGTGGGTGCGGCCGTGCTGCAGGATCTTATCTCCGGCCCAGGAGGAATTCACCTGAGGATGGGCGTGCAGGGTGACGGCGCAGGCGCGAACCAGCAGGTCGGTCACGCTGACCTTGACCCCGGAGTCCGCGTAGCGCTGGTTGACCTCCTGCCGGAACGCGAACAAACGGTCCACACCCACTACGTTGGTCAGGAAGAAGTGGGGAGCGGCGGCGCTTTCGGTCAACCGGCGTGCCGTTGCCTTGCGCATCTGCGTCAGTGGCACCTCGATGGAGTCCGCGCCGGTATCCGCCTGGCCCGCAGCTCCTTCCGGCCGCGCTGCCTTGGTCTGGCTGGGTCGCACCGGTTGCCCTGCCTGAGCGCCCTGGCCCGGTTTCTCGGTTCGTCCCTCGCCCTCGCCCGCGGCCGCCGCGGCCTCGACGTCAGCGCGGACTATCCGGCCGCCCGGGCCGGTGCCCGTGATGGTAGCTGGATCAAGGCCGTGCTCGGCGGCGATTCGGCGGGCCAGGGGAGAGGTCAAGACCCGGCCGGCCGGTGTGGGTTTGGCCGGCTCTGCCGCCTCAGCCTTCCCTGCAGACGGGGCAGCCGGCGCCCCGGCTGGTGCGGGCGTTGCAGGTTCGCTGGGTGCTGCCGGTGCCTCGGCCGCCGTCGTACTTTGTGTTGTTGAAGTGCCGGGAGCCGTTCCGCCTCCGGTTCCGCTCCCGTCGCCGATGATGGCCACCGGTTCTCCGATGGCTACGGTGGTGCCCTCGGGAACGAGAAGTTTCTCCAGGACGCCGTCCTCGAACACCTCCAGGTCCATGGTGGCCTTGTCCGTGTCGATCTCGCCGATCACGTCACCCTGATGGACTGTGTCGCCCTCCTTCTTGAGCCAGCGGCTGATGACACCTTCTTCCATGGTGTCGGACAGGCGCGGCATGAATACTTCCGGCATGGCTGGCTCCTATCGGGAGAAACTGGTGTCGTCGAGGACTTCGCGGATGACCCGGACCAGGTCGCTGGCGTCCGGCAGCGCCGCCACTTCCAAGGCTTTGGCGTAGGGCAGCGGCACTTCGGCGGCTGCCACGCGTCTGACGGGGGCATCCAGATAATCGAACGCGCCCTCCATCAGGGAAGCGGAGATCTCTGCGCCGATTCCGTAGCTCAGCCAATCGTCCTCCAGCACGACGGCCCGGCTGGTTTTGCGCACTGAGGCACAGAATGTTTCCCGATCCAGCGGCCGCAGGCTCCGCAGATCCACGACCTCGACAGAGATGCCTTCGTCCTCCAGCTGGCGGGCGGTTTCCAACGCGATGACCGTGCCGCGGGAGTAGGTAATGACGGTGAGATCGGTGCCCTCCTTGACCACGGCCGCCTTGCCGATTTCAGCGATCTGCTCGCCGTCGGGTACTTCGCCCTTGGTGTTGTAGAGGGAGAGGTTTTCGAGGAAGATGACCGGGTCGTCGTCGCGGATGGCTGCGGTGAGGAGTGCCTTCGCGTCGGCAGGGGTAGAGGGAGCCACTACTTTCAAACCAGGCACATGTGCGTACCAGACTTCGAGGTTTTGCGAATGCGTGGCCGCCAACTGTTGTCCGCCGCCGCCCGGAAAACGGATGACCATGGGCACGGGCGTCTGGCCGCCGAACATCCCGTAGATCTTGGCTGCGTGGTTCACGATCTGGTCGATAGCGACAAGGCTAAAGTTCAGCGTCATGATCTCGACTACCGGCCGCATGCCCAGCATCGCGGCACCGATAGCGGCTCCCACGAAGCCCTCTTCCGCGATCGGAGTGTCCCTGACCCGTTCCGGTCCGAATTCCTTCAGCAGGCCGGCGGTGATCTTGTAGGACCCTTCGAAGATACCTATTTCTTCGCCCAGCAGGAACACGTTCTCGTCCCGCGTGAGTTCCGCTCGGAGGGTGTCGTTAAGGGCCTGCCGGTAGCTGGTGGTGGGCATTCCGTCTCCTGTGCTGGCTCCGGTGATGGTCATAGCCGCGGTTCCCGGGCCGCGGCCGGCTGGCCGGGCAAGGCCTGCGGCGCGTTGGCCACCGGGGTGGCATAGGCAAAGTCGAAAAGTTCGTCAGGCGTGGGCGCCGGGCTGGAATCCGCGAAGGCGACGGCGGACGCGACCTTCTCCGTGGCGTCGTCCTCGATCTGGACCGCCTGCTCCTCGGTGAACACGCCCGCGGAGAGCAGTTGCGCCCGGAACGCGGGCACAGGGTCCGCGGCCTGGGCCTCTTCCACATCCGCTGCCGAGCGGTAGCGCGCGGGGTCCACAACCGAGTGGCCGCGCAACCGGAAGCTCATGACCTCCAGCAGCCCCGGCTGACGGTCAACCCGGGCGCGGTCCAGCGCGGCTTGAGCGGCTTCCCGCACCGCGACGACGTCGTTGCCGTCCACACGTTCGCCGGGCATCCGGTAGGAAGCGCCGCGCTTGTAGAGCAGCGGCTCGCCCGAGGCCGCCTCCACCGTGGTGCCCATGCCGAGCCGGTTGTTGACGATTACGTAGACAATGGGCAGGTTCCAGATGGCGGCGAGGTTCAGCGACTCATGGAACGCGCCGATATTGGTGGTGCCGTCGCCCATCTGGCACATCACCGCTTCGGCGTCCGGCCCGGGTTTTCCATGGAGCGTCAGGGCCAGCGCCGCACCCGTGGCCGGCGGGAGCTGGCCGCCGACAATGCCGTAACCGCCCAGCATCCGCGTCTTTGTGTCGAACAAGTGCATAGAGCCGCCGCGGCCCTTGGCCACCCCCGTGGACTTGCCGAAGAGCTCGGCCATGACGCGTCCGGGATCCATCCCGCGGGAGAGGGCATAGCCGTGGTCCCGGTAGTTCGTGAAGAGATAGTCCTTCTCCTGCAGCGCCGCCATCAGACCAACGACGGTGGCTTCCTCGCCGAGGTTGAGGTGGCAGTAACCGCCGATTTTGGCCCGCTTGTACATCTGGTCCGCGGTGAGCTCGAACTTCCGGATCAGAACCATCTCGCGGTAGTACCCGATGAGCACCTCAGGGGGTTCATCCCCAGGGAATGATCCTGCCGCCTGGGACCCTGCTGTTACCGGGGCTGCCTGGTCAGTCATCGCTTACCTCCATCTCCTGGATCTGGTTCAGCCCATGGACCGGTTCATGGGCCCGGCGGCTGCTCGTGCAGAACGAACCTCTCGCTGTCCGCCCCGCATTTGGGGCAGGCCTTGGGCGGGTGTTCGCCTCGCACCGGTTCGCCGCAGGCACCGCAGACCCACTCGGTAGCCAGCAGCGCCACGATGTCCGCGCGGCTGACAATCCCGACCAGGCGCCCGTTCTCCAGGACCGGAACGCGCGCGATCCACTGGTTGACCAGCAACTGCCGGATGTCGGAAATGGCGGTCTCCGTAGTCACGCTGATCACGGAGCTGGTCATGACCTGCGCCGCAGTGACGCCCGGTGTCGCCAGAAGGTCGTACTCGCTGACCAGTCCGACCACATGCTGCTCATTGTCCACTACCGGCACGGCGCTGATGCGGTGTTTGCCCAGCATTTGGGCGACGTCTTCGACCAGTGCTTCCGCTGCAACGCTGATGACCGGCGTTGTCATGATGTCGCGTGCGGTTACCGGGGCGTGGATTTCCACCAGCAAGCCACCTTCCTGGATCATGCGGCCGGGCCGCAGAGATCCGATCAGCCGGAGCGGGGAGCGCCTCGCTGCGCTTCCCTCTGACCTTCAGCCTAGCCAGCCGTCCGCATTTAGCAAGGGGCCAATGCAGGTTGTGGATGCCACCCAGGGCACCCGTCAGCGTATATTTCCTCCCAACGGGAAGTTTCGATAGGGCCGACAGACCGCCGGTGCCGGCAGGCCCGGGGGCAACTCGCGGCGGTAGTGGAAGGAGCTGGAGTTGGAGCAGATTAGTATGACGGCGGGACGCGGCTTTGCGTTTCTGTTCCGCGGCATTAAAGTCCTCCGCCCCGAGCGTCCGATCCATCCGGAAGGCGTCAGCCTCACCGGGTCGGTCGAAAGGCTTCCGCCCACACGGCGAAGCGGTATTTCGTGGCTTGATACTTCCGGTGTTGTTCAGGTCCAGGCCCGGCTGTCGCGATCGATCGGCCTGCCCGGACCGCTGCCCGATATCGTGGGTCTGGCCCTGCGGATCCCGGCAGATCCGGGACCCTTCGATGTACTGCTCGCGTCCACGGGGATGGCCGGAGCCAGCCGTTTCATCCTGACTCCGCACAGATTCGCGTCGGAGGCAGCTTTCACCACCTTGATGCCGTACCAGAGCAGCCGGGGGCCGGTCCTGCTTGCGGCCCGGCCGCTGGACTCCGCGCTCAGGCTCCCCGCGAAAACGGAGGATTTCCGGCAGGCGCTCGGGGACCGCGTCTGGACGCTGGGGCTCTACCATTCGGCACTACGCGGGCCATGGACCCGTTTCGCCACCATGTCCTTGTCGCTTGATCGAACCCAGCAGGACACGGACCGGCGGTTCGATCCGCTGCTGCATCCGCTGCCCGGCGCCGGCATCTACCGGTGGACCAGGACCCTGCGCGAGCCCTCCTACACAACGGCCCGAAAACCGAGCTAACAGACACGAGCTCCCCGTATGATGGCGCTCGTGACCGACGCTAAACCACTCCGCACCGCCGTTATCGGATTCGGCCTTTCCGGCCGGGTCTTCCATTCGCCGTTTCTCGAAGCCAGCGGCGACTTCTCGCTGGACTTCATTGTTACCGGCAATCCCGAACGCGCCTCCCTGGCCCGGGCCACCTACCCGGAGGCGGAAGTCCTCGCCAGTACGCAGGAGCTCTTCGACCGCGCCGCCGAACTGGACCTGGTGGTCATCGGGACCCCGCCGGCCAGCCACTTCGCGCTCGCAGACGCCGCGCTGGAACTCGGACTGAACGTCGTGGTGGATAAACCGTTTGTCCCCACGTCCGCCGAAGGTGAGGCGCTGATCGAGAAGGCGCGGCAGACCGGTGTCGTACTTTCGGTCTTTCAGAACCGGCGCTGGGACTCGGATTTCCTCACGCTGAAAAAACTGATTGACGACGGCGGACTCGGCCAGGTGCATATCTTTGAGTCGCGTTTTGAACGGTGGAAGCCGGCCGGCCTGCGCGCCTGGAAGGCGACGGCCGGACTCGCCGAGGGCGGCGGAATCCTCTCCGACCTCGGTACGCATCTGATCGACCAGGCGCTGCAGCTGTTCGGTCCCGCGGCCACGGTCTACGGCGAGACAGCCCGGCACACTGACGCGAGTGCCTCGGAAGCGGATGAGGACGCGTTTGTGTCCCTGCTGCACGAATCCGGGGTGCGCTCGCGGCTCTCCATGAACCTGATCTCCGGGCTGCCGGCGCCGCGCTTCCACGTGCTTGGCTCCAAGGGCGCCTTTACGAAGTGGGGGATGGACGGGCAGGAGGCAGCGCTCGACGGCGGCATGCGGCCTTCCGCGGCGGGGTACGGAGAGGAGCCGGAAGAGACCTGGGGGACCACCGGCGTGCCCGGCGAGGTGCGGCCGGTCAAGGCCGAACGCGGGGCGTACCCGGAGTTCTACCGGCAGTTGGCAGCCAGCATCACGTCCGGTGCGCCGCTGCCGGTGGACCCGGCGGAGTCACTCGCCGTCGTCAGGATTATCGAGGAGGTCCACCGGCAGAACCAGCCGCGCTAGGGGCGGTCAGGCCAGCCGCTCCTTCGGGGCCCGCGTCTTGGCCGGGTCCCGTTCGGCGAGGCCGCCGATGACGTCGTCGATCTTGCCCATCACCGCTTCGTCCAGCCGCACGCCCCCAGCGGCGACATTGGAAACCACCTGCTCCGGCCGGGACGCCCCGATGATTGCGGAGGCGACGTTCGGATTCTGCAGGACCCAGGCAATGGCGAGCTGGGCCATGGTCAGCCCGGCTTCCTCTGCCAGCGGCGCCAGTTGCTGGACGCCTTCGAGCACGTCGTCGGACATCCAGCGCTCGATCATCTGGGCGCCGCCCTTCTCGTCCGTGGCGCGGCTGCCGGCAGGCGGTTCGGCGCCCGGCAGGTACTTGCCGCTGAGCACGCCCTGGGCCAGCGGAGACCAGACGATCTGCGAGATGCCCAGCTCTTCGGAGGCGGGGATGACCTCACCTTCAATGACCCGCCACAGCATGGAGTACTGCGGCTGGTTGGAGATCAGCTGGATGCCCAGTTCCTTTGCCAGCGCGTGCCCGGCGCGCAACTGCCCGGCGTCCCACTCGCTGACGCCGATGTAGAGTGCCTTGCCCGCGCGGACCACGTCGGCGAAGGCCTGCATGGTCTCCTCGAGCGGGGTTTCGACGTCGTACCGGTGGGCCTGGTAGAGATCCACATAGTCCGTCTGCAGCCGGCGCAGCGAACCATCGATCGACTCCATGATGTGCTTGCGCGACAGTCCGGTGTCATTGTGCCCCTTAGGCCCGGTGGGGAAGTAGACCTTGGTGAAAATCTCCAGCGACTGCCGCCGCTCGCCCTTCAACGCCGTGCCAAGGACTTCCTCCGCGGCGGTGTTGGCGTAGACATCCGCGGTGTCGAAGGTGGTGATGCCGGCGTCCAACGCCGCCCGCACACATTGGGTTGCCGTGTCGTTTTCCACCTGCGAGCCATGCGTGAGCCAGTTGCCGTAGGTGATTTCGGATATTTTCAGGCCGCTGTTGCCCAGGTATCTGAATTCCATGCTGCCCAGACTAATGCCAAAGTGCGACGCCGGGCCGCGTCTCAGGCGATATCGCCCGCCGTGTGGGGGAAGAGGACTCGCGCCACTCTGCGGGCCGCGTCCCGGGGATCGTCCGGCAGATCCGCAGGCAAGTTCCCGCTGAGCCACAGGGAAGCGAAGCCATGCACCAGTGACCAGGCAGCCAGTGCAGCGTCCTGAGTCTGGGTGCCACCGTCCTGCGCGTACGGCGCGGCACCCTCGTAAAGTATCCGCGATGTGCTGGCCTGGGCCTCGAGCAGTTCCGGATCGTCGGCATGGTAGAGCTCAGGCCGGAACATCACCTCGAAGTGGGCGCGGTGTTCAACGGCGAATCCTACGTAGGCGACGCCAACGGCCAAGTACCCTTCGGGCTGGCCCGCTGCCCTTTGCAGGACATCGCCGAGCAGGCCGAACCCCTGCGTGGCGACCGCGGTCAGCAGGCCGGCTTTGTCGCCGAAATGGTGTGCCGGGGCGGCATGGGAGACGCCGGCGCGCCGGGCCAGATCGCGGAGGCTGACCGCTGCGGGGCCGGACTCGCTGATCACCTCCAGCGCCGCATCGATGATGGCGCGGCGCAGATCTCCATGGTGGTAATTCGAGGTTTCCATCTTCTTAGAGTAGCCGCTATCTAGTCATTGACAAGTTCCTCGATCCGAGTAATCTAGTCAGTGTCAAGATAAATACGATGTCCGATGGAAGGGCTTCCCATGGCACCCCTCATCACCCTGTTGGCAGTAACGCTGCTGCTGCGGCTGGCCGGGACTATCGGCCTCAAGCCGCTCCGGTCCTGGCAGGTGAGCCTGCGCGGCGGGTTGGCCGCCATGCTGTTCCTGACCGGAACGGCCCACTTCAACGGAATGCGCGCGGACCTCATCGAGATGGTGCCGCCGGTGCTTCCTTACCCCGGGCTTCTGGTCACGCTGACCGGCGTGCTGGAACTGGCTGCTGCCCTAGGTCTGCTGCACCGCCGGACAGCTCCTTGGGCGGCTGCCGGATTGACGCTGCTGCTGGTAGTCATGTTTCCGGCCAACGTCTACGCGGCGGTTGCCGGGATCGACTTCGGCGGGGAACCTGCCACAGCGCTGCTGCCGCGAACGCTGATGCAATTGGTGTTCATTGCCGCTGCCGCCGCCGTGGCCTTGCCCTCTTTCAAAGCACTCCGCAGACGGCGGAAGGCTGCGTCGACTCTCCGCGGCGACGGTCCTCCGGTCCGTGTTTTTGACGGCGGGCAATAGCGGCGTCCTCTATGCGGCCACTCCGGCGGGACTTCCTGAATGGAGGTTCCGCCGTTGGCCGTAGCGTGGCCGCCTGCCTGCCTGTTGCCGTAGCCGACGGGTGGCCATAGTCTTTCCACAAGCCCCGCCGCGCACACTTCCACCAACATCCTCTTCGGTATCTGCCGGCGGGGAAACAGGCGTGTCGGCAGGAGGCCGCCGGGCAAACCGGCGGAATCGGGAGCGGAGACGGGATGGACTGGGCAGGCTGGGCAGTGTTCGGACTGCTCGCAACGGGTGCACTGACCATGGTCATGATCGCCGCGCAGATGGCCGGACTGACCCGGCTGGACCTGCCACTGGTCCTGGGCACACTGGTCACGCCCGATCCCGATCACGCGCGGGTGGCAGGCTTTTTTATCCATCTTGCTGCCGGTCAGATCTTCGCGTTGGGCTATGCGGCCACGTTCGCGCTGCTGGGCCAGGCGACCTGGTGGCTCGGGGGACTGCTGGGCCTGCTGCATGTGGCGGTTGCCCTGACCGTGGTGCTGCCGCTGCTGCCCGGCGTCCACCCGCGGATGGCCTCGCACCGGGCCGGACCTTCCTACCGCGCCGCACTGGAACCGCCGGGCTTGCTGGCTTTGAACTACGGCATCCAGACCCCGGCCGTCGCGGTGGCCGCGCACCTGGTCTACGGCGTCATGCTCGGGCTGCTTTTCCAGGTCCGCTGATGGATGCGGGACTGCCGGACATCGGGGACTACGGGCTGATCGGCGATACCCGTACCGCCGCGCTCGTCTCCGGCGCGGGCGCGATCGATTGGATGTGCGTGCCAAGTTTCGACGGCGAACCAGTGTTCGGGCGACTGGTCGGCGGGCCTGAAGCGGGAACTTTCCGGCTGGGCCCTGCCACGCCGGCTGCCCCCATCGAGCGCCGCTACCGGCCGGAGACGGCAACGCTGGAAACCACCTGGACCGTCGGCGAGGGCACGCTAATCCTCACCGATGCGATGGTGGCCGAAGTGCGCGGCCAGCTGCTGCCCGCCACGCTGCTGGTGCGGCGGCTCACGGCCGTGGAGCAGCCGGTGGAGGCCGTGGTGGAGTTCGATCCGCGTCTGGGCGAACGGCATGTCCGGCCGCGGGTCCGTTCCAGGTCGAGCCTGGTCTGCGTGTGGGGCCAGCTGGCGCTAAGTCTGGGCAGCGATGCGGAACTATCGATCGAACCCGGCACACCGGCGTCGTTCTTAGTAACCCCGGGCCATCCTGTCACCCTGGTGCTGGGGGTGGCCTACGGGGAACCGCTGGTGCACGTGGAGCCGAAGGCGGCAGGGGAGTTGCTGGCAGCGGACGAGGAGCTGTGGCGGGCGTGGGCAGCGGAGATCGACGGCGGAACACCGTACCGGGACGCGGTGGTGCGCAGCCTGCTGACGCTGCGGCTGCTGACCTATTCACCTTCCGGGGCTCCGGTGGCCGCTCCGACAACCTCCCTGCCGGAGTTCCCGGGCGGGATCCGCAACTGGGACTACCGCTACGCCTGGCCGCGGGACGCCAGCATCGGGGTCGGGGCGTTCCTCGGCGTCGGCAAGGCCGCCGAGGCCCGCAGTTTCCTGCGCTGGCTGCTGCACGCCAGCCGGTTGGAGCGGCCGCGCCTGCCCGCGATGCTCACGCTGACCGGCAGGCATGTTCCGCCGGAACGCACTCTGGCGGGATGGCCGGGTTACGCCGGAAGCACGCCGGTCCGCGTGGGCAACGGCGCCGCCACGCAGCACCAGCTCGACGGGTACGGCTGGGTCCTCGATGGGGCCTGGGTGCTGGTGGAAGCAGGGCACAAGCTCTACTCGGAAACCTGGCGGGCCATGCGCGGATTCGCCGACCTGGTGGCCCGCCGTTGGCAGGAGCCCGACGCGGGCATCTGGGAGATCCGCGACGACGCCGCGCACCACGTGCACTCCAAGATGATGGGCTGGCTCGCCCTCGACCGTGCGCTGAACATCGGGCGGACCCACCGCGTCTCGCCGCGGCAGCGGCAGCGGTGGCTCAAAGCCCGGGAGGCGCTTGCCGCCGAAATCAGGCTCAGGGGCTTCGACGCGGAGGGGAACACGTATACCCGCAGCTACGGATCCACCGACCTCGACGCGGCCGTGCTCATCCTGCCGCTGCTGGGCATCGAGGCCCGGGATTCGGAACGGACCCGGGGTACCGTGGACGCCATCCGCCGCAAGCTGTCCGCCGGCGGACCCCTGCTCTACCGCTACCCGCCCGGACGCGACGGCCTGCCCGGGACGGAGGGCGCCTTCCTGCCCTGTTCCTTCTGGCTGGTGCAGGCGCTCGCCGAAACGGGCCACCGTGCCGAAGCTGCGGAGCTGTTCGAGGAGATGCTCGGGCTGGCGAATGATTTGGGGCTCTTCGCCGAAGAAATGGATCCGCAGACGCACGCCCTGCTGGGGAATTTCCCGCAGGCCCTGACCCACGCGGCGCTGGTCCAGGCCGCCCTGGCCCTGCGTGAATCGCGAGGTTAACCGTTCATAGGTTTTTCCCAACGCGCAAACCGGAAGCTGGTTGTGGGGCACGCACTGACATCGCGCCTTTGACGAGGAAACTGTGCACGAGGGGGAACTCATGACATCCGATCCTGAAATCCAGCTGAGGCCGCCCAACGGCCGAAGGAAACAACGACGGCGGGCGGTGGGGATGGCTGCGGCAGGTGCAGTCCTGCTCTCGGGCCTGTCCGTTCTGCCGCCGGCGTCGGCGGCCTCGCTTCCCGCAGGCGGAGCAGGGCTCTCGCAGTCCGCGCTGGCGGGGATGCTTCCGGCTGCCTTGCCGACCGGTCCGACCGGGGTGGGTCCGGTCAATCCGGACAATGGCTATCCGTACTGGTTCGGCGACGGCGGCGATCCGGAGCGCGGACTCGCTCCTGTCCGGCTGGAACTGTGCGTGGACGCCGCGAACTGTCCGGTTATCGGCGTCGATTATGATCCGACACAGCCGCTGACCATTCCGGGGAACTTCCCGGAAGAATCCTTCTGGTGGTCGGGCGAAACAACCTTGACCATGCCCGACGGGGCCGAAGCCCGGTTGATCATGGCACAGGAAGCAGCCTTCAGCGGAGCCGGAGAAGTGGCCGACGGCCAGCAGAACGGGTTTGCCCGGCTGCGCATCCGGCTCGAAGACGGCGTAGCAGGCCAGCAGTACACCTTCACGCACCCGTACGGTGTGGACGTCCTGACGGCCGATGACCGCGGCCGGATCCGCTTCACCGAGGACATCGGCTGCATGCAGCAGCCATGCACCTGGGAGGAGTCTTCGGAGGGCCGCATCGGTCCGTTCCTGCGTTGGAATCCGGACGTGCTCCCGGCCGCGCCGGAAGGAACCATCGGCGACCCTAACGTGGAACACGAGGTCGTGGGCAGCCCTAACGATACGAACTTCTTCCGGGTGTCAGGGCCGATCGGCGGCAACGTCCAGACGGCTGAGACGAACCTCTTCGCCGTCCAGGGCAAGATCGCGACGATCGAAGCGGGTGTGGACAAGCCCGGCGGCCTTTACCAATCCGCCCAGACGGTGAAGATCCATTCGTCCTTCCCGGAAGGGAAGATCATCTACACCGTGGATGGGACCGATCCCGCAGTCAATGAGGACGGGACAGTCACCGGTAAAGAGTATGTGCCGGCGGCCGGTGCCGCTATCTCGGAAGTAGCCGTGGATCTGGCTACCCCCGGGACCAACACGCTGAAGTACATTTCGATCGACCCGGCCACCGATGACACCACGGAGATTTACACCCAAGAATACGAGCTGGACGCCACCCGGCCGTGGCTGGATGCAACACCCGATGCCGCCGTCGGCCCGCTGGCCGGGCCGCAGATGGTGACGTTGAGCGGAAATACCAACGATCCCGCTGTTGCGCCGGACATCTACTACACCACGGACGGCTCCACACCGGAGTTCTCTGCGGATGGAGAGCCGCTCGGCAATACCTGGGAATACACGGAACCGATGCAGATCGGGACTTCGACCAACCTCCGCGCCGTCGCCGTGGACCCTGCTACGGGGACCGCCGGCGAAATCCGGTCCTTCCCGTTCAAGGTCCACAATCTGCAGGCGGTCGGCCCGAATGGCGACCATGGCTTCCCGCAGTGGCTGCGGGACAACGGCTGGGAAGGCCAAGAACCGGTCCAGCTGGACCTGTGCCTGGAAGACCCGCTGTGCCCGGTCGTCGAGGAGCGGCCGAATCCGCTGGAGCCAACCTCTTTCCCGGATAACTTCCCGGGCGAGGCATTCTGGTTCGCCTCGGAGTCGGTCATCGATGTTGGGGGCGAAGAGGTCCAGCTGACGCTGGCTTCGGAAGCAGCCTTCGGGGCTGACATGGTGCGGGAAGGGGACCAGGTGGCCTTCGGCCGGATCAGGGTCCGCGGCGACGGCGTCTTCGAGCCGGGTGCCACCTACAAGATCACGCATCCCTACGGTGTAGTGGAGCTCGTGGCGGACGTCGACGGCAACCTCAACTACACCGAGGACCTCGGCGCGCTGAACGGCACCGGTGACTTCTCCCATCTGCTGGAGGCCAAGATCGGCCCGTTCCTGAGGTGGGACGAGGGCGCTCCGGCAGGCTACCTCGGCGACGGCAACACGCCGCACGCCGTCGTCGGCAGTCCCTACGATACGAACTTCTTCAAGGTCGAGCAGGTGACCGAGGCCGACGGCGTCGAGCTGTCGACACCGGAGGTACTGGGCGAGACCGAAGAGTTCGTGGTCCAGGGCAAGATTACGGGAGCAACCCCGCCGGAGGCGCCGGCCGTGACGGCCAATGTGGCAGGCGGCACGTTCAATGCAGTGCAGACCGTGGAACTGGCAGCCACGCCTGCCGATGCCCTGATCTTCTACACCCTTGACGGGGCGGATCCGGACACTGAGAGCACACCGTATACCGGGGCCATCGAGATTGCGGCTGAGGGAACGACTACCTTGAAGTTCGTCGCTTACAACGGCGGTGTTCCATCGGAAATCGTGACGCAGACCTACAACCTGGATCTGACGGCGCCGGCTCTGACCGCCAATGTTGAAGCAGGCGAGGTCCCCGCGGACACCGCTGTGACCCTGTCGGCCGAAGAGGGTACGTCCATCTTCTTCACTCTCAACGGCGCAGAACCTACTGCCGCTAGCACGCTCTACACCGCACCGGTGCAGCTCGCCGCGGGCGAGACGCTGCGGGCCGTAGCGATCGATGCTGCCGGCAACACCAGCGCGATAGGCACCTGGAGCACTGCGGCGACGGAGGAACCCCCGGTAGACACGGAGGAACCGCCGGTTGATACGGAGGAGCCCCCGGTTGAGACTCCGGGCGAGGAAACTCCGGTGGAGGAACCCGCTCAGACGCAGTCGAGCAACGATTTCACCGGTGACTCCAAGGCTGACCTCATCACCACGGATCGCTCCGGCAAGCTCTGGCTCTACGTGGGCAAGAACAACGGCGGCTACGAAGCGAGGAAGCAGGTCGGTTGGGGATGGAACAGCATGACCAGCCTGATCAGCACCGGCGATACCGACGGTGATGGCAAGGCCGACATGGTGGCACGCGACAAGGCCGGGAAGCTCTGGCACTACGCGGGCAAGGGAACCGGCTGGTTCGAACCGAAGAAGCAGATCGGATGGGGCTGGAACATCATGACCAGCATCGTTGGACCCGGCGACTTCAACGGCGACAACGAGAGCGACTTGATTGCCCGCGACAAGGCAGGCGATCTGTGGCTCTACGCCGGACACGGTAACGGCTGGTACGCCCCGAAGAAGAAGATCGGCTGGGGTTGGAACAGCATGACCATGATCGTCGGGCCGGGCGACTTCAGCGGCGACGGCAAGGCTGACCTGGTGACCCGGGACCGCCGGGGGGATCTGTTCCTCTACGTCGGCGACGGGAAAGGCAGCTACGACCCGAAGCGGAAGATCGGCTGGGGCGGCTGGAACAGCATGACCATGATTGTCGGACCCGGCGACTTCAGCGGCGACGGCAAGGCAGACCTGGTGACCCGGGACCGCGCAGGGGACCTGTTCCTCTACGTAGGCGACGGTGAGGGCCGCATGGCACCGAAGAAGAAGATCGGCTGGGGCTGGAACATGATGAACAACATCCTCTGATCCAGATCTGACCAAAACAAGAAACCAGTGAGGCCTCCTGCCGGTATCGGACAGGGGGCCTCGCTGCGTGCCGGGAACGGAAGGGGCGCGCACCTGAAAGCACCATTCGGCGGTTTAGGTTACGGTCCCACCGGGCCGTAGCGGTGTTCGGGCCGACCGGTGCTGCCGTAGCGAAGATGGATTTCGACGGCGCCGTCGTCGGCCAGCGCCGAAAGGTAGCGTTGGGCGGTAGCCCGCGAGATGCCGACCTGCCGGGCCACGTCCGCGGCGGATTTCTGTGTTCCGGGTTCCAGGGCTTCCAGTACCGACGTCTCCGTGGCCGAACGAGCACGGCCCGAACCCGGCGCCTCCCCGGCGTGGAGTGCGTGCAGGGCGCGTTCCACCGTGTCCTGGTCCACGGCACTTTGGTTGGCGAGCAGCCGGCGGTAGCGGGCATACGCCCGCAGCTTCCGGGTCAGCTGGTCGGCGGTGAAGGGCTTGATCAGGTAGCCGAGCGCGCCGCGGCGCAGGGCCTTGCGGACCGAGGCCGCATCGGCGGCGGCCGTCAGCATGATGACGTCAACATCCAGGGTCCGCAGCAGGTCCAGGCCGAGGGCATCGGGCAGGTACACGTCCAGCAGGATGAGGTCCGGTTCCCGGGCGTGCACCACACGCAGCGCCTGCTCAGCGGTGCCGGCCGGCGGCAGCGCGGTGAAGCCGGGGACCGCCTCGACGTAGCTGGCGTGCAGGCGGCCAACGTGGAAGTCGTCGTCGACAATGAGCACCTGCAGGTCATTCGTCATGCATCTCTCCTGGTTCCTTCGGGGCAACTGTTCCGGGCAGTCTGGCGCAGAAGACCGCGCCGGGGCCGCCGGGCTGGCCGGATTCCGCCACCCAGACATCGCCCCCGCGGCGGCGGGCCAGCTGCCTGCTCAGCGGCAGGCCGAAGCCTTGGCCGTGCACATCCTGCAGGCTGTCTCCGGCCGTTTCGGCGGTGGAGAATCCCTCGGTGAAGATGCGCTCGAACGGTGAGCCGCCGCCGTCGTTGTTTGCCACGGTTTCCTGTGCCAGCCGCGCCAAGCCGTCACCCGAGTCGGCGACCACCAGGTGCAGGACGCCGCCGTCCTCGGTGAGCTCGTCCAGCAGTTCGACCTCGGCCCAGCGCTCGGCGTTGCTGCCATGCACCGCCGCCCGCACGGCGTTGTCGATCAGGTTGCCGATCACGGTGGTCACGTCCTGGGGGTCGGTGATGCGGCCGCGGATCAGGGTCTCCGGGCCGATCCGCAGCGTGACGCCGCGCTCGGCCGCCTCCACGCTCTTGGCCCCGATGAAGGCCTGCAGGTACGGGTCGCGCAGCAGCTCGGACTGCTCGGCCGGGTAGTTCAGCGGCCCGGTTTTCATGATCGTGCCCATGTAGTTCTGCGCCGCGGCGTAATCGCCGATGCCCAGCAGGCCCGAGACCGTGTGCAGCCGGTTGGCGAATTCGTGCCGCTGCGCGCGCAGGGCCGTGGTGAGCGCGCCGACGGCGTCGAGCTGGCGGGTGAGCGACTGCAGCTCGGTCCGGTCGCGCAGCATGATCACCCAGCCGAGCTCCGGCGCGGCGGCCCTCTCGGCGGCGGCCTCTTCTGCGGCGGCCCATGGGCGGTAGCCGCGGCGGCCCGGTTTGCGGCTGGGCTGTACGGCGCGGGCGGTCAGGATCAGCACCCGGGACCCGACCACCTGTTCCACCGTGGGGGACTGCGGTGTAGCCGCGTCCAACAGCGCGGAGAACGACGGCGGGAGGCTGGCTTTGTCCAGCGGCAAGCCCACGATTTCGGTAGCGATGTCCATCCCGAGCAGCCGCTTCGCCTCGCGGTTGAACACCGTGATGCGGCGGTCCGCGGAGACGCCGATGACCCCTTCGTCCACGCCGCGCAGCACCGCCTCCTGGTCCTGCGTCAGGGCAGCGATCTCCTCCGGCTCCAGGCCCAGGGTCAGCCGCTTCAGCCGCCGCCCCAGCCAGAGCGAAGCCAGGGTGCCCAGACCCAGCGCACCGGCGGCGGTGAGGGCGATCGGCAGGATGCTGCCGCCGAGGCCTTCGAGAATGTCCTTGCTGGAGAAGCCCACACTGACCTCTCCGACCACCCGGGAGGAGCTGCCCGGCGCGTAGACCGGCACTTTGGCCCGGGCGGAATGGCCCAGCGTGCCCTGCTCCTGCACCGTGACTTCGCGCCCGCTCAAGGCCTCGCTCGGATCGGTGCTGACCCGCTGGCCCAGCAGATCCGGATCCGGGTGCGAGAGCCGCAGGCCGGCGTCGTCGGTAATCACCACGAACAGGGCGCCGGTGCGCAGCCGCACGTCCTCGGCCAGCGGCTGCAGTTCTCCCTCGGCCAGCACCTCGGCGGCAAGTTCTTCCGGGCCGGCATCGGCCAGGGCAAAGACGCCCGCGCGCACATCACCGGAGGCAGCCACTGTGCGCGCGACGGCCAGCGCCTGGTCTTCGGCTTCGTCGCCGAGCCGTTCATACGTCAGCCAGCCGTAGACCACGGCCGAGAGCAGCACCACCAGCGCCACCACGCCCAGCTGCATCAGCAGCATACGGGCCGAAAAGCCCGGCCGCAGGGTGCGGGTGGGGGAGGATTCCATCATTCCTCCTGTGGATCCGGCGGATACAGCGCCCGCGATCCGACAGATCGGCGGCCCTGTGAGCTAAATGAGCAAAACGTGCGCAATAAGCAGTATGCACCTCAAGTGAACTAAAGCGCCATCCGTGATCGGGCCCACCCTACAGTTTGTAAGGCCGGTCACACGCACCCGGCCTGCTGTTTTAAGGAGTTGTTGTGCTGGTATTCCTCGGATTCGCGATGATCGCGGTCTTTATGGCACTGATCATGACCAAGAAGCTGACACCGGTGTTGGCGCTCATCCTGGTCCCCACCATCTTCGGCCTCTTCGCCGGCGCCGGCCTCGGCCTCGGCGAGATGGTCCTGGAATCGATGAAGTCCCTGACTTCCACGGCCGCGCTGCTGATGTTCGCCATCATCTTCTTCGGCCTGATGATCGACGTCGGGCTGTTCGACCCGCTGGTGCGCTTCATCCTGCGCACGCTGGGCAACGACCCGGCCAAGGTGGTCCTGGGCACGGCCGTGCTGGCCGCCGTCGTATCGCTGGACGGCGACGGTTCCACCACCTTCATCCTCACCACCGCGGCGATGCTGCCGATCTACCTGCGCCTGGGCCTGAGCCCGGTGGTCCTCACCTGTGTGGCCGGCCTGGCCAACGGCACCATGAACATTGTCCCCTGGGGCGGTCCCACGGCACGCGCCGCCGCCGCCCTGGACGTCTCGCCCACCGACGTCTTCGTCCCCATGATCCCGTCCCTGATCGCCGGCATCCTGGTGGTCATGGTCTTCGCCTGGACCCTCGGCCTGCACGAGCGCAAGCGCCTGGCCAACGCCAAGCCGGAGTTCTGGAACGCCGGCGGCAACGCCAAGGGTAGTGCCAACGGCAGCGCAAACAACGACGGCGGCGCTGCAGCCAGTTTTGCTGGCGGCGGTTCCGCATCGGCCGGCACGGGTGCCGGCAACGGACGCGGCGGCAACGGAGGTAACGGCGGCACCGCCGTCGTTGGTTCTTCGAGCGGCCAGGGTGGCGGCGGTTCCGTCGCCGTGCTGGACGCGCCGGAACAGGTGGAGAACGCGGACGCGTCGCTGACCGGTTCCGCGCTGGATCCCAACCGCGCCACGCTGCGCCCCAAGCTGTTCTGGTTCAACCTGGCCCTGACCACCGCTGTCATGGTGGTCCTCGTGCTGGACATCGTGCCGCTGGCCTTTGTCTTCATGGTTGGCGCCGCGATTGCCCTGCTGGTGAACTTCCCCAAGGTCAAGGACCAGGCGACGCAGCTGGTGGCCCATGCCCAGAGCGTGCTGGCCGTGGTTTCCATGGTTATGGCCGCCGGCGTACTGACCGGCGTGCTCAACGGCACCGGCATGGTGGACGCCATGGCTGCCTGGCTGGTCGACATCATCCCGGACTCGATGGGCCCGTACATGGCCGTGATCACCGGACTGCTCAGCATCCCGATGACCTTCTTCATGAGCAATGACGCGTTCTACTTCGGCGTGCTGCCGGTGCTGAGCGAGACTGCCAGCCACTTCGGCGTCACCCCGGCTGAAATGGCCCGTGCATCCATCACCGGGCAGCCGGTGCACATGCAGAGCCCGCTGGTTCCCGCGATCCTGCTGCTGGTTTCACTGGCCAGCGTCGAGCTGGGCGACCACCACAAGAAGGTGCTCTGGCGTGCCGCTGTGGTCTCGCTGGTGATGCTCGCCGTGGGCATCCTGCTCGGCGCCATCCCGTGGGACTAAGCCTCAGCAACTGATGAGCGGCACCCGGCCAAGGGTAAGAACCTGGCCGGGTGCCGACGTCGTTAATCAGGTGTTCTATCCGGCTGTTCTATCCGGCGCGGCGGGCCAGCAGCACGCTGTCGGTAAGCGTGTCGGTCTGTCCCTCCGGCCCGGTAATATCGCGGACCACCGAGTCAACCGTTTCCAGCGACCAGTCCGGGGCGTTTAGCCCCAGTTCCACCGCAAGCTCCGCGGCGGTGGGCAGCGGCTCATGGGGTTCGGGATGCTTGGACCAGGACGGGAAGGACTCGTGCCCGACCACCAGCAAAGCGCCGCCGGGGGCAACCGCCCGCGCCGCCGCGGCGAGGATGCTGTTGCGGGGCAGCTCGACCGGTGAATGCAGGAACTGGGCTGAAACCAGATCGTACTGGGTTGTCGGCTCCCAACTGGACAGATCCCGCTTCAGCCACTGGATCTTCTCCGCCACACCGGCGTCCTCGGCATGCTTCGCCGCCCGTTCCAAGGCGAGCCCCGAGACGTCGATGCCGGTAACCTGCCAGCCCTGCGCCGCCAGCCAAATGGCATCCGCGCCTTCTCCGCAGCCCAATTCCAAGGCATTGCCGGGCTGCAGGTCAGACGCCTCGCGGACCAGCATCGCGTTCGGGTTGCCGCTCCAGATCTGGTCCCGTTCGGCGTAGAAGGATTCCCAAAAATCGTCCGGTACTTCCGTATCGCCAGGGTTATGGCCAACATGTTCGCTCATGTCTTCAGACTTTACGCCGGGCCACCGTCAGGGAGAACGCGTCTTGCAACCAGCGAACGGAGACGCTGGCTACACACGCGTCGTTTCGCTCGGAGCCCTGCGGCCGTGCACTGCGAAGTAGAGCCCGATGCAGGCGATCATGAGTACACCCGTGGCGACGTACATGCCCTGGTATCCGGCGAGCGGAATCAGCAGGCCCAGCAGGACCGGGCCGAAGCCGGTGCCGACGTCGAACATCAGATAGTAGGTGGCGATGGCGGTGCCCAGCCGCCGTGCCGGCACGGAGTTGACCACGATCGCCTGGCTGCACGGGACCAGGGTGCCGAAGCCGAAACCGGTCAGGATGCCGGCCACGGTAACCGTCGCCGGCGAGGACCCGGCCGCCAGCACTGCCAGCCCGACGGCGAAGATCAGCAGCGACGGATACATGACAACGTTGTCGCCCCTGCGGTCATGGAGCCGCCCCACGGACAGCCGCGAGACCAGCACCGCCGCGGCGAAGACCAGGAAATACAGGCCAGCGGCTGAGGGGTCGCCGCTCGCTGCCGCGTACGAGGTCAGGAAGGACAGCACGCCCGAGTAAGCCAGGCCCGCCACCAGCACGATGCTGGCGACAGGCAGTGCCCGCGGTTCGATGACGGCGGCCAGCACGCGGGCCGCCCGACCCTCCGGTTCCGCTTCTGCATCCATGGCGCCATCGTCGTCGTCGTTCTCGGGCAGGCGCAGGGCAAGGGCGACGGCGAAGGCGGCCGCCGAGCAGGCGGCGCTGAACCAGAACACGGCCTGGAAATCCGCGCCGTTGGCCAGCAGCACGGCGAGGAACGGGCCCAGGGCGGTAGCGATGGTTGTCGAGGACGCGAAGTAGCCGGTGCCTTCGCTGCGCCGGGCCCGCGGGATCAGTGCCTGCGCCCCGGTGGTCACGGCGGTGTGCGCCAACCCGAAGGCGGCACCGTGGATCAGGCGCAGCACGAGCAGCAACTGGAGCGACCCGGCGGGGATGTACAGTACGGACACCGCAACGAACACCAGCAGGGCCAGCAGCAGGATCCGGCGCCGCCCCACCCTGTCCAGCAGGATGCCGGCGAAGAACCGTGACACCAGTGCGCCGACGATGAACGCGCTCGAGGCGAAGCCGGCGGCGCTGTCCGCTGCCTGGAACCGTTCCAGCGCGTACAGCGCCATCGAGGTCATCAGCAGGTAGAAAACCATGTAGATGAACAGGTTGGTACCGATGGTCAGCACGAAATTCCTGGTCCACAGTTTCTCGCGCAAAGGCCCTCCCACGGATTCCAGCCGGCACACCGGCCGGTTTCCGGCCGCCCTTTCGATTATCGCGCGTTCCAAGGCGAAGGTCCGGCAGCCGTACCCGGATGGGCACCGCTGCCGGACCTTGGGTCCGCGTGGGGTGTCGGTGTCAGACGTCGGAGGAGACGGACTCGGCCTGGGACCGCGCCTCTTCTGCCTCGCGCCGTGCGGCGATGGCGTAGATGTTGTCGCGGCAGCGGTACCAGCCGAACATGAGCGCCGGGATGATGATGGCCAGCGAGGCCACGGTCCAGGTGCCCACCGGGGTATCGAAGGCCATCAGTACCAGTACCGCGGCGAGGAAGGCCAGCGTCAGGTAGCCGGTGAACGGCGCCCCGGGCAGCCGGAAGGCCGGCCGGGACAGCAAGCCCTTCTTCGCCCAATGGCCCAGCTTCAGTTGGCACAGGATGATCATGCCCCAGGCGCTGATGATGCCGATGGCGGCGGCGTTGAGGACGATCTCGAAGGCCTTCGCCGGCACGATGGCGTTGAGGGCCACGCCCAACAGTGCGACGACTGCGGTGAGGGCAATGCCGCCGTATGGTACGCCGGATTTATTCATCCGGCCGGCGAACTTGGGGGCGGAGCCGGAGACGGACATGGAGCGCATGATGCGACCGGTGGAGTAGAGGCCGGCGTTCAGCGAGGAGAGCGCTGCGGTGAGCACCACGAGGTTCATGATGGCGTCGACGCCGGCCACGCCGATAGTGCCGAAGAACGTCACGAACGGGCTTTCGCCAGCCTTGTAGGCGGTGTACGGCAGCAGCAGGGACAGCAGCACCAGCGAGCCGACGTAGAAGACAGCGATGCGCAGGATCACGGTGTTGATGGCCCGCGGAATGACCTTTTCGGGGTTCTTGGTCTCGCCGGCGGCGGTGCCGATCAGCTCGATCGAGGCGTAGGCGAAGACCACGCCCTGGATGACCACGATGGCCGGCATCACCCCGTTGGGGAAGATGCCGCCATTGCCGGAGATCAGGCTGAAGCCGACCTCATGGCCTTCCAGCGGAGTGCCGAAGATGACGAAGTAGATGCCCACCAAGAGGAAGGCGACCAGGGAGACTACCTTGATCAGCGCGAACCAGAACTCCAGCTCGCCGAAGACCTTCACCGAGACCAGGTTCAGGCCCAGCACCAGCACCAGGGCGCCGAGGGCGAAGACCCACTGCGGCACGTCGCCGATGGGCGCCCAGTATTTGGCGAAGAAGTTCATGTACAGAGCCACGGCGGTGACGTCGACAATGGCCGTCATGACCCAGTTGAGCCAATACAGCCAGCCGGTGGCGAAGGCCGCCTTTTCGCCGAAGAATTCGCGGGCGTAGGAGACAAAGGAGCCCGACGACGGCCGGTGCATGATCAGTTCGCCCAGGGCCCGCAGGATCAGGAAGGCGAAGAAGCCGCAGATGGCGTAGATCAGGACCAGGGCGGGACCGGCGTCGGCCAGCCGGCCGCCGGCACCCATGAACAGGCCGGTGCCGATGGCGCCGCCAATGGCGATCATCTGGATCTGCCGGGGCTTGAGGCCCTTGTGGTAGCCCTGGTCCTCGGCGTGCAGCGCGGTGTCGGAGGGGTGGTCGGTGTGAACGGGTTTGGCGTTCAGGAGTCCCTGGGGTGGGGGAGTCATAGTTGTCCTTCTGGGTGGGGGACTTGGGTTGCTGTTGCGGATTGCGGGGGAGGGGACTTAATTGCTGAGGTTGGCGAGCCGCTCCGGCGAGAGCAGCTCATCCAGTTCGGCACCGGTGAGCAGCTGGTGCTCGAGGACCAGTTCGGCCACGCCGCGGCCGGTGGCCTGCGCTTCCTGGGCGATGGCGGTTGCGGCGGCATAGCCGAGCCGCGGGTTCAGCGCCGTGACCAGGCCGATGGACTGCTGCACGGTGAGCCGGAGCCGTTCGGTGTTGGCTGTGATGCCGCGGATGCAGCGTTCGGTCAGGGTCCGGCAGGCGGCCTCGAGGTGGGAAATGCTCTTGTCCAGGCTGTGCACGATGATGGGCTCGAACGCGTTGAGCTGCAGCTGGCCGGATTCGGCGGCCATCGTGATGGTGACGTCGTTGCCGACCACCTCGTATGCCACCTGGCTGACCACCTCGGGAATCACCGGGTTGATCTTGCCGGGCATGATGGACGAGCCGGACTGCACTGCCGGCAGGTTGATTTCGCCGAACCCGGCGCGCGGGCCGGAGGAGAGCAGCCGCAGGTCGTTGCAGATCTTGGACAGCTTCACGGCCACCCGCTTGAGCACGCCGGAGAGGTGGACAAAGGCCCCGACGTCCTGGGTCGCTTCGATCAGGTCCACCGAGGTGACCAAGGGCAGGCCGGTCACTTCTGCCAGGTGGCGGCAGGCCGCTTCGCTGTAGCCGGCCGGGGCGTTCAGACCGGTGCCGATGGCGGTGGCGCCGAGGTTGATCTCGTGGATCAGCAGCGTGGCTTCGGCGAGCCGTTCGCGGTCTTCGCCCACGGTCACGGCGTAGGTCCCGAATTCCTGGCCCAGGGTCATGGGCACGGCGTCCTGCAGCTGGGTGCGTCCCATCTTGACCACGGTGCGGAACTCCGCGGCCTTGTCGGCGAAGGCTTCTTCCATCGTGGCCAGGGCGTCGAGCAGGCTGCGCACGCTGTTGATGGTGGCCACCCGGACCGCGGTGGGGTACACATCGTTGGTGGACTGGCTCAGGTTCACATGGTCGTTGGGGTGCAGTTCGGAGTAGTCGCCCTTGGCCTGGCCGAGGATCTCCAGCGCCCGGTTGGCGATGACCTCGTTGGCGTTCATGTTCGAGGACGTACCCGCACCGCCCTGTACAACGTCCACGACGAACTGCTCGTGCAGCTTGCCGTCGATGATTTCCTGGCAGGCCTGGGCAATGGCGTTGGCGCGGACGGAGTCGAGCAGGCCCAGTTCTTCATTGGTGCGCGCCGCTGCGAGTTTCACGGCCGCCAGGCCCCTGACCAGATGGGCGTTGCTTGAGAGCGGCTGGCCGGTGATGGGGAAGTTCTCCAGCGCCCGCAGGCTGTGGACGCCCCAGTAGGCGTCCGCAGGAACGTCCCGGTAGCCCAGCAGATCGTGGTCGGTACGGAATGACGAAGCTGTCATTGGTTTTCTTATTCCTTAGTTCGAGGTGCTGAAATCGATGGCGCGGAGCGTGCCCACAGGACGCCCGCCGCCCAGGACGGGTGCGGGGGCAAGAGTTTGCAGCAGGCCGGGGGCGAGGCCCAGGGCTGCCAGCGCGTGGAGGGTGACCGGCAGGCGGGCGCGGTCTGAACCGTCCGAGATCTTGACCGCAACGGCGCGGCCATCGCGGAGCCCCACCAGCTGCAGGCCCTCAAAACCGTCCTTGGCCAGCAAGCCGGGAACCAGCCGCATCAGCGCGGTGACATCCCGGCCTGCACCGGCGACCTGCTCGGGATGCGCCATCATCGCGTTGGCCACGGCGGCCTCGGCCGTGCCCGGCGCGGCGGAGGCAATCCGGCCAAACGCGCGGGCCATCCCAAGCAGGCTCAGGGCAAAGAGCGGCGTGCCGCAACCGTCCGTGCTGGCCAGCGGGGATTCCTCGCCGGTCAGCTCAAGAACGACGGCGGCAATCGTCGCCTGCAGCGGATGTTCCGGATCGAGATACCCGGCTACCGGCCAGCCGTTGATCACGCAGGTAGCCGCCATGGCCGCGTGCTTGCCCGAGCAGTTCTGGGCCAGCTGCGACGCTTCGCCGCCGGACCGGAGCCAGCTCTGCCGTTCCGCATCGCCATACGGCAGGTCAACCGTGTTCTCGAGCACCGCTTCGGTGAGACCGTGCAGTTGGAGAATGCGCAGCGCTCCGTCCTGGTGTCCGCTGGAGCCGGAGTGGCTCGCCGCGGCCAGGGCCAGCAGGTCCGGCGGCAGGTCCAGGCCGGCGCGGACCATGGCCACGGCCTGCAGCGGCTTGAGCGAGGAGCGGGGGTAGAACAGCGCCAGGGGGTCGCCGGCGGAAAGCCGGGTGTCGCCGTCGTAATCCAGGGCGATGACGGAACCGTAGTGGACGCTTTCCACCAGTCCGTCGCGGGTCTGCTCGGCGAGCGGGACATGGTTGGGCCGGGGCACGGCGCAGGGCTGGCCGGGTTCAGCCTGGGACATCAAGGGCAGCATGGCGGCTTTCTGTTGGGAATGAGGTCAAAAAGGAGCGAGGCGGGAGCCGCCTGGATGAATCAGCTGGCGTTCAGCAGGCGGTCCAGTGCCACGCCTACCGCGGCCAGATGGTCGCGCATGGCGGCGCTGGCTTCGGCGGCGGAACCGGCTTCGATGGCGTCGAGGATGCGGCGGTGTTCCACATCGGATTTCTGCTGGCGGCCGGCCACCATGTTCAGCGTCTCGGACTGGTGGGCCAGGGCGTCGCGGATGTCCGCCACCACCGACTCGAACACGCGGTTGCCGCTGGCGCGGGCGATGGCGGAATGGAAGCTGGCATCGAGGCTGACCCAGGCTTCCGGATCGTCCTCGGTGCACATCGCCTGGACGACGTCTCGCAGGAACGCGAGCTCCTCGTCGCTCCGGCGTTCGGCGGCCAGCCCGGCGGCCGGAACTTCGATGTGCGGGCGGGCCTCGGTCAGTTCCCGCGCGGAGTACTGGCCGAGGGTGAGGTCCGAGGCCACGCGGTCCGAAATGACGAAGGTGCCCTTGCCGGTCCGAGTCACCGTCAGCCCGAGGGACGCGCAGGACCGCAGCGCCTCGCGGATCACGGAGCGGCTGACGGCGTACTGCTGGGCCAGCGCGGCCTCCGAGCTGAGCTTGGTGCCGACCGGGAGCTTGCCTTCTTCGATGGCGGCGCGGAGGGAGCGCAGTACGGCCTCGGCGGCACCGACGCGGACAATGGGCTGTCCTGCTGTCCAGCTGTCTGACAGGTTCACGCAGAGAAATATGTCACGGGTCACACGGCTGTGTCAATTCTTGGCCGCTCAGCGCCGCGGCGAAGCTTCAGGCACGGCACTGAGCGGCGGCGTTACATATTTTCGCCCGGCAGCTTCTCAGCCTGCTCGATCCAGGACCGGAGCTGGTCCACGTCCAGTTCATCGTTCTCGTGGATATCCAGGTAGCGCACCGCGTCGTGCTTGGACGCCTTCGGCGGCAACGGATCGAGCGATGTCCCTTTGAAGAACTGCAGCTGCACGTAGTTCGTGTAGCAACGGAACGACATGAACCAGCCCTCGCCCTGATGGCCGTAGAACGGCTGGTTCCATTTCACGGCCTTGTGCACCTCGGGGACGGTACGCACGATGAGGTCATCGAGGCGCTGCCCGACAGCAAGTTTCCAGCCGGGCATGGCAGCGATGTAGTCCTGCACCGGGCCGTTCCCCTCACCCTTGGGGATCTGCGGGTTGCCACCCGAGAGCAGCTTCGGTCCTGCATCTTCTTTCTGGCGATCGGTCATTCGATCACGTCCTCGATTCGCATCTGGAGAATCACATCCGGAGCACCGCTTTGACCAACGGACGGCCGTGATCGTCAGGCACCCCTTCTGCCGTCAGGCGCAGCGCCTCCACCGCCTGCCCCATCGGATAAACGGTGATCAGGCGGTCGCCGAGGTCCGGCATGGTGGTCAGGAACGCGAGCGCGTCGTCAAAGTCCGAGCGGGTGGAGGCATAACTGGTCAGCACGGTCAGCTCCTTGCCGACCACCGTGTTCACCGTCTGCCGGGCACCCGTGGCATACATGGCCACCAGCACAAGTTTGCCGCCCGGCCGGAGCACCTCCACGGCGGAAGCCAGCTGCTTGCCCGAACCGGACGCCTCGATCCAGACATCAACGCTCTCCGGCTCGGGCGCGGTGGTGCTGCGCAGGCCGAGGCTCGCGGCAAGTTCCTGGCGTTGCTGATGGTGGGGGCCGGGCCGACCCACCATCACGACGTCGGCGCCCAGGCTCCGGGCAATCAGGGCAGCAAGCAGCCCAACGGCCCGCGTGGTCGAAACCGCCACGCGGTCGCCGGGACGGATCTGTCCCACGGTGGCGGCCGCACGCCAGGCGACGGACGTGGGCTCGGCGAGCACCGCCGTCGCATCCGGGAGACCCTCCGGCACCGCCAGCAGGTTCTGCCACGGAACCAAAGCGGTCCGCGCTGCCGTTCCGTCACGGTTGAGCCCCAGGGTGCTGGGCCGGAGGCACTGCTGCGGCCGGTCGGCCAGGCATTCTTCGCAGCCGCCGCAGCTGAGCATGGATACCGGAACAACGCGCGTCCCCGGGGCCGGCCATTCCGGCACCAGCAGGCCGACGGCAGATACCACCCCCACGGCTTCGTGCCCGAGCACCGTGCCCGGACGGACCCAGTCAAAGGCCGGGTCGGCATGGTAAACAACGACGTCGGCACCGGAGAGTCCGCACAGCGTCACCTTGAGTTCCACCTCGTCCGGCCGCGGAGCGCGGGGCCGGTGGGGGACAAGGGCAACGCCGCCCGGTTCAAGGCTGACCCGGGCGAGGGCGAGCCCCGGAGACTTTGGGCCGGGGAGGCCGGCAGCAGCTGGTGACGATGCCACTGTATGCCCCTCCCCGTTGCTGCCCCTTTGCTTCCTGTTCCGATCCTAACGGCAACAGGTCCCCGCTGGCGCTGAGGCGAACCGGACCGCGGAAGGCCGGACTTACTCCGGCCAGGCGGAGTTCTGGATGATTTCCACGAAGTCCGTGCGGCGGAAACCGGGGCTGAAGTGCTCGAGCACATCGGCGTTGACGTTGCCGAAGGTGGTCTCCGGGCGGTGCTTGTTGCCTTCCGTGAAGGCGGCCAGGATCTGGCGCTTGAAGTCCGGCCGCGGGTGCGCGGCGGTGACGGCGTCGATATCGCTCCGATCCAGATCCTGGTATCCGATACCCAGGACATCGGTCTCCACACCGGCGGTTACCAGCGCGATTTCCGGATCCATGAATTCGGGCACGCCCGGGGTGGTGTGGAGTGCGACGGCGGTCCACACCTTGAGCGCGTCAGCCTCCGAACGACCGTGGTCCAGCAGGAATGACTTGGCGGCATTGGCGCCGTCGACCTCGAAGCGAATCTCGTCCGTACCGTATTTATTCGTCAGGCCCAGGTCGTGGAAGAGCGCGCCCACATAGAGCAGCTCGTGGTCGACTTCGAGGCCGAGCCGCCGTCCTTGGAGCGCGCCGAAGAGAAACACCCGCCGGGAATGGTCGAACAATAAGTCGTTGGTGGTGTCGCGGACCAGTTCGGTTGCGTTCCGCACGAGTTCGGTATCCGGAACTGTAATGCCGGCGATGACATCGGCCATGATTGTCTCCTTTGTCCAGGGCACGGGGATGTGCCTACTTTCCATACTGGCCGGTGGGGCAGGGGAGCGGACCCGGCGCAAAGGACGACATTCCCTCGGATTAGGCCATGGCGTCACTAGGCTTCAGCCGTTTTTCGCCGTCGACCGGAAACGCTGCTGATATCGCGACGGAGGCACGCCGATCCGGGCGATGAATGTCCGCCGCAGCGCTTCGGAGTTGCCGAACCCCGATCGTTCGGCCGCTTCAGTGATGCTGTAACCGGCGTCAAGCAGGGCCTTGGCGGTGTCGAAGCGGATGAGTTCCACGTACTTCGAGGGAGTGGTCTGCAGTTCATCGCGGAAGAGCCGGGTCAGGTGCCGCACGCTCAGGTTGGCGTTGCGGGCAAGCACTGGGACAGAATGCTCCGCCGCAGGGTCCGCTTGGACGGCGTCAAGCACCGGGCGCAGCGGAGAGGACTTGGGCGGTTCCCCCTGCAACGGGGCAGAAAATTGCGATTGGCCGCCCGAACGCTGCATGTACACCACCAGTGAGCGGGCTACCGCTCTGGCCAGATCCGGGCCATGGTCGTCTTCGATCAGCGCAAGCGCGAGGTCGATTCCCGCGGTGACGCCGGCCGAAGTGTGGATTCCACCGTCACTGACAAAAATGGCGTCAGGCTCCACCTGCGTCGCCGGGTAGCGCAGGGCCAGCTCCTTGGTGTGTTTCCAGTGGGTTGTGGCGCGGCGGCCGTCAAGCAGCCCCGCCGCGGCAAGAACGAAGGCACCCGTGCAAATGGAGGACATGCGCTCGGTGTTGCTGGCCAAATGCCCGGCGGCAGCGACCAGCCCGGCGGGAACCTGCTTCATGGGCAGGGCATCACCGCCGGCCACCAGGACGGTGTGGAAGCCCGCCGCTTCGGCCGCCGCGGCATCAACCGAAACCCGCATGCCCACCGAGGACTGGACGTCGTTCCCGTCCGGTGACAGGAGGACAAGTTCGTAGGAGGCGCCGAGCAGATTCGCCTCGGCGAATGCCTCCGCCGGGCCGGCGACGTCGAGCAGTTTCACGCCGTCGAAAACCAGGATTCCCACCCGCACAGGAGTGCTGCGGCGTGCGGTTGACATGGACGCCTCGATTCCGGTCAGCCCCTAGCCGGTTGCCGGGTTACCTTCGGTTATTCCATCACGAATGGACATCTCCCCGCTGGTTCTTACGGAGAGTTCGATGTGCTGCCAACCAGAAGGAGGCGCCAAGGACGGGGACGAGGAGGACCGCGCACGCCCAGGCGGTTTTGGCTGCCGCAGAGAAGGTGCTGCGGAGGACGCTGACCAGCGCTCCTGCGCTGAGGCAGAGGGCGAAAGGGCCAGCACACACAAGCCACATCAGCTGGTCGTACTCCACGTGCATCCCCCGTTCCCTCGTTCCGTCTAGAGGTGCGGTGTTGCCCGACTCCGGTCGGCCACGATTTTTCCAACCCCCGTTTGAGAGTCTAGATTTCGCGTACGACGGGCGGCATCAGTCCGAAGGATGAGATCGATACACGGCTCGTCAGCCCCAGGGACTGCACCACTCGAGACCTTTAGGCCTACCTAATCCATTAACCATAGACAAAGGTATTTTCCCGCGGGATTACGGGGTCCAAACCCCTTGCTATTCCATCAGAGGGGCTCCTAACCTGAAGGAGTTGAGGTCAGGTAAAGACAACGAGTGGGCCGGCTGGGAACCGGCGATTATCATTAGAACACCTTTGAGGGTCACCGCAGCGGAGGTAATGAGGTCCGCTGACATGCTGCATCCATGGCATGGATCTTTGCCTGGCTTATTGGGGAGCATCGCACTGCTCTGACTGAAGGCCCGTTCGCGGGTGGGGACGATCGAGGTCGATCGCGCATTGTTGGGGGAGTCCATGGCCTTTGTACTTGGTATTGATATTGGCACGAGCTTTTCCGCTGCGGCCGTTGCACGTCTGGACGGTGCAGGACAACCGGCGCCGCAGGTCCTGAACCTCGGCGTACGCGGCGGCGCGGTGCCGTCGGTGATCTTCCTCGGCGAGGACGGTCAGGTCTTGGTGGGCGAGGCGGCCGAACGCCGCGGAACAACGCACCCGGACCGGTTGGTACGTGAATTCAAACGGCGCGTGGGCGATGCCGTCCCCATCGTTGTCGGCGACCTGTCTGTAGCGCCCGAGGATATTGTCGCCACCATGGCACGTTGGGTGGTCGACCGTGCCCAGGAGCGCGAGGGGGAGCCGCCTGCCGCCATCGCCATCGCGCATCCGGCCAGCTGGGGTGGCTATAAAAAAGACCTGGTCCGGCAAGCCCTGGCCGGCGTGGGGCTTGCCGAGGTAACGCTGGTCAGCGAACCGGAGGCAGCGGCGGTCCACTACGCTTCGCAGGAACGGGTTGATGAGGGCAGCACCGTCGCGGTCTACGACCTCGGCGGCGGGACCTTCGACGCGGCCGTACTGCAGAAAAGCAGCGCGGAGACTTTCCGCACGCTCGGGCGTCCCGAGGGAATTGACCGCCTCGGCGGCGCCGATTTCGACGATGCCGTCTTCCGCCACGTTGCTGCCTGCGCGGCAGACTCTCTGACCGGCCTCGATACCAGTGACCCGGGAGTGCTGATGGCACTTGCGCGGCTCCGCCGGGAATGCACGGAGGCGAAGGAAGCCCTGTCCACGGATTCGGAGGCCTCCATTCCCGTACTTCTTCCGGGCGGACAAAGCCAGATTCGTTTGGTGCGCTCGGAGTTCGAAGGCATGATCGACGACGGCGTCCAGCAGACCATCGAGGCGCTCAAGCGTGCCCTGCAGGCGGCGGACACCGATGCCGGGGACCTGGCCGCCATCCTCCTGATTGGCGGCTCTTCGCGCATCCCGCTCGTGGCCCAGCTGCTCTCGGCGGAGTTCAACCGGCCGATCGCTATCGACGCCGATCCCAAGGCCTCCATCTCGCTGGGCGCGGCGTTCTCCGCCGCGGCCATGCTGGCTCCGGTAACTGCCGCAGCGCAGGCTGCTCCGGCCAGTCCGGCGAGTCCGGCCAGTCCGGCCGCGCCTGGGGAAGTATCCGGAGGGGAAGCGGCCGCTGGGGAAGCGGACCTTCACAGTCACGGCCACCGTTTCCGGACTGACATCGGGACGAGCGCGCCCGTGGCTTCCGCTAAACCGGCGCACCCCCGGACGGGTGCCCGGATGACGGCGGTGGCGGCCGCCGTCGCCACGCTCACCATCCTGACCGCCACAGCGGCGCAGAGCCCAGCGGAGATGAATCCGTTGGCGGCGGGGGCAGCGGGGGCACAGGCTTCGGAAGAGGAAGGCGCAGCGGGGACGACTCCGCCCGGCGGCGCTGCCGGACCGCAGGGATCAGGCGCGGGTGGACCGGCAGGAATACAGGCCTTGGACGGCAGCGGCGGGACTCCGATAACTGATAATTGGCAGGCGGTGGACGCAAACGGCGATCCGGCCGCCGGGACAGCGCCCGAGGACGGGACCGCGGGAACAGGAAATAACGACGTCGGCAAGGCCACACCGCCGAAGGGCTCTACCCCAGGCACAAACGCACTCAGCCCGGACTCGCCGTCGAGCACGCCGAAGCCGACAACAAAGGGAACGAGCCCATCAACAGCCAAACCGAGCCAGCCCGCACAAGAGCCGGCAGCTCCGGCGCCGCAGCCGGAGTCGCCGGCCCAACCCCCGGCCACACAGCCGCCGACCACAGCCGAGCCGCCCGTGACGCCTGCTCCTGAGGTCCCGCAGACGCCGGTGCCCGAGCCGCCGGCCCCGGAACAGACGGCTCCCGCCTCTGACCCGCCCGCACCCGCACCGGCTGAACCGGCGCCTCCTGAACCTGCGCCGGCGGCGCCCACCACCACGGAACTAGCAGCTGATCCGGTGCCGTCCGCGCCCGCTCCGGAAGTGCCCGAGACCACACCTGCTCCTGCACCGGAAGGGTGACATGGTGGAGACAAGTTTCGCGGGCATCGGATCGCGCCCGCTCCGGCCCACCGTTGCTGCCTCTTTCCTGGCCGAGGTAGCGGCCGCCCCGGAATCGCGGTTGCTGGCCGGTATCGTTGGTGCCGGCGGAACAGGGAAGACCGTCCTGCTGGACGATCTCGAGGCACAGTACCGCGCCAGTGGCCTCCATGTTCTGCGCAATTGCGTGGACCTCAGCGCCACGGATCTCGATCTCTGCACGGTCAATGCACGCGGTGCGGTACTGATCGATGACGCCCATGAACTCAGCGATACGGCTTTGGCCCAGCTCGCTTCGGTGGTCGAGGAGCGGGACGTAAACCTCGTGGTTGCCTACCGGCCCTGGCCGCAACCTGCCGCATTGAGCCGACTCTCCGATGTCTTGGAGCAGCACCATGCACCGGTGATCCTCGGACCGCTGTCCCGCGGGGAGATCCACGCGCGGGCTGCGGAAGTGCTGGAGGGTGCCCCCACGGCGTCGCTCGTGGACAAGCTGGCGGAGGCTACGGCCGGCATGCCCTGGCTGGTTCACCTGGTGATGGAATCGATCGGCCAGCATGGCAGCAGTGCCTTGTCTGAACCGCACTGTTCACGCGGCCTGATGGACCAGCTTGGCTATGAACTCGACAAGGTCGACGGCGGAGTGTCCGACCTGCTGCTCGCCCTGAGCGTCGGTTTCGACCTCGCCGGGCAAATTCCACCAGCCTTGGACCATGCAGGGGAAAGCCTCGACCACCTGGTTACCAGGGCGCGGGCCGCGGGATTGCTGCGCGCGGACGGAAGGCTGGTCCCGCTGGTGCGCCGGGCCGTGCTTGCCGCGACGCCGCCGTACCGGGTCCGCGAGGCTCAGCGGGCCCTGGTGGATGCCTTCACCGCGGAGGGACGTTCACTCGGCGACGTCGCCCGCGGACTCGCGCGCGGCGGATTAAGGGACCCGCGGATCGCCCGGGCCTTGGAGCGCGAAGGCGACAGCGTGCTGGCCGAGCAGCCCGCGCTGGCCTCAGCCCTCTACGACGAAGCGGGCGCCGCCGGCTCCGACGAACTCACTACCGCGGCCCGCCGGGCCCAGGCCGCCTCCGCCGTGGGCGACCTTGACGGCGCCGGCCGGATTCTGGACAACCTGCTCTCTAGCGAAGATGCCCCCGACCTCCTCCGCGGGGTGGACGTAGCCGCGGCCACCTGGGCGCAGCGCGGCATGCTGGCACGCAGTGCGGAAGTCTACCGGTGGCTGGGAGCGGACAGGACCGGCCCCTCAGCTGCGCTCGCCGCCGTCGCAATGATCGGCACCGGCGACCGCGAAGGCGCCGAAACCATGCTCAAGGCCCGCGGGCCAAGCGGCTCGCCCACGCTGGCCGCTGTCGCCGTCGGACTTATGGGGGAGGGGATCAGCGCGTCCATTGCGGCGCAGCCGGCCTATGCCCTGCCCGCCCTGATCCGGGCATCGGACATGATGACGGCGTCCGGCAGCAGTATTCCGCTCCCGGAAGTCCCGGCGGCGCTGGCTGCGCTGGTGGCCCTGCATTGCGGCGAACCGGCCGTGGCGGATTCCGTACTGGACGATGCCTTGGCCGGAGAGCAGGCCGGTGCGGCGGCGCGCCCCAGGTTGTTGTTGCTGCGCGCCTGGACGGCCATGCAGCTGGACCGCCCGGACCGTGCCCGTGCGGCCATCACCGAGGCTGGTGCCTGCGAGGGCGGACTCGCGCCCCGGGACGAACTGCTGTTCGACGCGCTGGAAGTCGGTCTGGCCCGCCGGACCGATGACACCGCTGCCCTCGTCCACGCGTGGCAGCGCGCCCGCGAGCGCATCCTGCACGTCTCGGTGGACCTCTACAGCCTGCTGCCGTTCGGTGAACTGGCCGTCGCGGCCGCGCGGCTGCGTGATTCGGCCCGTCTGGAGCCGCAGCTCGCCGAGGCCTGGGCGTTGCTTGAGCGTCTCGGCGATCCTCCGCTGTGGTCGATTCCGCTGCGCTGGCACGCGGTCCAGGCCGCCATCCTGGCGGAGCGGCCGGCGGACCTTGCGCCCCATGCATCGGCGCTGGTCCGGGCCTCCGGCCACAACCATCTGGCCTCCGTCCTGGCGGCCGCGGGTCGGTCCTGGGTAGCAGTCCTTGCCGGCCGTATCGACGTCGATGCGGTTGAAGCTGCGGCACGCGGGCTGGCCGCGGTCGGGATGACCTGGGACGGCTCCCGGTTGGCTGGCCATGCCGCCCCACGCGCCGACGAGCGCAAGGACATGGCCAGGCTGCTCGCCTGCGCCCGGGACCTTCATCCCGGATCCGTGGTCTCCGTCAGCGCGGAAACCGAGCCCGTTCCAACGCTGCCGGCGGTCCGGCCCGCCGTTCGGCCTTCGGCAGGGCAGCCGGCCGGCGCCGGCTCGGAGGGTGCGGTCCTGAGTGCCCGAGAGCGTGAGGTCGCCCGGCTGGTGCTGGACGGCAAGACGTACCGCGAAATCGGCGCCGCGATCTTCATTTCGCCCCGCACTGCCGAACACCACATCGCCAGGATCCGCCGTCGGCTGGGGGCCGCCACACGCTCGGAGCTGCTGGCGCAACTGCGCCTATTGCTCGGCGAGGAAGCGTCCGGTCCTCCCTAATGCTGGGGGACGTCCAAACCCCTATAGGGGGTAGCCGCACAGGGGGAGATAACCCCGATGCAGGCCCCGCCCCCCGGACCTACGTTTGAAGCAAGCCAGGCAACCAGCTCGGCGGAACCAAGTTCACACACCTTTCAGATTGAGGGAATACCATGCCTACACTTGCGAACACCCTTCTTGAATTCATCATGAACCTGCTCCGGGATCCCGATGCGGCCCACGCCTTCCGCGAGGATCCCGAGCGGGAGCTGGAGCACGCCGGCCTCAGCGACGTCTGCTCGGACGATGTCGACGCCGTCATGCCGGTAGTCCTCGACTTCGCCCCGGTTGGCGTCGGTGCTTCCTTCGACCGCGAGTACAACACGGGGGACAACTCCTCGCGGATCGACCACAACAATCCGGACAGCGACGGGGGAAATAACAACGACGGCGGCGGCGGGGGCGGCGGCGGCCGCGACTGGGACAACGACAACGACAACCACCGTCCGGACCGGGATAACGACGACGACCACGGACACCGTGACGATGACGACCACGGCCACCGCGACGATGACGACCACGGCCACGCGGTCCAGCAGCTGACCCACATCGTCAACGAGTACTCCTACACCTCCACCGTGGATGACCGCGATACCATCAACGACCAGTCCGTAAACCAGAACATCTGGGCCGATGGCGACGTCACCCAGTTCTTCGACAACGACGCCGTCATCGCGTCCGGGGACGACTCCGTTGCCGCCGGCAAGGACGCGAATGTAGCCAACGGTGATGATTCCATCGCTGCCGGCGACGATGTTGACCAGGACAACTCCGAAGACAACTCCACCAATATCGACATTGAGGCCGAGGGCAACGCCGACGTCGAAATCGGCAGTGAGGACACCACCGTCACGGACTCCTTCAATAAGGAAGTCGACATCGACGAATCCTTCAACGAGGACAACAGCGAGGACAACGACGGCATCGACGGCAACCGCAACGATGTCGGCAACGAGGACAACGACGGCATCGACGGCAACAACAACGACGTTGACGTCGACAAGACCGAAGTTGACGTCGAGATCGAGGACTCCTTCCAGGACAACGACGGCATCGACGGCAACAACAACATCGTTGGCAACGAGGACAACAGCGAAGACAACGACGGCATCGATGGCAACCGCAACGACGTCGGCAATGAAGAAAACAACCTCGATAATGTCGGCAATGAAACCACCACCGAGTTCGAGTTCGAGGACAACGACGAATTTACAGACAACTCCGAGAACACGGTGATCAACGAGTCGTTCCAGGACAGCTCCCAGAACACCGACCTCGAGCTCGAGTTCGAAGAGTCCTTCAACGACGAGTCGACCAACGTCGAAGACAACTTCGTCGTTGCAGGCAACGAGGTCGAGGAAAGTGCAGTCGTAGTCCAAGACTGATTATCGACTCAGACTCAACGGCGCACAGCCGGCCCGGCAGGAAGGGGAGGGGGATCCTGCCGGGCAGGTCTGTGTGTTAGGCCGTTGGCACCCAGGAGGAGGCAGGTATGGCAGAACTGGTCAAGCTCGTGGAGCAGAGCATCGAACTGGCGGCGGATGCCGATCGGGCGGATCTGCGCCGCAGGCTGGAGCAAACCCGCCGGCGGGTGCTCGATCCGAATGTCCGCGTGATCGTGGTCGGTGAGTTCAAGCAGGGCAAGAGCAAGTTGATCAACGCGCTCGTCAACGCCCCCGTCTGCCCCGTCGACGACGATATCGCCACCTCCGTGCCAACCGTGGTCCGGCACGGGGATCCGGCATCCGCCACCATCATGGTTCCCCGCGAGGGCAGCCAGGACGGCGACGGCGAACCCGAACTCGAGCGCCGCCAGGTGCCCATCGAGGACCTCGCCGCCTACGTGTCCGAGAACGGCAATCCCGGCAACCGCCGCCGCCTTGCCGCCGCTGAAGTCTCCCTGCCGCGGAAGCTCCTCTCCGGCGGACTGACCCTGGTGGACTCTCCCGGGGTCGGCGGCCTGAATTCGACCCATTCGTTCACCACCCTGACCGCGCTGCCGACGGCGGATGCCATGCTGCTGGTCTCCGACGCCTCACAGGAGTACACGGAGCCAGAGATCCGGTTCCTGCGCCAAGCCATGCGAATCTGCCCCAACGTGGCCTGCGTACTCTCCAAAACAGACCTGTACCCGCAGTGGCGGCAGGTCGCGGAACTGGACCGGGGCCATCTGGATAATGTCGGTCCGGACATCCCGCTGCTGCCGGTCTCTTCCGAACTGCGCCTGCACGCAGCCCGGCATAACGACAACGAACTCAACACCGAATCCGGCTTTCCCGCGCTCGTGACCTACTTGCGCCAGGAAGTCCTCGGCCAGGCCGAACGGCTGCAGCGCCGCTCCGTCGCCCACGACCTGCTCTCCAGCACCGAACACCTGCGCCTGTCGCTGCAGTCCGAACTCAGTGCGCTTCAAAACCCGGAAGGCACCCCGCAGATGATCGCCGGGCTGGAATCGGCCAAGGAACGCGCCGACGTGCAGCGCCAGCGTTCCGCCCGCTGGCAGACAACGCTCAACGACGGCGTCAGCGACCTCATCGCCGACATGGAACACGACCTGCGCGACCGTCTGCGCAGCATCCAGCGTGATGCCGAACAGGCCATCGACGCAGCAGACCCGGGACCGGTCTGGGAACAGTTCACCGAGTGGCTGGAACAACGCGTTGCGTCGGCTGTCTCGGACACGTTCGTTTGGACCAACGAACGTGCACAATGGCTCTCCGGGCAGGTCGCTGAACACTTCGCCCAGGACGAAGTGCCCCTGCCGGTCCTCCAGGTCGATGACACAGACGACGTGCTCGACCCGGTTGTCCCCGTCCCGGCATTGGACCCCGGCCGGCTCAGCCCCTTGCAGAAAATCCTCATCGGCATGCGCGGCTCCTACGGTGGCGTGCTGATGTTCGGCCTGCTCACCGGCATCGTCGGCATGTCGCTGATCAACCCGCTCTCCGTCGGCGCAGGTCTGCTGCTCGGCGGCAAAGCCTACCGCGAAGACAAGGAAGCCCGGCTCAAACGCCGCCAAAACGAAGCGAAGACACTGGTGCGCCGGCAAATTGACGAAGTCGTCTTCCAAGTCGGCAAACAGCTCAAAGACCGGCTCCGGCTGGTCCAGCGTGGAACGCGCGACCACTTCACCGAAATCGCCGAGGAACACCACCGCTCCCTGTCGGACTCCGTGCTCGCCGCGCAAAAAGCAGCGGCCAGCTACACGCTCGAACGAGAACAGCGTATCCGGGAGATCAAAGCCGTGCTTAAGCGTGTCGACACCCTGCGCAAACATGCCCAGCAGTTGGACGGCAAACCGGCCCTGGCAGGCAAGGTGTGAACGGCACGGGGGCGAACGGCTCCAGCGCGAACGGCTCCGCCGTCGACGTCGTTCCGGAACTCCTGCGGCAGGCCATCGAGGCCTACGCGGATGATCCGGACGCGCGGCGCGCGCTCGAGGGATACCAGCGGCGGCTTGCCGAACCCCTGCGGGTGGCGCTCGCCGGCATGGTGAAGGCTGGGAAGTCAACACTGCTCAATGCCATCATCGGGGAAGAGATCGCGCCCACTGACACCGCCGAATGCACCCGCGTGGTGACCTGGTACCGCTACCGGGACACCCCGCGGATCACGTTGTACCCGGCGCCCGGCGGACCAGGAGGACTTGCATCGGAGCCTCGAACCCTGCCCATTAGAAGAGTTAAGGGCAGATTGGTCTTCGACATGGGCACCTTCCGCGCCGAGGAGGTTGACCGGCTGGTGGTGGACTGGCCAGCCAAGGGACTGCGGGAGCTGACCCTGATCGACACCCCGGGCATCGCCTCGCTCTCGAGCGAGCTGTCTGCGCGGTCCACGGATTTCCTCACGCCCCGGGATGCTCCCTCCGAAGCAGACGCCGTCGTCTACCTGATGCGCCACCTGCATGCCGCCGATCTGAGGTTCCTGGAGGCTTTCAAGGACACCTCGGTAGGCCAGTCGGGGACGGTCAACGCACTCGCGGTACTCTCGCGTGCAGATGAGATCGGCGCCGGACGGATTGACTCGCTGCTTTCGGCGGGCGAGATCGCCGAGCGCTACCGTCGTGACGGTACTCTGCGGTCGCTGGCCCTGGGCGTGGTTCCCATCGCCGGCCTGCTGGCCCAAAGCGCGCGCACCCTGCGCCAAGCGGAGTTCACTGCGTTGCTGGAACTGGCCCGGCTGGACCGGTCGGAACGCGAGCGTATGCTGCTCTCTGCCGACAGGTTTGCCCGTCCCACCGAAGGGCTGGAAGCCGGTCCCGAGATCCGGGCAGCCCTGTTGGAACGGTTTGGCTTGTTCGGGATCCGGATGTCGACGGCTCTTATCCGGGGCGGCATCGCCGAACCGACGGCGCTGGCGCACGAGCTCGCCCGCCGCAGCGGACTGGATGAGCTGCTTCACCTGATGTCGGGCCAGTTCCAGGCCCGCGCCGCGCAGCTCAAGGCGCGGACCGCCTTGGCCGGTGTGGAGGCCCTTCTCCGCGAGCGGCCCCGGGCCGGAACGGAGCGGGTGGCAGCATTGCTCGAACGGATCCAAGCCGGTGCCCATGAGTTCCGGGAGCTGCGCCTGCTGGCTACCGCTCGGACCACGGGCCTGGACCTACCCAAGGAGTTGGCGTCAGAGGCCGAACGCCTGATCGGCGGCCGGGGGATATTGCCCGCACTCCGGCTCGGCCTGCCCGACGGCACGTCGTCGGAGGCACTGCGGGCCGAAGCCCTGGCATGCCTGCGCCGCTGGCGCACACTGGCCGAGAACCCGATGACCGACCGCAGTGCCGCGGAATCCTGCCAGATTGTGGTCCGCAGCTGCGAGGCGGTCCTCGCCCGACTTCCGGATGGCTCAGCCCCGCGGCCTACCGTACGTCTCGTGCTTGGCTCGGAACCAGGCGTCGGCGCCGGGCAGCAGACTGACCAGCAGCGCCGCACAGGCTAGCACCACCTGCGCTACCAGCGCCCAGCGGAGGTACATTTCGCCCTCGCCGGGAGCCACGAGGAACGCGTCCGCCAGGACCGCCGCTCCGCCGTGGAGTAGGAGGACCACCAGCTGCACCCACCGGACTCCGCCCCGCCGGCGCATCAGCCCGCGCAGCAGGAGCGCTTCGACCACAATGATGAGTGCCAGTGCGCCCAGGCTGCCCCAGTGCACCAGGGCAGCCACCGCGTCGACCGACGCTTCGTCCTGGGCGGGGTCAACCTCGGACACGATCTCGCGGAGCCGTTCCAGCCGGTCGTCGCTCGATAGGTACGCAAAGGCGATGGCCACCGCGCCGAGCAGGAAGCTCAACAGCCACAGCGATCTCGCTGCCTTCACCATGCCGGTGGGTGGCAGCGTCTGCCCTATCGGCGGAGGCGTCCGGTCGGACAACTGCGGTCTTTGCGGCCGTCCCGGCGGCGACGGATCGTGCCGTGCCGGACCGGCAGGATCATTGGTTCCCCAGTCTTGAGACATGCTCGTAATCTAGTGGCGGCCGCCACCCCGCGTCCACCTTTTCCCGCCCTTCATTCCCGGTTCACGCTGCGTTGGCATACCGGATGCAACCACGAGCCAGCATCGATCAAGGGGACATTGACCACCAGGATGAAGGAAGTTCAATTCTTATGGCATCACGCATTACCACGCTTCTGACCGGATCAGCCGCGGCCACCGTCGGGCTGTCCCTGCTCGCGGCGCCCGCCGCCGTTGCCCAGCAGACCGCGCCGCCGCCTGGCACAGCCAACACCGCCGACGCAGCCGCGCAGGACACCGCGGCCAGCAACCAAGCCGAAGCGCCGCTGCTCATCGGGCACCGCGGTGCCGCCGGCACTGCACCGGAGAATACGGTTGCCGCGTTCAAGGACGGCCGGGCCTCCGGTGCGGACTTCTTCGAGATCGACGTCCAGCTCAGCGCCGACGGCGTGCCGTTCCTCTTCCACGATGACACTCCGGCCCGCACCACCAACGTCGAGGGCGTCTTCCCGGACCGCGCCAACGATCCGATCACGTCCTTCACGTGGTCGGAGCTGCAGCAGCTCGACGCCGGCGCCTACTTCGGCGAGGAATTCGCCGGCGAACGCATCCCGCACCTGGATGACGCTGCCCAGGTCGCCACTACCGAGACCGGCGTGTACATCGAAATCAAGTCCCCGAAGAACTCCCCGGGCATCGAGCAGCTGGTCGCCGATGAGCTGCGCACCGATAAGAAGTGGCAGAAGCTGGTTGCCGCGGACAAGATCCAAGTGCTCAGCTTCGACGAGGCCTCCAACCGGGCCTTCGCCTCGATTGCCCCGGAGATCGAGCTGCAGCAGCTCTCCAGCACCGTTCCCGGTCCGGATACCTTGGCCCAGTGGGCCGAGTACGCCGATTCCGTGGGCACCAACTACCGCACGCTGACCGCGCAGAACGTCGCCGATGTGAAGGCCGCCGGTTTGGTCATCGGCGTCTACACCGCCAATTCCCCCGAGGCAGTCCAGCACTCCATCGACCTCGGCGTCGACGCAGTCACCGGCGACTTCCCGATCCAGACCGCCCGCTACCTCGACGGCGGAAAGCCGTTCCCCGCGGCGAACGGCGTCGAAATCGTGGACTCGGTCAACAACCCGGCCGGCAGCGACGTCCAGGCGGAAACCGGCGAGCACGTGCTCCTGCGCAACACCACCGGACACAGCATCGATGTCAGCGGCAGCATCATCCGCGACGCGGCGAACAACATCCTCGCCATCGGCGACGGGTACATCCTGGCCCCCGGCGCCGAGCTGCGCGTCTACACCGGACCCGGCACCAACACCGCGGAGAGCTTCTACAACGACGGCACCGCCTCGGTGCTCAACAACGGCGGCGACTCCGTGGCGCTGTGGACTCCGCAGGGCCACCTGCAGGACGTCTTCGCCAACTGAAGAGCCTAACTACGTACGACGCCGGCACTTCCGGTGGGAGGAAAATCCCACCGGGAGTGCCGCCGTCGTTGTTGAAAGAAAAAATAGGTTGCCCATCGCAGCCGGCGGGCGTCTACTAAAGAACAGGATCGTCCCGGTGAAGCTGTCTCTGCTGCCGGCGCCGGTCCACCGCGGAAGGACCGGCATGAACAGCCAAAGCGCAACCAACTGGATCCGTGCCGGCCTGCTGGCCTTGCCGGTGTACGGTTTGCTGACTGTCTGGGCGACGCTCGAGCCCCAGCCCGATCAGGCCACCGACCCAGCAGCGTGGGCGCGCTTCGTCAGCTCGGATTCCTATCTTGTAAGCCATCTGATCGGCAGCACGGGCGGTTCCATCCTGGCGGTTTTCGGGATCTTCGCGCTCGGAGTCTATCTGCATGGTAGGCGGCCGGGACGCCTGGCCTTGGCAGCCATGGTGATAACAGTCGCCGGACACCTTCTGCTCATGGTGCCGGCAGTAATCTCCACCTTCACCACGCCCGCTATCGGAAGGGCTTACCTGGATGGCAGCGACGGCGTCATGCAAGTAGAGTTCCCGCCCGCCATGACGGCCAGCTTTATGCTGGGCCTGCTGCTTGCTTTCGTGGGCAACGTGCTGCTTGGTGTGGCGATGTGGCGGTCGGGGATCCTGCCGCGGTGGACGGGAGCCCTGTGGATCGCTGCGGCCCTGATCTTCTACATCCTTGGGGTGGTGCTGGCGCTGGCGACGATGGGCAGCAGTTTGCCAACGCAGCCCATCGGGGCGCTGCTGACGGCGATCGCCGGAGGTTGGGTGGCATGGACGGCGCTGCGCCCTGCATCAAGCGAAACACAGCGCGTCCAAGCGCAGCCGGGCCTGCCGTAGCCGGAGGCCGTACGTGGGTCAGCAGCAACCGCCACCGCAGCAGCTTCCATCGCAGGCCGGGTCATCGCAGCAGGGACACGCCCTCTTGGTGTGCATCAAGGGTCACCTCCTTTCTGCTTTTCGTACCGGGCGGACACCACGTGCCCGGGGCCGGATCCGGGCAGTCCGTGCCGTTTAGCTGATCGGCCATGGCCTGCAGGTCGGAGCGCAACCGGGTGAGGCGGTCCAGCTCCCTGTCCAGCTCGCCGATCCGCCGGCGGAGCAAAGACTCGGCCGGTTCACAGGGACACCGGCCCGTGTCCCGAACGTCGAGCAGGTCGGCTATCTCAGCCAACCGCAGCCCCAGCCGCTGGCAACCCTGGATAAAGTGCACGCGGTCCGCAGTGCTGGGCGGATACAGCCGGTAACCCGTGGGGGACCGATCCGGGGGTGGAAGCAGGCCCGCCCGCTCGTAGTAGCGGAGCGCGTCGGTGGAGACGCCGACAGCCTTGGCCAATTCGCCAACTTTCAGCGCGTGAGGCGCCTGTAAGCCAGTCATGGCTTCAGCATAAACCTTGGAGCCCACTTCAAGGTCAACAAAAAAATCTGGTTCCTGCGGGCCGCATTTGTGCGCTTATTTGCCCGCACCCGTCCATTCCAGCAGCCGGTCCAACGGCCACGTATTAATGATCCGTTCCGCCGGGACACTGTTCCGAGCGGCGCGCTCGGCACCGTATTGGAGGAAGTCGAGCTGGCCGGGCGCGTGGGCATCGCTGTCAATGCTGAACAGGCAGCCTGCGTCCAGGGCAAGCTGGATCAGGTTGTCCGGCGGGTCCTGCCGCTCGGGACGCGAATTGATCTCGACGGCGACATCGTTCTCGGCGCAGGCGGCGAACACCCGCTCGGCGTCGAACTCCGATTCCGGGCGGGTGCCCCTGGACCCTTTTACCAGCCGGCCCGTGCAGTGGCCCAGCACGTTGGTGTGGGAATCGGTAATGCCGCCGAGCATTCTCTTGGTCATGGTGCGCTTATCGGAGCGGAGCTTTGAATGCACGCTGGCCACCACAACATCCAGCTGCTGCAGCATTGTGGGCGTTTGGTCCAGCGTGCCGTTTTCGAGGATGTCGACCTCGATCCCGGCCAGCAGGCGGAAGCCATCGGACGCCTGGTTGATCTCGGCGACCACGTCCAGCTGCTCAGTAAGCCGCTTCGCGCTCAGTCCATTGGCGATTTTCAGATTGGGGGAGTGGTCGGTCAGCGCCAGGTAGTCCCGTCCCAGCATCCGGGCTGTGTCCGCCATGGTCTCGATGGGGGACCCGCCGTCGGACCAGTTGCTGTGGCTGTGCAGATCGCCACGGAGGGCGGAGCTCAGTTCCGCGCCACCTTCGGCCAGCGGCTTGGCCGAACGTTCCCGCAGCTTCGCGAGGTAGTCGGGCACTCCGCCGTCGACCGCCTGGCTGATGACCTCGAACGTTCTGCTACCGATCCCCTTCATATTCTTAAGCCTGCCGTCACGTGTCCGGGCGGCGAGCTCCTCGGGCTCCAGGCTGCGAATGGCGGTGGCCGCCTTGCGGAAAGCCTGCACCTTGAAGCTGGGAGCAAGCTCGCGTTCGAGCCAGAAAGCAATCTCATTGAGTGCGTCGACAGCATCCATGGCTCCATCTTCCACCAAGGCGCAGCGCTGCGCCGCTCTAACGCAAAATCTCCGGCCGGCATTGGGTTGCGGACATCGTCAAATGGTGATGACAACCTTTCCGCGGACCTTGCCGGCCTCAAGGTAGCGCAACGCGTCGGGGACCTCGGCCAACGGGAACGTCCTGTCGATACTTGGCTTGACCTTCTCTGCCTCGATGAGCGCGCTCAGCTCTTCGAGGTCGGCGGCGCTTACCTTGCCGATAAACATGGTCAGCCGCTGGCCTATGAAGGGCGACAGGAGCAGGGCCCCCAGTTGCCGGTTCATGCCGCCGGTCAGGTTTCCGCCTTCTTCCCCGCCCGTGATGACCGCGGTTCCCTCCGGGGTCAGCGCGCGGCGCAGCCGGGCGAGCGAGGGGTTCCCCGCAATGTCGAGGATCAGATCGTAGCGGCTGGCGCCGTCGGCAAAGTCTTCCCGGGTGTAATCGATGACGTGGTCGGCACCCAGGGAGCGAACGGCGTCGAGCTTTGCGGTGCTCGCCACACCGGTGACAGGCGCGCGGAAGGCCTTGGCCAGCTGTACCGCGAAGGATCCGACGCCGCCGGACGCACCGATGACCAGCACTTTCTGCCCCGGCTCGATCCGGCCCGCGTCGCGCAGGCCTTGCAGAGCGGTGACCGCAGATACCGGAACGGCCGCGGCCTGCTCGAAAGTTAGATTTGCCGGCTTGATGGCCAGCTGGTCCTCGCGTGCTACTGCATATTCTGCAAAGGATCCGTGGCCGCTTCCGAAAACTTCGTCGCCGACGGCGAATCTGGTCACTGCCGGACCGACTGCGACGACAGTGCCAGCGAGGTCCATCCCGGGTATTGGGTTTTTCGGTTTGCGGAGCCCGAAGGCCAGCCGGGCCAGGTAAGGGAGTCCCCGTGTCAGATGCCAGACGCCGCGGTCCAGCCCGGCCGCCCGCACCCGGACAAGCACTTCGTGCTCCGCGGGAACGGGGCGTGGAATCTGCGTAAGGTGCAGGACCTCCGCGGAGCCGTAGACGTTTTGAACAATGGCGCGCATGGTGGCTTCCCCTTTGGCCGGGCCGTTCTTCAGGGTTCCCTTATCCACATGCTCTGCACGAGGTGCCACGGCCGTTTCCTTTACTCATGAAGTGCGGCGAAGCTGCCGTACTAAGTACGAAAAGAGTATCGTACAATGTACGAAAATACGATAGGCTGAAGTGAAATGCCTCAAGAAACAATTGGAACAAGCGAGGAGCGCTCTCCTTTAAGCAAGGAGCGTGTACTGCGCGGAGCTATCGCCCTCGCCGACGAAAAGGGCCTCGCGGCACTCACCATGCGTTCGCTGGCGCAGGAGCTCGGAGCCAAGCCGATGTCGCTCTACCATTACGTGGCGAACAAGGACGAGATGCTCGATGGAGTGGTGGACCTCGTCTTCAGCGAGATCGAGCTGCCGTCTTCGGCGGGGGACTGGCGGGTGGAGATACGTCGCCGGGCGGATTCGGCGCGGCAGGCATTGCAGCGACACCCGTGGGCGACCGCCCTGATGGAGTCGCGCACTGCGCCGGGGCCGGCGACTTTGCGGCATCACGACGCAATCCTGGGCACGCTGCGGTCCGCGGGCTTCTCCGTGAAGATGGCCGCCCACGCCTACGCCCTGCTCGACGCGTATGTGTACGGTTCCGCGCTGCAGGAAGCCGCGCTGCCTTTCAGCGGTCCGGATACCGTTGCCATCGTCGCCGAACCGATAGTGCAACTCTTTGCCGAGGGCGAGTACCCCCACCTCATGGAAATAGCCACCGAGCACGTGCTGAAACCCGGTTACGACTTCGGCGATGAATTCGAGTTCGGGCTCAACCTGATCCTGGACGCGCTCGCGGCAGCCCTACCTGCGGATCAAGCCTGATTTCCCGGGCGGGTGCCCGCTAACCACGACGGCGGACACGGGCTTCGGTTAGACGGCCAGGGAGAGTTGGTTGAGCCGCGCTGGATCGGCGAGCACGTCTATCGCCACGATCTTTCCGTTCCTGACGGTGAAAGCCATGACTGAAATAGCCTGTTTGCGCGGAACCACCACGGCTCCGGCGGTTCCGTTGACCAGGGCCGGCCGCACGAACGGTGCGAGCTGCTGGTAAGTAACGGCTTGTCCGGCCACTGTCGAAGAGCCGCGCAGGACCGTGGTGGCAGCGGGACGGGCCAGTCCGCCGTCGGAACGAAGCACGACGTCGGGGTCCAGCACCGCGACGAGCGCAGCGAAGTCGCCGTTGCGGGAGGCTGCGAAAAAGGCGTCCACCGCTTCACGCTGGCGTACGGGGTCGGCGTCGGGGACATGGGATTCCTGCTCCACGAGACGGCGGGCACGGCTGGCGAGTTGCCGCGCTGATGCCGGCGAGGCGCCGATAACGGTGGCGATCTCGTCGAACGGAACGCTGAACATGTCGTGCAGCACGAATGCCAGCCGTTGGGCAGGAGTCAAGGTGTCCAGCACGACCAGCAGGGCGAGCCCGATCGAGTCGGCCAGCAGCGTCTCCTGCTCGGGATCAGTCCCTTCGACACTGCTCACCACAGGGTCCGGCATGTGCAGCCCGAACGGCTGTTCCCCGCGTGTGCTGCGGGAACGCAGCATGTTCAGGCACACCCTTGCGAGTACGGTTGTCAGCCAGGCGCCAAGATTCTCGACACTTTTTGCATCCGTGCCGCTGAGCCGTAACCAGGTCTCCTGGACGGCGTCGTCGGTCTCGCTCAGCGAACCGAGCATGCGGTAAGCCACGGCGCGGAGCCGGCCCCGGTGCGGCTCGAACTGCTCGGCCAGCTGTTCAAGATCGTCCATCTGTCACATTCTCCCGCCGGGAAGTGTCATATCAGTGAACCACGATAACGAGTGACTATCCTGAGAGGGGACAACAATGCAGTTGCACACCAATCAAGAGCACAGCACGACGGCGCCCGTGCTGGTAACAGGCGGGACAGGAACGCTGGGGCGGCATCTCGTTCCGCGCCTGCTGGAAGCCGGCAGCCGCGTGCGGGTGTTGAGCCGGACCAGCCGCGAACCGGTGGAGGGTGTCGAGTTCGTTACCGGTGATCTGGCCGCGGGGGAAGGCATCGAAGCGGCGGTGGAAAGAGTGGAAATCATCGTCCACGCTGCGGGCAGCGGCAAAGGTGACGATGAAAAGGCCCATTATCTGGTTCGGGCCGCGGCCGTGGCCAACGTCCGGCACCTTGTTTACATTTCGGTGGTCGGCGCAGACCGCACCCCGATCACCAGCGGCGTTGACCGGGCGATGTTCGGCTACGTCGGAGCCAAGCGGACGGCAGAGCTGATCATCGCCAACTCCGGGCTGCCCTACACGACTCTGCGAGCCACCCAGTTCCATGACTTGGTGCTGATGATGGCGCAGGGGATGGCCAAGCTTTCCGTGATACCTGTGCCTGCCGGCTTTAACATTCAGCCGGTTGATGCTGCAGAAGTAGCAGCGCGCTTGGTTCAGTTGGCCCTCGGCGAGCCGGCAGGCTTAGTCCCAGAAATGGGAGGACCGGAGGTGCACCCGTTGGCGGAGTTGATCCGAGGCTACCTGCGCGCGACCGGCCGCCGCCGACTCATCGTGCCGGTTCGGATGCCAGGCGGGGCGGCACGCGCGTTCAGGGACGGCGCCAATCTGGTACCCGAACACACTGTAGGCCGCAGGACATGGGAAGACTTCCTGGCGGAGCACATTGCCGTCAGCAGTTATGCCTGACGCTCTAGTCAACGCCGGGCGGAGGTTCTACTGTTTTCTTATCTGCTCCATCTTGGTAAAGGAGGGGTGTGGGAAACCAGCGGCGCCCGAGGGGTGCCTTCCCAACGGCCCCTCACAATGCGCGGTAGCGGCCGGCTACGCACCAGGTGTAACCGGCACCGGAATTCCCACATGAAACATCATGCGGCTATGGGGACGCAATAAACCGGAACCTGTCAATCTCGATGAGCTGCTGGCTGAGGCGCGCCCCGGCCGAATCCCGAAGCGGCGTGCCGGTCAGGGGCGGATCGACCTGTGGCTGGCGAGCGTAGCTGTCGCAGCTTTAGGCGTAGGCATGATCGTGGCACCGGCAGCGGTGGGCTTGTCTGTCGCAGGCAACACTGTTCTGGACATGTGGGAGGAGCTGCCGACCGACTTGCCGGTGGACCGCCTGCTGCCGCAGCATACGGTGTTGCTGGACAAGGACGGCAAGGAATTCGCCCGTATTTACAGTGAAAACCGGACAGATGTGAAGCTGGACCAGGTGTCCGAGGCGTTCAAGGAAACACTGATCGCGACCGAGGACGCGCGTTTCTACGAGCATCGGGGCGTGGATCCCCTCGGTGTCACCCGCGCGCTCATCAACAATGTGACCAGCGAGGATGTTCAAGGCGCGTCCACCATCACGCAGCAGCTGGTCCAGAACATGCTGGTCAACCACGCGCGCGACGAAGTCGAGGAGCAGGTGGCTGTAGGCGTCACCTACAACGCCAAGATCCGCGAGGCCAAATACGCGCTTGCGCTGGAGAAGCAGCTGTCCAAGGATGAGATCCTCACCCAGTACATGAACGCCGTCTACTTCGGCAACGGCGCTTACGGGGTGCAGTCGGCCGCCCGTATCTACTTCAGCACGACGGCGGCGAAGCTGAACCATGTCCAGTCGGCGCTGCTGGTCGGCATGCTCAAGGCACCCGTTGACCTCGACCCCTTCGCCAACCCCGAAGGTGCCACGGAACGGCGCGACACCGTGTTGACGGTGCTTGAGCAACGAGGTGTCCTGACAGCCGAAGAGGCAAAGGCCGCCCTGGAATCGGAGCTGGCCGTGAAGCGCGGCTCGGCCCCATCCAGCTGCGGGGAATCCAAGTACCCCTTCTACTGCGAGCTCGTCCGCGAGGAAATCCTGACGAACAAGGCGTTCGGGAAGACGCCCGAGATCCGTCAGGAACGCTTCCGCCTAGGCGGTTTAACGCTAACGACGACGTTGGACCGGAAAGCGGCAGATGCTGCACAGGCTGCGGTCGAGAAAGCACTTGGCAATACGAACCGCGCGGCTCTGGGCACCGCGATCATCGTGCCAGGAACCGGCCATATCGCGGCCATCGTCCAGAACCGGGACTGGGGCGAGGGCAAAGGCAAGACGGAAGTGATCTACGCCAAGAGCGCGTTTCAGGTAGGGTCTGCCATGAAACCCATTATTCTGGCCGAGGCGCTGAACCAAGGCATCCCGACCTCCACCCGGCTACGCGCTGACGGACCCTACCGCTCGTCGAAACTCGATAACCCGCGCGGCGGTTATGTCAACTACGGCAACCGCGATTACGGGGTGATCAATGCCTATAAGGCCATCCGCAGCTCTGTGAATGTGTATTTCGTCCGCCTTATTGAGCGCGTCGGGGTTATCAACGCGGCCGAGATGGCCGAAACATTGGGCATTACGTCTATCCCCGTCGATCAGCTGGTCGGGCGGGAAGCCTCGCTGGCCCTGGGTGCCTACGAAGTGTCCCCACTGGAAATGGCCAACGCCTACTCCGCCTTCATGGGCGGGGGAGTGCTCTGCCAGCCGGTAACGGTCATCAAGGCGGTGCGTACCGGCACCAAGGAAGAGCTGCCGGTTCCGGATCCTGATTGCCATCAGGCGATCGACAAGGATATAGCCAACACCGTGGCCGATGTGCTCAAGGAACCGTTCAAACGAACCGGCACCCTTGGCCCGCGGCTCCGCCCGGAAGGCCGTGAAGCGGGCGCCAAGACGGGAACCACCAACGACTTCGCCGCCAACTGGATTGTCGGCGGAACACCCCAACTCGTGGCTGCCGTCTGGCTGGGGGATCCGAGGGGTGGGGCGCAGTATCCGCTGACGCGGGTGGAGGCCTACGGCAACACCTACCGGGATCTGACCGGTTCCGAAGTGGCCGGCCCGGTCTGGCAAGACACCATCGAGGGTGCGCTCAAGGGCGAGAAGAAAGTCCGGCTACCCGACGCGCCCTGACCGAGTCCCGGTACCGCCGCTCTACGGCATCGGGAAGGATGCCAGCCCGTTCCTTCCTATTTCCAATCTACCTCCCGCCCCGGGGCTTGCGGCAAGCCCCGGGCCCGGCCGCATAATCGGCATGCTGGAACTCAGGGAATGGGAGTGGCAAAATGTCGATGACCGAGCATGCAGTGGTAGTTGCCGGAGGAGGTCCCACGGGGCTGATGCTGGCGGGCGAGTTGGCGTTGGCGAGGGTCGACGTCGCTATCGTCGAGCGGCGTCCCAGCCAAGACCTCGCCGGCGCCCGCGCAGGTGGCTTGCACGCGCGCACCATCGAAGTCTTGGACCAGCGCGGGATCGCCGACCGGTTCCTCTCGGAGGGGCAGGTGGCGCAGGTCGCCGCATTCGGCGGCAGCAGTTTGGACATCAGTGACTTCCCCACCCGGCACAACTATGGGCTTGGGCTGTGGCAGAACCACATCGAGCGCATCCTGGCCGGCTGGGTCAACGAGCTGGACGTGAAGATCTACCGTGGACGCGAAGTGACAGGTTTCGCCCAGGACGGCACCGGCGTCGACGTCGAGTTGGACGATGGCCGGCAGTTGCGGGCGGAGTATCTCGTCGGCTGCGACGGAGGGCGCAGCCTGGTCCGTAAGGTGGCCGGCATCGCCTTCCCCGGATGGGATCCGACGACCAGCAATCTGATCGCGGAGGTCGAGATGGCTGAGGAGCCCGAACTGGGCGTCCGCCGCGATTCCCTCGGGCTCCATGGTTTAGGAAAGTTGGAGTACGAGATTCACGACGGCGATGTGGTCTACCTGGATGGCGGGCCTATACGGGTCATGGTGACCGAAGGGCACCTCCAGCGAACGGACGAACCGACTTTGCGTGATCTCAGCGAGGCGCTCATCGCCGTCTACGGGACGGACTATGGAATCCACAATCCAACCTGGATTTCCCGGTTTACGGACATGGCACGGCAGGCCGCCGCTTACCGGGACAGGCGGGTCCTGCTGGCCGGCGACGCCGCGCACGTGCACCCGCCTGACGGCGGACAAGGCCTCAACACGGGCATGCAGGATGCGGTGAATCTGGGATGGAAACTGGCTCAGGTAGTCAAGGGAACATCACCAGCGAGCCTCCTGGATACCTATCACGCCGAGCGGCATCCGGTTGCTGCCCGCGTGCTGCGAAACTCCATGGCGCAAGTCGCGCTTCGCCGGGCCGACGAACGCACTACGGCCTTGCGCGACACCGTCTCCGAACTGCTGAGCATGGACGAGCCGCGAAAGCGGTTCGGAGCCATGATGTCTGGTCTGGACGTCCACTATGACCTCGGCGAGGGGCATCCGCTGCTCGGACGCCGTATGCCCGATCTTGACCTGGTCACCGTCGACGGCCCGCTCCGCGTGTTCACCCTGCTGCACCGGGCCAAGCCCGTGCTCCTCAACCTCGACGAACCCGGCCGCTTCGACATCACGCCATGGGCAGATCGAGTGCAGTTGGTCGACGCGGAACATGTCGGTGCATGGGATCTTCCTGCAATCGGGGCGGTTACTGCGCCCACCGCCGTGTTGGTTCGTCCCGATGGATACGTAGCTTGGGTGGGAGAGCTGGCTGACCCAGGGCTCCCTGACGCGCTCACCAGCTGGTTCGGTGCGCCTACCCCGGCATAGCGCCCCGGCTCCAGACGCGGTGGCATTCATGCTGGTTCCTTCTTAGAGAACCACCGCGCGGAACGCGCGAACGCTGCCATAGTTGGTGCGGGCAGTGACCTTGAGACGATCGGCGGTGCCGTCGTCGTTCTGGATTTCGGGCTCGGCCACGTCAAGTTCGTTGCGGACGGCGCCGCCCTTGGCGTTCAAGTCGAGCCAAGTGAGAGTGCCATGGCGGATACCGACCTCGACGTCGCCGTAGCTCGCGACGAGCCGGGCGGTACCGCTGACCGCGTCGCTGATCCGGATTTTGCCGTGCGCGGCGCGGGCTTCGACGTCGTCCATGACGGTGCGGACGTCGATGTTCCCGTACCCACTGATCGCTACGAGCCGTCCCATGACGAGCCCAACGGAGACGTTTCCATGCGAGGATTTCACTGTCGTGTTGCCATACACCTCGCCCACGAACACACTGGACCCGGTGAGCTCGGTGGTGCCGCTGACCCGCTCAAGGCTGACCTCACCGTGAGCGGTCTTTGCGGTCAGCTCGGCACAATCACCGGCTGTGATGTCGCCGTAGGCGGTAGTCAGCGAAGACGGCCCAATAGGCCCGCGGACGCGGATATTCCCGCAGGACGACTTCACTTTGAAGCGGGATCGCTTGGGAACGAGGACATGCACGTCGATTGACCAGCCCTTGTTGACCCACGCCCTGAGCACGTTCTCGCGCTTCTGCGTGATCATCAGCCGACCATCAGCGAAGTCGACGGTGGTGTTCTCAGCCGCGCGAACGTCGGCAGGTCGATCCGCGTGGGTGGGCGTGATGTCAACTGTGATCTCGTCGACATCGTCGGCGGTGACCATCAGCTCGCCCATCACGAGGTTGATTGTGGCTTCGATAATGCTTGAGGCGGCGTAGGTGTACTGCATGGAAACTCCTTACCGGACCCAGCCGGTGAATCGGGTGCCGCTGTTGGCGGGCGGCACCGGAGCGGTAATGGTCTGGTCGGCGAGAGCGGTTGCGACCGCGCGGACCAGCCAGGTGTTGACCGAGAGACCTTCGCGAGCGGCGGCAGCCTCGGCTTTGGTTTTGAGGTTCTCCGGCAGGCGCAGCGTGGTACGGGTAGTCCGCCCGTCAACGGTGTAGTCCATGGACGACGCTGGCTCCTGAGCCACCACGGCCTCCGTGGTGTCAGATGGCAGCGGTGGTGTCACCACGAATTCCGGATCCCGCCCACGCAACCGCACATCAACGGAGCCGGGCGCGAGCTCGGACGTGATCTCACTGGCTGCCTCAGACAAGACCTCGAGAATGACCAGACGTAGCGATGCATCGAGCGAACGGATCAACTGGCTGGCGATCTCACTCGCCTGCTCGCCGGCAAGTTCGGTCGCCTCCACCAGCTGGCCCTGAAGGTCTTGTACATGTCGCGAAATATCCACGACATCAGTATGACACCATGATGGTGTCATAATCAATAGACTGGCGCTCGGCTCACTCCCGTCCTGCACCAGAAGCTCCTTCTGGAGGTTGCGCCTCGTGGTCCTTCCGCTGCGTATGCCTCGCTGACTGTCGCCGTCGCCGTGCTCATGCTTGATCTGCCAGGCCTTGGACAGATCGGGACAACAGGCAGAAATATTGGTTCCTTGCAGCGGGCAAACCGTCGGATTCGATGGAACCGGCTTAGCCTCTCCTTATACTGGTGCAACTACTTCATCCGGAGGTCGACGTGGACGCCAGCGAAGATGGGACCGGCGCGGCAATGCCCGTCCGTGTGGTTGCTGTGAATCAGGCTGACGCTGACTCAGCGGCACGGATTCCGCCGGATATGCTCTGCACGTACGCACCGGATGGGTTAGGCATCGACGCCAGTGCCTACGCCGCTGATGAAACCGACCCTCGCGACCTCGACAAGATCTTCGCCGCGCTGCGGGGCGGGGACTCCGGGCAGACATACATCGGAGTGGCCGGGCCAAGTCCATGCCCCGACGCGTTCGGGAGTGCAGACGCCGACGGCGACTGACCGGGGACGGACTCGACGTGAGGCTCGGCCCCACCGCCTTCGAAACCATGGGCGGGAGCAGCAGTACGAAGCTTCGTCGTGCGTGCCGATAGTGTGTGGAGGTGGGCGTTCCTTTCGCTCCGGTTATGGTGCGAACACGAAGTATGGGGGAAGTAATTGCCTAGGAAACCGTCCGTAGGAATGACTGCTGTCCTATTGCTGGCAGCCGGCGTGGTTCTTGGTCTCAGTACACACTCCGGCGAGCACGGCCTCCCCGCTTCCGTAATCGAGCCCTCGTCTCCTTCGCCAGCTGCCCTTGGAACGCCCTCTGCTTCCGCGTTCGAATCTGAGTCCCGAGACGTTCAGCATGATCCCGAGGCGAGAGTTTATGAGCCGTTCATTGAATGCTCCGCAGACTATGCCGATGGACCAGGGGCTAATCTGGACAGGCAGAACATGATCGGCCCGGAGAACAGCGTGATTGTTTCCCCTGAGGAGATGAAGGCCATGGGGCGCCCCGAAGCTGAAATACAGGCACAGGCAGCAAGGTGGAACGAACTTTCGCCGGAAGAGCGCGAAGAGCAGTTATGCCGTGCCGCCCAACAGAACGCAGTCATCGGCCAATAGTCCAGCTGACCGCGGGGGCTCGTCGGATTAATGAATTGTCGGGGTTGTATCTCGATCCGAACGGACACCTTCCGCCCTGCCCGCCGTTGCTCAACCTCCATCCACGGCTGATGTTGCGCTGCTGGGGACGTTGGTCTTCTTTCAAGGGTGGACGAAAGAGAGTGCAGAAAGCAGGATGGAGCCATGAGCTCCCACAACGCACTTCTTAAGCATGTATCCATCGCAGCCAAGGAATCCACGTTGGTAGCGAAATTCGATATAGACGGCAACATTCCCGGCTCGGGGCCCTATGTGGTCGGCCTCGTGGCTGCCACCCCGGATCATTCCCACCAGCGCAGAATGGGAATCGAGTTTATTAACGGCGAAGCTGTCTCGTTCTACTGCTTCAGCCATGACGGCACCGAGGAGAACTTTGACCTCAGCGGTGTGGAGCATTCAGGGAATACTATTACCGGCCACTTCCCCTTAAGCACGGTACTGGGACTGGAAAAAGGGCACCTAATGACAGCGTTTAGCGAGGCCGAAGGGCGAGAATATCAGGCTAATGTGCCAGTGGAGGAAGCGCTCTAGAAGTAGGCCCATCATCAAGTACGAAGAGACTCTGCTTGAACTGGGTTTGAGTGTTCTGGCTAAGGGCGAACGAACTAGTCTTCACCAAACTGCAAGGGACACTTCAGAGGCGGGATGGTTACTTCTTCTTCCTTTTCTTACGTTGGTTACGTCCCGTGGAATGGTGTAATTCTCCGCAGTTGCGCGTTGCTCCGGCAACGTAGTGAGCCATCGTGCGATGGTCAGTGAGTACAGATCAA
>NZ_JAODLR010000021.1 GCF_025960875.1 Crystallibacter permensis | reverse complement strand
CGATCAAAGTCCGCAACCCGGACCCGGCCCCGGCGCCGGCCCAGTGACAGACCAGTGACCTGGGCAGAGTACGTCCTCATAGCCGTAGCCGTCTTTGCTGCAGCGGGTCTGCAGTCCTCGATCGGCTTCGGCATGGGCATGCTCGCCGCCCCAGTCATCGCACTCGTAGACCCTGCCTTACTACCCGCCAGCATCATCATCCTGGCCCTGCTGCTGACCACGATGGTTACTGCCCGGGAACGGGCCCATCTTGATCTGAAGGGTGCCGGCTGGGCGTTGGTGGGAAGGATTCCGGGCAGCCTATTGGGAGCCTGGCTGGTTGTGGTGCTCCCCGCCGAGGGGCTGGCCTGGCTTGTGGCCGCAGCCGTCCTGACGGGGGTCGCGCTGGCCTTCTTCGGCTGGGCACCCCTTCCGGGCAGGGCGAATCTGATCACGGCGGGGGCGGCCTCCGGCATCATGGGAACTTCGACGTCGATCGGCGGCGCTCCCATGGCCCTTATCTGGCAGGGACAGCAAGGCGCCCGGCTGCGCGGCACCATGAGTGCCTTCTTCATGGTCGGCTCAGCGGTTTCATTGGCGGCACTGGCGGCCGCCGGCCAAGTGACGGCCGAGGTGCTCGTCCTGACAGCTTGGATGGTGCCAGCCGCCCTCGCTGGCTACATCGTCTCCCGCTACACCAACCGTTTCCTTAACCGCAGGCGGCTGCGGCTCATCGCACTCACAGCATCCGGATTTGGCGCAGTCCTGCTGGTGGGGCGGCTGCTGCTGGGCTGAAAATACGAGTGAGAGGCCTGACCCCGGCAAGCAATAACCGGGACCAGGCCTCTCACTCGCCGTCGTCGTTCTATTCGGCGGCGCGGACTACGTTGAACAGTGGACGACCCGCGGCCAGATTGGCGATGTTCGCGGCGATGTCGGCGGCACGGCGTTCGAAGGTCACGCGCGCATGGCCGGAGTAGTGCGGCGTTACGACGACGTTCGGCAGCGTCTCGAATGCAAAGTCCGACGGCGGAATGTTGCCTTCGGCGGGAAGTCCCCACCAAACGTCGATCCCGGCTCCCGCGATGCGGTTGCCTGCCAGTGCGTCGTACAGTGCAGCCTGGTCCACTACAGGTCCGCGGGCAACGTTGATCAGGAAGGCTGAGCTCTTCATCCGGGCGATTTCGGCAGCTCCGATCAGTCCATACGTGTCAGCGTGCAGCGGGACGGTCACCACGACCACGTCCGAAGTCTCCAGCAGCTTGGGCAGCTCGTCATTGCCGCCCACCCACGCCGGGTGTATGCCCTCAGGCAGTTTGGCGGCAGGATTGTTGCGGACTGCCTGCACAGTCATGCCCATAGCCTCGGCGAGCCGGGCCACTTCGCTGCCGATCGAGCCCAGGCCCACCAGTCCCAGCACCATGGAATCCAGCGTCGGGTGGAACGGCACCTCCGGGCTGGTGGCGATGGTCTGCCAGTTCCCGGCGCGGAGCTCGCGGTCCGCCGCCAGGACGCGGCGCGAGAGCATCAGCGTGACCATCAGGACGTGTTCGGCAATGGGGCGGGCATGGTGGAACGTGTTGGCCACGGCCACCGATGGGGCCAGCGAACCGACAGCAACCTTGTCGAAGCCTGCCCCGGTAACGTGGACCAGCTGCAGCCGGGAGGCGACGGCAACCTGTTCGGCCGGTAGGGCGGAACAGACCACCACATCCGCGTCGGCGATGGCCTTGCCTTGCCGATCTGCGTCCCAGGCCGAGGCCATCTGCCACCGGTGAGCACCGCCGTCGTGCCTTAGCTGGGTTTCGAAACGGCTGATGATCGGGTCGGTGACCACAATGTTCAGCTGCCGTTCGGCCGCGGCAGTGCCGTGCACGGCTACCATCGCGGGCACTTGATTTCGTAGGACGGGTGGATCCGCTGCATGTAACCGGTATCGTCGCGGCTGCGCAGCCCGGAGCCGAGGTACTGGCGGTGCAGTTTCTCCAGCCGGCCCCGGTCCAGTTCCACGCCCAGTCCCGGCAGCGTTGGAACCTCGACGGCGCCGTTCTTGAACTCGAGCGAACCGGGAAGAATGACGTCCTCTTCGGGATCCTTCCATGGCCAGTGCGTATCGCAGGCATAGTCCAGATTCGGGGTAGCGGCAGCCAGCTGGACCATGGCCGCAAGGCTGATTCCCAGATGCGAGTTCGAATGCATGGACAACCCCATGCCGAAGGTGTCCGTGATCCCCGCCAACGCCTGCGAGCGGCGCAATCCACCCCAGAAATGGTGGTCCGAGAGGATGACGTCCACGGCCCCGGCGGCTACGGCCGGCGCGACGTCGGCGAAGCTCACCACACACATATTGGTGGCCAACGGCATGGCCACCTCGCGGCGGACCTGGGCCATGCCGTCGATGCCCGGGGTGGGATCCTCGAGGTACTCCAGGACGCCGTCGAGCTCGCGGCCCACGCGGATGGACGTCTCGACTGTCCAGGCCGCATTCGGATCCAGCCGCAGCGGCAGGCCGGGGAATTCCGCACGCAGTGCCTTGATGGCGGCGATTTCCTGATCGGGCTCGAACACGCCGCCTTTGAGCTTGAGGGCGGTGAATCCGTAGTCCCGGACCATCCGGCGGGCCTGCTCGACGATGCCCTGCGGGTCCAGCGCTTCACCCCAGGAATCTGCCTCAGCGCCCGGATGCCCGGCCCACTTGTAGAAGAGGTATCCGCTGAAATCGACGGCCTCCCGGACAGCGCCGCCGAGCAGGTCACTGACGGGACGGCCCAGCAGCTTGCCCTGGATGTCCAAGGCCGCGACGTCGAAGGGGGACAGCACGCGATCCGCGGTGCTGGACCCGGTGACCATCCCGCTCATCCCGTGGCCGCCTTGGCTGGTGTCCGAGGCCAGTGCTGCGGCAACCTTCGCCCACATTTGATTGATGTTGAAGATGTCCGTGCCCGGCAGGGACCGGGCAGCCACGTGGAGCCGCGCCAAGTGCGCCTCGTCGCCGTAGGTTTCGCCTAGTCCGCTGACGCCGGCGTCCGTGTGGACCTCGACGATCGCCCGCAGGGCAAACGGCTCGTGGACACCCACGGTGTTGAGCAGGGGCGGGTCCTTGAAGGCAACGGGGGTGATGGTAACCCCGGTAATAGCGGCCTGGCCGAGGTTTGCCAGCACGGAAGTGGCTTGGTCCATTATCGATTCGCTCACTGGGGACCGTCCCTTAGCTCAGCAGTGCCCGGCCGGCAGCCAGGAGACGCTTGAGCTCTTCGCGGTCCTGTTCCGAGGCATTGGTCAGCGGCGGCCGGACATGGCCGCTCCGGATTCCGCCGAGTTCGGCACCAGCCTTGACCAGGGCGACGGCGTAGCCCGGCACCGAATCGCGCAGCCGCACCAGCGGGTGGAAGAACTCCCGGCCCAGCTGGGCAAGACGCTCTTCGTCGCCCGTTTCGAGGGCTTGGTAGAAGGCGACCGAGAGTTCAGGCGCAAAAGCGAAAGTGGCGGACGAATACAGAGTCACACCGATGGCGCGGTAAGCCTGCTGGGAGGCCTCTGCGGTGGGCAGCCCGTTGAAGAACTGGAAGTCCTTGCCGGATCCAGCCAGCTCATCCTTGACCGCGCGGACAATACGCGACATGAGGTCCAGGTCTCCGGCACCGTCCTTCAATCCGGCCACATTATCGATACGGGCAATCTCCACGGCGGAGGCTTCCGTGAAGCGGGCGTTGGCACGGTGGTAGACGATGACGGGCAGCGATGTGGCCCCGGCGATGGCCTTGACGTATGCCACCAGACCCTCTTGCGGGCTGTTAACAAGGTAAGGGGGGAAGAGCAGGATGCCGTCGGCTCCAGCCGATTCCGCCAGTTGGACCTGGTCCTTGGCGAGGGCCAGCGCGCCGCCGGCTCCCGCATACACCGGTACCCGGCCCGCCGTCGTCGCAACAGCGGTGGTCACCACATCGGAGAGTTCGGCCAAGGAAAGGGCATGGAATTCGCCGGTCCCGCAGCCGATGAAGATACCGCCCGGTCCGAACTTCAGCCCATGTTCCAGATGTTCTTTGAGAGCGCCGTGATCCACGGAGTCGTCGCTGGCGAAGGGGGTAATGGGAAAGAACAGCACACCGTCAAGCAACATTTAATCTCCTTGGTAGCGAAAGAACCGGCGCTTCGTTGTCGCCTGCACTACTCTGACGATAAGTGCCGTCATCGATGCGCGTCCAAGCTAAAATAGGCACAGAACAATACAAGGAGCGCATCGATGTTTTCGCTGATCCAGTTGGAGTCCTTTATTGCAGTAGCTGAGGAGCTGCATTTTGGTGCTGCAGCCGAGCGGCTCAACATGACGCAGCCGCCGCTGAGCCGGCAGATCCAGCTGTTGGAAAAGGAGTTGCACGCGCAGCTCTTCGACCGCACCAGCCGCCGGGTCGAGCTGACCGCCGCGGGCCGGACCCTGTTGCCCAGTGCCCGGCTGATCCTTGACTTGTCAATCAAAACCCAGCTGGACGTCCAGCGCGTGGCAACAGGTGACGCCGGCGCCGTCACTATTGGCTATACCGCCATAGCAGGCCAGAGTGCGCTGCCCAGACTTCTGAGGCGCTCGGCCGAAGATCAGCCAGGCGTCTCCCTGCTGCTGCGCGAACTGGTCTCCACGGACCAGATGGACGGACTGGTCAAAGGCACGGTGGACATCGGCTTGCTGCGGCCAATTGTTGCCCGACCCGGTATCGTGTCGCGGCCGGTGATGCAGGACCGCCTGGTGATCGCCTTGCCCGAGGAAAGCCCGTTGCTGGAGGAGGCGGAGTCCTTGCCGCTGCAGGCCCTGAGCAGTGAGCCTTTGATGATGTACTCGACCAGCGAGGCCCGCTACTTCCATGATCTGGTGCTGCGGCTGTTTGCCAGTGCCGGCGCGGAGCCCCGGATCACGCAGTATGCCAGCCAGGTTCCGGCCCTGTTGGCCTTCGTGGAAGCGGGCCTCGGCGTGACGCTGGTTCCGGCGTCGACGCGGGCGTTTTCGCCGCCGGGGGTGCGGTTCCGTGAGATCGAAGGCTCCCGCGGTACGCAAGCGCTGAACCGCGTAGACCTTGAAGTGGCGTGGAACGAGAACAATACCAATCCGGCGGTTCTCAAGCTCCTGAGCCTGCTGGACGGGAACCTGGACGAACCATCAGCTGCCGGCGCCGCGTAGGCCCAACCTGACACGATTGCTGCTTGGCGCGATCCCCCGCCGGTCCTTGGAACCCAAGCGTCCGCCGTCGTTATTTGGGAGCAGTTCCTCAGATGTAGGCGGGCTGTTCGAGCCGGCGGAAGCCGGAGCCGTGGAAAACCAGCGGCTCGTGGGCGCCGTCATGCGTGGTCAAGCCGTGGACGCGCAGCAGCACCACATGGTGGTCGCCGGCGGGGACTTCCTGCTCCACCGAGCAGTCCAGCCACAGCGCGGCTTCCTCAAGGAAGAGGGCGCCTTCGTCTGTGGAGTGCAGGGGCAAGCCGGCGAAGCGGTCGCCGGTCTTCGAGGCGATCTGGCGGCAGACGCCGTCATGCCCGGCGCCGAGGATCGACACGCCGATACGGCCGGCCTGGCGGACAACCGGCCAGGTGCGGGACGTGTTCTGTACTGCGAACATCACCAGCGGCGGGTCCATGGAAACGCCGACGGTGAAGGAAGAAGCCACGATTCCCTGCGGCTCGCCGTCGACCAAGGCGCACAAGGCAGCGATGCCGGAGGGGAAGCGGCCGAAGGCGCTGCGGAGGGTGTCGGGCTGCAGGTCGTCAGTCAGGGGCATCGCGGTTGTCCTTTGCCATCAGGCGGATCCGTTGGCCCGGCTCGTCGCGTGGGGCGGATACGCGGTACTTGCCGAACCGGTGTCCTTCCGGTACGGCCGAATCATCACCTGGAGCACCCCGCTACGCACGAGAGGGTTGCCGGCCAACAAGCCAGGGCTCGATGTTGGCGCTCATGATTCAACTATCACGCTAAGAGCCCGACCTGCTGTGGGTCAAGCCAAGGCAATAGTACGTAACGCGCTCAGGCCGTCACGGGGTGGGCTGTGTAGTGCAGGACGGATCTCTTCTGCTGCTCCGTCAGTTCCTGGGCTACGCCGCAGGAGGCGCAGACAAGCACGTACTGCCGCGCCCGGACGATTGGGGAGACCTGGGTGCCGGTTCTGCCCAGGTGCTTGTCCAGGCGGTGTTCTCCGACCGAATCGCAGCGGGCACAGTGCAAGTCAAGGGCGGCCAAGGTACGTATGGCCAGATGGCGGGGCAGATTTTTCACGGCAGATCCTTGGGCGTGAGACGTGCGCGGATGAAGGCAAAGCTGTGGTTCGTGGCGTCCCGCAGGGACGGGTATTGAGGTTCTTCCATGGTAGGGACGCGGCTCGCTGACGACAATGACCGTAATGGGAAAGAGATTCCGGACATTGACGCGAGATTGCGCCGTTATCAAGGTACCGGCCTTGCCCTCGCGGCTACGCTGAGTGAAACAACAGTCATCGGGCCAATGCAGCGGCCCGTGCACGGGGGAGGCAGCTATGGAAACGTCGTCGGAAATGCCGAGTGATTGGCAGCGGGCGCTGGTGGTTATGGCCCACCCGGATGATCCGGAGTACGGAGCCGCGGCGGCCGTCGCCCAGTGGACAACGGCGGGCAAGAGCATCGGCTACGTGTTGGCGACGCGGGGTGAAGCAGGCATTGCCGGGCTTGATCCCCAGGAGGCGGCGGTGCTCCGGGCCGAGGAGCAGCGTCGGGCGTGTGGGCACGTCGGCGTCGAGGACCTGGAGTTCCTGGACTACGCGGACGGCAGGATCGAGAACACGCTAGGCCTGCGGATGGATATCGCCCGCGCCATCCGCCGGCACCGGCCGGATGGCATCGTCACCCTGAACTTCGGCCAAACCTGGGGCCCGGGCAGCTGGAATTCGCCCGACCACCGCAACCTGGGAACAGCCGTCATGGACGCGGTAGCGGACGCGGCCAACGAGTGGATCTTCCCCGAACTCAGCGCAGAAGATCTGCCGCCGCACGCCGGCGTGCGCTGGGTGGGCGTGTGTTCCATGCACCCCACGCACTGGCTGGACGTCGACGGGGACAGCGTTGAACGGGCCGTCCGGTCCCTGAGTGAACACCGGCGCTACCTGCAGGCGCTGAGCCCGGAGCCCGTTGAAGCCCAGGCCCGGCGCCAGATCGAGCTAACCACCGGTGGTCCCGACGCCGCAGCCCGGCGGGTTGGGTTCGAGCTTTACCGGTTCTGACTCGAGTCCGCGCGGTTAGAACTATTCGGTATCGACGTCGGCCTGCATTGCAGGGCTGTAGCGCGGGCCGCCGACAGCATGCTCTTTCCCTGTCGCCGCGAGGGGCCGGAGGTAGGGCTCTGTCCAAATCCGGCCGCGGATACTAACGTGATGGAGGGACGCTTCAAGTCGGTCAGCGAACGCCGGCGGCCTGGCTGCGCAGGAAGGACCATCATGGGCAGGCTCATTATCCAGCAGTTCACCACGATGGACGGCTACGCGGCCGAGCCTGATGGCGGCCTGCGGTTTATGGACCAGATCCGCGGCTGGACTTCCATCATGGATGCCAACACCCGCCTGCTTGAGGGCTGCTCGGCCATTCTGCTCGGCCGGGTAACCTACTCGATGTTCGCCGCTTACTGGCCGGGCGCCGATCCGCAGCAGGAGCCCATCGCGGAACCGATCAACCGGCTGCCCAAACACGTGGTGTCCAGAACCTTGGAGCGGGCTCCCTGGGGCGAGGGCGAGGCGCAGGTTATCGGCGACAACATTCCCGCCCGGATCCACGAACTCAAAGAAGCCGAGAGCGGCGACATCATAGTCTGGGGCTCGCTGACCGCTGACACGGCTGCTGTTCCGCAAGGAGCTGGTGGACGAGTTGTACCTGCACATGCTGCCCACCGTGCTCGGCGAAGGGCTGCCGGTATATCCGCCGTCGGCTGCCGGAGAAAAGTTTGTCCTGCACAGCGCCGAGGTCCTGAAGCCCGGCGGTGTCGCCGTCCGCTATACCGTCCGCTAGGAGAGACGCATGAAACTTCCGGTGATGCCCCCGGTCGCCCCGATGCTGGCGAAGCCCCTCAGCGATATTCCCGACGGCGACATGAGCTTCGAGCCCAAGTGGGACGGGTTCAGATCGATCATCTTCCGCGACGGGGACGACGTCGAAATCGGCAGCCGCAATGAAAAGCCGATGAACCGCTACTTTCCCGAGATCATCGAAGCGGTCAAGGAGAACCTGCCCGAACGGTGCGTGGTCGACGGCGAAATCGTCCTGGTCTCAGCTTCGGGGGACCGGCTGGACTTCGAGGCCCTCCAGCAGCGGATCCATCCCGCCGCCAGCCGGGTGAAGCTCCTGGCCGAACAGACGCCGGCCAGGTTTGTCGCCTTCGACCTGCTGGCTCTGGGCGACGAGGACCTGACCGGCGAGCCCTTTGCCGAGCGCCGTGCCCGCCTGGAAAAGGCGCTCGCCCATGCGCAGCCGCCGATCCATCTGACGAATGCCACGGCGGACCACGGTGTGGCCACGCGCTGGTTCCGCGAGTTTGAAGGCGCCGGGCTCGACGGCGTGATCGCCAAACCGCTGGACGGGCTGTACCAGCCGAACAAGCGGGCAATGTTCAAGATCAAACACGAGCGCACGGTGGACTGCGTGCTGGCCGGATACCGGGTTCACAAAAGCGGCCCGGACCGGATCGGCTCCCTGCTGCTGGGCCTTTATAACGACGACGGCGAGCTCGCCAACGTGGGCGTGGCCGGTTCGTTTTCCATGCAGCGGCGCCAAGAGCTGTTCGAGGAACTGCAGCCGCTGGTCACGACCTTCGATGACCATCCATGGGCATGGGCGAAGCAGGAGGAGGGCACCCGGACCCCGCGCAATTCCGAAGGCAGCCGGTGGAGCGGGGGCAAGGACCTGTCCTTCACGCCGCTGCGCCCGGAGCGCGTGGTCGAGGTGAAGTATGACCACATGGAGGGTGAACGGTTTCGGCACACTACGCAGTTCGTCCGGTGGCGTTCGGACCGGGATCCACAGTCCTGCACTTACGAGCAGCTGGAAGAACCGGTGAAGTTCAACCTCGACGAAGTGCTCAATCCCGGGAAAGGCTGACTTGTTCGGCGGTGCCGGCCCCGATCCGGACGGTTCCCTAAGCGGTTTTGAGCCGGAAGGGATGCGCCGGATAGACCCCGAGGATACGGATCTCGGTGGTGAAGAAGTCCAGTTCCTCGAAGGCATGAATCATTGCCGTGTCTTCGGGATGGCCCTCCACATCCACCATGAACATGGTGGCCGCAAATTCGCCGCCGACCATGTAGCTTTCCAGCCGGGTCATGTTAATGCCGTTGGTGGCGAAGCCGCCCAGCGCCTTGTAGAGGGCCGACGGAACGTTCCGGACGCGGAAGACAAAGCTCGTCACGGCCCGGCCCGCGAGCTCTTCGCGGCTGGGAATCGGCTGCTTGTCCGCCAGCACTACGAAGCGGGTGGTGTTCGTGGGATCGTCTTCTGCATCGCGCGCGAGGACATCGAGTCCATAGAGCTCGGCGGCCATTGGCGGCGCGAGGGAAACCTTGGACGGATCCTTCCACTCGCTGACCTCGCGGGCGGACCCTGCAGTGTCGCCGGCGATGACCGGTTTGAGGCCGAGCTCGCGGATCAGCTTCCGGCACTGCCCCAGTGCATGAATGTGGCTGTGGACTTCTTTGGCCTCGTCAATGCTGGTGCCGGGGATCCCCAGCAGGCTGAACCTGATGCGCAGGAAGTGTTCCTCGATAATCTGCAGCGTGGTGTTGGGCAGCATGGCATGGATGTCGGCAACGCGCCCGGCGATCGAATTGTCGATGGGAATCATGGCCAGCTTTGCCTGGCCACTGGTGACTTGAGCGAAGGCGTCCTCGAAGCTGGCGCACGGCACTGCCTCCCAGTCGGGGCGCACTTCTGTGCACGCTATATGGGAGTTGGAGCCGGGTTCACCTTGGTAGGCGATTGCATCAGTCATGGCTGAATTATCGCATCGCCGCCTTCGCTCAATGCATCCGTGACAAAAGAGAAGGCACCGGCGGGTCGGGAGGTTGGGGGAAACTCCGACCGCCGGTGCCGTAATCACTCGCACCTATGAGGTGTTTTCAACAGTAGGGCCTGTACATGGATACAAACCCGGAGCAACCTGTGAATAACCTGAATGCGAATGTGCCGCTTAGGGTGGCAGTCCGTCGGGATCGTCGGCAGAATGGCCGCATGGATGATGTGAAGCTCAAAGCCCTTGCCCTGGTCTGCACCCTGACGCCGTCGCCCAAGCCTTCGAGCAGCGAGTTGCTGGCCCGCCAAGTCATCCAGCAACTGAGTTCCCAAGGCGTCGAGTGCGATCTGATCCGGGTGGTGGACCACAACATCAAGCCCGGCGTCCAGACCGACATGGGCGACGGCGACGAGTGGCCCCGGATCCGGGAGCAGATTCTCGCCTCGGACATTCTGGTGCTCGCCACGCCGATCTGGCTGGGACATCCGGCAAGTATTGCGCAGATGGTTCTTGAGCGGCTGGATGCGGAGCTGTCCGAGACGGATGGCCAGGGCCGGCCAAGCATGTACGACAAGGTGGCGCTGGTCGCCGTCGTCGGAAATGAGGATGGCGCCCACCATGTCACCGCCGAGCTCTACCAGGGCCTGGGCGATGTCGGCTTCAGTATCCCGGCTCAGGGATCCACATACTGGGTCGGAGAGGCCATGCACGGCACCGACTTCCAGGACCTGCCCGAAACGCCGGAGGTAACAGTAACGACGACGGCGACGTCCGCCCGCAATGCGGTGCATCTGGCCTCGAGCCTGAAGAAAATGCCGTACCCCGCGAGTTGAAGAAGCTGAGGTGTCCGGATCCCAAGCCAAGAGTGTCGCCGGTGGCCTTAAACGAACGACACCGGCTGGTCCAGGAGGTTGGGGGAGGCTCTAGGACCAGCCGGTGTCTTGTTCACTCGCACCTTTGATGAGGTACTTGAAACGCTACGACTCCATTTTGTAAATTCACCCTGAAGAAGCTGGCAACTGCCTGAGTGCCACAGCCAAAGCAGCGCATCAGCCCGATTTCCGGACGGGTCTAGACCCGACGTGCCTAGACCGGGCGGCCGGGCGGCAGGTCGTCGTCCATGTTTGCGGCAGCCTGGCCAGCGCTGCCTGCGGCGATGTCATCGACGTCGCCGCGCCAGGCGCCTGTCTCGGCTCCTCTGTTTTCGACGAACTCCTTGAACTTCTTCAGATCCGACTTCACCTGGGCGCTGTCGATCCCGAGCTTTGCACCGACCTTTTCCGTAAAGGTCTCCGGATCCCATTCGAAGCGGACCGCGACCTTGGTGCTTTCGGGGCCGAGCCGCTCAAAGGTCACGGCTCCCGCATGGGACTTGCCGTCGAGGCTTCGCCACGCGATGCGCTGGTCCGGATGCTGCTCCACAATCTCCGTGTCGAACTCGCGTTCCACGCCCCCGATCTTGGTGATCCAGTGGTTTGTGGTGTCGGTCAGCTGGGTCACGGACTCAACCCCGGACATGAAGTTCGGAAAGGACTCGAACTGCGTCCACTGGTTGTAGGCCGTGCTTGCCGGGACGCCGACGTCAATAGTCTGTTCTACCGTTTCCATGCTTGTGCTCCTTCGGCTTGAGTGCAGAAAGTCCGCCGTCGCGGACGAGCCAGTGGCCACCGCTCTTCACGCTACACAAGGGCGTACAGTGCCACAATGGGAACCTAAGTTTGCTGGCAGGTTTCGTTCCGGGCGTAAGTGCTAGCCTCTGCCTGTGGCCAGCAAACAAGATGAACCCGAAGTTGCAGCGCAAGCAGCACCGGCGCACGGGCATGATGCAACACTGTCCGCCGGAATCGTCACCGCCGTCGTCGGTTTTACCAGTTCCTTTGCCGTGGTGCTGACCGGGCTGCGCGGTGTCGGCGCTACACCCGCCCAAGCGGCTTCCGGCCTGTTGGCGCTGTGCGTTTTGCAGGGAATCGGGATGCTTATCCTGGCCCAGCGCTACCGGATGCCGCTGACCCTGGCCTGGTCAACGCCGGGAGCGGCGCTGCTGGCCTCGACCGGGGTCCTTCCCGGCGGGTGGCCGACTGCGGTCGCGGCCTTTGCGATGGTGGGAGTCCTGGTGGTTCTTGCCGGGGTCATCCGCCCGCTGGGCAGGTTGGTCGAGCTGATTCCATCGGGCGTGGCCTCGGGCATGCTGGCGGGAATCATCCTGTCCATCTGCCTCGATGCGGTGGGGCTCGCCGGGGCAAACCCGGGACTGCTCCTGCCGCTCGTGCTGGCCTGGGTGCTGGGTATGCGCTGGTGGAGCAAGTGGGCCACGCCCGCCGTCGTGCTGGTGGGTTTCGCGGTCATTGCCGCCAGCCCCGGCATGCGGGATCTGCGCTGGGAGGATCTGCTGCCCCAGGTGAGCCTGGCGGCGCCGTCGCTGGAGCTATTGCCTGCTGCCGCTCTGGCCGTGCCGCTTTTCATTGTCACGATGGCTTCGCAGAACGTGCCCGGCGTGGTGGTCATGCGCAGTTTCGGCTACCGAGTGCCGTGGCGGTTTTCGATGCTACTGACCGGCGCGCTGACCTTGCTCGCGGCGCCGTTCGGCGGGCATTCCGTGAACTTGGCCGCGATCTCAGGCGCCCTGGCCGCGAATGACGACGTGCATCCCGACCCGTCCCGGCGCTGGCGGGCAGCCCGGATCGCAGGCGTCACCTATCTGGTGTTCGGTCTGCTCAGCACGGGGGTGGCGGCGCTGGTGGTGCTCGGTCCCGACGGAATCATGGAAACGATCGCCGCCCTGGCCTTGCTGGGCGTGCTCGGTTCCTCGGTTTCCGCAATGATTTCCGACGGCGGCGGACGGGAGGCTGCGCTCGTCACCTTCGTGATTGCCGCCTCGGGCGTGGGCTTTGCCGGTATCGGTGCAGCCTTCTGGGCGCTGCTGGCCGGGCTGGTGGTCCATCTCCTGTTGGAGCGGACTAAGCGATGGCTTCCTCGGTCACGCCGAACGGCACCTCTTCGCTCAACTCAACAGTGAACTGACCGGGTCCGGTCTTGGTGACCAGAATGCCGTGGATGCCGTCCTGTCCGGCCAGTTGCTGGAGCTCGTCCACAACAGCGTCGAGCAGTTGGTCTGCTTCGTCCACGGAGGAGGCGGTGATCTTCTTATGTGTCAATGAGGTCATAGTGCTGACTCAATCTTTCGTCCCCCCGCTGGTGCGGGGCTTTTTTGAGTCCCGGTTCCCTCGGTTGGGGCCGAGGATGCCGGGACTCTCCGGGAACCTGGTTCCGGGCTGTGGGGGAACGGCCGGACCCAGGTGTGCCCACTCTGCCAGTGAGACGAAGGATGACAGAATGCGGCTCAGATATTACTTAGTTGGAATCGACAACGATTCTAACTGTTTTTTCGGGGATGGCTAGCCCGCCGCGCCCTGCAGGGGTTTCCGCCGCCCTTGCGCGGTGATATTGGCAGTGATTCACTTAACAAATAAGACTACTTACTATTCGCGTTGTGCGCGGTGCATTTTCGGGCACCGCGGAGCAGTTGCGGGTGGAAGGAATCGTCATCATGAATGCAAGACATGAAGCGACCGGGCCGGATTACGACCGGGCGGACAGCGGACGCGGGGACGGGGCGGAACCGGCGTACGTCGACCGCCCGGAGGACCGGCGCACGGTGGTCGGCCGGGAAAAGGAGAAGTACGGCGGCGTCAAGATCGGCTCCGCCTTTTTCGGGTGGCTGACGGCGACCGGTGCTGCGGTGCTGCTGATCGCACTGGTCAGTGCCATCGGTGCCGCGATCGGCGCGAATACCGGCCTCAGCCCGGACGAGGCAGCAGGCGCGGCGGCGCAGGATGCGGCGACGGCAGGAATCGTGGGAGCCATAGTGCTGGCTGTGATTCTTTTCATTGCCTATTACTGCGGAGGTTACGTCGCTGGCCGGATGGCTCGCTTCAACGGCATGAAGCAGGGCATCGCGGTCTGGATCTGGGCCGTAGTTATCGCGATCATCATCGCCGTGGTCGGGGCTGTGGCGGGAAGCCAGGCCAATGTCCTGGCGAACATGAACGCCTTCCCGAACATCCCGATGGGAGCAGACCAGATGACCACAACCGCGCTCATTACGCTGCTGGTCATCGCGGCCGTTACTCTTGCCGGGGCAATCCTCGGCGGCCTCGCCGGAATGCGTTTCCACCGGAAAGTGGACAAAGAGGGCCTCGGGGCATAATCGGCTGCCCTAGAACGGGTTGAGCAGCCTGTGCACGAACTGCTGGGTGCGTTCTTCCTGCGGATCGCGTAGCACCTGGTCCGGGTGGCCGCGTTCCACCACCACGCCGCCGTCCATGAAGACCACTTCGCTGGCTACTTCGCGGGCAAAAGCGAGTTCGTGCGTGACCAGAGCCATGGTCCAGCCCTCCTCGGCCAGTTCCTTGATCACGTGGAGTACGTCGCCGACCAGTTCAGGGTCCAGCGCCGAAGTTGGCTCGTCGAAGAGCAGGAGCGAGGGTTTCAGGGCCAGCGCGCGCACAATGCCGACGCGCTGCTGCTGGCCGCCGGAAAGCTCGTGCGGGTACTGGTCCTTCTTATCCGCCAGCCCTACCCGGTCCAGCAGGCTCGATGCCTCGCGGACGGCCTCGGCCTTGGGACGCTTCTGTACCTGGACAGGACCCTCGATCACGTTTTCCAGCACCGTCTTATGCGGAAAGAGGTTGTAGTGCTGGAAGACCATCGCGCTCTGGTCCCGCAGGGAGGCGAGCTGCTTCTTCGATGCCGGCGAGGCGAAATTCACCGGGCGGATACCGCGGAAGGCGACCACTCCGCCGTCGGGCGTTTCCAAACCGTTCAGGCAGCGCAGGACCGTGGTCTTGCCGGAACCGGAGGGCCCGATGAGCGCCAGCACCTCGCCTTGCCGGACGGACAGATCGATGGACTTGAGGACCTGGTTCGCGCCGAAAGACTTGCGCAGGCCGGACACGGTGAGCACCGGCTCGTGCGCAGGCACTGTTCCGCGCGGGGCCAGGGGGTCAATGGGCGACATAGCGGTCCAGCCTCTTTTCCAATTGCGACTGCCCGCTGGAGAGGATCAGGCAGAAAACCCAATAGATCACGGCCGCTTCGACATAGAGCACCATGAACTCCTGGCTGAACGCGGCGATCTCCTGCGCTTGGCGGAACAGCTCGGTGACCAGGATCAGCGAGGCCAACGAGGTGTCCTTGACCAGCGAGATGAACGTATTGGACAGCGGCGGCACGGACACCCGCGCGGCCTGCGGCAGGATGATCCGCCGCAGCGTGGTCACTGGCGACATGCCGATGGTGTGCCCCGCCTCCCACTGGCCCTTCGGCACGGACAGAATGGCCGCGCGGATCACTTCCGCCGCATAGCCGCCGACGTTGAGCGAGAACGCGATGATGGCGCTGGGCCACGGATCAATGACCACACCGATGGACGGCAGGCCGTAGAAGATCACGAACAACTGCACCAGCAAGGGCGTGCCGCGAATAACGGACACGTACCCGCGGGCGATCGCCGAGATGACCTTGTTGCCGCTGAGCCGCATCAGGGCGACGATCAGCGCGAGGACCAGGCCCAGGAAGAAGGACGCCAGGGAGAGCGGGATGGTTCCCCGGATGCCGCCTTGGACCAGCGGCCAGAACGAACCGGCAACGAGGTCCCAATCAATGTCCATACGGTTAGGCTAATGCCTTGGCCTGCGCCGCCGTCGTTATTGCGTAACGTCCTCGCCGAAGTACTTCTCGGAGATTTCCGTCAGCTTGCCCTCCGCGCGCAGTTCCTCGAGGGCGGTGTTCACCGCGTCGACCAGCTCGGTGCTCCCCTGCTTGAACGCCAGCGCGCTCAGGGACTCTTCCTCGGTTTCGGCGGCGATCTTGATGTTCTCGTTGTTGCTGGTGTTCTGGTAATCCAGGTAGGTCAGCTTGTCGTTGATGGTCGCGTCCACCCGGCCCTGCTCGAGCAGCGTTACGGACTGGGCCCAGCCTTCAACCGCTTCCACATTCGCGCCGGACTCCTGCGCGAGGGTGTACCAGTTACTGGTCAGGGACTGCGCCGTGGTTTTGCCCTCGAGGTCGGCGAAGGAGGTGATCTCGGAGTTGTCCGCCTTGGTCACGAGCACGCCCGTGCTCACGGTGTAGGGGTCGGAGAATTCGTACTTGGCCTGGCGTTCCTCATTGATGGAGACCTGGTTGGCGATCACATCAAAGCGGCCGGCTTCCAGACCCGCGAAGATCGCGTCCCACTGGGTCTCTTCGAACTGGGCTTCCACGCCGAGCTTGTCGGCCACGGCGGTGATGATTTCGATGTCGAAACCGGTAAGCTCCCCGGCGCCGCCCTCGTGGAAGGAGAACGGCTTGTAGGTTCCCTCGGTGCCGACCGTGATGACGCCGGCATCCTGGATTTCCTGCAGGGTGGTGGGGCCGGCATCTGCAGACGTTGCACCGGGTTCCGCTGGTGTGGAAGATCCGCAACCGACAACGGCGAGGGCGATCGCGGCGGAGGCGCCAAGCAGGGAGAGGCGGCGACGAATCATGGTGGACCCCTTAGAAGATGTCGGTGGTGCTGCCGGCTGACGGCCGGAACGCTGAACGGTAGCACGTACAACGCCGGCGGGCAGAGCCAATATTCCGAAATGTGTCATGGCTGCCTAACAGCGGGAACGACGGTGTCCCCGTCAGATGGATTATGCGCCTTGCATAGCCACCTGCGGGGACACCGCTGCCGTTATAGCCGGGATGGATTAGTTTCTTTAGTGCCTACCAGCGGTGGGCGACATCGATCACCAGCCTTGTCTGCGAGCCCGGGCCATTGAGGGTGAAGGTGCGGAACGGCAACCGAGCCCGGACGCCGAGTCCGATGGTCGTCTGGCCCTCGAAGCTGCCGGCCCACGCTACCTGGCGGAAGGTCCGGAAATCCTGGACGTTGACAATGTTGGACTTGTTGCGCGGAAGGTACGTTGCCTTGCCGTTGGCGTATGCCGGGGCTTTGACAATGATGCGCAGGTCGGTCCCCCGGAGCGGAACACGGTCGCCCTTGCCTTCGGTGTAGACCGAGGCGTAGCGGACGTCGTATCCGGCGCGCTTGCCCTTGATGTCGAACACCAGACGGTCGAAGCAGGCGTGCTTGCCTGCCCGCACATTGGCCAGGTGCCCGTAGGTCGTGGCCGAAGACGTTTTAGCGAGTGATCCCCAAGAAATGCCGCAGTAAGGTGCTGCAGTGGCTGCGCTGGGTGCGACAAGTCCCAGTCCAACGATCAACATGATGACCGCGAGCCACGCATGCAGTTTTTTCATGGCTGAAAGCCTTTCAAATTGCACGAATGATGCTCCCAGAATATGACGCTATCCAGCCGTTTAATCCCTGTCTTTCAATACTGATTCCGAACCGTCACGGGATATTTCAGAAGTGCTTCAAATCGGGCACGCAAGCCCGGTTGGAGCCTCCCGCGAGGGCCCTGTTGTAGCCGTTTCGCAACGGCCGGTCACAGTCGATCACAAGGGAAACCGGGCTCTTCGGGGGAATTCAGGACCGCCATCGAATCGCTGGCGTTTCCCGCTCCGAAGTGAATCGATGCATGACCCGGATTTTAGGCATCGTGTAAACTCAGAACCTCGGAGCCATTGCGGCTCCAATTAAGGAAACCCCTAATGGCAGACAAGTCCCCGCGACAGTCCATGTCCAAAAAGCCCGGCAAATCGATCAAGCAGAAGCGCACCGATAAGAAGGCCGGCGCCGCCGCTGCCTCTGAAATGGAAAAGCTCACGAAGGCCAAGAAAAACTGAGCCCCGTGAGCCAGCTGAGCCTGGGAATTCCGTCCACCACCCGCAAGCCCGACGAGCGGCGCCTGCCCATCCACCCGCGCCACTTTGAGCAGATAGACCCTGCGCTCCGGAGCCGGATCACCTTGGAGCACGGCTACGGCGAGCGGTTCGGACTCTCCGATGCGCAGCTGGAGCCGCTGGTAGGCCGAATCACCTCGCGCCCGGAGCTCATTGAGTCATCCGACGTGGTCCTGCTGCCGAAGCCCCAGCCCGAAGATCTCGCCGAATTGCGGGATGGTCAGGTCCTGTGGGGCTGGCCGCACTGCGTCCAGGACCGGGCCGTCACCCAGCTTGCCATCGACAAACGCCTGACGCTCATCGCTTACGAAGCGATGAACCACTGGACCAGCGACGGCGGGTTCGGCCTGCACGTTTTCCATAAGAACAACGAGTTGGCCGGCTACAGCTCGGTGCTGCACGCACTGCAGTTGATCGGGTCGACCGGCGACTACGGGCGCCGGCTGCGCGCCGTCGTTATTGGATTCGGGGCCACGGCCCGCGGGGCCGTCACAGCCCTCAATGCCCACGGCGTGCACGGCGTGCAGGTGCTTACCAGCCGAAGTGTCGCCGCCGTCGGCTCGCCGATCCACTCGGTTGATATTGTCCAGTTCGACCATGATCAGGATGCGCCGTTCCTGAGCCACGTGATCACGCCGCGGGGCCGGATGCCGCTGGCGCCGTTCCTGGCCGAGAACGACATAGTGGTCAACTGCACGCTGCAGGATCCCAACGCGCCGCTGATTTACCTGCAGACCGAGGATCTGGACGCCTTCACGCCGGGGAGCCTGATCGTGGACGTCTCCTGCGACGAGGGCATGGGGTTCAGCTGGGCGCGTCCGACGACGTTCGCCTCGCCGATGTTCGAGGTCGGGGACCACATCAACTACTACGGCGTGGACCACAGCCCGTCCTATCTGTGGAATTCGGCCACGTGGGAGATCAGCCAGGCGGTCCTGCCGTTCCTCGGCACCGTCATGGCGGGCCCGTCGAGTTGGGACGAGGACCCGGTCATCCGCCGCGCCATCGAGATTCGCGACGGCGAAATCCGCAATCCTGCCATTCTTGCGTTCCAGGACCGGTCGCCGGAGTACCCGCACCTCTAGGCCGGAAGTGGTCAGGGCCCGCCGCGGCCGTTGATCAGGCTGCGGATGCGGGCCGAGAGTTCCTCGCAGCCGTTGATGATCCGCCCCGCTTCTGCGACGGCCGGTTCCAGTGCCGCCAGGGTTTGCTGATCTTTGATGTCCGCGATGTTGATCTCCAGCGTCACGCGGCCGGAGGAAGCGGCGGCGCGCGCGGCCTCGGCGGCGGCGCCGATGTCGCTGAGCACGTTGGGATTGGAAAAGCCGGCCAGCTCCTGCCCCAGCCGAAGGATCTCCCCGGCGAGCTCGACCAGTTTGCGTGGCGGCTCGGCGGCCCGGGCCAGCGATTTCTGCACGGTCCGGGTCCGGGCCTGCGTCTCCTCGTCGGTTCCGTCCGGAAGTGCGTAGGCATCGGCCACCGTGTGGAAGGACTGTTCGTCCGCATCTGCCAGTTCCAATGCCGCCGGAATCAGGTCCCGGGCCGCAGCGAGGATCCGCGCGGTGCGCTCAGCATGCTCGGCGTACTCGGGCCCGCTGGTGAAGTTCGCCGCCATGGACAGCAATGCCGCCCCTTGCGCCGCCTGCAGCGCCCCGGCCGCACCGCCTCCCGGCGTGGGTTCGCCGGAGGCAAGGCGGTCGAGGAATCCGCCGATCTTCTCGTCACGGATCATGGGCTGGACCTTCCTGATCGCGGCTACTGCTCGGAATTTCCGGGATCGAATTCACTCAAGGGTGCGCCCTTGTCGCCGCCGGTCCGGTCGTAGCTGTCCATTTCGTCCGACACGGTTTCATCCACCGTTCCCTCTTCCTCGGTGTCGATGCCGCCTTCCACCAGTTCCGGCGGGACGGCATCCACGCCCTCGTCGGGGATAACAGGGTCTTCGCCCTGGATGTTGAGGTCGGGGTCGGGGAGATTCTGTTCCGTCATGGCTCTTTCCCTTCGGTCGGATGCCACATCCGGTGGCATTACTCAGCCAGCTTAGTAACTCCAGGCCCAAAGGTCAGCACCAAGCGCCAACCTGCGCCAATAACCAACCGGATCCCCATAACTTTCCGTTGCACTCGACATATCCGCCGCACGCTTATAAGTTCGCTAAAGGTCACTGGACAACAGGGGGAACATGCTGCGGCGCGCACTCGGAACAGTTTTGGCACTATTGCTGGTCGGCACGGCGGTCGCCTGCGCCCCGAGCAAGGACGAGGCGCAGGCGACCGCCGCCGCACTCGCGGAGGGCCTGAGCGCAAAGAACGTTGAGAGCATTGCCTTCTCCGGCGCCACCGGGGCGGATGTCCAAGCGGAATTGGCCGGCGTCCTGGAAGGCATGGATCCGCTCGTGCCTGAGGTCTCGGTGGCCGAGGTAGGCGAGGTCCAAGACGACCGCACTACTGCCACGCTGTCCTACGTATGGACCATCCCGGACTCGGAACAGAAATGGACCTACACAACGACGGCGGAGCTCGCCCGCGCGGGCGACAGCTGGCAAGTCGTGTGGTCACCGACCATCGTGGAACCGTCCCTGGCTGAAGGCGAGCGGCTGGCGAAGACCACCGCCGAACCGGAGCGTGGCGACATTCTCGACGCCGACGGCGAACCCTTGGTGACCGAGCGGCCGGTCCGGGTGGTCGGTATCGACAAGTCCGGGCTGAGCGCGGCCGAAGCCAAGGCCTCCGCGCAGCAGTTGGCCAAACTGGTGGACATCGATGCCGGCGACTACCAGTCGAAGGTCGAGGCCTACGGGCCGGAAGCCTTCGTGGACGCCATCACGCTGCGCGAGCCCGCCTTCGAGGACTTGGACCAAAACCGGCTGGAATCCATTGACGGTTCGGCCGCCCTCGAAGACGAACTGCCGCTGGCGCCCTCGCGCGACTTCGCGGCGGCAGTGCTGGGAACTGTGCGCGAGGCATCGGCCGAGGACATCGAAAAGTCCGAAGGCAAAATCGTCCCGGGCGAGATGGTGGGAGCATCCGGCCTGCAGGCCGCCTACAACGATGACCTGTCCGGCACGCCGGGCCTGACCATTTCCGCCGTCGCAGCCGCTGAAGAGACAGAGAACGACGGCGAAGGTGCGACCGAAGCGGAAGCCGCGCCGCCGCGGGAGCTGTTCAGCATTGAGCCCGAGAACGGACAGGACGTCCAGATCAGCCTGGAGCCGGACATGCAGCGGGCCGCGGAGGAAGTGCTGGCAGACGTTGAATCGCCCAGTTCCATCGTGGCCATGCGCCCGTCCACCGGGGAGATCCTGGCCGCGGCCAACGGTCCGGACAGCAACGGTTACAACACTGCCTTCCTGGGCCAGTACGCACCCGGCTCCACGTTCAAGATCGCCACGGCTCTGGGGCTGCTTCGCCAGGGCATGACGCCGGAATCCTCCGTGACGTGCGCGGCGGAATTTGTTGCCGACGGGCGCACCTTCGAAAATGCCGACGGCTACCCGGCAGCCTTCCTGGGCGAGATCACGCTGACCGAAGCCATTGCCCATTCCTGTAATACCGCGTTCGTCTCCCAGTACGAGAACCTGCCCCAGGACGAGCTGGCAGACGCCGCAGGGGCGCTCGGCATCGGAATGAACGCCAACCTTGGCCTGGAAGCGTTCATGGGCAACGTTCCCCGCGAGGATACAGAGGGAACGGCCCATGCCGCATCGATGATCGGCCAGAGCCGCGTCCAGACTTCGCCGCTGGCGCTGACCACCATGATGGCGTCCGTGGTCAAGGGCGAGGTTGTCGTCCCGCAACTGGTCAAGGGGCACGACGCCGAGGCGGAGCTGCCTGACGTCCCGAAACTCACCAAGGAGGAAGCGGACCAGCTGACCGGCATGATGCGCTCCGCCGTCGTCGATGGTTATCTGGCCAACCTTGCCGACCTGCCGGGGGAGCCGGTGATCGGCAAGACCGGCACAGCCGAATACGGCAGCGAGGACCCGCTGCAGACGCACTCGTGGGTGATCGCAGGCCAGGGCGACCTGGCGCTGGCGGTTTTCGTGGAGGACGGAGATCTCGGTGCCGTCACCGGAGCGCCCATGGTGGAAGACTTCCTTGAGGCTGTTGGCGGAAACTAAGCCCGTGTGGCCAAACCGGCGGAACCTACACTGGACCGTGGGTCGACTAATCGACTAACCGACATTTCGATGAATCCGACAATAGGAGGAAGTTTGGCTGAGAAGACCCCGCACCAGAACGTCAGCTTTGCATCGGCCGGCGGAGAAGCCCATGGCTATCTGGCCCTGCCCGCGTCCGGCAAGGGGCCGGGCGTCATCGTTATCCAGGAGTGGTGGGGGCTGACGGACCACATCCGCGATGTGGCGGATCGGCTCGCCGCCGAAGGCTTTGTCGCGCTGGCCCCCGATCTCTACGGCGGCTGGATCACGCACGATGGCAAGGAAGCAGGCAAGATGATGTCCAAGCTTCCGGAGGAAGAGGGCGCACGCCTGCTCGCCGGCGCGGTGGATTACCTGCTGGCCAGCGACACGGTGACCAGTTCCACCGTGGGCGCCATCGGCTTCTGCATGGGCGGGGGTTTTGTCCTGGCACTCGCCGCACAGCAGGGCGAGCGGATCGGCGCGGCCGTGCCGTTCTACGGGGTGGGACAGGCTGTGCCGGACTCCTACACCGGAGTGCGGGCCTTCGTGCAGGGGCACTACGGCGAGCAGGACTCGTCCTACCCGGTTGAGAAGGCGCGGGCGCAGGAAGAGCAGATCCGCCGCGAGTCCGGGGCCAAGGTGGAGTTCTTCTACTACGACGCCCCGCATGCCTTCCATAATGACGAAAACCCGCAGGGCAACTACCGCCCCGAGGAAGCGAAGCTGGCCTGGGAGCGCTCGGTCTCCTGCCTGAAGGCCAACGTCAAGTAGCTCTCCACGGACGCACCGGCGGCGATAGACTTTTGTCTATGGTCGCCGGTGCCCGTATCTGGGCGGGGTTGGCAGTGCTGTTCTGGGCGGTGGCGTTCTTCGGGATCGTCGATCTGCTCACGGTCTTCAGCGCCAACGAAGGCTTCGCCGCCGTCATGGGACTGGAGGCCAGCTGGGGCGTGCTCTTCACGTTCGTGATCAGCGGCGCCTTCCTGGCCATAGCCGCCCGGCCGCAGGAACCGGCCCCAGCCTTAGTCCAGCTCTGGACCACCGCGGCAGCACTGCTGCTGGCCTGGATCTTCACGTATGACACGTCGCCGCTGGTAGTGGCGGCCATCCTCATCCCCATGACCGTGCTCAGTTCCGTCGCAGGGCGGCACGACAGAAGAAGTACCTCCGGCAGCAGCCCCGGCACCACCGGCCGCCAACCTCGTCGCCGTCGGGCGACGTCGGCGCTGGATCCCAGTGGTCCGCTGCTCTTGCTCGGCCTGGTTGGGGTTCCGTTCTGGTGGGCGTATGCGGCAACGGCGGTGGAGCTCTCACAAACGCCGGGCATCGAAGACGACATCACCTGGGGGCTGACCCACTGGCCTGTGCAGGCCGCGCTCGGCCTGTACCTCTCGCTGGCCGTTCTGGTCATGACCTTCTGGGCCCCGGGCCGCACCCTGCTCGGCACCAGCTGCTGGATCAGTTCGGTGGTGCTGGGAGCCACCTGGCTTCTCTATCCTGCCAGCGCCGGCTCCGTGGACAGTGCCGGGCTGTCCGTCCTCGCAGTGGGCTGGGGGACGGCCGTCTTCTTCTGCCGTTACCTTGGACATCCGCGTCCGGATCCTCCGGATGACGGCGTCTTAGCCGTTCATCGGCCCCTCGGCCCGCAGCTGTCCGGCACCCGCGCCCGTCACATCGACCGTGCAGCGCATGACAATCCGGTTCTGCCCGGCTTCACCCAGATCGATCAGTGAATCCTCGTCCGAGACCAGCGTGAAGTCGGCCGAGTCCGGAACCACATCCACTCCCTTCCGGGCTGCTTCCTGCCGCGCGTTCTCGAGGGAATCCTGACGGAGACTTGCCAGGTAATCCTTGTCGTCGGCACGGGCGCCGTCGCCGAAAGCCCAGCCGAACACCGTGTTCGTACTTGTCATGGCCGAAAGTTTACTCCTCAGGAACGCCAGGCGTACCGGCGTTCGGGGCGGCCGACCCCGCCGTAGCGGAGCTGGACCTCCACGCGCCCGTCATCGCTGAGGTACTCGAGGTAACGCCGGGCGCTGACCCGGGACGTGCCCAGCCGGTCCGCGGCTTCGCTGGCCGAAAGATCGGTTCCGGTGTCCCGCAGGAGCTGCTCGACCAGACGCAGGGTCTCGACGCTGCACCCCTTGGGCAGCGGCCGCTCGGACCGGCTCACGCCGAAGACCCGGTTCACGTCCGCCTGCTCGGCGGTGCTCTTGGACGAGGCGAGCGGGCGGTAGGCCTGCTGGTAGTGTTCGAGCCGCTCACGCAGGTCCTCGTTGGAGAACGGCTTCATCAGGTAGTGCACAATGCCGCCACGCAGCGCCCGGCGCACGGTGTCCACCTCGCGGGCCGCGCTGATCACCAGCACGTCCAGCTCAGGTACCTCTTCGCGAAGCTGCTGCAGCAGGTCCAACCCGCTGATGTCCGGCAAGTGGATGTCCAGCAGGACCAGATCGGGCTGGAGTCGTTTGGCCTCCACGAGCGCTTGGGCGCCGGTGTGGGCAACGCCGACGACGGCGAACCCGGTCGTCTGCCGGACAAAGCCGGCGTGGACCTTCGCGACCATGAAGTCGTCGTCGACAATAAGTACCTTGATCATGACTGTGGGCTCCGCTTTCCGAGGCGGGCGGTGAACACGGCGCCGCCGTCGTTGTGGACGCTCACTTCGCCGTTCCGCCTCAGACATACTAACCGGGTCAGCGCGAGACCGAAGCCGCGTCCGCCGTCGTTCTGTGACGTTTTGGTGGTGAAACCCTGCGTGAAGATGTCCTCCAGGGACTGCACGGCCACGCCCGGGCCGGAGTCCTTCACCATGACCAGAACCTCGTCGGCTTTGTCCTCGAGGAGGATCCGGACGTTAGCGGCGGGAGTGCCGGCAACGGCGTCGAGGGCGTTGTCCACCAAATTGCCGACGACGGTAGTCAGGTCCCGGGACAGCTCATCATCCGCCCGGCCCAGACCGGACCCTTCGGCCAGTTCGAGCGCAACATTGCGTTCGGCAGCGAGGCTGGCCTTGGCGATCAGGAGGGCTGCCACCGCCGGATCCTGGACGCGGCTGGTGACGTCATCGTAGAGCCGGGTGCGGCTGAGGCTGACGCCATCGACAAAGTTGATCACTTCGTCATACTCGCCGAGCTGGATCAGGCCGGAGATGGTGTGCAGCTGGTTGGCGAACTCGTGGGTCTGGGCGCGCAGAGTGTCCGTGGTGGTGCGGGTGGCGCCCAGCTCCTTTTCCAGAGAGGAGAGTTCGGTGCGGTCGCGCAGGGTGGTGACGGAACCGATCACCCTGCCGCGGGAGCGCATCGGCATGCGGTTGAAGACCACCACCCGCTCGCCGACCAGCACCAGCCGGTCCGCGTCCGCCTGGTCGCGGGTCAGCACCTCGCGAAGCTGCGGCATCAGGTCCAGCTCGTCGAGATTGCGGCCAACGCAGTCCAGCGGCAGGCCAAGGAGCCGGCGCGCGCTGTCATTGGTCAGCGTGATCCGCTGCTGCGGGTCCAGCGCGATGACCCCCTCTTTCACCCCGTGCAGCATGGCCTCGCGGTGCTCCACCAGCCCGGCGATCTCTTCCGGCTCCAGACCCAGCGTCTGGCGTTTGACGCGCCGCGCCAGCAGCAGGGAACCGGCCGTGCCGAGGGCAAGCGAGACACCCAGATAGGTGAGCAGGTTGGGGACGGCCTGGCCCAGGCGCTCCCAGGTGGAGGGGTATTCACGCCCGACGGCGGCAATTCCCACCGTTTGCCCGCCGTCGTCGAGCACCGGAACATGTGCCACCAGCGAGGTGGTGCCGTCCATGTTGACGGCCCCGGTCCAGGACCGCCCGGAGAGCACGCTGCTCTCGCCCAGCGGCAGGAGTTCGCCCAACTGGGATGGATCGGGGGAGGTGATGATGGTGCGGTCCGGCCTGGCCAGGATGGCGAAAGTGGAACCGGAGACAGTCCGGACGGATTCGGCCACCGCCGGCAGCGCGGAACCCAACCGCGGTTCGGCGACGGGGAGGAGCGAGCGCACGGCAGGCATCGCCGCGAGGGTTTCGGCGGCGGAGAGGGCCCGGCGTCCTTCGACGCGTTCAAAAGCCTGCGCGGATTGAGCCAGTGAGATGGCGATGACGCCGAGCAGCACGGCCAGCACTATCAGCAACTGCAGGACCAGATACTGACCGGCCAGGGTGATGCGTCGGCGTCGTCTTGTTAGCCTGCCGGCGTGCTTGAGCACTGGAATCCTTTCCACCTCGGACCCGATCCATGTCCCCGGTTGATCGGGTGAACTATACCCATTATCCAGCCCATTCCCGGCATGTGAGCGTGACCACAATGAACACAACTTTCTTTGAGAACACAAGCGTGACGGGCATCACGGCTGCCCATACCGTGGTCTTATTCGTACTCCTGATGAGAAGAGGATTCCCATGCGTCGATTCAACGCATTCCGTCTGGCCGCCGTGGCGGCAGGCATTGCCCTGGCAGCGTCCGGCTGCGGTGTCACCGGTTCCAGCGGCGGCGAAGCCGGCGGCACCTCGGCGGCTGCCGAAGGCCCGGTCACCGACCTGCGGATCATGGTCCCGAACTCGCCCGGCGGCGGCTACGACACCACCGCCCGCGTTGCCGCGAAGGTGATGGAGGAAACCGACATCGCCTCCAACCTGGAGGTCTTCAATCTGGCCGGTGCCGGCGGCACCGTAGGCCTGGCCCGCACCGTTAACGAAGAAGGCAACGGCGACCTGGCCATGCTGATGGGCCTGGGCGTTGTGGGCGCGAGCTACACCAACGACTCCGAGTCCAAGCTGACCGAGACCACGCCGCTGGCCCGCCTGATCCAGGAGCCGGGTGCCATCATGGTCTCCAAGGATTCTCCCTACAAGACCATCGACGACCTGGTGAAGGCCTGGAAGGAAGACCCGTCCAAGGTCAGCGTCGGCGGCGGCTCCTCGCCGGGTGGCCCCGACCACTTGCTGCCGATGCAGCTGGCCCAGACCGTCGGCATCGACCCGAAGGACGTGAACTTCGTGTCCTACGACGGCGGCGGCGACCTGCTGCCGGCCATCCTGGGCAACAAGCTCGGCTTCGCCGCTTCCGGCGCCGGCGAGTACATCGACCAGATCAAGAGCGGCGAGATCCGCGTCCTGGCCACCAGCGGCGAGGAGCGCCTCGAGGGCGTCGACGCCCCCACCCTGCAGGAATCCAACATCGATCTGGTGTTCAGCAACTGGCGCGGCATCGTTGCCCCTCCGGGCGTCAGCGAAGAGGACAAGCAGAAGTGGATCGGCGCGCTGGAGAAGATGCACGGCACCCCCGAGTGGCAGCAGGCCCTCGAAACCAATGGCTGGACCGACGCCTTCGCCACCGGCGAGGAGTTCAGTACCTTCCTGAAGGAACAGGATGAGCGTGTGGCCAACGTCCTGACCGAACTGGGTCTTGCATGAACAAGCTGGTTTCCCGGCTCAAAGGCCGCTCCGAGCTGGGCCTCGCGGCCCTGCTCGGGGCGTTCGGCGTGATCGTCATCCTCGACGCGATGTCCCTGAACGTCCCGTATTCCCAGACCGACCCGGTCGGCCCGAAGACCCTGCCGTACATCGTCGGGGCACTGCTGCTGGTCTGTGCCGTGCTGCTGGCCATCAACGTGCTGCGTGGCGGCCACGGCGAAGCCGAGGGCGGCGAAGACGTGGACCTGACGCATCCCACCGACTGGCGTACAGTCGTGCCGCTGCTGGGCGCCTTCGTGCTCAACATAGCCCTGATCGACACCGTCGGCTGGGTCATCTCCGGAACCCTCCTCTTCTGGGGCAGTGTCTGGGCGCTGGGCAGCCGCCGCTATATCCGTGACGCCGTCATCTCCGTGGTCATGGCCGTGGGTACCTTCTACGGGTTCTACCTCGGCCTGGGCATCAAACTGCCGGCCGGGCTCTTGGAAGGAGTGCTCTAAATGGAGACATTCGACCTGCTGATGCAGGGATTCTCGACGGCGGCAACGCCGATCAACCTGCTGTACGCCTTCATCGGCGTGCTGCTGGGTACCGCGGTCGGCGTGCTGCCCGGCATCGGACCTGCCATGGCGGTGGCCCTGCTGTTGCCGGTCACCTACTCGCTGGAGCCGACCAGTGCGTTCATCATGTTCGCCGGCATCTACTACGGCGGCATGTACGGCGGATCCACCACCTCGATCCTGCTGAACACCCCGGGCGAATCGTCCACGGTCATCACCGCGATCGAAGGCCACAAGATGGCCAAGTCCGGCCGGGCCGCACAGGCGCTGGCGACAGCCGCCATCGGCTCCTTCGTTGCCGGCACCATCGGCACCGCCCTGCTCGTGGCCTGCGCCCCGGTTGTGGTGGACTTCGCCGTCAGCCTCGGCGACCCCAGTTATCTGGCCATCATTGTCCTGGCCCTCATTGCTGTGACCGCAGTGCTCGGTGGTTCCAAGCTGCGCGGTTTTTCCGCCCTCGGTATCGGCCTGGCCATCGGCCTGGTCGGCGCGGACCCGGTCACCGGGCAGCAGCGCCTCATCTTCGGCCAGCCGCTGCTGGTGGACGGGCTGGACATCGTGGTTGTCGCCGTCGCGATCTTCGCGGTGGGCGAAGCCCTCTGGATCGCCGCGCATCTGCGGCGCAAGCCAATGCAAACCATTCCGGTGGGCCGGCCCTGGATGGGCAAGCAGGACTGGAAGCGGTCCTGGAAGCCCTGGCTGCGCGGTACCGCCTACGGTTTCCCGTTCGGCGCCCTGCCGGCCGGCGGCGCCGAGATTCCCACGTTCCTCTCCTACGTCACGGAGAAGAAGCTCTCCAAGCACCCGGAGGAATTCGGCCACGGCGCGATCGAGGGAGTTGCCGGCCCCGAGGCAGCCAACAATGCCTCGGCCGCCGGTACCCTGACTCCGTTGCTGGCCCTGGGCCTGCCGACGAACGCCACAGCAGCCGTCATGCTGGCTGCCTTCATCCAGTTCGGCATCCAGCCCGGACCGCTGCTCTTTGACAGCGAGCCGCAGCTGGTGTGGGCGCTGATCGCCAGCCTGTTCATCGGCAACACCCTGCTGCTGCTGATCAACCTGCCGCTGGCGCCGGTCTGGGCCAAGCTGCTGCAGCTGCCGCGCCCCTACCTCTATGCCGGCATCCTGTTCTTCGCTACCCTGGGCGCCTACGCAGTCAACCTGCAGGCATTCGACCTGGTGATCCTGCTGCTGCTCGGCCTGCTCGGCTTCGCCATGCGACGCTACGGGATGCCGGTGCTGCCCCTGGTTATCGGCCTCATCCTCGGCCCGCGCGCCGAGGAGTCGCTGCGCACCACGCTGCAGCTGAGCGCCGGAGACATCTCCGGCCTGTGGAGCGAGCCGGTCGCCGTCGTTGTTTACATCATCGTGGCACTGGTACTGCTCGCACCGCTGGCACTGAAGATCATCCGCAAACGCCGGCCGGAGTCGGTCCTCCTCGGCAACGTCCCGCAGACTCCGGATGAAACCGCTGCAACCGACGACGACGGCGGCGTGGCCAATGGTTATGCCAACGGCGACAATGACAGTGACCATGACAAGGAGCATGACAAGGACACGGGCAGTGCCCTGCCGGAGCATGCCGGCAGCAGCGGCGGCGATCCCGCGGAACCCGCAGGGCGCCACCGCTCCGACAAGATCCAAAATGAACGGGAGCGATCATGAGCATAGTGGTGGGCTACATCCCCACGCCGGAAGGCGAAGCCGCACTGGAACGGGCCATCAGCGAAGCGGCCAACGCCAAAGCGCCGCTGGTCGTAGTGAACTCGACCCGCGGGGACGTCTTCGTGGACCAGCGGTTTGTCCAGTCCGATGCTGCCCAAGCGCTGGACAGCCGGCTGGCGGCCTCCGGGGTGGAACACATCCTGCTTCAGCCCATGGGCGGGAACGATGCTGCGGATGAGGTGCTCGATGCGGCGGAAACGCATCGGGCGGACTTGATCGTGATCGGGCTGCGCAAGCGGACTCCGGTGGGCAAGCTGATCATGGGCAGCACCGCGCAACGGATCCTGCTGCAGGCAGAGTGCCCGGTCCTCGCGGTCAAGGCATAGTCCGCGGGTCATTGAAAGAGCCAAACGTAGAGGAACCGTTCCCCCAGTGGGAGCGGTTCCTCTGTTTAATGCGCTGGCAAGGACCTCAGACGACGAGCGGTACAGGGTGCACTTCGTCGGCGCGATGGCCGGCGCGCTCGTGGATACGCTGGACGGCTTCGGCCGACGGTGCTTCGGAGAGGCAGTAGACAACCCCGCTCTCCGGATCGGCCCACGCCTTTTTGAATTCCACCTTTTCATCATCCTGAATGGCAAGGTCCGCGTTATGGGCCTCCTTGAGTGCCTCTGCGGTGATGCCAACCATGTTGTGATGCACATCCATGAACTCGGGCATGACAACTTTCCTTTTCTGATGACGTTGCCTTTTGTGGTTACGTCGAGCGAAATTGCAATGGGCGGGCGGTGCCCGGTCATTGCAGGTGGCCGCTGATGGACCGGGTGATCTGTGCCCATACATCAGCGTCTACTGAAACGGATCGAAATCGGCAAGGACTCTCTTCGCAAGCCCTACTTACATGGTCCTCTTCCCGCCCGTGGGAAGACAAGCATCCGGTTAAAGCAGAGAGCCCTCGGCAGAAGTTGGGGGTCTCTGCCGAGGGCTTACGCGCGGGGCGCCCGGTTGGGGGTTCGGGCGGCAAGCCGCGCGCTGCAGGATCAGTCTTTCATATTGGGTGCCGGAAAGAAAGACAGGTCTGTCTACCCGCTACAATGTGTTCCATGACACTACGGATCGATGCTGATGGTCGTGCCGAAACCGGGGCACCCGCCGTCGTTCGCCTTGATCCAAGGGAGCGGATCCTCACCGCTGCCTACAAGCTGTTTTCGCGGCGGGGCATCCGGGACGTCGGCGTTGACGAGCTGATCCGCGAATCCGGCGTGGCCAAGGCCACCTTCTACCGCCATTTCCCCTCCAAGGACGACCTGGCGCTGGCGTTCCTGGAACGCAGGGACCATGTGTGGACCACGGGCTACGTGGTCGCCGAAGCCATGCGTAGAGGCGACACTGCGGAACGGCGGCTGCTGGCCGTTTTTGACGTCTTCGATGAGTGGTTCCAGCGCGAGGATTTTGAAGCCTGTTCCTTCGTCAACGTGCTCTTGGAGATGGGTGCAGGCCATCCGCTAGGCCAAGCCTGCGTTGAGTATCTGGGCAGGATCCGCAACCAGTTGCGGCGGTGGGGCGATGAGGCGGGTCTGGCCGACACCGAAGCGTTTGCCAACTCCTGGCACCTGCTGATGAAGGGCTCCATCATTCTGGCCGCCGAAGGGGACCGGCAGGCGGCCAGCCGTGCCCGGAAGATGGCCGTCCGGCTGCTCGAAGAGCATCGTCCCGCTGCCTGAGCCCAGCCGGGCAGCTTAGGGCTCGGGGCTGGTCAGGATGGCCGGATCCTTCTTGCCGTACGGCATCCGCACCCGCAGGGAGTTGGGTTCAACGCGCATGGCGATATGCGTGCCCTTGCCCAGATAGTCGCCGTCGATCTCGATGTCCTGCGGTTCCTGCGTTTCAATCACGGCGGACTTGCACTGGAAATACTCGATCGAAGGGTCCTTGCCTTTGCCTCGCCGGAGTAACTTGGCGGCCACCCCAAGCCAGCCGAACGTCCCGTGCGGTGCCACGGTCATGATTTCCAGCAGCCCGTCGTCGATCTTGGCCCCGGGGAAGATTTCCAGCCCGCCCATGATTTTGCCGCAATTGCCGCCCATGACGCTGCGTAGCCGGCGGCCGATGGGCTTTCCGCCGTCGATGGTGATCTTGGTCCGCTGCGGCTTGCCGGGCAGATTGCGGATTCCAGCGTCTACGTAGGCCAGCCAGCCGACCTTGTCCTTGAGGTCGTCGCGGGTGTCGCCCATCATCGCCGCATCGAAGCCCAGGCCCGCCATGACCAGGAAAACGTGCGCCTCGATGGCGCGGTCGACCGTCACATGGACGACGTCAAGACGGCGTTCGGTGCCGGTGATGGCGACCCGTACGGAGCCCTCGGGGTCATCGACGTCAAGATCGAGGTTGCGCGCCAGCAGGTTTCCGGTTCCCAAGGGCAGCAGCCCCAGCGGCGTGTCAGTGCCGGCAAGTTCTTCGGCGACGCAGCGAACCGTTCCGTCGCCACCGGCAGCGATCACCAGATCCACGCCCTCGTCCAGAGCCTGCTGAGCCATGCCGTGGCCCGGGTCTTCCTTGGTGGTTTCCAGCCAGAGCGGCTCGTCCCACCCCTCGTCTGCACTGATTTTTGACACCAGATCCCGGATGTCCACGGTGGTCGGCTTGATGGGATTAAGCACGACGGCGGCGCGCCGGGACGTGTGCGATGGCTCGGTCATGTGCGTCCTCAGGTTTCGTGCTGACAGTGCTTGATCCGAGTCTAACCGCGCGCCTGCCCCGCGGGGGCCGGCGGCGGCTGATTGACCCCGAAGGAGTGGGCCTAGTCCCCGAAGATTGTCGGAACCGCGCGGTACTGTGTAGGGGAAGTCCGTATGAGTTGGGGGAAGAGTTCCGTGGGGGAGAAGCAAGCGGCCGTGAGGCCACGTCGGCGGTTCATCGCGGCCGGTTTTCTTATCGTTGTGCTGCTGGTTCTCTGGCTGATCGCTGGAACGTCGGCGGACGCGGAGGAAAGCAGGGGCCACAGCAGCCCGGTGCCAAGCCAAACATCGGCAGCGGCGGTGCCAACGCCGTCGTCGTCGGCTGAGCCTTCCGCGACAGAGGGTCCGGCGCCGGCGAAGGCGACTGCTCCGGAGCCAAGCCCCGAACCGGAACCGGCCGAGCCGCCGGACCGGCAGGAGCCCGATATTGCCGCGCTCGCGCTGCTGGAAACCCTGCCGATCAAGGGCCGCGCACCGAAGACCGGGTATGACCGCGACGAATTCGGGCAGGCCTGGGCGGACGTGGACCGCAACGGCTGCGACACCCGGAACGACATCCTCGCGCGCGATCTGGGCTCGCCCACTTTCCGCAATAACGAATCCTGCCGCGTGATCAGCGGCGTGCTCCAGGATCCGTACTCGGGGCGGACGGTGGAATTCACCCGCGGCCAGGAGACCAGCGCGCTGGTCCCGGTGGACCACGTGGTGGCGCTCAGCGATGCCTGGCAGAAGGGCGCGCAGCAGCTGACCCTTGAACAGCGCACCTTGCTGGCGAACGATCCGCTGAACCTGTTGGCGACGACTCACCGGATGAACAGCCAGAAGTCCGACGGCGACGCCGCCACCTGGCTGCCGCAGAACAAGTCCTTCCGGTGCGCTTACGTCTCCCGGCAGATCTCGGTCAAGGCCGCCTACTCGCTCTGGGTGACGATGGCAGAGCATGACGCGATGGAACGGATCCTGGCCGACTGCCCGGATGAAGCTGCTGCCGGTTCAGCCCTCGTGGAGGAACCCCTCGCCCAGGCGGGGGCTCCGGCGGCTAGGGCACCCACCGCCAGTGCCCCGGCACGGACGCCCGCGCCGGAAGGGGGCAACGCAGCACCGGGCGGCACCGGCCCGCTGCCTGCACCTGCACGCAGCGTGAACTGTTCGGACTTCGGCACGCACGCTGAAGCCCAAACCTGGTTTGAGTACTACCACCCGACAATGGGGGACATCGGCGGGTTGGACGCCGACGGCGACCTGTTGGCCTGCGTGAGCCTGCCGTAGGCGTTAGCGTCAGCGGATGGTGATGCAGGCCAGACGGTCGCCTGCGGTGCCGGCTTCGCCTTCTTCCGTTTTGGTGTGCATGGCGTGGATGACCACGGAGCGGCCCTCGCCCTCCCTCAGCTGCCAGTCAACACTGCTTTGAGCTTTGGCATTGCCTTCGGGATCCGTGCTGAAGTCCAGCCAGATTTCGTTCTCCGGATTGGCGTACTGCGGGTTCGTGGACGGGGTCTCGGGGTCCTGCTCGTTCTGGTAGTGAGGGCCGGCGTCGTCCGGATCCTCGCCGCAGGCGCCTACATGGACATGGGCGCCGTACATCATGTCCGGCTCCAGTCCTTCGACGGACAGGGACACGGTGGTGCTGCCCTCGGCCTCCTCCAGGTCGACCTGTGCCGAGGAACCTTCGGGCACCCTGGACGGGTTGTAGGTCACCGCGACCGCCCCTTCGGAATACTCGGCAAAGGTGCCCGAGCCAAGCTCTCCCGTGGGCATCGCAGAAGCACTTCCGGCGCTTTCGGATGCCTCCGGCGAAAAGGTTTCCGTCGCCGGCCCGACTCCCGGCCCTTCGCCGGCGCCCTCGGGAGCGCCGCACGCACTCAAACCGAGGGCCACGGTAGCAAGCCCGATGGTCAGAAGGTTGGATGTAGATTTCACGATGCAAGTCTCCGTAGCTAGTTGTGCTCCAAGTGCTTCCGCACATTCAGCGTGCCACGGGCCCAACCGAAGTGCCAGAGCATCCGGCTAACCGACCCCGAAGCGCGTGAACTCTCCGGTGGCCCGTGAATACGTGGCGTCGATATTTTGAACCTGCCCGGGGCTGTTGCCCGAATCCAGCCGCGCCAGGAAATCCTCGACCGCTGCCTTCAGGCCCTCGGCGACGATCTTGACGGAGCCGTCGGGCTGGTTCATGGCGGCACCGTGCAGGTCAAGCTGCTCGGCCTGTTCCCGCGTCCAGTAGCGGAAGCCGACCCCTTGGACCTGCCCGCTCACAATGGCCAGAAGCCGGGTTCGGTTCTGTTGTACCTCGTCATCAATAGCCATGCTTCCAACGTAGCCAGCCGGAGCCGGATGGTCGAGGGCTGGCCCGAAGAAGGCCGGAACGGTAAGACTGGTCCATGACCTCTGCGCAGAAACAGGAGTACGACGTCGTCATCATCGGCGGCGGTGTCGCCGGCCTCAGTGCAGCGCTGGTGCTCGGTCGCGCGCGACGCAGGGTAGCCGTGGTGGATGCCGGCGCTCCGCGCAATCAGCTGGCCTCGCACGCCCACGGTTTCCTCACCCGGGACGGGACCACCCCGGCGGAGCTGCTCCGTCTGGCGCGCGAGGAGGTCCGCGGCTACGGCGTTGACCTGATCGAAGGGACCGTGGTGGACATTACCGAAGCTCGCGCCGCGGTGCTCGACGACGGCAGCCGGGTGCGCGGGCGGCATCTCATCCTGGCCACGGGGCTGCGCGACGTACTCCCGGAGCTGGCCGGCGCCGACGGCCGTTGGGGCAAGGACCTGCTGCAGTGCCCCTACTGCCACGGGTGGGAGGTCCGCGACCGCAAGCTCGGCGTCCTCGCCACCGGCGATACTTCCTTCGAGCAGGCCCTGCTGGTCCGCCAATGGTCCCGGCACGTCACGCTGTTCACGCACACTTCCGGGGAACCGGATGACGTCCAGCGCCGGCGGCTCGCAGCCCGGGACGTGGCGATTGTGCCGGGGGAGGTGACGAGGCTGGTCATTGAAGGCGATGCCCTCGCCGCGCTCGAACTGGCAGACGGGCAGCGCGTTGGTTGCCAGGCCCTGTTCGTCGAACCTGATGCCGCGGTCGATTCGCCGGTTGTGTCGTCGCTGGGCTGCGGCCGGGCCGAGGACGGCTGCATCACCACCGACGGAATCGGGAAGACGGATATCGATGGGGTCTGGGCCGTAGGCAACGCCAATGATCCTTCCGCCCAGCTCATCGCTGCCGCCGGGGATGCCTACCGGGTGGCCGTCTCCGTCAACGCCGAACTGGTACGCGAAGATGTGGCGGCAGCCGGCGGTTAGGTAGTCTTCGGTTATGTGGACTCCAGCCGAACTTAAACTGCCCGTCGTCGCCGCCCCGATGGCGGGAGGTCCGTCCACCCCTGCATTGGCCGCGGCAGTGAACGACGCCGGCGGGCTGGGTTTTCTGGCCGGCGCCCTGAAAGCGCGGGGCAAGGTTGCCGAGGAGATCGCGCACCTGCGCGCGCTGACGGACAAACCATTCGGGGTGAACCTCTTCGTGCCCGCGAGCACCGCCGGGGAACCGGCCGCCGAAGACATCGACGCTGTTGAAGCCTACCGGCGCCGGCTCGCCGAGTTCCTGGAGGCCGCGGTACCGGAGCCGGACTGGCAGGACACCGACGACTATGCCAGCAAGCTGGAACTGCTGGTTGAAGCGCGGCCGGCAGTTGTCTCGTTCACCTTCGGACTGCCGGATGAAGAGACGGTCGACAAACTGCACCGGGCCGGCATTTCCGTGTGGGCCATGGTCACGGACGCGCAGGACGCCCGTGCCGCCGAGGCGCGCGGCTGCGACGTACTGGTAGTGCAGTCCGCGGAAGCGGGCGGACATCGCTCGACGTTCACCGTTCGGGCCGAACCCAATGACCAGACGCTGGAGACGTTGCTGCCCGAGATGCGTGCCGCCGTCGGCCTTCCTCTGGTGGCTGCCGGCGGAATCAGCTCCCCGGCCCAAACCGGGCGGGCGCTGGAACTGGGGGCTGTAGCGGCGCAGGCCGGCACTGCGTTCCTGCGCACGCCGGAATCCGGCGCTGCCAAGTTCTACAAGGACGCGCTGATCGACGCCCGTTTCAGCTCGACCGCGCTCACCCGGGCCTTCTCCGGGCGGCTGGCCCGCGGGCTGGAGAATGACTTCATCCGCGGCTTCAGCAAGTATGCCCCGGCGGTCTACCCGCAGGTCAACCAGCTCACGCGTGCCGTCCGTGCCGCGGCAACCGAGGCACAGGATCCGCAACTGATGTCGTTGTGGGCCGGCGTCGGCTTTCCGGACGCGACGGCGGAACCGGCCGTGGACGTGGCACGTCGGCTCGGCCGGGTGGCCTGAGCCGGATGAAAGCCGGCCAGCCAACGTCCTAGCCAGCCGGTCAGCCGCACAACTCAGCCGCCCAGCTCAACCGGCTGGTGGGCGGGGCACCACCACTTCGCCCGTCGCCGTGGTGTCCGTGTTGAGCATCCATCCCACGCGCTTGACGAACTTGACGGTCAGTGAACTCTCCACAATGCGTGCACCTGGCACGGCGGCGAGGAAATCCGCTTCGATGTCCGTGACATCGGAGGCCGAGCGCAGCCACATGATGAACGTGAAGTTGCTGGTTCCGGTGGTGGATGCGCACAGGCGCAGCTGCCCGATCTGCCGCAGCACGGCCGCGGCACGGAGCCGTTGGTCCGGCGGCACGTCCACAAACCACTGGCAGCTGACCGGGAAGCCGGAGTAATCCTGCGCCACCTCGCAGCGGAAGGCCAGCGTGCCGGACTCAAGCACCCGGTTGAGCTGGCGGCGCGCGGTGACCGGATGCAGCCCAATGGCCTGCGCGACCTCCGTTGCGGTGGCGCGGCCGTTGCGGCTCAGCTCCTGGACAATAGGCCAGTACGACGACGGCGGCGGACCCGCGAAGGTGCGCCCCGGAGGCGGTTGGAGTTTCCGGAAGCGGGCGCGCTGCTGTGGGCTGAGCGCGTCCAGTTCCCAGGAGTCCGCGCCGGTATGCAGGGCGGTGCAGACTCCGCTTTGGTAGCGGACCAGGCCGGGTATCTGTGCCAGTTGGGGCAGGACGGTACGCGTGAACGCCGCCCAACTTGGCGTCACCACGGTCAGGACAAGATCCCGGTTCCGGGCGGATTCTTCCAGCGAGACAACTTCCGGGATGGCGCACAGCGCGTCCTCGACTTCCTGCCGCCGGCTCAACTCGCAGTCGGCGTCCACGAAGCTGAGCGTCATTTCATCCGGATCGCCTAGCAGATGCGCGGTGATCCAGGCCAGACCGCCGGCCCGCAACCGCTGCCAATGCGCCGCCAACGTCCCCGGGTGCCGGTCCAGGACCGCTGCGGCGTCGGTCCAGCTGATCCGTGGTGCCAGTTGCAGCAAATTGATGAGCGCTCTGTCGTCGTCGCTGAGATCCATGGGGCTGTGGTGATCGATTCTTCGGAATTGGAAAGCTTTGATGTTGTTTTCTTGGATTTTAGCCGCTTGTGAGTCCGGTCACTGAATAATGGTACCCATGACCGTCATAGCGGATGCCCGTGAGCTGCAGGATGAAATCGTCCGGCTGCGTCACCGGCTACATCAGGAGCCGGAGATTGGCCTGGACCTGCCCCGCACGCAGGAGAAGGTCCTGGAAGCCCTCCATGGCCTGCCGTTTGAAATCACCCTCGGCCAGGACACCACGTCCGTGACCGCGGTTCTTCGCGGCACCGCAGGCCTGGACCAGCCCGCCGCAAGGAACGACGACGCTGCAGCAGCCGGTGCCGGAAGTTCCGCGTCTGGTGAGCGTCCCGTGGTGCTGCTGCGCGGCGACATGGATGGCCTGCCCGTCCAGGAAACCACCGGTGTGGACTACAGCTCCCGCATCGACGGCGCCATGCACGCCTGCGGCCACGACCTGCACACCGCGATGCTCGCCGGTGCCGCCACCCTGCTCGCCGAGCGCCGGCACCAGCTGGCCGGCGACGTCGTGCTGATGTTCCAGCCGGGGGAGGAGGGCTGCGACGGCGCCGGGGTCATGATCCGCGAAGGTGTGCTGGATGCCGCCGGTAAACGTCCCGACGCAGCTTTCGGGATGCATGTGATGGCTGGACTGGAGCCCAATGCCCGGTTCTTCACCAAGCCGGACATCCTGATGTCCGCCTCGGACGGGCTGTTCGTGACGGTGCACGGCGCAGGAGGCCACGGTTCTGCCCCACACAGTGCGAAGGATCCGGTCACCGCGGTCTCCGAAATGGTGACGGCCCTGCAGGTCATGATCACCCGCCAGTTCAACATGTTCGACCCGGTAGTGCTCACCGTCGGGCTGCTGCAGGCCGGCACCAAGCGGAATGTCATCCCGGAAAGCGCCCGCTTCGAGGCCACGGTCCGAACCTTCTCGGAGGCCTCGCGGGAGAAAATGATGACGGCGGTTCCGCAGCTGCTGGAGGGCATTGCCGCAGCGCACGGACTCGCCGTTACCGTGGACTACCAGCCCGAATACCCGCTGACCGTCACGGATGTGGACGAGACTCACAACGCCGAACGGATCATCACCTCGCTCTTCGGCGACGAGCGGTACTCGCGGATGGCCCAGCCGCTGGGCGGTTCCGAGGACTTCTCCCGGGTGCTGGCCGAGGTGCCGGGCAGTTTCATCTGCCTCTCGGCTGCCGCTCCCGGCGAAGACCACCGCGCCGCCCCCTTTAACCACTCGCCGTTCGCCACCTTCGACGACAACGTACTGGCAGACGGGACCGCCCTCTACGCCGAGCTGGCGCTGACCCGGATCGCCGAGCTCGCCGCCGGCCGGACCCGCTGACAAACCAAGAACCCCTCCCGACCGTCCTTCCCCAGGAGCCACCCATGACAACGAACGCGAAAACCAACCCGGCCCATCCCGGGCACCCGGCCAAGCACCTGCCGCCGCAGCCGGTGGTCAGTGCGCGCCGGACCCTCCTCGGCACCGGCGTCGGCAATGCCATCGAATGGTACGACTGGGCCGTCTACGCGACCTTCGCCCCGTTCTTCGCCGGCCAGCTCTTCAATAATGAGGATCCGGCCTCCGCCGTGCTGGCGACCCTGGCGATTTTCGCCGTGGGCTTCCTCGCCCGGCCCCTTGGCGGATTCGTCTTCGGCTGGTTGGGAGACCGCATCGGCCGCAAGTACTCCATGACGCTGGCAGTGGCCTTGGCATCGGTGGGCAGCCTGCTCATCGGCATCGCTCCAACGTATGCCGCGATGGGCGCCCTTGCCTCCGTGACCCTGCTGGTCGCCAGGCTGATCCAGGGCCTGGCGCATGGCGGCGAACTGCCGTCCTCGCAGACCTATCTCTCGGAGATGGCGCCGAAGGAAAAGCGCGGCTTCTGGGCGACCTTGATCTACACCTCCGGCACGGTGGGCACCCTCTTCGGCATCCTGCTCGGTGCGGTGCTGACCCTTGTCCTCAACAGCGAGCAGATGCTCGCCTGGGGCTGGCGCATCCCGTTCCTGCTTGGCGCAGCACTCGGTCTCTACGGCCTGGTCATGCGGACCCGGATGAAGGAAACCGACCTCTTCGAGCAGGAGACCACGCAGGAGAAGCGCGAGCCGATGTGGCCGCAGATCGTCCGTTACCGCAAACAGGCGCTGCAGGTCATCGGTCTCACCGTCGGCCTGACCGTTGTTTACTACACTTGGGGCATTGTCGCCCCGACGTACGCGTCGACGAGCCTGGGCATGGACCGCGGCGCAGCCTTGTGGTCCGGAGTCATCGCCAACATTGTCTTCCTGATCGCGCTTCCCATCTGGGGCAAGGTCTCCGACAAGATCGGCCGTAAGCCGGTGCTGTGGATCAGCTCCATCGGAGCGGCCACCATGCATTTCCCGATGACCTGGCTGCTGCAGGACTCGCCGTGGCAGCTTGTGGTGTCCATGTCCGTCATGCTGGTCTTCATTGCGGGCAGCGCGGCCATTGTCCCGGCCGTCTACGCCGAACTGTTCCCCACCAGTATCCGCACCATCGGCGTCGGTGTTCCTTACTCCATCTGCGTGGCCATCTTCGGCGGTACGGCCCCGTACCTGAACAGCTGGCTGACCGCCAACGCCGGCCCCAACGCCTTCGCGTTCTACACCGTGACCCTGCTGCTGGTCAGCGTGGCGTTCATCTTCACCATCCCGGAGACCAAGGGCAAGGACCTGCGGGAGGAGCCGATAGTGGTTTCGGCGCGATAGCAGGTTTGGGCTTGCCATCGCCAGGCAGCCCGTCTTCCCGTCGCTGAAACAACAAAGGTCCCGGTGGCTTGGCTGTTCTCACAGCCGGCCACGGGGACCTTTTTCTACGGGTGGAAGCCGCGCCTATGCGACCTCGGGAACCCGCCAAATTGAATAATCGGACTGACTGACCGTGCGGCGGTCGCCGCCGTCGTCCTCGCGGATCCACACCAAGCCGACGCCGGGTGCGGTGCGGACAACCCGCCCGCGGTACTGAACGTCGTTCTGGATCCTTGCTTCAATGGCGTCACCGCGGCGCAGCGCACCGAGATTCCGGATCCTGGTGGGGGTGGCAGTGATGGTCGGTAGTGTCATAAGACCTCCTGTATCGATCGGTAAATAGGGCAGCAGCACCAGCGACCAGCGGCGTCACAAAGGACACCGGGCCCCGGCTAAGTGGGGGTAGCGCAACAAGCAGGCAAACCGGCCGGTCTCGAGGAAAGCCGCGGCAAAGTGCGGGAATGACATTCACCGCAGAAACTCTGCCGGCACGAGGCTGTACTCACGGGACCGGTTTGCAGTCTCAATATTTGACAACCAGCAGGAGAGGCGGGTTTATTCCCGCTGCTCCACTTTTTCTTTTCCTTTTCTTCGTCCGGTAGGTTGCCCCTGTCCTTGACACCTGCTGGCAGGGGTAAGAGTCTTTATCCGAACAGCCGGCACGGGCCGGATCGCTCCGGACACAGAAAAGCGGGGACCCCAAAGTGGCTGACACCATCGACGAGTACATCGGCGGTTTGGACGAGGGACTGAAGGAAGCTGCGGCCAAGGCCCGGAGGGTCATCGATGCGGGCCTGCCGGAGGCGGAGTCCCGGATGTGGCACGGCCACCCGGTGTGGTTCATGGACGGCGAACCAGTCGCGCTGCTTAAGGCCTATTCGAAGTATGTGACCTTCGGGCTCTGGAAGGGCCAGCAGATCACCGACCCGTCAGGCAAACTCGAGGCAGGATCCCGGCAGATGGCGTCCGTGAAGCTCGCCTCCGAACAATATGTGGACGAACAGCTGTTCGCGGACTGGCTGCGGCAGGCGCGGGAGCTGGAGCAGAGCTGACGCTGGCCGGACCGTGCCAACCGCAGCCGGCAGCCCTGGCGCGTCCCGCCGTCGTACTCTTATGCCCTATCCCGCGGCGGCATCTGCTGCAGCGCCCACGTATTGCCGTCCGGATCGCTGAAGTAGACGAAGTGGCCCCACGGCTGCACGTCCACGTCGCTCGTCTCGACCCCGCGTCCGCGCAGTTCATCCCGGGCGGCTGCGGCGTCGTCGACCACGATCTGCAACCCCTTCTGTGAGCCCGGAGCCATGTCCGTGATGCCCGTTCCCATCACGATGGAGCAGGCCGAACCCTTCGGCGTGAGCTGGACGAAACGCAGGTCTTCACTGACCCGGTGGTCGTGGTCCGCGTTGAATCCGACCTGCTCAACGTAGAACTTCTTCGCCCGATCAACATCGCTGACGGGTACGGCAACTAGCTCAAGTTTCCAGTCCATGGGATAACGCTAGACCTGCAGCTCGCGCTCGGGAAGACCGGGGCTGTCTTCATCCCCGCCGCAGAGCCAAACTTCGTACCCTTCGGCCTTCTCGAAGAGCTGCCGGGGATGCGCCCCGTCATTGGCCAGCCACAGGACTTCGGCCTCGAGCGAGACAGCGTCCACCCTTCCGGCACGCACTGTACCGCCACGCAGGCGGACTTCCACGAGGGTCCCCGGGAGCAGGTCCCAGTCTTCAATGCGGGCCGAATCCATTGGTGCCTCCGTGCGGGTTGGATGTGTTGCCCTCCCCACCTTCGCTGACGGGAGCGGCGCCGCGCTATGGGCACGGGCAGGAATTCATTCGGAATTTACCTGATGTCCTTGCGCGGGCGCCGACGCGGTAGATTGGCATGGTTCCAACCGCCCCGGCGGGCGACAAGGCACCTGAAGAAGGGACAGCGGATGTCATTGGTGGACAATGCGGTATATGTGGAGGGCCACCGCACGGCGAGCCCGGGAAGCCTGGACGAGACGTTCGAGCTGCTGCGGGAGCACCAGGGCATGGCCTGGATCGGTTTGTACCGGCCGAACGCCGAGGATATCCGCACCGTTGCCCGCGAGTTCGACCTGCACGAGCTGTCCGTGGAGGACGCGCTGTCCGGGCATCAGCGCGCCAAGCTGGAACGCTACGGCACCACCCTCTTTATGGTGCTCCGCCCGGCCCGCTACCTCGACGACGTGGAGAAAGTGGAGTTCGGCGAGCTGCACATCTTCGTGGGCCCGGACTTTGTGGTCACCGTCCGCCATGCCGAATCGCCGGGACTGGCCAAAGTACGACGGCGGATGGAAGCCAGCCCGGAACTTCTCGCCAAAGGTACGCAGGCAGTTTTGTACGCGATCCTGGATCAGGTTGTGGATGAATATGCGCCGGTGGTGGCTGGCCTGGAAAACGACATCGATGAGATCGAAGACGACCTCTTCGGCGGGAACCCGGACGTTACACGGCGGATCTACGAACTACACCGCGAAGTAATCGAATTCCAACGGGCCACCCAGCCGCTGGACCAGATGCTCGAGTCGCTGGAGCGCGGATCCGAAAAGTACGACGTGGAACTCGAACTGCAGCAGCGGCTGCGCGACGTCCATGACCATGTCATCCGCGTGGTGGACCGCGTCAACGCCTTCCGCGCCCTGCTCCAGAATGCCCTGAGCGTTCATTCCACTCTCGTGGCGCAGCGGCAGAACGAGGAGATGACCCGGCTGACGGAGACCAGCCTGGCGCAGAACGAGGAGGTCAAGCGGATCTCGTCCTGGGCCGCCATCCTCTTCGCCCCGACCCTGGTGGGTGCCGTCTACGGCATGAACTTTGACTACATGCCGGAGCTCGCATGGGCCTTCGGCTATCCCTTCGCGATTGCGCTCATGGTGGCCATCGGCGTCGGGCTTTATTTTGTGTTCAAGCGTTTGAAGTGGCTCTGAGCTGCCTTGAACCTGCAGGTCTGCACTGGCAAGCCGTCGCTGGACAGCTACGTTGTTGGTGCGCTGGCAGGACCCAGTTTGAAGCTGCCTAACTGGGCCGGCGGAACCAGTTGGAGGTACTGCGGATTGCCGGCGATGAACTTTCGCACTTCGGGACAGAACGGGAGGACGCCCAACCTGCGATGGTGCGCGTCGTCGAGCACGCTGCGGATGAGCTCGGTCTCGAAGTCCTTGCCCTGGTAGCGCGGCATGATCGTTGTCGTCAGGAACCAGATCTCGCTGCCCTCCATGCGATACCTGAGGTAGCCGGCCACCACGCCGTTGTCATAGATGTCGAACTGCGACGCGGCGGGATTATGACGGACAACGGGCATCATTGCCTCCGTGAGTAGAGGTTGGGGCCAGTACAAAACTTCTGCGCACATTTCCCCCAAGGCACATTTGGTAGTGAGCCGAAGCCTACCAGTTGCATCTTGGGGGAAGTGTGGGGAAGCGTGGGGCGCCCAGTTGCCGTTGCCCCTTACGGGAGTACGCCGCGTCCAGCTGCTATGCCGGGCGTTTGCTGGCGGCCGCCCTTGCCTGTGCCTGCGCCTGGACCTGCGACTGCGCTTGGGCCATGGCCGTCAGCGACAACTGTGCCGTGGCGGTCTGTGCAGCGGCTGCCGCCTTCTTGCGGTAAAGGGCCAGGAACGAGGAAATGCGGCGCACTGCTTCTTCGATTTCATTCACCGAGGGCAGGATGACGAACCGGAAATGGTCCGGGGTTGGCCAGTGGAAGGCGGTGCCGTGCGAGACCAGGATTTTCTGTTCCTCCAGCAGGTCCAGGACGAACTGTTCATCACTGCCGAAGGGGTAGATCTCCGGATCCAGCTTCGGGAACAGATACATCGCACCGGCGGCGGGAACGCAGCTCACTCCGGGTATCGCGTTGAGCAGCTCGCAGGCCCGGTCCCGCTGCTCACGCAGCCGCCCGCCGGTCCGCACCAGATCGTTAATGCTTTGGTAGCCGCCCAGTGAGGTCTGGATGGCGTGCTGGGCGGGAACGTTGGCGCACAACCGCAGCGAAGCCAGCAGTTCCAGCGACTCGCGGTACGCGGCAGTGGCGGCGCGCGGGCCGGTGATGGCCACCCAGCCGGCGCGGTAGCCAGGCATCCGGTACGCCTTGGACAGGCCGCTGAAGGTCAGGACGGCAACGTCGTCGGCTACCGAAGCCGTATGGATATGGACCGCGTCTTCGTAGGTGATCTTTTCGTAGATCTCGTCCGAGAAAAGCACCAGGTCGTACTTCCGCGCCAGCTCGACGAACTGCTCCATGATGTGCCGCGGGTAGACGGCACCGGTGGGGTTGTTCGGATTGATAATGACGATGCCGCGGGTGCGCTCCGTGATCTTCGCTTCCAGATCCGCCATATCCGGCCACCAGTTGTTGTCTTCATCGCAGAGGTAATGGACGGCCTCGCCGCCGCTAAGAGTGACGGATGCCGTCCAGAGCGGGTAGTCCGGGGCGGGGATGAGGATCTCGTCCCCGTTTTCCAGGAAAGCCTGCAACGTCATGGAGATCAGTTCGCTGACGCCGTTGCCGATGAAGATATCCTCGACGCCGATCTGCATCAGGCCTTTGGTTTGGTAGTACTGCGAAATGGCCGTGCGGGCCGAAAAGATGCCCTTGGAATCGCTGTAGCCCTGGGCCTCGCGCAAATGGTGGATCATGTCCACGACAATCGACTCCGGCGCTTCCAGCCCGAACGGCGCAGGGTCACCAAGGTTCATGCGCAGAATACGCTGCCCTTCGGCTTCCATCTTCTTGGCCGCATGCAGGATGGGCCCGCGCAATTCATACCGGACGTTCTGGAGCTTGCTGGAGTGTTGCATTGGACGCATAGTCCATGTTTTCATATCGCGCGCAAACGTCCTATGATCTGCGCCACCTAGCCATTTTCCGGGAAGGGGTAGTGCCTTCGGCGAGGGCATGGAAACAATGGGCGTATGAGCGAGTTCAAACCCAGAACAGCAATCGTGACCGGCTCGGATTCAGGCATCGGGCGCGCAACCGCCGTCGCCCTCGCGGAAGCCGGCCTGGACATCGGCGTGACCTGGCACCGGGACGAAGCAGGCGCGGAGGACACCGCTGCGGAGGTCCGCGCCTGGGGACGGCGGGCCGCCGTTGCCCGGCTGGATGCCACCGAGTTGCCTGATTGCGGCGACGTCGTCGATAGTCTCGCGGAGGAGCTGGGCGGGCTTGACGTCTTCGTCAACAATGCGGGCACCGGAGCCAGCGAACCGTTCCTGGATACCAGCTACGAGACCTGGCGCCAGGTAGTGGCCACCGACCTCGACGGCGCATTCGTCTGCATGCAGCGGGCAGCCCGGCGGATGGTTTCGGCGGGTAATGGCGGGCGGATCATTGCCGTGACCAGCGTGCATGAACACCAGCCGCGCGTGGGGTCCGCTGCCTACGACGCCGCAAAACACGGTTTGGGCGGGCTGATAAAAACCATGGCGCTGGAGCTGGGCGAGCACCGCGTCACCGCGAACGCCGTTGCACCCGGGGAGATCGCTACGCCCATGACGGGGCAGACGGACGAAGATCCCCGGGCGAAGGACCGCCCGGGCATCCCGTTGGGCAGGCCCGGGGACGCCCGGGAAGTAGCGGCAGTGATTGGGTTCCTCGCATCCCAGGAAGCCAGCTACGTAACCGGGGCTTCCTGGGCGGTGGACGGCGGCATGCTGCAAATGGGACCGCAGGCCGGCTCCCATATCACCAGTGGAGAATGGCGGAAAGGATGACGCCGGCGTCGTCCGCGTTCAGCTGCTCTCGCTGAACTTCGCCGATGCGTTCCTGGGGCTTCCTTGCCCGGATAGTGTCAGAGGCAGCGGATAGCGTAAGACCATGAGCACGGACAACGCGATGCGGACCGAGTTGCCTTCGGACAAACCCCGGGGTTCCGTGCTGGAGCGCGGCCTCTACAAGGCTCTCGCGGAAGCGGCCGTGGAGGCCATGATCAACAGCCAATCCGCGGTGGAACGGCTCGTCGGCAGCTGGGAGATTCTGCCGCCGGCCAAGCTGGGGGAACTGCTGGCTTCGATCGATCCGGACTCACTCGACGACGACGATGCCATCGAGTTCCTGAAGGCTGCCGCGAGGCATCGCGCTTGGACGGACTCCCTGCAATCGGCCGGCCTTAACCGCTTTGCGGAACTGAGGCCGCAGCTTGATGGCCCTGGGGAGGAAGGCATTTCCAAATTCGCCGCGGGGGAAATTGCAGCCGCCCTGGCCATGCCGAACCAGTCGGCCCGTAAAGCCCTCAAGGAAGCCAAATTCATTCATGATTTCCTGCCCGGCACGGCAGATGCCATGCAGGCCGGCCGGCTGGATCAGCAGCGGGCCACAGCGATTGCGCGGGCTGCAACCAGTCTGCCCGACGCCGTGCTGGCCGATTTTGAAGCAGCAGTGCTGCCGAAAGCGCCTTCTCTGACACGGGGCAGGCTGGCGAAGTTCGCCGAAAAGCATCGGGATGCGCTTCACCCTGAGCCACTGGAAATCCGCTTTCACCGGGCTGCAGCCGAACGCGAAGTGTTCTTCGTGCCGCAGCCGGACGGTATGGCTGACTGCTACGCACGGATTCCGGCACATTCCGCAGCGATGATCCAGGACCGCGTCGAGGCCGGCGCCCGTGCGCTGCAGGGCCCGGAGGAATCCCGGACGCTGCCCCAGTTGCGGGCGGACGTATTCTGCGAGATGCTGCTCAACCCGGAGGCTATGCCGCTAGAAGCCCCCGAACAACAGCCGGCCAGCGACGAGCCGGTACCGACGGGGAAAGCCGGAACGACCAAATCCGGATCATGCGGGACCATCAACATCACCGGCCTGAGCGTCACGGTTTCTCTGGAAACCTTGCTCGGTCTGTCCGAGGCACCGGCCGACTTGGCCGGGTATGGCCCGCTCCCACCGTCGCTGGCCCGGGAACTGGCCGGATTCGCCAAAAGCTGGCTGCCGGTCCTTGTCTCGGATGATGGCAAATTCGTCCGCGCTGCGGCGAAGAAACGCATCCCACCCAAGGCAGTCAAGCGTTGGGTCCAGTTCCGGGACAAGCGCTGCCGATTCCCCAACTGCGACCGGCCGGCCGCAAGCTGCGAAACGGATCACACGGTGGCGTGGGAAGACGGGGGCTTGTCATGGCTGCTCAATCTCGCTTGTCTCTGCAAACTGCACCATGACCTGAAGCACTTGGCCGGTTGGAAATGCCGGCAGCTGGACGGCGGTGTGCTGGAATGGGTGGCCCCTACCGGGCACCGATATCTCGATACCCCGGAGCCAATCGGCCCGCTGATTCCACTGGCAAGCAGGCGATCAAGCGCGCGGTCGGACCACCAAGGGTTCCGTCCGGGAAGCGGGCAGGGGAGCCGGGCGCACGATCTTCGCCAACTTGCGGAGCAGGAGCCGCCACAGCCTGATCCTCAGGATCCGTTTCAACCGGCCAATTTGATCGCGCTGAAGCAACTTCCTCTGCTGTCCCACGAAGAAGCGCACCCGCCGCCGTTCTGATCCCGATGACGCTTTCCTACACGGCTTTCTGTGCGGCGAAATCTGGCTGAGAATGGCCGCCGTCCGCAGTCATATTGTTATTCCGTCGTTATGGCTTGCGAGTTCCGAGCCGGGACCGAACGGAGTTGCTGATGCAAGGATTCATTGAAATTCCCGCTCGCAGCGGGGAGCTGCGCTTCAAAGCATCGGTGCGGGCGTGCAGACTAAATGTTTCTGGCGGGTAGGTCAACCCGCACTCAGAATCATTGTGGAGTTCTTCTGCTTCTGCTACTTTCAGAATTCAGGTTAAGCAACAGCCTGTGGCTCTCTTGAAAATTATTGGAGTGAACCATGGCCCCGAAGCGCCTCCTTCCCCCAGAGGAAGGCTTTCCGCAGGACCTTAGCAAAGTGCCGGATTCGGAGTTGGAAATTCTCAACAGCCGCATTCTGCGCCAAGTGGAACGGGAATACCTGCAGCTGGGATCACCGGATCCGGAAACCGAATTCCGAAGCGAAGAACTGCGGGTCGAGCTCGATGCCCGCGACGCCAAGGACGAGGTAGCCGAAGAAGTTCAGCCCTCCCGGTAATTAGTGTGTGAATGGATATGCCGTAGTTCGCGGCCGTCGTTGACCAGCTCGAGTTCCTTGTCACGGAGCCTCAGGGTTTGGCGAGTGTCCCGCGGGGGCAGGCGCAATTTTTCCTCCGCTTCGATACCCGCCTGCAACTGGCGGCCGCGTTCTATTTCCGCATCCAGCTCCGCGCCGAAGAGCAGGACCACATTCATGATCCAAATCCACAACAGCAGCACGATCACGCCGCCGATGGTGCCATAGGTCGCGTTGTAGCTGCCGAAGTTTGAGACGTAGAAACCGAAACCTGCGGTAGCCGCGGCCATAACGAGGATGGCGACGAAAGCCCCGATACTGATCCACCGGAATTTGGGTTGCTGCACATTCGGCGTCGCGTAGTACAACAAAGCGATCATGACTACCAGCAGCAGCACCATCAGCGGCCACTTGGCGATGTTCCAGGTGAGGAGTGCTGTATCGCCGAGGCCGATCATGCTGCCGATGGTTTCGGCCACCTGGCCGGAGAGCAGGAAGAGCAGCATCATCAGGACCACGGCGATGATCAGCGAGAGTGTTATGCCCAGCATGATCGGGTAGAGCTTCCAGATCGGCCGGCCCTCGGGCACCTCATAAATGTTGTTCATGGCCCGGCCGAAGGACCGCACATAGCCGGACGCCGTCCAGACAGCACCGATGACACCAACGGCCAACGTCAGCCCGGCCGCGGTGGATGTGGTGAGCTGATTAATCGGCCCTTCGATAAGGCCGACGGCGTTTTCTGGCGCACCCAGCCGTTCCAGCATCTCGATGATGGCCCGGGTTGTGGCTTCCCCCTGGCCGACGACGCCGAGCAGCGAGACGACGGCGAGCAGCCCGGGGAAGACGGACAAGACTGCAAAGTAGGTCATGGCTGCCGCCAGATCGGTGCAGCGGTCCGAGCTGAACTCACGGATGGTGCGCTTGACGATGTAGCCCCAGGCGGGCTTGGTCAGGTCGGTGGGGGAACCGGGCTTGCGGTCGCTGTCCGGCGGCGGGAACTTGCGGTTGTCCCGGGGACTTCCTGTGCTGCTCGCTGCGGTCATGATCACCTGATCCTCTGTTATCAGCGGTCCAGCCGGTAGTAGGCGGAACCGAAATGGACAAGCGGGTCGAGTTCATCCGCACCCGATGCGGCGGAGCCCATCGCGAGCACTTCGCCGACGACCAGCAGGTGCGTCGCGGCTGGGTGGATCTGCGTGGTCCGTAGTTCGAAATGGGCCAGGGCGTGATCGACGATGACGGCGCCCGAGGCGGCCCCGCGCCGGTACGGGACCTGGGTCAGCAGCCCCTCCAGCGGTGTCCCGGGACTGGCCAGCCAATTCGCGATACCGCGCTGGCTGCCGGTGAGCAGGCTCAGTGCCCACATCCCGCTACCGGTAACTGCCTCGGCGATGCGGGACTCACCGTAAAGACTGACCAGCATGGTGGGCGGATCGTAGGAGACCGACAGATGGCCGGTGACCGTGGCAGCGTAGTCCCGCCCGCGCCAACTGGTGGAGACAACACCGACGCCGGCGGCAGCATTGGCGCTGAGCAGGCGGTATTGATCGATGTCGGCTTCCGTCGGCGCACCGGCGTTGAGCCGGTGGCTGTCCGGCGGCTCCGGGTTCTCCATTTGTCCATCGTGCCACGCGTGCCGCTCCTTCGGGCAAGGTTGGCCGCTTCTGGTGGTGAGGTTGGCGACCAAACCCACCCACCGCCGTCGTACGTTGATATCTTCTTAACAAGACCTCGAAACTGCAGGTCTCCGGACGACGGATCAGTACCCGGTGAGCGACAAGACTGGCCAAAGGATTTCCGATGGAATGGGTAATACTGATCCTGTCCGGTGTGCTCGAAGCGGTGTGGGCGACGGCGCTGGGGCTCTCCAAGAACTTCCGGCGACTGTGGCCGACGGTCACGTTTTTCGTGGCGATGACCGTGAGCATGGCCGGTCTGGCCTACGCGATGACGGCGATCCCGGTCGGTACCGCTTACGCGGTCTGGGTCGGAGTGGGGGCCGTGCTCACGGCCGCCTACTCGATGGCCTTCGGCGGCGAGGCGGTTTCGTGGGCGAAGGTGCTGCTGTTGCTGGGCATTATCGGCTGCGTGGTAGGCCTGAAGGCGGTGGGTTGAGCCATGTATTGGACTATCTTGCTTATCAGCGCGGTTCTTGAGGCTGTCTGGGCAACCGCCCTCGGCGCGTCGGAGGGGCTTTCGCGGACGGGACCGACGGTGCTGTTCTTTATCGCCCTGTCCCTGAGCATGGTGGGTCTGGGCTATGCCATGCGGGGGATCCCGATCGGTACGGCTTACGCCGTCTGGACAGGTACGGGTGCGGTGCTGACCGTTGCCTATGCGGTGGCATTTACCGGTGAGGCCGCGGGGCTGCTGAAGGTTCTTTTCCTCCTCGGGATCATCGGCTGCGTGATCGGGTTAAAGGTTGTCGATTCCAGGCAGCCGAAGAGCGAAGCGGTAGCAGAACACTCCGGTGGCTGAGCGCGTCGGTTTTGTGATGCACCGCACAGTCTGGTTTACTTGGGGCCGGGTTAAGGATGTAGCCCGTATTGTCTTATTTTTTTCGGGGACTGATCAATGGATCACAAACTGCAGCTCGTCGTCGGCCTCGATGCCGATCTTAAAACCGCGCGGATCGATGTCCAGGGCTGCCTGACCGCCGCTAGCTGCCAGGCGCTGCTGTGCGTTCTGCGGCGGGCGCACTCCCTGGCGGCAGACGTCTCCCTCACCCTGGATCTGCGCGAGGCGCGGCACCTGGAGACCCAGGCGCTCGAGATGCTTGGCTACCTGCCCGGACCCTCAAGCGCCAATGCGACGGCCATCTATTCCGAAGTGCGCTGTGTGCTGGAGGGTGTCGGCGTCGTTGTCTTGCTACTGCCGAAGCTTTCCCCGGTCTGCCGCATGGACAGAGTGCCGGCGGATACTTATTCCGATGCCGCGCGGCTCCTGCACCTGCACAGCGCTTGAACTGCTTCTTCGGCTTATACCTTCTTCTCCCCGGGTAGGAGAAGTTTTTCCGGCAACTTTTTCCGAAGAACCGTTGATATGTAAGCATGCTTATGTTTCCCTGAAGTGGAACGCGGATACGCCGCGTGGTTCCCCTGATCAGGAGAGTCAACGGTTATGCAGCTTGCCACCAGCAACAACAAGATACTCTTTCGCCAGGCGCGGCGCGCAAAGGGATCGCTCCGCCGGGCGCTTGAAGAGGAACTGGTGCTGGGACACCTGGACATCGCGGAAACGGCTGCACGGAGTTATGTGGGCACCGGGCGCGAGCTTGATGACCTGAAGCAGGTTGCCCGGTTGGGACTGCTCAAGGCGGTACGTGGTTTCGACCCTGAACGCGGAACGGATTTTCCCGCTTATGCGATGCCCACGGTGACCGGCGAACTCAAACGGTACCTGCGGGACAGCTGCTGGGTGATCCGGCCGCCGCGCCATATCCAGGACCTGCGCACAGCGGCGGCGAAAGCCGGGCCGGCCCTGGCCCAGCGGCTGGGGCGGGACCCTTTCCTGGCGGAGCTGGCGGAAGAACTGGGCGAGAGCCGGGAGTCGGTAGCGGAGGCCCTGAACTGCCAGAGCAGCCTGCGGCCGGATTCGCTGGAAGCGGATGCCGATGGCCGGAATCTGGCCGACTCGCTGGGCGGCACGGACAACAGGCTGGACAAGGCGGAGGAGCTGCTCATGCTGCGCGGCGCCATCCGCGAGCTCAGCCGGCGCGAGCAGCAGCTGCTGTACTACCGGTACTTCGAGGAGGAATCCCAGCAGCGGGTGGGCGAGCGGGTCGGGATGACCCAGATGCAGGTCTCCCGTGCGCTGGCCCGGATCCTGGTGAAGCTGCAGCGCCAGTTGCTGGAAGACCACGATGCCGACAACGGCGCCAGAGTGCGCACTGCCTAGTTCCCACTTGCCCGGGTGGGCACCTCAGACACCCAGCCGGGACACAGCGGACAGCACGTCCTGCACGCTGACGGCCAGGAGCGCCGGGTCCGGCTGGTCCGAAAAGGTGTCCCCGACGCGAAGTGCTTCGTTTGTCAGCACGATGTGCGGTCCAGGCGGCGGCCCCCATTCGGCTACCGGGGCCGGCCCGAAGATGACCACGGAGGGACGGCCGTACGCGGAGGCGAGATGGGCGGCTCCGGTGTCCGCCGAAATGACCAGTGCCGCGTCCGCGACGGCCGCCGCGAAGTCAGCTAGTCCCAGCTCGCCTGCCACCACGGTTTCAGGGGGGAGGCCGGCGAGGGCGGCTACCTTTTCGGCACGAGGCCGTTCGCCGCTGCTGCCGGTGAAGAGAACCTCGTGCCCCGAAGCGACCAGTTCCCGCGAGACTTCGGCAAAGCGTTCCACCGGCCAGAGCCGGCTGCCGTAGGCGGCGCCTACGTGTATGACCACGGCACCGGGCCGGGGGCTGGCAACCGCAGGCGGCTGCAGCCGGTAGTCGAGCGGATCGGCGTCAATGCCATGCCAATGGACCAGCCGGGCCCAGCGCTCGCGCTCATGGACGCCGTCCTGCCAGCGCGGACCGGCCCACTCCTCGGACAGGTGGCCAATGATCCGTTTGGCCTGCAGCGCCGCGATCCGGCCGCGGCTCTCCGGCCCGCTGCCATGCAGGTTCACGGCAACATCGACCCGACCCGGAGAGAGCGCCAACGGGACATCCAGGCCGTGCGTATCGAGCAGATCGTCCACGGAGCCGACCAGTTCGATCATGGGACGGAGCCAGCCCTGGGCGGCATAGATGATCCGGTGGTCCGGATAGGCCCGCCGCAGGGCGTGCAGGGCGGGAACCGCCACCAGCAGATCGCCGAGCTTCAAGGCGCGCAGTACCAGCAGTTCCGGCCTGCCGTCGGGCTCCAGCCCGTCCCGCATCAATTGCTCCATTGTGGTGGAAAGTCCCTTCCATCGGTGTTGATTTTATGGTGCCACATGCCGCGGCCGGACCGGCGGGAACAGGAGAGCTGGGGAGAAGAAGTAAAAGAAGTCGCGGCGGAAGTGTTTAGGCCGCTGCTTCTACGGGAACAGTGCTGGTATGAGTCGCCACGTTATCGATCCGCCGCAGGCCGTCCTCTTCGACCGGGACGGCACGTTGGTGGTGGACGTTCCATACAACGCGGACCCGCAACACGTCCGGCCGATGCCCGGCGCCGCCGAGGCCCTTGACGCGGTCCGCCGCGCCGGACTGCGCTGCGGCGTCCTGACCAACCAGTCCGGCATTGCCCGCGGACTGCTGCAGCGACCGCAGGTCGACGCGGTCAATGCCCGGGTCGAGGAACTGCTGGGACCGTTCGACCTCTGGGAAGTCTGCCCGCACGGACCGGCGGACGGCTGCGAGTGCCGGAAGCCGGCGCCGGGGATGATCCTCAGTGCCTGCCGCCGGCTTGGCCTGCAGCCGTCTGAAGTCGCTTTCATCGGGGACATCGGTCCCGACGTCGAGGCGGCGGCCGCAGCCGGAGCGACCGGTGTGCTGGTGCCGACCCCGGTGACACGCGCCGAGGAAATCGACGCGGCGGAGCTGGTCGCGCCGGATCTGGCGGCGGCCCTTGAGCTGCTCCTGGGAGCCGGTTTCCTGCACGAAGGTGACCTGGTCCGGGACGGCGACGTCGCGCGGGGCAGCCTATGAGCCGGGTGCTGGTAGCCAGGCTGGACAGCGCGGGGGACGTGCTGCTTGCCGGCCCTGCCGTCCGGGCCGTGGCCGCCGGTGTGAGCGCGCGGTCCAACGAGGTCCTGATGCTGTGCGGGCCGCAGGGGACCGCGGCGGCCCGGCTGCTGCCGGGCGTGACGGACGTGTTCACCTGGGCCAGTCCCTGGATCGTGGATCCGGCGCCGCCGGTCACCGAGGACCACGTCGCCGCGCTGTGCGATTGGGTGCGCGGCCGGCAGGTTGAGGAAGCCGTGATCCTGACGTCGTTCCACCAGTCCCCGCTGCCGCTGGCCATGCTGCTGCGGCTGGCCGGGGTGGAACGGATTACCGCGGCGTCCACGGACTATGCCGGTTCGCTGCTGGATGTGCGGCTCAAGCCCGGCGAAGATTTTCCCGAAGACCAGCCGGAGGCCGAGCGCGCCTTGCAGATCGCCGCGGCCGCGGGCTACCGTCTGCCGACTAACGACGACGGACGGCTGCGCGTGCGCGACATTCCGGATGTCGCCTGGCTGGTAGGAACCGAACCGTACATCGCCGTCCACCCCGGTGCCGCCGTCCCGGCAAGGGCCTGGCCGCCACTGCACCATGCGGCGGCGGTGGAACTGCTCATCGCCGCCGGCTACCGCGTGGTGGTCACGGGCGGTCCCGCGGAGACGGAACTGACAGCGACAGTGGCGGGCCCGGACGCCTTGGACCTGGGCGGCCGGACGGACCTGCACAGCCTGGCCGGCGTGCTGGCCGGTGCCTCCGCCGTCGTAACCGGCAATACCGGTCCCGCGCACCTGGCCGCCGCCGTCGGAACTCCCGTGGTCAGCCTTTTCGCCCCGGTGGTCCCGGCCGTGCGCTGGGCGCCGTACAAAGTGCCGCTGGAGCTGCTGGGGGACCAGAACGCGCCGTGCCGGCTCAGCCGCGCCCGCGTCTGCCCGGTGCCGGGCCACCCCTGCTTGTCCGGTGTCGAACCCGAAGAAGTGGTGGCGGCCGTGCAGCGGCTGACCACCGGAGTTACTTCCTTGCCCACCCGCAGAGAGACGAGGAACGCATGAAGATACTGCTCTGGCATGTCCACGGCGGCTGGACTGACGCGTTTGTGCGCGGCCGCCACGAATACCTGCTGCCCGCAACGCCCGACGGCGGACCCTGGGGCCTGGGCCGGGCCGGCCGCGATTGGCCCGAAAATGTCCGCGACATCGCGCCGGAGGACCTGCGCGAGGAGGATATCGACGTTGTGGTGCTGCAGCGGCCGGAGGAACTGGCCGAATGCGAGCGGCTGCTGGGAAGGCGCCCGGGCCGCGACATTCCGGCGGTTTTCCTGGAACACAACACGCCCAAGGGCGACGTTCCCAATTCCCTGCACCCGCTGGCGGACCAGCAATCCATTCCGGTGGTGCACGTGACCCACTTCAACCGGTTGTTCTGGGACTGCGGGACCGCGCCCACCACCGTGATCGAACACGGCGTCGTGGACCCCGGACACCTCTATACCGGCGAGCTGGACCATCTGGCCGTGGTGGTCAACGAACCTGTCCGCCGCTGGCGCGTGACCGGCACGGACCTGCTGCCCGAATTCGCGCTGGCCGGCCATCTGGAGGTCTTTGGCATGGGCACGGATGAGCTCGCCTCCGCCACCGGGCTGGGGCCCGACCAGTTGACTGTCCGCGGCGACCTGCCGGGCAAGTTGCTGCATGCCGAACTGGCCCGCTGCCGCGCGTACGTGCATCCGCTGCGCTGGACTTCGCTGGGCCTGGCCCTGCTGGAAGCCATGCATCTGGGCATGCCTGTCATCGCGCTGGCCACCACGGAAGCGGCCCGGGCTGTTCCGCCGGAGGCCGGCGCCATCTCCACGAATGTGGACGAGCTGCGCCGGGAAGCGGCGCGGCTGGTGCAGGAACCCGAGGAGGCCCGCGCCCGCGGTGCAGTAGCACGCGAAACCGTGCTGCAGCGCCACGGACTGGCGGCCTTCCTGGACAACTGGGACGCGGTGCTGGCCGAAACAAGGACACACGCCGGCAGGGTTATTGCAGCGAACGAGAGGAGAGAGCTGTGAGGATTTCCATGGTTTCCGAACACGCCAGCCCGCTGGCCGTACTGGGAGGAGTGGACGCCGGCGGCCAGAACGTGCACGTCGCCGCCCTTTCGGCCTCCCTGGCCAAGCGCGGGCACTCCGTCACCGTTTATACCCGGCGGGACAACGCGGCCCTGCCCACGCGCGTGCGGATGCGGCCCGGCGTGGAAGTGGTCCACATCGATGCCGGACCGCCCGAGCCGGTGTCCAAGGACGAGCTGCTGCCGTTCATGGGCCAGCTGGCGGACGGAATCTCGGCGGACTGGGACTGCAACCCGCCGGATATCGTCCACGGCCATTTCTGGATGTCCGGCGTCGCTGCCCTCGATGCGGCCCGGCGGAACTACGGTTCCGGTTACCCGGTGCCCGTACTGCAGACGTTCCACGCCCTCGGCACGGTCAAGCGCAGGCACCAGGGCGCGCAGGACACCAGCCCCGCCCAGCGCGCCTGGCTCGAACCGTCCGTGGGACGCAACGTGGACCGCATCATTGCAACCTGCTCCGACGAGGTTTTCGAGCTGACGGCCATGGGCGTGCCACGGAGCAACATTTCCATCGCCCCCTGCGGCGTGGACCTGGAACTGTTCGGCGCCACCGGCGACGTCGAGCCGCGCGGTCGCCGCCACCGGATCATCAGCGTAGGCCGGCTGGTGCCGCGCAAGGGCGTTGACCTGGTGGTCCGCGCGCTGCGGCTGCTGAAAGACCAAGGGATTGACGACGTCGAACTGCTGGTTGTCGGCGGAGCTTCGGGGCCGGATGGGCTGGCGGGGGATCCCGAAGCGCGGCGTTTGATGGAGCTGGCCGGCGAGCTCGGTGTCGCGGACCAGGTGGTGCTGCGCGGCCAGATTCCGCAGGACAAGATTCCTACCGTGCTGCGCAGCGCCGACGCCGTCGTCTGCGTGCCGTGGTACGAGCCGTTCGGCATTGTGCCGCTGGAAGCCATGGCGTGCGGTGTTCCCGTGGTTGCGGCGTCCGTCGGCGGTTTGATCGACACGGTGGTGGACCGCAAGACGGGCCTGCAGGTGCCGCCGAAGGACCCCGATGCGGTGGCCTGCGCACTGGCGGAGCTGCTGCTGGATCCGCAGCTGGCGCAGGAGCTGGGCAGGGCCGGCCGGAAGCGGGTCCGCACCCGTTACTCTTGGGACCGTGTTGCCGCCGATACCGAAAAGGCCTACAACCTGGCCCGGAACTCCGGTGCCCTGAGCGGGGCAGTGCGCCAGCTGGAAGGGGAAGCATTGTGAGACCAGTATCGATCACCACCACCCAGACGGGCGGCCGGCAGGCAACCGCACGCAGCCAGGCCGCCGGTAGGACGCAGTCGGATCCGGAAACTTACGCCCGGCCGCAGGGGCCGGCCCTCGTCCCGGTGCCGAGTCCCGCCGTCGTGCCTTCTACTGAGCCCGGCCCCGGGCACCATGACGGTGCCGGGGAGGAAACGGCCGGGGGCCTGGACGCAGTGCTGGAGCATCTGCGGCAGGTGGCTCCGGCCGTCGATTCGCTGCGCTGCCAGGCCCCGCAGTTGGCGGCCTGGGGTATCGACCTGGCCGACCGGCTGCTCGGCGGGCAACGGCTGCTGGCCGCGGGCAACGGCGGGTCCGCCGCGGAGGCACAGCACCTGACCGCCGAGCTGGTGGGCCGGTTCGACGGCGAGCGGGAGGCGTTCTCGGCCATCTCGCTGCATGCGGAAACCTCCGCGGTCACCGCCATCGGCAACGACTACGGTTTTGACCAGCTGTTCGCCCGGCAGGTGCGCGGCCACGGGCGCGAGGGGGACGTGCTGGTGCTGCTGACCACCAGCGGCAAGAGCGCCAACCTGCTCAATGCGGTGGAGGCCGCCCGGAGCCTGGGCGTGACCACGTGGGCGCTGACCGGCAGCGCCCCGAACCCGCTGACCAGGATCTGCGACGACTACATCGCCATCGATGCGCTGCCGGCCAATGTGCAGGAGGGGCATCTGATGGCCCTGCACGCCATTTGCCGGGCGTTCGACGCCGAGGTGGCGCGGCGCCGGGCAGCAGAAACGGCGGCCGGAGCCGCGTCGGCCGGCTCGGGCCGCACGGCCGGTCCGCGCGGTACGGACAGGAGGGGGCGTCCATGAGTCCTAAGAACATTGTGGTGGTGGGGGATGTGCTGCTCGACGCCGATATACACGGCGATGCCAGCAGGCTTTCCCCGGATGCACCGGTGCCTGTGGTGGATGTGGCGGAGACGGACTACCGGGCCGGCGGTGCCGGGCTGGTGGCACGGATGCTGGAGCGCGACGGGCACGCCGTCCGGCTGGTCACCGTGCTGTCCGACGACGGCGTTTCCGGACAGCTGCGCGGCGCCCTTGACGGGATAGAGGTCATTGCCGGCCCATCCGGCGCACCCACACCGATGAAGACCCGGATCCGGGCCGCCGGCCAGTGCGTTGTGCGGTTCGACGAGGGCTGCGGCGAGGTGAAGATTCCTGACGTGACCGACGGAATGCTCGCCGCCCTCGCGCAGGCCGACGCCGTGGTCGTGGCAGATTACGGGCGGGGCTTGGCCGCGAATACCCGGCTGCGTGAACTTCTGCAGGAACTCGCCGGCAGGATACCCGTGGTCTGGGACCCGCACCCTTCCGGAAGCACTCCGGTGCCCGGCGTCACCGCGGTCACGCCCAACCTGCCGGAGGCGATCCGGGCAGCCGGGCTGTCCACCAAGCAGGACGGCGGTGCCCGCGAGGCTGCCCTGGCAGCGGAGGAACTGCGCCGTGCCTGGCAGTGCGGGGCGGTAATCGTTACGCTCGGCGGCGCCGGCGCACTGGTCCTGGCCGACGACGGCCTGCCGCAGGTAATCCCCGCGCCCAAGGTGCAGGCGGGGGATCCCTGCGGTGCCGGTGACCGCTTTGCCGGCGCGCTCGCCGTTGGGCTGATGGGCGGGCAGCCGCTGCCGGCCGCGGCCGAGGGCGCCGTGCAACAGGCGGCCGCCTTCCTTGCCGCCGGCGGGGTGGCCAGTCTGCGCGAAGAGGCCGCGCCGGAGCAGCTGCACGGCGGCGGCGTGGATGCGCTGCGGGTGGCCCGGCAGACGCGGGAAGCCGGCGGCACCGTGGTGGCGACCGGCGGCTGCTTCGACCTGCTGCACGCCGGCCACGCCCGGACCCTGGCGGCCGCCCGCGGGCTGGGTGACTGCCTGATCGTCTGCCTCAACTCGGACGCCTCGGTCACGCGGCTCAAGGGCGAAGACCGTCCCATCATGGGCCAGCAGGACCGTGCCGAACTGCTGCTCTCGCTGGAATGCGTGGACGCGGTGCTGGTCTTCGACGAGCAGACCCCGGAGACCGCACTGGAACAGCTGCGGCCGGACCTCTGGGTCAAGGGCGGGGACTACACAGCGGACCAGCTGCCCGAAGCAGCGCTGCTGCAGACCTGGGGCGGACGCGCCGTGACGGTTCCCTACCATCCGGCGCGCTCCACCACCCAGCTGGCCGCGGCCCTGGCCAAGGTCGGCTAGCCAACAAGACCATCACGTCCACTAGGAGGAACAGATGAAACCAGCAGGATCCACGCCTACCAGTCCCTACAATCCCGGTCGAGTTTTGGTCACCGGCGGGGGCTCCGGCCTCGGCGCCGCCGTCGTCGAAGCAGTCCGTGAAGCCGGCGGCACCCCGGTGGTGCTGGACCGCGACGTCAGCCGCGTCTCCGGCGTGAAGTGCCTGGAAGTCGATGTCTCCGACCGCGAGGCCGTCACCGCGGCAGTACAGCAGGCAGCGGAAACGCTGGACGGGCTGGATGCCGTGGTCACCGCGGCAGGCATCGACCGCTGCGGCCGGCTGGAAGACGTCCCGGCGGATGAGTGGGACAAGGTGATCGGCGTGAACCTGATGGGCACGGTCTCCGTGGTCCGCGCCGCGCTGCCGTACCTGATGGCCTCGCACGGACGGGTCATCACGGTCGCCTCGTCGCTGGGCATCAAGGCAGTCTCGGACGCCACCGCCTACTGCGCCTCGAAGTTCGGCGTCGTCGGTTTCAGCCGCGCGCTGGCAGCGGAGACGCGCGGGCAGGTCGGAGTCACCACCATGATTCCCGCCGGCATGAAGACCCGGTTCTTCGACGACCGGACGGAGCAGTACAAGCCGCAGGACGACTCCCGGCTCAACGACCCCGAGCGGGTGGCCGAAGCCATCCTCTTCGCACTCTCACAGCCAAAGGGCTGCGAGGTGCGCGAAATGGTTATTTGCCACGAAGAAGAAGACTCGTGGCCCTAAGCTGGCGGACGTCTGAGTAGACGTCTTCGGGGCGTATCTGCTCGGTCAGCGGAAACTCGTGTTCGCAGCGCTCGGCGGTCCAGCCGACCTGCGTCAGATCGGATCCGCAGACCGGGCAGTGCGTCATCCAGGACATGTGGACCCGGTGCACCGTTCGTCCCAGCGCACCCGCCATAATCATGTTCCCGGCCCAGTAGATCCCGACCGTAGGCGTGCCCACGGCCTGGGCCAGATGCCGTGGCCCGCTGTCGTTTCCGAGCATGACGTCGCTCGCGCGCAGCAAGGCGGCCAATTCCCCGAGCCCCAGCTGCCCGGCCACGGAACGGATGCTGCCGGCGTCGTTCATCAGTTCCTGCGCCTGGGAAACCACGGTGTCCGCCACGTCCGCATCCTCCGGGCCCCCGATGAGGAGGACCTGGCAGCCGTCCTGCGCCGCCCATGCGGCGACCTGCGCAAAGTACGACGGCGGCCATTGCCTCCGTTGGTCCGAGGCGCCGGGGTGGATGGTCACCAGCGAGGGCCGCCCGGCGTCCAGCAGGCCCGCAGCTGCCGTCTCTTCCTCCGGCAGCACCGTCAACTGGGGCTGCAGCGCTACCGGGGCGGCACCGGCGAGGCCGACCACTTCCAGCGCGCGGAGCACCTCGTGCTGGTAATAGAGGTAGGGGATGGTGCGTTCCAGGGCCGCAGCATCCTCGGTCCGGGCGCCCACGGTGTGCCGGGCCTGCAGCTCGAGCAGGAACGGATTGGAAAAGCGCCCGCCGCCGTGGAGCTGGACGGCCAGATCGAAGCGCTCTTCGCGCATCCGCGCCAGGAACTCCTCCACCGCCGCGGAATCCTCGGGTCCCGGCCGCACGCCGTGCGCAAAGGGCAGCACCTCGACGCGCTCCACCGGACCCGGCCGGCCATCCAGCAGCGCGGCATGCAACGGTGCCCCGAGCAAGGTGATAGTCGCCTCCGGGTATGCGGCGGCCAGCGACTGCATGGCCGGCACGGCAAACATCAGGTCGCCGAGTCCACCGCCACGGAGTACCGCGATCTTCTTGACGCCGTCGAACCGACCCAGCAGCGGGCCGACAAGGCCTTGGCTTGCCGTTGCATCGAGCCGCTCGCCGCCGAAGTCCGCTCCACCGGTGGCCACCTTGTCGACGTCGATTTCCTGTTCCATGTGTACCTCCATCTTCGCCGGCGGGCATCGGCAGTATCAGTTCTGAGCTTCACCCTAAAGCGCTTCCGCGCCGCTGGCCAGTGCTTCAAAGAGGTTGGATCCTCCGTGTCTGAATGGGCAAGCAACGGGGTACGGAGTCAGCAGAACGCTTTGTTCGGCCAGCACTTTTGTGTGCGGCCGGGCCGATCTGGAAAAGGAGCGATATGACAACCGGTTCCGAGACAGTCCTGCAGCAGGAAAACTCAGCAGCTACCGCCGGCACTTCCGGCAAGACAGGCGCGTCAGCCGACGCCGCCATCACCATTCACGATCCGCGCGACGGAAGTCTTGTGGGCAGCGTGCCGGAGGCCAGCCGCGAGGAAGTGGATCAGGCGATTGCCGCGGCCCGCGCCGCGCACCCGGGCTGGGCGGCCATGGACCCGGCAGCCCGCGGCGAACTGCTGTATGCGGCGGCCGCTGCGCTGAGCGACAACGCCGAACGGCTGGCGCTGATGAACGCGCGCGAAACCGGACGGCCGGAAGCCGAGGCTCTGGAGGGCGTGAATGCCGGCGCCGCAACGCTGCGGCAGTACGCGGAACTGGCACCGGTTCACCGCGGGCTGAGCCTGCGGGGTTCCAGGATGGCGGCCGACTACACCGTGGCTGAACCGCGCGGCGTCGCGGTCCTGCTGACCCCATGGAACGATCCGGTTGCCGTCGCCGCGGGCCTGCTGGGCGCCGCACTGGTGACCGGCAACGCCGTGGTGCATAAGCCGAGCGAACGTTGCCCGCACCTGGGCGCGATACTCGGGGAGGTGCTGGCCACGGTGCTGCCGCCGGACGTCCTGATCACGCTCAACGGCGGACCGCAGGTGGGCTCGGCGCTGACCAGCCATCCCGGCGTCGATGTTTTCGCCCATGTGGGCTCCAGCGCCACCGGGACGAGGATCGCGCAGGCGGCGGCGCTGACCGGGGCGCACGTAATCCGCGAAAACGGCGGCAATGATCCGCTGCTGGTGGACGCCGGCGTGGACCCGGTGTGGGCCGCGGAGCAGGCAGCCATTGGGGCGTTCGCCAACAGCGGCCAGATCTGCACTTCAGTGGAACGGATCTACGTGCACCGCGACGTGGCCGACGCCTTCTGCAAGGCCCTCGCCGAGGAGGCCCGCAAGCGCAACACTGGCCAGTTCGCGCCGCTGGTGGATACGAGGCTGCGCGATGAAGTCCACGCCCAGGTTGCCCAGGCGTTCGCGGCCGGCGCGAAGGCCACGGAAGGCGGCGCACTGCCCAAAGGGCCGGGCGCACGCTATCCGGCCACCGTGCTGCTCGGCTGCACCGAGGACATGACGGTCATGACCGAGGAGACTTTTGGGCCGGTGGCACCGGTGTCCGTGGTGGACAGCTTCGAGGAGGGGCTGCAGCGCGCGGCCGCCGGGCGGTACGGCCTGGCCGCCACCGTGCTGACGACCGACATGGCGCACGCCCAACACGCGGTGGCAGCGCTGCCTGTCGGTACGGTCAAGATCAACGCCGTCTTCGGCGGTGCGCCGGGTGGTTCGGCCCAGCCGCGCAAGGACAGCGGGCACGGTTTCGGCTACGGTCCGGAGCTGCTGGACGAATTCACCCAGGTCAAGGTGGTCCATGTCGGTCTGCCGGGCGGGGTGACGCGATGAGCTCGCTGGAAGGCATTTCCGGACTCGCGGACTGGCTGCCGCAGCGCCTGGCCGAGGCCGCCCCGCAGATCACCGTGCTCGGCGACGTCATGCTTGACGGCTGGTTCACCGGCCGGATCGAGCGTTTCTGCCGCGAGGCTCCTGCGCCCGTGGTTGATATGGCCCGGCGCGAGTACGCCCCCGGCGGCGCCGCCAACACCGCCGTGAACCTTGCTGCCCTCGGCGCGCAGGTACGGATTGTCGGGCTCACCGGCGGCGACGAGGCCGGAGGCCGGCTACGGGAACTGCTGGCCGGTGCCGGCGTGGACGTCTCCGGCCTCATCGAACATCCGGAGGTCGTCACCACCACCAAGTACCGCGTGATCGGCGGAGACCAGATCATGCTGCGGATGGACGAACAGACCCAGCGGGTGCCTGCCGATGCGGTGGAGCAGCTGGCCGCCGCGGTGCCGCAGGCACTGCTGGCCAGTGCCGCCGTGGTGGTCTGCGACTACGGTTCCGGAGCCCTCAGCGGCGCCGTCCGCGAAACCCTGGCGGCCCACCGCGGCGACCGGCTGACGGTGGTGGACGCGCACGATCCGCGGCCCTGGGCGCAGTTGCAGCCGGATCTGGTCACGCCCAACGCCGGTGAAGCCGCAGGGCTCCTGGGCATCGCCTTCGAACCGGACTCGGACCGGGCGGGCCTGGTCGCCGCGAGCGGCGCGCAGCTGCTCGAAGCGGCAGGTGCCCGCTCCGCCGTCGTTACCCTGGACCGGGACGGCACCATCTTGCTCAACAACGACGGCGGCACGCACCGCACGTGGGCCCGCCCCGTTACCGAGAAGCAGGCTTCCGGCGCGGGGGACACCTTTGTGGCTTGCCTGACGCTCGCGCGCGCTGCCGGGCTGCAGCTGACCACCTGCTTGGATCTTGCGCAGGCTGCTGCCGACGTCGTTGTCCACCGCCCCGGCACCTCGGTGTGCACCACGGCGGATCTGGCCGGTCATCTGGGCAGCTTCAGCGACACAGCACTGGACGAGGCGGAACTGGCCCGGCGGCTCAGCGACGAGCGGGCCGCGGGCCGGCGGATCGTGCTGACCAACGGCTGTTTCGATGTGCTGCACCGCGGGCACACGCGCTACCTGAACCAGGCCAAACAGCTGGGCGATGTGCTCGTGGTCGCGCTGAACAGCGATGAATCCGCCCGCCGGCTCAAGGGCCCGGACCGGCCGATCAATCCGGTGGGGGACCGCGCGGGCATCATCGCGGCGCTGAGCTGCGTGGACTACGTGACCGTGTTCGATACGGACACCCCCATCCCGCTCATCGAGGCCGTCAAACCGGACATCTATGCGAAGGGCGGGGACTATTCGCCGCAGATGCTGGAGGAGACGCCCGCGGTCGAAGCATATGGAGGACAGGTGAGCATCCTGGACTACGTCTCCGAACATTCGACGACGGCGGTAGTGCGCCGCATCCGCGGCACCGCCACCGGCACCGGCACAGATGCGGACGCGGGTAAAGGCACCGCTGCGGCCGGACCTGTGGCCGAAGAGGCGGAACGGGCATGACCCGCAGGCACTCGGGGCAGTGGGCGCTCCCGGTGCCCGAGGAGCCGCAGGCCGACGTGGACGTACTGATCCCCACCTACGGTCGTGAGGCGGAACTGGCCGTGACGCTGGCCGGACTCGCCGCCCAGGACGGGCCCGCGTTCTCGGTGACCATCAGCGACCAGACCGACGGCGATCCCACCTGGGAACATCCGGCGGTTGCAGCAATGGTCCGGGTGCTCCGGGCCCAAGGCTGCAAGGTCAGGCTGGAGCGGCATCTGCCCCGGCAAGGCATGGCGGAGCAGCGCGATTTCCTGCTGGGCCTTGCCGACGCGCCGCTGATCCTCTTCCTGGACAATGACATCTGGCTGGAGCCCGGCATGCTTGCGCGGATGTACGAAGCCATCCGCGAAGCCGGCTGCGGTTTTATCGGGGCGGCCGTCCAGGGGCTCTCCTACCTGGACGACGAACGGCCTCAGGAGCAGGAGCCCTTTGAGCTGTGGGAGGGGACCGTCAAGCCGGAGCGCGTGCGCCGCACGGATGAACGGTTCGCCCGCTGGACGCTGCACAACGCGGCGAATCTGACACACATTGCGCGGTCCTTGGAGATTCCCGATGGCGAGTGGCGGTTGTACAAGGTGGCTTGGGTTGGCGGCTGTGTGCTTTACGACCGCGACAAGCTGGTTGAGTGCGGCGGCTTCGAGTTCTGGAAGGATCTGCCGGCCGCCCATGCCGGAGAAGACGTGGTCGCGCAGCTGCGGGTCATGGAGCGCTACGGCGGAGCGGGGATCCTGCCCTCCGGCGCGGTGCATCTGGAAGCGCCGACGACCGTGACGGATCGGTCCACCGAAGCATCCGAGGTCATCCTCGACGAGTAGCTTTAGCCCCGACTTGCTACCGGGTTTGCTCCTGCCAGCCGCTGCCCTGCGCGTAGCTGGCGATCAGAGTGCCGGCACCGGTCTGCATGGACTCGGTCGGATCGTCATAGAGGGATGCCTGGCTGGCCTTGCTGTTGCTGAGGATTTCTTCCGCGGCGGTCTTGGCTTCGTCCAGGCTTGCGCCGAAAACCTCGGTGCGGACGGGCAACCGGTCGGTCTGGACGACCTCCGCGTCAACCTCGGTCAGAGGGACGGTATACCCGCGGTGCTCTTCGCTGACCGGGAACTCGTAGTCCCCATCGCCCTGGCCCGCGGGGATTACATATTCCAGAAAGTAAGACATTGATGCCTTTCCTCGTCGGTAACGGTCGGTTGGCTGACGGCCGGTCAGCGCTGGTCGGCTTCCAAGGCATCCCGCGCCGCGGCCAGTTCGTCATACGCGATAACCCACTCGCGGCCCTTCGGCGTGAGCGTGGCACTGCCGTCCGCTTCGCTTGCCAGAATTTCTTGCCGGTACTCCGCAGCCGCCGCCCGTTCGGTGTCGGTGGCAAGCCGCACGGCTTGTTCCAAGTCGGCTCTATCCATGCTCCCTAGCGTTGCACAGGCGGCACAACGTGCATAGGGGATGCCGCATAGTCGCCCGCGCTCCCGTGCACAATGCCCGGACCTGCTGACAGCAACCTGCGGCACTGCTACCTTGGGACAATGGCTGAGGGATCCAGAGGCCGCAAACCCGGAACCGACCCGCTGATTATGGGGCTGATCTTCGGGATTTTGCTCGGTGTAGTGCTGTCGACGATAGCTGGCCAATGGTGGTGGATCATCGTCGGAGTTGCCGTCGGTGCCGCCATCGGCGCCGGCAGACTCAGCGCGGACAAGAAGAAGCGCGGCCGCAATGGCGACGGCATCTGACTCCGCCGGAGAGACGCGCAGTCACCTGTACCCGCCGCAAGTACTTTCCGTCTAGCCAGCTGGTTTCCATCTCCCCAACTAGTTTCCCTGCGAATCGATAGTGCAGGCCGCGCGCCTATTGCCCCGGGCCAACTGGCCCTGATCTGCACAATGACCGAGCGGGGCAGAGGCACCGAGCAAGAATCCACGCGCCGGCGCCGACCCAAGATTCGTCTCTTGCTGAAACCGACGTTAGAATGAAAAATGCGTAAGGGAGTATTCCAAGCGTTGCACTCGTCAACACGTCAGGCACCGATGCCTCGCCGGGTGCAGCGGCCAGCCGGACGGCGGGCGGAGAGACTTGCTCAGCTCACTGCTACCCACCTTACGAAAGCAGGCATATCTTGACTGTTTCCCCCCTGATCTGGGGCATCACGATAGTGGTCATCCTGGCCCTGCTGGCCTTTGACTACTTCTTCCACATCCGCAAAGCGCACGTTCCCCAGTTGAAGGAAGCGGCCATTTGGTCCGCCATCTACGTGGGCATCGCCATTCTCTTCGGCATTCTCGTTCTGATCTATGGCGGCACCGCAATGGGCTCGGAGTATTTCGCCGGGTACATCACGGAGAAGGCGCTCTCGGTGGACAACCTGTTTGTCTTCCTGATCATCATCGCCAGCTTCCGGGTGCCGCGCGAGGACCAGCAGAAGGTGCTGCTGTTCGGCATTGTGTTTTCGCTGATTGCCCGCACCGGCTTTATCTTCCTCGGCGCCGCGCTGATCAACTCCTTTGCCTGGGTCTTCTACGCCTTCGGCCTCATCCTGCTGATCACCGCCGGCAACCTGATCAAGCCTGACCACGGCGGCGGCGAAGCCGACAACTTCATGATCCGGCTGGCCCGCAAGTTCTTCCATACTTCCGAGGAGTACGACGGCGACAAGCTGTTCACCGTGGAGAACGGCAAGAAGGTCCTGACCCCCATGCTGCTCGTCATGGTAGCGATCGGCGGAACGGATATCCTGTTCGCACTGGACTCGATTCCTGCCATCTTCGGCCTGACCCAGAACGTCTACATTGTCTTTACTGCCACCGCGTTCTCGCTGATGGGCCTGCGCCAGCTGTACTTCCTGATCGACGGCCTGCTGGACCGGCTGATTTACCTGTCCTACGGCCTGGCCGCGATCCTCGCCTTCATCGGGGTCAAGCTCATCCTGCACGCCCTGCACGAAAACAATCTGCCGTTCGTCAACGACGGCCAGCCGGTTCCGGTCGTCGAGATCTCCACTGGCCTGTCCCTGACGGTTATCATCGGCGTGCTGGTCGTGACCATCGTGGCGTCGCTGCTCAGCAAGGCAGGCAAGGCGCAGACCGCCATCAACAACGCCCGCCGCCACGCGGTCAACTACCTGGACCTCAGCTACACCGCGGACCCGGCGGAGCGCGAGCGCATCTACAACGCGCTGCGCGAGGAAGAGCGGCAGATTGAACACATGGAGCCGAAGTACCGCAACAAGGCCAAGGACGTGGACCGGATCCGTGCCCAGGTGGCCGAGGCGCACAAGCAGCACAAGGAGTACCTGGCCCGGTAAGCCAGGTATGCCTGATCCGTCCGGTACCCGCAGAAAGCAAGCCCGGTAATCCGCTGTAACAGCAGCGGCGGGCATCACCCGGCCGATTGGTTCCGCCGGTAAGATCGGCCGGGTGACCGACGCCTTTGCCCTCCGCCCCGATGTTCCCCTCTCCGTGCTGGATCTGGCCCCTGTTTCCCAGGGCCAGAGCGTGGCGGAGGCGATAGAGGCCAGTGCCCGCCTGGCCGAGGTTGCCGACGCCGCCGGCTACCGGCGCTACTGGTTTGCTGAACACCACAACAACTACGGCGTAGTCAGCAACGCAACCTCCCTGTTGATCAGCCTCGCTGCCTCCCGCACGTCCCGCATCCGGGTAGGTTCCGGCGGCATCATGCTGCCGAACCACGCGCCTCTGGTGGTCGCGGAACAATTCGGCACACTGGCGAGCATGTACCCGAACCGGATCGACCTGGGACTCGGCCGGGCACCGGGGACCGATCAACGCACCGCCGCCATGCTCCGCCGCGGCGACTCCTCCGGACAGGCCTTCGCCGGCGAAATCATCGACCTGCAGGCGTTCTTCGGCTCCCAGGAGGGCCTGGCCGTGCGCGCCCTCACCGCACGGGATACGCAGGTGCCGATGTGCGTGCTGGGCTCCTCGACCTCCGGGGCGGCTGTCGCCGGTCAGCTTGGCCTGCCCTTTGCCGCGGCTTCGCACTTCGCGCCGGAATCGCTGCATGAGGCCATCGCCGTGTACAAGCAGTACTTCGATCCCGACGCCGGAACCGCCCAGCTTGACCAGCCGTACATAATCGCTGGCGTGAACGTGCTGGTGGCGGAGTCCACCGAGGAAGCCGCGTTCCAGTTCTCCTCGCACCAGCAGGTGGTCCGGGACATCATCACCGGTGGACGCCGTCCGGTCCAGCCGCCAAGAACGGACGCCATGGCGGACTGGGATCCGCGTGAGGCCGCAATGGTGCAGGCACGGCTTTCCGCCGGGGCGGTCGGAACCGCGGATACGGTCAGTGCCGAGCTCCGCGGGCTGGTCGAAGCCACCGGCGTCAATGAGTTGATGGTCGTCACCTACGCCTACGACCGGCAGGTACGCGAAAACTCCTACCGGCTGCTGGCCGAGGCCTGGGGCAGCAGCGACTAATTCGCCTGCCAGACAACAACGACGACGCAACTTGCCGCCGTCGTTGTCCTGCCTGTAGGTGGTCAGAGCGCCGGGCGCATGCTTCCGGTCTCGACAAAACGCTCGTGCCAGGACAATGCCTCGCCGAGGAGGTGCGGTGTGTGCTTGCCGAAGCTGTCTCGGCAGGCCCGCTCGAAGTAATCCTCCAGCAGGGGCCGGTAGTCCGGGTGGGCGCACTTCTCGATGACCAGCCGGGCGCGCTGCTTGGGCGAGAGGCCGCGCATATCCGCCAGACCCTGCTCGGTGACTACCACCATCGTGTCGTGCTCGGTGTGGTCCACATGGCTGACCATGGGAACAATGCCGGAGATCTGTCCGCCCTTGGCAACGCTCGGCGACATGAAAACCGAGAGGTAGCTGTTACGGGCAAAGTCGCCGGAACCGCCGATACCGTTCATCATCTTCGTGCCGGCAATGTGGGTGGAGTTGACGTTGCCGTAGATGTCGGACTCGATCATGCCATTGAGCGCGATGCAGCCGAGCCGGCGGATCGTCTCCGGGTGGTTGGAGATCTCCTGCGGGCGCAGCAGGATGCGGTCGCGGTAGAAGCCGATGTTCGACTTGAACTCCTCGATGCCGGCCGCGCTGAGCGAGAACGAGGTGGCGGAGGCCATCCGCAGGACCCCGGTCTTCAGCAGGTCCAGCATGCCGTCCTGGATGACCTCCGTATACGCTGTCAGTCCCTCGTAACCGCCGGTGGCCAGACCCGCCAGCACGGCGTTGGCAACGTTCCCCACGCCGGACTGCAGCGGCAACAGCTTCTCCGGCATCCGGCCGCGCTTGATCTCATGTTCGAAGAAGTCAAGGATGTGCCCGGCGATCTGCTGGGAGGTCTCATCCGGTGCCTTGAACGGCGAGTTGCGGTCCGGCGCGTCCGTCTCGACCACCGCAACGACCTTCTCCTGGTCCACCGACAGATACGGCACCCCGATCCGGTCATCAGGTTCGGTCAGCATTATCGGTTTGCGGTGCGGGGGAAGGGCGGTGCCGTAGTAGACGTCGTGCATGCCTTCGAGCTCTTCCGGCTGCCAGCGGTTGACCTCGAGGATGACCTTGTCCGCCTGCTCCAGCCAGGTTTTGTTGTTGCCCACAGAGGACGAGGGGATCAAGCGGCCGTCTTCGAGGATGCCTGCAACTTCGACGACGGCGATATCGATGGCACCGAAGAAACCGAACCAGGTGTGCTGGGCGACGTGGCCCAGATGGATGTCAATGTAGTCCAGATCGCCGGCGTTGATCTGATCCCGCAGGGCCGGATCCGATTGGAAGGGCAGGCGCAGTTCCATGCCCTTCGCCTTCGCCAGTACGCCGTCCAGCTCGGGTGCCGTGGAAGCGCCTGTCAGGACTTTGATGCGGAAGTCGCTGCCGGCGTCGTTCTCCCGCTCCATCAGAGCGGCCAGGGCCTGCGGGACCGCCTTGGGGTATCCCGCACCCGTGAACCCGCTCATCGCAACCGTCATGCCCGGTTTGATCAGACAGGCGGCCTCCTCGGCAGTCATGAGGCGTTCGGCGAGGCTGGCATTGCGGATGCGTTGATGCATGATGTCCTTCACTGGCGGTCGATTCCCGCCCACCACTTTAGCCCGCCGCGCACCCCGCCCTCCCATGCGGGGGCAGGTGTTACCGTCGGCCGCAGGCCGCAGAGCAGTCGCTGGCGGCCCTGGCCGTGTCCCTCCACAGGCGCACATTTTCGCGGGGAACGGGAGATATCACGTGCGGTTTCTGCCGATTCTGTTTACGGTCCTGCGGTTGTGGGACGGGCTCTTCCACGGGGTTGGAGCCGGTGCTACGGTGAGGATTACCGATCGATACAGCGCGCGGTACGCCGCGTGGGAAGGAGATCACCATGGTAGAGCGGGGCAGTAATAAGCACGGTTCCGAGCTGGACGACCAGATGAAGCATGAAGACCAAGGTCTGATCCAGGGCAGCAAACCAGGACACGCAGAAGAATTCCGCGAGACAGAACCCTTCCCGGACGAGACGGACAGTCCCGAAGTGCTCGATGCGATACGGAACGATTCAGCCATCAGGAATGCCCAGCAGGGCAAAGCTGACAGGGCAGAAAAGGATGGTGGAGACCGCTAATGGCCGAGCAGCTCAATACCTACGCGGAACTGTTCAAAAAGAGCGGACCGTGGACCACCGTTTACGTTGACGCCAGTACCGGCACCGTGGACACTTTGCGGGCCGGTGACATCCTGCCGGACCGGGTCCGCGAAGTGCTCTCGGGCCAAGGCATTTCCAAGCAGGACCTGAAGGCCGTCGAGGAGGCGATATCCCCGGCAACGGGAGTGCCCTCACCGGTCAGCCGCTTTGTACTGGTCCGTGACGGCAACATTGAAGTCAATGAGATCCTGCCCGGGCCGCTGGCAGGACCGGAGAAGATCTCCGTGGACAGCGTGCCGGATTTGGTTCCGCTGATGAAGCAGCGCGGCGATGACTTTCCCTATGTAGTGGCTGAAGTGGGGCGCGATGGCGGCGAGATCCGGCTGCAGTATGCCCGCCGCAACGGGGTGGCCGAGGAACATGCCGTTGAAGGCTCGAAGGAAAACCTGAAGAAGGTCCCCACCGGCGGCTGGGAGCAAGGCAGGCGCCAGCACCGGACCGAAGAGATCTGGCGCAAGAACGCCGACGAAATCGCCGGTGCCATTGACCGCGTTGTCAGTACCTGCCGGCCCCGCCTGCTTGTCGTCGCCGGGGATATCCGGGCGCGGGAGCTTGTGGTCAACCAGCTTTCCGAAGCGAGCCGGTCCATCGAAGCAACGGTGGAATCGCATACCCGCACCGGCGGCGCGGACCAGAAGGTCTTCCAGGAGGAAGTCTCCCGGCTGGTGGCAGAGGTCTGGGCGCAGCAGCAGCAGGAAATTCTGAGCCGGCTGGAAATGCAGCAGGGCCAGGACAACCCGGAGTCCACAACCGGCTACGGCAACGTGGTGACGGCACTGCAACAGGCCCAGGTGGAACGGCTGATCCTTGAGGACGCCGCGCTTGTAGACCATGAAGCGTTAGCGCTGGACAAGGAACCGTGGATCGCCACGGAAAAGGCCAACGCGCTGGACGGTCAGGTACTCGGCACCATTTCGGCGCCGGCCGCCATGGTGCGGGCCGCAGCCCTGACGGACGCCAAGGTTTCCCTTGTGCCCTCGGGCGTGCTGTCGGAAGGAACCAAGGTAGCCGCGCTGCTGCGCTGGCCTACCGGACCCAGTGTGTCCTGACTAACCTATCTATGACCTGAGGTGCCGGCGGCAGAGTCCGCCGGCACCTCAGCGTGGACTACGCGGCAGACCAGCGAACGTCGCACACGCGTCAGCCAGCTAGCCAAGGACATTGAAGCCGCGCAGTGCCTGCGCGATCGGCACCGCTGATGCCGCGGCCCAGGCCTGCGGACGGCACGCCGCCGGATATGGCACCGGCGGCCACCTCCGGTCGGCCGGATCGCCGGAAAACAGTTCCGGCAGCCGCCAGTCAAAACCTTCGGCCGCGTCCAGCATGCCGCCGGCGAGTTTTGCTGCCTCGTCTTCGAAACCGTCTTTGAGCATGCCCAGCAGAATCCAGGCGCTGTCATGGGTCCACACGGAGCCGGCGTGGTACCGGGTGGGCCAGTAGCCGCCATTGGTGGTGGACAGGGTCCGGATGCCGTAGCCGGAGAACATCGACGGATCCATCAACCGCGTCACGACGGCGGCCTTTTCCTCCGCGTTCAGCAGGCCGGTGCCGAGCAGATGCCCCATGTTGGAAGCGATGGAGTCCACCGGTTTCTTATCAGCGTCGAGGGCGATCGCGGGATAGGGGCCCGCGTCATCGGTGCACCAGAACTTCTCCCGGAAACGGTCCGCGAGATCGGAGGCAAAGGCCCGCCATTCGCCCGAGCCCGGCCGGCCGAAGTGGTCGAGCATCTCGGCCCCAACAGTAGCGGCTTCATGCGCATAGCCTTGCACCTCGGCCAGCGCGAAGGGGCCTGCCGCCGGTGTGCCGTCCTGCCAGCGGATCGAGCCAGCGGTATCCTTCCAGCCCTGGTCCGCCAGCCCGATGCCGGGAGCGCCGGCGTACTCGAGGAAACCATCGCCGTCGGAATCGCCGTGGTGCTGCATCCAAGCCAGGGCGTCCTCGAGGTGCGGCAGGAGCGCCTGGACCTCGGCCTCCGGCATCCCCGAGTGCCACGCGTCATGGAGCAGGATAATCCACAGCGGGGTGGCATCGATGTTGCCGTAATGGACCGGCGGCACCGCGATGACCGTGCCGCCGGGGCCCATGATGAAGGTGCTGCGACGGACTTCGCGCAGGATCTTGCCGGGTTCCTCGCCCGTTTCCTGCACGACGTCCGTACCCTGCCGGCCAGCCAAAGCCCGAAGGGTTCCGGCGGCGGTCGCGGCGTCGATCGGCAGCAGCATGCGCGCAGCCATCAGGGAGTCCCGGCCGAACATGGTCAGGTGCCAGGGCGCGCCCGCGGCCAGGAAGGCGTGCTGCGGCCGCTGCCGGTCCGCGATCCGCAGGCTGTTCAGATCGCTGATGGATCGCGTCATCAGCCGCATGAGGCGTGGGTCGCCTGTCACCGACGGGGTGCGCAGCGGCTGACCACCGGCGGCAATCATCGGCGCGCCCTTGTCGGACAGGGCCAGCGACCAGCCAAGCTCGAGGGCGTCTCCCGGCTGGAGCGTGATACGCCAGCTAAGCACAACCTGGCTGCCCATGAATGCCAGCTCGGCCCCTTCCGCGGTCAGCTCAGCGCTGGTGTCCTGGCCCCGCCAGCGCCAGCGGCGGTCTTCCGGCGCAACGGAACCCGCGGCCAGGGCCAGGCCTGCTTTGATCTGGTCCATCGGCAGGGCATCTGCGACCAGTTCCATCTTCACATCCAGCGTCACCGGTTCGGCCAGTACGGACTTGAACGTCAGGGTCTCGGCGAGCCGGCCGGTATCAACCGAGCGGCTCCGGATGACGGAGACCAAGGGGTCCGGAAGGTTGGCGGGAACGCGGATGAAATGGATGAAATCCACATGCTCGGTGGACTTCAGCTGGGTGGAGACCCATTCCGGCTCGTGGCCGTTGACGGTGAGGACGGCCCGTGCCAGAACCCTGTCATCCCCGCAGTAGGCACCTTGGGCGCCCTCGCCGCGGATCTGGCCGTGCGGGTCGCTCCAGACCTGGATGGGCGCGGTGAAAACGCCGGTGAGATCGTGCAGGTAGGGCTGCTGGAAAGCCATGGCTGCTCCTTGGATTAGCGTGAACTTGCCGGCCTCGTGCCGGTGGTGCTGGGTGGCGGAAGGGCTCCCTAAGGGAGCTGCCGGTCAGTCCCCGATGGTCATTGACACCCCATTTGAACGTTCATACTGTGGTGTTTACATCTTGGCAGATACCCCCTCCGATGCAACACCCCGTCTTCGGTGTTGGGTAGCGGCCAGCACGGACGCCGGCGTCAGCCAGCGCGGAAGTCCGCAGAAAAGGGACCCGATGACACAGAAGAAGCCCACTCTGGTCAGTCTTGCCGAGTCCATCGGAGTCTCCCGCCAGACAGTGTCCAACGTGCTCAACGCACCGCAGCGGGTGAAGCCGGCAACCCGTGAACGCGTCCTCAAGGCCGTCCAGGAGAGCGGCTACCGTCCCAGTGCGGCTGCCCGCCAGTTGCGCACGCGGCGATCGATGGATCTGGGCCTGCGGCTGACACCTGTTACCGACGGCATCAACGGCGCGGTTCAGGACCGCTTTCTCCACGCGCTGACGGAAGCCGCCCAGGACGCGGGCTACCGCCTGACCCTCTACAGCGCGCGTGATGATGAGGAAGAAATCCGCCACATTGACGAACTGCTGCACGTGGCGGATCTGGATGGCTTTGTGCTGACCGGCACTCATGCCGGAGATCCGCGGACGGCCTGGTTGCAGGAGCATGCCGTTCCTTTCGCCGCCTTCGGCCGGCCCTGGAGCCGAACGGCGGATCCGTTTGAGTCGGCCCATCCCTGGGTGGATATCGACGGCGCTGCCGGCACCGAGAGTGCCACCGGATTCCTGCTCGAGCAGGGGCACCGGCGGATCGGCTTCCTGGGCTGGCGGCCGGACGAAGGCCTGGGGGACGACCGGAGGGCCGGCTGGCGCCGTGCCATGGAAGCAGCCGGCAGCTGCGGAAGCCTGAACGAGTTGAGCGCAGCAACCGACGACGACGTAGCGGCCGGCGCCTCGGCGGTGGACGGCTTGCTGGCGAGGGGAGTCACTGCGCTGGTCTGCGCCAGCGATTCGCTGGCTTTGGGTGCCTTCGCCCAGTTGCGGGCGGTGTTGCCGCCGGAGGTGGAACCCGCCGTCGTCGGTTTTGATGACACTCCGGTTGCTGCTGCCGTGGGCCTGAGCAGTGTGGCCCCGCCTGTTGCCGATGCGGCCCGGCGCATTATCGCGGTGCTGTCCCATGTGCTGGCCGGCCGGCCAGCGGGCGAGGGGCCGCATCGGCACCAGGTGCTCAAGCCCTCCTTGGTGGTGCGGAAGCCCTATGCACTCGGCAGGACTGTGCCGCGGCGGCAGGGCGGCTAGTAGTACTTAGTTAGGTGTGGCGTGTCGGGTTTTAATCCGTTCCCGGTTCTGTTAATTTTTCGGTCATGGAACCAGATGAGCTGGCGGAGGC
>NZ_JAODLR010000020.1 GCF_025960875.1 Crystallibacter permensis | reverse complement strand
CCACCTGGGCCAAGTAGCCAGAAAACCACCTACGAATAACGCCGGAATCCCCGCAAACACGGGGATTCCGGCGTCTCAGACAGACGTAACTTCGGCTTAGGCCAGGGCGCCCCTTTCACCTAGCGCAAAAAGACGCCGGCCGTTCAGATCCGTAAGTACGGAACTGAACGGCCGGCGTCGCGCGTTGGAAAGAGCTGTGGCGGGACTAGCCCACCAGGACGCTGGCTGCGCCTTCCATGTGTGCGCCAATCGTCTCGGTGGCCCTCGTTGCATCCCCGGTTTCGAGGGCGTCGACGATGTCGCTGTGCCGCTTGACGTCCATGTTGCGTACGGCGCGTTCCAGGCCGGCGAACATGATGGACATGCGGATGTTGCCCTCCAGAGAGCGCCAGGAGTGCAGCAGCGTTTCGTTGCCCGTGAGCCGGCACATGGTCCGGTGGAAGTTCAGGTCCGCTTCGATCCGCCCCTCCAGCCCGTCTTCGGCAGCCTCGGCCATTTCGTCGATGGCTGCGCGGAGTTCCTTGATGACGCTGGCGCGGTCCTCCAGCGCACAGAGCTCGCGCGCGGCCAGGGACTCGAGTGCGGCGCGGACCGAGAAGATGTCGCGGATCTCCTTGGCGTCCAGGTGGCGGACCGAGAGCCGCCCGCGCGCCCCGGCGGAGATCAGGCCTTCCTGCTGCAGCTCCCGCATCGCCTCGCGGAGGGTGCCGCGGCTGATCTGCAGCGTCTCCGACAACTCGGTCTCCACCAGATGCGTGCCCGGAGCCAGCTCACCGGTGGTGATGGCACGGCGCAGTGCGGCCAGGGCCTGCTGCCGGAGGCTGGTTTTTTCCAGCCCGAGCAGCGACATCGATTCTGCAGCCATGGTGTTCAACTTCCTCAGGGGTGGCCGGGAACGACTGTTGACAGTTGTTCTGTTAACAGTCGATCTTACGGCCGCCCCGGGGCTCACCGCACTCATCACACCTCAAGTTCGCGGAGAACCGTGGCAATGATGCGGTCCACGGAGAGTCCGTAGCGCTCGTGCAGGGTGGGCAGGGCGCCCGCGTGCAGGAACTCGTCCGGCAGAGCAACGGGGACAATCCGCTTGCCCAGTCCCGCCTTGACCACCTCGGCCGCAACGGTTTCGAACAGTCCGCCGATGACGGTGTGGTTCTCCAGTGTCACCACCAGCCGGTCGGTATTGACCTCGGCCAGAACGGTTTCGGCGTCGAACGGTTTGATGGTCGGGGTATGCACCACGGCAACGTCCACGTTGTGCGCGGCCAGGTCCTTCGCGGCCTGCAGCGCGCGCATGGTCATCAGCCCGCTGGAAACAAAAACGACGTCGGCGCCGCCGCGCAGGACCTTGGCCTTGCCCAGTTCGAAGGTGTAGCCGTACTCATCCAGCACGGTGGGCACGTTCCCGCGCAGCAGGCGCAGGTAGGTGGGGCCCTCGCCGGCGGCCAGCTGCGGCACGGCCTGCTCGATGTCCACGGAGTCGCATGGGTCCACGATGGTCAGGTTGGGCATACCGCGGAAGATCGCCATGTCCTCGGTGGCCTGGTGCGAGGGGCCATAGCCGGTGGTCAGGCCGGGCAGGCCGCCCACGATGTTCACGTTCAGGTTCGGTTCGGCCGCATCCAGGCAGAGGAAGTCGTAGGCCCTGCGCGCGGCGAATACTGAATAGGTGGACGCGAACGGGACCAGCCCGGTCTGGGCCATGCCGGCCGCGGCGCCGAAGAGCAGCTGCTCGGCCATGCCCATCTGGAAGAACCGTTCCGGATAGGCCTGGGCAAAGATGTGCATGTCCGTGTACTTGCCCAGATCCGCGGTCAGACCGACAATCTTCTCATTCTCCTGCGCGGCCTTCACCAGCGCGTGGCCGAACGGGGCGGGCGCGGTCTTCTGCCCTGGATCGGCGAAGGAGGCGATCATCGCCGAGGTCTTCAACCGCGGCTTGGCGGGGGTTGCGGCGGTGGTACTCACTTGGTTTCTCCTTCGTACCCGGCGGTCAGCTGCTCGCGGCAAAGCTGCCATTCGTGTTCCTCGATGCGCATAAAGTGTGCCTTTTCGCGGTTCTCCAACAGCGGCACGCCGCGGCCAACCTTGGTGTCGCACAGGATGACCGAGGGCTTGCCCTCGGGCCCCGCTTGGGCGGCCGCCGCGTCGAAAGCCGCCAGCAGGGCGCCCATGTCATTGCCGTCCACCCGCTGCACAAACCAGCCGCAGGCAGCCCACTTGTCCGCCACCGGCTCGGTGCGCAGCACGCTGTCGGTTTTGCCGTCCGCCTGCAGCGCGTTGATGTCCACCATCGCCGTCAGGTTGCCCAGCTGGTGGTGGGACGCGCCCATCGCGGCCTCCCAGGTTGAGCCTTCGTCCAGTTCGCCGTCGGAAAGGAAGTTGAACACGCGCGCTTCGGACCCCTGATAGCGCAGCCCCAAGGCCGTACCGACGGCGATCGTCAGGCCGTGTCCGAGCGATCCGCCGGAGATCTCCATACCGGGTGTGTAGGTGGACATGCCGGACATCGGCAGCCGCGAATCGTCCGATCCGTAAGTGTCCAGTTCCTCGACCGGAACGATCCCGGCTTCGGCCAGCGCAGCGTAGTGGCCGATGGCGTAGTGCCCGGTGGAGAGCAGGAACCGGTCACGGCCCTCCCACTCCGGGTCCTCGGGGCGGTGGCGCAGCTGATCCGCGTACACCGCGGCGAACATGTCGGCGGCGCCCAGGGCCTGGCCTACGTAGCCCTGGCCCTGCACCTCCCCCATGTTCAGGGCGTAGTGCCGGATCCGGTAGGCGGCGGCCTCGGCCCGTTCCCGCCGGGACCCGGTGGTCTCCGGACTGTGGATGCTGGTTGTCAGTGTCAACGTGGATTCCTTAGGTGAAAAAGTACGACGGCGAAAAGATCAGATGCTTACTTTGGCCGGACTGGCAGTAGCTTCGGCCTCGTCCGCCAATTGGCGTTCCCGCTTGCCCCAGGTCTCCCTGGTAATCAGCGCGGCCCAGAGGCCGATGGCGCCATACGCGCTGAACAGCAGTGCCGGACCCATCCAGCCCAGGGCAATGAACAGCAGCGTGGTGATGAACGGGGTGAAGCCGGAGACCATGGCGGAGATCTGGTAAGCCAGCGAGGCACCGGAGGCGCGGGTCTTGGCCTGGAACAGCTCCGGGAACCACGCTCCCTGGGCGCCGGCCAGGGAGTTCTGGCAGACAGCGTAGGAGAGCACAATCGTGGCGATGACGAACAGGAACATGCCGGTATTGACCATCAGGAACATCGGGATACCGAACAGGACAGCGAAGGCGCAGGAGAAGATGTAGAGCGGGCGCCGGCCGATCTTATCGGTGAGGCGTCCCCACGCCATGGTGGCGAAGATTCCGATGCCGGACGCGATGCAGAGGGCAGTCAAGGTCTCGGTATTGTTAGCCAGTTCCGCGGTGTGCAGGTAGGAAATCATGTAGGTGATGGAGACGGCATAACCGGCCGTCTCGGCGATCCGCAGGGCAATGCCCCGGAGAATGGTCCGCCAGTCGGTACGGATAACTTCGACGATCGGGGACTTGACGATCTCGCCGTGTTCCTTGACGTCGTCGAACACCGGGGACTCCGGAACCTTGGATCGGATAATCAATCCGACAGCTACCAGCACAATGCTGGCCAGGAACGGCACGCGCCAGGCCCATTCGTTGCCCAACTGGACGCTGAAGAGGAAGACCAGGTTGGCCAGTAGCAGACCGACCGGGAAACCGGCCTGGACAATGCCCGTGTACTTGCCCTTCTGTTTCCACGGGGCGTGTTCGTAGCTCATCAGGATGGCTCCGCCCCACTCGGCACCGAACGCCAAACCCTGGATGATGCGCACGAAAACCAGCAAGGCCGGCGCAAGCAGCCCGACCTGCTCGTAGGTGGGCAGCAGGCCGATGGCGAAGGTGGCCAGGCCCATCAGGATCAGCGAGGCGACCAGGACCGGTTTGCGTCCGACCTTGTCACCGAGGTGGCCGCCGACGATACCGCCGAGCGGACGGGCCGCGAAACCCACGCCCAGGGTGGCGAAGGCCGCCAGTGTTCCGGTCAGCGGATCCGCGCCGGGGAAGAACGCCGTGCCGAAGTAGAGGGCCGCGGCGGTGCCGAAGCCGATGAAGTCGTAGGTCTCGATGACCGCACCGACACCTGAGCCGATGGCGACGCGTTTGGCGTCTTTGGTGCCGTGAACGGGTCCGCGCATTGTCAGAGCTTCGTTGCCCATGGAATTACCTTTCGAAGCGATGCCGGAAGCGGGGGGAGTCCGCTTCCGGCACTGTTGACAGTCAACAGGATATGCCAACCAGTGTGAGTCGCGCCACTCAACGATGTCAACAGTCAACACAAACTTTATTCAAAGGTTGACTGTTGACAGTCAACTCCTTTAGCGTGGTTCGCATCACAACTTCTCACAAGGCGCGGATGCATTGGCCGCCGGCCCTTAGAGGCGTTCCGACTTTCGCAAGGGACCAAGAATGACGTTCCATCCCCGTTTAGGCTGCTCCACCATCAGCTTCCGGCATTTGGATCTGCCGGCTGCGCTGGAGACCATCGCCGGGCTCGGGTTCACGGAGATTGACCTCGGTGCGCTCCCCGCAGTCTGCGACCACGTGCCCTACATTCTCGACGAGCCGGCGGTTGCTGCCGTCGCCAAGGCCGCGGCGGAATCTGGCCTGCAGGTTCGCTCGATCAACGGCGACGTCGGCGACCTCAACCGGCCGCTCAGTCCCCAGGCGCGGGTGGAGCGGACGCGGCACCTGGACATGCTGCTCTCCCTCGCCGAGCAGACCGCGGCACAGGCCCTGGTACTGCCCTGCGGTGCGCTCGATCATGAACCCGTAGGCACCCTTGACGATGACCTGGACCTGGTGGCGGCGGAACTTACCGCAGCCGCCGTACGGGCGGCAGGCACCGGCGTCGAAATTTGGACTGAATCCCTGCACTTGTTCCGGCTCTGCTTCAATACCGAGCGCGCGCAGCAGCTGACCGACCGGCTGGTGGGCAGTGGCGTGGGGCTGGTCATGGACTTCAGCCATATCGTCGCGTCCGGCGGCAGCCCGGAAGACTTCATCAACCGCTTCCATGAGCGGATCGCCCACGTCCATCTGCGCGATGCGGTGCCCGGGGACATCAACCTGAGCATCGGCAACGGCCAGGCGGACTTCGCCGCCGGGCTGAAGGCGCTGGCGGACAAGGGCTACACCGGCCACTTTTCACTTGAACTCGAGACCCGCGACGTCACCAACGATCAACGCCCTGCCGCCGCAGCCCGCGCCGCGGCAGCCATCACCAACCTCATCTAACCCTGCATCACAGCACCCAAGGAGACATCATGACCACCATCCAGCGCACCGCCGTCATTACCGGAGCCACCTCGGACCGCGGCATCGGCATGGCCACCGCGCGCCGCTACGCCCGCCTAGGCTGGGCCGTCGTCGTTCTGGACCTCGACGGCGAAAAATCCGCCAAGGTGGCCCGCGAGATCGGCAACGAGCTCAACGTGCCTTCCTTCGGCCACGAGATCGACGTGACCAGCGAAGATTCGGTAGCCGCAGCGCAGGCCGCGGTGGAGGCGGAAGTCCGCGCAGGCAATCTGCCCGCGGTGGGCGCGTTGGCCAACATCGCCGGCATCACCTCCCCCGTTCCGTTCCTGGAGACCAGCCTGGATCTGTGGAACAAGGTCATGGCTGTCAACGCCACCGGCACTTACCTGGTCACCAGGGCTTTCCTCCCCGGAATGCTGGAGAACAAGTGGGGCCGGATTGTGAACATGTCCTCCGTCTCCGCCCAACGCGGCGGCGGCGTCTTCGGCAAGGTCCCCTACTCCTCGGCCAAGGCGGCCATCCTCGGCTTCACCAAGGCCCTGGCCCGGGAGCTCGGCGACAGCGGCGTGACCATCAACGCCGTTACCCCCGGGGCCGTGGACACCAACATCCGCGTCGGCACCACCCCCGAACTGGAAGCCGCGATCGCCCGGGACATCCCGCTGGGCCGCACCGGCAGCACCGAGGAAGTCGCCGCGGTCATCACCTTCCTCTCCAGTGAGGACGCCTCCTACCTGACCGGCTCCACCTTCGACATCAACGGCGGAAGCCACATGTACTAGGCCGCATAGCGCCGGCCCCAGCTCCATCCGTCCCGCCCTGAGGAAACCATCATGACCAGAATCTTCAATGACCCGGCTGTCTTCGCCGACGAGGCGCTGCAAGGCTTCTGCGATCTCCACGCCGACCTGGTCCGCCAGGTCGACGGCGGAGTTGTCCGCCGTCGCCGTCCCGCCCAGCCGAAGGTCGCCGTCATTGCCGGCGGCGGCTCCGGCCATTACCCCGCCTTCGCAGGTCTGGTGGGCCGCGGCTTTGCCGACGGCGCCGTGGTGGGGAACATTTTCACCTCGCCATCGGCGCAGCAGGCGTATTCGGTGGCCCGGGCCGCAACGTCCGGCGCCGGCGTGGTTTTTACCTACGGCAACTATGCCGGGGACGTGATGAACTTCGGACTCGCCAGCGAAAGACTGGCGGCCGAGGGCATCCCGGTCGCCAACGTTGTGGTCACGGATGACATTGCCTCGGCGGTCCCCTCCGAAACGGACAAGCGCCGCGGTATCGCCGGCGACTTCACGGTTTTCAAGATCATGGGCGCGGCCGCAGAAGCCGGCGCTCCGTTCGACGACGTGGTCCGGCTGGGCCGCAAGGCCAACAGCCTGACCCGCACCATCGGCACCGCCTTCGCCGGCTGCACCTTCCCCGGCGCGGCCGCCCCGCTGTTCGCCATCCCGGACCGGCAGATGGGACTCGGACTGGGCATCCATGGCGAGCCCGGCCTGTTGGATACCGCAATGCCTTCCGCCGTCGACCTCGGACATGAACTTGTGGCACGGGTCCTTGCCGAGAAGCCCGACGGCGGCGGGAACCGGATCGCCGTCATCCTCAACGGCTTGGGATCCACCAAGCACGAGGAGCTCTTTGTCCTCTGGCGTACCGTCGCCGCGCAGCTGCGCGAGGCCGGTTGCACGCTGGTGCTTCCGGAGGTGGGCGAGCTGGTCACGTCACTGGACATGGCAGGGGTCTCGCTCACCGTCACCTGGCTGGATGAAGAGCTTGAGCTGCTGTGGGCCGCTCCGGCCGAAACACCGGCCTACCGCCGCGGCGCACTTTCCGCCGCCGTGGACGGTACCGACGCTGACGATCCTGCCGAATCCGCAGAACCGTTGCGCACCGTGGTTCCGGACTCCACGACCGAATCCCGGGAGTTTGCGCAGCATTGCGTTGCGGCTTTGGAAACTGCCCGGCTGACCCTGCACGAGGCTGAAACCCGGCTGGGTGATATGGACGCCGTGGCAGGCGATGGCGATCACGGGCGGGGCATGGTCCGCGGGATCGATGCCGCGTTCAACGCCGCGGTTTTGGCGGCAGACAATGGTGCGGGCGCCGGAACTGTGCTCGCCGCTGCGGGAGATGCCTGGGCGGCGAAGGCCGGCGGCACCTCCGGCGTGCTTTGGGGCGCCGGACTCCGCGCCTTCGGCGAGACGATTGGCGATACTTCGGTCCCTTCCTCCGCAGTACTCGTGACCGCGGTGCAATCCTTCACCGACCGCATCCTCACGCTCGGCAAGGCGGAACCGGGCGACAAGACCATGGTGGATGCCCTCCTGCCCTTCCACCGGACCCTGACGGAAGCGGCTGCACGCGGCACCGGTGCGTTCTCCGCTTGGGAGCAGGCCTGCCGCGCCGCGGCCGGGGCGGCCGAAGCGACTGCTGCCTTATCACCGCGGAAGGGCCGGGCCCGGCCGCTGGCCGAAAAAAGCATCGGTACCCCGGATCCGGGTGCCACCTCGCTCGCCATGGTGAGCGCCGCCGTCGTACGCCGTTTTACTGCACCCGCGCCATCAACTGCTCATTCCACAGCCAGCTAAGGAAAACCATGACACTGCGAGTGATTCTCGGCTCGGACGAAGCCGGCGTCGACTATAAGGACCAGGTTCTGGCGGACCTGCGGCAGGACCCGAGGGTGGGCAAGGTCGTCGACATCGGTGTCAACCGCGCCGATGAAGACTTCACCAAGGCGTACCCGTACATCGGCATCGCCGCGGGCGAGATGATCCGCGACGGCCTGGCCGACCGCGCTATCCTCTTCTGCGGCACCGGCCTCGGTGTGGCCATCTCCGCCAACAAGGTCGAGGGGATTCGCGCCGCCACCGCCCATGACTCGTTCTCGGTGGAGCGTTCCGTCCTTTCGAACGCCTGCCAGATCCTGACCATGGGCCAGCGGGTCATCGGGCTGGAGCTGGCACGGCGGCTGGCCAAGGAATGGATCGGCTACACCTTCGACCCGACCTCGGCCTCCGCCGCCAAGGTCCAGGTGCTGGCAGAGTTCGAGGGTGCGGCCGCCCGCGGCTGAGGTCTTACTTCAGGCCGGGGCCTTTGGATGTCAGGCGTGGGACCGGCAGGGTCAGGCGTCGGACCGGCAGGGTCAGGCGTCGGACCGGCAATGTCAGCCGCGGGACTGCAGGCACGCCACGTCTTCCAGTCGCGGATAGGCGGCTTGGGTTCCCTTCTTGGTCGCGGCGAGGGCAGCTGCGACCGAGGCGAAGGCGGCAGCCTCGGCCAAGGTCTCCCCCGCCGCAAGCCGCGCCGCGAGTGCGCCGGTGAAGGCGTCACCGGCACCGGTGGTGTCCACGGCGTTGACCTTGGTGGGGGTGATCCGGGTGATCCGGCGCCCCTCCTCGGCGGAAGAGTCCAGCACCACGGAGCCATGGGCGCTCAGCGTGACCACGGCGCGGTCCAGCCCGTGGTCGGCGAACTTCAGCCGCACCTGCTCCCAAGCGGCGGCATTCGCAGCGGCGCCGGGCATCTCTGCTCCATCCAAGAACTGCGAAGCCTCGTGGGCGTTCACCAGCAGCACGTCGCTGGCCTCGGCCAGGCTCTGCGGTATCGGCGCGAAAGGCGAGAGGTTGAGCAGCACTGTTGCGCCGGCGTCGTGCCCTGCTTTTGCCGCCGCCTCCACGGCATCCAGTCCGACCTCGAGGCAGAGGCAGACCACGGCGGCACCGTCGAAAACATCCTTGGCGGCGGCCACGTCCGCCGGACCCACCGTGCCGTTGGCGCCGGCGGAGATGACGATACTGTTCTCCCCCGCGGCATCCACGGTGATGACGGCGACGCCGGTCTCCGCATCGGCCGTACGCCGCACGCGGGAAACGTCCACGCCGGCCCCGGCCACGGAGGCCAGCAGCATGTCCCCGTTGGAGTCCTCGCCCACGGCCCCGATCAGGGCGACATTGCCGCCCAGCCGGCCCGCGGCCACCGCCTGGTTGGCGCTCTTGCCGCCCGGATTCACGGCGAAGCCTTCGCCGTGCAGGGTTTCACCCGGGTTGGGCAGCCGCTCGGTGTAGATGGTCAGGTCCGCGTTCAGCGAACCAACGACGACGATGCGTCCGGCCTGCGGGTTCACTTTTCCACCTCGGCGTCGACGGGCTTGGGGATCAGCAGCGAGGCCGCGAAGGCCGCGACTGTGATGACCAGGCCGACTACCACCACCGTGAGGTAGGAGGCGCGGTCGCTCAGGGCCGAGGTGCCCACGAGCACCGCCGGCAGCACCAGGAAGCTCAGCCCGGCGCCGAGGTTGAAGGCGCCGGCGTTCATGCCGGGCAGGAAGCCGGGGTTGCCCGGGGGCGAGAGCACTACGCCGAGTCCGTTGAGCATGATGTTCGCGGTGCCGGCGTACATGATGCCGAGAAGCGCGGTGCCAGCGACCATCAGCGGCAGGCTGTCCAGGCCGAACAGCACGATGATGAGCAGGGACACGATGCTGCCGATCATGCCGATGCGCAGCACGTTGGTGTAGCCCAGCACCGGGGCCAGGCGGCCGCTGATGGGGCCGAAGACCCAGCCCAGCAGCGCGTAGGGAGTCAGGATGAGCAGCGCGGTTTCGGTGGGGCCGATGCCGAAGCCGGGGGCGGCGGCCTGCACGTAGGCCGGGACAATCCCGTTGATGACGGCGAAGATACCGGTCATGGTCAGGACCGTGGTCAGCAGCGGGGCCCAAGTGGAGCGCTGGCGCAAGTGGACAATCTCGACCATCGGTTCTTTCGCGCGCTTTTCGGTGGCCCAGAAGCCGGCGAACGCGGCGGCGGCCACGGCAATCAGCACCAGCGAGAGGATCAGCGTGCCCACGGAGAACGCACCGACCAGCTTGGCGGCCTCGTTCAGGGCGGTCAGCAGGGCGCCGACGGCGACAACGATGAAGACGACGCCGGTCCAGTCCATCCGGGTTCCGGCCTGCGGCTTGCTCTCGGGGGTCAGGACGGCGACGAGGACCGCGGCGATCACGCCGAGGACCACCATGAACCAGAAGATGCTGCGGAAGCCGTAGTGCTCGGCCATGTAACCGCCGAGGAAGGAATCGACGCCGGCCACGCCGCCGTTGACCGCGAGGATGACGCCCATCAGCGTGCCGTAGGTGCGCAGATTAGGCACGGCGGTGCGCAGCATTATCAGGCACAGCGGCACGGTGGGGCCGCTGACACCCTGGATGATCCTGCCCACGAAGAGCCAGGTGACGTCCGGGGCCAGCGCCGCGATCACGGAGCCTGCGGCGGTCAGCAGCATCATGCCGACGAGGATGCGCTTCCGGCCGACGATGTCGCTGAGCCGGGGCAGGAACAGGGAGAACAGGGCGGCGGTGGTGAAGAACCAGGTCTGGGAGAGGCCGATCGCGGCCTGGTCGGTCTGCAGTTCCTCGCCCATGGTGACCAGGGCAGGGCTGAGCATGGAGGCGTTGAGCTGGAAGGCCACGCAGGCCGTCAGCAGGGCGACCATCAGGGCGGTGGTTCCGCCGCGGGAGGTCTTGGTTTCTTCGAGAACGGCGCTCATTTCGCTGCCATCCCGGTGGTGACGGGGGCTACGCAGGCGGGTGCCGCCGTCGTACTGGTGTTGGCTGTGCCGAGGTCTACCTCGCCGATCCGGACCAGCGCTTCGGTGACCAGGTTCCAGAACTTGGTGCGGTCCAGCTCCACGGCCACGGAGGTGTGGCAGTCCGCCGGTGCGGGGGCGCGGAAGTCGGCGACCGTCATGCCCAGGGTCAGTTTGCCCTGCAGCTCGATGTCCACCGGGACCTTGCGGGTGGTCATGACGGTGGGGTCGATGACGTACGCGACGGCGCACGGATCGTGGACCGGCGGGTAGTCGAAGCCCTGCGCGTCCTTGTAGGTCTGCGCGAAGAAGTCCATCAGCTCGCGGACAAAACGGGCCGGGCCGGTGCCGACGGTTTCGATCTGCGCGACAACCTCGGGGGTGGCGAGCGCCTGGTGCGTGAGGTCCAGCCCCACCATGACCACGGGCCACTTCTCGTTGAAGACGATGTGCGCGGCCTCGGGGTCGATGATGATGTTGAATTCGGCCACGGCGGACCAGTTGCCCACGTGGTAGCCGCCGCCCATCAGGACAACCTCCTTGACGCGCTCCACGATGCGCGGCTCCTTGCGGGCTGCCATCGCGATGTTGGTGAGGCCGCCGGTCGGGACCAGGGTCACGGTGCCGGGTTCGTGCGCCATGACCGTGTCGATGATGAGATCGACGGCGTGGCGCGGGTCCAGCTCGATGTTTGATTCAGGCTGCGCGGGGCCGTCCATGCCGGACTCGCCGTGGATGTCCGGCGCGGTTTCGATGGTGCGCACCAGCGGGCGGTCGCAGCCGGCGGCGAACGGGACACCGGTGATGCCGGCGATGGTGCCCACGGCCAGGGCGTTCTTGGTGACCTTCGCCAGCGTCTGGTTGCCGACGACGGTCGTCACGGCGAGCAGCTCGATCTCCGGGTTGCCATGCGCAAGGAGCAGCGCCACGGCGTCGTCGTGCCCCGGATCGCAGTCCAGGATGATCTTCTTCGGTCCAGGGGTCACGGAAGTGGCGTCCATGTTTTCTCTCCACGTCATCGGGGCCCGCCGCGGCGGGATTCAGTCACAGGAAGTGTGACACCTCTCCTCCAGTAACGTCAAACGCTTGACGTGAGTGACGTCAAGCGCTTGATGCCTTGTGGTGTGTGGGCGTGCTTATCATGGGCTCATGGATTCTGCGCCCCCTCCCAAGCAGTCGCTGTCTCCCGCTCGGCGGGTGACCGCGGCGATGGTGGCGGCACGCGCCGGCGTCTCCACTGCGACGGTTTCCCTGGTGGCCAACGGCAAGACGCGCGGCCGGGTCTCCGAGGACAACATCTCCCGGGTCCGGCAAGCCATCGCCGAACTCGGCTATGTGGTGGACAGCGTGGGCAGTTCCCTGGCGAGAGGCGTCAGCTCCATCGTGGTCCTGGTGGCGCCGGACATTTCCAACCCGTTCTTCGCCAAGGTCATCGCCGGCGTCCGCGAGTCGCTCGGCGCGGACTTCCAGCTGCTGCTCTCCGTCACCGAGGCCGGTGAGTTCCCGCGCGCCGACGACATCCGCCGGATCCTCGCCCTGCGCCCGGCCGGCCTGCTGGTGGACGCCCCCGATGCCGCGTTCCTCGAAGACCTCTCCACCACCGGCCCCATGGTGCTGCTCGACGCGCCCGGCTTGGAAGCCTACGCCCCGTCGGTCAACCTCGACGTCGCCCACGGCGCGCGCGAACTCGCGGCGCATCTGGCCGCTGCCGGACACCAGCGCGTGGCCTATCTGGACAGCGTGACCGGCACGGCCACGTTCGCCATCCGCCGGACGGCGTTCCTGGAGGAGGCCGCCGAGCGCGGGATGACCGTGGATCCGGCGCACCGAATCAGCACCACGATCGACGTCGGGGCGTCGGCCGAGGCGTTTGCCGCCGCGTGGCCGCAGTGGCAGCAGGCCGGCGTCACCGCCGTCGTCTGCGCAACCGACACCCACGCGTACGGCGTGCTGCAGGAAGCCCGCGTGGCCGGCGTGCGGATCCCGGACGAGCTCGCCGTCGCCGGTTTCGACGACCTGCCCTACTCCGCCACCAGCAACCCCGGCCTCACCAGCGTCCACTTGCCCGCGGCCCGCCTGGGCCTCAAGGCCGGCGAACAGCTGCGGGGCCTGATCGAAGGCCGCGACCTCGAGCAGCCCCAGCTCACCCTGGAGAGCTCACTGATCGTGCGCGGCTCCACCGCGCGGTCCACCGCCAGCTGACTAACGACGGCGGCACCCGGCTTGTCGGCGTCAGTCACCTCAGGCGCTGGCCTGCCGGCGCACCATCTCGTTGATCCAGCTCGGCGCAAACGGCGAGGTGCAGTTCGGCGGCGTCGGGTAGTCCTTGAGTACTTCCAGGCGTTCGCCGATATCGAGCGCCCGGGCACGGTGCTCGGCGTGCTCTATCCCGATCTGCGCCAGCGTATGATTCATGGCCCACTGCAGGCGGTCCGGCGCGTCCTTCATCTCGGCTTCGATGGTGTCGAGCAGCCCCGCGAGGTCGAGCCCCTCGGGCTTCTTCGCCACCCGCTCGGTGGTCAGCGCCCAGCCAGCACTGGCGACCACCGGATCCGCATCCGCGGTCCACTTCACCCGTAATTCCTCGGCGTGCGGGCTCTTCTTGACCACGTAGTTCACCAGCCAGTCGTGCACCTTGGGTGCCCGCGACTCGCGCAGCATGGCGTCCAGCTCGTCCTGCTCGAAGGCTTTGGGCCGGCAGATCAGCAGGGCCAGCAGCCGCGCCGCGGTGTTGTCCGTCGCCCAGAGCTCGCGGGCGAGGTCCTGCTGCGTCTTCAGCCGCTTCGCGACCGCCCGAAGCTTGCTGAGGTTCACGCCGTGGTCGTCGCCGCGCTTCTCGTTCGCCTCGCGCATCTTCGGATCCTCCAGCGCGGCCAGCTCGGCCATCACCTCGGCCACTGTCGTCTCAGACATTCCACCCTCCCGCTTACTCACGTGTTTGATCCAGCCTACGGCTACGGCGATGAGCGCCTGCGCCGGGACGACGCGGAGACCGTGGCTTATTTGAGGAACTTCGACGTCCTTCGGTCCGCCAGCAGCTTCCCTCCAGTCTGGCAGGTTGGACAGTACTGCAGCGAGGAATCCGCGAAGGACACCTCCCGGATGGTGTCCCCGCACACCGGACAGGCTTCGCCGGTGCGGGCGTGCACCTGCATCGCTTTCCGTTTCGAGTCCTTCAGCTCGACCGCGGGGCGGCCCGAAGCGCTGGCAATCGCGTGCGCCAGCACGGCGTGCATGGCCTCGAACAGCCTCGTCACCTCGTCGGGATCAAGCTTGGCGGCGTTGGCGAACGGTGACAGGTGCGCTGCGTGCAGGATCTCGTCGCTGTACGCGTTGCCGATGCCGGCGATCGCCGACTGGTCCCGCAGCAGACCCTTGATCTGGCCACGATGCGAGGTGACGATCTCCGCGAAAGCCGCATAGTCGACATCGAGCGCGTCCGGCCCCAGCCGCGCGATACCGGGCACGTCGAGGGGATCCTTGACCACGTAGACAGCCAGCGACTTCTTCGTGCCGGCTTCCGTCAGGTCGAGCCCCGGCTTCTCCTCACCCTCGGCCGCGAACCGCACGCGCAGCGCCATGGGCCCCTTGCCCGGCCGCAGCGGCCCCGGTTTCAGTGTGTCGGACCAGCGGAGCCACCCCGCCTTCGCCAAATGCATCACCAAGTGCACGCCACCAGCTGAAAGGACTATGAACTTACCGCGGCGCTCGACGCCGGACAGCGGCTCGGCGCCCAACGCGTCCAGCGGGACGTCCGCGGTTTTCAGCACCGAGAAGGAAAGCACCTCCACTTGGGCGATCGTGGCCGGCGCGGCGCCAGGCGGAAGGAGTTTCAGCCGCAGGAAGTCAACGAGTCCCTGCACTTCGGGCATCTCGGGCATGCACCAACCTTATTGCAGGAATTACGACGGCGGTGCTTGCCTTTGCGTTCCGATGTCTACATCCCGTCCGGTGCCCGCCCCACCGGCTGGGTCGGCGTCGGAAGCAGCGGATCCGGCGTACAAAGCGGAGCTACCGCGGGCTGTCCGGGTGCCACGTTGTAGTCCTTGCCGTCGATCGACACAACGATCTCCGTCTCAAAACCAGGTGTCGCGGGGAGTTCGTCGAACAGCCGGACGACCGTGCCCGCGGCGGTGGTCTCCACACCCAGGCGGTGTCCCCGCCACTGGAAGCGGAAGGCGATGCGCCCAAGCCGCTCGGGCAGCCGCGGGGCCAACTGGAGGACACCGCCTTCGAGCTGCAGCCCGCCCAGACCGCAGACCAGGGCCAACCACGCTCCGGCCAGCGACGCGAGATGCAGCCCCTGCTCGCTGTCCTGCTGCAGATCGCGCAGGTCCACCAAGGCTGCCTCACGCAGGTAGGCGAGCGCCAAATCAAGGTGCCCGGCGCGAGCGCAGACCACGGCCTGGGCTGCGGCTGACAGGGAGGAGTCGCGGACGGTGCGGGCCTCGTAGTAGTCCAGGTTCCGGGCCGTTTCCTCCGGCGTGAAGGCGTCGGAACACCACCACAGGGCCAGCTCCAGGTCTGCCTGCTTGATCACCTGGCGCCGATAGATCTTCGCGTAGTGCGCATGGTTCTGCACCGGGTAGGCGTCCTGCCGGTCCTCGAACTCCCATTCGCGGTAGGTGGTGAACCCCTCGTTCGCCGGATGCACCCCGAGGACGTCGTCGTACGGGACGTACATCGAGTCCGCAGCCTCCCGCCAGTTCCCCAGCTCCGCCGTCGTTACCTGGAGCCGTTGCGCCGCCGCCGGGTCGTCGTCGCACGCGTCGGCTGCCCAGCGCAGGTTCCGCGCGGCCATGAGGTTGGTGAAGACGTTGTCGTCCACGACGCCGGTGTACTCGTCCGGACCTGTCATGCCATACAGATGGCAGCGTCCCTCGTGGTCGCGGTGCAGCATCCGCGCCCAGACACGCGCGGTTTCCACGAGAACGTCCAGTCCACCGACGTCGTCGAGGTTTCCGCCCGTGGCATCCGTCCAGAACGTGAAGGCCCGGGCGACGTCGGCGTTGATATGCGCCGCGGCGGTACTGGCGGGCCAGTAGGCGGAGGCTTCCCCGCCGTCGATAGTCCGCCACGGGAAGGAGGCGCCTTCGAGTCCCAGAACCTGCGCCCGCTCACGTGCCTGGTCCAGCCCGGATGACCGCCAGCGGAGCATCCGCACTGCGTCCTGGGGCCGCAGCAGGGCCATGGAAGGGATCAGGAAGCCGTCGATGTCCCAGAACGTGTGCCCGCTGTAGCCGTACCCGGTCAGGCCCTTGGCGCCCACCGGCGCGTGGTTGACGCACGCGGAGGCCTGCAGCAGTTGGAACAGGTCGAAGCGCAGGGCGTGCTGGAGTTCCGGATCCCCGTCAAGCTCCACGTCCGCGGCATCCCAATAGTCATCGAGGACGCGCCGCTGCTCTGCCAGCAGCCCCTCCCAGCCCAGCTGCCGCGCACTATCGAGTGCCGCCGCAGCCTGGTCACGCAGGTCCGCGGCGGGATCCTCCCGCGACCAGGCATGGCTGACATACTTCACGAATCCGACGCTTCCGCCCGGCGACAGCTCGGCCACGACGCTCGTGGCAATCTGGTCCGCGCTATCGGTGGTGTGCACGTCAGCGCCTTCCGGCAGGACAAGTTCATGCTCGACGGCGGCGGCCACACAGGTTCCGCTCCCCCGCGTGCGGTGCACCAGGTGGCCTCCGGTTCCGTGCGAGCCGCGCAGGCAGGGCTCGAAAGGGCGGCGCAATGCCTGGTCTACCCGGGGATCGCTGTTGTCCACCGGCGGCGGCGTGCCGTTGACCGTGAGTTCCGAGCGGATCGCAACTTTCACCGGCTGGTCCACGGCCTGCACCTCATAGCGGATGGCCATCGCCGAGCGGTGGGACAGCGACACCAGGCGGGTGGAAACCAACCGCATCCGGGCGCCGCTCGGGGTGCGCCACTCGAATTCGCGTCGCACCGTGCCGTCCCGTAGGTCTAGCACCCGTTCGTGCTTCCCCTCGGACGCCTCCCGCACATCCAACGGCACGCCGTCGACCAGGAGCCGGATCACGGTCCCGTCGGCCACTCCGATCATGGTCTGGCCGTACTCGGGGTGCCCATAGCCGCCTTCGGGATAGGACAGCGGGTGGTATTCGTAGACGCCGGCCAGGAACACTCCCCGCGACGCGCTGGGCTGCCCTTCGTCCAAAGTTCCGCGGAATCCTACGTAGCCGTTCGCCAGGGCGAAGACGGACTCCGCCACTCCGAGGGATTCCGGATCGAGGGAGGTTTCGCTGACCTGCCAGGGATGCGTTGTGAAGGTTCGGATAGCCACAGAACTACGCTATCCCGTCGTGGCTGCAGCTTCCTCGTAGGCACGGCGCGCCTCGGTACGCAGCCGGTCCGCGTCAAGCTCCGGACGGCCGCCAGGCCTTCGTACAACGTCCGCCGCCGCCACGGCGGCCCACCATGCGGCAAGCTCGGGTGTTTCTCCGGCCAGCAGCGCCATAGCCAGCGCCGCAACGAAGGAGTCGCCGCCGCCGGTCGGATCCACGGCTTCCTCACCCAACAGCGGCAGGACCACGTGTCCCGCCGGCCAGGCCACAACGTCGCCTCCGCCGCCGGAAACGGACAGGGCGACAACGCGCGGGCCCTGGCCGAGAAGCTCCTGCGCCGCCCGGACCACTTCCTCCGCGCCATCGGGTTTCCAGCCGACAAGCGCCTGGATTTCGGCGGAGTCGGCCCGCACCACATCCGCTCGCGCCAGCACCCGCCGGCGGGTCTCCTCATCTGCCGGCGCGCCATCGGCGACCACCAGGGCGTCCTCCGCGCACGCGTCGAGCGCGGCGGCCACTGCGGGGCCCGGTTGCTGGAGCTGGACCAGGACAGCGTCGGCGGAACGCAGCGACTCCCGGCACGCCTCCACGTCATCGGGGCGAAGCAGCACCTGGTCATCGACGTCCTCGACCAGCCGTCGGACACCCGGCGGCCCGACGAGGTCCAGCAGCAGTGGAGTCCGCGCGCCCGCGCGCCGCACCACACCCGCCATCCCAATCCCGTCGTCCGCGGCCTGCTCAAGCACTTCCCGCCCTGCGGCGTCATCCCCGACAACGCCGATCAGTTCCACGCGCGCACCGAGCTGCCTGCAGGCAACGCCCTGGTTCGCCCCCTTGCCGCCCAGCATCTCCTGCCGCTCGCGGACCGTGGCCGAGCCGCCCTCGTCCGGCACCTCGTCGATGGACAGCACGAGGTCCCGCGCCACCTGTCCCACCACGACTACCTTGCGTTCGCTATCCTCCACTTGCGCCTCCTGGTCGGGTTCCGGCTACTGGCTTCATTCTGCCCCGAATTACGACGGCGGTGCTTGGCTTTACGGTTAAGGGGAGAGTCCCTGCCACTTCTGCCACCTCTGCCAAGGAGAACGCGCGCATGACCGCACCGAAGACCATCGTCATCACCGGCGCGAGCGACGGCATCGGAGCGGCCGCCGCCCAAATCCTCCATGCCCAAGGCGACAGGGTAGTCCTCGTCGGGCGATCACCGGAGAAGACCGAACGCGTGGCCAAGCCGCTGGCCGCCGACTGGTTCACCGCCGACTTCCAGGACCTCCACCAGGTCCGCACCCTCGCCAAGACCCTGAAGGCCAGCTACCCGCGCATCGATGTCCTGGCCAACAACGCGGGAGGTCTCTTCGCCGGCCCCGAACGCACCGGCGACGGGTTCGAGAAGACGTTCCAGGTCAACCACCTGGCGCCGTTCCTGCTCACGCACGAGCTCCTCGAAGTCCTGCTCGACAGCCGCGCCAGCATCGTCAACACCTCAAGCGTCGCGGCCAAGCTCTTCGGCCGGATCAACATCGACGACCTGAACACCTGGAACGGTTTCACGCCGAACAAGGCCTACGGCAACAGCAAGCTCGCCAACATCCTCTTCACCCGCGGCCTGCATCAGCGCTACGGCGCACAGGGCCTCTCCGCGGTGGCATTCCATCCCGGAAACGTCGCCACCAACTTCGCCGCGGATACCACCAGCTACCTCCGCCATGTCTACCGGACCGCGCTCAGCCGCTTCCTCATCTCGCCCGAGCAAGGCGGCGCCAACCTCGCCTACTTCTGCACCGGCACGCCCGGCATCGACTGGGAATCCGGCCGCTACTACAGCGACCGCCGCCGCATCAGCCGCACCAATCCGCAGGCCGCCGATGACAGCCTCGTCCGCCGGCACTGGGAAGCAAGCGCGCAGATGCTCGGCCTCCCCGCCTGACCTTGCGCCACGTACGACGGCGGCCGCCCACCTTGTGTGGACGGCCGCCGGTTCCGGAAAGGGGAAGCTTAGGCGTTCTGCGTGATCCGCACGGTGTTGCCGGAGGGGTCCCGGAACGCGCAGTCGCGTGGCCCCCACTGCTGCTCCATCGGCTCCTGCAGGACTTCGCCCCCGGCAGCCACCAGCTTCTCGAAGGCGGCGTCCAGGTCGTCGGTGCGGAACACGATGATCGGCAGGACGCCCTTGACCAGCAGTTCCTGGAGGATGTCGCCGTCGGCCTGCGAGCGGCCGGCGTGCGGCGCGGACAGCACAAGCTCGGCGGCGGGCTCCTCGGCGCTGCCGAGGGTGACCCAGCGGAAACCGTTGCCGGACACATCGTTCCGGACTTCCATTCCCAGTCCGTCGCGGTAGAACGGGAGGGATTCTTCGGGATCGTTGACGGTGATTTGGCAGTACTGCAGTGAAATAGTCATGTAGCCAAGCTACGTCCGCGCTGAAGTTGCCGCTTCTTCAATCCTGCTCGATCCGAACCGCGGCGGCCGGGTCAGCAGTTTGGCGATGCACTGCGGCATCGCCTCCATCGCATCATGCTCCCGGCCCCGATAAGCGCTCGGAGTCTCCCCCACCATTTCGGTGAAGCGCGTGCTGAATGACCCCAGCGACGTACACCCCACCGTCATGCACGTGTCGGTGACGCTCATGCCGGAGCGCAGCAACGCCATGGCCCGCTCGATCCGCCGGGTCATCAGGTAGTTGTAGGGCGTCTCGCCGTACGCGGCCTTGAACCGGCGGGAAAAATGGGCGGACGACATCAGCGCCCTGGCCGCCATCGTCGGCACATCGAGCGGCCGCGCGTAGTCCCGGTCGATCAGGTCCCGCGCGCCGCGCAGATGGGCCAGGTTGGCCAGTTCATCAGGGGTCACAACTTGAGGCTAGCGCCACCTGCAGTTGCAGGGAAGACGTTCGGTGGTCCCGCGTGGCATATGGTTTTGTTGGACCCGGACAGCTCCGCCCGCGGCGCCGACGCCCCACCAACGCCAAGGAGACTCCTACGCACCGCCCATCAGCCGCCCGCCCCGCCCTGCCCTGGGTGATCACCGGGATTGTGGTCCTGGCCCTGAACCTGCGCGCCCCGATCATCGCCCCGACGGCGGTGATCGGCGAGATCCAGGCCGGCACCGGCCTCAACGCCATCGGCGCCGGCCTGCTCACCGGACTTCCGGTGCTGCTCTTCGCCCTGGCCACCCCGCTGGCCACCCGCACCATCCGCCGCTTCGGCCCGGAGGCAACGGTAGTCCTGTGCCTGGCCGGTGTACTCGCCGGCACGATCATCCGCTCGGCCGGCCCCGCCGTCGTCGTACTGGCAGGGACCGCGCTCATCGGCATCGCCATGACGCTCGGCAATATCGTGGTGCCGGTCATCATCCGGCGCGACGTGTCATGGCGGCACGTCTCCACGGTCACCGGCGCATACTCGGCCGCGATGAACGTCGGCTCGATGGCCACCCTGCTGGGCACCGCGCCGCTCGCGGCACTCTTCGGCTGGCGGTGGGCGATCGCATCCTGGGGCGTGGTCATCGCCGCAGGCTTGGCCTACTGGCTGGTGTGGGGACGGCGGCAGCTTGGCACCCGAGCAGCCGCCGCGAAGTCCGCGCCCGCGGGGACCCAAACCAAGCGAACGACGGCGGAACCCGCTTCGGATGGCCCAGGGGCAGCGATGGCTGGGAACCACAACCGGCGGATTGTCGGCCTGCTGATCCTGGCGTTCTGCGGTCAGTCCGCCGCCTACTATGCCACCACCGCGTGGCTGCCCCTGTTGCTGTCCGAGACACGGGGACTGGGCCTCGCGGCGTCAGGCGCCACGGCCTCCCTGTTCCAAGTTGCCGCCATCGCGGGCGCGTTCGGCGTGCCGCTGCTGGCCGCGCGGGCCCGTTCGTGGATTCCGGTCGCGGTGATCGGGCTCTGCTGGATCACGCTGCCGATCGGACTGCTCATCGCGCCGGAGGCCTATGTACTCTGGTCGATCATCGGCGGCATTGCCCAGGGCGGCGGCTTCACCGCGATCTTTTCCCTCATCCCGCGGATCGCCCATAGCGACAAAGAGGCGGCCTCAGCCTCCGCCCGCATCCAGTCCGGCGGGTACCTGGCGGCCACCTGTGCGCCGCCCCTGGCCGGGTGGCTCAACTCGGTGACAGGCGGCTGGTCTGCACCGCTGCTCCTGGTCCTCGCCGCGACCCTGGCCTTCGCCGTCGGCGGGCTGCTGGCCGTAAGGCTATCCGAACGGCGTTAAGTGGAAGACGGCGCTAATAAATCCTGATGCCGGACGTGTCCGCGAAGGGTGGGCGGGTTCCGTCGAACCGGCCCACCCTTCGAGGTGTTCCCCCATCTACGGTTACGTATAGAGGGAGAGCGGCTGGAGTTCGCCGTGCAGATAGTAGGCGGCGACCTCGATCTTCTTGTAGTCCACGAGATCGTGCAGTGAATGTGTACGCACGTTGCGCCAGAACAGGTCCAGGCCGACGGAGCTCTTAGTCGAGCTGGCCCCGGTCACCTCGTAGATCCGGTTGGAGACCTCGATGCCGATCTCCGTGGCCACCACCTTGAGCTCCGCAATGGCGACTGCGAATTCGCCGCGCTGCTGCACGCTCAGGCTGGCGGAGCGGGCGACCTCGCGGTCATAGCGCCGGTTGAGCTTCTCGGCGAGGGCTTCGACGGCAGCCGTGCGGGCCTTGAGTTCGCCGAGGACACGCTGGAATACCGGGTCGTGGGCGTAGGTTTCGGCGCCGGAAAGGAACCAGGAGTTCTTGCGGGCAAGCAAAATCTCGCGGCCCTGCTGCAATGCGCCCTGGGCTACCCCGAGGTAGAAGTTGGCAAAGCCGAGCTGGACGCCGGGCGTGAGAAGCGTGGAGATGGGCTCGTCGGTGACCTCACCGAGGATGTCCGACGGGCGAACCGGCACGTTGGTGTACTTCACGGAGCCGGAACCGGTCAGCCGCTGACCGAGGTTGTCCCAGTCATCCACGAGCTCGAGACCTTCCCTGGATGTTTCCAGCACGAAAGCGAGGACCTTGCCGTGATCGGCACCGCCCTCGATCGCGGCGTTAATGATGATCACGTCGCCCACACCGGAGCCGGTGGAGAACCGCTTGAGGCCGTTGAGCCGGTAGCCGTCACCCTCCGGAGTCAGTACCAGCGTCGGGTCCACGGGGTTGACCGAGTCGCCCCAGAGCCAGCTGCCCTCCACGGTACGGCGCCACCAGGCGGCCTGCCCGGCGGGGTCGGCGTAGAACCCGATGCAGGCCTGGTTGAAGTAGTGGTAGGCCAGCAGCTGCGAGATGGAGCCGTCCACCGTGGCCAGGACGCGGACGGTTTCGAACGCAGCCTCGAAGTGTCCGCCTCCCCCGCCGAATTCGGCCGGGACCAGCAGGTTCAACAGGCCCGAGGAGCGCAGCAGCTCTGCTTCGGCGACCGGCTGCAGGTTGGCCCGGTCCCGCTCCAGGACGTCGACGGCCAGCTGGTCGGCCACGGATTGTGCAACGCCCCGCCAGTGCTCGAGCTCGGCGTCGTCGGCCGTTCCGGCCCAGGGTGTGCGGGTCAAGGTATCAGTCGTGCTCATGGAATCTTCCTTCGTGTCTTGGTCAGCGGGCGCCGAGAATGGCTTCGGGTGTACTGGTGGCAGCGGAATCGGCTGCGCTCGGCGATCCGGCGTAGGCTCCGCGGTATGCCGCTGCCGGATGGTTGTGAGCGACCCGGGCGTTGCCCGGCCCGTCAAGGTATTCGCGCAGGGTCGAGCCTTCGTAGTCTTCCCAGACGCGGCCACGCTTGCGTAGCTCCGGAACCACCAGGTCCACGAACTGCTCGAACGAGCCCGGGGTGATGGCGTAGGCCAGGTTGATTCCGTCCAGTCCCGCCACGTCCACCCAACGCTCGATCTCGTCGGCAACCGTTTCCGGCGAGCCGACCAGCACGGGGCCGATTCCGCCGACACCCAGGTAGTCGGCAACCGAATTAGGCGTCCAGGAACGCTCAGGATCCGCCGTCGTGAAGATGGAGAGGGCAGAGCGTGCGGCGTTGGTGTCCAGGTACTTCAACTCCTCCTCGCCGGCGTAGCGCGACAGGTCCAGACCAGACCAACCACCGTAGAAGGTCATGGCACCCTCGCGGGAGGAGTAGGACTGGTACTCGCGGTGCAGCTTCTCCGCCTCGGCGTCCGAATCGGCGACGACGGCCGTCACCAATGCGTAGAACTTCCCGGCATTCCGCGGTCGCCCGGCGGCCTCGAAGGCGTCCCGGGTGGCGTCCGTGGCCTTGCGGGTGATCTCCGGCCGAATCGAGTTCAGGAAGATGCCCTCGGCATGCTTCGCCCCGAAGGCCCGGCCGCGCGGCGAAGCGCCGGCCTGGAAGATCGCGGGTGTCCGCTGCAGGGACGGCTCCGAGAGATGGATGCCGGGCACGTCGAAGTATTCGCCGTGGTGGTTGATCGGGTGGACCTTGGACGGGTCGGTGTAGACACCCCGCTCCCGGTCCAGGACCACGGCGCCTTCTTCCCAGGAGCCCTCCCACAGCTTGTACACCACGTCCATGAACTCTTCGGCCAGGTCGTAGCGGTCGTCGTGTCCGAGTTGCCTGGTCATGCCGAGGTTGCGCGCCGCGGACTCGAGGTAGCTGGTCACCACGTTCCAGCCGATGCGACCGCGGGTGAGGTGGTCCAGCGACGAGAACTTACGGGCCAGCGCGTAGGGCTGCTCGTAGGTCAGTGCGCTGGTGACGGCGAAGCCGAGGTTCTTCGTGACCGTGGCCATCGCCGAGATCTGCATGAACGGATCGTTCAGCGGAACCTGGTCGGCGTCGAGCAGTGCGGGCGCCGACGAGTTCTTGTAGACATCGTAGATCCCCAGCACGTCGGCCAGGAACAGGGCGTCGAACGTGCCGCGTTCCAGGGTCTGCGCCAGGTCCGTCCAGTACTCCAAGGTGTTGTACGTATGGGCGCGGTTCTCCGGATGCCGCCACAACCCGGGGCTCTGGTGCGTGGGAGTGGTCATGTCGAAGGCGTTGAGGCTGATGCGTTGTGCCATGGCTAGTCGGCTTTCTGTCGAGGCGCGGCGGTCAGGGTGAAAAGGCGTCCGAACGGGCCGGGCCGGCCGGAATTTCGGGCCAGCAGAACGCCGAGGAGCAGGATGGCCAACAGGACGATCCCGCGGCCCAGTCCCTGCCAGAAGAAGGACAGGCCGATGAGGTTCATGCCGTTGCTGAGCAATCCGAAGATCAGCACCCCCACCAAGGTGCCGGGCACCGACACGCGGCCGAACCTGCTCAACGTCGCGCCAATGAAGACGGCGCCGATGGCATCCATCAGGTAGGCCTGGCCACTGCCGGGCACGAACCCGTTGGTCCGCGCGGCGAGAATGACGCCGGCAAAGGCTGCCACCAGGGAGCAAAGCAGGTAGGCGCTGACGCTCAACCGGTTGACCCTCAAGCCGGAAATGCGCGCCGCCGTGGGTTGCTCGCCCGCCACCGTGACCGCCCGGCCCCACCGCGTCAGGCCAAGGAGAACGGCGACCACGACGGCCACGATGGCCGCTGTCAGCACAACGCCGTCCAGGTCCAGCACGTAGCCGCGGCCCAGCAGCGCGAACTCGATCGGCACGCGGGGCGTGGACAGATAGATCGGGGCGCCGCCGCCCGTCAGCAACTGCTGGACGCTGGTGCCGATGAACCAGACGCTGAGCGTAGCCAGGAACGGTGGGATCTTCAGGCCTACGATGAGGGCGGCGTTCACGGCACCGACGAGCAACCCGAAGAGAAGTCCGACGGCGATGGCCACCCAGGCGCGGTAGCCATCGGCGATGAGTGCCGCCGCCCCCAGCGCCGCCAGGTCCAAGGCGACGCCGATCGACAGGTCGATGCCGCCGGCCCGCACAACGACGGTCAGTCCGACCGCCACAAGTGCCAGGATGGCCATCTGGCTGAGGACGCTCAGGAGGTTTCCGGGCACCAGGAAGTTGGGCGAGAGAAGGCTGAAGGTCAGCAGGATGCCGGCCAGGGCCACCGGGGCGATAAGGCGCGGCAGGACGTGCGATGCCCGGGCGGCGGCGCCGTCGTTAGTTTGAGGTTGTGAGCCGGGAGCCTTGCGCGGATTCCGGACAGGTTGTTGCTGGGTCAGCGTCATTTGGCGGCGCTCCTTCCTCGGACGACTACGACTGCGAGTACAAGCAGGATCAGCACGCCCTTCGCGGCGCCGATCCACTGGCTGGCGACCCCCAGGAGGGTCAGGCCGTTGGCCAGGCCGGCCACGAAGACCGCCGCAACGACGGTTCCCGGGATGTTGACCACCAGCCGGCGGGAGAACACGGTGGACATGTAGGCGACCAGGATGATGTCCAGCAGGATCTGCGCGCCGATGCCCGGCACGGCGGCCGAGAGCCTCGAGGCGAGCAGCACGCCCGCGATGCCGCCGAGCAGGCTGCTGATGACGTAGCTGAAGAAGCGGTAGCGTGCCGGATCGAGCCCGGCGACCGACGCGGCAGTGGCGTTCTGCCCGACCGCGTAGCTGTTCACGCCCCACGCTGTCCTGCCAAGAGCCCACCAGGCCGCGGCTGCGACGAGCAGCAGCAGCACGACCGCTGCGGGGAGGCCAAGCACGGTGCCTTGCCGCAGCCACAGGAAGAGGCTCCCCTCCAGCGCGACCTTGAGGTTCTCGCTCACGACGAGTTCCAGCGACGTGGCGATGCCCATGGTCGCCAAGGTGGCCAGCAGGGGCCGGAGACCGAGGACTACGGCGGCTCCGTTCGCCGCTCCGATGGCTACTGCGACCACTAGTCCGCCCAGGACCGCAACCGGAACGCCCGCCCCGGCTCCGACGGCGACCGCGGTTACCGTTCCGGCAAGGCCCGCGACCGCGCCGAGGGACAGGTCAATGCCGCCCTTGAGGACGTCGTCCCCGCCGGTAATGATGACGATGGCCAGGCCGATTCCGGCGACGGCGAAAACCGCGGCCTGGTTGAGGACCGAGGCCAGGTTGGACCACTGCAGGAAATGCGGTGAGCCGATGGCGAAGAGGGCCAGGACCAGCAGCACCATGCCGTAGCCCGCCCAGGTGATCAGTGCGGGACGCGTCCGTCGAGGGGTGTCGTGTCCTGCCTGTGCGGATTCTTCCAGCGTGGCGGCACTCATGCGGCCTCCCTCGTATTCTCGGTGGCGACTGCCCCAGAGGCGATCTCCAGAATGCGGTCAGTGGTGACGTCGGAACCCGCGAGCTCGGCCACGACGTTGCCCCGGTAGAGGACCAGGGTCCGGTCCGCGATCCCGACCAGTTCTTCCAAGTCCACGGTCACAACCAGCACGGCGGCGCCCGCGTCGACAAGTTCGTTGATCTGTGCGTAGATCTGCGAGCGGCTGCCGACGTCGACGCCCGACGTCGGCTGGTCGAGGACCAGGACGGAGGGGCCGGTGGCGAGCCATTTGGCCAGCACGACCTTCTGCTGATTGCCGCCGGAAAGGCTTCCCGCTACGGCCCCTCCGTCAGCCGGCCGAACATCAAGCTGCTCGATGAGCCCGGCGGACAGTTTCCGCTCCAGGCTCGGGGAGACGAACCCGAGCCACCGCGAGACGCGCTTCAGGCTGGCCGCCGAGATATTCTCCTGGACCGTGTTGCGTACGAAGATGCCGTCCCGGCGTCGGTTGGACGGGACATAGGCGCCGCCGCGGGCAACGAAATCCGCGATGGCCCGGACAGGTTTGCCCTTCAACGTCACGTCCCCCCGGCACTTGGAAATGCCCGTGACGGCGTCTGCCAGCACCTCCACTCCTGAACCGACGAGGCCGGTCACCGCGACCACCTCGCCGGGCCTGACCTCCAGGTCCACACCTTCCAGTGCACCCGGCACGCTCAGTCCCCGGACGCTCAGGGCGGGTTTATCGCCCTGCGGGTTGCGCGGGGTCCGGGCGTGGTCGAATTCGACCACCTTGCGGCCGACCATCAGCTCCACGACGCCGTCCAAGGTTCCGCCGTCGCGGAGGTCGATGTCGCCGGCATTACGCCCGTTGCGCAGCACGGTGATCCGGGCGGTGATATCCGTGAGCTCCTGCAGGTAATGGGAAATGTAGATGATGCCAACACCGTGGGACTGCAGCTTCCGGAGCGTGCCGAAGAGCTGCTCCACCTCGCGGGCCGCCAGCGGTGCGGTGGGTTCGTCCAGAATCAGCACCTGGGGTTCGGACAGTAGTGCCCGCGTGATCTGGATCAGCTGCTGCTGGGCCACGGTGAGCTGGTCGACCAGCCGGGAAGTGTCAATCTTCTGTCCGGTGGTCCTGAAGATGTCCGCGGCGGCCTGGGCCTCAAGCTTCCGGGAGTGGATCCAGCCCCGCCCCAGCGAAGGTTGGCCCAGATACAGCTGCTCCGCGACCGTCAGCCGGCCGGCGAGGTGCCGGTCCTGGTGGATGACGTGGATTCCGAGGGCTTCGGCAGCGGCCGGCTTGTCGATGGAAACGGGCCGGCCGTCGATGAGGATGATGCCGCCGTCGGCCGTGTAGAGCCCCGTGAGGATTTTGATCAGGGTGGACTTGCCGGCGCCGTTCTCCCCCACGAGGCCCAGGATTTCGCCGGCGTCGAGGGACAGGTCCACATCGGCAAGGACTTGGGCAGAGCCGAAGGACTTGTTGATGGCCCGCATCGCGAGCAGCGGTGTCTTAGATGCCGAGTTCATTACGCACCTGGTTCACGTTGGACTTATCGACGAACACCGGGGTCAGGTAGCTGGTGTTGGGTACGTCGGCTTCGCGGCCGCCGAGGAACAGAGCCACGTTCTCGGCCGATTTCGCGGCCATGGCCTTGGTCTGCTGGGCCACCGTGAACTGGTAGGAACTCGACGGATCTGCAATCAGGTCCAATGCGCCGGGTTCGGCGTCGACACCATAGAGCTTGATGTCGTCCCTGCCCGCTGAATCGATCGCCTGCGCGGCGCCGATCAGCGGGATGTCCCAGCAGCTCCAGACCGCGTCGACTTCACCCTCGGGCAACCGGCGTAATTGGTCCTGGATCTGCTTCTTGGCGTCCTCGATGGTTCCCTCGTACTTGTCCTGCAGTTCCGGCTGCAGGATCTCGATCTCGGGATAGTCCTCGAGCACAACCTCCAGCTCGCTGTACCGGATGCGGCACGGGGCGACGCCGGGAAAGCCGTTGAACGCTAGGATTTTGCCTTCGCCGCCGATATCCTCGGCAAGCGTGCGCGCCAGCGTAGAGCCGATCACCCAGTTGTCGCTGGTGACGTTGTTGACGCTGTATTCCGATTGGAAGTCCACGGTGAAGAGCGGGATGCCGGCGTCGTCGACCTTCTTGAGGGCCGGCGTGAGCGTCTGCGCGTCGCCCAGGATCACCACGATGGCATCGGGACGCTGCGTGACAAGATTTTCGACGTCGGTGACGTGCTTGCCGTCCTTGGCCTCGGCCTGGGTGGCAATCACCTTGCCGCCGCGCTTCTCGACGCTTGCCTGCAGTTCTTCGTAGACGACGCGGCTGAAGTCGTGCACGATGTCCTTGGCAGCTATGCCGATCGTCTTGCCCTCCAAGGAGGGCGCGTTGGCAGGATCAATCTCTTCGGCCTGGGTAACGGCAGCCGCCGCTGGATCTCCGCCTGTACCGGCGGCTGCGCCCCCGGACTGTGGAGCCGGTTCTTTCAGCGAGCAGCCGGTCACGAGCAAGGCTGCGGCTACCGCAAAGCCAGCACCTCTAAGGAGCAAGTTGGGCAACGGGCGTTCTTTACGCCCGGTGGTGGATTCGATGTCTGTATGGACCATGTGTCGCGTTCCTTCATTTCTAGACTGAAGAAATCAACGAACCTGGCCGCTTGACACGGCGCCATGGTGCGGCCCGAATCGTGAGATCTCCATCGGTCCTGGCCGAAGCACTATTCGTGGAGGGAATCCACGAAATTTGCTGCGGCGTCGACGAGCCAGGTCTCTCGGCCGCTCTGGATGGCTGATTCGATTGAACCAATGTGAAGAGGCCAGAAAAGATTTATGTGTCGCAATGACGGCTGGCTGCTCAACGAATAGACATGCCGCGTCACAGCAGGTCATTTGCTGATACATAATCCATGAACACGAGCGGAATATGCTATTTGCCCCGCCGCCCCTCACACAAAAACGCCCGGCCGAGTTATCCCGGCCGGGCGTTTTCGCGTGCTCTGAACGGATCAGGCCTCGACGATCACCACGGTGACCACGGGCTTGCGCCGCAGCTGGCGGTCGGACCAGCGCACCAGCGCCTCGGCGATCGCCTTTTCGGCATCCGGGCCGGTCTTGTCGCCCTTGAGCCCGGCAAGCGTCTTTTCGACGATGCCGGTGGCCTTCTCCAGCTCGCCTGCCGCAGGCGCAAAGCCGACGGGGAAGAACTCGGGGTCCTCCTCCAGCTTCCCGGAATCCGGATTGACGATGGCCAGCACGGTCACCGCGCCGTCTTCGGCCAACCGGATGCGGTCCTGCAGCGACTCCTCGGTCGCGGCTCCCGCAATCATGTTCTCCACGTACACGTAGTCCGCCTTGACCTGGCCGGACACGCGGGCCACGCCGTCCTTGAGGTCAATGGTGGTGCCGTCCTCGACCACCAGCGCGCGCTTCGGGTCCACACCCGTGCGGACAGCCAGCTCGGCGTTGGCCTTGAGGTGGCGGTGCTCGCCGTGCACCGGCATCACGTTGCGCGGGCGCACCAGGTTGTAGCAGTAGACCAGCTCGCCGGCGCTGGCGTGGCCGGAAACGTGGACCTTCGCGTTGCCCTTGTGCACCACGTTGGCCCCGAGTTTCGTCAGGTCGTTAATCAGCCGGTAGATGGAGGTCTCGTTGCCCGGGATCAGCGAGCTGGCCAGCAGGACGGTGTCGCCCTCGGTCAAGTCGATCATGTGGTCCTGGCTCGCCATGCGTGCCAGCGCCGCCATCGGTTCGCCCTGCGAGCCGGTGCAGATCAGCACGGCCTTCGTGGGAGCCATCTTGTCCAGTTCCTTGAAGTCCACCAGCATGCCGCGCGGCACGTTCAGGTAGCCGAGCTCGCGCGCGGTCTTCATGTTGCGGACCATCGAGCGGCCCACAAAGGCCACCTTCCGCCCGTACAGGTGGGCGGCGTCGATAACCTGCTGGATGCGGTGGATGTGGCTGGCGAAGCTGGAGACAATGATCCGGCGCGGAGCTGTGCGGAACACCTCATCGATCGCCGGGGCCAGGTCCTGCTCGGAGATCTGGAAACCGGGCACATCGGCGTTCGTGGAGTCTGGCAGGAACAGGTCCACGCCCTCCTCGCCCAACCGTGCGAACCCGGCGAGGTCGGTGATCCGGCCGTCCAGCGGGAACTGGTCCATCTTGAAGTCGCCCGTCGCCAACACCAGTCCGGCACCGGTGCGGATGGCCACGGCCATACCGTCCGGGATCGAGTGGTTCACGGCCAGGAACTCCAGGTCGAACGGCCCGAACTTCTTCCGGTCGCCCTCCTTGACCTGCACGGTCTTGGCGGTGATGCGGTGTTCCTGCAGCTTGGTCTTGATGAACGCCAGCGTCAGCTTCGCGGAGATCAGGGGGATGTCCGAGCGTTCCTTCAGCAGGTACGGCACACCGCCGATGTGGTCCTCGTGCCCGTGGGTCAGCACAATGCCGACAATGTCGTTCAGCCGGTCGCGCAGGTAGGAGAAATCGGGCAGGATCAGGTCCACGCCCGGGTGGTGCTCCTCGGGGAACAGTACGCCGCAGTCGACAATCAGCAGCTTGCCGCCGAATTCGAACACGGTCATGTTGCGGCCGATCTCCTCCAGCCCGCCCAGCGACACGATGCGCATGGCACCCTTGTCCAGCTTGGGGGGTGTCTGTGGCCCAGCGGGTGCGGAGTGGCGTGAAGTCCTAGTCATGGGATCCGATCTCTATGTGATTCTGCAATGGCGGGACGGCAACGCCCCAAGCCGGCTTACCGGCAGTGAAATTCCGGGGCCGAGACGCCCTGCGACGGATCGGCGGCCTGCCCCACAGCAACAACTGCGGGACGGCATACTTGTCTCTGACTTTATCACCGCACGCCAGAGCCCAACACCGCCGCCCTGCGCGAAACGTACGGGCTTCCTCACTCCAGCCCTGCCGGGGTCGCAAAACACCACAACCAGAGCACAAACAACGACGCCGGCCGCCGCCAGCCGATACCGCAGCGCCCGGCCTGCCGATCAAAGAATCTTGCCAAGGTCATCGGTTGAGTCGCCGGCCAGTTGCTCCCGGTCGTCCTTGAGCCCAGGGTCGGCCTGTGGAAATTCCCGCAGGTCCGCCTTGGTCAGGTACGGGCGGCGCTTTGCGCGGATAGGCACCAAACGGGCCGACGGTATGCCGTGGCTGGTGATAATAATGTCCTCGCCCGCACGGGCGCGCGCCACCAGATCCGCGGTTCGGTTGCGCAGATCCCTCACACCTACAGTCGCCATGCCTTCACCTTAATGCCGTGTGCCACGGATGTGCTACGACCGGGCGGCTGAGTGTCAACCATGCGGCAGCGCTTGCAGGAGTATGTTGGGACAGAACGCGAGGCTACGCGACGGCAGCGGCACAATTTAGAAAGTGGTCCGCTGCCCGGCAGGCAACAGGGGAAGGATCATTCATGAAGATCGGCATCATCGGAGCAACGGGCAAGGCGGGGCGCGCCGTCGTCATGGAGGCCCTCTCGCGCGACCACGAGACCACCGCCATCGTCCGGAATCCGGCGAGGGCCGCCGAACTGTTCGGCGGAGGCGTCCCCGTCATGGCCCGCGATGCCTTCGACCTGACCGCCGAAGACCTTCGCGCCTTCGACGTCGTTGTTAATGCGGTCGGCACGACTCCGGACCAGGCCCAGCAGCACGTCGACCTCGCCCGGGCACTGGTGAAACACGCGGACGGCAATGAGTCGCTGCGTCTGGTCTTTATCCTCGGCGCCGGCAGCCTGACTACGGGCGAGGACAAACACCTCTTCGTGGAGGACATCCGCAAGGTGCCGGGAGCTGAGGCCTGGGTCTCCATCCCCGAGAACCAGCTCAAGGAACTTGAGTACTTGCGCACCGTGGACGACGTCGATTGGGTCGGCGTTTCCCCGTCGGCCACTTTCGAACCGGGCGAGGCACGGGGCGTTGTCCTGGGCATCGACGAGCTCCTGGTCGCCGACGACGGAACCTCCCACACGACGTCGGGCACTATGGCCGAGGCCATCCTCGACGAGATCGAGCGCCCGGCCCACTACAAGCAGCGGTTCACTGTCCGCGACCGCTCCTAGGCCTTCCGCGGGGAGGACCGCCGCCGGAACGCCACAACCAATTCGCTGGGAATTTACCCTGTTCTCTCCAACTTCCGGCGCCGGAGTGATTAGCTGGAACCGGGCGTACCTGCCCTGAACGAAGGAGAACCATGAGCCAGGAACGGAAAGAGAACTCGGACGACGCAGGCCGCGTGTCACGGGACGAAGAAGTGCTTTCGCCCGGCGAAGTCACTCCGGATGCAAAGGGCCTCGCCCAGGTCTACGGCGATGCGGACCGCACCAACACGGATGACCCCGTCACGCCTCCGGGTCCCGTTGATGCCGCGGCAATGGAGTACATGGAAGAGAAATTCACCGTGCGCGATGCCGGCCACGGCGAGCGCTACCTCGAAGAGACCCCGGAGTCCGAAGCGACCGAGTAACGGGCTGCAACGAAGGAAACATGATGGCGAAGCTGCGCGTAGCTCCTTTCTGCATATCCCTCGACGGCTACGGTGCCGGGCCGGATCAGAGCGCGGAGAACCCGCTTGGTGTGGGTGGCGAACGTCTGCATGAGTGGGTGTTGCCCACCCGGGCCTTCCGGAGCAAACACGGCATGGGCGACGACGGCGAAACGGGTGTCGATAACGACATTGCCGACCGCTCGGACGCCGGCATCGGGGCCACCATCATGGGCCGGAACATGTTCGGACCCGTCCGGGGTCGGTGGGAGGACAGTGACGCCTGGACCGGCTGGTGGGGCGATAATCCGCCCTTCCACCACCCCGTGTTCGTCCTCACCCATCACAAACGCGCCCCGCTTGAGATGGAGGGTGGAACCACCTTCCACTTCGTCAGCGGCGGCATTCACGCCGCCCGTGAGCAGGCGATCGACGCCGCCGGTGGCCTCGATGTGAAGCTCGGCGATGAAGTGTCGACTATCCGGCAGTACCTGCAGGCCGGGCTCGTCGACGAACTGCAGCTCAGCATTGTGCCAATCCTGCTCGGTTCGGGCGAACGGCCGCTCACGGACCTTGGCGATCAGATCCAGCACTACCGGCGCGCGGACATCACCAGCTCGACGTCCGCTGCCCACTTCACGCTCGTCCGCGACAACGGGTAACCGTCGCTCCGTTAGCTAGAGCGGGAGCCAACTTCGAGGAACGTGCGTATGGAGAACGAACCGATGCCGTCCGAGGCCGCTGATCCCGGGCCCTTCTACCACGGCACGAAGGCCGACTTGAAGCCTGGGGACTCGCTGGAACCTGGCTATAGCTCGAATTACGGGGAGCGCAGAAGGGCGAATTACATCTATCTCACCGCAACCGTGGATGCTGCTACTTGGGGAGCCGAACTCGGGGTCGGCGAGGGGCCGGGCAGGATCTACCACGTGGAACCTACGGGCCCATTTGAGGATGACCCCAATCTGACGGACAAGAGGTTCCCAGGCAACCCGACGCGGTCCTACCGCACCTAGGAACCACTGCGAGTTGTTGAGGAATTCCTGGATTGGAAGCCGCACTCCCCCGAGGTTCTGCAGAACATGCGGAACCACCTTGAAGAGCTCAAACAGCTCGGCATCGAGGCAATCAGCTACTGAACTACCGGTTTCGGATGCCCAGCGCTACTCCTCCACGGGAACGACGGGCTGGCGAAGGATGGTCTCTTGAGCTTGTCAAGGGCCGTGCGGCGAGGATCGCTCAGGTAGATCTCGTGGTGCTTGCCGGTCATCCGCGAGTACCGCTGGACCGTCGCTCCCGGCCACCACGCATCCGGAACCTTCCAAGAGATCGAGCCCGGTAAGTGAGGACTATGGCAAGCCCACCCCGTGCCAGGACTTCAACACCGGACAACTGCTGGACCACTTGGCCGGATCGCTGAAGAGCGTCGGCACCGCGCTTGGCGCCGACCCGACCGACCGCACCGATGCCTCAGCAGAGGTGCGCATCGCCGGTCTCGCCCAACCGACGCTGGAGGCCTTCACCCACAGGGGCGCCGAGGGCACCATCGACATGGGCTTCGCCGAACTGCCCGCAACGGTCGTGGCCGGCATCGTAAATCTGGAGCTGCTCATGCACGCTTGGGACTTTGCAAAGGCCATCGGCCAGGAACTCCACGTTTCCGACATGGTTAGCGACCATGTCACGCGCCTTGCCGAAGAAACATCTCCGATCAGGTCCGGGCCAGCGGCAGCTTCGCTGCAGCCCAGCCAGTGGCAGAGACGGCCGGAAGCTTGGAACGGCTCCTGGCGTTCACCGGCCGGAGCGTTTCGGCCTGATCAACGGACGGGAGCACCAGTTGAATAAGCGACCGGAGGTCGACGCCTGGTTCGCAGAGCGCGCCCACCCCTTGGAAGAGACCATGCAGCTGGCCCGGGAGCTCATCACTCAGCACGGCAAGGAAGACATCGAGAACGAGGTCAACGCGCCACCGATCCATAGCTTCGCGGAAGGTCCTACGTTCCTGTACGCGGAGTCAGCCGGGATAACCCATTCGGGTGCTGATGTGTTGCGCGGCCTGTTTAAGATTTTCAATCAAACCAGGTGTTTTTTCAGGCGTGAATCGGAATGAGGGACCGGAGATGCTGAGCGCTCCCGTGACAGCGCCGGTGTGGTCGTATACCGGTACGGCAATGCCATTTAGGCCAATTTCGAATTCTTCGTGGACGATGGAGTAGCCGTCGGCAGCAATCTCTAGAAGGGCCTTTTCCAGTTCACTGCGTGACGTAGTGGTTCTGGCTGTCCTAGCGGGAAGGCCTGTCTCCCTGATGATCTCTTCGCGCCTATCGGCGGTCAAACCTGCCAACAGCACTTTCCCGCTGGATGTCGCATGAAGTGGTGTCAGTCTTCCAACCCAGTTTGTGGTGGCAAGCGATGAGGGCCCCATTGCTTGATCCACATTGACGGCATAGCGAGACCGAAGCACGGCTAGGTTTACGGTTTCTTCGAACCGTTCGGCGAGCTCCTCAAGTATGGGCCCAGCTTCCTTGACGAGGCTTAACCTGCGGGGGATCGAATTAGCGAGCCGAAGGACTGTGAACCCGAGCTGATATTTACCACGTTCTCGGTTTTGATGGACCATACCCCGTGAGTCCAAGGCCGCGAGCAAACGGGAGGCCGTGGACTTGTGTACGCCCATCTCCCGTGCGACGTCAATTACTCCGGCGCCGCCGGTTCGTGCCAGAATTTCCAGCACTGTAATGGCCCGGTCTACGGATTGCACACCGCCTGGAGACGCACCGGCTTGTTCAGTTGCCGATCGTCCCGATGAATCCGAACGCTCCATGGTGGCCAATCCTATACGGCGCGGAAGAGACAGAAGTTCAATGTCTATCGGCTTCTCCGCTGAACCCTTTGTCACTTCTTGCCTAGGTCCGCTTCAAAAGCGACGGCCACTCTAGCGTCCCTGGATGACAAATGACCAGATCGGAGATAGACGCTCATAAGGCGACCGTCCGAAAGCCAATATTTCCACTCGCGGAGTCTGCCGTGTTGAAGCTGCGGGCGCCAACCCGGTATCTATTGCAGTAGGAGTCATGGCAGAGGTATGAGCCTCCGCGCATGACGCGCCCTTTGCCAATCGTCGGGCCCTCCGGATTAGCGGCGGGTGAATTCCGGTAGTACTTGGGAAGGTACCAATCCGAGCACCACTCCCAAACATTCCCGCTGACCTCGAACAACCCGTACCCGTTGCTTGGGAAGTGTCGCACTGGTGCCGTCGTGAGGAACCCGTCCTCCTCGGTGTTGCTCACGGGAAAATGCCCTTGCCAAATGTTGCATAAGTACTTGCCATCCAAGAGAAGGTCGTTTCCCCATGGGTAACGGCATCCCTCCAAACCACCGCGCGCCGCATATTCCCACTCGGCTTCGGTAGGCAATCTCCGGTTCGCCCAGTGGCAGTACGACATGGCGTCGTTCCATGAGACCTGCACCACAGGATGATCAGGCATGTCTTCCCAAGTGCTTTGCGGCCCGGCGGGATGTGCCCAATCAGCGCCGCGCACTACCTGCCACCAAGGAGTACCAGTTGCCGTTCCCTGTATATCGGCCGAGTTCGCCTTCGTAGCCAGATGGAAGACAGCGGAGAATCCGAAAACTTCTGATTCGGTGCGATAGCCGGAGGCGGAGACGAAATCGGCGAACTGAGCATTAGTCACCGTGGTGACATCAATCGAAAAGGAATTTACTTCTACGCGATGGATCGGTGTCTCACCGTCGGTGTCATACCCTTCATTGAAATGGTCTCCCATTAGGAAATTTCCAGCTGGAATACGCGCTTCGGTATGCGCCTGCAGACGGTCACGGCTCGCGGTGACGCTTTGCTGGCTTATGAGCGCCGCCGGTTCAACAGAGCCTCTTGAAGGGCCGCAACAGTTGCTCACCTTGAGTTTCCTTTCCATCCGGTCCTGTACCGAACTCAGTTTGTGGCTGGCATCCTGCAAAGGGCCGGTCCGTTGATCTTTGGGCTGCTGCCGGCGTTCCTGGAACATGACTAGCCGTCGGTTACGCTCCAGGAACGCTGAGCTCACTTCCTACTGATGCGCCAGCAGCAGTCGCCGATGATCCGCTGGGCTCAGTTGCATTTCCGGAGCATCACTGTCCAGATCGATGCGCACAGTATGAATAGTGCCAGTGAACGCATTATCCAATGCCGGATAATCATCCGTCACTGGTGTGCCCCTATCGATGCCGATATTGAGTGTCTCGTCGAAGGAGAAGTAGTAAGCCGTGGTCTTTTCTACACGTCCGCGGCCAATGTTCCGGCCATCAACGCCAAGTTGAACGTCCCCGCCCATACCGATGCCGTTCCCGTCGTATTGGAATTCGAACACCAGCTTCTGGTTTCCGGGCTGGAGCTGCTCTTGCGAACGGATGGTGTAGAGGTGGCGGCCGTAACAGTTATAGGCATAGTTCAAGTAACCGTTCAGGACATACAGCGACCAGCCGCCGAAACGTCCTCCTTGGGCAATGATCACCCCTTCAGCCGCGGTCTCCGGGATGTCCACATGGGCGGTGATTCGGTGGGACCGGTTTTTTACATTCGGGGCCGTCTCCTCTGTAAAACGTCCCATTCCGGCCCGATATGTAACGGCCTGTCGTCCGGCGAACACGTCAACGCGGCCAGCAACTTGCGGATTCTCCCGTTCAGTCACGCGGTCGTCCAGGGGAAATACCTTGTACTTGCTCGCTTCAATGAGAAAGAGCTGTTGAAGTTCCCGGAGCTTTTCCGGATAGAGGTGGGCGACGTCATGTGCCTGGGTCCAGTCGGTCGTGGTGTCGTAAAGTTCCCAAACATCGTCTTCAAAGGAAGGCAGACCCTCGGGCACCATCAGCCAAGGGGTCCCATGCCGGGTGACCGCGGTCCAGCCCTCGTGGTAAATGCTCCGGTTGCCGCACATTTCGAAGTATTGGGTCCGACGGCGATCGGCCGCGGCATGATCGTTGAAGGTATAGACCATGCTGGTGCCTTCTATTGGCTGCTGGGTGACACCGTTGACCATGACCGGATGCGGCACCCCTGTGGCTTGGAAGATCGTCGGGGCGATATCGATGACATGGTGCCACTGATGGCGGATGCCGCCTCCATCCCTGATGCCGTTGCCCCAGTGCATGATCATGCCGTCGCGTGTGCCGCCGTAATGGGAAGCCACCTGCTTGGTCCATTGGTACGGGGTGTTCATGGCCAGCGCCCAACCCACAGGGTAAATTGCGTAGGTGCTGGCATCGCCGAGGGATTCCATTTCTGCAGCCATGACCTCGGTGCTGTCGGCGAACCCGTGGCCGACGAGGTGTTCCCTGGTGGTTCCTTCTATGCCGCCTTCGCCCGAGGCCCCGTTGTCACCCAGAATGTAGATGAACAACGTGTTGTCCAGCTCTCCGATGTCATCCAATGCGTCGACGAAGCGGCCGACCTGTGCGTCGGTATGCTCAGCGAAGGCTCCGTAGGTTTCCATGAAACCGCAGGCGACGGAGCGCTCGGTTTCATCCAATTCATCCCACTGCGGAACAACATCGGCCCATGGGGAAAGATCGGCAGATTCGGGCACGATGCCCAGCTGCTTTTGCCGGTTCAGGGTCTCTTCGCGTTGGGCATTCCAGCCTTGGTCGAAGCGGCCCCGATATTTAGCCTTCCAATCTTTGCCCACGTGAAATGGGCCGTGGGTGGCACCGAAGGCTATGTACGTGAAGAATGGCTTGTCCGGCGTGAGGGTTTTTTGGGTGTGGACCCAGTCAATAGCGTTGTCGACGAGGTCTTCGGAGAGGTGATAGCCCTCTTCTGGCCGGCGGCTCGGTTCCACTGGTGTTGTTCCGTCGAACAACTGTGGGTACCAGTGATTCATCTCCGCGCCCATGAAGCCGTAGAACTTATCAAAGCCCTCGCCGGTGGGCCAGCGGTCAAAGGGGCCCGACGCGCAAACTTCCCGTGGCGGAGTTTGGTGCCATTTCCCGAACGCTGCGGTGCTGTAGCCGTTACCGCTCAGGGTCTGGGCGATAGTGGCGGCGCTGGATGGCCGGAACCCTGTGTAGCCGGGAGCCGAGGTTGTCATCTCCGTGGTGACGCCCATTCCCACGGAGTGATGATTGCGGCCGGTCATCAGCGCTTGCCGGGTCGGGGAGCAAAGAGCCGTCACGTGGAAGCGGCTGTACCGCAACCCTCCGCCTGAAAGACGCTCAGCCGTTGGCATCTCACACGGCCCCCCGAAGGCGCTGGAGGCGCCGAATCCCATGTCATCAATGAGGACAAGGACCACATTGGGAGCGTTCTCGGGTGGGCGCAGTGCCTCAACAGGCGTGAATGCGGCACTTTGTCCCTGAATACCCATGGATGTAGTGACAGGGTTTGTCCTTTCCGGGATAGGGAGGATTTCTCGGATTTTTGCGTCCATTCGTCTTGCTCCGTTCTCTTGAATCAGGGGTCAGGAAGGGCGGATGAAGCCCTTTTCGGTCAGCCAATCCGCTGCGACTTCTGCCGGTTCCTGGCCTTCCACGTCCACCTTTCGGTTCAGCTCCTGCATCGTCTCGGTCGTGATTTCGGCTGAAATGCTGTCGAAGATGTCCCGCAGCTGGGGGTATTGCTGCAGCGTTTCGGTATTGATGATGGCCGACGCGTTGTACGCCGGGAAGAACTTGCGGTCGTCTTCGAGGACGGTAAGGTCCAGCGCCAGGATGCGCCCGTCGGAACCGAAGACTTCACCGAAATTGCATTGGCCTCTGGCCGTTGCCTCGTAGATGGCACCGGTATCGAGGATGGCGATGTTGGAATTAGGCACGCCACTCGGGGTCCCACGAGCGATGCCATAGTGCATGAGCATCGGCGTCAGTCCGTCTGTCCGTGAGTTGAACTCCGACTCGACACAGAAGGTGCGTTCCTCGATGGGCAAACCCGCAATGTCGGACAGCTTGGAGATGGGACCCAGCTCTTCCTGCACGTCCTCGCTCACGGCGATGGCATACGTGTTGTTCAACCCCGACGGTTCCAGCCAAGTCAGCCCGTTTTCCAGCTCGGCGTCGCGGACTGCCTCCCATTGTTCCGTCTGGTCCGGGAGGCCTCGGTCCTGGCCAAGGTAGGTCAGCCAGGCTGCGCCCGTGTAGTCCCAATGAATCTGGGCCTGGCCGGAGAGCATGAGATTACGCACGGGAACACTCCCCGGAAGGCCGCTCATGTCGCTGACTTCAAAGCCCGCGGCACGGGCGGCGAGCACTGCCATCTTTGCCAATATGAGCTGCTCGGTGAAGTTCTTGCCGGTCACGGTTAGGGATGCGCCTTTAGGCAGGTCCAGTTCCCTGATTGATCCCGGCGCTATTTCCGGGACATAGGACGTGGCGGGTTGGAGACCGCAGCTAGCCACTGACAATGTCGCCAATGTGGCCAGCAATCTGACAGTGCACTGTCCGAATCGGTTTCTTCTCATTAATCAGATTCCCTTCGGACGGGCGAAGTGTTCGACGAGCCCACCCAACCAGTCCAGAAAGAGTGCCAGGAGGGCTGTTAGCAGGGCGCCGGTGGCAAGCACCTTGGGAAGGTAGAGGTTGACGCCTGTCGTGATGAGTAGGCCAAGGCCGCCGCCATTGACGAAGGCAGCCAGCGCCGCAGTTCCGACCAGGAGAACTAGTGCCGTGCGGATTCCGGCCAGCATCACGGGAACAGCCAGGGGCAGTTCGACTTTGAACAGGACCGCTGTGGCGCTCATTCCGACGCCTCTGCCAGCCTCCACAAGCCGTGGATCGACGCCGTCGAGGCCGACCATCGTGTTGCGCAGGACTGGTAACAGCGCATACAAGATGAGTGCAACGGTGGCGGCGGTTTGCGAGAACCCGAGCCAGAACGCTAGAAGAACGATCAGTCCGATGGCAGGTGCAGCCTGGCCGACGTTGACTAGGGCCAGAACCGGACCCGTCAGGAACCTGAAAGGGCGTCTGGTCAGGATGACACCGAGGGGAACAGCGATGACGAGGACGATGGCTGCGGCGGAGAACGTTAGAAAAAGGTGCTCAGCGGCATAGCCCCACAAGGCTGCGGGGTTCAACGTGGCCGACTCGGTAGGGGTTAGGTCGACCGTCAGCAGCCATATAGTGAATAAGACCAGCAGAACAAGAATTGCCGCAGGCTGGATGACAAGGCCACGCGAAGACTTCGAGCGTCCTGACGTCTCCGCACTGATCTCCGCAGCGGCAGTGGCGCTCACAGGCGCGCTCCGCTGGCTGTTGTCGGGACAGATCCGGTGTTGATGCCGACTGGCGTGTCGGCAGGCACCGAACGGGCTACTTGCTGGCGTATTGCTGTGATCGCACGCATCACGGTTTCAACATCGATGACACCCAGGAATTTATCCCGCGGACCGGTCACTAATGCAGCACCTTCGCCGCAGACCAGCATAGTGTCCAAGGCATCGTTCAGGGTGGCACGATTGCCGACAACTGGCAGTTTGGGATCGGTCACTCCGTCTAGAACATTGATGCGGGAGAGTTGCCGACGTGAAAGCCATTGGATGGGACGGTCACGGCCATCGAGGACGACGACGCGATGTTCTCCCGCGCGTTCCATTCGGGGGATGACTTCGCGGACCGGATCTCCCGGCCTGGCCGTAATTCCCTCAAGCAGACCCACGTCACCGACGCGGCTCAGTGTTAGTTGCTTCAACCCGGCGCAAGATCCGATAAAGCCTTCAACAAATTCGTTGGCTGGTTCGGCGAGAATACGCTCGGGAGTGTCGTATTGGACGATTTCCGCCCGTTCGGAAAAGACAACAATCCAGTCACCGAGCTTCACAGCCTCATCGAAGTCGTGCGTGACACACACGATGGTCTTATGCAGTTCGCTCTGGATGTGTATGAGTTCATCCTGCAACCGCTGGCGTGTGATCGGGTCTACAGCTCCAAAAGGCTCGTCCATTAGGAGCACTGGCGGATCAGCGGCCAGTGCCCGAGCAACTCCCACGCGTTGCTGTTGGCCCCCGGACAGCTCTTTCGGGTAACGGTCCCGGTAAGTTGCCGGATCCAGCGAAACTAGCTCCAGAAGCTCATCGACCCTGGCGGAAATGCGCTGTTTGTCCCAACCAAGCATCTTGGGCACCAGCCCGATGTTCTTGGCTACGCTCATGTGCGGAAACAGTCCCCCGGATTGGACAACGTAGCCGATCCGGCGACGCAACTCATCGCCGTCGATATCGGTGACGTCGTCGTCACCAAGAATGATGCGTCCTTCACTTGGCTCGATGAGCCGATTGATCATTTTCAGCGTCGTGGTCTTGCCACAACCGGACGGGCCGACGAACATGACCGTCTTACCGGCGGGAATTTCCAGGGTAATTCCGTCGACAGCCGGGGCCTTTTGGCCCGGGTAACGCTTAGTCACCCGATCAATAAGTATTCCGGCGCCGGAGTCACTGGTGGACCCCTCTCTATAGGTTCCTTTACTGGAGGTGGCGATTGTATTAGACACGAATACCTCTCGAGATAGTCAGACGGCCTAAACCGATGAATCCAAGGTCAAGAATCAGGGCCAAAATGATGACTGCAACAACTCCTGTGACGACCGAGCTGAGAGAGTTAGCCCCTCCAAGACGGGCCAGCCCAGAGAAGATAAACCCACCCAAGCCTGGGCCGAGGGCGAACGCAGCAATTGCCGCGACTCCCATCACCATCTGCGCGGATACCCGCACGCCGGCCAAGATAACGGGCCACGCGAGTGGCAGTTCGATCCGAAGCAAAGTTTTCATGCGCCCCATCCCCACCCCCCGCGCAGATTCCACCAGGGCAGGGTTCACGCCGCTCAGCCCGACCACGGCATTTCGGAGGACAGGTAAAGCAGCGAAGAACGTGATGACGATGACGGCCGGAACCACACCGAATCCGAACGGAACGATAAGAATTCCGATCAAGGCGAAGGACGGAATGGTCAGGCCTACCGCCGATACGGCGTTAGCGACTGAAGCCAAAGCTCCGTTGCGGTAGACCAGCGCAGCCAGAACGACGGCGATGACGCTCGCTAGAACCACGCATTGTACTACGAGGCTGAAATGCTGCCAGGAGGAGAAAAGAACCTGTTCCCAGCGGTCGGCAATAAAGTTCAACAAGTTATCTGTCCTCCGAAAGCCGGTTGGATCAAAACGAAAAATGTTGCGCCATCCGCAATTCATTTCACTATGCGGACCAGCCTCCGGGATGGAGTCCGAAGTGTCAATACTTTTTGGTCGAGAACGCGAAAGATTGGAAAAATCCCGCGAATGTGACGCGTACCACCACGGGAAATGTGTCAGCAAGGGCCTCATGCCATCAAAGTTTTCTATGCGGCAGTTCGCGGTCGGACCGAAGACCCTGTTTTATCGACCTCGCGCTTGCACTGGCGCCGGCGAAGGGTCCGTGAGATTCAGTGCCACCCACGGCCTTGAGGTCAGACCAGCACAGTCGAGGCCTTCGGGATCGAGACGGCGAACGCGCGTGTGGAGATGGATGGCGAGCGCACGTCCAAGAACCAGAACTACCCGCTGCAGGACGTCGCCCCGACCCGCAGCCATGACCGACGATGTCCGCAACAACCCGAAGTGGCGGGAGAACTCAGGCTTAAGCCACCGGCCCACTCTGGTCTTCAAATCCTGTCAGGAGTACGGTGCCGGACAGCACTGCAGTCCAACTCGATTGAGAAGGAAGTCATGGAGATAGACCTGTTCGCCGGTATTCCCGTCCGCGATTACGCCGAAGCGACAGCCTGGTATGAGCGGCTCCTGGGAGCCCCGCCATCGTTCCTGCCCAACGACACCGAGGCGGTCTGGGAGCTCGCCGAGCACCGGTATCTGTTCATCGAAGTGCGGCCCGAGCATGCCGGACACGCCATGCACACAGTCTTCCTCGGCGACTTTGACACCCGCATCTCGCAGATCGCCGAACGGGGGCTTGAGCCGGCTATGTGCGAAACCTACGACAACGGTGTCCGCAAGGCGACCTTTCGCGACCCGGACGGCAACGAGATCGGCTTCGGCGGCGGGCCAGCCTGACGGAACCGGCGCAGGTTCGCGCCTATCCCGGGTGGCTCCCGCGCAATTGAAGCCCCGCAGAACCCTGCGGGGCTTCAATGCTCTGTACGGTATTCGGCTATGGGGCCCGGTCACTGGCCGGCTCTTCCACTTCGGACTTGTCGAGGAAAGCCTTAACTTCGGAATCATCGGACTTCGTCCAGGTCTCGGCCTCGGTTTCCTGGTCTCTCGGACGGGTTTCCGGCGTGCGCACGGCATCCTTTCTGAAGCCCCAACCGAAATCCTGATTCGAGGCGTAGCACATCACGAACCTCCTTCATCTCGGTCCTTTAATCGTCCTCTGGTCAGCGGTGGAAGCCAAGTGCCGGACACGCTCCTTCGCAGATTCCTGTTGCTCCCGCGCAGCACCTACGGGTGGACCCAGATGTGTCCGTTGCAACAGTTCCGTAATCTATGAGGTTAGGTAAGGCTTACCTGCCTATGCTTTCCCGGTGACTATCCAGTTGGACCTTGCCCGTGTCTCGTTCGCCGCCAATCTGGTGCGCCACGGCGACCAACCCGCCGTCCTCATGGAGGACTGCGTTCTGACTTACCGTGAGCTGGCCAACCGCGTCGACGACGTCGCGGAGCGGCTGGGACCGGTACGGCGGCTGGCCGTGCTGGCTGCGGCCAATGACCTGGATTCGCTCGTCGCCTACCTGGCCGCGCTCTCGGGAGGCCACCCGCTCATCCTCGTGCCGGCGGACAAACCTGCTGCCCTCGAATCGATCCTGGCGAGCTACGATCCGGACGTCGTCATGCGCTCGGGCAATGGGGAACCGGTGCTGGAAGTCCGGCGTGAGGGCACGGCCCATGAACTGCATCCCGAGCTGGCTCTGCTGCTGAGTACGTCCGGCTCCACGGGTTCACCCAAGCTGGTGCGCCTCTCCCGGGAAAACCTGCAGTCCAACGCCGGGGCGATCGCCGAGTATCTGGACATCCAACCCAGCGACCGCGCGGCCACGACGCTGCCGATGTCCTACTGCTACGGACTCTCGGTCATCAACAGCCACCTGCTGCGCGGCGCGGGGCTGGTACTCACGGACCTGTCCGTGGTGGACCCATGCTTCTGGGACCTTTTCCGGGAGCAGCGCGCGACGACGTTCGCGGCAGTTCCGTACACTTTCGAGCTGCTCGACCGGGTCGGATTCGTCGGTATGGACCTTCCGGGTCTGCGGTACATGACCCAGGCCGGCGGCCGGCTCGATCCGGCAACCGCGCACCGGTACCGCGAGCTGGGCCAGCGCGGCGGCTGGGACCTGTTCGTGATGTACGGGCAGACCGAGGCCACCGCCCGCATGGCGTACCTGCCGCCGCAGCTCGCGGCCGAGAACCCGGGGACCATCGGCATTCCCGTGCCTGGCGGCGCCTTCCGCATCGACCCGGTGCCCGGACTGGAGGACGGCGAGCTTGTCTACACCGGGCCGAATGTCATGCTGGGCTACGCCGAGTGCCCGGGAGACCTCGCTGCCGGCCGCACGAGTGACGAGCTGCGTACCGGGGATCTCGCCCGGAGGCACGCGTCCGGCGTGTACGAGGTGGTGGGCCGGCGCAGCCGCTTTGTGAAGATTGTCGGCCTGCGCATCGACCTCGGCCAGGTGGAGAAGATCCTCGCCGAGCTTGGTGTGCCGGCAGCCAGCGCCGGATCCGACAGGGGGCTCGTGGTCGCAGTCGAGGGCGACCACGACGCGGCCCTGTTGGGCAAGGTGCTGGCCCAAAAACTCGGGCTCCCGCGCGGTGCCGTGGAGCTGCACGCCGTCGTTAGCTTCCCTCGCCTGGCGAACGGCAAGGTTGACTACCAGGCCGTGCTGGCCCTCGCCCGGCCGAACCCGGAACCTGAACCTCAACCTGCGGCACCAGAGCGCTCCCCAGCTGGACCGGCGGACGTCCGGACAATTTTCGCCGAGGCGCTGGAGTGCGACGACGTCAAGGACACGGACACGTTCGTCTCGCTGGGCGGCGATTCGCTGTCCTACGTGGCGGCCTCGGTCCGGCTGGAGAAAGCGCTAGGGCACCTGCCTCCGGACTGGCACGTCACACCCATCGGCGAACTGGCACCGCGGCCGAGGGCAGCCGGGCGCGGAAGACGCTGGTTCGCGCCGCTGGAGACCGGCATCCTGCTCAGGGCGGCGGGGATTGTCCTGATCATCGGAACCCATGCACAGCTCTTGCATTGGCCGGGAATGGCCCATGTGCTCTTCGCAGTGGCTGGCTACAACTTCGCCCGCTTCCAGCTTAACGGCGACCGCATGCCACGTCTGCGCCGGCAACTGCGCAGCCTCGGAAGGATCATCGTGCCGAGCGTGGCCTTCATCGCCGTCGCCTACGTGCTCACCGACAGGTACGGCCCGGAGAATCTGGCGCTCCTCAACTCCTTCGTGGGGCCGGAGACGTGGACCACCCGCTGGGACTTCTGGTTCATCGAGATGCTGGTCTATGTGCTGATCTCCGTGGCGGCGCTGCTCGCCATTCCCTGGGCGGCCCGGGCGGAGAGCCGCTTCCCCTTCGCGTTTGCGCTAGGCCTGACCGCCGTCGGCCTGCTGACCCGCTTCGAGATCCTCAACCCGCCAGCACCGAACCCCGCACCCGTGCTGTGGCTCTTCGCCCTGGGCTGGGCGGTGGCGCGGGCCAGGAACCTGCCGAGACGGCTGGCGGTATCGGCCATTGCCGTGCTCACCGTACCTGGCTTCTTCAGTGACCCGTATCGCGACGCGACCATCCTCGCCGGCATCCTCCTACTCACCTGGCTGCCCGCGATCCCGGTCCCGTCCGGCCTCCACCGACTGCTGGGAGTGCTTGCCGCCTCGTCGCTGTATGCCTACCTCACGCACTGGCTCGTCTACCCGGGACTGGCGCCCGTCAGTCCTGCCCGGGCGGTGGCCGCTTCGCTGGCCGCAGGAGTAACGTACTGGGCCCTGTCCATGCGGGCGATGGGCACGGCGGGCCGCTGGATGACGGCGTTGCGGACGCGGTCAGCATCCTCCCGCACTCCGGCATCGCCAAACACGGCCGTCCCACAATTCACTCATCCCGAGTTTTCGCAATAGTCTGGCCGCATGGATACAAGCACCGTGAAGTCCGGCGAACGGGTTGACAGGCAGGCGCGCATTCTTCAGGCCGCCATGGACCTGCTGTCGCGCCATGGCATCTCGGGCGTCAACATGCGTGCCGTCGCGCGTGAAGCCGGTGTCGCCTTGGGGCTTGTGAACTACTACTACGAAGACAAGACAAGCCTGATCCGGGCGGCATTGAAGCGCGTTGACGAGCATGACGTTGCGCTGGTCAAGCCCGATCCGGCGTCGCCGCCAAAGGAGCGGCTTCTCGAGGCCCTTCGGCGCGTTGCCGATCCGGGACTGCTGACCACGCCATACTTGTCGCTGCGCCTCCACTTATGGGCGCTCGCGCAGGCCAATGAAGACTTTGCTGCAATAAATGACGCAGCGTTCGAGCGCTATGTCGACGGACTCGCTGTGTTGATCGGGAATGCCAGGCCTGAGCTGCCACCCGAAGAGTGCAGGAAGCGGGCAGATGACATAGTGGTAATCCAAAACGGCATGTGGATAACGGCACTCCTTGGCTTGAACCGGGCGTCCACCGAGAGAAGCATCAGCCGCACAGAAGAGATTGCCTTCGCCTCGTAACGGGACTCGAGCAGGGTCTTGGGGACGTCTGGCCAAATTTTCTTGAACAATCGTTCAAAGATACTCTTGAACAGATGTTCAAACTCGACTACTGTGCACGATATGATCCATGTCACATCAACTCGAGTCCGCAGGATCGAAGCGGCTGCCTGGCTGATCCCCTTGTTCGGCCTGAAGAAAACTCAACCCGGACGCCGTTCGGGAGCCATGCAATGAGTGATGTTTCTCTACTAGACAAGTGATTCTGACCACCTTTTGGATGTGCTAAGCGCGCGGAGACGGCTGTTTCCTGCTGTTGCTAGCGTCTGATTCCGCCCCTGATGGGGCCCCTGGCTATCAGTGAGACCGCGACCAGCACAAACTATCGATGCGAGGTACGAGACCAACATGAGCATGCCGCCCAAAACCGTCGAGCCCCAACTCGACGACGCAGACAACAAGCGCCCATCGCCGGACACCGTCCTGCCTTCGTACAAAACCCCGCCCGATCCCGCAGCGCGGACGCGGGTGAACAAGACCGTCTTTATCGGCTCGGCGGCGGGCGTCCTCGGCATCGCGCTCTGGGCCATGCTGGACCGCGAATCGGCAGATGCCGTGATTGGCACGGCCGTGACGTGGGTGGGCGAGACGTTCGGCTGGTGGTACTCGCTGATCGTCGTCGCGGTGCTCGCGTTCGTCCTCTTTGTGGCTGTATCCAGAGTAGGAAAAACCCGCCTGGGGCCGGACCACTCGCGCCCGACGTTCAACATGTTCACGTGGTCGGCGATGCTCTTCGCCGCCGGCATCGGGATCGACCTCATGTTCTTCTCGGTGTCGGAGCCCGTGACACAGTTCTTGGCCCCGCCCGGAGGCGAAGCTTCCACTGTTGAGGCCGCCCGGCAGGCCATGGTCTGGACGTTGTTCCACTACGGCATCCTGGGCTGGGGCCTCTATGCCTTGATGGGGTTGGCACTCGGCTACTTCGCTTACCGGCACAACCTGCCGCTCAGCATCCGCTCCGCGCTGTACCCCATCCTCGGCAAGCGGATCCACGGGCCGCTGGGGCACGCCGTCGATATTGCTGCCTTGCTGGGCGCGATCTTCGGCATCGCTACCAGCCTGGGCATCGGCGTCGCACAGCTCAACTACGGACTAAGCTTCCAGTTCGGCATCCCCGAGAATACCCTCGTGCAGATCGCGCTGATCGCCGTGGCCGTGGTGATGGCGACCGTTTCGGTACTCACCGGAGTGGAGAAGGGGATCCGCCGGCTGTCGGAGCTCAACATCATCCTGGCCATCGCGCTGATGATCTTCATCCTCGTCACCGGGTCCACGCGCTTTCTCTTCGACGGCATCGTGAACAACATCGGCGACACCCTGTCCCGCTTCCCGTCGATGGCACTCAATACGTTCGCCTACGACCGGCCGGACGAGTGGCTCAACGGCTGGACACTGTTCTTCTGGGCCTGGTGGATCGCCTGGGCTCCCTTCGTGGGACTGTTCCTGGCGCGCATTTCCCGCGGCCGCACACTGCGCGAGTTCGTCTTCGGAGTGCTGGTGGTGCCGTTCGGCTTCATCCTGCTGTGGATCTCGATCTTCGGCAACAGCGCCCTCGAGATCGTGATGGGCGGCAACGCCGCGTTCGGGGAAATGGCGATGAGCAACCCGGAGCGCGCCTTCTACGGTCTGCTCGAGCAGTATCCGCTGGCTCCGCTCAGCGCAGCCGTGGCAACCTTCACCGGACTGCTGTTCTACGTCACGAGTGCAGATTCCGGCGCCCTCGTGATGGCCAACTTCAGCTCACACCTGAAGGACGCCGACTCGGACAGCCCCAAGTGGCTGCGTGTCTTCTGGGCCGTAGCCACCGGCCTCCTGACGTTGGGAATGCTCCTGGTGGGCGGTGTCCCCACGCTGCAGAGCGCCACCGTGATCATGGGCCTGCCGTTCTCCGTGGTGCTGGTCTTCATCATGTTGGGCCTCTACAAGGCGCTGCGACTGGAAACCGCACTGGTGGACAGCTACCAGACCGGACTGCACGCCGTGCTCAACTCGCGCACCAACGTCCCGGGCGGCGCGGACAGCCGCCGGGGTTGGCGCCAGCGCCTGGCCCGGGCCATGAACTATCCCGGACACCAACAGGTCCAAAACTTCGTCTCCGAGGTCGCGGTTCCCGCGCTGAACGAGGTGTGTGAGGACCTGCGTGCCCGCGGACTGAAGGCATCGCTGGAGACCAGCACCGTGGAAGCCTTCGGAATCGACACCGCGGACCTGTGCGTGGAGCATGACGGCGAGCGCACCTTCAAGTACCAGATCTACCCGGTCCAGCGGAGCGTCCCGTCCCACGCCCGGTCCAGCGCCGTTGGCGGAAGGTACTACCGGATCGAGGTGTTCGCGCTCGAGGGCAGCCACGGCTACGACCTCATGGGCTACAGCAAGGACGAGGTCATCGCCGACGTACTGGACCACTACGAAGTGCACCTCGAGTTCCTGCAACAGCACTGCGACACCCTCGCCTACAGCACCGTCGCCGAAAATGTCCCGCCCAAGGCGGACTGGGAAACCGACTACAACACGGTCGACGAATCCGTCGCCGCACCTACAAAGGAGACAACATGACCGATACCGCCTCCACCCTGTTCATCAACGGCAGCTGGGAGCCGGCCGCGTCCGGCGCGCTGCGGGAGATCCGCAACCCGGCCGACGGCGAACTGGTCGCCACGGTGTCCGAGGCCGGCCGGGAAGACGCCGAGCGCGCCATCGCCGCGGCCCGCGCCGCCTTCGACTCCGGGGTCTGGGCCTCCAACCCGGCGCCCGAGCGCGGCGCCTTCCTGCTCAAGGTCGCCGCCGGCCTGCGCGAACGCCGCGAGAAGTTCGCCCGCGCCGAGTCGCTGGACACCGGCAAGCGCATGGCCGAAAGCCGCATCGACATGGACGACATTGCCGCCTGCTTCGAGTATTTCGGCAAGCTCGCCGGGCAGGATGCGGGCCGCGTGGTCGATGCCGGAGACCCCGCCGTCGTTAGCCGCATTGTCCACGAGCCGGTGGGCGTTTGCGGCATGATCACGCCCTGGAACTATCCGCTGCTGCAGGCCGCGTGGAAGATCGCGCCCGCACTGGCCGCCGGCTGCACCTTTGTGCTCAAGCCCTCCGAGCTCACCCCATCCACGGCCATCCTGACCATGCAGCTGCTCCAGGACCTCGGCCTGCCGGACGGCGTTGCCAACCTCGTCACCGGCCCCGGCGCGGAGGCGGGCGCACCGCTTTCGGAACATCCCCACGTCGACCTCGTTTCCTTCACCGGCGGCCTGGAGACCGGCAAGCGCATCGCCGCGGCCGCGGCCGGCACGGTCAAGAAGGTGGCCCTGGAGCTCGGCGGCAAGAACCCCAACGTGGTGTTCGCTGACTCGGACTTCGATGCCGCCGTCGATAATGCGCTGAACGGCGCCTTTGTGCACTCCGGGCAGGTCTGCTCCGCCGGGGCCCGGCTGGTGGTCGAGGAATCGATCGCCGAGCGCTTCGTCGACGAGCTGGTCCGCCGCGCCGAGGGCATCCGCCTCGGCGGCCCCTTCGACGACGCCGCTGAAACCGGACCGCTGATTTCCGCGGCGCACCGCGAGAAGGTGGACGCGTATGTCCAGCGCGGCGTGCAGGAGGGCGCGCGGCTGCGCTGCGGCGGCGCTGTCCCGGAGGGTGAAAAGTACGACGGCGGGTTCTACTACCAGCCGACGGTCCTGGACCGCGTGACCAGGGGAATGTCCGTCGTCGTCGATGAAGCCTTCGGCCCGGTGGTGACGGTCGAAACCTTCCGCACCGAGGACGAGGCCGTGGCCACCGCCAATGACACGATCTACGGCCTGGCCGGCGCGGTCTGGACCCAGGACGCCGGCAAGGCGCAGCGCGTGGCCGGCCGGCTGCGCCACGGCACCGTCTGGATCAACGACTTCCACCCCTACCTGCCGCAGGCCGAGTGGGGCGGTTTCGGCCAGTCCGGCGTCGGCCGCGAGCTGGGCCCCACCGGCCTGGCCGAGTACCAGGAAGCCAAGCACATCTACCAGAACACCAGCCCGCAGGTGACCGGCTGGTTCGCTGACCACGGCAAGGAGAGCTAAATGCACCTCGACAACATCGACAACCTGATGGACCGGGAGTTCGACTACATCGTGATCGGCGGCGGATCCGCCGGCGCCGCCGTCGCGGCCCGGCTGAGCGAAGATCCCGAGGTGACCGTGGCGCTGGTCGAGGCCGGCCCGGACGACCGCAGCATCCCCGAGGTCCTGCAGCTGGACCGCTGGATGGAGCTGCTCGAATCCGGCTACGACTGGGACTACCCCATCGAACCGCAGGAGAACGGCAACTCCTTCATGCGGCACTCCCGCGCGAAGGTCATGGGCGGCTGCTCCAGCCACAACTCCTGCATCGCGTTCTGGGCCCCGCGCGAGGACCTGGACGAATGGGAATCCAAGCACGGCGCCTCCGGCTGGAACGCGGAAAACGCCTGGCCTCTGTACAAGCGGCTGGAGACCAACGAGGACGCCGGCCCCGCCGCCCCGCACCACGGCGACTCCGGCCCCGTCCACGTCATGAACGTTCCCCCGGCTGACCCGGCCGGCGTCGCCCTCCTGGACGCCTGCGAGCAGACCGGCATTCCGCGCGCCAGGTTCAACAACGGCACCACCGTGGTCAACGGCGCCAACTTCTTCCAGATCAACCGCCGCGAGGACGGCACCCGCTCCTCCAGCTCCGTCTCCTACATCCACCCGATCATGGAGCGCGAAAACTTCACCCTGCTGACCGGCCTGCGCGCCCGCCAGCTGGTGTTCGACGCCGAGAAGCGCTGCACCGGCGTCGATATTGTGGACTCCGCCTTCGGCCGCACGCACCGGCTGACGGCCCGGCAGGAAGTCGTCGTCTCCACCGGCGCCATCGATACGCCGAAACTGCTGATGCTCTCCGGCATCGGCCCCGCCGCGCACCTCGCCGAGCACGGCATCGACGTCCTGGTCGACTCCCCCGGCGTCGGCGAACACCTGCAGGACCACCCCGAAGGCGTCGTCCAGTTCGAGGCCAAGCAGCCCATGGTCGAAACCTCCACCCAGTGGTGGGAGATCGGCATCTTCACGCCCACCGAGGAGGGCCTGGACCGCCCGGACCTGATGATGCACTACGGCAGCGTGCCCTTCGACATGAACACCCTGCGGCACGGCTACCCCACCACGGAGAACGGCTTCAGCCTCACCCCGAACGTCACGCATGCCCGTTCACGCGGCACCGTCCGGCTGCGCAGCCGCGACTTCCGCGACAAGCCCATGGTGGACCCGCGCTACTTCACCGACCCTGAAGGCCACGACATGCGCGTTATGGTCGCCGGGATCCGCAAGGCCCGCGAAATCGCCGCCCGGCCCGCCATGGCCGAATGGGTCGGCCGCGAGCTGTCCCCGGGCGTCGAGGCGCAAACCGACGAGGAACTGCAGGACTACATCCGCAAGACGCACAACACCGTCTACCACCCCGTCGGCACCGTGCGCATGGGCCCGCCCGAGGACGCAATGTCGCCGCTCGACCCCGAGCTGCGCGTCAAGGGAGTCACTGGCCTGCGCGTCGCCGACGCCTCGGTCATGCCCGAGCACGTGACGGTCAACCCCAACCTCACCGTCATGATGATCGGCGAGCGCTGCGCCGACCTCATCCGCACCGGCCAAACCACTCAAACAACGACGGCGGACGCGAACCTCAGCGCGTCCCTCGTCTAGATCGCTGGTGGCGGGAGCAGTTCATGCTTCCGCCACCAAGCCCAAGGGCCCCTAGTATTGAATGATGAGCGAAGCACCTCCCCCCGGCACCCAGGCGATCGGACGGGCACTGAGCGTGCTGCAGGCCATTGCTGCCTCGTCCGGAGAGATGAGCAGCGGCGCCATCGCTAAAGCAGTCGGGCTCGCCTCCGGAACAACGAACCGGATCTTGCGAGCCCTGATGGCCAACGGATATGTGTCCCGCAATCCCAAGACGGACAGCTATTATCTCGGCACAGGAACGGTGCTACTCGGCCAGGCCGCCCAGCGCGGATTCGGCGTCGACAAGATGATCCCCATTCTTGAGGGACTCCATGCCGCCACGGGCGAGTCCGTCAACCTGGCCATCCGCCAGGGGAACGAGTCCGTGGTGCTCACCAGGGTCCAGTCACAATTGCCGCTCCGCTTCGAGCAGCGGGCGGGGGCACGCTTCCCGCTGTACGCTACAGCCTCGGGAAAATCGATCATGGCTTTCTCTCCCGACTGCCATGAATACACGGCATCCTTACCCGATGAACTGCCCCCGCTGACTCCTTACACGATCCGCAGCCGCGAAGAATTTACCCATCAGGTGAAGGCAACGCGGGAACGGGGGTACAGCATCGACGAGCAGGAGAACGTCGAGGGCGTCAGGTGCGTCGGAGCACCTGTCTTGGATGCCGAGGGCAGGGCCCAAGCCGCGCTGGTTATCCAGGTGCCTACGGTGAGGCTTCCCGTAACGCGAGTCCCGGAGCTGGCAGCCCTCGTGATGGCGGCCGCCAAGGAAGCCGAGATGTTTGTCCCCGTGGACCGTCCGCTCTCCCCCTGAACTTCGCCTCTTTCAAAAATCAGCCGAATTTCTTTGTGAGCCACTTCACAACCTGCCTCTGCGCCTATACATTGGTTTACACAATGTGGGCAGGGTGCCCACATAGAGAGGCGGTAGCCAAAGATGCATACGGCAAACTCCAACGAAAGCGTTTTCACTTGGGCCGCTCCCCCGCTCAAGTTCGGGCTTGGAGCTCTAGATGAAATTCATTCCGAGGTCCTGGCCATTGAAGCGAAGTCCTGCCTCATCATCACGGACCCGGGAGTACGGAACACCGGGACACCGGACCGCATCCACGAGCGGCTGGTTGCAAATGGAGTCAAGACCGAAATCTTCGACGGCGTAGCAGTCGAGCCCACCGACGACAGCATCAACGAAGCCGTCGCCTGGGCGCGCGAACAGGACTGGGACTGCTTTATTGCCGTAGGCGGAGGCTCCGCCATCGACACGGCAAAGGCTGTCAATCTCTTGACCACCCATCCAGGAGAACTGCTGGACTTCGTCACGCCACCTATCGGCAGCGGAAAGGCCCCGTGGCTGCCACTCAAGCCGCTCATCGCCGTGCCGACCACTGCGGGGACAGGCTCCGAGTCGACGACAATCTGTGTCATCGATTTTCTGGGGCTCCACCTTAAGGCGGGCGTCAGCCACGCCAAGCTGCGGCCCACCCTCGCCGTCGTTGATCCGCTGACCACCCTGACGATGCCGGCGGAGGTGACAGCAGCGAGCGGAATGGACGTCCTGTCCCATGCTTTGGAGAGCTACACGAGCGTGAAGTTCGACGCCAAGCCCGCGCCCGAGGATCCCACGAAGCGTCCCGCATTCTGCGGTTCCAACCCGATCAGCGATGTGTGGTGCGAACAGGCGCTGCGGCTCGTCGGAAAGTACCTGCGCCGGGCCGTAATGAACGGCCGGGACTTGGAAGCCAGGTACCAGATGGCTCTGGCCTCGACATCGGCAGGCACAGGCTTCGGCAACGCAGGAACGCACCTGCCCCATGCCAATGCCTACCCGATCGCAGGAGCGGTAAAGAATTACCAGGCCAACGGATATCCGCAGATGCCCATGGTGCCCCACGGTCAGGCGGTCTCTTCCACCGCCTCAGCTGTCTTCCGCTGGACCTACCCCAGCGACCCGGCCCGCCACCTGCGCGCTGCGGAGTTGCTGAGCGGCCGTACCTTCACGGCAACCGACGGCGCGGACGCACTGGCGCACGTGCTGACGGAGCTGATGACCGACATTGGGATGCCGGCAGGCCTGAGAAGTTTCGGCTACCACGAAGATCATTTGGATGAACTGGTCGCGGGAACGATGAAGCAGACCCGCCAGCTGGCGGTCGTTCCGCGGCCGGTCTCGGAGGACGCGCTCAGGAGCATCTTCAAGGAGTCACTGTGAGTGCCGAAGCGGAAGTCCACGTCTCTAAAGCCGAGCTGCGGACCGTCGTCGTATCAACAGTCATCGGGACAACGGTCGAATGGTACGACTTTTTCCTCTACGGTATGGCCGCTGGCCTGGTCTTCGATGTCCTCTTCTTCCCCAGTGAAGACCCGCTCATCGGAACGCTGCTGGCGTTCGGGTCCTTCGCGGTCGGATTTGTCGCCCGTCCTCTGGGCGGCCTCATCTTCGGTCACATCGGTGACAAGATCGGCCGAAAGAAGACCCTCGTCACCACGATGATCATTATGGGTGTGGCCACCTTCCTGATCGGCGTTGTTCCTGCCTATGGCACCATCGGGATTCTGGCGCCCATTCTCCTCGTGATTCTCCGGCTCGCTCAGGGCATCGCGGTCGGCGGCGAATGGGGCGGCGCCGTCCTCATGGCGGTCGAATATGCACCCAAGGGGAAGCGCGGTCTCTACGGAAGCCTGCCGCAGGTAGGCCTTGCACTGGGCCTTGTCCTGGGGACGGGCGTCTTCGCGCTTCTGGGCGCGGTCCTCTCTGACGAAGCGTTCCTCAGCTGGGGCTGGCGGATCGCGTTCATCATGAGCGCCGTTCTTGTCGGCGTCGGCCTCTTCATTCGGTTGAAGGTCATGGAGACTCCGGCCTTCAGGAAGCTCCAGGAGACCGAGGCGAAGGCCACCATTCCGGCCCTGGAACTGGCGAGGGACCGCAAGAACCGCCGCCATATCCTGCTGGGGATGGGCAGCCGCTGGATCGAAGGCGTCGCCTTCAATACCTGGGCGGTTTTCGCCATCGCCTATGGCACCGATCTCCTGGAGTTGAGCCAGCAAACGATGCTCATCGCGGTCATGTGTGCCGCCGTCACGATGGTAGTTTTCATCCCCGTCTTTGGTCGGCTGTCCGACCGGATCGACCGGCGGCATTTGTACACCTGGGGCTCGATTTTGCTCGGCGTAGTTGCATATCCTGCTTTCCTTCTTTTGGGGACGGGCAGCGCACTGGTCATCTCGGCAACGATCGTGGTTGTGCTCGGAATCATCTATCCGATGGTCTACGCGCCCGAAGCGTCCCTGTTCGCGGAACTCTTCCCCATACGTGTCCGGTACAGCGGCATCTCCGTTGTCTATCAGCTCTCCGGAATCGTTGCTTCGGGAATGACTCCGCTTATTCTCACTTTCCTGCTCAGCCGGTCGAACGGCAGCATCGGGCCCATTATCGGCTACATAGCCGTCGTTTGCGTCATCAGCGCGGTCTGCACAATGGCGATTCGCTCCCGCGACCTGTACACAGAGTCGGTGGATGCAGCAACGATGTCGGCGGCAGCCAGCGGCCCGGGCCGCGATGAAGTACAGACAGATGCCCTCGGCTCCGGTTTTGGAGACGGCGCGGCCGTGGGACTTGAACGGAACCGAACATGAGCCCAAAAGTCCAATCCCTGGCGACCCCTTCCACGTTGGCGGCAGCCCTCCGTGCCGGAGGCATCCAGGATGTGCGGGACGACGGCACGACCCGGGCCGCCTACTCCTCCGACGCCTCCTTGTACCGGGCGACGCCCGCTGCCGTAGCTTTTCCGCGCAACGCCGACGACGTGATTGCCGCCCTGACCATCTGCAAGGAGCGCGGAGTCCCGATTACCTCGCGGGGTGCCGGGACATCAGTCGCGGGAAATGCCCTCGGCACGGGCGTCGTTCTGGACTTCAGCCGGCACATGAACCGCGTCTTGTCGATCGATCCTGAGAGTAAAACGGCAATCGTTCAGCCCGGAACTGTACACGCGACCCTGCAGAAAGCGGCGGTCCAGCATGGTCTTCGGTTCGGGCCCGATCCTTCCACCCATACGCGCTGCACCATCGGTGGGATGATCGGCAATAACGCGTGCGGTTCCCGTACTCTGGCGTACGGCCGCACGGCAGAGAATATAACGTCGCTCGATGTCGTGCTTGGCACTGGCCAGCGCCTGCATCTGGACGAACGAGAATGCGCGGAAACGCCCGAGACTGCGCAACTCAAGGCCTTGGTCCGTTCCAATCTCGGAATGATCCGGACTGAACTTGGCCAATTCGGCCGCCAAGTTTCCGGGTACGCCCTCGAGCATCTCCTGCCCGAGCGAGGGTTTGATCTCAAGAAGATGCTGGTCGGCAGCGAAGGGACCTTGGCGGTCATTTTGGAGGCGGGCGTCCGGTTGGTGCGGGACGCCCCCTTCAAGACCTTGGTCGTCCTGGGTTTTGACGACATCGGAGCTGCCGGTGATGCAGTCATGGACGTGCTCCCGTTTTATCCGACGGCCTGCGAGGGACTCGATTCACGGATAGTCGACGTCGTGCGAACGCGCAAAGGAGCCGCCGCGGTCCCGCACCTTCCCGCGGGGAGCGCCTGGCTGTTTGTGGAAATCTCGGGAGACGACGCCATGGAGGTCCGGCAACGGGCGCGTCTGCTGGAAAGTTCCCGCATCGCCAAGGATGCACTGCTCGTGTCCGACAGCGCGCAAGCGTCAGCGCTCTGGAGAATCCGTGAAGACGGTGCGGGGCTTGCCGGCCGTTCGCCTGCCGGCAAGCCGGCGCATTCAGGCTGGGAGGACGCGGCAGTGCCCCCGCAGCACCTTGGGAACTATCTGCGCGACTTCGACGAGTTGATCAAGCAGCACGATTTGTCCGGCTATCCCTACGGCCATTTCGGCGATGGCTGCATCCATGTTCGGCTCGACATGCCGTTCGACGTGCCCGAGGGTTCTGCGTTGTTCCGGGCATTCATGTTCGACGCCGCGCGCCTGGTCGCGCGTTATGGCGGTTCCCTTTCCGGGGAGCACGGTGACGGACGCGCCAGAAGCGAACTCCTCCCCGAGATGTACTCTGGCGAAGCTATCGATGCCTTTGGGAAGGCCAAAGGCATCTTTGATCCCGCCAATCTGCTCAATCCAGGCATCATTGTTGATCCTGTGCCGCTTGATGCCGATATACGCGTTGCCCGCGCGAAGCCGCTGCGTGAGGGGCTGGCATTGAGATTCGGCAGTGACGACGGAGACTTCAGCCAGGCTGTACATAGGTGTACCGGGGTAGGCAAGTGCAGGGCCGAAACCCGCCATAGCCAGACGGTCATGTGCCCGTCTTACCAGGCGACCAAGGAAGAAAAGGATTCCACTCGCGGCAGGGCTCGCGTGCTTCAGGAAATGATCGCCTCCGGCGCCCCGCCGCAATGGCGTTCTAAGGAGGTTCACGAAGCCCTCGATCTATGCCTGTCCTGCAAAGGCTGCCTTTCGGACTGTCCCACGGGCATTGACATGGCGTCCTACAAATCCGAAGTTCTGCATCAGACTTACAAGGGGAGAGTCAGGCCGCGTTCGCACTATTCACTCGGATGGCTGCCGGTGTGGGCCAAATTGGCGGCAGCAACGCCGCAGCTTGCTAATGCTGTAACGAAATTTCCGGGTCTTCGCAGCATCGCCCTATGGGCCGCAGGCATAGATGCGCGCCGCCGGATACCCGAATTCCCCTCTCGGACCTTCCGCAGGTGGTTCATGCAGAGACGGCCTGCCTCGGAGGCAACCGGCAGGCCCCCCGTCCTTCTATGGATCGACTCGTTCACTAACTATTTCAATCCCGAGATCGGAGCTGCTGCAGTTCGAGTACTTGAAAATGCCGGCTATTCGGTACGCATTCCTGAAAGCCAAACTTGCTGCGGCCTGACCTTCATATCGACGGGCCAACTGGACAAGGCCAAAGCAGTTTTGGGACAAACCGTGGCTTCTTTGACTGAGACGGCTAAGGCAGGAATTCCCATCGTCGGTCTGGAGCCATCCTGCACCGCGGTTCTGCGTTCAGATGCCGTAGAACTCCTTGGGGGTGAAGTCGCTGGGTCCGTCGCTGACGCGACCAGGACCCTCGCTGAGTTGCTGGCTACGACGGCAGGATATGAACCACCAGCACTGAACGGGACCAATATCGTGGCTCAACCGCACTGCCATCACAATTCGGTCATGGGGTGGGAAGCCGATGAAGCGCTCCTGAAGCGTGCCGGCGCCGAGGTCCAGAGACTAGGCGGCTGTTGTGGGTTGGCTGGGAACTTCGGCGTAGAGAAGGGCCATTACGACGTTTCCTTGGCTGTCGCCGAGCAACAGTTGCTCCCGGCCGTCAAGGCAGCAGCTGCCGAGAGCTTTATCCTCGCCGACGGCTACTCCTGCCGTACACAACTGGAGGATTTAAGCGACAGGCGGGGAATCCACCTCGCAAAGCTGCTAGACGACGCAACCAACAATGAAATCAACCAACTCCCCCTTGTGCCAGAGATGGGCATCAACGAACTCGGGTAGCGACCCAACTCACCAACCGAAGTAGACAGTATTGGAATAAACGATGGAGGGGGAGCCACGGCTCCCCTCCAGCCCGCCATGGCCGAATGGGCTGGCCGCGAGCTGTCCCCCCGGTATCGAGCCACAGACCGACGAGGAACTGCAGGACTACATCCGCAAGACGCACAACACCGTCATGATGATCGGCGAGCGCTGCGCCGACCTCATCTGCACCGGCCAAACCCTTCAAACAACGACGGCGGACGCGAACCTCAGCGCGTCCCTCGTCTAAAAAGTTGGTGGCGGAAGCCAATCATGCTTCCGCCACCAACCTGCGTTTTTTCCAGTCCGGCATTACCCTGACAAGTTGAACGTTTCTTTCAGAAAGCCTGGTGATGGTGTGCCTAACCTCGACAGTCAGTACCAATCCGCACCGCCGCCCCAAGGCGGGCTTTACGCGCTGGAGGTTACTGGGAAGGACATCGCACAAGTCGAGGCCGCCAAGGCTGACATTCCACCAGGAACGCCGATCAACATCGCGTTCCTCGGAAATGAAGACCATGCCCAGCGCGTCAATGCAGCACGGGTCATACGAGCCAGCGGCTTCGATCCTGTCCCAATTATTTCCTCGCGACGCCTGCGCTCCGAAAGGGACCGCGACGATCTTCTCGGCGCCCTCATCGCAGCGGCTACCCCGTCGCGGGTCATTCTGGTGGGCGGAGACCCGGCGGTCCCAGCCGGCCCCTTTGAGGATTCCCTGGCCCTCCTGAGAAGCAACCTCCTGGAACGCCATTCCATTCATCATGTGGGCATCGTGGGCTACCCGGAAGGACACCCGAAGATCGACACGAACACGCTCTGGCGCTGTCTGAAGTGGAAAGTCCGCTTTCTTCAGGACGAAGGCTGCTCGGTTGAGATCACCACGCAGTTCGGATTTGACGCCGATGCCGTTGTGCAATGGATAGTGCGCCTGCGCCGTGAAGGAATCGACGCGCCCGTTCGCATTGGCGTGCCGGGGCCAGCAGATGCCGGGAAGCTCCTGAGGTATGCCAAGCAGTTTGGCGTGGAACCGTCGGCAGCTGTCGCGCGGCGGTATGGACTGTCCATGTCCAACCTTGACCAGCACATCGGTCCGGAACGCTATTGGGATCACCTCGCGGCCGGGATGGACGGCGGGAATCTCGGAACCGTCATGTACCACCTTTACCCATTCGGCGGGATCCTGAATGGCGTTCGTTGGATGAACAACCGCATCCCGAACAAGGTGCCCGCAAGCCGTCAGCTCGCTCCCGGTTCCAGGCGGGCAAGCACGTAGCGCAACGGCGGCCACGTGGTCCGCCCTTTTGGTTTTAGTGCTCCGCTTCTGCGGCAGCCTTCTTGGCGTTTTTCTCGGCGTCCTTCTCGGCGCGCAGAGTCTCCGTCTCGTGCTGTTCCTCGGCTTTTTCCTGGTGGATGACCTCCGCAAGGAGCTTCTCCATCTCCTTGGCCACGCCGGCGGCTGAAGCCGGGTTCTGGCCGGTCACCAGCCGGTCGTCGACCACGACCTTCTCCTCAAAGACATCAGCGGAGACGTGGGTGGCCCCCTGTTCCTCAAGTCGGTCTGCCAAAAAGAACGGGATGACCTTGTCCTTCCCCGCGGCAACCTCCTCCTCGTTGGTGAAGGCCGCCACCCTCCGGCCCTCGACGAGGCGAAGCCCGTTCTCCAATTCCACGTTCAGCAGGCCGGCCGGCCCGTGACAGACCGCGCCCACCACGCCGCCGGCGTTGTAGACGCTGGCCACCAGATTCTGCAAGCCTTCGCTATCCGGGAAATCCCACATGGTGCCGTGGCCTCCCACGAGGAAGACGGCGTCGTACTGACCGGGATCAATAACGTCGACGCGGGCAGTGTTGTAAAGCCCAGCGCGCGTGACCTCGTCCTTCGTGAAGGCAACCTGGATAGGATCTTCCGAGTCCACCTCGTCGCGCGGGGGCTGGCCGCCCTGGATGGACGCGAAGTCGACGAAATGCCCGGAATCTTTGAAGACCTTCCAGGGATGTGCAGCCTCGGCCACGTTGTAGCCGGTCTTCTCGCCTGTATCGCCGAACTCGGAAACGCTGGTCAGTACCATGAGGATTTTCTTCATGAAGTGCTCCTATCGTCTAGATTCCACCCTACGCCTAGCCCAGATTCGGGTCCTCCCGATGTCGTAGAACCGTACGAGTTCGTCCGCGCGCGATGACTGGAAGCCCACGGCTGGTAACTGGCCCCCCGTTCCTCGCTACTGCGGAGAGGGCGTCTAGCGCGCTCCCCGTTCGAGGCGGGCAAGCACGTAGCGCAACGGCGGCCGCATCGTACGCCCTTTCCTCGTATGGGCATAGGCCCGAAGCCGGACTTCGGGCTCGTCGAGGGGAATGATTACGACGCCGGGCGGCGGCTTCCTGTCCGCGGGCAGCAATCCGACGCCCATGCCTGCAAGGATGAGGTCTTCGACGAGATCGAGACTGTCAGCTTCGTGGCGCAGCCGGAGATCGAAGCCTGCGAGGGAACCGATGGCCGCACTAAAACCTCGTCCGCACCGGCCTGCGCGTCGCCGACGCCTCGGTCATGCCCGAGCACGTGACGGTCAACCCCAACCTCACCGTCATGATGATCGGCGAGCGCTGCGCCGACCTCATCCAGGCCAGCCAAACCATCCAAACAACGACGGCGGACGCGAACCTCAGCGCGTCCCTCGTCTAATCGCTGGTGGCGGGAGCGATCAAGCTTCCGCCACCAACCGTGCGCGAAACCTAGGAACTAGACTCGCGGTAACGTTTGTCGGAGACGCTGGAATCCCCGTGTTGGGGGCATGGGATGAGGCGTTCTACTCTCCCTTGACCGCGTTCCACTGGCTCAAGGAACTCTGACTCAAGGCCATGGGCAGAGGTTGTAGCCCGGCCTGTCAGCTCGAATGCCTGATGAAGATCGTCAAGTTCGCTGGATGAGCGACCAACCGCGTCGTCACTGCATTGATTGCGTCAGTCCAGGGTCATTAGAAGGCTTTGACAACGCGCTAAAGACTCTCGTCAACTCCGCTGAGGTCTCTTCGTCAAGCAACGAGGGATTGGCCTCAAGCATCAACTTGATGCGATCGGCAAACTGCTGAGGCGTCAGCTGCTCCATTTTGCTCTGCGTTTCCAGGAGTGGGTCGCCATCCTCGATTCGGGCGCTGGAGAGAATTCGCAGCTGCTCGTCTTTGAAAGCACCAGCTGCCAGCATTGCTCGGAAGCGTTGCGCCCACTCGGCACTTCCCATACTGATCTTGGATTCCCTGACCGCAACCTCCACTCCCGTTGCGGACGCTACGAACGTGGCCTGGCTCAGAGAGGAAGACGTGGCAGCAGCGGCCTGGCTGTTCGCCCTGCGCGGCGAGGTAACGCGCTTCCAGACAGATTTCACGGGCGGAACGGCCTTCTCGTTCCACCAGCGTTTCATGTGCGGCGTCGCCGCTGCGACGGCCCGAACGGTGCCTGCCACGATCAGTGCAGCAATTTTCTCGGCCAGCTCCCGCTCTTCTGGCGTCAGTTGACGCGGCTCTGCTGGCGTCGGTTCACGAGACCACTCGTATTCGTAGCTCGGCGAGTAGTCCGGTTCGGGCTCGTCGACCCACTGCCAGGCGGCGTGTCCTTTGAGTTCGTTGGTGCCATCTTCGAAGAGGTGGCCAGTAACAGCACCATCGACTTTGTGTGAAGTCCCGAGGTGCTGGCCCTCGGGAACGATGGGCTGATAAGGCATGTTTCGATGATACTGGCCGTTTGGCCACAGCGCGTCGTTATTCTGGCGTCTCGCATCCCTAAAGATATGAGACGGCTCATCGTCTTAAATTTCTTCCGGGACGAGGATTCTCGTTAAGTGTGCCTCACAACCTTCTGGCGGAATCCCTGTTGCTGTGAGACAGGTCCATTCAGGACCTTGAGCCGGGCAAGCACGTAACGCAACGGCGGCCACGTGGTGCGCCCTTTCCTCGTATGGGCGTAGGCGCGCAGCCGGACTTCGGGCTCGGCAAGCGGGATGATTACGACGCCGGGTGGCGGCTTCCTATCCGCGGGCAGCAGCCCGACCCCCATACCGGCAAGGATGAGGTCCTCGACTAGATCGAGACTGTCGGCCTCGTGGCGCAGGCGGGGTTCGAAGCCGGCGAGGGAGCCGATAGACCGCACCGCAACCTCGTCGGCCCGGTTGCGGGAGTTGCCGACCCAGTCCCGGTCGCGGAAGGCTCTGAAGACCTCCGGGGCGCTTCCCTGCACCAATTGCTTGTCATGTGCAGGGACGCCAAGGCCCCAAGGCGTGGACCAGAGCGGAAGTCTGTCGAGCCGGGGATCGTCGAGGACCGGGGCGAGGTTGTAGTCGTAGGTCAGTGCGAGGTCCGTCCTGTCCGCCAGGAGCATTTCAAGTGCCTCGGCCGGCTCATGTTCCTGCACGGCGATCCTGAGCGCCGGATGGCTGACGGCGGCCTCTTTGACGGTGGGGATGATGTTCCTGCGGATCGCGGTGGCGAAGCCAGCCACCCGGAGCGTGCCCGATGGTGCGGCCTCCGGGTCAAGGTCGGCCCGCGCGGCCTCGACCGCGGCGAGGATAGTGGCGGCGTGCTCGGACAAGCGCCGTCCGGCTGGAGTGAGGCGCACGCCCCTGCCTTCAGGCTCCAGAAGGACCGTGTCCGTCTCGCGGGCGAGCAGCGCGATCTGCTGCGAGACCGTCGAGGTCGTAGTGCCGAGCAGGTCGGCCACCTCCCGCATCGACCCGCTGCGCGAGAGCTCAAGCAGCGTTCGGAGCCGTCGAATATCCACTCCTTGATTGTCCATGTTTTATGAACGGTATGCGCGTAATCATCACGTGGACGTGAAGAGAGAATTCCGGTTCTACTAGTGGGATGACAACTACGCTCCGCATCTCCGGCACGACCTCCGGCACCGCCATGGCGTTCGCCGCCATGTGCTGCGTTCAGATAGGTCTGGCCGTTTCGGTGGGACTCGTAGACCGACTCGGCGCCGGAGGCGTCGCATGGCTTCGCCTTGCGTGGGCGGCCGTGATCCTGGTCGCCATCGCACGCCCCTGGCGGATCCGCTTCAGCCCTGCGGCGTTGCGCACCTGCGTCCTGCTCGGCGTCGCCACGGCCGGCATGACCATCCTGTTCATGGCCGCGGCCGAGCGACTGCCTCTGGGCACCGCCGTCGCGCTTGAATTCCTCGGCCCGCTGGGCGTGGCCTTGGTGCGCGGGCGAGGGGTGTCACGGCTGTGGGCACTCGTAGCCGGCGCAGGCGTAGTCGCACTAACCGAGCCCTGGCATGGCCAGACCGACGGCGTGGGCGTGCTCTTCGCGCTGGGTGCGGCCCTCTGCTGGGCCGCCTACATCCTCCTGACCCAGCGCGCGGGCGACGCCGCCGAAGGACTGGGCGCCCTGGCCGTCTCCATGCCGGTCGCGGCGCTCGTCGCAACATTCACAGTGGGACCGGAAGCGTTCACACACCTCGACTGGCGCCTGCTGCTGGCCGGCGTCGGACTGGCACTGCTGCTGCCGGTAGTGCCGTTCAGCCTCGAGCTGCTGGCCCTGCGCCGGCTCACCGCCGCGGCTTTCGGCACGCTGATGTGCCTGGAACCGGCCATCGGCATGGCCGTCGGCCTCGCCTTCCTCGGCCAGGCGCCCAGTCCCTTCGCGATCCTCGGGATCGTCCTGGTCATCACCGCCGGCATCGGCGCCACCCGCACCGGAAACCGCCCTCCGGTTACCACCAGCCCCGAGACCCTGCCCGTCAGATAACCGATCACAACTACCGAATCCGCAGCAGCACGGCGCCGTATACACGACACACTCCCGACCGATAGGGTCGCCCTACAGACGTGGAGCAGTCCGAGAGAGCACAGTGAAATGACGACGACGTACAGGTACAGCGTGGAGATCCTTCACCTGCTGGTGTCATCGGGCCACGCCTACTTCGGCCGGTCAAAGGACGGCGCTGCCAGCGTCCCCACGTCGGATCTCGACCGGGTCGAAGTGGTAGCGGGCAAAGGAATTGTGGGCGACAGATTCTTCGGGAAGGCAGCGCACATGGATGCGGCGGTCACGCTGATGGCCGTCGAATCCCTCGAAGCCATCGCCGCCGAGCTCGAGGTCCCGCCGTTTGATCCGCTCTTGGCCCGGCGCAACGTGGTCCTGCGCGGAGCCCATCTGGCTCCACTCATCGGTGAGGAATTCGCACTGGAATCCCGTGGGGAAACCGTGCAGCTCCGAGGCGGACGGCATGCCCATCCCTGCGTCTGGATGGACCGGATGCTGGCTCCCGGCGCCCACGCCGTAATGCGCGGGCGAGGAGGCCTGCGCTGCCAACCACTATCAGACGGCATCCTCCACCGGGGACCTGCAGTACTGCTCAGCCCGGTGCCCCTCCAACCCGATCTGGCTGGTGCACCAGCCAGGCTCAGAGCTGGGCGGCTACCCTAATTTCTGGAACAAAAATCAATTAAACGTTTCAACTTGCCTGCGCTATGCCCTAGGCTGACATATCCGCTCCGCGCGGCCGTCCCTGTTCCCCGTTCCAGAAAGCCTGCCCGTTAGAGCCATGGATGAGAAAGCCTCCGTACCGATCGGGGTCCCGGACCAGGGCACCCTGCGCGAGGTCCTCCTGGAACCGGACGCTGCCCGAGCGCAGGCCAGGGAGGGCACGCCGACGAAACGGATCTGGGCGCTGTGCCAGCTCGGACGCCTCAATGACGCCGCAGCCGAGGCCGAAGAACTGCTCGCCGGCTCCGACAACCGGTTCGGCCCGTTGCTGCTGCTGGCACATATCTACCAATGCCAGTACCGCTGGGACGAAGCAGCATGGCTGCAGGGCGAAGCCCTACGCTTGGCCCGAACCCCGTCCGCGGAGGCCGGCGTCCACCACCACACCGGGCGCCGACTCCTCGAAGAAGGCCGCCATCTGGAAGCGGCGCAGGAATTCGAATGGGCAGCCGCCCTGCACCGAAGCGCCGGCAGCCCCGACGCCGAAATCGCAGCCGCCCGCCAAGCAATGCGCCTGGCGTACCGGCTGGCACACCTGAACACCTTCGACGATGAACGGACCGGTAACCTGCCGGCGACGACGGACCCCAAGCACACGAAAACGTCTCCAGCGTGACTCTCCGGACGCCCCGCCATAATCATGCCGCACCGCGCGACAGAACCTGCGGCAGAACCCGCGGACAGGCGCTGGCGCTCCGCCTCCGCGCCCGCTGGCAACGCCGCCGAAATCACTAGTTATCGTTCACGTGAAGTATTCCCAACCAGTATTTGCTCGGACAGATCAGCGGTTATCGACACAGGACAACCAGCAGTGGAATGAGAGAAAGCAGGCTTGGCGGATCGTTCCGCCGCCAAAACTGCCGGCGGCCTCCCTTGCGCATTCGTGGTCCTATACGGATCGGCCGAGGACATCAGTCGGATGGGCGCCGAGGCCTCTGCCGGAGCATTCCACTTTCGGGCTTCCTACTTTGGAAGAAGACTGCGTGCCGTATCCGCGTCGGTTACCAGCGAATGTACCAGTCCGGAAGCCAGTACAGCACGGACGGCTGCGGTTTTTAGTTTGCCACCGGCCACGGCTATTACATGTGGGATTCGCCGAAGCTGGGCTTCAGAAATTGCAACACATCGCTCATCCACGTCATGAATGATCTGACCTTCGTCAGTAATCAGAGTTGCGCAAACTTCCGCGCGTACACCTTGAGCCACCAGACTGTCGCGGTCATGCTCTTCAAGGGCGGGGTTCTCTACCATCTGGGAGTCGGCTGGTGACCAGCTGCCCACCGCCACCACGGCGACGGTTACCCGGTCAAACTGCTCAAAGGTTGCCTGAATATCGCGCTGCCTGCGCAGGCCTTCAGCGGTAGCCGCATCGCTGACGATCAGTGGCGCATATATGGTCCATGGCTTGGCCCCGGCCACAGCGCTCACCCGCCGAATGGTTTCGACTCCGGTCTCCTGTATCGGACCTGCGATACCGGCCAGCTGTACGACTTCACACCTAGGCAGGAATCGAAGAGCACGGGCCAGAGCATTGACGGTGCGGCCCGAAGTCAGGCCCAGCACGTCGTCGTCGGTCAGAATTTCGGACAGAAGATCTGCGGCGGTGCTGCCAAGATGTTGCTGGACAATGTCGGGGGTCTGTGAAGGCAGATTAACGACGACAGCCCGATCAAGCCGGTAGGCCTTCTGCAGCTCGACGGAAAGCTCAAGATCGATGGACGACGGGCTCGCGATCTCAAATTTCACTACGCCCATGGCTATAGCTTGATCTAGCAACCGGCCAACCTTGAAGCGACTGAGCCCGGTAGCCTCGGCAATCTCGATACGCGTTTTTCCTTCGATGAAATGCTGTTGGGCAATGTATGCCGCGCGGACGAGAGCGTCCGGCCCCAGCGGCGTCATTTCCTCGCCCCGTATCTCATCTTTTCACCTTCGCGCATACAAGTATCTTTTCACAGCCTGCTCATGTGAGCAATCACTTGCACATATGAGGAGATATAGGTCATACTCATTCCCAGCAGGTGTCGCAGGCCACGTCAGCCTTCTGATCTGCGATCGGTATCCAAGTACGGAGGGAAGCAATCGGTGGAAACTGAATTGCCGGAGAGCATGAAGGCCAGCGTGCTGGTCAGACCCCGCTCGGTGGAGGTCGAAAGCCGTCCGCTGCCCGAGTTGGAGGCGGACGAGGTTCTTGTCCGCATCTCCGCAGTGGGTGTGTGCGGCTCTGATGTGCATTACTTCAATGAAGGCCGGATCGGCGACTTCGTGGTGAAGTCACCGTTGGTCCTCGGACACGAGGCGGCCGGCACCATCGTAGCCGTGGGGACGGCGGTGAACCCGGGGCGGTTGGGCGAGCGTGTTTCGATTGAGCCGCAGCGGCCCAACCCCCACTCAAAGCAGACACTTGCGGGGGCATACAATCTGGATCCGTCCATGGAGTTCTATGCCACACCTCCTGTAGACGGTGCCTTCATGGAGTACGTGAAAATCCAGTCTCACTTTGCTTTTGCCGTGCCGGACGAGATCAGCGACGAGGCGGCAGCCCTCATGGAACCCCTGTCTGTGGGCATCGCCGCCATGCAAAAAGCACAGGTAACCCCCGGCGCGAGAGTATTGATTACAGGTGCCGGGCCTATCGGCATCATCTGCGCCCAGGTTGCCAAGGCATATGGCGCCACGGAGGTGATCGTTTCCGATCTCAACGGCCAGCGTCGGGAGAAAGCGCTGCACTTTGGCGCAGATAGGGTAATCGACCCCATGAGTACCGACATGGTCAATCTGGGACTTGATGTTGACGCCTTCATTGAAGCCTCCGGGGCCACTCCGGCGCTTCAGAGCGGCATCCGTAATGTCGCACCGGCCGGCAGGATCGTGCTGGTAGGCATGGGAGCAGATGAAGTTGCCCTGCCCATCTCCCTGATTCAAAGCAAGGAGCTCGTCGTCACGGGCATTTTCCGGTACGCGAACACCTGGCCCATCGCTATCGACTTGGTGCGGACCGGCAAGGTCGATCTGGATAGTCTGGTCACCGGAGTCTACGGGCTGGCCGAAGTCCCGCAGGCCCTCCTGAATTCCACTAAACCTGAAAGCATGAAAACCATCGTGCGCCCGGGGGTGTGAATAATGCACCCAAATGACGCGACCCTGGTCTCCACCGCGATGATCGAGTGCCACGGAATACGCATGAGTTTCGGCGGAATCCCCGTGTTGAAGGGATTCTCCCTTGCCCTCGAACCCGGTACCGTCACCGCATTGGCGGGTGAAAACGGCGCTGGAAAGTCAACATTGATGAAAATCGCTTCCGGCCAATACAAACCTGATGAAGGCCGCGTGGAAGTCCGTGGAGAACAGCTTCATTCCGGTGACATCCAAGCGGCACACCGGCTCGGGGTAGCCATCGTTCCGCAGGAACTGGCTTCCATCCCCGAGATGACCGTCTACGAGAATCTGTTCGTCGGTCGTGAGCTGCGGTCTCCCATAGGATTGCTCAATCGGCGCGCGATGATACGCAAAGCCAAGGAATTCCTGAAGCCCTTCGGTTTGGACATCGACCCGGCTCTGCGGATGGGATCTTTGCCCGTAGGAATCCGCCAGATCATTGAGATTGTCAAAGCCACAAGCCGAGGCGCCCGCGTCCTCCTGCTCGATGAACCGACCAGCGCCATCGCCGAGCAGGAGGTCGAACGCCTGTACAGTGTCGTGCGGTCACTGCGGGACCAGGGCGTAGCCATGCTCTTTACCACTCACAAGATGGAAGAGATCAGGGCCATGGCGGACCGGGTCATCGTCCTCCGCGACGGCAACCTCGTTGAAGACAAGCCCTTACGTGAGCTCTCGGACGACGACATTATCGAGGCAATGATCGGGCGGGAACTCGAGGACATGTTCCCGGATATCGGCACTGCCGGGGAAGAGACCGCGCTCTCTGTCAACAATCTCGTGATCGGTTCCGGAACGCCGCCGATCAGCTTTTCCGTCCGCAGGGGTGAGATTCTCGGACTGGCGGGGCTCGTCGGCGCCGGACGCACTGAATTATTGGAAAGCATTTTCGGCATGCGCCAAGCCTCGAGCGGTTCCGTAAAAGTGGGGGGTAAGACGGTCGCGTCGGGAAATCCGGCAGCCGCGATCGCGGCAAAGATCGCACTTGTTCCCGAAGACCGTAAGGGCGCGGGAGCCGTGCTGTCCATGAGCGTGCTGGACAACGCGTCACTGCCGAGGATCGGTTCCTTCAGCAGTGCAGGCTGGATCAACAACAAAAAGCGCTCCGGCAGCATCGGCGAAATCATGACATCCCTGAACCTTAAGAGCCGGGGTCTTGGACAGAGCATGGAGACGCTCTCGGGCGGAAACCAGCAAAAAGTGGTCTTCGGCCGTTGGTTGACCGGCCCGGTGGATGTTCTCCTCCTGGACGAGCCCACCCGGGGCGTGGATGTAGGCGCCCGCAGTGAAATCTATAGGATCATCGTCGATCTCGCCGAGCAAGGCATGGCGGTGGTCATGGCTTCGAGCGACATGCCGGAGATCCTTAGCCTCTCCCATCGGGCCCTTGTCATGCGCGGTCTGGCCGTGGCCGGGGAACTGGACAAGGCCGAACTGCTGGAGCCCTCTGCCCAAGAAAAGATTTTCCGGCTGGCGTCCGGCTTGGAAGCCTCCACAAAGAAAGACATCGAAAACAATGACAAGTAATCGAAGCACTACGCTCGAACCTTCTGTCACCGGACCCGGCCAACAGGAGACCCGCAAACGGTTTACCTGGGCCAAGATGGAAGGATTCGCAATCCGCCACGCGATGGTCGTGGTCATGCTGTTCGTAATCGCGTTCTTCCTCTACAAGAGCGCCCGCTTCGGGACGATGGACAACCTGACGACCATCCTGATCGCCGCCGCACCGTTCGCGCTCATCGCGCTGGGACAGACACTGGTCATCCTGACCGGAGGCATCGATTTGTCCGTCGGCAGCGTTATCGCCGCAAGCGCAATGGCAGCCGCATACGTTGCTAAAGCCACCAACGGCAACCTCCTCCTGACGATCCTCATCGCCGTAGCCGTCGGGCTGGCTGCAGGGGCGATCAACGGTTTCGTAGTCAGCCGGATGAACGTGCCTCCCTTCATCGCCACACTGGGAATGCTTACCCTCGCTTCGGGCATCGCCTACGTTATCGGGGGCGGCGCACCAATCAACGGCTTGCCGGCCAGCTTCGGATCGATCGCCAACACGGAAGTCCTGGGCCTGAAAATTCCCGTCCTCTTAATGATCCTGTGCATCGTGGGCCTGGCCATCGTCATGAAGCGCACCTCCTACGGCATGCGCGTCTACGCTGTAGGCGGCAACAGGCTCGCCGCTGAAATCGCCGGAGTGAAGTCCAAGCGGATCCTTTTCAGCGTCTACACCATCAGCGGCGTCCTGGCCGGGGTCTCCGGCCTCATGCTCGCGTCCCGCGTCATCTCCGGTGCACCCAATTTGGGTGTCGGGTACGAACTCGACGCCATCGCCGCCGTCGTAATCGGCGGCGCGTCTCTCATGGGCGGCCGGGGCACGATCTGGGGAACAGCCATCGGCCTCCTCCTGATCCAGACGCTCAACAACGGCCTTGACCTGCTCATCGTCCCCTCGTACTGGCAGGACGTCATCAAGGGTGTGCTCATCGTTCTGGCCGTCGCCATCGACGTCTGGGCTGCCAAACGCCGAACCAGCTAGACACGCATCCCGTCAAACGTAAGAACAAGAGAAGGAAACAACAGATGAAAGCCATGCGCACCTCAAGGATCTTCCAAACCGCTGGCATTGCCGCAGCGGCGGCCCTCGCCCTGTCCGGGTGCGGGGCCGGAGACACCTCCGCCGGGAGTAGCGAAGACGGCGCGACCACCATCGGCGTCACCGTCTATGACATGTCTTCCTTCGTTACGCAGGGCAAGTCAGGCATGGAGGCCTATGCCAAGGCCAATGACATCGAAATGCTGTGGAACTCCGCAGGTCTCGATGTGGCTACCCAGGCCAACCAGGTTGACCAGTACATCAACCAGGGAGTCGACGCGATTCTGATCAACCCGGTGCAGGCAGACTCGCTCCAGCCGCAGATTGCCGCCGCTGAAGAAGCCGGCATCCCTGTCATCGATGTCAACTCATCCCTCAAGAGCGACAAGCTCGCCGGCTCAGTTCAGCCGGATGACGTCGCCGCAGGCGAACAGGAGGCAAAGATGATGATGGAGGCCCTTGGAGGTAAAGGCAACGTCGTCATTCTGGAAGGCCCCATCGGTGGCTCCGGCCAGATCGACCGCGGCGCCGGAATTGACAAGGTACTGGCCGAAAACCCCGATGTGAAGGTCCTCGCCAAAGACACGGCCAACTGGAAGCGCGATGAAGCGGTCAACAAGATGAAAAACTGGATCTCGGCATTTGGCTCCGACATCGACGGCGTGATCTCCCAGAACGACGACATGGGTCTGGGTGCGCTTCAGGCGTTGAACGAGTCCGGCATTGACGACGTCAAAATCGTCGGGATCGACGGCATTGAAGACGGCCTGAAGGCCGTCAAGAGCGGAGACTTCATCGGCACATCCCTCCAGCACGGAACCGTTGAGATGGCAGCAGGCCTCGCCGTCGCGGCGAAACTCGCCCGTGGGGAAACCGTAGAAGCCACGCCCCAGTACATCATGCCGGCCATCACACCCGAGAACGTCGACGCCGCCATGAAGAACGTCGTGACCGAACGCGAAGCCTTCCTGGAAAAACTTCCCCAGATGATCGACAGCAACCTCGAAAGCGGAAACATCGCCTACGAGGGGCTCCCCGGACAGGAACAGTAACTCCCCGGCGACCGGCAGGGCCCGGATCGGATCATTCCGGGCCCTGTCCACCTGCCACAAAACCCCAACCCCCATGCGGAGCACGCCTTGACCCAGTTATACAATGACCCCGCTGAGTTCGCTGAAGAGCAATTCTCAGGCTTTCTATCCCTCTACAAGGACCGGATCCGCGGCGTGCCGGGCGGCGCGGTAAGCCTCCGGACCGACAAACCGCAAGTGGCCGTCATCATCGGCGGTGGATCCGGCCACTATCCGGCCTTCTGCGGCCTTGTCGGACCCGGATTCGCCACAGGCGCCGTCGTCGGCAATATCTTCACATCGCCATCTGCCGCCCACGTCTATTCGGTAGCAAAAGCAGCCCATCAAGGCCAGGGCGTGATCCTCAGCTTCGGCAACTATGCAGGCGACAACATGAACTTCGGCATAGCCGCCGAACGCCTCCGCAAGGAAGGCATCGACACCCGCATCGTCGTCGTCACCGACGACATCGCATCCGCTCCCGAAGAGGACAAGCGCCGCGGGATCGCCGGCGACTTCACCGTCTTCAAAATCATGGGGGCAGCAGCAGCTGCCGGCTTGGACATCGACGAGGTAGAACGCGTTGGACGGGAAGCAAATGCAGCTACCCGGACACTCGGAGTCGCCTTTTCAGGCTGCACCATGCCCGGGTCGGACAAACCCCTTTTCAGCGTGCCCGACGGCCACCTCGGTTTAGGGCTGGGCATCCACGGCGAACCCGGCATCCGCGACGAACCATTGCCGCGGGCCGACGAACTCGCCAAAACCCTGGTTACGTCCGTCCTCAAAGAGGCACCCGACCAACCCGGCACCCGTGTTGGAGTCATCATCAACGGCCTCGGAACCACTAAATATGAAGAACTCTTCCTACTCTGGAAACACGTTTCCACCGAACTGGAAACCGCCGGCTTGGAACCTGTAGACGTAGAAGTCGGAGAACTCGTCACCAGCTTGGACATGGGAGGTTGCTCCCTGACCCTCACCTGGCTGACCGAAGAACTGGAAACATATTGGACTGCAGACGCCTACACGCCGGCCTACCGTAAGCAAAAAGAAGCCACCGCATCCCTGCTTGCCGCAGCACACACAGACGCCGGATCCGAAGCGGAGCAGGAAAAAGCCCCCCACGCCACGCGCGCCGCCCGCACCCTGGCCGGGACCGTGTACCGAGGACTCCAGACGGCCAGGGACATACTGCACACCAACGAAACCCTGCTGGGCGACATCGACGCGGTAGCCGGTGACGGCGACCACGGCCGGGGAATGGTCAAGGGCATCGATGCGGCGCTGGCCGCCGCCCAAACGGAATACCCTGGAGCTGCCGGCGGCGCCTGGCTGCTGACAAGATCCGGACGCGCATGGGCTGAATCGGCCGGTGGAACCTCCGGCGTCTTATGGGGTGCCGCCCTTGAGGCCGCCGCCGCCTCGCTGACTGATACCCGTGAACACTACACGGATGTTGACGCGGTGAACGCCGTCGAGGCTTTCGTCCAAGCCATCACGGAACTTGGCGGGGCCAAGCCCGGAGATAAAACCTTGGTCGACGCCCTCGTGCCATTCCTGGACGAGCTTCGACATTCGGTGGGCAACGATTCACCTTTACCGTCTGCGTGGGAGCACGCGGCCTCCGCCGCCACGGAAGCGGCAGCCGCAACAGCCGCTCTGAAGCCAAAACTCGGCAGGGCCCGGCCCTTAGCGGAAAAGAGCATTGGAACTCCCGATGCCGGCGCCACGTCCATGGCCCTCATTCTCACCGGACTCAAACGTCTTTGACAGCACAACCACAAGGAGTACAACTATGGACAAGAAACTACGGGTAGTCATTGGTTGCGACGACGCCGGCTTCGATTATAAAGAGATCCTCAAGAAGGACTTGAACGACCACCCGGACGTGGAACTTGTAGCAGATGTTGGCGTCGATGCCGAAGGCCATACCGACTACCCCCACATTGCTGTTGACGCGGCCACGCTCATCGCCGAAGACAAAGCCGACCGCGCCCTGCTGGTCTGCGGTACGGGGCTGGGAGTTGCCATCGCCGCCAACAAGGTCAAAGGTATCCGCGCCGTCACCGCCCACGACCCGTTTTCCGTTGAACGTTCGGTACTGAGCAACAATGCCCAGGTACTGTGCATGGGGCAGCGGGTAGTGGGAATCGAGCTGGCCCGCCATCTGGTCCGGGAGTGGGTAGCCTACCGGTTTGACCCGCAAAGCACTTCCGCCCAAAAGGTCGCTGCCATCGGCAGTTACGAGGGCTAGACATGGGACAAGACTTCTCAGGGAAAGTGGCCATCATCACCGGTGCCGCGAGCGGCATCGGCAACTCGGTTGCCGCTTACTTCGCAGAACGCGGCGCCCGGATCATCGGCGTTGATCTCAGTGATTCCATCACTGCCGCGATGGCCGACCTTCCCGGCGACGGACATCATGGGATTACCAAAGACCTGACGGCCGAAGGCGCAGCCCCACAGGTGATCGACGAGGCGCTGCGGGCAGCAGGAACAGTGGACATCCTCGTCAACTCAGCCGGCGTCGTACTGCTCGACAGCGCCCTCGACCTGTCCGATATGATGTGGGACTCAACCATCAGCGTTAACCTCAGCGCCAGCTTCAAGATGGCACAGGCCGCCGGCCGTGTCATGACCGACAAAGGGCACGGCCGCATCATCAACCTTGCATCCCAAGCCAGCGTAATCGGGTTGGACCAGCACGTTGCCTACTGCGCAAGCAAGGCCGGACTTGTCGGGATGACCAAAGTCCTGTCCATGGAATGGGCACCCCGGGGAGTAACCGTCAATGCCGTATCCCCCACAGTCGTCGAAACTCCCTTGGGCAAAAAAGCGTGGGCCGGAGACAAGGGAGATGCCATGAAGAAGCTCATACCTGTGGGACGGTTCGCTCAACCGGAAGAAGTAGCCGCGCTCATCGCCTACCTTGCCGGAGATGAAGCAGCAATGATCACCGGGGAAAACATCCTCATCGACGGTGGCTACTCCAGCATCTGAAACTCCGGCTACCGTGGGAGGCCTTACACGTAAAGCAGGCAAGGCCTCCCATCGACCGCCTCCTGGCGCAACAGGTGCCTGCCATGACGGAGCCACACCTACAACCACCCTCGATCCCTGACCCGCCAGCCATTTGCGGAAACGATAGGAGCTATCCATGACTACCGGCACCGTTGTCGCTGGCATCGACTCGTCGACCCAGAGCTGCAAAGTTGTCAGGGTCGACGCCGAAACAGGTCGGGTCCTCAGTACCTCCTCTGCTCCCCACCCTGACGGAACCGCTGTCCATCCCGATCGCTGGCTGGAAGCACTACAAGCCGCAGCCGGGGCCGGACTCGCCGACGTCACCGCCCTGGCAGTCAGCGCTCAACAACATGGCATGGTCGCTTTGGACGAGGATGATGCCCCCGTGTGCGATGCACTGCTGTGGAACGACGTCCGAAGTGCACCCCAGGCCCAACGGCTACGGGAAGAGCTGGGCGCGCAGAAGTGGGCCGACGAGATCGGCCTCGTCCCGGTGTCTTCATTCACCATCACCAAACTGGCCTGGTTAGCCGAAAACCACCCCGATCTTGCCGACCGCGTCAGTAAAGTGCTGCTTCCCCACGATTGGCTCACATGGCAGATCCTGGGCCGAAATGGCTATCCCACTACGGACCGAAGCGATGCCTCAGGCACCGGCTACTACTCGGTGCCCCAAGACTGCTACCGGCAGGATCTCCTGAAGTGGGCGTTCGGAAGATCTCCCGATCTACCCACGGTGATCGGGCCCGCCGAACCGGCAGGCGAAACTTCAACCGGGACACTGGTCGCCGCAGGCTGCGGCGATAATGCCGGTGCTGCCCTGGGCCTCGCCCTGCAGCCCGGTGAAGTCGCCGTATCCATTGGAACGAGCGGAACTGTCTTCGCCTCGACCGAACACCAGATCAGTGATCCTTCCGGTGCGATCGCCGGATTCGCCGACGCCAGCGGCCAAAAGCTGCCGCTGCTGGCTACCATCAACGGCGCACGGGTTCTCGGCTCGACCGCGGCCATGCTCGGTGTCGATCTGGCCGGTCTTGACGCCCTGGCCTCGGCGGCGCCCCTTGATGCCCAGGGGCTGACCCTCGTCCCCTACCTGGATGGGGAACGAACTCCCAACCTTCCCCAGGCCACAGGCAGTCTCGTCGGTCTCACACGAGCGTCAATGAGCCCGGAAAACATGGCTCGAGCCTCCGTACTGGGGCTGTTGTGCTTGTTGGCCGATGCCCTCGATAGCCTCCGAGCAAAGCAGATCGACACGAAGCGGATGGTTACGTCCCGCTGAGTGGTGGAGTTTCTCGACACCGTGCAGGTCAGTTCTCTGATTATGCTGCAGCGAGTTCGGGAAGCAAAATCGCCTCCT
>NZ_JAODLR010000019.1 GCF_025960875.1 Crystallibacter permensis | reverse complement strand
CGCGCGGGCGTGATCACCCGGCAGGGCGACACCCTGCCCGACGACGCGAAACCCGGCTTCGAAGAAGCCCTGCTGGGCGGGGCGCCGGATAAAACGCCGGGCGAGCTACGCTCCGCGGCGCGGAAACAGCGCGAGAAACTGAACCCGGAAACCATCACCGTGCGCCGCGAACGGCAGGAAAAGTGCCGCAGCGTGCACCTGGAACCGGCGGAGGACGGGATGGCGTTCCTCGGCGCGTACCTGCCCGTCGAGGAAGCGTACGCCGGGTACGACCGCCTCACCCAGGCCGCGCGGAGCCTGCAGACCAAGGCCGAGACCCGCACGCTGGGGCAGCTGCGCGCCGACGTGTTTATCGAGCTGCTCTTGAATGCGGGGATGGAGGCCGGGCCGGCGGCCGGGATCCGGCCCGAAGTCGCGCTCACCGTGCCGGTGTTCACGCTGATGGGCCTGGACGAGGAACCGGCCACCCTCGACGGGTACGGGCCGATCCCCGCCGACACCGCGCGCAAACTCTGCGAGGGCGCCACGTCGTTCTACCGGATCCTGACCCACCCCGAGACCGGGACCATCCTCTCCTACGGCAAAACCGTCTACCGCCCGCCGGCCGATCTGGCCCGCGCCGTCCGGCACCGCGATACCACCTGCACCGCGCCGGGCTGTCATGTCCCGGCGAAGGACTGCGACCTGGACCACACCATCGATTACCATGCGAACGGCGGCCGCGGCCGCACCGATTTCGGCAACCTCGGCCCGCGCTGCGGTTCGGACCACCGGCTCAAATCCCTCGCCGGCTGGAAAGTCACCCAGACCAGGCCCGGCGAGTACACCACCACCACGCCCGGGAACCAGACCTACACCACCAAACCCGGCGACACCGGTACCGGACCACCCACCTTCACCGACCGGATCCTCGACGCGCTGCCCGAAAACTTCCGTAAACGCCTCAAACGGAAGAAACCACCACCACCGGAACCCGACGACGAAGAAAAAGAGCCACCATTCTGACCAGCGCTGAAGCTCTGACGAGTGTCGCAGCGGCGGGGAATTGGCGCGGGACAGAATCTGCCAGCTGCTGTTCCGCGTGGACTCCTCATCGAAGCCTTTGGCGATCTTGCCGGTCAGCTGCGTAGGGTTCGGTCCAGTAGATCGATCCGGGCGCGGAAGGCGGAGCACCGTGGGTGCGAAGGGCCCAGCAGTTGTTCCAGAGCATCCACGGCGCCGGCATCGCCCGAGCCCATGTCCGTGGCCAGCCAACGGCTGATCAGTTCGGCGGAGCCGCTGGCGCGTACGGCGGCGCCGACGGCGAGGTTCAGTTCCTCGCGCAGGAGTTCCACGCAGAGCAGACTTGAGCGGGGCAGCAATGGCGCACTATAGGCATCGAGCGCCTCACGTACCTTGTCTTGGCGTAGCAGTTCCATCACCTGGCGGGCATCCGATCCCCGTTCCTTCAACCCGTTCAGCCGGTATGGTGACGAAGCGACGACAGCGCCAAGCGCACCACGGATGCGGTGCATTTCTATCCGGACCGTCGAGGGGGTGCCGGTGTCGCCGTAGAGCTCGAACGCGAGTTCGTCCGCGCTCCAGCCTTGGCGGCGGGAATCCAGCAGTGCCAGGATTTCGGCCCGGCGCAACGTCAGCGGAACCTGCGAGCCATCGGCCAGCACGGCGGCGGGCTTGTCGCCCAATAGTTCCAACCGCACACCCGCGGACGATCGCGCGGCGGCCGATCCACGGGAAGCCTTGCGGCGCTCCGGTGGGGCGGACGCGGTAGCCCGGGCGCCGCCGTCGTCCTTTGCCAGCAGTTCCTCGGCCACCCGGACGCCGCAGCGGACCATGCGCAGGCTGTCCGTAGTCAGCGTGTCCAGCGGGCCGGACACGTCGAGCACCCCGAGGATGTGGCCGGTGCGCGGGTCCCGGATCGGTGCGGCCGTGCATGCCCACTCGTGATGGGTGCGGACCAGGTGCTCGGCGGAGAACAGCTGCACTGGAGCGCCCGTGGTCAGGGCCTGGCTGATGGCATTGGTGCCGATGCCGGCCTCCGACCAGTCCGCGCCCTCGATGAACTCAAGTGAATCCGCCCTGCGCAGCACCGCCGGACTGCCGATCCGCCACAGCACTTCGCCGTGGGCGTCGGTGATGATGAGCAGATGGCGGCCGTCGGAACCTTCTTCGGCGAGCAGGTCTGTGAGCGCGGGCAGCGTTGTCTGGAGACGGTGGCCGCGGCGCAGGTCGGCGACGTCGGCCGGATCATGCAGGTGCCTGGGGCTGTACTGCTCCGGGTCGATTCCCAAGGCCATGGAACGTCGCCACGAGGCGACCAATCCGGACGGAATTTCGGGGCGGTGGACTCCGCCGATGACCTGCTCGTGCGCGGTGCGCAGCAGCCGGGCGTACTCGTGCGGCGCAGTGAAACGCAGCCCCGGTTCCAAGGCAGCACCCGTATTTGGATAGGGCGGGCTTGCAGGCAACCGTGGCTCCTTCCTTCGATGCCAGCCGGAGCGAACGGGGTACCGGCGGCCATGTAACGCCGTTGCAACCCCCGCGGGCTGACACTGGTGATGCCGATCACGTTCGCACCAGCATACGCGTACCGCCGAAGCTGCTGCGACACTCAGCGGATACGAGCAGTTGACACAAAGGAGTGGACATGGCGGAATCACGGAACGACGTCGCGCAGGCGTGGCTGGACAATCTGGACGAGGCGCTGCAGGCAGGAAATATCGACGGCGCGCTGGAGCTCTTCGACGACGAGTGCTTCTGGCGGGACTTTGTTTCCTTCACCTGGAACCTGAAGACCCTTGAAGGCAAGGCCGCGATCCGGGGGATGCTCGAAGCCAGGCTGGCCGACGTGCAGCCCTCCGGCTGGAAACTGGCCGAGGACGCTACCGGGGATGCGGCGACCACCGAGGCCTGGGTCAATTTTGAGACCGGTGCCGCGAGGGGCTGGGCGCATCTGCGGCTGCGCAACGGCAAATGCTGGACCCTGCTGACCACCATGCAGGAGCTCAAGGGGTTCGAGGAGAAAAAGGGGCCAAACCGGGACAAAGGCGTGGCACATCGCATCTCCAAGGGCCGCAAGTCCTGGCTGGAACTGAAGGAAGAGCAGGAGGCCAGGCTCGGCTACGAGGAGCAGCCTTACACCGTCATTGTCGGCGGCGGGCAGGGCGGGATCGGGCTGGCGGCGCGGCTGCGGCGGCTCGGCGTGCCCACCATCATTATCGAGAAGAACCAGCGGCCGGGGGACTCCTGGCGCAACCGGTACAAGTCCCTGCACCTGCACGATCCGGTCTGGTACGACCACCTCCCGTACATTAAGTTCCCGGATGACTGGCCCGTTTTCGCCGCCAAGGACAAGATCGGCGACTGGCTGGAGCACTACACCCGGATCATGGAGCTGAACTACTGGTCCGGCACCGAGTGCACCAAGGCCCGGTTCGATGAGGCCGCCGGCGAGTGGATCGTGGACGTCGTGCGGGACGGCGAACCGGTCACCTTGCGGCCGAAGCAGTTGGTCTTCGCGCTCGGCGTTTCCGGCTACCCGAGCATCCCCAAGTTCGACGGCGCGGACTCCTTCCTGGGCCAGCAGCACCACTCCTCCCAGCACCCGGGCGGCGGGGACTGGACCGGGAAGAAGGCCGTGGTCATCGGGTCCAACAACTCGGCGCATGATATCTCCGCCGACCTGTGGGAGCACGGCGCGGACGTCACGATGGTCCAGCGTTCCTCCACGCACATCTCCCGCAGCGAGTCCCTGATGGATCTGGGCCTGGGCGACCTGTACTCCGAAAAGGCGCTGGCCAACGGCGTGACCACGGAGAAGGCCGACATGCTTTTCGCCTCGCTGCCGTACCGGATCCTGCCGGACGCGCAGAAACCGGTCTACGAGAAGATGGCGGAACGCGACGCGGAGTTCTACTCCCAGCTTGAGGCCGCGGGCTTTGACCTGGACTTCGGCGAAGACGGTTCCGGCTTGTTTGTGAAGTACCTGCGGCGCGGCTCGGGCTACTACATCGATGTAGGTGCCTCCCAGCTGATCATCGACGGCCGGGTCAAGCTGGCCAACGGGCAGGTGGACAAGATCACCGGCAACGCCGTGGTGCTCGACGACGGCACGGAGCTGGAAGCGGACCTGATCGTCTACGCCACCGGCTTCGGCTCGATGAACGGTTGGCTGGCGGACCTGGTGTCGCCGGAAGTGGCCAGCCAGGTGGGCAAATGCTGGGGTTACGGCTCCGACACCCCGAAGGATCCGGGTCCGTGGGAGGGCGAACTGCGCAACATGTGGAAGCCCACCAACGTGGAGAACCTCTGGATCCACGGCGGCAACCTGCACCAGAGCCGGCACTACTCCACCTACCTGGCCCTCCAGCTCAAGGCCCGGATGGAGGGTCTGGAGACCCCGGTGTACGAACTGCAGGAGTCCCACCACGCGCGCTAGCCGGGCAACCTCCGTCCAGGGGAACCTGCTGCAAAAGCAATAAACAACGACGGCGGCCGGTCACCCAAATTCGCCAGGCGACCGGCCGCCGTCGTGCTATGCCCACTTGTAGCTGTGGGCCTGTTCGTAGGCCTCCAGCAACCGGTTCGCCACGTGGCCCGACAGGATCAACGGGTGAATCATGAAGGCCCGCAGGGCTGCATCCCGGTCTCCATGGGCTGCCTTGATGGTCTCCTGTTCCACCGCCTTCAGCTGGGCCATGAGGCCGGCCTGGTGAAGGGTCAGCGGCTGCCTCACCGGCAGCGGCCGGGCGCCGTCGGCCGTCACTTCCGAGGGCACCTCAACGACGGCGTCCTCGGGAAGCTGGGGAAGGGTGGAGCCGTTGCGGACGTTGAGAATCAGCTCGGTCCGTTCTCCGGAGAGCAATCCCCGCATGGTCTGGAGCGCTACCCGTTCATAACCGCCGCCGGTCACATCGCACTCATCCCGCGACCCGCCTTCGGGCCTTGCTTCTGCCAGATAGCCCTCTTCGCGTGACCGCCGGACAGCATCCCAGTCCTGGAACGGCGTCGGCGAAGAGTGCAGCTTGGCATAGAGCTCCTGCTGCTGATCATGGATGGACTCGCCGCGGGTCCTGGCTGCACCGGCCATGGCCAGCGTCGCTTCGCGCCGGAAGTAGTAGTAAAACAAGTACTCATTGGGAACGGATCCGAGTACCCGAAGCATCGGCGCGCCGAACACCCGGCCCTCTTCGAAGGAAGCCAGCGCCCGCTCATCGGACAGTAACTTGGGAAGCCGATCCTCGCCGTCGTAATTCAGGGCACGCAACCAGCCCAAGTGGTTCAGACCCACGTAATCGACGCCGGTTAACCGCCCCTCCTTGAGCGGGACTCCGACAGCCTGTGCCGCGCGCCTGACCAATGCGACAGGGGAGTCACAGATACCAATGACCTTTCGGCCGAGGATCTTCTGCAGTGCCTCGGTGACCATGCCCGCGGGATTGGTGAAGTTGATGAGCCACGCGTCCGGGCAGTGGACCTGCATTTGCCGGCCGATTTCCAGGACGGCGGGGATGGACCGAAGCGCATAGGCGATGCCGCCGGCGCCGGTTGTTTCCTGACCGAGAATGTTCAGCCGCGCAGCAACGCGTTCGTCGACGGTTCGGCCGGCAGTGCCGCCGGGTCGAATGGCGCAAAAAACCACATCCGCTCCGGTCAGAGCGTCCTGGAGGTTTTCGGTCAGCGTGAACCGGGGAGGCTGGGCGCCGTCGGGCAGGGGAAGATCGCCGAGTACGCGTGCGATGGCCTGAAGCCGGCTGCCGTCCGTATCCTGCAGCACCAGTTCATCTATGAGCCCCGCATAGGGTCCGGTGGAAAGCGCCCGGTAGACCAACGGCACCCGGAATCCTCCGCCGCCCAGAATTACCAGCTTGACCACAGCACCCCTTTGACGATTTGCCGGCTGGATCAAAAAGACAGCCAGCCCCCTGCTTGTATTGTGCCAGTATGACCAACATCCTCAACCAACCGCACGGATATGACCCCTTGGCGGCAAGCCGGACACCGGACAGCCCGGTTTTCGACCTGCTGCTGACGGGTCCGGTCTTCCTGGACATTATCTTCACCGGTCTGAGTTCCCTGCCGGAGCCTGGAGAGGAACTGTGGAGCGAGGGAATGGGGTCCTGTCCCGGCGGTGTGGCAAACCAGGCGATTGCCGCCAGCAGGCTGGGCTTGAACACCACACTGGCGGCGGCGTTCGGTGATGACGCGTACGGCGAGTTCAACCGCAACACCATCGGCGCGCAGGAATACGTTGACCTGTCCTTGTCGCGGAACTTCCCCGGATGGCATTCACCGGTCACGGTCTCCCTCTCCACCAGCAGGGACAGGTCGTTTGTTACGCATGGGCACGCTGCCCCGCTCAGCGCATCCGAACTGGTCGGCAACCCACCGCGGTGCAGGGCTGCCATCACGTCGCTGGCGCCGGAACTGGAACCGTGGGCACTGGCGGCTGCTGCCAACGGGACAAAACTCTTCGGCGATGTCGGCTGGGACCCCACCGGACAGTGGTCCGAGTCCACGCTGGCCAATCTCGAACGGTTCCACGCGTTCCTGCCGAACGACGCGGAGGCGATGCGCTACACGGGCACCGACGATCCATGGGCGGCACTGTATGCGCTCGCGGACCGGGTGCCGGTGGCCGTGGTGACCCTGGGCTCGCGCGGGGCCATCGCCATCGATTCGATCACGGGCGAAGAGGACTGGGTGCCGGCGCTGCCGGTGAAGGCCTACGATTCGACCGGCGCCGGAGACTGTTTCAGCGCGGCCTTCCTGATGGGCACGCTGGCCGGTTGGAAGCTTGCCGACCGCCTCGCGTTCGCCAACCTGTGTGCCGCTCTGTCCGTCCAGCAATTCGGCGGATCGCTGGCGGCGCCGGGCTGGGGCGATATAGCGGACTGGTGGCAACGGGTGAACGATGCGCGCGAGGGAGTTCGCGGGCAGTGGCTGCGCCGGTATGCCTTCCTGGAGAAGATCATCCCCGAGATTCCGCCGCTGGCCGTCCGCCGGGCCACCGCCACCGTGGCACGGCATTCGGACGTTTGAGACTGGCTTGATGGCGGCTTGAGGGCGGCCTGATAGCGGGCGTGAGCCGGATTCCGGGCTGCTGATGAAAGAATGAACGGGTGAGTTCTCCAGCAGGTATGAGTTATGACCGCCAGGCAGTGATTGACCTGGACGCCATCCGGGCCAACGTCCGGCACTTCCTCGAGATCGCCGCGCCAGCGCGGGTGATGGCCGTAGTGAAGGCGGACGGCTACGGGCACGGCGCCGTCGAGGTTGCCCGCGCGGCGTTGGAAGCCGGGGCAAGCTGGCTTGGCACCGCGCACATTTCCGAGGCGCTCAAACTGAGGTCGGCCGGCTTCGACGCGCCGATCCTGGCCTGGCTGCACACTCCCGACAGCGATTTCGACGCCGCCATCAACGACAACGTGGATCTGGGCATTTCCGGCTGGGAACTGGAATACGTTGCGGCGGCGGCCAAGCGGCAGGAACGGCCGGCACGCGTGCAGCTCAAGATCGATACCGGCCTGGGCCGCAACGGCTGCGCGCCTGCCCAATGGGAACCGCTGGTCAGCCGGGCCGTGGAGTTCCAGGAGGAAGGGCTGCTGCGCGTGGTCGGCGTCTTCTCCCACCTGGCCGTCGCCGACGAACCGCACCGGCCGGAAACGGATGAGCAGATTGACCGGTTCCGCGAGGCGGTGGCCGTGGCCGAGAACGCCGGCCTGGACCTTGAGGTGCGCCACCTGGCCAACACCCCCGGGACCCTGACCCGTCCGGATGCGCACTTCGACCTGGTTCGCGTTGGCCTTGGCTTGTACGGTCTTTCACCTTTCGAGGGGCAGGTGCCGGAGGACCTCAAACTCAGACCGGCGATGACCCTGCGCGCGCGGGTGGCCAACTGCAAACTCGTTCCCGAGCACCAGGGAGTTTCCTACGGCCTGCGCTACCACACCGAGGAACCGACAACCCTGGTCCTGGTGCCGATGGGCTACGGCGACGGCATTCCCCGCAGCGCCAACGGAGCCCAGGTTGCCATCGGCGGCAAGCGCTATGACGTGGTGGGCCGGGTTGCCATGGACCAGTTCGTGGTGGACCTGCGCACCTCCGAGGCCGAAGACCTTGTCGGCGCGGAAGTCATTCTGTTCGGACCCGGCGAGGATGTGCCGGGGGCAGAGGACTGGGCCGCGGCGGCCGGCACCATCAACTACGAGATCGTCACAAGGGTCAGCCCGCGGGTGCCCCGCGTCTACATCGGTCAGGACCTCGAGACCGGTGCGGCTGCCGGCATGGAGCCTTCCGTGGACTTCACCGAGAATTACGACGGCGCGAGCCACAACTTAGGGAATTACGACGGCGGGGCCACCGCCGCGGAGGGCGGCAACGGCGCGGGAGACCGCGAGTGACTGACCCCGAGGAACTGACGCCGATGTGGGAAGCGGAGTATTCGGTAGCCAGTGCGGAAGAAACCCAGGCCCTGGCTGCCCGGATCGGTGCACAGCTGCAGTCGGGTGATCTCATCGTCCTGACCGGGGAACTCGGCGCAGGCAAAACCACCTTTACCCAGGGGCTGGGCGAAGGCCTGGGCGTGCGCCCCGGCATCATCTCGCCCACCTTTGTGCTGGTGCGGGTCCACCCCAGCCTGGGAGACGGACCGGATCTGGTGCACGTGGACGCCTACCGGCTGGAGTCGGCCGGCGAGATTGACGACATTGACCTGGAAAACACGATGGACAGCGCCGTGACCGTGGTCGAATGGGGCCGCGACCGGGTGGAGCACCTGGCAGAAAGCCGGCTGGACATCACACTGGTCCGTGACACCGGAGCTGATCTGGCCGCAGGCGGAGTTGAAGCCGCCGTGGAAGCCTGCGGCAGCGGAGCCGAGACTGCCGCGGAGGCCGGCGGCAGCCCCGCCGTCGTACTTGATTTTGATGAACCGGACGACGCTGAAGACCGGCAGATCCGCATCACCGCGTACGGTCCGCGCTGGGCCTGCGTCAATCCTTTCTAGGAGCGGAATCGGGCCGGCGTTCACTTGGTGTGTACAAGGTCGCCTGACGGGGATTGCAGTCGGTGAAAAAGTCGATGAAGGGATCAGGAGCGCGTGGATGTCTCTGTGGGATTGGCGGGCATCGCGGCAGGCGCAGCGATGGCCATTGCTGGGTGGCGAGCCTACTCCGGCCGGTGGCGCCGGTGGCTGGCTTATGCCGGCCTGATCCCCGGCGTGCGCAGCTACCCCGGGCTTGGCCTGCTCTACGGTGGAATAAGTTTCCTGCTCGCGCCCGCGGCCGTCTGGACAGCTGAAGCCGGTGCACCGAAGGCAGCCGTGGCCGCGCTGGTCGTTCCCGTCCTTGCCGGAATGCTGATTTGGCTGCTGAGCCATGCGTGGCTTCCGCGCTTTATGCGCCCGGAATGGGTCCGGGCAACCGAACGGAACGAAGAGTTGTACGCACGGCATCAGGGCGACGGCTAAACCACGTAAAATGGTCTGGTGCTCATTCTCTCCATCGATACCTCCGCCATTGCCAGCGCGGCTCTCATCACCGGAGACGGAGAGACCCTGCAGGCCTTTGCCACCGAGGACACCCGGACCCACGCCGAAGTGCTGGCCCCCGGCATCCAGGAAATACTTACGACGGCGGACGTCACCGCCGCCGATATCGACGCCTTGGTCGTCGGCGTGGGTCCCGGGCCGTTCACCGGCCTTCGCTCCGGCATCGCTACCGCACGTTCGCTGGCGTTCGCCTGGAACAAGCCCCTGCACGGGGTGATGAGTCTGGACGCCATCGCCGTAGAGGCAGCACTGGATGCCTGGCGGCTGGGGATCGACGAGTTCATCGTGGCCACGGACGCGCGCCGCAAGGAAGTCTATTGGGCGCGGTACCGCAGTACCGGCGGCACCCCCGAACTACTGGACGGTCCGCACGTTGCTGCGCCGGCGGACGTGCCGGAGCTGCCGGCCTACGGCAAGGGCGCGGGCATCTATCCGGACCAGCTGCACGCCGTCGCGGACTTCAGCGGCACCCAGCCGACGGCCGAAGCGCTTGGCCGCACCGCCGTCGTCAAGCTGACACGGGGTTTGCCCCTGCTGGAAACCACGCCGCTGTACCTGCGTGAATCCGATGCGAAGGTCCCCGGACCGCGGAAGCGTGCGCTGTGAAGGCGGCGGACAAGGCCGTGCAACGCGGCAGCATCCGGCTGATGACCGAGGCCGATATTCCCGAGGTCGACGCCCTGGAGCAGAGCTTGTTTCCGATGGACGCCTGGCCCACCCAGATGTTTTTCGATGAGCTGTCCCAGCCCGAAACCCGTAGCTACTACGTCGCCGTCGACGCCGTGGGGACGGTGATCGCCTACGCAGGACTGATGTGCATCGAGCCGATCGCGGACGTGCAGACCATCGCCGTGGTGCCGGAGCGGGAAGGGCAAGGGATCGGCAGCCTGCTGCTGACCCGCCTGATCGAGGAGGCCGCGCGGCGCAAGGCCAAGGACGTGCTACTCGAGGTCCGGGCGGACAACCCGAGGGCGCAGCGGCTATACCAATGGTTCGGCTTCGAACAGATCCATCGCCGCCCCCGCTACTACCGCGACGGTGCCGACGCGCTGATCATGCGGCTGGAACTCGCTGGCTGGACCGGAGCGCCCGGCGAACGGCGTGAAGAGGACACAGACACGAGCACGAGCACAACGACCAGGGAGGAGACCCGATGAACCGCAGCGAACCGCTGGTGCTGGGCATCGAGTCCTCCTGCGACGAAACCGGTGTAGGCATAGTCCGCGGCGACAAGCTGCTGACCAACACCGTCTCCTCCTCGATGGAGGAGCACGTGCGTTTCGGCGGCGTGATTCCGGAGATTGCTTCGCGCGCCCATTTGGATGCATTTGTCCCCACGCTGCGCCAGGCGTTGGATGAAGCCGGTGTGACACTGGACGAGGTCGACGCTTTGGCCGTGACCTCCGGCCCGGGCCTGGCGGGCGCACTGATGGTGGGAGTCTGTGCGGCCAAGGCGCTCGCCGTCGCAACGGGCAAACCGCTCTACGCGATCAACCACCTGGTGGCGCATGTCGGCGTGGGGCTGCTGGACGGCGGGGAACTGCCCGAAAACCTCGGCGCGCTGCTGGTCTCCGGCGGGCACACGGAGATCCTTCGGGTGAAGTCCATTACCGACGACGTCGAACTGCTCGGCTCCACCATCGACGACGCAGCCGGCGAAGCCTACGACAAGGTGGCCCGGATCCTTGGACTCGGTTACCCGGGCGGGCCGGTGATCGACAGGCTGGCCAAGGAGGGCAACCCGAAGGCCATCCGGTTCCCGCGCGGTTTGAGCCAGCCCAAGTACATGGGCTCGGCCGAGCAGCCCGGGCGGCACCGCTACGACTGGTCCTTTTCCGGATTGAAGACCGCAGTGGCCCGTGCCGTGGAGCAGTTCGAGGCGGCCGGGCAGGACGTTCCGGTGGCCGACATCGCCGCGTCCTTCCAGGAAGCGGTGGTGGACGTCATCACCGCCAAGGCCGTGCTGGCCTGCACCGAGCACGGCATCACCAACCTGCTGCTCGGCGGGGGAGTGGCGGCCAATTCACGGCTCCGTGAGCTGACCGCGGAACGCTGTGCTGCCAACGGGATCGCGCTGCGGGTCCCGCCGATCAACCTCTGCACGGACAACGGCGCCATGGTCGCGGCACTCGGCTCGCAGATCATCATGGCCGGGGGAGAACCGTCCGGAATCTCCTTCGCCCCGCATTCCTCCATGCCGGTCACCAGCGTCCACCTTTAGCAACGCCTCCCTCAATCGAGGAAGCAGGCGGCGCCCTTCCCAGGTCTGGAAAGGGCGTTATCTGCTTCCTCGATTGAGCAGGCGGCGCTAGTTAGGCTTCGCCGCGCAGCTGCCGGACAACATCGAGCACGACGGCGCGCAGGTCGCCGTCGTTCTCTGCTGCAATCCGGCGCTGGCGCTGGTAGCCGGCGCCGCGCTCGATGATCTTCTCCACGTCCGCCAGTTCGTCGCTGCAGCCGAGCTTCTTCGCCACCGGTTCCAGCCGGTTGAGCACATCCTCGCGCAGGTGCTCGGTGACCAGCTTTTCCTTGCCGGCGCCGTCCAGGATGACAATCGCTTCCATGCCGTACCTGGCCGCGCGCCACTTGTTTTCCTGCACATGCCACGGCGGCATGGTGGGGATGGCCCAGCCGTCGTCGAGGACGGTCGAGAACTCGTCCACCAGGCACTGCGTCAGCGCGGCGATGGCGCCGACATCCTGCAGCGAGGACATACCGTCGCATATGCGCATCTCGATGGTGCCCAGCGCGGCGACCGGGCGGACGTCCCAGCGGATCTCGCTGAGCGTATCGATCACCCCGGTGTTGAACATGTCCTGCACATAGTCTTCGTAGTTCGCCCAGGCGGGGAACTGGAACGGCAGGCCGGCGGTAGGCAGCTGCTGGAACATCAGTGCCCGCTGCGAGGCGTAACCGGTATCCTCGCCGCCCCAGAAGGGGGAGGAAGCGGACAGTGCCTGGAAGTGCGGGAAGTAGTTGACCAGGCCGTCCAGCACGGGCAGGGCCTTGTCCCGGTGGTCCAGGCCCACGTGGACATGCACGCCGTAGATCACCATCTGCTGGCCCCACCACTGGGTCCGGTCGATCAGCTTGGCGTAACGCTCCTTGTCCGTGACCGGCTGCGAGCGCGGCGCCGCGAAGGGGTGGCTGCCGGCGCAGAAGAGCTCCACGCCCATCGGATCCGTCACATCGCGCACGGCGGTCAGGGCATCGCTAAGTTCGCCCTTGGCCTGCTCCACGGACGTGCAGATACCAGTGACCAGTTCCACCGTGTTCAGCAGCAGCTCCTGCTTGATGTGGGGGTGCTCGTCGTCGTCCTTCAGCTCGGGGTGGTTGGCGGCGACGTTGCGCAGCACCTCGGAGGCCGCGGACACCAGTTCGCCGCTCCGGCCGTCCACCAGCGCCAGTTCCCACTCGACACCGAGGGTGGACTGGGCGGATGATGCGAACTCGATATTCAAGCTGACTCCTGATCTGCTGCGCGGCTTGCCGGGGCGCTCCGAGTGCGCTCCGGCTGTGCTCCCGTCACGCGGCTTGCGGCGGAGAACCCAAGTCAGATTCTACGGCAGTGGTACCGTCAAAGACGTGAAAAAGTTCGGTTCCCGGCGCCTGGCGCTGGGTGTGTTGGCGGCCACGTCCGCACTCCTCATTTCCTCCTGTACCGCCCCCGCGCCCGAAGGCGGCAGTTCCGCGCCGCCGTCGTCCGTTGCCGCGCCCACCGAGCCGACCGCGCTTTCCTGGGGGCCCAACCAGGATCATTACGACGACGCCGCTGCCGCCGTCGAGGCGATGAGCCTCGAGGAAAAGGCCGGGCAGGTCATGGTGTCCTTCTACTCCGGAACCGATCCCGCACCGCAGTTGGCCGCGATTGAGGAACTGCATCTGGGCGGCAGCATCATTATGGGCGACAACGTCCCGCTGACTGCGGATGGCACGGTGGACGTGGCGGCGATGGCGCAGATCAACAAGGCGCTGCAGGACGCGATGTTCAACGCGCGGGACTGGCCCGGAATCATCTCGGTGGACCAGGAAGGCGGCATGGTGGCCCGGCTGGGCGCGCCGCTGACCGAGTGGCCCACACCGATGACCTACGGTGCCGCGGCGGATGAGGCTGTCTCGCGGGACTCCATGGCGGCAATGGCCACCGAACTGGCGGCGCTCGGCTTCACGATGGACCACGCGCCGGGGCTGGATCTGACGATCGGCCCGGCGGATCCGACCATCGGTGCCCGGTCTCTGGGCAGCGACCCGGAGCGGGCCTCGGCGCAGGCCCCGGCGCTGCTGGAGGGCTTTGAGAAGGCCGGGGTCATGCCCAGCGTGAAACACTTCCCGGGCCATGGCTCCGTGACCACCGATTCGCACCTGGCCCTGCCGGTGCAGGACGCCTCCGTGGCGGAACTGCAGGCACGGGACTGGAAGCCGTTCAAAGCGGCGATCGACGCCGGGGCACCGGTGATAATGATGGGCCACATTGCCGTCCCCGCGCTGGAACCCGGTGTTCCGTCGTCGCTGTCGGCACCGAGCTACCAGGCGCTGCGGGACCTGGGGTTTGAAGGCGTCATCATCACGGATGCACTGAACATGGGTGCGGTGGAGAACCAGTACCCGGGCGGCCAGGCTGCGCCGATGGCGCTCGCCGCCGGCGCCGACCTGCTGCTGATGCCCGCGGATCCTTATGCCGCACATGCCGCGATTCTTGCCGCGGTGGAGGACGGCACGCTGGCGGAGGAACGGCTGGACGAAGCCGCTACCCGGGTGGTCACCATGCAGCTGTGGCAGAAGTCCATCGCGCAGACGCCGTCGCTCGCGGAGATCGGAACCCACGCCGAAGACTCGCAGGAAGCCTCGGCCGCCGCGCTGACCGTTCTGACCGGACAGTGTGCGCGCGAGGATCAGCTGGACGGCTCGCTGACTATCCAGGGCGCAGACCCGGCGGCCAACCAGCGGCTGGCGGAGGCCGCCGAGGCGCGCGGGCTGACGGTGGGCTCGGGGCCCACGGTCACCCTGCTGGCCGGGCTCGAGAGCGGAACCGGAGACATTGTTGTTTCGCTGGACGCGCCCTGGGGGCTGGAGTTGTCCTCAGCCGAGGTGAAGGCCGCGCTCTATGGAGACACCCCGGCAGCGTTCGAGGCGCTCCTGGACTACCTGACCGGCGAGGCCAGCGCACCCGGCACCCTTCCGGTGGACGTCGGCGAACACGAAACCGGCGCCGGCTGCGGGTAACACCGGCAGAGGCAGGCGTCCGGCAGAGGCGAATCTCGGTGTTACGGCCGGGCGCTGCGGCTTCGGCTGCGGTGTCCGGCTGCCGGGATGGGCTCGACGACAATGGCCACCCGCTCCTCGCCCATGCGGGTCAGCACCAGGGTGGCCTTGTTCGGCCCCTTGCCAGAACCGGTGAGCAGGGTCTTGCGCAGTTCCTCCGGCGTGACCGAGGTGCCGCGCTTCTTGATCTCCAGCGTCCCGATCCTGCTGGCCTTCACCCATGCTTTGAGCTTCTTGACGTTGTAGGGGCGGACTTCCAGCACCTTGTACGCACGGGCAAACGGAGTTTCCAGCAGGTCCGGCGCGCAGATGTAGGCGATGTGCTCATCGAGCAGATGCCCGCCGAGCTGCCGCGCGACGTCGGCCACCAGCCCGGCACGGATCACCGCGCCGTCCGGTTCATACAGGTAGCCCTCGGCCGGTCCAACGGAAACATCCTGCTCCGAGGGCACGTAGCCGACGTCGCTGGTGAGCTCCGCCGAACCGCCGTTCGAGATGACCAGGGCCGCCCGACGGACACCGGGCCGGGCCAGGCTGTTGAACCACAAGGTCGCCTCGGTCACGTCGCCGTCCACCGAAACCCACTGGGCCTCGCAGTCTGCCGGCAATGCGTCATGCGGAATGCCCGGGCCCATTTTGACGCCGACCGGAAGTCCCTTGTCCGCCAGTTTTTCGACAAAGGACAGCGGCGGCGAGAAAGCTTCGGGATCGAACAAGCGGGTGGTGCCGGACGTCGTCGTCGTTCTTCTGGCCGGATCCAGCCAGACGCCGTCGACGCCGGTCAGGTCCACCTGCTCCGCATCGGCGTTAACAACGGTGGCGTTGGCCCAGGGCATGAGGTTGATAGTGGCCACCGCGGCCGTGGTCTCATCACGTTCGACGGCGGTGACCTTGCGTTCCAGTGTGGCCAAGGCCAGCGCATCAGCGCCGATCCCGCAGCCGAGGTCCGCAACGTGCTCCACACCGGCCTGGACGAACCGTTGGGCATGCAGCGCCGCGATGTTGAGCCGGGTCGCCTGTTCCAGGCCCGCCTTGGTGAACAGCATCTGCTCGGCGAACGGTCCAAATTTGGCAGTGGCCTTGGCCCGCAGTTTGGATTGGGTGAGCGCGGCCGCGACCAGTTCGGGGGAGTGGCCGGCCTTGCGCAGGTCCGTGCTGGTCTTGAGGCTGTCGGCTTCCGAATAAGGCTCCAGGGAGTTCAGCAACTCCCAGCCTTCCGGCGTGAGGATGGGAGCAATATTCTCGGCGGAGGTCTCGGATGCCATGCTTTCAAGCCTAGACCAGCGCGTGCCGTCAGCCCGACACGGGTAGTTCCGGCGCATCGCGTGGCATCATGGGCTCATGATCCCCGGAGCGGCAACGTACCTGGCGGCGGCACGGCACTTCCGCGAGGTGATGGCCCTGATCCCGGACAGTGCCTGGGACGAGCCGGGGCTGGGGGACTGGAACGTGCGGACGCTGGCCGGACATACCAGCCGCGCGCTGATTACCGTCCTGACGTATCTGGAGCGGCCGGCCCAAAATATCGACGTCGGATCCACCGCCGCGTACTATTCGGGGCTGAACTTCACGTCGTCGCCGGACATTACCGCCAGGGCGGTGGCTGCGGGGGAGGAGTTAGGGCCGGCGCCGCTTGAGACCGTGGACCGGCTGCTGGAGCAACTGGAAAACGTGGTGCCGGTGGTCCCGGACCGCGTGATCGAAACGATTGCCGGCGGAATGCGGTTCAGCGACTATCTGCCCACACGGATTTTCGAGCTGGCGGTGCACAGCCTGGATCTGGCGGCCGCCTGCGGCGTTCCGGCGTCGTTGTCTTCTGAAGTGGAGATGGCCGCGATGGAGGTGGCGATGGAAATTGCCGCCGCGCGGGGCGAGGGCAGCCTGCTGCTGCTGGCACTGACCGGAAGGGCTTCTCTGCCACCCGGTTTTTCCGTCGTGTGAGATGGTGGCGGACTGCGGGAGGCAGCTCGTAGGTTATCAAGGGCACCGTGGGTCTAGGGGAGTACGGTACCGTCCGAAACCGATGGCAGCACGGTGACTTGCAACCGCTGGACGGCGTTGTTGCCCATGCCCTGGTAGTTCCACTCCGGTTCAAGTGGCTGGATGTTCCCTACGGAGTCCTCGGCACGGCAAATCAATTCATGATCGCCCTCTTCGGCCTGCCAGGAGCAGGACCAGCCTTGCCACGCGTGCCTGCCATCCGGCTCGTCCAGTTGCGCCGGCAGCCAGCGGCCATCGACACTCACGTGGACAGACTTGATGGGACCGTATCCGGACCATGCACGGCCCACCAGGATGGTCTCGCCGGCCGGCACGATGGGCCGGCGGGAAGCGAAATCGGGAATGCCCGGGGGAGCCATGAGCGAGCGGACACGTATCCGCGTAACCGGTTCGCCTGGATCGTCGGCGTCCTGCTGCAAGCGGTAGGCAAAGCGCTGCTGGAAACCGTCGAAAGCGTGGGTAATGGCCTCGATGCTGTGGAGCCACTTCACGCTCGTCATGCCGTACCAACCGGGAACTATCAGACGAACGGGAAAGCCGTGCTGCGGCAGGAGCGGCTGGCCGTTCATCTCATAGGCCAGCAGGAGACCACCTGAGATAGCGGTCCGCACAGGCAGGCTGCGTTCATAGGCATGGGCCACACCTCCCTGAAATCCCCGGTCCGCTCCGCTGAAGACCAGCTCCACCGCATCCGGCCGCAGCCCGGCCTCATCCATAAGCGGCGTCAGCGGCGTACCCGTCCACTCCGCCGTACTAACGCCGCCATGGAGCCAAGGCTGGGACACGGGGCGCGGTTTTAGAAAAGCCCGGCCGTTGCCGGCGCACTCAAGAGTGACGCCCATGGACACTCTTTCCCTGAGACGGAGATCAGCCAGCGAGAACTCCAATGGCTCGGCGACCTCTCCGCCGATCTTCAGGCGCCAGCTGACCGGATCGATCATCGGAACATCCCAGTGCATGACCAGATAGTGCATGCCAGCGGGCGTCCGGTTCCAGCGCAGCAGCTCCAGCGGCATCGCGTGGTTGCGAGAGGCCAACAGCACTTCCTCCGGGCTGAAGTCGCCGGTAGTTGGTTCCGCGGCGTGCGGCTGTGGTGTGCTGTTGGTGGTGTGATCCGCTATGGGCGCCTGACCCAATGTTGTAGTCATGGATTGATGGTGCGCTTCTTCTGCCCCTATGTCAGGAACCTGGGTTCCATTTGCTCAGTTCGATGAGCCGCTCCGGCTCGAGAATCACAATGCGGTCCCGTTCGGTCCGGACTGTCCCGCTTTCACGGAGTTCGCGTAGGATCCGCACGACAACTTCCCGGGCGGATCCTACCGCGTCGGCAAGCTCCCGCTGGCTTGTCGTCACCACGAACTGGGGGTTTCCGGCTTCGTGGCTTCCGGCGCCGGCCGGGGAAGAGGCCAGCTGGCCGGAGGGCCCGCCGGGGCCTGCAAGATCGAGCAGGTGCCGTGCCACCCGTTGGCGGACGGAGGTGAAGGCAGCTCCCGGAATTTCCGCGATGAAGTGAAGCACCCTGTCGCTGAGCTCACGGATGAGGGCCACCGCCACGCGGCTGTCGCGAGCCGTCGTCTGGCGGACCACCGCGGGGGAGAACTGCACCAGTTTCATTTCGGTGAGGGCGAGCACCGTTGCCGGCATGGTGAACTCGTCGCTGAACAACGAGACCACGCCGATAAGGGACCCGCTTCGGCAGTACCGGACCGTGGCCGTTTTCCCATCGGGCGCCGTTACGAAGATCTTGGCCAGCCCGGAAACCACGAGCTCGAAGTGCACGGTGGCGTCGCCTTCACCATGGATCACGGAACCGGCGCTCACCGTTGCCAGCGAACTGCCGGCCAGCAGTTCTTCCAGCACTTGGGCCGGAATCGCGTGCAGATGTGAATCAGCTATGGCCCGGGCAATCCCGGTATCCGCAGTGGCCGATTCCAACCTGACCATGCTGACCTCCGTGTGAAGGGAGGCGACCCGCGGCGTCTCCTCGTCCTATGGTAGGAGCCTTCAGGGGGAAGATCGAGGGGCGCAGCGCGCCTAAGCGTCCCGCCCGCGCTATGGAAAATGCACCACCGCGATGCCAAGCTTGGTGGTGTTCAGTAATCCGTCATGCCCAAGGGAGAACATCGTGTTCACTGCCAAGCAAGCGGTCAGCAGTTTCAGCGTCAACGACACAGCTGCGGCGAAAAACTTTTATGGTCAGACCCTCGGCCTACCCGTTGCGGACGGGGACATGGGCACCCTGGATGTGACCATTCCCGGCGGGGCCACAGTGATGATTTACCCCAAGGAGAATCACGAGCCGGCCTCATTTACTGTCCTGAACTTCATTGTGGACGATGTGGAAGCCGCAGTGGATGAGCTTAACCAGGCCGGGGTGAAGACGGATATCTACGGCGGTGCGGATCTTCCCACGGATGCGAAGGGCATCATGCGCGGCAACGGTCCGGACATCGCCTGGTTCAAAGACCCGGCAGGAAACGTCCTGTCAGTGCTCAAAGCCTGAAAATAACGACGGCGGACGGCTGTCCTTAGCACTTAGTGCCTTAGGCGAAGTAGACGCCGATCCGGTTGCCCTCGATCTCCTCGATGCGGATGTCGATCTCGTAGACATCGCGCAGCACCTCCGGCTGCATGATCTGCGCGGGCGCGCCCTGATGCACCAGCCGCCCCTCGCGCATGGCCACAATATTGTCCGAGTAGCAGGAGGCGAAGTTGATGTCGTGGATAACCAGGACCACCGTCTTGCCCAGCTCGTCCGTCAGCCGCCGCAGCAGGCGCATCATCTCCACAGCGTGCTTCATGTCGAGGTTGTTCAGCGGTTCATCGAGCAGCAGGTAGTCCGTGTCCTGCGCGAGCACCATGGCGATGAAGGCGCGCTGGCGCTGGCCGCCGGAGAGCTCGTCCACGAACTTATCCGCCAGGGCGCCCAGGTCCAGGTAATCCAGCGCCTGGTCGATGTACGCCTTGTCTTCGATGCGGGGCCGCCCGCCGTGGTGCGGGAACCGCCCGAAACCCACCAGGTCGCGCACCGTCAGCCGGACCGTGAGCTGGTTGTCCTGACGCAGGATGGCCATTTTCCGGGCCAGTTCCCGGCCGGGGGTGTCGTTCACGTCGAGGCCATCGATGGTGACGGAGCCGGCGTCCATATCCAGCAGCCGGCTCATCATGGACAGCAGCGTGGACTTGCCGGCGCCGTTGGGACCGATGATCGAGGTGATGCCGCCGTCCTTGATGTAGCAGCTGACGTCGTCGACGACGGTCTGGGTGCCGTAGCGTTTGGAGACGCCGGAGACGTGGATCATTTGACTTTGCCTTTCAGCAGCAGGGCGATGAAGACGATGCCGCCCACAAATTCAATGACGATGCTCAGCGCCGTGTCGAAGGCGAAGACCTGCTCCAGCACCAGCTGGCCGCCCACCAGCGCGATGATGCCGAGCAGGACGGCGATGGCCAGCACTGAGGTGTGCCGGAAGTGCGAGCACAGCTGGTAGGCCAGGCTGGCCACCAGCAGCCCGAAGAACGTGATCGGGCCGACCAATGCCGTGGATACGGCCACCAGCACCGAGCAGATGATCAGAACGGAGATGACCGAACGTTTGTGGTCCACGCCGAGGTTCATCGCGGTTTCGCGGCCCAGCGAGAGCACGTCCAGCTGGTGGCGCATGCGCCAGGCCAGCACGCTGACGGCGGCGACGGCCAGCGCGGAAACGAGCAGCAGCAGCCCGTCCACGTTGTTGAAGCTGGCGAAGAAGAGGTCCTGCAGGATGATGAACTCGCTCGGATCAATCAGCCGCTGCAGCAGGGAGGAGATGCCGCGGAACATCGTGCCGAATACGATGCCCACCAGCAGCATCAGGTGCAGGCTCTTGCCCCCGCCGGTGAACAGCCAGCGGTAAAGCAGGAAGGAGAACGCCACCATGAGGGCCACTTCGATGACAAAGCGGGCCGGGGCGCCCATGGTCAGCAGCGCCTGGCCGCCGATGGCGAACGTCAGCCCGGTCTGGATCAGCATGTAGAGGGCGTCAAAACCCATGATCGACGGCGTCAGGATCCGGTTGGAGGTGACGGTCTGGAACAGCACGGTGGAGACCCCGACGGCGTAGGCCACCAGGATCATCGAGCCCACCTTGATGGCGCGGCGGGGCAGGATGTAACCGATGTTGCCGCGTAGGTCGATCAGCATGAAGACCGCCACCAGGGCCGCGGCCAGCACTGCGAGGACAATGATCCAGGTCTTCGGGGGGACGCCCTTGATGGGCCGGCGCTGATGCTGGGTCAGTGCCGTGGGGAGGCCGGTGCTAACCACGGCTTTCACGCTTTCGAAGGAGCAGATAAAGGAACATCGCGCTGCCGATGGCCGAGACAATGACGCCGACGGGAATTTCGTACGGGAAGCGGATGGTCCGGCCGATGATGTCGCAGACCAGGACAAACCCCGCGCCGAAAACGGCCACCCAGGGCACGGCCCGGCGGACATTGTCGCCAAAAATGATGGACACCAGGTTCGGCACGATCAGCCCGAGGAACGGAATGGACCCAATATTGACGACGACGACGGCGCTGATCAGCGAGACAATGATCAGGCCGAGGGTCATTACCCGGTTGTAATTCAGCCCGAGGTTGGTGGAGAACTCCTGGCCCATGCCGGCCATGGTGAAGCGGTCCGCGCAGAGGTAGCCGACCAGGGTCAGCACGGCGACGATCCAGAGCAGTTCGTAGCGGCCGCGCAGCACACCGGAGAAGTCGCCGATCATCCAGCTGTTAAGCGTCTGCAGCAGGTCATAGCGGTAGGCAAAGAATGTGGTGACGGCGGCAACCACGCCGCCCAGCATGATGCCCACCAAGGGAACCAGCAGCGTGTTGCGCAGCGGTATCCGGCGCAGCACCAGCAGGAAGAGCGCGGTGCCGGCGGCCGCGAATACGGTGGCCGTGGACATCTTTGCCAGCAGGGAGGCGCCGGGGACGGCCACCGTGACCACCAGGATGCCCAGCGACGCGGATTCCACCGTCCCCACGGTGGAGGGCTCGACGAACTTGTTGCGCGCCATGAGCTGCATGATCAGGCCTGCAACGCTCATGGCCATGCCGGCCAGGATGACGGAGATGGTCCGCGGCACCCGGCTGATCCAGAAAATATCCCACGCTGTCTGGTCGCCCGCGAGCAGTGCGGGCAGTGAAACGTCGCTGACCCCAACAAACATGCTGGCAATCGCGAGCGCGATAACGGCGGCACCGGCCACCGCCAGCTGGCCGCCGGAACCGCGCGGGCGTGCCAGAGCTACCCGGCCGGAGATTGCCGGGGTGGAGCGGGTCATCGTCGAGGAAGCCATGGTAGGTCTCTTCCGCTGCGGGCCGGATGCACCGGCCCGCAGCGGCATTGACTACTTGACCAGTGCTGCCTGTACTGCGCCGACCATGGAGTCGACGTTGTTCAGGCCGTAGCCCACCAGGTACCAGGAAGCGGAATCCAGGTAGGTGATGTTGTCGTTCTTGGCGGCATCGGTGCCGTCGACCAGTTCGTTGTCCAGGACTGCTGCGGCGGCCTTGCCCGCAGTCTCGCCGATGGCCGCATCGCGATCGATCACGAAGAGATGGGCCGGGTTCTTCTCGGCAATGAATTCGAAGGAGACGGCCTCGCCGTGCGAGCCCTCGGACTTGACGTCGGCCGCGGTCTGCACGCCCAGGACATCGTGGACGATACCGAAGCGCGAACCGGCGCCGTAGGCGGTGAGTTCCCCGCCGCTGGTCATCAGCACCAGGCCGGTACCGGCGTCGGCAGCGGCCGCCTTGGTCTCCTCGATCTTGGTATCGATCGCGGCCAGCTGCTCCTCGACCTCGGCTTCCTTGCCGAAGATCTCGCCGAGCGTGGTGGAAACTTCCTTGAAGCTCTCGACCGGTGCGGCGGCATCAACGCTGAGGTCGATGGTCGGGGCGATCTTGCTCAGTTCCTCGTAGGCACCGGCAGTGCGCCCCGAAATGATGATCAGATCCGGAGCGCCTTCGCTGATCGCTTCGAAATCCGGTTCCTTCATGGAGCCGATCTTGGTGACCGAATCCTCGCCGTACTTGGCCAGCGACTCCGGGTACTGCGCCGTCGGAGCACCGTCAACCTCAACGCCGAGAGAATCCAGGCTGTCCAGCGCGCCAAGATCAAAGCTGTAGACGGTCTCGGGGTTGGCTGGAACCTCGGTGGAACCCTGTGCGTGCTCAACGGTAATGGTCTCCGCGTTGGCATTGGCATCGGCTGCCCCGGCGTCCTGGCCGCAGGCGCTCAGCGCCAGCAGCGAGGCAACGGCCGAGACTGCCAGGAGGCGGGACTTCACTGACTTATTCATAAATGGCTCCAGGAAAATCGGGTGCTCGGGCACCTCCCGGTACCCGCCGCAATAGATCACAAAATCATTGGCTAATTCTTGCGCGCCTTCGAACCGTATCGGGTTAGGTTAGCCTTAGGCAACTTCCCTGCAGAAAAATGTCCTTAAGCAACAACAGCACCAAACAACGACGGCGGACGGCGCATCCGGATGCACTCTGGCTGGCGCTGGAACCGGTAGCCGGGCCGGTCATACGAGCCGATGTGGGGGCTCGCGCAAGGGGGGCGTTGCGACGCTTTTGGCACTCACCTTGACCGAGTGCTAATCCGGCACATAGAGTCTTATTAGCACTCTCCCCGTGCGGGTGCTAATTATTCAAGGAACCTCCTGCCGGCACCGCGACGACGGCAGAAAAGTCCTTGGCCAAAGAACCTATTCGTAGCTCATGCAAAGGAGAGAGCCGAGTGTCGGTCTCTATTAAGCCTCTTGAGGATCGTATTGTTGTCCGCCCGCTCGAAGCAGAGCAGACCACGGCTTCAGGCCTGGTCATCCCGGACACCGCCAAGGAAAAGCCGCAGGAAGGTGAAGTTGTCGCAGTAGGCCCCGGCCGCGTTGATGACAACGGAAACCGCGTCCCGGTCGATGTAGCCGAGGGCGACGTCGTTATCTACTCCAAGTACGGCGGAACCGAAGTCAAGCACAGCGGCCAGGAGTACCTCGTACTCTCCGCCCGCGACGTGCTGGCGATCGTCGTCAAGTAGTTTTCCGATGACCCCGGCCAGGCAACTGGCCGGGGTTTTTGGTCCAATAAGGAGAATTAATAAATGGCAAAGCAGTTGAAGTTTGACGATGCCGCCCGCAAAGCTCTGGAAGCCGGCGTCGACAAGCTGGCCAACACCGTCAAGGTGACCCTGGGCCCGCGCGGACGCAACGTCGTGCTGGACAAGAAGTGGGGCGCACCCACCATCACCAACGACGGTGTGACCATCGCCCGCGAGATCGAACTCGAGGACGCCTACGAGAACCTTGGCGCACAGCTGGCCAAGGAAGTTGCCACCAAGACCAACGACGTAGCCGGTGACGGAACCACTACGGCAACCGTCCTGGCCCAGGCACTCGTCAAGGAAGGCCTGCGCAACGTAGCCGCAGGTGCAGCTCCCGGTGCACTCAAGCGCGGCATCGAGGTTGCTGTCGAGGCAGTCTCGGCACGTCTGCTGGAGAACGCCCGTGAGGTCGAGGGCAAGGTTGCCGAAGTGGCTACCATCTCGGCCCAGAGCCCCGAGGTCGGCGAGCTGCTGGCCAAGGCTTTCGAGCAGGTCGGCAAAGACGGTGTCATCACCATCGAGGAGGCCTCCGGTCTGCAGACCGAACTGGTCCTCACTGAAGGCATGCAGTTCGACAAGGGCTACCTGTCGCCGTACTTCGTCACCGACGCTGAGCGCCAGGAAGCTGTCCTGGAAGACGCCCTGATCCTGATCAACCAGGGAAAGATCTCCACGGTGCAGGAATTCCTGCCGCTGCTGGAGAAGGCGCTGCAGGCCGGCAAGCCGCTGTTCATCATTGCCGAAGATATCGACGGCGAAGCGCTGTCCACCCTCGTGGTCAACAAGATCCGCGGCACCCTGAACGTGGTTGCCGTCAAGGCTCCCGGCTTCGGCGACCGCCGCAAGGCCATGCTGCAGGACATCGCTACCCTGACCGGTGCCCAGGTTGTTTCTCCGGACCTCGGTCTGAAGCTGGACCAGGTCGGCCTCGAAGTTCTGGGTTCGGCACGCCGCATCACCGTGACCAAGGACGCCACCACCATCGTTGACGGTACCGGCTCCGAGTCCGATGTTGCGGACCGTATTGCGCAGATCCGCGCCGAAGTCGAGCGCACCGATTCCGATTGGGACCGCGAGAAGCTGCAGGAACGCCTGGCCAAGCTGGCCGGCGGTATCGGCGTTATCAAGGTCGGCGCAGCCACCGAAGTTGAGATGAAGGAAAAGAAGCACCGTATCGAGGACGCAGTGTCCTCCACGCGTGCTGCCCTGGAAGAGGGCATCGTGGCCGGCGGCGGTTCCGCCCTGGTCCACGCCGCCCAGGCCCTGGACACCGATCCCAACGTTCTGGCTCTCAAAGGCGACGCGGCCACCGCCGTCGGGCTTGTCCGCCGCGCGCTGGTCCAGCCGTTGCGCTGGATCGCCGAGAACGCTGGCTACGAAGGCTTCGTGGTCGTTTCCAAGGTTGCTGAGCTTGAGGTCAACAACGGCTTCAACGCCGCCACCGGGAAGTACGAGGACCTGGTTGCCGCCGGCGTCATCGATCCGGTCAAGGTGACTCGTTCCGCGCTGGTCAACGCTGCATCCATTGCCGCGCTGGTCCTGACCACCGAAACTCTGGTCGTCGAGAAGCCGGCCGAGGACGAGGACGGCCACGCAGGCCACAGCCACTAAGACCGCAGCGCCCGCGCTTCGCTCTCAGTAGCCGCAGAAAGGGATCCGGCCAGTTCACACTGGCCGGATCCCTTTGGCATTTAAGCCGGGAGGGTTCGAAGTTATCCACAGGTGGGCGCAACCGTTGGCGAAGTCCGCGTCCCTTTCTGTTGACTGTGCCCATGGGAAGAACCAGGTACAGTCTCAAGACCACGCTGACAGCACTGATGGCACCGGCATTGGCGGGGGCGCTCCTCGCGGGATGCAGCGCCGATGTCGAAGCTTCCTCCGCAGAAGGCAGCGCCGCTGCTCAAGCCGCTGAAAATAGCAGGCCGGCCGAGGAGCTGTGGAGCACCAAACTCAATGTTGTTGGCCAGCCACAGGTTAAGGATGGCACGGCGTTCGTTTACGTGAGCGATGGCAGGAAGCTGGAGTTGGCTGCAGTTGATGTGGCCACCGGCAAGATCCAGTGGAAGCATGCTGCAAGCCCCGGAGATGATTACGTTGGCAATCCGCCGTACGTCGCGTTCCTGGAACAGGCCGACGGTAAGAACCTCGTGGCATTCATCGCGCCCGGCGACTTCAGCTATCCCACTATCAAGGAAGCATGGTGGCCGTGGCTGGACCGTGTCCAGATCCGGAACATCGACACCGGCGATATCGTCCATAACACCGGGGGAATGGTGGTGGACCAGTCCCCGGAAGTCTGCCGGGACGATCCAGCAGCCCTGTGCCTGATCTCAACAAGCGAGCGGGCCGGACCGGGAATGCGCCTCGAAGCCGGAGCCCCGGACCTTGTTCCGGACCCGTTGTGGGCGGGCTTGCCTGCGGGCGCGCAGCCAATGCCCGGCGGACGCCTGTACCTTTACGGCGAGGACGGCGGAGATTTCGGGATTGGCGAAGTCCGTGATGGAGAATCAGCGTGGCAGCTCGACGCAGCCGCTGCCTTCGGACCCGGCATCACCTTTGGATCGGCGGCCTTCAGCCTCTATCTGGAAGACGAAGACGCCTACTTGCTGCATTCGGAGCTCAAACCGGACGGTGAATCAGAATCGGTGGATCTGGCCACAAACCGCATAACCGCCTTGGAAGGTGGAACCGGTGCCCGGCTGTGGTCGGCGCCGGGAACGGATTGCAATGACCAGTTCGACACCGGCCCGCACAAACTAAAGGATGGCGCCTGGCTGGGAATCCGGTGCCTGACCAGCGGCAAAGCGCTCTTCGACGATGGCGATATTGCTTCTTTCGATGGCCTGGATGTGGTCATTGAGGGCTACGACCTCTTGACTGGCGAGTCGAAATGGCAACTGGAGGCAGGTGCTGATGAGGATCTGGTCACCGGCCCGGCTGCGGCAAATTCCGGAGAAGACTTGTCGCAGCGCATTGAGCTAAACGACAAGCCGGTTCTCCTCGACGTGGCATCGGGCAAAACGTCACCGGTGCCTGTCGTAGCGGCTGAAGAGGCAGTGCAGCATGTCTGTTTTATCGAGGGCAGCTACGAATTCTGGCGGGCGTCCCACCCTGGAGGCAAGGCCCCCACTGAGCGGAGCGGCGGGTACCTGGCGACCCCCTGTGCCGGCGGAGAAGGTCTGCCACCTTCCCTGGCCGCGGTCAGGGATGCAGGAGTCGGCGCCGACGGAGCCTTCCTGATCGCGTATGAGGGGAGGCTCACGGCGTACAAGGCACCGGAAGAAGACGCGGCTTGAGTTAGTTCCACCACATGGGTGCGGGAACGAAATAGAGCCGGGTGGCAAATGGTTTTAGGATGTAACTATCCACCTCTGTACCGGTAACCCCCGCGACATTGGCCGCTCCCCATTCCGGTGTATCTCCGAAAGGCCGCACAGTGACTGAAGAATTTAACCCGTTCGCCTTCGAGGGCTTGACCTACGACGACGTGCTGCTGCTGCCCGGCCCGACAGATGTCATCCCCTCCGAGGCTGACACCAGCTCCCGGCTGTCCAAGCGCATCACAGTCCAGACCCCGCTGCTTTCGGCGGCGATGGATACCGTGACCGAGTCCCGGATGGCCATCGCGATGGCACGCCAGGGCGGCCTCGGCGTGATCCACCGCAACCTCTCCATCCAGGACCAGGCCGAGCACGTGGACCGGGTCAAGCGCAGCGAATCGGGCATGATCACCAATCCGGTGACCATCTCCCCGGACGCGACCCTGGCTGAACTGGACGAGCTCTGCTTCAACTACCGGGTGTCGGGTCTGCCCGTGGTGGACACGGACGGGAAGCTGCTGGGTATCTGCACTAACCGCGACACCCGCTTTGTGCCCCGCGCGGACTACCCGACCACCAAGGTCCACGAGGTGATGACCGCCATGCCGCTGATCACCGGCAAGGTCGGCATCAGCCGGCCCGATGTGATCGAGCTGCTGGGCAAGAACCGGATCGAGAAACTGCCGCTGGTCGACGACGCCGGAATGCTGCAGGGCTTGATTACGGTCAAGGACTTCGACAAGGCCGAGCAGTACCCGCTGGCCACCAAGGACGATGAGGGGCGCCTGCGCGTCGGCGCAGCCATCGGTTTCTTCGGTGACGGTTACGAACGCGGCATGACCATGATCGACGCCGGCGCCGACCTGCTCGTCGTCGACACGGCCAACGGCCACAGCAGCGGCGTGCTGGACATGATCGCCCGGCTGAAGAAGGATCCGGCCGCGGCCCACGTGGACATTATCGGCGGGCAGGCTGCCACCCGCGAGGGTGCCCAGGCCCTGATCGATGCCGGTGCCGATGCCATCAAGGTAGGTGTGGGTCCTGGCTCCATCTGCACCACCCGCGTGGTGGCCGGCGTCGGCGTGCCGCAGGTGACCGCGATCTACGAGTCCGCCAAGGCAGCTATCCCGGCCGGCGTGCCACTGATCGCCGACGGCGGTCTGCAGTACTCGGGCGACATCGGAAAGGCCCTGGTTGCCGGCGCCGATACCGTGATGCTGGGGTCGCTGCTCGCCGGTGCGGCCGAAAGCCCGGGCGACTTGGTGTTCGTCAACGGCAAGCAGTTCAAGGCCTACCGCGGCATGGGATCACTGGGTGCCATGCAGACCCGGGGCAAGAACACCTCCTACTCCAAGGACCGCTACTTCCAGGCAGACGTACCGGATGACGAGAAGCTGATTCCGGAAGGCATTGAAGGCCAGGTACCGTACCGCGGCCCCCTCTCCGCAGTCGCGCACCAGCTGGTCGGCGGCCTGCGCCAGACGATGTTCTACACCGGCGCCCGTACCATCGCCGAGCTCAAGGAAAAGGGCAAGTTCGTCCGAATTACCGGAGCCGGGCTCAAAGAGTCCCACCCGCACGACATCATGATCACGGCCGAGGCTCCGAACTACAAGCGGTAGCAACAGCAGTACAAGCGTTAGTCGCACTGCGCAGCGACCGGTTCCAGCAACCGGTTCCGGCAACCGCCAGTAGCATCAGACGAAGGCCCAGGCACTCAAGCCCGGGCCTTCGTCGTCGTTAGGCGTATCCGTTTACTGCATGCGTTTCGCGCTCCTTCTGTGCCGTGTTGTGCTGCCGGTTGCCGTCGGCACCGTGCCTGTTGTGCGTCGGCGGCGGTCCTATAGGCTGGGATCGGCGACGCCCATCGCCTAACTCCCTTCACCGGCACCCACGCGGCCGGGAACCGCGGGAGCAAAGGAGGTCCAGCCTCCGGGTGAACGACCATGTGAACATTTTTTTGCGATGTGTTGGCGTCAGCGGTGCGTGGGGCCGGACGTCGACGCGTGCAGAAAGAGACATGATGGTCCAGCACAAGCACTTCAAGTCCCGTGTCCGCGAACGCATGCAGAAGACTGGCGAGAGTTACACGACAGCCCGCCTGCAGCTGCTCAAGGACCTGCCGACCGAACCGTCCCTGCCGGGCCTGCTGCCCGGTTACCCCGCCGGCGCGCCGCTGGTGCAGCGCGACGCAGGGCTGTGGCAGCACGTCCTGGCCCAAGCCGGGGTCGAAAATCCGGCCACCGGCACACCCTTTACCGAAGCGATGCTTTCCGGACTGGCCGGCGGCATCGGCTTCATGGTGTTCACTTTCGAATACGAACAAATCACGACGGCGACGATTGTCACCCGTTTCCATCCCGGCCCCTACGTGGGCAATCTGCTGAACCGCTGTGGAGCGGTTGTGGAGGAGAAGTCCACCACCAGCACCAAAGCAGCCCAGGACAATCTGGACGCCGCGCTGGAAGCCGGCCGCGCCGTCGTCGTCAGGGTTACCCAGGGCGCCTTGCCTTGGTACCACTCGGATGCTCTGGAGTACAGCGACTCGGTGGATGTGGTGGTGGCCGGCAAGACCAACGGCGAATACCTGATTGACGACGGCGGCCGGCAGTTGTACGGCGCAACGGCCGCCGAGTTGGCAGGCGCGCGCGGCAAACGCAAGAAGGACAAGCACTGGCAGGCTTCGGTGGTCGATCCCGGCGAGACCACCGTGGACCAGCTGCGCCAGAGCGTCCTGGAGTCGGTGGCGGAAACGGCCGGCGTGCTGCTGGGTACGGTCCCGCCGGCCGGCGTCCCCGCGCGCGTGGCGAAAAATTTCGGGCTGGCCGGGATGCAGACCTGGACCGGGCGGCTGCGCGATACCAGGACCAAGAAAGGCTGGCCCGCCATGTTCGCCGACGAGCAGCGCCTGCGGTTCGGACTGGAACGGATCAAGGAGTGCCTGGCGGGAACCGGCTGGGGAGGGCCGGCTGCGCTGCGGCCGCTCTACTCCCGGTTCCTGTCCGAGGCGGCAGCATTGGAGGGCCTGGACCGGCTGCAGCAGCCGGCGCAGCTGTACGCTGCCGCCGGCGAGCGGTGGCAGCAGCTGGCCGACGCCGTCGATCCGCAGTGTCCTGCAGAAGGGCGGACCGCTCACTTCGCCGCTCTGGCAGACCGGATGGAGGACATCCACGCGGCGGAGGAGGCCGCGGCGAAGTCCTTGTCCGGGTGAGCTGCCCGCACATGAGGGCCGGCCAGCGCCGGACTGTGGACGGACTGTGGGCGGACGCAGCTGTCCACAGTCCGCGTCCCGGCCCGGCGTGCGCGCCGTGGTGGGATAACCTAGAGCCGTGACTTACGAGATTGAGATTGGCCGTGGCAAGCGTGGGCGCAGAGCCTACTCCCTGGATGATGTAGCGATTGTTCCCTCGCGGCGCACGCGTGATCCCCAGGACGTCTCCGTCAGCTGGCAGATCGATGCGTACCAGTTCGAGATGCCGGTGATCGCGGCCCCGATGGACTCGGTCATGTCCCCGGCCACGGCTATCGCGGTCGGCAGGCTTGGCGGGCTGGGTGTGCTCAACCTCGAAGGTTTGTGGACCCGCTACGAAGACCCGCAGCCGATGCTCGATGAGATCTCCGCGCTGAGCGAGGAGAGCTTCAGCCCCGCCGCCACCAAGCGGATGCAGGAGATCTACGAGGCTCCGATCCAGGCGGACCTGATCACCTCGCGCCTGGCCGAGATCCGTGAAGCCGGTGTGACGGTGGCCGGCTCCCTGACGCCGCAGCGCACCCAGGAGTTCTACAAGACCGTGCTCGCCGCCGGCGTGGACATTTTCGTGATCCGCGGCACCACGGTTTCCGCCGAGCACGTTTCCCGGGAGCACGAGCCGCTGAACCTCAAGCAGTTCATCTACGAACTGGACGTTCCCGTGATCGTCGGCGGCGCCGCGGGCTACACCCCCGCCCTGCACCTGATGCGCACCGGTGCAGCCGGTGTCCTGGTGGGCTTCGGCGGCGGCGCAACAACGACGACGCGGCGCGCGCTGGGTATCCATTCGCCCCTCGCCTCGGCGATCTCGGATGTGGCCGGGGCACGCCGCGACTACATGGACGAGTCCGGCGGCCGCTATGTCCACGTCATTGCCGACGGCGGCCTGGGCACCAGCGGGGACATCGTCAAGGCCATCGCCATGGGCGCGGATGCCGTCATGCTCGGCGCCGCCCTGGCCCGCGCCGAGGAGGCTCCGGGCCGCGGCTGGCATTGGGGCCAGGAAGCCCACCACCACGAGCTGCCTCGCGGAGACAGGGTCAGGATCGGCACGGTCGGGCCGCTGGCCGAGGTGCTCTACGGGCCCTCACACCACACTAACGGCACGTCCAACCTGGTGGGCGCGCTGCGCCGGTCCATGGCCACTACGGGCTACTCGGACCTGAAGGAGTTCCAGCGGTGCGAGGTAGTCCTCTCGCCGTACATATCCAACGAGTGATCCGCCGATGCCGGGAGGCTGACTAAGTATGAGTTCCGGAGCCATGAGTCCTGAAAGCCGTGAGGAGGCCCTGGCCGCCCTGCGGGCAACGCAGGAGCACGACCGGGAACTGGACATACTGATAGTCGGCGGGGGAGTGGTCGGCGCCGGCGCTGCGCTGGACGCTGTCACCCGCGGCCTCGACGTCGGCATCGTGGAAGCCCGGGACTGGTCGTCCGGCACGTCCTCCCGGTCCTCCAAGCTCATCCACGGCGGGCTGCGCTACCTGGAGATGCTGGACTTTGCCTTGGTCCGTGAAGCCCTGCAGGAACGCGGCCTGCTGCTGCAGCGCATCGCGCCGCATCTGGTCCGCCCGGTGCCTTTCCTCTATCCGCTGACCAAACGGTTCGTCGAGCGTCCCTACGTGGGCGCCGGCGTCGCGCTTTATGATGCATTATCGGTGGCCAGCGGGTACGGCCGCGGAGTGCCGTTCCACAAGCACCTGTCGCGGCATGGCACCTTGCGCGCGGCTCCGAGCCTGAAAAAGGACGCCTTCGTTGGCTCCATCCGCTACTACGACGCACAGGTCGACGACGCGCGGTTCGTGGTCAACCTGGTCCGGACGGCGGCGGAGTACGGGGCGCATGCCGCCAACCGGCTCAAGGTCATCAACTTCCTGCGCGAGGGCGAACGCGTGGTCGGAGCGCGCGTCCGCAACCAGGAAGACGGCACCGAGTTCGACATCCGGGCCAAACAGGTGGTCAATGCCACCGGAGTCTGGACCGACGAAACCCAGGCCATGGTCACCGAGCGCGGCCAGCTGAAAGTGCGGGCCTCGAAGGGCATCCACCTGGTGGTGCCCCGGGACCGCTTCCAGTCCACCGTGGGGCTGATCCTGCGGACCGAAAAGTCCGTGCTGTTCGTCATCCCCTGGGGCCGGCATTGGATCATCGGCACCACGGATACGGGCTGGGACCTGGACAAGGCACACCCGTCGGCGTCGTCCAAGGACATCGACTATTTGCTCGAGCACGTGAACCAGGTGCTCAGCCGCCCGCTGACCCGCGAAGACGTGGAAGGCGTATACGCCGGCCTGCGGCCGCTGCTGGCAGGCGAAAACGATGACACGGCCAAGCTCTCGCGCGAACACGTTGTCGCCCATCCCGTTCCCGGGCTGGTGGTAGTGGCGGGCGGCAAGTACACCACCTACCGCGTCATGGCCAGGGACGCGGTGGACGAAGCCGCGCGTGCCCTGGACGAGCGCGTGCCGCCGAGCTGCACGGAGATTGTCCCGCTGCTCGGAGCCTCCGGGTTCAAGGCGAAGTGGAACAAGCGCAGCCGCATGGCCGACCGCGCGGGGATCCATGTGGCCCGGGTGGAGCACCTGCTCAACCGCTACGGCTCCATGACGGATGAAGTGCTGGACATCATCACCGGCAGTCCCGAACTGGCCGAGCCGCTGCCGGGTGCGGACGACTATTTGCAGGCAGAAATCGTCTACGCCACCACGCATGAGGGGGCCCGGCACATCGACGACGTGCTCACCAGGCGTACCCGGATCTCCATTGAGGCCTGGGACCGCGGTGTCTCCGCCGCCCCCGTAGTAGCGGCCCTCATGGCGCCGCTGCTGCACTGGAGCGACGAGCAGGAAGCGCGGGAAGTCAAGCACTACCTTGCCAGAGTGGAAGCCGAGCGGCTCAGTCAGGAACAGCCCGACGACATCTCCGCCGACAGCGCGCGCATGGGTGTGGACGACATTGTCCCGCTCAGCTGAGGGACCGGCAGTGTGCACGGATGGAGGCACAGATACCGATGACTGAACTCGAACTGACCACGCCGGCCCTGGTGCTGCTGGACCTGGTGGCGGCGGACAAGCAGGATGCCACCGCGCAGCTCGCCGGAACACTGCATGCAGCCGGCCGTATCTCGGATCTGGACGGTTTTCTGGCACAGGTCAATGCCCGGGAACACCAGCTGGCCACCGGGCTGCCCGGCGGCGTGGGCCTGCCGCACGCCCGTAGCGAATTCGTGCAGCACACCTCCATCGCCGTGGGGGTGACGAAATTCGGCCACAGCCTCGATTTCGGTGCCGTGGACGGACCGGCCAACCTCGTGCTGCTGATGGCAACGCCGGCCGCCTCGTTTTCGGAGCACCTGGAGGTGCTGGCCACACTGGCGCGGTCCCTAATGAAAGAGAACTTCCGTGAGTCGCTGCGCCGGGCCTATGACCCGGGCGTGATTGCCGAGCTGATCAACTCCACCATCGACTTCTCCGATTCCTGAGGCAACCCGCCGACGGTGGCGAAGAGCCGCGGGCAGATTCGTTTTCTACAGAGGCACGAAGTAGGGTTAATAGGTGCTGAAAACTGCCCTCAAACCCCGCTGGATCGCGGCGTTGGTGCTGGCACTGGTCGTTTCGACAGTCTTTGTACTCTTGAGCCAGTGGCAGTTTTCTGCATCCCAAAACGAGGCCCCGCCGCCGCCCGGCCAGACCGAAACCGTCCAGCCGCTGACCGAGGTCTTTGAGCCCGGCACGCCGATGCACGCTTCGCAGGCCGACCAGATGGTCAGCATCGACGGCCGGTTCCGTCCGGCGGACCAGGTGCTGGTGCAGACCCGGCTGCAGGACGGCGAGGAGGGGTACTGGGTAGTCACCGCGTTTACCGTGGACGGTGCTCCCGAACAGAACGGCGAGCACGTTTTTATCCCCGTTGTCCGCGGTTGGGTGGCGGATCCGGCGGACGCGACGACGGCGCCGGAAGGTGAGGCGACCGTCGTCGGACGGCTGTTGCCGACCGAAGCACCGGTCCCGGGGCAGACCCCGCCGGGGGAAGTGCCCACCCTGTCCGTGGCGGAACTGATCAACCTCTGGAATGCCCCGGCGTATGCAGGGTTTGTGGTCGGCACTGACTTCACCGTGGCGGGCGAGGAGCTGGGCACGGCCACCGCCGGCACCGCCATGGAACCGGTTGTCGTGGGCCCGCAGCCACAGGAGACGCCGGTCAACTGGATGAACATCTTCTACGCGGTGGAGTGGGTAGTCTTCGCCGGCTTCGCCATCTTCCTCTGGTGGCGGCTCGTCGCCGACGACTACCGCCGGACGCTCGAGGACGAAGAATTCGCCGCTGAAGAGGCCCGCTATCTGGCCGGCCTTCAGGGCGGCACCGATAAAAACAACGAGGTAAGCAAGTGACAGATAACGTGAACCAGCCGAACCCGGATGCCCCGCAGGCTCCCGCCAAGGCCCGCCCTGCCAAGCGGCGTTACGGCGGCACACACGCCCAGATCCGCTCGGCGCTGACGTTCTACAAGGTCACTTCCTACATCACCGGCGTCATGCTGCTGCTGCTCTGCGCCGAGATGATCCTGCGTTACGGCTTCAACCTGTTCCTCTTCGCCGGAGCCACCAATACGCTCACCGGGGAGACCTTCGCACTCGGCCTGGCGCAGGCGGAACCGTCGGTGGTTGAAGGTGTCAATCTCTCCATCGCCGTCCTGATTGCCCACGGCTGGCTCTACGTGCTGTATCTGATCGCCGATTTCCGGTTGTGGTCCCTGATGCGCTGGCCGTTCACCCGGTTCATCCTGATCGCCCTGGGCGGTGTCATCCCGTTCCTCTCGATCCTGCTGGAAAAGCGTGTCCACCGGCAGGTGGAAGAAGACCTGGCCGAGCATCCCGAAGCGGCCAAGCGCTACTAAGCCATGGTTTGAACCCAGGCGAGCAAAAACCCAAGCGGACGACGGCGGTACCCACCCGCCGTCGTCCGCTGGCGTTAACAACCGGAACAACCGGAACCGCCGGAACAGTACTACCGACGGCGCGCCTGAGGCCAATGTGCAAGCAGCCGCGCGCGGCGACTATCCTTAGTGGGTGACTAATCCAGCCCCCGCCGCCACGGACCACCGGCCCGTACTTGTCGTTGACTACGGGGCCCAGTATGCGCAGCTGATCGCCCGCCGCGTACGCGAGGCCAACGTGTATTCCGAAATCGTCCCGCACACCCACACCACCGAGCAGCTGCTGGCCAAGAACCCGGCCGCCATCATCCTCTCCGGCGGGCCGTCCAGCGTCTACGCCGACGGCGCACCGCGCGTCGGTGCCGACCTTTTCGAGGCCGGTGTCCCGGTTCTCGGCATCTGCTACGGGTTCCAGGCCATGGCAAACGCCCTGGGCGGCAAGGTTGCCCAGACCGGACTCCGCGAATACGGGGCAACGGACACCACCATGGTGGGCGAGGCCCGCTCCATTCTCGAAGGTGTGCCGGAAACGCAGAACACCTGGATGAGCCACGGCGACTCGGTGCACGAAGCTCCGGAGGGCTTCGAGGTCCTCGCCAGCACGGCCGGCGCCCCGGTGGCCGCCTTCGCGAACGAGGCGAAGGCGCTGTACGGCGTGCAGTGGCACCCGGAGGTCAAGCACTCGGCCCACGGCCAGCAGGTTCTGGAGAACTTCCTGTTCAAGGGCGCCAAGGTGGAGCCGAACTGGACCACCGGCAACATTCTCGAAGAGCAGGTCGAGCGCATCCGCGAGCAGGTCGGCACGTCGCGCGTGATCTGCGGGCTCTCCGGCGGCGTGGACTCCGCCGTGGCCGCCGCCCTGGTGCAGCGCGCCGTGGGGGACCAGCTGACCTGTGTGTTCGTGGACCATGGTCTGCTGCGCGAAGGCGAAGCCGAACAGGTGGAGCGGGACTTCGTCGCCGCCACCGGCGTGAAGCTGTACGTGGCCAACGAGCAGGAGCGCTTCCTGAGTGCGCTGGCCGGTGTCAGCGATCCGGAAACCAAACGCAAGATCATCGGCCGCGAGTTCATCCGCGCCTTCGAAGAGGCCGAGCGCGCCATCATCGCGGAAGCCGCGGCGGAGGGCGAGAGCATCAAATTCCTGGTCCAGGGCACCCTGTACCCGGACGTCGTCGAGTCCGGCGGCGGCGAGGGTGCTGCGAACATCAAGAGCCACCACAATGTCGGCGGCCTGCCCGAGGACCTGCAGTTCGAACTGGTGGAGCCGCTGCGCACACTGTTCAAGGACGAGGTACGTTCCGTTGGCGCCCAGCTGGGCCTGCCGGCCGAGATCGTGGGCCGCCAGCCGTTCCCCGGTCCGGGGCTGGGCATCCGCATCGTCGGCGACATCACCGCCGAGCGACTGGAGCTGCTGCGCAAGGCGGACGCGATTGCCCGCGCTGAGCTGACCGCTGCCGGCCTGGATAACGAAGTCTGGCAGATGCCCGTGGTGCTGCTCGCCGACGTGCGCAGCGTCGGGGTCCAGGGCGACGGCCGCACCTACGGCCACCCGATTGTGCTCCGCCCCGTCTCCAGCGAGGACGCCATGACCGCGGACTGGTCCCGGCTGCCTTACGACCTGCTGGCGCGGATTTCCAACCGCATCACCAACGAGGTCGACGGCGTGAACCGCGTGGTTCTCGATGTCACCAGCAAGCCGCCGGGAACCATTGAGTGGGAGTAACCCCGACGGGTGGCCGCAGCCTCGCAGCAGGTAAAGCTGTGAACTCCCCGGCAAATTCAGCCGGGGAGTGTTGCGGTCACCCGTTTGCCATGTCCTATCCGATAGTTTGAGACACATGCCAATTTGGTCAAGGCTTGTGCCCGAGAGTGAAGAAAAGAGAGTAGCCGTGTCGCGCGATCGCACTGACGAGGCTGCCGAGGATATTCTGACGCACTGGCTGAAACAGCTGGGCCAGCACGCGGGAACAGATACCCTGCTGTACTTCGCGCCGTCCTCGACGAACAGCATCGACCTCACCCATGCCCATCCGTCCGGTCTTGCCCAGCTGCTGACCGGCCGGCGCACGCGGCTGTCCACATTGCTGCGGGACCAGGCCCAGTACTCGGCGGCGATGAAGACGGCCCGCAGCCTGCGTTCCAAAATCTTTGAGCTCAGCACGGAGCGCGGCATCGACGTCGGCTATCTTGCGGCGGGCACCGCCTCCTGGCGTGTTCCCGAGGTAGGCCGGTCCGAGACGCTGAACGCTCCGATCATGCTCACCCCGGTGGCGCTGACGGTCCGGCCCAGCCAGGATGACTTCGAACTCCAGCTCACCGATCAGGCCCGCCTCAACCCGGCACTGGTGAGGCACCTTGAAGCCGAACAGGGCGTCGACATCGACCCCGAAGGCGTGGCCCGGCTGGCTTACAGCACCGCGCGGTTCGACCCGCATCCGGTGCTGGAGCGGCTGCGGTCGCTGACCCAGGATGTGCGCAGCATGACCATCGAGCACCACCTCCTGGTCTCCACCTTCGCCGATGTATCGAACATTGCCGATACCTCAGCCCTCGATTCCGCGCACCCGCTGCTGAACGCCATGATGGCAGCGGATCTGGACCCGGAAACCGGCTACCACGTGCCCGTGCCGGAGGTGGACCTGCCGCCGCTGGACGAGCGCTCACCGCAGGACGAGTTCCTGGTGCTGGACGCGGATCCCGCCCAGCAGAAGATCCTTGACCTGGTCCAGAGCGGCCATTCGGTGGTCGTCTCGGCGCCGCCGGGAACTGGCCAGACCCAGACTGCCATCAACGCCGCGGCGACGCTGGCCTTCGAAGGCAAATCCGTCCTGGTGGTCGCGGAGCGGCGCACCACGCTGAACCAGTTCGCCAAGCAGCTCGACGAGCTCAAGCTCGGCTCCCTGGTGCTGCAGCTGAACGCCAACATCACCAGCCAGCAGCTCAAGGATCAGCTGGTCCGGGCCATCATGCGCAACGAGCAGGCCACGGCGCCGCAGCTGGAAAAACTGCACACCACCCTCATCGACCACCGCCACCAGCTGATGGACCACGTGCAGTCGCTGCACAATGTCCGCAAGCGCTGGAACTGCTCGCCGTACCAGGCCATGCAGTCGCTGGCCAAGCTCGTCTCGCTGGATCCGGCACCGGCCACCACCGTCCGGCTGAAGCGCTCCGTGCTGGACAGCATCGCGGACCGCGCCGAGCTGACCGGCCGGCTGCGCCGTGCGGCGGAACTGGGCAGCTTCAGCAAGTCCTCGACCACCAGCGCGTGGTTCGGCGCCAAGCTGCTCAACCGCAAGGAAACCGAAGACGCCCACCAGTTGTCTGTGGATCTTGCCCGCGACATCCCCAAACTGCGTGAGCAGATGAACCGGGTGGCTGACCATTCCCAGATTTCCCTGGGGACCAGCTTCCGTGAATGGGGGCAGCAGCTCCTGTTGCTGGTCGCCGTTCGCGGCAGCCTGGACAAGTTCACGCCGGACATTTTCGACCGCCCGGTCACGGACCTGATCTCCGCAACGGCATCTTCCGGCTGGCGGCGCGAGCGCGGCATCGAAATGAGCTCCATGACCCGCTCCCGGCTGCGGCGTGTGGCCAAGGAATATGTGCGTCCCGGTGTTCACATCTCGGACCTGCACGAGTCCCTGGCAGACGTGCAGCAGCAACGCAGCAAGTGGGCCGAATACGCCACCACGCAGCGTCACCCGTCGGTGCCGTCAGGTCTGGCGGAACTGAATAGTTTCTACCTCGGCATCCACAAGAAGCTGCAGAAACTTTCCGGGCTCCTGGCGGAACCGGCCGACGGCGTGCTGCTGGCCGACCTGGACCAGGACGCACTGGTGGAGCGGCTGGAAGCACTGGCGGCCGACCGCGAGACGCTGGTGAACCTGCCGGAACGGACCTTGCTGCTGGAGCAGATGCGCGAGCACGGTCTGGGCGAACTGCTGGATGATCTGGCCGAGCGTGAAGTGGCCACGGAGAATGTCGGCGCCGAACTGGACCTTGCCTGGTGGCAGTCGGCCTTGGAAGCCATGATCAGCGGCGACGACTACCTGGCCATGTCCGACGGCGACAACCTGCGCAAGCTGGAAGCGGTCTACCGGCTGGCCGATAACGCCCACATCGCTTCCGGTGCGGCGCGCCTGCGCTGGGAGCTGGCCCAGAACTGGCGGCACGCCATCAAGAGCCAGCCCAAGGCGGCGGAGCGTCTGCGGGAGATGCTCAAGACCTCCGAACCGACCCTGCGGTCCCTGAGCGAGCAGTCGGGCCAATTGGTGTCGTCGTTGATGCCGGTCTGGGCTGCCTCCCCGTTGGTCCTGCCGATGGTGCTGCCGGCCGAGAAACGGTTCGACGCCGTCATCATTCTCGACGCCGAAGCCACCAGCCTGCAGTCGGCGGTCGGGGCCATGGCCCGGGCCGAGCAGGTCATCGCCTTCGGCGACGGCCAGCTGGGTACGGCGGAGCCGTTCGAAGTCAATGTGGACCGGAAGCGTGAGCAGGCGCCCGGCACCGAGACAGATCCTGTCATCAGCAGCTACCACGCGCTGGCACGCGTCCTGCCTGTACTGCCGCTGACCACGTTGTACCGCGCGGTCGATATGGAACTGGCGCAGTCGTTGAGTAAGGAATTTTACGACGGCGCCGTCACCCGGCTGCCGTCCGCCGGCGAAATTACCGGCGGCGACGGGTTGATGGTCGAATACCTGCCGGACGGTACCGGGCTGCCCGGTGCCGGCCATGAGGGCGTTGAAAGCGTCCCGGCGGAAATCAACCGGGTTGTGGATCTGGTCTTTGAACACGCGCGTCACCGGCCCCAGCGTTCGCTGGCCGTCATCACCTCCACCGTCCGCCATGCGGCACGCGTGGCAGAAGCGATCCGCCTGCAAATGCCGAACTACCCTGCCGCTTCGGAGTTCTTCAAGCGGGCCGAGGATTCCTTCCGTGTGGTTCCCGTGGAGCGGTCCTCCGGGCTGGTCCGCGACGACATCGTCTTTTCGCTCGGTTACGGCCGCACGCCGCATGGCCGGGCAGTGCATAACTTTGGTCCCTTGTCGGAGCCGGATGGCCGGAGCAGGTTCGCCATGGCTATGACCCGGGCGCGGCGTTCGCTGCGGGTGCTGACATGTTTCCGTCCGGAAGACCTTGATCCCGAACGGCTGAGCCATGGCGCCGTCGACTTCTATGAACTGATCAACCGGAAGCTCGGTACAGGCGGGGTAGCAGTATCAGCTGCCTCTGCCGGCATTGAGGATCCGCTCGTCGCGGATCTGGTTGAGCGGATCCGCAGCCGTGGCGCACAGGTGCAGGACCATTACCGTGGAATCCTGGACATCGTCGCAGCGGCAGACCCCTTGCTGCAGCCGGGAGACCACCATCCGACCCTGCCGGTGGCGCTGGAGTCGGACGGCACGCCGCAGTACCGGAAGATGAGTGTGCGCGAGCGCAGCCGGCTGCGGCCGCAGCTGCTGGAGCGGCTCGGATGGCGTCCGCTGACGTTGTGGACCATCGAAGTTTTTGCCGACCCGGAGAAGTGCGCGCAGCTGATCGGAGGATACTTGGGACTACAGGATCCGGATCTAGAAGGGACGGGGAGGCACGTGGCCAAGGATGATCAGCCTGCGGAACGTTCCGCTGACCTGCAGGCAGACGGCACGGACCATTCCGCCGGCGCCACGGCAGACGCCGCGGCCCGGGCAGAACCGCAGGACCAGCAACCGCAAACACGGAAGGCCGCCGCGGCGGCCCTTCGCGGCAGTGCGATCCCGGACCGGGCCAAAGAGGACGATCCGAGGGCCTGGGGCGACAGCGGCGAGGACCGGGACGCCTGGCTGAAGGAACAGCGCCCGCCCCACTGGAGCTGACGCCTAGCCGACAAGTACCAGGAAGACCTTGCCCCGGCTCGACGCACTTGCCAGGGCCGTGGCCTCGGTCGGTGAAGCTGCTACCACCACGAGCCCTTCGCTTTCCTGGCGGCCCAGCAGCCCGGAACCGTCGGTGGTGCTCCCCGCCTGCCACAGCACGGGCACGTCGTTCGCCAGCACTTCCGAGGCTGCCGGCTCTTCATAACCGTTGCCGGTGCTGAGCACGATATCCACCCGTTGTCCGGGGCTGAGCAATTGGACGGTCGACTGGTCGGCGGGCCTGACCGGAACCGCGACAGTGCCCGGCGGGCTGCCGGCCAGGAGCCCGGGGCCGACGATGGAGGTATCCAGGACCGGGGAACCGGCCCGCAGCGCCGTGGCCAGCCGTTTTCCCGCCAGGTCGTAGACTGAAGCAGCCGACCCGGACGGCACGGCCGAGGCGGGAAGGCGGCCGGTCACTAGATCCGAAGCGGCCAGGATGGTCCCCGCGGGCAGGTCCGCGGCGGCAGTGACCACAGGGACGGTCTCAAGAGGGGCCGGAGTGAGCTCATGGACAGTGAGTCCGGCGGCTGCACAAAGCAGGGCGGCTGCGATCAGTCGGTAATGGCGCCTGACCAGACGCCGGACAAGGAGCGGGATGGTCGCCCGGGGTGAATGCTGCATAAGGCCACAGTAAGGAGGCCCGGAACCGGTTCGTCAGGGGCTTGCGGCGAACTGTGCACGGGGGCAGCGATAGTTTCCGTTGTGGAGGAAAGGAACCTCATCGGACGCAGAGCACCCGGGGAGCCGTGGCATCCCCGGGTGGTGTATTGCTAAGGAGGCTCTCTAGCTGGCAGCGGGGGCAGCAGCGGCCGGTGCGGGCGCTGCTGCCGGTGCCGACGCCGGGCTTTCGGACTTGCCGGCGGCCGGAACCGTGCTGGTGCTCTTGGTATCGCGTGAATCGGTCCGGTAGAAACCGGAACCCTTGAAGACGACGCCGACACTGTTGAACTTTTTGCGCAGGTTGCCGCTGCACTCAGGGCAAACACTCAGCGAGTTGTCGCTGAAGGACTGCTGGATCTCGAAAGCGTGGCTGCAATCTTTGCAGGCATAGGCGTACGTGGGCACTTGAATCCTCCTGAAAATTCCTGCGGAACACGTCCGGGCCACCCGTTGGGTTGGCACTCGATAGTTCCGAGTGCTAATTCTACACTGTCCCGGGGCCGAACCATATCCAACCCTCTGCCGTCACGGCGCCGTCAAGCGGGGCGTCCAGCTCAGTGACCTCGAAGGTCCCGGGAGAGACAACTTCGTGGGGATAAAAAACGCCGACTTCCTTGGGCTGCTCCGGCAGCCGGGCGACACCTGCCAGGAACCGGTCATAGTAACCGCCGCCCTGGCCTATCCGGTTGCCGTCCGCGTCAACTGCCAGGCCGGGTACCAGGATCAGCGGGACATCGGCCATGATGGCTGAAGGCAGCCGTTCCCCGACCGGCTCGTAGACCCAGGCCCGTTGACTGCGGACGAGCTCCACGCCGTCGTACCACTGCACCCAGCTGAGCTGGTACTCCGGCTCGCAGACGGGGACAACCACGCGGTAGCCAGCCCGGGTCAGGGCGGGCAGCAGTAGGTCGGTGGAGGGTTCCGCGCCGGTTGAGAGATAGCCGGCAACGGTACTGCCGCGTTCCGCTCCGGCCGCTTCGAGTCCCGCCATGACATTTTTGGCCAGTTGTTCGGCGGCCGCGCGCCGGTCGGTGTCCGGCAGATCCTGCCGCAGCTTGCGGAAGTGTGCGCGGGCGGAGTCTTTATCGAGAGGAGTCACGGCAATCCTTGTTCGAAGGGGTCATCGCCGCCGTCGAAAGCACTTCGGCGGCAGCTGTCATGCTAATTCATATTTTGACGCTGCGGATGGGTAATCTTATTTCCATGAAGTCTCATCGCACCGTACGCAAGGCCGTCATCCCGGCCGCCGGTCTCGGCACCCGCTTCCTGCCCGCTACCAAAGCCATGCCCAAAGAGATGCTGCCGGTAGTGGACAAACCGGCCATCCAGTATGTGGTTGAGGAAGCGGTCCGCGCGGACATCACGGACATCCTGATGATCACCGGACGGAACAAGAGGCCGCTGGAAGACCACTTCGACCGCGTGCCCAACATCGAGTTCGTCCTCGAGGAAAAGGGTGACCTCGACAAACTGGCGTTGGTGCGCGAGGCATCGAACCTGGCTGATATCCACTACGTGCGCCAAGGCGATCCCAAGGGACTGGGGCATGCCGTGCTGCGCAGCCGCCAGCACGTTGGTGACGAGCCGTTTGCCGTGCTGCTCGGCGATGACCTGATCGACGAAAACGATGAGCTGCTGCGCCGGATGATCGACGTCCAGGAGAAGACCGGCGGATCCGTCGTCGCCCTGATGGAGGTCGAGCCTGCGCAGATCAGTGCCTACGGCTGTGCCGACGTCACCGAGATGGACGGTATCGACTGCGTGCAGGTCAACCGGCTGGTCGAAAAGCCGTCGCCTGAAGAGGCCCCCTCGAACCTGGCCATCATCGGCCGCTACGTGCTGCACCCGTCGGTCTTCGACGTACTGGAAGAGACCGGTCCCGGACGGGGCGGCGAAATCCAACTGACCGACGCACTGGAAACACTCGCGTCCCGCGAAGGAGAAGGCGGGGGCGTCTACGGTGTCGTTTTCCGCGGACGGCGGTACGACACGGGTGACAAGCTGAGCTACCTGAAGGCTGTGGTGACCATCGCCTCGGAACGCGCTGACATCGGTGAGGACCTGCGCTCCTGGCTGAAGGAATTCTCCGAAGGCACACAGGGCTGAGACCAGGCTGCGGCGGTGCTGAGTTCGGCCATCTGGCCCGTCAGAGTTGAGTGCGGTAGCTTGGCGCTGCGTCCGATCTCCCGTCGTGACAAGCGCGAGTGGCTCCAGCTGCGCCAGCAGAACGCGGTCTGGCTCGCTCCGTGGGAAGCCTCCAACCCCGACCCCAACGGTTCCTTGCCGCAGTTTGCCGAGATGGTCCGGTCGCTGAACCGGCAGGCGAAGCTGGCAACAGCGCTGCCTTGGGTCATTACCGAAGTCCAGCCTGGCCGGGCGGCGCCGGTGATCGTCGGGCAGCTGACTGTGTCCAGCATCGTTTGGGGATCGGCCATGATGGCTACGCTCGGTTACTGGGTGGATCAGGCTTCGGCCGGTCGCGGTATCGCACCAACGGCGGTAGCAATGGCCACGGATCACTGCTTTCAGGCCCTGGGGCTGCATCGGATGGAAATCAACATCCGCCCGGAGAATTCTGCCAGCTTGAGGGTAGTGGAAAAACTTGGCTTCCGGGACGAAGGACTGCGCCCCCGCTACTTGCACATCAATGGTTCATGGGCCGATCACAGGTCTTTTGCGTTGACTGCGGAGGAAGTTCCGGACGGACTTCTTCCCGGCTGGCTCGAAAGCAGCGGACGTTCGTGCTGACCTGCTGGTTTATCAATTTTCGGTGACTTTCGCCGACACACCGTGACTAATGCCGCACCCGGCATGTTTTAGCTTCTACGGTTTTGATTGTGGACATTCAAAGCTCAGTGATCTTCGTAGTGATCGTGGGGCTTTGGCTTGTCTGGGTAGGACCGTATTTACTTCGCTTTCTTGGAACTGCAACACTGGCCGAGGCACTCCCGGGCCAGGGAATATCATTCGACTCAGGACCCGTCACCGCCACAGGCAGTGCAGCTCAGGGGATCATCATGGAAAATAACGCCCATTCCGGAACATCCCGCGCCGCCTCCGGGCCTGAGCGCGTCGCCCCGGAGAGCGCTGCCCCGGAGCAACGTGTGCCCGCGCCGTTGAACATCCGCTACGGTCGCACCGCGTTGGCTCTGGTGGGAACCGCCGCATTGCTGACTTTCGTCATCGGCGGGGGACTGGCGCTCTTCGGCCTGGTCTCGGGCAGTGTCCCGGGGGTCGCGCTGCTGGCTGTCGCCGCCGTCGTCCTTATGCTGCGTATGCTGGTGCGGCGAGACCGCCGCCGCCGTGCAGCCGCCCGAGTGAACAGGGCCTTCGAAGAAGCGATGAATCCGCCGGTCCACCATCTTTCACCACTTCCGCAGCGGGAAACCGTGCTTTTCGATGCGGCAGAAGCGGAAGCCGACGCTGTCTCCGGTTCTGAAAAGCAGGAACCGGCTCCCGCTCCCGAACCACGGCGCTTGACACCGGAGGAACTGCGCGCGGAGGCACTCAAAGTTGCAGCCGAAGCCGAGTCAAAAAGCGCAGGAAATTCCGGGCCTGGATCCGGTCCCACCTGGCAGCCCGTAGAAGTGCCGAAGCCTACGTATGTTGCCTCGGCCAAAGCGGAACGGCCGGCCCCGGCACCGCTGCCGGCCCCGGAAGTGAAAAAACCGACGATGAAGACGCCGATCAAACAGGCAGCCGTGGCTCCGAAGGCCGACGTGCCGGCCGCTTCGAAGGGCGGCGTGTCTCCGGCTGCCAAGGAAGCGGCGCCGCAGGCGGGCAAGATCAATCTGGATGCGGTGCTGCAGCGGCGCCGGGCGTGAGGGCCGCAGCCCTGGCAACTGGCGATCAGTGGGTCCGCTCCGGTAAGGGGCGGGCCTTTTGCCTTTCCCCGGCCGGAGGGAGCCGTTTCTGCAGCGGGATGATATGAAAAGAAGTATGAACGCTCCGAGCCGGGACCTGATGCGGGCCGAGACCGACGGCATCGACCTGCTGGAGAGCACTAAGATGCAGCAGCCGCTGGAACTCGCGGTCGGTACCATTGGCGCGGGCATACAGGCATGGAAACTGGCCAAGCTGCAGCACCGCCCGGGCGCCGGAGCAACCGGAATCTACAGCGTGGACGTGCAGGTTCCTGACGGAACTGTGCGCACCGAATACGTCTGCATCACCACTTCGGCCGTTCCGGACACCGGCGTACCCGTGGTCCGGCTGGATGACGGCACTATCACGTTGACCGCATGGCTGTATCCCGCGGATCCGGTGTTGACCGGGTTGCCAACAGCCTGCGATTCCGCCGCTATGGCACGGGCGGCCTTCGGAAGCGGAGACGCCGACCTGCGGATGGTCAACTACCGTCCGCTCCGCCGGGCAGTGCTGGAGGCCTCGCAGGGAGCATCGCGTGTGTTCATTAAAGTGGTGCGCCCCGACAAGGCCGACGCGCTGTTGCGGCGCCATCGGCTGCTCACGGAGGCTGGACTCCCGTCGCCGGAGCTTATACCCGGCCCGGCCACCGGCGTGGTGTTGCTGCGCGAGGTCCAGGGAACGCCACTGGCCCAAGCGTTGATGAATGACGGTGCGTCCCAATTGGACCCAGACACCCTGCTGGAGCTTCTGAACAGGATGCCCGCCGGGGCGATGAAGCTGTCCCGCCGCCCGGCGTGGGCCGAACGCGCGGCGGACTACGCGCGGGCCGCCGCGGCCGCTCTGCCGCAGGAGCAGGAGCGGATTTTCCGTCTGGAGGAGAAGATCTCGAACGTGCTGGCGGTGACTAAGCCCGGTCCATTGGTTCCAACGCACGGTGACTTCTACGAAGCGAATCTGCTGATCGACGGCGGCACGGTCACCGGGGTGCTGGACGTGGACTCGCTGGGGCCAGGCCACCGGATCGATGATCTCGCCTGCCTCATCGGCCATCTGGCGGTACTGCCGGCTGTTCACGAGGGATATGTCCACGTACCGCAGGTCATGGAGCGTTATCTGCGCGCCTTTGACCAAACTGTTGATCCGGCAGGGCTGAGAGGCCGATCCGCCGGGGTGGCTTTATCCCTGGTGGCCGGCGCGAAGACCTTTGGCCAGGGCGAAGCCTGGCAACTGGACGCCCTGCAGCGCCTGGCCATCGCGGAGCGGCTTGCTGCCGAAGCCGGTCAGCTGTCCGCGGCCAGCCGGTAACCCATGCCCCGCACGGTGGCGAAGCGCTCGGCCCCGAGCTTGTTGCGCAGGTAACGCACGTACACATCGACCACATTGGAACCTGGATCGAAATCGTAGCCCCAGACGCGGGAGAGTAGCTGTTCGCGGCTGAGCACCTGGCCGGGGTTGCGCAGGAAGGCTTCAGCCAAAGCGAATTCGCGGGCCGACAGGTCGATCTCTTTCCCGTCAATGGTGGCACGCCGGGTGCGCAGATCGAGCTGCAGGTTTCCGCTGCTGAGGGTGCTCATGTCCGACGTCGGTGCTTCCGTTCGCAGCCGTAAGCGGACCCGGGCGAGCAGCTCTTCAAAGCGGAAGGGCTTGGCCATGTAGTCGTCGGCACCGTTTTCGAGGCCGGCGACGGTGTCGTCGACGGAACTGCGTGCGGTCAGGATAATGACCGGAGTGTCGTTCCTGGCCTCGCGGATCCGGCGGAGCACTGTAAAACCATCCTGGTCCGGCAGGCCGAGATCCAGCACGATCAGCTCGAAATCACCCGTCATGGCCAGGTGGTAACCTTCACGGCCGGTGGCCGCAACAGTGGGCACGTAGCCGGCCGACTTCAGGCCCTTGGCGACAAAGGAACTGATCCTGACCTCGTCTTCGATAACCAGAATCTGGCTCATACTGGATCCTCCTGTTCGGGCTGGCGTTCTTGGATAACGATAGTGAAAGTGGAACCGTGTCCGGGTGCGCTGGCCAGTTCAACGCGCCCGCCGTGGGCATGGGCGATGGCGTTGACGATGGTCAATCCCAACCCGGATCCTTCGGCCCTGGTCCCGTTGGCGCCACGGGCGAAGCGTGCGAAGATCCGGCCCTGGTCTTCGGGGGCGATCCCTGCACCCTCGTCACGGATCCATAGGCGCAGTTCCCCGGGGACGGCCCGGGAACCAACGCCAATGGTTGAACCTATCGGGGAAAACTTGACGGCATTCGCGGCCAGCTGCAGCCACGCCTGGGTCATGCGTTTGGGATCGAGGCTCCACATGTGTTCGGCGCGGGAGTCGACAACCCACCGCCGGTCGCCCAGTGTCCTGGCCTTGTCCAGCACATCATCTGTCAGCTGCCCGACCTCCAGTGGGCGGGGTTTGACGAATTCGGGGCGTTCGGCGCCCGCGAGCGTAACAAGGTCATCGACCAGCAGCCGCATGCGGTCCAGTTCGTCGAGCGCAATAGCGCGGACGGAGTCAACGTCTTCCGGATCGTACGAGTCCTGGAGTTCCAGGTGCCCCTGGACGATGGTGATCGGCGTTCGCAGCTCATGCCCGACGTCGTCGAGCAGTTGGCGCTGGGCTGTCATCGAGCCTTGGAGCCGGTCCAGCATCTCGTTGAAGGTCTGGGAGAGTTCGGAGAGGTCATCGTTCCCGCTGACCGGGATGCGGCGGGACAGATCGGTTTCGGTGATCTTCTGGGCGGTTTCCCGTACCAGCCGGACCGGTGCCAGCAACCTCCCGGCCACCAGCCAACCTACGCCCGAAATGAGCACAAGCGCCGCCAGGCTGATCAACGTGTAGGTCCGGAAGTTGTCGCCGAGCTCCTCGAGTTCCGCATCGTAGTCGAAGGCCAGCAAAAAAATACTGTGGGTGGGGTCCGAGGACAGCTGGACAGGGACGGTCACGGCGCGGTAAGTGGTCTGCCCGGTCTTGATGGAGGTGAGGATGATGCGCTCCGTCTCCGGCTGGGCCACGACCTTGTCGATGAGTTCGTGGTCGTTTTCCAACCGCAATTCGACCGAGTTGTTGGCGGTCAACGCAACCTGTCCGTCAACGATGCCGACCATGCCCTCGTTCTCTGCCGGTGCAGTGCGCGCCATGACGGTGCGTACCAACTGGCTGCCGCGGGTGAATTCCTGTCCCGTTTCGGGGTCGATGCCGATGTCGGCCAGGGTGTCGAACTCTTCGACGGACCGCCGCAGCGAGTCATCGATGCGTTGATTGATCTGGCCGCGCTGGAGGCCAAAGAGCACGCCGCCGGCTACCGCGAGGCCCAGGGCGGAAAGTGCGAGTACGGCCGCGAGGACACGGGTGCGGACGGACAGGCCGTCCAGGCGCCTAAACATCCGTCCCGGTCATCATCAGGTTGATTTTAGTCGTCGTCATCGTCAATGCCGTCGTCGTCATCGAAATCGTCGTCTCCGTCGTCGTAATCGATCGGTGGTGCGGGCGGTACCGGGACGGGGGCAGGAGCAGGTGGCGGAGCGGGAGCGGGCGGCGGCGCGGGGGCAGGTGCCGGGGCAGGCGCTGGTGCCGGGTCGGGGTCCGGCTGTGGGGCGGGCTCCGAAGGCCGTCCGGCGTCCGGGTCCGGTTCTGTCGAAGCGTTGTCAGCGGAACCGGCATCCGGCGATTCGGCTGGCGCGCTGGAGGCCGAAGGGGAGGGGGTGAACACTATCGACGGACCCAGATCGGAGGGGTCGGGGCTGCGGAGGGTGCTCGCCACGGCATAACCTGCCAGCCCCATGCCGAGCACAATGGCAACGGCCGTGAGCACATAACGGATGGTCGCGCGCTGCATGCTTCAAGTATTCCGAGGCAAGATGAGACGAATATGAGAAGCGTCAGTCCTCGGCTGCCTCTTCCGCCGCGCGGCGTGCCTCCTCGGCTTCATCCTTGTGGCCGAGCGAGTCCAGGGCCGCGGACAGTCCCAGGTTGGCAGCCACCCGCAGCATCCGGCTGACCTCGGGCTGGGCCAGCACCATCCGGAACATCGGCACCGCGTCCGCGGGACGGTCAAGCTCCGCCAGGACATGCGCGGCGAAAAGTTCGGAATTGCCGGCCGACGCCGCGTCGTCCGCCGCGGAGTAAAGGTCCGCGGCCTGCAGGGCAGCGGAGACCGCCGCCGGGCCGTGGTCGAGGGCCCAGAGCCCGCGGGCCCTGGTGTCGCTGTAGTCCGCCTCGTACCAATGCGCCCCGTAGTCCCGCGCCAGCCGGATTGCCTCGTCCAGCTGGGCGATGCCGTCCTGGTCGCCGGCTTCGCACATTGCATGGCCGAGGGCATGGAGGGCCTGCGGCAGGGCCGCTGCGTCGTCGGAAGATTTGCGGGCGGCGGCAACGGCCGCCTCGAAGCAGACGATCGCGTCCGCGTCATGGTCTTCCCGCGACAGCAAGGTGCCGATGGCCAGCAGCGACCGTGCAGCCTCGCCGTACTCTCCGCCGCCCGTGAACTCGGCTACTGCCTCGCGCCAGCAGTCCAAGGTGTCGACCGTGCGTTCGGCGTGGCGGTGTGCATGCCCCAGGCTCATCAGCGTGCGGGCCTTGTCCGAGTGCGGGGCGTCGATCAGCCGCTGGCGCTGCAGCAGCTTGCCCAGCACCTGGGCAGCGAGCTCATACTCCTCTGCCTCCAGCAATTGGTTGCCCAGCGCCAGGCGCAGCGTCAGCTCCTCCTGGACTTCGCCGCGTTCGGCCTGCTGCACGGCCGCGCGCCAAGCCAGTACCGAACTCTCCGCGTCGCCGGCGGCAGCACACAGCTGTGCCACGACGACCGCGGCGGAAATGGCGCCCTTGCGGACGCCGCAGGCAGCGTAGAGCTCAAGGGCCGTCAGGGCGTACTCGATGGCTTCGTCGTCGTGCTCCCCGGTGTTGACGAGGTTGGCTTTCAGCAGCCACATGGAGGCCGCCAGTGCGCGGTTGGCCGGAATGGCGAGCAGCCGGTCTGCGGCGGCGACGGCCTGCCCGGGCTGGTCCAGCTGCAGGTAGGTGTGTGCCAGATACATCAGCGCCCCGGCGAGACTGTCGGTGCGCTCGCCGGCAGCGTAACCCTCCACCGCGTCCTCAAGCAGGGCGACCGCCGTGGAGCGGACCCCTTTTTGCGAATGCGCGACGGCGATGGCCAGCTTGACGTCGGCCAGGACGCCGACGGGGGCCTTGGTTGCCTGCAGCTGCTCCAATGCCGCTTCCAGCACGGGCAGTTCCGCGGCGGTCGCTTCGCGGAAGAGGACCGTCCCCAGGTCAGCCTCGACGGATGCCTGGACTTTGCGTCCGGCATGGCGCAGCCGGTCTACCCGCTGCGCCAGGTAGTACTCCGCATCCGAAGCCTGGTCTTGGATCTGGGCAACGGCTATCAGGACCGAATACAACGCCAGCACGGTGTCGGTGTCGGATTCGGTAGCCTGTTCAAGTCCCAGGCGTGCCAAGGTCACCGCGCCATAGTGGTCCTCCGCGTAGGCCGCTTCATAGGCCCGGTCCAGGCAGTCACGGGGATTCGCGGGCGTCGCGGCAGGGTCCGGCCCGGCGGCAGCGAGGACTTCTAGAAGCCGCCGCTCGATGGCGGGCATTGCCACGCTCCAATCCGGCGGGACGGGGTCCGCGCGATGCCTTGCTGGCCTGATCCCCATGCATTCAGTTGTAGTCCCCGCTGGCCCCGGACGCAACGCTCGGGCGGCCAAAGTAACGTTTGCGAAAGTATGGCGAAGGGATCTATGCCAAATGCAGCCCGGCGCTTCTGCGGCGCAGGTTGAAGCCCGCCTAGACTGAAAGGCATGTCCTTCGATACTCGCATCGGCGCCTACGGCGTGATCGTTCAGGAGAATGCCGTGCTGCTGGCACGATGGACCGGTTCCGGAACCCCGCGTTGGACGCTGCCCGGTGGCGGGCTTGAAGCGGGGGAAGATGCTCCCACGGCGGCCTTGCGGGAAATCACCGAAGAAACCGGCTACACCGTGGAACTGGGGCGGTTGCTCGGCGTCGACAGTAAGTTCATCCCGGCGGAACGGCGGCTGCATGGCGGGAAGGTGCCGCTGCACGCCCTGCGGATCATTTACGCTGCTACTGTGACGAGCGGTGATTTAGCGCATGAGCTCCAGGGATCGACGGATCAGGCAAAGTGGATCCAGCTGGACGACGTCGCAGCACTGGACCGGGTGGACCTGGTGGATGTCGGCCTGAGCCTCTATTTCGCGGAACCGGCTGCCGGGACAGCTTCCATCAGCCAAGCTGTCAGGAGTCCCGGGACCGTGCCGCAATACGGTGCGCCGACCAGGACAGAGAGCGAGGCACGATGACCGAAGCCCAGTCTGTGGCCCCGCCGGCCAGCGCGGGCAACTCGCCCATGGTCCAGTTCCGCAACGTGTCGAAGAGCTACGCGTCGGGGCAGCCGGCGGTGCATAACCTGAACCTGGAGATTGACCGCGGAGCCATCACCGTGTTCGTCGGTCCGTCCGGGTGCGGCAAGACCACGTCGCTGCGGATGATCAACCGCATGGTGGAGCCCACCGAGGGCACAGTGCTGGTGGACGGACAGGACGTCTCGGCGCAGCCTGCTGCGGCGCTGCGGCGTTCAATGGGCTACGTGCTGCAGTCCTCGGGCCTGCTGCCGCACCGGAGCGTGCTGGACAACATCGCCACCGTTCCCCGCCTTAACGGTGTCCCGCGGCGGCAAGCGAGAATCCGCGCCGAGGAACTGCTCGCCGTCGTCGGTCTTTCACCGGCCCTGGGCAAGCGCTACCCCGCGCAGCTCTCCGGCGGCCAGCAGCAGCGCGTGGGGGTGGCCCGGGCGCTCGCCGCGGATCCGCCGATCCTGCTCATGGACGAGCCCTTCAGCGCAGTGGATCCGGTGGTGCGCGCGGAACTGCAGCAGGAGTTGCTGCGGCTGCAGCAGGAACTGGCGAAAACGATCGTGTTTGTCACCCACGACATCGACGAGGCCACGGTCATCGGGGACAAGGTGGCCGTCTTCGCCACCGGCGGCCGCTTGGCGCAGTACGCGCCGCCGGAGGAGCTGTTACGCGCGCCGGTAGACGATTTCGTGGCCGGGTTCGTTGGCCGGGACCGCGGCTTCCGCTCGCTCTCGTTTGCCTCCGCCCGGGACTTGCCGCTGCTGCCCGCGGCCACGGCGACGGCCGGGGCCCTGGCGTCGATGCCTGCCGAAGGCTGGCTGCTGATAACCGACGACGGCGGTGCGCCCCTCGGGTGGCTGCCGCCCGGACAGCGTACGCCCGCAGCGGCGGTCACCGGTGGCTCCTTGTTCACCATAGGCAGTTCACTCCGGCAGGCGCTGGACGCCGCCCTGTCCTCTCCCTCCGGCCAAGGCGTGGCAGTGGACGCTGCCGGCAAGGTAGCCGGACTGGTGGACGCCGGCGAGGTGCTCCAGCGGCTGGACGCGGAGCGCCGCGGCTAATGGACTGGTTCCTGGCCAATCTGCCCTTTGTGCTGGAGCTCTCCGGGCACCATCTCTACCAGTCGGTGCTGCCGCTCGTGCTGGGATTGCTGATATCGGTACCCCTCGGCTACCTGGCCTGGCGCCTTCCGCCGGTCCGCGGCGTGATCCTGTCGGTCAGTTCGGTGCTCTACACCATTCCGTCCCTGGCCCTGTTCGTCATTCTTCCGGTCATCCTGGGCACCATGATTCTGGACCCGGCCAATCTGATTGTCGCCCTGACTGTCTATGCCATCGCGTTGCTGGTGCGCTCCGTCGTCGACGCACTGGAGTCAATTGACGACGGCGTCCGGCAAGCCGCCGTAGCTATGGGATACCGGCCGTTCCGACGGTTCTTCGCCGTGGACCTGCCGCTGGCCGTGCCCGTCCTTTTTGCCGGCCTGCGCGTGGTGTCGGTCAGCAACATTTCGCTGGCCAGCGTGGGGGCACTGATCGGCATCCGCAATCTCGGCGTGCTCTTCACTGACGGGCTGCTGCGGAACTTCCTGACCGAGATCGTCGTCGGGATCGTGATGACGCTGATCCTGGCGCTGCTGATGGACTTTGTCCTCGTGGGCCTGGAGCACCTGCTCACGCCCTGGAACCGGCACCGCAAGGCCGGACGTAAACAGGTGACGGCCACGTCCGGCCCGGACAACTCCGCCAGTGGGGATAGCGCCGGTACCGTGCGCCGTCCTGATGCGGCCGAAACGGCGGTGCTGCATGAATCTCTTTGAGCAGGTTGGTCTGTGGTTGGCGGACCCCGCCCAATGGTCCGGGCCGGCTGGAATTCCTGCCCGGCTGGGGGAGCACCTCTGGTATACGGTCCTGACGCTGTTGATCGCCGCGGCCATCGCCATTCCGGCGGGCCTGTACGTGGGGCATACCGGCAAGGGCAAGGTCGCCGTGGTCTCGGCAGCCAGCGCACTGCGGGCCCTGCCCACGCTGGGCCTGCTGACGCTGTTTGTCATCCTGATGGGCCTGGGCCTGATGCCGCCCATTTACGCACTCGTCATCCTGACTGTCCCGCCGCTGTTGGCCGGCACCTACTCGGGGATCGCGGCGGTGGACCGGCAACTGCTGGACGCCGCACGCGGTCTCGGCATGACCGAGTGGCAGGTTCTGGTGCGGGTGGAACTGCCTAACGCCCTGCCGGTGATGCTTGGCGGTATGCGGGCCGCGGTGCTGCAGGTCATCTCGACTGTCGCCGTCGTTGCTTACATCAATCTGGGCGGGCTGGGCCGGTATCTGATCGACGGATTAGCCGTCAGCGACCCCGTCCGGCTGTTTGCGGGCGCTATTCTGATTGCGGTGCTGGCGCTGATTGTCGATTTGATCCTCTCGCTGGTGCAAAAGTACGCGGTCTCACCAGGTTTGAAGTCTTCCCCGGCCTCGCCGGGGCAGGGAACGAAGAATGTTGGCGCCCCGGGTGCCGGCCAGTAAAGGAGAAGCCTTGAAGATCCAGACATCCTCACGCCGGGCAATGTTGGCGGCGGCAGCCATGACCGCCCTGACCGTCACGCTGACGGCATGCGGCGCCAATTCCAATCCGTTGGAGGGGTCGTCCGATACCGCCGCCAGTTCAGGCGCAACCGGTTCCCTGGTGGTCGGATCCGCCAACTTCCCCGAAAGCCAGATCGTCGCCGAGATCTATGCCGGCGCGCTTACCGCTGCGGGTTTCGATGTCACCACCAAGCCCGGCATCGGTTCCCGGGAGGTATATGTGAAGGCGGTTGAAGAAGGGTCCGTGGACGTCGTTCCCGACTACAGCGGCAACCTGTTGTTGTTCCTGGATCCCGAGGCAACGGCTGCTTCCGCCGGGGAGATCATGGATGCCCTTCCCGCTGCCTTGCCGGAGGGACTGGGCGTCCTGGAACCGGCCTCCGCCGAAAGCAAGGACGCCATGGTGGTCACCAAAGCCACCGCCGAGAAGTACCAGCTCGAGAGCATCGCAGACTTGGGGCCGGTGTGCGACGAGTTGGTGCTCGGCGCCAATCCTGAATTCGCCGAGCGTGAATACGGGCTGCCCGGGCTGAAGGAGAACTACGGCTGCGAACCGAAGTCCTTCGAACCGATTAACGACGGCGGCGGCCCGGCCACCCTGCAGGCGCTGATTACCGACCAGATCCAGATCGCTGACATCTACACCACAACACCGTCGATCGAGGATAATGACCTGGTGGTGCTGGAGGACCCGAAGAATAACTTCATCGCCCAGCAGGTGCTTCCCTTGGTGAATCAGGACAAAGTCAGCGAGGAAGCGGCAGAGGTGCTGAACGACGTCTCAGCCGCGCTGACCACGGAAGACCTGATTGATCTCAACCGTCAGGTCAGCGGGGACGAAAAGCGCAATCCGGCAGACGCGGCGGCGGACTGGCTTAGCGAAAACGGGCTGACGAAGTAAACCCGTTCCGATATGCGAAGATGCTTAAATGGCCCAGTTCAAGCAGTCCAACAAGCTTCATAACGTCCTTTACGATATCCGCGGTCCGCTGCTTGAGCATGCGCAACGCATGGAGTCCGAGGGCCACCGGATCCTGAAGCTGAACATCGGAAATCCGGCGCCCTTCGGGTTCGAAGCGCCGGATGCCATCCTCGTGGACATGATCCGGAACCTGCCCGATGCCCAGGGCTACAGCGATTCCCGCGGGATCTTCTCGGCCCGGACCGCGGTGTCGCAGTATTACCAGACCCGCGGCATCCAGGACATCGGCGTTGACGATGTCTACCTGGGCAACGGGGTCAGCGAACTGATCACCATGAGCCTGCAGGCGCTGCTCAACAACGGCGACGAGGTGCTGATCCCCGCGCCCGACTATCCCCTCTGGACTGCCTCCGTGAGCCTGGCCGGCGGCCATCCCATCCATTACCTGTGTGTGGAGGAAGAAGGATGGCTGCCGGATCTGGAGGATCTGGAGCGAAAGATCACGCCCAATACCAAGGGCATCGTGATCATCAATCCGAACAACCCCACCGGTGCGGTGTACCCGCAACAAGTGCTCGAGGGAATGCTCGAACTGGCCCGGAAGCACAATCTGGTGGTGTTCTCGGACGAAATCTACGAGAAAATCCTTTATGAGGATGCGCAGCATGTAAATACAGCTCTGCTGGCCGACGACGTGCTGGTCATGACCTTCAGCGGGCTGTCCAAGGCCTACCGGGTCTGCGGATTCCGCAGCGGGTGGATGGCCATCTCCGGGCCGAAACACCTGGCTACGGACTACATCGAAGGCATCAACCTGTTGACCAACATGCGTTTGTGCGCGAATGTTCCCGCGCAGCATGCCATCCAGACGGCACTCGGGGGCTACCAAAGCATCAACGATCTGATCCTGCCCGGAGGCCGGTTGCTGGAACAGCGGGACAAGGCCTACGAAATGCTCAATGCCATTCCCGGCGTCAGCACCCAGCAGGCCAGGGGAGCCCTCTACCTGTTTCCCAAGCTGGACCCGGACGTGTACCCGATCAAGGACGACGAGAAGTTTGCGCTGGATCTGCTCAAGCAGCAAAAGATCCTCGTCTCCCACGGGCGCGCTTTCAACTGGCACAAACCGGACCATTTCCGGCTTGTGACCCTGCCCAACGTCGGCATCCTCGAGGAAGCCGTCAACCGGATCGCCGAATTCCTGAGTACGTACAAGCCGTAATGGAGACCACCGCGTTCAGCCCGAGTCCGACCGTCCTGCTGCGAGTGCAGACGGGCTTCGACCTGCGCCATGTCGACCCCGGATCGACCCCGGGGTTTACCGGCGATAAGGAGGCAGGCAAAGAACTCCTCGACCGGGAGGACGAGCAGCTCACGGAACTGCAGGAGAAGCTGTTCGCCCAGAGCCGGTTCGGCGCCCGCGAGAGCGTGCTGCTGGTCCTGCAGGCCATGGACACCGGCGGCAAGGGCAGCATCGTCCGCCATGTCATCGGAGCAGCCGATCCGCAAGGCATCCACCACAAGGCGTTCAAAGCACCGACGGCGGAGGAACAGTCCAAGGGCTTCCTGTGGCGGATCGAAAAAGAGCTGCCGGAGCCTGGCATCATCGGTGTCTTTGACCGCTCGCATTACGAGGACGTGCTGGTCCAACGGGTCCGCAAGCTCTCTCCCGCCGACGAGATTGAACAGCGCTACAGCATCATCAGGGACTTTGAGGCCAGGGTCGCCGCGGGCGGTACCCGCATCATCAAAGTCATGCTGCACATCAGCAAGGATGAGCAGAAAGGCCGGCTGCAGGAACGGCTGGACCGGCCGGATAAGCACTGGAAGTACAACCCCGGCGACGTCGATGACCGCTCATTCTGGGACCAGTACCAGCAGGCGTACCAAATGGCTTTGGAACGCACCAGCACAGATATCGCGCCTTGGTACGTGGTCCCGGCGGACAAGAAATGGTACGCGCGGCTCGCAGTCCAACAGCTGCTGATCGATGTACTCGAAGACATCAATCCCCAGTGGCCGAGGGCGGATTTCGACGTGGCGGCAGAGAAAAAGCGGTTGGCTGAAAGCTGACCACGAAGGTTAGTCCCTGCCTGGTTCCGCCATTCCTGTTGCCTCCGGTCCGCCAGCCGCGTTGGCCCTGGCTGCGTCGAGGCGTTGCCGGGCCCCTTCCAGCCACGTTTCGCACCGGGCGGCCAGGGCTTCACCGCGTTCCCATAGGGCTAACGACTGTTCAAGACTGGCCCCGCCGGTTTCCAGCTGGCTTACAACGGCGACGAGTTCCTCCCGTGCCTGCTCGTAGCTCAGCGATGCGACATCGGCAATTTCGACGGAATTCTTGGCATCCATGCTGGTTCCCGCTTTCGGATTGATGGTGTTGTTCAGTATTACGGAGCGACGTCGGCGGACAGTTCGCCGACGGAAACACGCACGCGAAGCCGCGTTCCCGCCGCGGCGTCAGAGCTGTCGCGCAGGACGCTTCCGTCCGGAAGCTGTACGACGGCGTAGCCACGGTCCAAGGTGTTTTGGGGCGAGAGGGAACGAACCTGCGCCCTGAGATGGGCGATGCGGTCCGAGTCCCTGTGTACGGCGGCCGAGATGCAGTTGTAAGCGCGTGTGGACAAACGCTGCAGGTCCTCGTGCCGGGCTTCCACCATGCTGGCTGGATTGGCCAGAACGGGACGGGAACGGATAGCTGTCAGCCGCTCGCTCTCGACCCGGATCAACTGGTCCACCCTGCGGTCCAGCATCTGCCGTGCCTGGGCGATCCTGGCGAGCTCCTCGTTAACGTCGGGGACAATACGCTTTGCGGCATCGGTCGGAGTGGAAGCGCGGAGATCCGCGACCTCGTCCAGCAGGGGACGGTCCGCTTCGTGTCCGATAGCGCTGACCACGGGCGTGCGGGCAGCCGAAACCGCGCGGATCAGATCCTCACTGCTGAAGGGCAGCAGGTCTTCGAGGGATCCGCCACCGCGGGCAATGACAATGACGTCGACATCCTCGCGGGCGTCCAGTTCCAGCAATGCGCGCTGGATCTGGGTTACGGCATTAACACCCTGGACAGCGACTTCCCGTACTTCGAAGGCCACGGCCGGCCAGCGCAGGGAAGCGTTGCGGATAACGTCTTTCATGGCATCCGAGTCGCGGCCGGTAATCAGCCCGATGCGGTGTGGCAGCATGGGAAGCGGTTTCTTGCGTTCGAGCGCGAAGAGTCCCTCGGCGGCAAGGGCATGGCGAAGCCGTTCGAGGCGCGCCAGCAGATCGCCCAGACCCACAGGGCGGATATCGCGGGTTTGCATCGAGAGCCGGCCTGTCTTGACGTATAGATCCGGCTTCAACTGCGCCACGACGCGCGATCCCGGCTCAAGTGGAAACTCCAGCCGGGCCATGACACTTCCCCAGGCCACGAGGCTGAACGATGCTTCCGCTTCCGTGTCCCGCAGCGTGAGGTACGTGACATTGTTCCGCCTGTTGAGCTCAATCACCTGGCCTTCGATCCAGGTGGGCGGGACACGGTCAATGTGGCTCTTGAGCTTCTGCGAAAGCAGCCGCAATGGCCAGGGATTCTCCGCCGAGGTCTCCATGGCGGTAGCAGGCAGTGTGGATGGCTTGGCCGGGGCATCCAGCTGGCCACCGGTGGGTGGCCCCGGGTTCTGGTTCACGTAGTGTCCCTCTCGGCGATGCTTGGCGCAGCTACAGTACAGCGATCCTTACATTCTTATCAGCTATCGCAGACATTATTGATTCTGTTCTACTTATCCCAAGAGGCATCCTGCGCCTCTCTGGAAGCCGGCGGAGAGGAGCCTGCGGATGCGTTCCGTCCTTGCCTTGATCCTTGGCCTGGTCACATTGGTGATGACAGCCGTCGCCGTGCCTGCGGCATGGACCAGCCAGAACCTGACGAACCAGCAAGGCTTCGTCGAATTGGCGGCACCCATGGGGCAGGACCCACACTTCCGCAGCGCCCTGGCAGAAGCCATCGCGGAAGAGGTGCGCAACCAAAGCCAGCTGCCGCCGGGGCTCCAGGAGCTGGTTGATCCCATCATCGCCAGGGCCGCCGGAGCCGTCACCGGACTGGAAGAGTTCCCGCAGGCATGGAATGAAGCTTTGGCGAAGTCCCATACTCTGACGCTGGAGGCAGAAGGCCCGGATGAGGGGGCCCTGCGGCTTGATATCGCTCCCATTGTTGCCTTGGCGATTCAGCGGGTAGCGGACACCTTAGGCACAGAGATCCCCGTACAAGAGGAGCTCATTGTCGATATCGGCCAGGCAGATCAGCTGCAATCGGTCGACCTTGTACAGCGTGTTGCCAACGAGTGGCGCTGGATCGCGGCAGGAGCGTTGGCCGGCCTGTTGCTGACCCTGTTGGTAGCGAGAAGGGCGTCGACTGCCCTTGCCTGGCTTGGTGTCGGCGCAGTTATTCTCGCCGTCGGATTCTGGCTGGCAGCGGAGGCGGCCCCGGACGTGGCTGCGCAGCACGATGCGGCCGGCCCTGTTGCCGATGCCTTTACCGCTCGGTTCGTCGAACTCGCGGCAACGTCTTTCCAGCCCTGGGCCGTCGTGCTCGCCGGGGCGGGATTGGCTGCCGCGGTGATTGGTGTAACAGCCCGCCAACTCTCGGGTCGAAGGGCCTAACGGCTAGCATGGAGGTATGAGTAGCACTGCTGTCTCCGTTCCGATGCCCACTATTCCGCGCAGGCGCCGCAGCCCCGAAGACATTGCCTCTGCCGCACCGGTCGAAGGCCCCCGCAAGGTCCTGCTTGCTGCCCCGCGCGGGTACTGCGCAGGCGTCGACCGCGCCGTCATCGCCGTCGAAAAGGCGCTCGAGCATTACGGCCCGCCGGTTTACGTGCGTAAGCAGATTGTGCACAACCTCCATGTAGTCAGCACGTTGGAAGAAAAGGGCGCGATCTTCGTCGAAGAGACGGACGAGGTGCCCGAGGGTGCACTGGTTATCTTCTCCGCCCACGGCGTTTCGCCTGCCGTCGTGCAGTCTGCCGACGAGCGCGGACTGCAGACAATTGACGCGACATGCCCCTTGGTGACAAAGGTGCACCGCGAGGCCGTCCGTTTCGCAAAGGACGATTTCGACATTCTCCTCATCGGACATGAGGGCCACGAGGAGGTCGAGGGAACCGCCGGAGAAGCCCCCGAGCATATCCAGATCGTCAACGGTCCGGAAGATGTCGACAAGGTTGAGGTCCGGGATCCGAACAAGGTGATCTGGCTCTCGCAGACCACGCTGAGCGTGGACGAGACCATGCTGACCGTCAACCTGCTCAAGGAACGCTTTCCGACCCTGCAGGATCCGCCCAGCGACGACATTTGCTACGCAACCTCGAACCGGCAGGCTGCGATCAAGAAGATCGCCCCGCAGGCGGAACTGGTCATCGTGGTCGGATCGGCGAATTCCTCCAACTCCGTGCGCCTGGTGGAGGTGGCTCTGGAATACGGCGCCAAGGCTTCCTACCGCGTCGACTTCGCGAACCAGGTCGATGAGTCTTGGTTTGAAGGCATTTCCACTGTGGGTGTGACCTCCGGAGCGTCCGTGCCGGAGGTCCTCGTGCGCGAAGTTCTGAGCCTGCTCGCTGACTATGGTTATGCCGATGTTGAGGAAGTGGTCACCGCAGAAGAGGACATCCTGTTCTCGCTGCCCAAGGAACTGCGCGCAACTCTCAAGGAAAAGGGCGACGTTTCACGCGGTCTCGGCGGCAGGGGCGCCCGGCCCGCACGGTAAACGTGGCGGGACGGGGCAGCTGCGTGCCTATGGCTAGGCGCTACGCTCCTGGTCGGCAATGAGCTCCGGTGCGGCCAACAGCCGTGGGGTGCTCTCCAAGGCTTGAGGGGCAGGCGCTTCCTTCAGCGAAGACGGGTCAAAGGCACTGATCTTCCGCGCTGTCGGCAGGACCCTGGACTCAAGTGTTCCGACGAAGGCGTTGTACTTTTCCACTGAACCCTTCAGGGACGAGCCCAGCTTCGTCACATGCTCACCAAGGGTGCCCAGCCGGTCGTAGAGCTGGCGGGAGAGCTCGAAAATCTCCCGGGCATTCTCGGTGAGGACTTCCTGCCGCCAGGTGAAGGCGACCGACTTCAGCGTGGCCAGCAGTGAGACGGGGGAGACCAGGGCAACGTTGCGCGAGAAGGCGTAATCCAATAGGCCCGGTTCACTGTGCAGGGCTGCTGAAAGAACGGATTCGGCGGGCAGGAAGCACAGGACGAGTTCGGGGGACGCAGCCACTCCGTCCCAGTATTTCTTGTTTGCAAGCGCGTCTACGTGTGCCTTGACCGCCTTGGCATGTGTAGTCAGCAGTCCGGCCCGCTTTTCACGTTCCTCCGCGGAGCCGAAGGACGGAAGTTCCTGGGCTTCCAGATACGCCCGCAGCGGCACTTTGGCATCCACCACGAGTGATTTGGAGCCGGGAAGATGGATCAGCATGTCAGGTCGAAGGGCACGTTCGGCCCCCACCAGATGGACCTGCTCGCTAAAGTCCACGTGCGCCAGCATGCCGGCGGCCTCCACCACCCGGCGGAGCTGGACCTCTCCCCACTGTCCGCGGGCGGAGTTGGACTGCAATGCCGCGGTCAGGGTCTGGGTGGAGCGCAGCAACTGCTCATCGTTCAGTTGTGCGGCGCGCAGCTGTTCGGCCAGCTGGCCGAATTGTTCGACGCGGTCCCGCTCGAGCACATTGACCTGCTGCTGGACCGTCTTCAGCTTTTCCCCGACAGGGACCAGGGCGCGAAGCACAGAGTTGTCCTGCTCGCTGCTGGCAGTTAGCTGCCGGTTCTGCTGGGCGAGCAATCGGCTTTCCGCCTCGGCCGCAGCCAAACGGGCCGTTGCGTTGCCAAGACGAGCACCGGCGTCGTCAATTTCTTCCGCGAGCACTGCGACCCTGCGTCGGTATGCCACCGCAGTTCCCGCAGCCCCGGCCGCTGCCCCAATAACCAGCATGAGCAATGTGAGCACAATCTGAAACGCATCCATAGCTCAACCATGCCAGCCGGCTATGACAATTTAGGCGAAGCCGGGGCGTCGTTTGCGCCACCGTTCCGGCCGAATCGCTGAGCCGGGTACCTCACCGGTATCCTTGGATACCGTGGCTCTTACTATTGGCATCGTCGGACTGCCCAACGTCGGCAAATCAACTCTCTTCAACGCACTGACCCGCAACCAGGTTCTGGCGGCGAATTATCCGTTCGCGACCATCGAGCCGAATGTCGGCGTGGTGCCCCTGCCGGATTCCCGGCTGGATCAGCTGGCCAAGATCTTTGGCTCCCAACGCACCCTGCCGGCGACCGTGTCTTTTGTCGATATCGCCGGGATTGTCCGGGGCGCCTCCGAAGGCGAAGGGCTGGGCAACCAGTTTCTTGCCAACATTCGTGAAGCCCAGGCCATCGCCCAGGTCATCCGGGTGTTCGATGACCCCGATGTGGTCCATGTTGAAGGCAAGGTGGACCCGCGCTCCGATCTGGAGACCATCAACACCGAACTGATCCTCGCGGATCTGCAGACGCTGGAAAAGGCGCTGCCCCGGGTTGAAAAGGAAGTAAAGATCAAGAAGCGCGACGCCGCCGAACTGGCCGCCATGGAGGCAGCCCGGAAGGTGCTTGAACGCGGAGATACGATCTTCTCGTCCGTCGAGAGCGACAAGCTCGACGTCGAAAACCTGCGGGAGCTGAGCCTGCTGACGGCCAAGCCCTTTATCTATGTCTTCAACGTCGATGACACTATTTTGGGCAGCGCCGAGCGCCAGGCGGAGTTACGCGAACTGATTGCTCCGGCGGACTGCGTGTTCCTTGACGCGAAGCTGGAATCGGATCTGGTGGAGCTGGAACCAGAAGAAGCCCGCGAGATGCTGGAGATGAACGGCCAGGACGAATCCGGTCTGGACCAGCTGGCAAGGGTTGGCTTCCATACGCTGGGCCTCCAGACTTACCTCACGGCCGGGCCGAAGGAAGCACGCGCCTGGACGATCAACCAGGGCGATACCGCTCCGCAGGCGGCCGGAGTCATCCACTCCGATTTTCAGCGCGGCTTCATCAAAGCTGAAGTGGTCTCCTTCGCCGATCTCGTCGACGCCGGCTCGATGGCAGAGGCTAAAGCACGCGGCAAGGTCAGGATCGAAGGCAAAGAGTACGTCATGTCCGACGGCGACGTCGTGGAATTTAGATTCAATGTATAACTCGGCCTGGCGGTGGCTCCTGCCGTAACTGCAGGAGCCACCGCCAAGCCGGGCAAACCCGCACACAGGAGTGCGGATCGATCGACCTTGGCCTCCTGAATACAGAATCTTCGACAAGGCACCCGCGTATCTGCGATATCTGCCTCGTTGAGGCTGGCCGGTCGTGTTTGGGCCGGGTATTCCCTGTACGACGTCGATGTTGCCGCCAAAACGTTTTTGCTGTGGCAGAGGGCGGTTCAGTTCCAGTTTCATATCGGACGACTGTCGGTCCGCTGCCTCGTTATCCACAGACGACAGGATATTGGCCGTGGTGGCGTACTGCTGTCTCAGAATCGTCTTATGGGAATCAGATACTACGCATACGCATTCGACAGCGATCAGACCGAGAAGGCACTCGCTGACCCACTCACGGTGATCGGCTCCGACCCGCTCGCGGACGCGTTGGGCCTTGAGCCGGGTTTCACTCACGGTGTCACAGACTTCCGGCAACCCTTGCCGGAGCGTGACTTTCTCTACCTCGACGAGGCATGGCCGCACCTGCAGTGGCTAACTGCTCGGCGCTCTTCGGGTGCTGGAGCCAGAGCGGCCTATCGGATGTTCGAAGGGCAGGTGACAAACACCGACGGTGGTTGCACATGGTGGCCGGGGGTGCGCGCACTCCCGCCTCATGAGGTCGAACCCGTCGCCCGGGACCTTGAGACGATCAGCGACCGCGACATCGAAGCGGGCCTGGGCGGGTTCTTCTCGGCCAGGCAGTCGCTGGAGTCCGAGTTGGCCTACGCGACCCAGTTCCTGTATCGAGCTAGAGACTTCGCCGACGCGGTGGCCTCGGAGGGACGTGGATTCGCCTACATGATCGGTTGATCGCGGTGCGGCAGCAACGCACGCACGTTGGGTGTGATCATGGCGGCGTACCGCACGCCGAGAATCTAGACCTCATCGCGTCGGCAAACGGAGTTTTCTCACCGCGAGGATGTGGAGGAGTTCCGCTTTACCATCTGAGTTTGTGCCGATGGTGGCAAGGTAGTCCTATGGCGATACAGCATGAGAGGGTCGACGAGTACATCGGTTCGTTCCCCGAGTCCGTCCAGCCGCGGCTTCGGGAGTTGCGAAAAATAAGCCGCGCCGGCGCTCCGATTGCCGCCGAAGGACTTAAATCGGGCAACCCGGCCTACTCGCTGGGAACAATCCTGTTCATCTTCAGCGGCCATCAAAAGCACGCGAATTTCGTCTTTACTCCGTCTACCCTGGCTGCTTTCAGCGACCGGCTCGCGGGATACAAGACCGGCAAAGGCTCGGTACAGCTTCCGTACGACGAGCCTGTACCAGCAGACGTGCTCGGCATGATGATTGCCTATCGGATCCGCGAGTACGAGAAGGACGGGTGAAGTGGATGTAGCTGCCCGTGAGGTGCTGCGGCGCCAGCAAACCAGTTAGCAGCCAATAACTAAATATCATCCCCACCAGCGGTTCCGATTCGAAACGAACGGGGCCGCTGGTTCTTTTATGCCCCGTTTTGCCGCATGTTTCCGGGGATTAACTCGTCTTATACTCGGCATGAAGAGACTGCTTCAGGAAGTTATGTGGCGCCGTCGTTTGGTTGCATCTCGATAACAACCCGTTGTGAAGCAACTTTTTTATACCCAAGAGTAGGTGTAACGGTTTACGCTCTTATGCATGTGAGGCACGCCACTCTTGCGGCAGTCTTTCGGGGGCAGCCAAATCGTGCTTCCCGGATCCCGATCGGCGAACCGGCCACACACATCACTCTGAGGAACTAGGAGGCGGAATGCGTTTCGGACGTACTTCCAAAGCAATCGGTGTTGCTGCTGTTGCGGCTATGGCACTGAGTGCCTGCGCGTCGACGGGTGGCGGAAATACCGCATCCGAAGGTGCAGGTGATACCGCGGCTACCGGTGGAACCATCAGTGTCGCTGAGACCAATGCGTTCAGTTCGTTCAACTCGGACACCGCGGCAGGCAACGTTGATATCAACGGCAAGATCGCCTATATGACCCGCGGCGGTTTTTACCACATCGATAATGAACTCAACGTAGTTCGGAATGAAGAATTCGGAACGTACGAGAAGCTTTCCGATGATCCGCTGGTCGTGAAGTACACGGTCAACGAGGGAGTCCAATGGTCCGACGGCAATGCTGTCGACGCGGCCGACCTGTTGTTGAACTGGGTCGCCGAATCCGGTTACGCCAACGATGCGACGGTCGATCCGGAAACCGGTGAAGTCACCGAAGGGACTTCCTACTTTGATTATGCAGGCGACACCAGCGGGCTGGGATTGACCGAGATCCCGGAGATCGGCGACGACGGCCGTTCAATCACCTTGACCTACTCCAAGCCGTACGCCGACTGGGAGATCGTTTTTGGAGGTCTGAATGACGGCGGTGTCGGCATGCCTGCGCATGTCATAGCCGAAAAAGCCGGTCTGGCTGACGAGCAAGCCCTTATTGATTTGATCCAAGGACTGGAACGCGGTGACGCGGCGAGCCCTGCAGATCCGAATGCCGAGTTGCAGGGAGTCGCCGATGTATATAACACCGGATTCGACACGAAGTCCCTGCCCGGTGACGAATCGCTCTACCTCTCCAGCGGACCTTTCGTGGTGGACAGCATCACGCCGGACCAGTCAATCACTCTGGTACGCAATGAGTCTTATGACTGGGGCCCAACGCCGAACGTGAACGAAATTACCGTCCGGTTCATTGGTGCCGCTCCCGACCAGGTCCAGGCTCTGGAGAACGGTGAGGTGGACATCATTGCGCCTCAGCCCTCTGCAGACACAGTCGAGCTACTCGAATCCATTGAAGGCGTCACGGTAGAAGTCGACGATCAGCTGGCTTATGACCATATCGACCTCAATTACACCGGCGTTTTCGAGGATGAAAATGTTCGGGAAGCTTTCATGAAAGCTGTTCCACGGCAGACCATCGTGGACCGCATCGTGAAGCCGCTGAAGGAAGACGCGAAACCTCTGGACTCGCAGTTCTTTGTTCCTGCCCAGGAAGCCTATGAAACGTCCGCCGCATCTAACGGCTCGGAGGCATACCAGGAAGCTGATATAGAAGCCGCCAAGGAGCTGCTCAACGGAGAGACCCCCGAAGTTCGGATCATGTACAACAAGGACAACCCGAACCGCGTGGATGCCTTCGCGCTTATCCAGGAATCTGCCGAGCAGGCAGGGTTCGAAATTGTCGACGGCGGCCTGGGTGCCTCTGACTGGGGTGCCGCCTTGGGAACCGGCACCTATGATGCATCCATCTACGGCTGGATCAACTCCGGTGTCGGCGTCAGCGGCGTACCGCAGATCTTCCGTACGGACAGCGGTTCAAACTACAACGGCTTCTCCGATCCCGAGGCCGACAAGCTGATGGACGAACTCATGGTCACCACGGACGCTGCTGCACAGGACGAGATCATCACCAAGATCGACAAGCTGGTGTGGGACTCCTTCTACGGTCTGCCGCTCTTCCAGTCGGTGGGGCTGGATGCTTACAACAGCGAACGTGTTGAAGGCGTTGTCTACCAGCCGAACCAGACGGGTGTGTTCTGGAACTTCTGGGACTGGAAAGTCAAGGGTGAGTAACTCCCTAACGTTCTAACGCGCAGGGTACTGCAAGGCGCTGGGACCATATGCAACAACGGTCCCGGCGCCTTTGCAGTCTCCTGAAACGTCCCTGACCCATTGCGGCCCTGAATCTCCCCTCTCTGATCGGAGTGCCAGCGGCGGGCAACCGGATCACGTCGTCCGGGAAGCGAAAAACGAGGTTTATACATACGATGGTGACCTATATTGTGCGGCGGCTATTCACAGCCGTACTGATTCTCCTGGGTGCCTCATTCTTGGTCTACCAATTAACGGCGCTGTCCGGCGACCCTCTTGCCGACCTTCGCACGAGTAACCAGCCGAATAAGGAAGAGCTCATCCAGCAGCGTATTGAGCTCCTGGACCTGAACGTGCCGGCACCCATACGCTATTTCCACTGGTTGGGAGGCGCGGCAAAATGCGTGGTTCCGTTCGTCGGCCAGTGCGATCTTGGATTTTCCATCACGGGACAGCCGGTGACCGAGGCGCTGGGCCGGGCCATGGGCATGACCATACTGCTGGTCAGCTCGGCTGCGATTCTAGCGGTGCTTATTGGCGTTTCGCTCGGCATTGTCACGGCACTGCGTCAGTACAGCACACTGGACTATGGCGTCACCTTTATGGCGTTCCTTTTCTTCTCACTGCCGGTCTTCTGGGTAGCAGTTCTGCTCAAGGAATACGTTGCCATCGGGTTCAACAACTTCCTGCGGGAACCTCAGATACCCCTTTCAACGATCATTATCATTAGCGTGGTGAGCGCCGTAATTTGGTTCATCTGCGCTCGTGGAACTGTGCCCGTCCGGCTCAAGGCCGCGGGTGTCGGGTTCGTGCTGGCTGGCGGGGTCCTCTGGCTGCTGTCGGCGACGTCCTGGCTCAGCTCTCCAGGGCTTGGGCTACCGGTTATCGCGGTCACGGGTGCGGGAATCGCCTTCGGCGCAACCTTATTGACTGCGGGCTTGAAGAACCGGCGGGCACTGTATTCGTCCCTGACGATGGTTGCCGTCGGCATCGTCGTGTATTTTCCCATCCAGCCGCTGCTGGCCCAGGCGACAGGCCTGATGGTTTTCCTGTTGGCCGTAGCGACTATCCTGGTGGGGCTGGGAGTCGGATACGTCATGGGCGGCTACGACAGACGCCAGAACATGAGCGCAGCCGTTATTACGTCGTTCCTGACCGCGGGGCTGGTCCTTCTGGACCGATACATGCAGGCATGGCCCGCCTACTTCAACAACAACAGAGTCAACGGCCGGCCCATCGCCACCATTGGTGCAGAGACGCCGAACCTGGAGGGGGACTTCTGGGTGCACGGCTTGGATACCTTTACCCATTTGCTCCTGCCCACCATCGCACTGCTGCTCATTTCACTGGCGTCCTACAGCCGGTATTCGCGGTCTTCGATGCTGGAAATCATGAACATGGACTACATCCGCACCGCACGGGCGAAGGGGCTCGGCGAGCGGACAGTGGTCATGCGCCACGCGTTCAGAAATGCGTTGATCCCCATTGCCACCATCGTGGCCTACGACATCGGCGGACTTATCGGCGGTGCCGTCATCACCGAACGGGTGTTCGCGTTTGCCGGCATGGGGCAACTCTTTATCCAGGCCCTGGAGCATGTTGATCCGAATCCCGTCATGGGGGTTTTCCTGGTCACGGGTATCCTGGCGCTCGTCTTCAACCTCATAGCGGACCTCGTTTACTCCGCTCTGGACCCGAGAGTGAGGGTTAAGGCATGACCACCACGAGTACTATTTCAACTAAACCTGCGGTGCCGGAAGAAAAAGCAGGACTAAGCCAAGGGCAGATTGTCCGCAAGAGGTTCATGGGCAACACCGCCGCACTGATCAGCCTGGCGCTGTTCTTGCTCATTCTCGTTCTGGCTTATTCCGCGGGCGGTTTCTTCGGCTTGCCGGGCTGGTGGAAATACACCTATAACGAGGTCAACGATCTGGCCAATGGCGGAGAGCCTACACTGCAGCTTTTCCCGTTCAGCTTGGGAGACCACCCGTTCGGCCAAGATCGGCTGGGCAGGGATACGTTCGCCCAGACGATGCGAGGCGTGCAGATTTCGGTAGCCGTCATGTTCATTATCGGCATCGTCGGTGGCGCCATCGGCGTCGTGGTTGGAGCTGTCTCTGGTTTCTTCCGCGGCAGGATCGAGGCGGTGCTCATGCGCCTCACGGATGTCGTCATCGTGATTCCACTGATCATTCTGGCGGCCGTTCTCGGGCAGCTTGCTGCGCGTTGGATTCCAGCGGGAATCCAGCCCTATTTCTTGGGCCTGTTCGTCGGACTTGTCGCCTGGACCGGTCTCGCCCGGCTGGTGCGGGCGGAATTCCTGTCCCTGCGGGAACGCGAATTCGTGGATGCGGCACGTATCGCCGGTGCCTCGAACGCCCGGATCATCTTTAAGCACATTCTGCCCAACGCCGTGGGCGTCATCATTGTCAGCGTGACGCTGAGCATGTCCGCTGCGATTCTGCTGGAAACCAGCCTGTCCTACATTGGCATGGGTGTGAAGGCACCCGATGTTTCGCTGGGCTCGCTGATCAGCCAGAATCAGGAAGCGTTTTCGACCCGCCCATGGCTCTTCTGGTGGCCCGGACTTTTCATTGTTGCCATCTGCTTGTGCATCAACTTCATCGGGGATGGACTGCGCGACGCTTTCGACCCGCGGCAGAAGAAGTTCAATGTCAGGAAAGCCGGTGCGGCGGCCGCACCGGATGGTGGTCAGCGCGCCGCGGACTCCCGGACGAAGAAGGCTTCAGATGGCTGAAGATCTTCTTCATGCACGGTGGTCAGCCGGTCAACGACAGCAGGCTGGCTACAACCAGGGCTGCTGCCGCAACAAGAACCGGCCAGTTCGGCCTTTTCGTGACGGCAGCCGTGTCCGCCTCGCCAGTAGCCACGGCGCCGGAAGCGATCAGGTCGGCCCAGCGGGAGCGGACATGGAAGGCCGCGGCACCCGAGTCGGAATTGGACAGGTCGCCGGGACGCACGGACTCGCCCGGCCCATAGGTCACCTCAGGCAGCCCGCGGACATGCCCCGGCTGTGCCCGCTGGACACCGAAGATGCCAGGCGCCGGCGCCGCCCATGCGGCGAACTTTCCCTTTGGGGTCACCAATGTCAGCGCGTATTTCGTATCAACCATGATCAGGGCATTCCACGGGACCTGTACCGTCAGCAGAGGATTGCGCAGCGCCACCCCGTCCCTGGAAACAACGACGGCGGGGTACCAGGCCAGCCACCACGCCAGGTACCCAAGGGCTACCAAAGGCACAACCTGCACGAGAGCCGGGAATCCATGCGTCACGGCCGTGGAAAGCACGCTGAACAACACAACGAGCCAGACAACACCCGTCAACCAAGCGGCACTTCTCGGCCGGAAAACAACAGGAGCGTCGGTGTCATGACTGGACATGCTTCCATCGTGTCAGGGGCATGCGCCACATCACTAATGGAACAAGCCGGCTGGGAGCAGTTGGAAGGACAAACCCGCAATGACTGAAATGATCGATCCTGCCATCCCCGTCTATACCGGAGCCCCCGCTGGCGGCGCAGAACCGCCGGTGCTGGAGGTTTCAAATCTGAGCGTCGATTTTGGTGTTGAGAAGGAGTGGGTGCCGGCCGCCATCGATCTGAACTACAAGGTCTCGGCAGGCGAGGTGCTGGCCATTGTTGGTGAGTCCGGCTCGGGCAAAAGCGCCAGCTCCATGGCGCTTCTGGGATTGCTGCCGGCCAACAGCCGCGTGCGCGGCAGCGTGAAGCTCAACGGCCGGGAGATTCTGGGACTCAACCCCAACAAGCTACGCCAGCTTCGCGGCAATGACGTGGCCGTTATTTTCCAGGAACCGATGACGGCGATGAACCCGGTGTACACCATCGGCTTTCAGATTGTGGAGACGTTGCGCCTGCACAATGCCATTTCTCCTGACGAAGCCAAAGACCGTGCCATGCGCTTGCTTGAGCTGGTCGAGCTGCCCGATCCGGAGAAAGCATTCAGATCCTATCCCCATCAGTTGTCCGGTGGACAACGGCAGCGCGCCATGATCGCGCAGTCGCTGTCATGCGATCCGAAGCTGCTGATCGCCGACGAACCGACCACCGCTCTCGACGTGACGGTCCAAGCGGAGATCCTGGACCTGATGCGCAATTTACGCAACAAGCTGGACAGCGCCATCGTTCTGATCACCCACGACATGGGTGTGGTCGCCGATCTGGCGGATCGTATCGCCGTGATGCGGCGTGGCCGGATCGTCGAAACGGGAACGGCGCAGGAGATCTTCAACGACCCACAGCATGAGTACACGCAGCAACTGCTGGCTGCCGTGCCACACCTGGGAGGCCATCATACTGGCAACGACGACATCGATGTCACCGCCGCCCTCGCTGCAGCAACGGGAATTAGCCTCCGCGAGGTTGATGAGACGGAGCTAAAGCTTAGGGAAGCTGCCAACGAGGCGGCACTGGGCATGGGTGCCCGAGAGAGAGAACATGGCGATCCGGTCCTGAAACTGACCAATGTTGCCATCGAATACCCGAAGCAGGGCAGAGTACCGGCATTCCGGGCGGTGGAGGGAGCCAACCTCGCCATTTATCCAGGCCAGGTCGTAGGCCTTGTCGGAGAATCGGGATCCGGTAAAACCACTATCGGCCGTGCCGCCGTCGGCCTTCTGCCGGTGGCCGAAGGCTCCCTGAAGGTTGTCGGTCGGGAGATAGCGGGAGCCAGCCGAAAGCAATTGCACGCACTCCGGCGTCAAGTCGGCATGGTCTTCCAGGATCCTTCTTCGTCGCTGAATCCGAGGCTCCCTATTGGAGAAAGTATTGGCGAGCCCATGTTCCTTGCCGGTGTCGCCAAAGGTGCGGCCCTGCAGCGGAACATCGAGACGCTGCTCGATCAGGTCGAGCTGCCCCGCGGCTACCGGAACCGTTATCCACACGAGCTCTCCGGTGGGCAGAAGCAGCGTGTGGGAATTGCCCGGGCCCTGTCTTTGGAACCGAAGCTGATGGTTGCGGACGAGCCGACCTCGGCGCTGGACGTCTCCGTCCAAGCGACCGTCCTGGAACTTTTCCAGAATCTGCAGCGTGAACTTGGTTTCGCCTGCCTCTTCGTCACCCACGACCTTGCAGTCATCGATGTCCTGGCTGACCGGATCTGCGTTATGCGGCACGGCAGCATCGTGGAGCAGGGCACGCGCGACCAGATACTCCGCCATCCGCAGGAGCTGTATACGCAGCGTCTGCTGGCAGCGGTACCGCTGCCGGATCCCGACAAGCAGCGTGAGCGCAGGGAGTTGCGTGCACAACTCCTGGCCGCGGCTGATTAGTCCCTTGCCCTCTCCACCATCCATAGCTCCGGGGTCCGGTCCGTGAAAGGATATTGCCCGGACCCCGGTGGTCTTTCGCTACGTGGCTGAAACGAAGGAGTAATCGATGATCCGCACCATGAACATTGAGGCGATCGAACGCGGCATCGGCAGGTCATGGACTGAAGTCGAGGAGTTTCTGGCCTCCATCGATGCTAAAGAGAAGAGCCATAAGGAGATCGCCCAAGCCCTGCAGGATGCCGGTCTGGCCACGGACTGGTGGGCTCAATCGGCCACAGTCGCTTTCGAACAGTTGATCGGGCGGCGCGTGCCGGGGCAGGACTGTGATGGCAGGTTCCAGACTTCTACGAGCAAGACAGTGTCCGGCACCATGGACGAGGTCAGGGAAAAGTGGGTCGCCCTGATCGGGGCCGCTCAGGATTTTTCCGGAGTCGGTATCAGCAGAGGTCCGGAACTCAGTGAAACCTCTAAATGGCGCTACTGGCGCTGTGGCCTGGCCGACGGTTCACGGGTGAACGTCAACATCTATGAAAAGGCCCCGGGCAAGTCAGCGCTATCCCTGCAGCACGAGAAGTTGGAAACGCCGGAGCAGTTGGATCATTGGAAGTCCTTCTGGAAGGCCACGCTAAGCCAAATCTCCTAGCAGCATTAACACGGGCATGACACGCCCGGGGACTCGCTCGGCCTTCCGATGCAAAAACGTTACATCCTGATTTTGGCTTATGCCGCCACTTTCCCGTACTGACGCGGGAGAATGGCGCTGAACGGGCTTGCCGGCCGCCTCTCCGGGGCAAATTGCAACCCAATCGAAAACCCAATACTGTTACCGAGGTCACACGTCGGGAATATCCTGATCACGACCAAGAGTCGGGGCGGACTCAGATTCAAGTTCGCACTGGCTTGCCCGGCGCAAACCGATGCCGGGCATTCCGACTGCAAAGAGGAATCGACATGCGTTTCGCGCGAACATCGAAACTGATCGGCCTGGCCGCAGCTGCGGCTTTGGCCCTGAGTGCATGCGGCGGGGGAGGTGGCACCGAAGGCGGAGAAGGCAACGCTGCTGCAGTTATCACCGCCAACAGTACGGAGCCACAGAACCCGTTGATCCCCACCAACACGAACGAGGTCGGCGGCGGCCGTGTGGTGGACCTCCTCTTCGAGGGGCTGATCAGTTACGACGCCGAGGGCAAACCGGTCAACGAGATGGCGGAGTCCATCGAGACCGAGGATTCACAGAACTACACGATCAAGCTCAAGGCCGACCAGACTTTCACGAACGGCGAGCCCGTTACTGCCAACTCCTTCGTGGATGCCTGGAACTACGGCGCCGCGGCCGAGAACGCACAGCTAGGCCAGTACTTCTTCGAGAGCATCGCCGGGTACGACGAAGTCAGCGCCGAAGGCAGCACTAAGAACGAGATGTCCGGTCTGAAGGTCGTCGACGACCTGACGTTCACTGCTGAACTTGCCCAGCCGGAATCCGACTGGCCGCTACGGCTTGGCTACACGGCCTTCTCGCCGCTTCCCGAAGTTGCCTTCGAAGACATGGAAGCCTTTGGCAACAACCCCGTGGGCAACGGCCCCTACATGCTGGCAGACGAGGGCGCCTGGCAGCACGACGTTCAGATCGCACTGACGCCCAATCCTGACTATCAAGGCACCCGAACGCCGAAGAACGGGGGCATCACCTTCAAGTTCTACTCCGGCTTCGAAGCCGCCTACCAGGATCTGTTGGCGAACAACCTCGATCTGCTCGATACGATCCCGCCGAGCTCGCTGGCGAACTTCAAGACGGACCTCGGAGAGGGCCGTTGGCTGGAGAAGGCCTACGCCGGCAACCAGACCATCACCATTCCGCAGTACCTCGATGAGTGGACCGGCGAGGCCGGCGAACTGCGCCGCAAGGCCATCTCGATGGCCATTAACCGTGACGAAATTACCGAGGTCATTTTCTCCGGCGGACGCCAGCCAGCCAAGGAATTCACGGCGCCAGTACTCGACGGATACGACGAGAGCATCCCGGGCAGCGAAGTGCTTGAATACAACCCCGAAGAGGCTAAGAAGCTCTGGGAACAGGCTGAGGAAATCGACCCCTGGGGCGACCGGACTTTCACCATCGCTTCGAATGCCGACGGCGGCCACAAGGAATGGATCGAAGCCGTCGTCAACGGCCTGAAGAACGACCTGGGCATCGACGCGCAGTTTGAACCGTACGCAACCTTCGCCGAAGTCCGCACCAAGATCACGGCCAAGGACATGACCGGAGCGTTCCGCACCGGCTGGCAGGCGGACTACCCGTCCCTGTACAACTTCCTCGGCCCGCTGTTCGGCACGGGTGCTGGTTCCAACGACGGCGAGTATTCCAGCGAAGCTTTCGATAAGAAGCTCAACGAGGGTCTGAACGCCGAAACTCCCGAAGAAGGCAACGCTATCTTCAACGAGGCGCAGGAGATTCTGCTCCAGGACCTGCCGGCGATCCCGCTCTGGTACCAGGTGCGGCAGGTGGGTTGGAGCGAGAACGTCGAGAACGTCGACACCGCCTGGAACGGTGTTCCGATCTACCACAACATCACCGGCAAGTAAGAACCATCTAACGGCTGCTCGGGGGCCGGCCATCCTTTGGCCGGCCCCCGTGCTGTGCCGGACTCGCAAAGAACAGGCATGTGAATGACTAGTCTCCTGCTGGTCCCGTCGGAAGAAGCTACACAATGACGTGGTACATCATCCGGCGGTTCCTCCAAATGATCCCCGTCTTCTTCGGGGCAACCTTCCTCGTATATTTCCTGGTATTTTCGCTGCCAGGCGACCCCATCCAGGCGCTGTTCGGCGACCGTCCGGTCAATGAAGCTGTCGCCGCACAGCTCAGAGAGCAATACAACCTGGACGAGCCGTTTCTGGTGCAGTATTTCCTCTACCTGAAGAACCTGGTCACCTTTAACCTGGGCAATGATTTTTCCGGCAGGCCCGTCGCCGAGGTGCTGGTCCAGATTTTCCCCGTAACGATCCGGCTGGCGATCCTGGCCCTGGTCTTCGAGGCCGTATTCGGCATCATCTTCGGTGTCATCGCCGGCCTGCGGAAGGGCAAAATGTTCGACGGCACCGTCCTGGTAGCCTCGTTGATCGTCATCGCCATCCCCATCTTCGTGCTGGGCTTTGTGATGCAGTTTGTTGTCGGCGTGAAACTCGGCTGGGCGAAGCCCACGGTCGGTGGCGATGCCGGTTGGCTTGACCTGATCCTTCCGGCGATCGTGCTCGGACTGGTGTCCTTTGCCTATGTGCTGCGCCTAACGCGTACGTCGATTATCGAAAACATGCATGCCGACTACGTGCGCACCGCGACGGCCAAGGGCCTGAGCCGGCAGCGCGTCGTCGTCGTACATATCCTGCGGAACTCGATGATTCCCGTGGTCACCTTCCTTGGAGCGGATCTGGGCGCCCTCATGGGTGGCGCGATCGTGACGGAAGGCATTTTCAATGTGCCCGGTGTCGGCCAGCGGCTCTACCAGTCCGTGCTCCGGGGCGAAGGGCCGACGATTGTCTCCATTGTCAGCGTGCTGGTGATGGTTTACATCCTGGCCAATCTGTTGGTCGATGTTCTGTACGCCTGGCTTGATCCGAGGATTCGTTATGCCTGAGAAACCCACTGAAAAGATCGAACACTACGTCGCTCCGCTGGATGAGACTCCGCTCCAGGCCACGGACAACCTGGCGGAAGACGTACAGCCGCTGAGCCTCTGGGCGGAGGCCTGGCGGAATCTACGCAAGCAACCCCTGTTCATCATTTCCACCCTTTTGATTGTCCTGATCGTCTTCGTGGCCCTCTTCCCGGGCGTCTTCACCCAGACGCCGCCCAACCAGAACTGCCTGCTGGCGAATTCCGACGGCGATCCGGCACCCGGGCACCCGCTGGGTTTCACACTGCAGGGCTGTGACGTTTTTTCCCGGATCATCTACGGTACGCAGGCGTCCCTCACAGTGGGCATCTTCGCCACCTTGGGGACACTGATCATCGGTGGAACCCTTGGTGCGATCGCGGGCTTCTACGGCGGCTGGCTCGACGCGGTGATTGCGCGTCTGGGCGACGTATTCTTCGCCCTGCCGCTGATTCTTGGCGCCATCATCATCATGCAGCTGCCATTCTTCCGGGAAAACCGCAACGTCTGGACAGTGGTCATCACGCTGACGGTGTTCGGGTGGCCCCAGGTTGCCCGGATCACCCGCGGCGCGGTCCTTTCCGTGCGAAACGCGGACTTCGTGACCGCGGCCAGATCATTGGGCGTGTCCCGGCCGGCCGCGCTGGTGCGCCATGTCATTCCGAACTCGCTGGCGCCGGTCATCGTTGTGGCCACCGTTAACCTCGGCATCTTCATCGTCGCCGAGGCAACGCTGTCCTTCCTCGGTATCGGGCTGCCGCCGGACGTGATGAGCTGGGGTAATGACATCTCCTCGGCTCAGATTTCCCTACGCTCGAATCCCTCCACCCTGCTGTGGCCCGCCGCCGCACTCTCCGTGACCGTCCTGAGCTTCATCATGCTTGGGGACGCTCTGCGGGATGCCCTGGACCCGAAGGCCAGAAAACGATGACAGTAATCAACGAAGTCAATAGCAACGAACCCCTGCTGGAAGTCCGGGACCTGGCCATCAGTTTCGCCACGTCCACCGGTGAGGTGCAGGCGGTTAAGGACGCCCACCTGACAGTGATGCCGGGTGAGACGGTAGCCATCGTGGGGGAGTCCGGATCCGGAAAGTCCACTACGGCGCTGGCCGCCATCGGGCTGCTGCCCGGCAACGGCAGGGTCAGCGGCGGCCGGATTACCTTCGCCGGCGAAGACCTGACGGGGGCCAGCAGCAAGCGCATTGTTGAGCTGCGGGGCAGTTCCATCGGTATGGTCCCGCAGGATCCCATGTCCAACCTGAATCCAGTGTGGAAGATCGGTTACCAGGTACGGGAGACGCTGAAGGCCAACGGTCTCCCCGCCGGGCCTTCCGACGTCGCCAAGGTGCTGGCCGAAGCGGGGCTGCCGGACGCCGAACGGCGGGCCAGGCAATTCCCGCATGAGTTCTCCGGCGGCATGCGCCAGCGCGCGCTGATCGCGATCGGGCTGTCCTGCCGCCCGCGGCTGCTGATTGCCGATGAACCGACGTCGGCCTTGGACGTTACCGTGCAGCGGCAGATCCTGGACCATCTGGAAACCATGACAGCGGAGCTGGGCACGGCGGTGCTGCTGATTACCCACGACCTGGGACTGGCGGCAGAACGCGCACGGAAAGTCGTGGTCATGTACAAGGGCCGCGTCGTGGAGTCCGGCCCCGCCCAGGCGATTCTGACCAATCCGCGCCACCCGTACACCAAGCGGTTGGTGGAGGCGGCGCCGTCGCTCGCTTCCCGCCGGATCCAGTCGGCCAAGGCTGCCGGAATCGAGACCGTGGAGCTGCTCGCGCCGGCAGAGGCATCCGCGGAAACAGCTGACAACGTTATCGAGGTCAGCAACTTGACCAAGGTGTTCAAGTTGCGGGGAGGGTTCGGCAAAACCACCGACTTCAAGGCAGTGGATGACGTGTCCTTCGCGATCAAACGCGGAACCACCACTGCCGTGGTGGGGGAGTCCGGCTCGGGTAAATCCACGGTCGCCAGGATGGTGCTGAACCTCGAGGACCCGACGAGCGGGAAAATCCGGTTCGACGGCGTCGATATGGGTTCCCTCAAGGGAAAGGAACTGCTGGCTTTCCGCCGTCGGGTCCAGCCGATCTTCCAAGACCCGTACGGCTCGCTGGATCCGATGTACAACATTTTCCGCACCATCGAGGAACCGCTGCGCGTACACAACATCGGCGACAAAAAGAGCCGCGAAGCCAAAGTGCGCAACCTGCTGGACCAGGTTGCCCTGCCCGCCTCGGTCATGCGGCGCTTCCCGAACGAGCTTTCGGGAGGCCAGCGGCAACGAATTGCCATCGCCCGTGCTTTGGCGCTCGATCCCGAAGTGGTGATCTGCGACGAAGCGGTATCGGCCCTGGACGTGCTGGTGCAGGACCAGATCCTGAACCTGCTGGCAGACCTGCAGCACGAACTGGGACTGAGCTATCTGTTCATCACCCACGACCTGGCAGTGGTGCGGCAGATTGCGGATCATGTCTGTGTCATGGAGAAGGGCCGGGTGGTCGAAGCCGGCACGACGGACGCCGTCTTTGACGAACCTGAGCAGGAATACACCCGCGCCCTGTTGGCTGCTATCCCGGGATCGAGTCTGGAATTGCCTCCCCAGGTAGCCTGACGCGGATTCCACCTACGTAGCAGGCGTAGCAGGCAGGATCGGGGTCGTGGAGCAGAATCCGCGGCCCCGATCCGGCGTGCCCGGAAAATCTGCATTAGGTGAGGATTTGCCTATGCCGCTAGAATATACATGCCCCCTTTTGAGGGCACACGGCTGCGCATTTCGCCGTCCCTTTAGTTCTCCACCTGAATTGAGCATTCTCGCATGTCTGAAACCAACACGTCGACGCAGAGCGCCGTCCGCAGCGACCTTCGTAACGTCGCTATCGTTGCCCACGTTGACCACGGTAAGACCACTCTGGTGGACGCCATGCTGAAGCAGACCGGGGCATTCTCAAGCCATGGCGATGTCGAAGAGCGCGTCATGGACTCCGGCGACCTGGAGCGCGAAAAGGGTATTACCATTCTGGCGAAGAACACCACCGTGTTCTATTCCGGTCCCTCCGCCAAGGGTGAAAATGTCACCATCAACGTCATCGACACTCCCGGCCACGCCGACTTTGGTGGCGAGGTTGAGCGCGGCCTGTCCATGGTCGACGGTGTAGTGCTGCTGGTTGATGCTTCCGAGGGCCCGCTGCCGCAGACCCGCTTCGTGTTGCGCAAGGCACTGGCTGCCAAGCTGCCCGTCGTGCTGCTGGTCAACAAGACCGACCGCCCGGATGCCCGCATTGACGACGTCGTCGCCGAATCGATGGATCTGCTGCTCGGCCTCGCCTCGGACCTCTCCGACGAAGTTCCGGACCTGGACCTGGACGCCGTGCTGAACGTGCCGGTGGTCTATGCCTCCGGAAAGCTCGGACGCGCCTCGCTCGAGCAGCCCGCGGACGGCACCGCTCCCGACAATGAAGACCTGGAGCCGCTCTTCGCGACCATCATGGAGCACATCCCGGCACCTACCTACAATCCGGCCGGTGTACTGCAGGCACACGTGACCAACCTGGATGCTTCCCCGTTCCTGGGCCGCTTGGCCCTGCTGCGCATCTACAACGGCACGCTGAAGAAGGGCCAGACGGTTGCCTGGGCCCGCCAGAACGGCGAGCTGAGGAACGTGCGCATTTCCGAACTGCTGGCGACCAAGGGCTTGACCCGCGTTCCGGCCGAAGAAGCCGGGCCGGGCGAAATTGTCGCCGTCGCCGGCATCGAGGAAATCACCATCGGTGAGACCCTGACGGACGCCGAGAACCCGCAGCCGCTGCCGATGATCACCGTCGATGACCCGGCCATCTCCATGACCATCGGTATCAACACTTCCCCGCTGGCCGGCAAGGTCAAGGGCGCCAAGGTCACCGCGCGCCAGGTCAAGGACCGTCTGGACAAGGAACTGATCGGCAACGTGTCGCTCAAGGTCCTGCCGACCGAGCGTCCTGATTCCTGGGAGGTCCAGGGCCGCGGCGAGCTGGCGCTGGCCATCCTGGTGGAGCAGATGCGCCGCGAGGGCTTCGAGCTCACCGTAGGCAAGCCGCAGGTGGTTACGAAGACCATCGACGGCAAGATCCATGAGCCTATGGAGCACATGACCATTGACGTGCCCGAAGAGTACCTCGGCGCCGTCACCCAGTTGATGGCCGCCCGCAAGGGCCGCATGGTCAACATGGCCAACCACGGCACCGGTTGGTGCCGGATGGAATTCATCGTTCCCGCCCGCGGCCTGATCGGGTTCCGCACCCGGTTCCTGACCGAGACCCGCGGCGCCGGCATCGCCGCGTCCATCTCCGAAGGTTACGAGCCGTGGGCTGGCCCGATCGAATACCGCACCAACGGGTCCATGGTTGCAGACCGTGCCGGCGTCGTGACGCCGTTCGCCATGATCAACCTGCAGGAACGCGGTTCCTTCTTCGTTCCGCCGACCTCGGAGGTCTACGAGGGCATGATCGTGGGCGAGAACTCCCGCGCCGACGACATGGACGTGAACATCACCAAGGAAAAGAAGCTCACCAACATGCGTGCCGCTTCCTCAGACAGCTTCGAGAACCTGACCCCGCCGCGGATCCTCACCCTGGAGGAGTCCCTCGAATTCGCCCGCGAGGACGAATGTGTCGAGGTCACCCCTGAATCCATCAGGATCCGCAAGCTGATTCTTGACTCCAACGAACGGGCCAAGGCAAGCCGCGCCCGCGCCAAGGCCTAAACTGGTCCTATGACTGAGCAGAGGCAACCCACGGACTATGGAAGTGGGTTGCCTCCGGCGTTTAAATCCCCAGATGCCCAAGGCCCGGTGTCAAGAGTACGACGCCGGCAACATCCGTTGGCAGGGTGGGGCACCGCCGTCGTTGGTGGCGTTATCGCCGCCGCGCTGGGCACCAATCTCCACGGCCAGATTGCCTACGCGGGGGACCAGGCTTACCCGTGGGGAGCGGTCCTGGCGCTGGTTTTCGCTTTCGCGGTGATGGTCTGGGTTGGCATGCGGGCGAACAATGTCCTGGCCACGGGCCTGACCGGCATGGTGACCTACCTGCTGGTGGGCATCATGGCCACCAGTGTCTTCGGCGATCCGCTCATCGTTACCGAGACTACGGCCGAGATTCAGTTGGGCATCGAACTCGCCGGAAAGATCTGGATGATCGGGCTGGCGGTCGCCGTCGTGCTGGCCATCATGGCCGCCGCCTGGGCGCTCAAGCCGCGGCGCTAGTTGGCTGTGCGGTCCACGTGGTGGGCGAGGAAGATCGACGTCGCGGTGCCGTCCTCATCCGCCGGCCGGCGGGCATACTCTTCCAGCACGGCGCGGATCTTGTCCATCATTTCCTTGCGGTTGGCATCATTGAGCTTGATGCCCATCCTGGTGGTTTCAATCTCGTCCGGGGCGAGCCCGTCGATCTCCTGCAGGAACGTCTCGACCAGGACGGGTGCGGCGTCGGGCATTTTGGCGCCCCAGGACATCCGGGTGGCCCGATAAGGAACTTCCTTGGCCCCGCGGTTGCCCTTGCGCGGTTCTTCAGCCTCGAGGAACCCGGTGTTGAGCAGGGTGCGCACGTGGTGCAGCGAGGTGGCCGGATTCATTTCCAGCAGTTCCGCGATCTCCTTATTGGTCCGCGAGCGGTGCAGGCAGAGTCGCAGTATGCGGAGGCGGACAGGGGAGCTGAGCGCGCGTCCGGTAGCTTGAAGGTCCTGGTCCGTTGGCATGTTTCCAGCATACGTGAGGCAGCGCCGATGATTGATGTTTCTCAATCACAAGTATGGACTTCGGGCGTAACAGCTAGGGGGCCGGGTGGCGAGGTGCTCTCGGCGCCGGGGGAGGAGGCACTTCCTTCGCGGCCTCGACCCGGTCCAGCGGGACCACCACGTCGCCGCGTCGCGTGCGGACCGTGCACTCGGTGGCGTCGAGGCTGATCAGGTAGCCGAGCGCGTCCGTGACACCGTCGTCAATGCGGTAGCGTACCACTACCCGGGTCCCGGGCGCGGCTCCTCGCAGGAAGTCCAATGGCGTAGCCGATCTCACCCCTTCATAGTACGTGTGACATCGGCCGCTGTTAGATAATGGACCAAGCGATACCCTTGGTGGTAGCTGACAACGAAAGGTGCTCAAGGACGTGACGTATGTAATCGCACAGCCGTGCGTGGATGTCAAAGACAAGGCGTGCATTGAAGAATGCCCGGTGGACTGCATCTACGAAGGCGAGCGTTCTCTCTACATTCACCCCGACGAGTGTGTGGACTGCGGCGCTTGTGAACCCGTGTGTCCGGTCGAGGCCATTTATTACGAAGATGACACCCCCGAGCAGTGGGCCGAGTACTACAAGGCCAACGTGGAGTTCTTCGACGATCTCGGCTCCCCGGGCGGTGCCGCCAAGATCGGCAACACGCACAAGGACCACCCGATCATCGCCGTGCTTCCTCCCCAGAACCAAGAGTAGGCATGGAAGGTTTTGGTCTGCGCCTGCCCGAGTACCCGTGGAACGCGATGCAGCCTTATCTCGAAAAGGCCTCGCTTCATCCGGACGGGGCAGTTGATCTCTCTATCGGTACGCCGGTAGATCCCACGCCGGCCGTGGTGCAAGAGGCGCTGAGGGCGGCTTCTGACGCGCCGGGGTACCCCACGACGCACGGTACACCGGCGCTGCGTGAAGCCATCGCGGACTGGTTTGCCAGCCGTCGCAACGTTTCCGGTCTGGATCCAGCGGCCATCATGCCCACCGTTGGCTCCAAGGAACTGGTGGCGTGGCTGCCGCTGCTGCTGGGCCTGGGAAAGAACGACGTCGTTGTGCGGCCTGTAGTGGCCTACCCGACTTACGACATCGGTGCGCTGCTGACAGGCGCTACCCCTGTTGCCGCAGACAATCTGGATGACCTTGAGCCCGACGTCCGCCGGCGGGTCAAACTTGTCTGGGTGAACTCGCCCGGCAACCCCACCGGCATCGTCCGGAACCGCGAATCGCTCCGGGAGATCGTGGACCAGGCACGCGCTCTCGGCGCGGTCGTCGCGTCGGACGAATGCTACGCCGAACTGGGCTGGGGCCAGTGGGACCCGGCACGCGGCGGGGAAACCGTTCCCAGCGTGCTGGATCCGCAGGTGGCCCAGGGCAGCCATGAGGGACTTTTAAGCATCTACTCGCTCAGCAAGCAGTCGAACCTGGCCGGCTACCGGGCAGCGTTCGTTGCCGGCGATCCGGTACTGATGCCAAACCTGATCAACAGCCGCAAGCATGCCGGCATGATCGTCCCGTTTCCCATCCAGGAAGCGATGCGCAGCGCGCTGGCGGACAATGGCCACGTACAGGCGCAGAAAGATCTGTACCGCGGCCGCCGCGAACGCTTGCTGCCGGCGCTGCAGAAATTCGGCATCGAGATCCAGCATTCGGAGGCCGGGCTGTATCTCTGGGGAACCGCGGGCGAAGATACCTGGACCACGGTGGACCGTCTTGCCCAGCTTGGCGTCGTCGTCGGGCCCGGCGTCTTCTATGGTGAACAGGGCAAGGGCTTCATCCGGGTTGCGTTGACGGGAAGTGATGAACGGGTCGACGCCGCCGTCGAGCGGCTGAGCTGATCCGAAGTGACTAGCGCCGTCAGGCAAGCACAAATCCGGGCCTCTGTTGCCTGCGTTAGTGACCAAAAAGTGACCGTACGATTAGTTATCCCGGGCACTATGCGGGTAGCGTTTTACCCGAGTATGCATACGTTCGGCGCCCCGATACCGCCGTGTGTGCGCTAGTTTCCATACACCTCCTGAAGGGGACTCAATGACTGAGCAATCCGGTGCTACCCTGCATTACGATGGCGGCGAACTCGACCTCCCGCGGCTCAAAGCGGCCGAAGGCAATGACGGCTACGACGTTTCGAAGCTGCTGAAGCAGACCGGTGCCGTCACCTTTGACCCCGGTTTCATGAACACCGCGGCCACCACTTCGGCGATCACCTACATTGACGGCGATGCCGGCATCCTGCGCTACCGCGGTTACCCCATTGACCAGCTGGCCGAGAACTCGAGCTTCCTCGAGGTTTCCTACCTGCTGATCTACGGCAATCTGCCCACCCCTTCCGAACTGGAAAACTTCGACCAGCGCATCCGCCGCCACACCCTGCTGCACGAAGAGCTCAAGGGCTTCTTCGGCGGCTTCCCGCGTGACGCGCACCCGATGCCGGTGCTCTCCTCGGCCGTTTCCGCGCTGTCCACGTTCTACCAGGACTCCTTGGATCCGTTCGACGACGAGCAGGTGGAACTGTCCACCATCCGCCTGATGGCGAAGATGCCGGTTATCGCGGCCTACGCGCACAAAAAGTCCATCGGCCAGGCGCTGCTGTACCCGGACAACTCCATGAATCTCGTGGAGAACTTCATGCGGCTAAGCTTCGGGCTCCCGGCCGAGCCGTATGAAGTGGACCCCACCATGGCCAAGGCGCTCGATCTGCTGCTGATCCTGCACGCGGACCACGAGCAGAATTGCTCGACCTCCACGGTACGTCTGGTGGGCAGCTCGAACGCGAACATGTTCGCCTCCGTCTCCGCCGGCATCAACGCCCTCTTCGGCCCGCTCCACGGCGGCGCCAACGAGGCCGTCCTCAACATGCTGCGCCAGATCCAGTCCTCCGACATGCAGCCCGAGGACTTCATGGAGAAGGTCAAGAACAAGGAAGCCGGCGTTCGGCTGATGGGCTTCGGTCACCGGGTGTACAAGAACTACGACCCGCGCGCCAGGATCGTGAAGGCAACCGCCCACGAGATCCTCAGCAAGCTCGGCGGCAACGACGAGCTGCTGGACATCGCCATGCGGCTGGAAGAAAAGGCCCTGGCCGATGACTACTTCATCGAGCGCAAGCTGTACCCGAACGTGGACTTCTACACTGGCCTGATCTACAAGGCCATGGGCTTCCCGGAGAAGATGTTCACGGTCCTGTTTGCCATCGGCCGCCTGCCGGGCTGGATTGCACAGTGGCGCGAAATGATGAAGGACCCGCAGACCAAGATCGGCCGTCCGCGCCAGCTCTACACGGGCGAGGGCGAGCGCCAGTACCCCATGCGCTAACGGGCAGTTGCGCCAAGGGCCAGGGCTTCGGTTTTTCCGGGGCCCTGGCCCTTTAACGCTTGTACGATGGCTTAATGCTTAGCCTTGATCCACCGATGAGTTTCGGGTCGTCTTCGGCGTTTTAAACACGAAATGTCCGTCGTTTCAGGGAAAATTTGACTTACCACAGAAC
>NZ_JAODLR010000018.1 GCF_025960875.1 Crystallibacter permensis | reverse complement strand
CAGCGAACTCCCCGCCAGGCCGAGCGCCCGCAGGCCACGCTCCCTGTCCGGCTCCGGCGCGGGTATGAAATCAAACTGGAAATCTTCCATACACCAACCCTACGAACCGCCTCTGACAGTTTGTGACCGCGCACACACCATGGGGTGGAAAACACGAGAAAACTTTCCGACGGCTGTGTTTGCCAACGCCGACAATGGCGACCAGGGCGACCAGAGCGGCGTGCCCTGTGCGGGCCGAGGGGATTGTGGGAAAGTGGCACCATGAGGGATGTCCGCCAGCTCGGCGCGGCACTTTCGCTGTTTACGGTGGCCGCCTCCGTCATTACCATCCCGCTGGCGGCGGCCGAGCAGTTGGACCTGCCCCGTCCGCAGATCACGGCCTGGATCGTGGCGATCTACGAGCTGCCGTCGGTGCTGGGACTGGTGCTGGCCCTGCGTTACCGCCAGCCGCTGCTGCTGACCGGGAACATCTTTGTCCTGATCTTCATCGTTTCCCTGAACGGGCGGCTGAGCTTCGCGGAACTGGCCGGGGCAGCAGTGGCTGCGGGCGCCGTCGTTATTATCCTGAATTTCTGGGGCTCAACGGGTTCCTGGCCGAATGGGTTCCTGCGCCGGTGGTGATGGGGCTGCTTGCCGGATCGGTGCTGCCGTTGGTCGCCGGGATTTTCACCGTCCTTGGCCAGGAGCCGCTCATCATCGGCGGTGCGTTTGCCGCGTACCTGCTCAGTTCGCTGTTCCTGGGCAAAGTGCCGCCGATCTTCGCTGCGCTGGTGGTGGCATTGGTGGGCGCGGCAGTGCTGGGCCGCTTCGGCAGCATCGACGGCGGATTCCGTGCGCCGATTGTGGAGCCTACCCTTCCGGTGTTCTCGTGGGAATCGATACTGACGGTCACCCCGGTGCTGGTGGTGCTGATTGTGCTGCAGGCCAACGTGCCCTCGCTGGTTTTCCTGCGGAGCCAGGACTACTCTCCACCGGTGCGGGTGCTGGATTTCCTCTCCGGTATCGGCACCATGGCAGGATCGCTGCTCGGGCCTGTGGGCGTTCCATGTCCCTGCCCGCTACAGCGCTGGTGGCCGGACCGGACGCGGGCCGGCCGGAACACCGGTACCGCGCAAATCTCATTGTCTGCAGTGCCTTTCTGGCGATGCTGGCGCTGGCCGGTTTTGCCGCGGACGTCATCGAACTGGTGCCGAGGCAACTGATGCTGGCGATAGCCGGACTGGCGGTCATCGGTGTCCTCGGCATGGCTCTGGGGCAGGTCACGGCAGGCCCGCTGAAGCTGGGGCCGCTCTTTGCTTTTGCCGTGACCTTGTCCGACATCTCGCTGCTCGGCCTTGGCCCGGCCTTCTGGGCGTTGGCGATTGGCGTGCTCGCGTCCCGCTTGCTGGAACGCGATGAGTTGAAGGCGCTACGGGAGGCCAGCACAACTAATGGGCCGGCCACCCCCTGAACTGAGGATGTCCCTAGGACGGCGGCGTCGCTAGCATTGGCGCTACTTCGCTGGAAAGGGATGTGCCATGGAATGTATTACCTGGTTTGCGCCGATCGTGCCTGGAAAACTGGAGGCCTGGAAGGAATTCGTCCAAGAGTGCCAAGGGCCGCGGCGCGAAGAGCTCGCACGGTCCCGCCAGTGCATCGGCTTGGTCCGGGAAGCCGCCGGGCACATGCAGACGCCGCAGGGCGACGACGTCTGCTGCCTCTTCCACGAGGCCGAAAACTTGTCCGAGGCCTTTAGCGCCATTGCCCGCTCGGACGACCCCTTTGACGTCTGGTTCCGCGGCAAGCTCAAGGAAGTCCATGGGATATCGCAGGAGATCCTCGAATCCCCGTTGCCAACCAAGATCTACCTCGACTACCAACAGGGAACCGCCTAACATCTAACGCTGCCGTTCCGCCCCTATCCAGCGCGGCCGGTTCATGGCAAAGTGGCGCCATGAGCGAAGATCTGCGGATGCCCGACGCCGGCCATCCGACCCTCCGGTTGGGCCCGGACGAATGTTGGGAACTTCTCGCGGGCACGACGCTGGGCAGGCTGGCGGTCAGCTACCGCAACGAGCCGGACGTCATTCCGGTCAACTTCTGGGCCGCGGAGAAGAGCATTCTGCTTCACGGGTCCGAGCACGTCAGGGATATCGTCCGCCGGGCCGGGCACTATGTAGTGCTGGAGGCAGATGGGCGCAGCGGGTCATCTGTCTGGAGCGTGATGGCCAAGGGCACGCTCCGTGAACTGACCGGCCCGGATGAGATCGCGGCGGCCCAGCGCCGGCAACTCAAGCCCTGGACCCTCACACGCAAATTGATGTATTTGGAACTGCAACCCTCGGAACTTACCGGGCGGCGCATCGCCGTCGGACCTGAAATCAATGACTGAGCCAGCTTGGCCCGCCGAAAGGAAATCCTCCATGCCCCGGCATCCCAACGGTCCGCCGTCGACCATCCCTACGGAGAATGTTCCGGCCGGCGATGAGCCAGACGCCAGTCTGCCCGCCATTCCGGACCTGGACAATCCTGTCATCGAGCTCACCGAGGACGAATGCTGGGACCTGCTGATCGGCACGATGCTGGGCCGGCTGGCGGTCAGCGTGGCGGACAAGCCGGAGCTGTACCCGGTCAACTTCCTGGCCCACGACCGCCGGATCCTGATCCGCACCATGCAGGGCACCAAGCTGGTCTCCATGGCCATCAATAACAAGGTGGCGCTGGAGGCGGACGGCCGTTCCCTCCACTCGGTCTGGAGCGTGGTGGTCAAAGGCACCGTCCGTGAGCTCACCACCGAAGCCGAAATAACGACGGCGGAGCAACTGTCCCTGCGTTCGTGGACAGCATCGGTCAAAACCACCTACGTGGAGATCACGCCCTCGCGGATTACAGGTCGCCGGATCGCTCTGGCGGACGAGTTCAAGCTGGAGCGCTGAGCCTTGACTGCATGACGTACCGATTGTACGTTTTGTACATGGGTGATTCCGTTTCCGCTGCTTCTGCCCGCCAGCACTGGAGCGAAACGATAGACAAGGCGTCACGGGAGCCCGTGTCCATTACCCGGCATGGACGAGAAGCTGTAGTTCTGATGAATGCCGAACTCGCTGAGCGCGCGTTGGAAGCGCTGGAAGATGCCGAGGATCTCAAGGCCGCCAGAGAAGCCCGCGCCGAAGGCGGTTCCATCCCCTGGGAAGAGGTCAAAGCAGACCTCGGACTTGAGTGACCAGTGCGTATGAGATCAGGCTGACCCATGCGGCGGAGAGGTCGCTTCGAAAGCTTGATGCCAAGGCCAGAATCCGGGTTGCCGCAGCCATAGAACTGCTCCAGCACAACCCTCGGCCGCCCACAGCGAAAAAGCTGGTCGGCGGCAGCGGCGAATACCGGATACGTACCGGCGACTACCGAATCATTTACGAGATCAACGACGGCGCCCTGGTCATCCTCGTTCTCAGGGTCGGCCACCGGCGGGAGATCTACCGGTAGGAGCTGGCGGCAGTACGCTGGTGTCCACGCTTCGGCCGCGACTCAAGGGAGGCAGGGAATGCTCAGCCTGAAGAACATTGACATGGACATGCTGACGACGGCGATGGAGAACGCCAGTTATGACATGCGGTGGTGGCTGGATCGGGACACCGGCGAGCTGGAGATGAGTGGCGACATGGTGGACGAGGGCCTCTCGCCGGAGGAACTTGAAGAGCGCGATTTTGTGGTTGTGGAAGCGGATTCGCACCGGAGCTACCGGGACATGGAAGACTTCATCGCCACGCTCGAAGACGAGCGGGTGCGCGCCGCCCTGTTCCGAGCCATCGAGAGGAATCGTCCTTTCCGCCATTTCAAGGACGCGCTGTACGACTATCCCAAGGTCCAGGAAGACTGGTATGCCTTCCACGAAAAGCGCATGCGCCACCACGCCATCACCTGGCTCCTGTCCGAAGGACTCATTGACGAACAGGAAGCCCAGGGCGCCCTGGGCACAGAGGTATGAGTGCGATGGCGGCAGGAGCAGGGGCGGTCGATTTTGGGTTGGCCGATTCTGTAGCCGCGGACCGCTTGGGCAGGTAGAACTGATTCATGACGACATCGCCCCTCGTGCTCGGCCCGATGATGCGCTATGTGGACCAGACGACCGCGAGCATCTGGGCGGAAACGCGGGACGCCGCGCACGTCGCCGTCCGGGCGGGCGGCCGATCGTGGGAAGCCCGGACTTTCGCCGTTCACGGCCACCACTATGCCCTGGTGGAAGTATCCGGCCTGGAGCCGGGCAGCGTCACTCCCTACACAGTGGAGATCGACGGCGAGGAAATCTGGCCTGCAGCGGGAGCCGAATTCCCGCCGTCGTGCATTGCAACGCTCAAGCCGGACAAACCGCTACGGCTGGCCTACGGCACCTGCCGCACCAGTGTGCCGCACGATAAGCACGGCAACCGCACACACGGCGTCGACTCGATGCGGGCCTATGCCTTGGACATGGCCAAGGGCGGCGACGTGTCCTGGCCGGATCTGCTGCTGTTCCTGGGCGACCAGGTCTACGCGGATTCCACCAGCGACCAGATGCAGGAGTTCATCCGGGCCCGCCGCGACATGAGCGAACCTCCCGGCGAGGAGCTCAAGGATTACGAGGAGTACGCGCACCTCTACTACCTCGCATGGTCGGACGAGGCCAACCGGTGGCTGCTCTCCACCCTGCCGAGCGCCATGATTTTCGACGACCATGACATCCGCGACGACTGGAACGCCTCGCAGACCTGGAAGCAGCAGATGCGGGAGACCTCGTGGTGGCACGGGAGGATCGTGTCGGGGCTCGCCTCGTACTGGGTTTACCAGCACCTGGGCAATCTTTCCCCGCGGCAAAGGGCCGACGACGTCGTTTGGCGGCTGATTGCTGAGCATCACGGCGAGGAGGAACTGGACCTGAGCGAGGCGCTGGATGCCTTTGCCGAGAAGGCGGACCATTATCCGGAGAGCTACCGGTGGAGTTTCTCGCGCGATATCGGCGGCGTGCGGCTGATTGTGCTGGACTCCCGCGCCGCACGGGTGTTGGAGCCGGAACACCGTGCGCTGCTGGACGACCAGGAAATGGCGTGGCTGGACGGCCGGCTGCAGGGCGGCTTCCGGCATGTGCTGGTGGCAACCTCGCTGCCGTTCCTGCTGCCCACCGGCCTGCACCATCTCGAGTCCTGGAACGAAGCGCTCTCCGAAGGCGTCTGGGGCAAGCCCGCGGCGAAACTCGGGGAGAAACTGCGCCAGGCCATCGATCTGGAGCACTGGGGCGCCTTCCAGAAAAGCTTCCAGGAAGTGGCGGCCATGGTGCTCGAGGTGGCCGACGGCGAGCGCGGGCCGGCCCCGGAAACCATCACCTTCCTCTCCGGGGACGTGCACTTCTCCTACGTCGCCGAAGTACAGCGACCCGTCGGCAGCCGCATAGTGCAGGCGGTCTGCTCGCCGATCCGCAACCCCCTGCCCCGGCTGATCCGCTCCTTCACCGCGATCATGTCCTACGGCGTTGCCGGCCCGGTGGGCGCGCTGATGGCGAAGTCCGCGAAGGTGCCCGATCCGCCGTTCAGCTGGCAAACGATCAAGGGGCCGTGGTTCGACAACAACCTGGCCGGCCTCGAAGACACCCCGGACGGGCTGAAGTTCTGGTGGCAGACCGGCGTCGTCGAAAATGGGGACCACGACCGTCCGCGGGTGCAGGAGGTCGCCGCCGTGACGGTCCCGCCGCGCGGGGCCTAAGCTGGGGGGCAGTGCGGGGAAACCCCCGAGTTGCCATCTGTCGAAGGGACGTCTGCCATGGGTTACATCAAGGTTGGAACCGAGAACAGCACCAATATCGAACTGCACTATGAGGACCACGGCAGCGGCCAGCCCGTTGTCCTCATCCACGGCTACCCGCTGGACGGCTCGTCCTGGGAGAAGCAGACCGCCGCGCTGCTGACAGCCGGCTACCGCGTCATCACCTACGACGGCCGCGGCTTCGGCCAGTCCAGCAAACCGACCACCGGCTACGACTATGACACCTTCGCCGCGGACCTGAACACGGTACTGGAGACCCTGGACCTGAACGACGTGGTGCTGGTGGGCTTCTCCATGGGCACCGGCGAAGTGGGCCGCTACCTGGGCACGTACGGCTCGAAGCGGGTCGGCAAGGCCGCGTTCCTCGGTTCGCTCGAACCGTTCCTGCTGCAGACCGAGGACAATCCCACCGGCGTCCCGCAGGAGGTGTTCGACGGGCTGGGCCAGGCGGTGACGGCGGACCGGTACGCGTTCTTCACCGAGTTCTTCAAGAACTTCTACAATTCCGACACGTTTCTGGGCACCGAGCGCCTGAGCCAGGAGCACGTCAACGCCAGCTGGAACATTGCCGCCCGCTCCGGGGCCGTCGCCTCGATCGCCGCGCAGCCGGCGTGGCTGACCGACTTCCGCGCGGACATCCCCAAGATCGATGTGCCCGCGCTGATCGTGCACGGTACGGCGGACAACATCCTGCCCATCGACGCCACGGGGCGCGAGTTCGCCAAGGCGTTGCCCAGCGCCGAGTTCGTCGAGATCGAGGGCGCGCCGCACGGCCTGCTCTGGACGCACGCCGCCGAGGTCAACGAGGCCCTGCTGCGCTTCCTCGGCAAGGGCTGACGCACGGCAGGAGCCGGCGCCGGAGCCCGGGGGGCCTGTCGCCGTCGTTATTTGTGTGCTTACACTGCTCGCATGAGCATTCAGGGTGAGTATTTCGCGGCAGCAGAAACCCCCAACAACGACGGCGGCGCCCCGCCTCCCGTTTTCGTCTACCGTGGCGCCGAGGGATTGCTGGCGGCGCAGCTGGCCGAGGCGCTGGATAACCACGAGCTGCTCGAGGGCAACTGGGAGCTGGTGCACACGTACATGCCGCCGGCGGAGCGCAAAGGTGCCCCTGCGGAGGAGAAAGGTGCCCCGGCGGAGGGCAAGGACGGTGCGGCCGCCGCGCCCACCGAGCGGAAGGACGCCGGCCACGGCGGGGTGCTGGACGAGCTGGCGGCGGACGCGTCCGTGCACTTTACCCCGGGCGAACGGCAGCAGGTAGGCCGCTGGAGCATCGTGCAGTTGGCGGACTTCGGTTTCTTGCACAAAACTTGAGCCGTTCTTGAGCGTTAGCACGGGGTACTGCCCCGATCATGTAAGGAGCCGGGAAGGACCCCACTCCTGCCCGGCAACCATTGATCGGGACCGTTCGCTCGATCTGTGGCTGTTGGGGGGATCTGTCCCGGGCGGTCAGCCACCTGGTGGCCCGGGACATCAACTATTGCGCCGCTCCCCCGCGGGGTCTAGCGTGATGCGCATCAGCATCCACCGCTAACAAGGAACCGCCATGGCCGGGTTTGTGCAGATCATCGAGTTCAAAACCTCGCGCATCGAGGAGATTGAAAAACTGGGGACGCCGTCGAGGGCCGAAGGTAGCACGCCTGCCAGCTTCCGCGGGGTAAAGGTCACCGCGGACCGGGACCGGCCCGGCAACTACTACACCATTGTGGAGTTCGACTCGTATGAGTCGGCGATGGAAAATTCGGCCCGTCCGGAGACTTCCGAATTCGCCGAGAAGTTCGCCTCTCTGTGCGACGGGCCGCCTGTCTTCCGCAACCTGGACGTACTGTGGGCCGACACCGGGCAGGACGCGCAGGCCACGTAGACAAAGCCCCGACGAGATGGAACACCTCACCGGCTTCGCCCGCGAATTCCTGAAGGCGATGAGGAATCTCCTGCCTATTGTGGCGGTGGTGGCGGTGTTCCAACTGGTGGTCTTCCGCGGGCTGCCCGACGATCCCTTGCAGCTGGTGGTTGGGCTGCTGATCGTGGGCGTGGGCATCGCGTTGTTCCTGCAGGGCCTGGACCTCAGTGTCTTTCCGGTGGGCAAGAACATCGCCAACCAGTTCACCCGCCGCGGTGCGTTGGGACTGCTGCTGGCCTTCGGCTTCGCCATCGGGTTTGCGGCGGCCGTCGCCGAGCCGGCCCTGATCGCCGTCGCGGAACAGGCCGAAATAGTCAGCGATGGCAGGATCAACGGGCTGACGCTGCGCGTGGTCGTCGCAGTGTCCGTGGGTTTTGTCCTGGTCCTGGGCCTGCTGCGCATCCTGCGGGGCTGGCCGGTGCACCGGCTGCTGATCGGCGGCTACGCGCTGGCCCTGGCGATCACTTTCATCGCGCCGGATGAGATTGTCGGCCTCGCCTACGACTCCGGGGGCGTCACCACCAACATCGTGACCGTACCGATGATCGCCGCCATCGGCCTGGGTCTTGCCAACTCGATCAGGGGGCGCAGCGTGCTCGCGGACGGCTTCGGCCTGGTGGCACTGTGTGTGATGGTGCCGATTATCGGCGTGCAGCTGTACGGGGTCTGGGTCTACACCTTCGGCAACACCGGAGCCGTTGCCGCCGCACCCGGGGCCGGGCCCGGCCATTGGGCGGCGGACTTCGCCCTCGGGCTCGCCGAGACGGTGCGCGATGTGCTGCCTATCGTCCTGGTGGTCCTGTTCTTCCACTATCTGGTGCTCAAGCACAAGATCGCCCACCCGGTGCGGGTCATGGTCGGCTTCGTGATGGTCCTGGTGGGCTTGTATGCCTTCGTCGTCGGACTCAAAATCGGGCTCTTCCCCATCGGCACGCAGATGGCCGAGCAGCTGATCGAGCGCGACGTGCCGGTGCTCATCCTGCTGTTCGCCCTGCTGATCGGCTTCGCCACCACCATGGCCGAGCCGGCGCTTGTGGCGATCGGCAGCCAGGCCCAGGACGCCTCCCGCGGCAGGCTCAACGGCTCCGTCATCCGCATCGTCGTCGCCGTCGGGGTGGCGGCCGGCATCACACTGGGCGTCTACCGCATCCTCGTCGGCGGGCCGTTCCACTACTACGTCATGGCGTCCTACGGCGTCGTCGTTGTTCTGGTTTTCCTGGCGCCCAAATACATTGTCGCCCTCGCCTTCGACCTCGGCGGAGTCACGACGTCGGAAGTCACCGTCCCGCTCGTGACCGCCCTGGGCATCGGGCTGGCAACCGCGCTCGAGGGCCGCGATGCGCTGATGGACGGCTTCGGGCTGATCGCCTTCGCGTCCATTTTCCCGATCATCTCCGTCCTGCTCTATGCCATGCTCCTGGAAAGAATTCCCACCCTGCGGAAGGAAACGTCATGAAATTCACCGCCGTCGTCGTGATCGCCCCGGACCATCTGGAGGACCGGGTCATCGAGCACGCCCAGCGCGCCGGCGCCACGGGTGTGACCATCCTGCCGGGCAAAGGCATCGGCGGCGAGTCCAAGCGGACGTTTTTCGGCCTGACGTTCGAGGGCTCGCAGTCCGTGCTGCTGATGGTGGTGGGCTCGCACCTGTCCACCTCGATCCTGAAGGAACTGCACACCATCCTGGTCAACGACGGCAACTCCCGGGGCCTCGCCTTCAGCATTCCCATCGAGCACCTGACCGGGATCGACCTGCGCCAGGTGGCCAAATTCGAGGAGCGCATGCGCCATGAAGACAGCTGATACTAGAGGACACGAGATCACAGGAGGAGTCCCATGCTGACCGTCAAGGACGTCATGGTGCGCAACATCGTCACCATCTCCCCGTTCAGCACCCTGCGCGATGCGCTGTCGGTGATGAAAACCCGCCAGGTGAAAAGCCTGGTGGTGGAGCGCCAGCACCCCCACGATGCCTGGGGGCTGCTGACCTACAACGAGTTGCTGCGCACCGTGGTCGCCGAGGAGGGAGATGTGGACCTGCTCAATGTGTACGACGCCGCGTCGAAACCGGTGATCACTGTGGGCGAGGACCTCTCCGTGCACCAGGCCGCGGCGCTCATGAGCCGCTACCACCTCAACCGGATGGTGGTGGTGGAGGGCAACAAGCTGATCGGCCTGCTGGCCATGAACGATATCCTCGCCCGGCTGATGGACGACCTGATCTAGACGACCTAACTTAAAGGAGCCCGATGATGAACAGCGCCGCACGCCACCTGCTGGACCGGCCCGGAACCGTCCTCCCGCTGGCGAAGGTCGACGGCGGGATGCTCGCCTGGGTGGGCGGCAAGGCGGCGAACCTCGGCGTGCTCATCAACGCCGGCCTGCCGGTGCCGGATGGATTCTGTATTACGACGACGGCGTACCAGCGGGTCGCGGCGGAGGCCGGCCTGGATGCAATCCTGGCTGAACTGGAGGCGGGAGTGGGTGCCGGGGCAAGCGCCGGTACAGGGGCAAGCGCCAGTACAGGGGCAAGCGCCGGCGGAAGCCGGGACACCTCCGCCGAAGGAGCTGCCGCGCTGGCCGGGCTGGCGGAACGTGCCCGCTCCGCAATGGAAGCTGCGCCGATGCCGGACGATATCGCCGACGCCGTCCGCGCTGCTTACGCGGAGCTCGGGAACAACGACGGCGATGGGCGCCTGGCCGTGGCGGTGCGTTCCTCCGCCACCGCCGAAGACCTGCCGGAGGCCAGTTTCGCCGGGCAGCAGGACACCTACCTCAACGTGGTCGGCGAGGACGCGCTGCTCGATGCGCTCCGCCGGTGCTGGGCCTCGCTCTGGACGGAACGGGCGGTGGCCTACCGCAGCGATAACGGAATCGACCAGCGTTCGGTGAGCATCGCCGTCGTTGTTCAGCGGATGGTGGACGCCGAGGTTTCCGGCGTGCTGTTCACAGCCAACCCGCTCACCGGCCGGCGCCACGAGGCGGTGATCGATGCCGCACCCGGGCTGGGCGAGGCGGTGGTCAGCGGCGCGGTGAATCCGGACCAGATCGTGGTGGACACCGCCAGCGGGCGGATCCTCGAGCGGACGCTCGGCGACACTCTTGGGCGGACTGCGGACGACGAACCCGGGCGGACGCCGGGCGACAACCCCGCCGGCAGCGGCGAGGCGTGCCTGGACGATGAGCAGGTCCGGGCCCTGGCCGAACTCGGCGCCCGAGCGGAGGAACACTTCGGCGAACCGCAGGATCTGGAGTGGGCCATCGGGCCCGACGGTGCAATCCAGCTGGTGCAATCGCGCCCCATCACCACCCTGTACCCGCTGCCCGAGCCCGTGGAGACAGGCAGCGCGAACGACGGCGGCACCCGCGCCTACCTCTGCGCAAGCCTGTTGCAGGGGCTCACCCGGCCGCTGACGCCGATGGGGCTGTCCGCGTTCGAGGTGCTGGCCGACGCCTACCGGCCGGCGGGCGGGAACTACGGGGCGCCGGTCCCCTTCAGTTACAGCCAGGCCGGGCTGCGGCTCTTCGTGGATGTGACGCCGGTGCTGCGGAGCAAGACCGGACGGCGCATCATCCCTGCTGCCATGAGGGCGGCCGATGCCCGCTCGGTCGGAGCACTGAAGTACCTGATGGAGGATCCGCGGTTCTCCATCCTCAGCACGCCGAAACGGGGCGCGCTCAAGGGTTCGCTAAGGGGATCGCTGAAAGGCTCGCTCAAATCCATGCCGCAGCTGGCCATGATTCCCCAGGTGCTCCACGGCCTGGTCCGGCCTGCCGCCGCGCTGGAACGCAGCAGGCGGGCGGAGCAGGAATTCCACCGGATGCTGGTGCTTCCCGAGCCTGCCACGCCCGCCCGGCGGCTGGACTTCGTCGAAAGCATGCTCGGCAGGATGATCACGCCGGGCCTGCTCAAGCAGCTGCCGCCCCCGGCCGCCGGCTACATCTGGCTGGGCATCGTGCGCTGGCTGCTGGGCCCGCTGGTGCAGCCCGGTGACCTGCAGGCCGTCCTGCGCGGGCTGCCGGACAACGTGACCACGCAGATGGATCTGGAGCTGTGGCACGCCGCCACCATCATCCGCGACGACGCCGACGCAGCGCAAGCGCTGACCCATGAGGACCCGCCGGAGCTTGCCCGCCGCTATGCCGAAGGCTCGCTCCCCGCCGTCGCCCAGCGCGAGCTGACCGCGTTCCTCGACAAGTACGGCCACCGCGCGGTGGCGGAAATCGATCTCGGCATCCCGCGCTGGTCCGAGGAGCCGGCCCACATCATCAATGTGCTCGCCAACTACCTGCGCCTGAACGATCCGGACCAGGCCCCGGACCGGCAATTCGCCCGCGCCGCCGCAACCGCCGAAGCCAAGGCGGCGGAGCTGACCCAGCGCGCCCGGACCAGAGGCCGGATCCGCGGCAGGCTCGTGGCCTACGGTCTGCGCAGGGTCAGGGCCACCGCGGGCCGGCGCGAGTACCCGAAGTTCGGCCTCATCGTGGCCCTCGCCGCGCTCCGTGCCCAGCTCCGGCAGGTCGGAACGGTCCTGGCCGGTGCGGGCCGGATCGCCAACCCCGAGGACATCTTCTTCCTGGACCTCGCCGAAACCCGCGTAGGCCTGCGCGGCGCGGACCTGCACGAGCTCGCCGCCGAGCGCCGCCGCACCTACAACCGCGAACTGCGACGCCGCCGCATCCCCCGCCTGTTGCTCTCCGACGGCACGGACGTCGAGGCCGCCATGGGGGCAAGCGCTTCCGCAACAACGACGGCGGGGGCCCACCTTCCGCCCGGCACCCTCACCGGGGCACCCGCCTCGGCAGGCACCGTGACCGGCCAGGCGCGGGTCATCCTGGACCCGGCCGGCGCCCACCTGGAGCCCGGCGAAATCCTGGTCGCACCGTCTACCGATCCCGGCTGGACTCCGCTGTTCCTGACCGCCGGCGCCCTGGTCATGGAGATGGGCGGACCCATCTCCCACGGCGCCGTCGTCGCTCGTGAGTACGGCATCCCCGCCGTCGTCGGTGTCCCCGACGCCACCACCCGCATCGCCACCGGCGACACCATCACGGTGGACGGCGCGGCGGGCACCATCAGTCAAGTAGCCTCAGCTATTGCCCAGCCGCCGTCCTTATAGTTTCCTTGGGAGACCCCCTTTCACAGCGGGTTCATAGGAAGGACATAAGGACTGCTTAACCGGGCCCCGAAGGCTGGGGACATGTCAATCTCATCGCGCCTCTCCGCCAACCAGTCCGACCACCCCGGCGAGGGGCCGCCGCCGAAGAGACCCCGGCTCGTCGGGGTGGATGCCGCGCGAGGCATCGCGCTGATCGGCATGATGGCAGTCCACATCTTCAGCCTGTACAACGAGCAGACGGACTCCGTGTCCTGGCTGGCGGCCGTCTTCCACGGCCGGGCCTCCGCCCTGTTCGCCGTGATGGCCGGCGTCGGACTGGCCCTGGTCAGCGGCGGCGTGCACCGCCATACGGGAGCGCAGGCGTCAGCCGGCCGGCGCGGCATCGCGGCACGGGCCGCGGTCATCGCCGTCGTCGGTCTGACGCTGGGCTTGTTCTGGGTCGATGTCGCGATCATCCTCGTTTGCTACTCGCTGCTGTTCGTCCTCGCGCTGCCGTTCCTCACGATGGGCATCAGGCAGCTGGCCGTATTCACCGCCACGTGGACGCTGCTCTCCCCCGCCATCGCGTATCTGGTGCGGCCGGTGCTCTATGAAGCTCCGTTCATGGCCGTCATTGACACCGATCCCAGCTGGACCAACCTGGCCGACCCGGTCGCGTTGCTTTCCAGCCTGTTCTTTACCGGGCCCTACCCGGTGTTCCAATGGCTGAGCTACCTGCTGCTCGGCCTGCTGCTGGGCCGGCTGGCGCTGGATTCCGTCCGGGTCCAGCTGTGGCTGGCCGCCGGCGGTGCCGCCGCGGTGGTCGCGGCCCAGCTGACCAGCGCGTTCCTGCTCAATGGCCTCGGCGGCAGCAGCGCCCTGCTGGCCACCGGCGAGGTCGACAGCGGGGACCTGGCGGAGTGGGACAACCGGCTGCTGCTGGACGTTTCGGAGGTGGACCAGACGACATCGGGCTGGTGGCTGGCCGTCGGTGCCCCGCACTCCGGGACCACGCTGGACCTGCTCAACACGATGGGCAGCGCGGCGATGGTGCTGGGACTGTGCCTGCTGCTTGCCCGCGTTGCCGGACGGGGAATGCTGGCTCTCGCAGGTCCCGGCGGTATGACGCTGACCCTCTACAGCGCGCACGTGCTGGTCATGAGCTTCGTCTACACCACTGAAATCGAGGTCGGGGAAAACCTGCTCTTCTGGGGCCAGGTCCTCGTCTTCACGGCCGTCGGGATTGCCTACCGGGTTTCCGCGCGCCGGGGCCCCCTGGAGCTGCTGGCCTTCACCGCCAGCAAGGCGGGGCGCGGTCCGGTTTCCCTACACAGCCCGTCCACAGGTTCACCATAGGGCCCGCATATGCCGCGGTTCCATCCTTAAACCATGGCAAACAAATTCCATCGGCTGCCCGGCGCACGGGCCATGGCCACGACAAGCGGGACCAACCGGACCACGAAATCCCCCGGTACCACCCGCTCCCCCGGGGCGGGGAGCCGCGGGCATTTCTGGTCATCGTCGTGGTTCACGTGGACCATCCTGGCCGCAGGCCTGATCGCCTGCGGTATCTATTTCTGGGTGACGAAAATCCAGCCGGTCATTCCGGAGCTTCTCGAATTCGTCACCCAGCCGCTGTAACCGTGAGTCTCGCCGGTCCGAACCGCCCCCTTCGGACCGGCCGCCCTGCCGGCCCGGTGCACGCCGCCGGACCGGCCGAACTTCTTCCCTCGACCGGCCCCTCAAACGGCTGGTTTGAGGACATAACCCACGCCGCGGACGGTATGAATCATCGGCGAGCGGCCGGCGTCGATCTTCTTGCGCAAGTAGGAGATGTAGAGCTCCACGATGTTGTTCTGCCCACCGAAATCGTAGTTCCACACATGGTCCAGGATCTGGCTCTTGCTGACCACCGTACGGGCGTTGTCCATCAGGTAATGCAGCAGATCGAATTCCGTGGCCGTGAGCTGGAAGTCCGTCCCGGCTCGGGTGACCTCGCGCGTATCCAGGTTCAGGACCAGGTCCCCCACCACCAGTTCGGCCGCTGCCGCTGCCGCCACGCCGGAGCGCTGGACCAGCCGGTGCAGGCGCAGCATCACTTCCTCCATGCTGAACGGCTTGGTCACGTAGTCGTCCCCGCCCGCGGCCAGGCCGGTGATCCGGTCCGCCACGGCATCCTTTGCGGTCAGGAACAGGGCGGGCACGTTGGGCGAGAAAGACCGGATCCGGCCCAGCGCCTCCACGCCGTCGAACCCTGGCATCATCACGTCCAGCACCAGCACGTCCGGGCGGATATCGCGGGCAATTTTCACCGCCGACGGCCCGTCATGGGCCACGTGCACGTCCCAGCCGGCCATCCGCAGTCCCATCCGCACCAGGTCCGAAAGCTGCGGCTCGTCATCGACCACCAGCGCCCGGACGGGGCTGCCGTCCGGATGGCGGAGTTTGGGCAACCCGCTGACCAGTTCGGTGGGATCCTGTGCGGCCATGATTACTCCCCTGGTAACAAGTTGCGCGGATACTGTTTCAACAATAACCACTACAGTTACTACATCCCATCAGTGGATCGGTCAGATTGAAAGAGAAGCCCATGCAGAGCGACAAGCGGCCTTCCCTCCCGCCGTCGGCGCCTGCGTCCGGCCACGGGCGCAGCGGCGGGTGGCGCCCGTTCCGGAAATGGCAGCTGCGCACCAAGCTGGTCCTGATCACGCTGGCGCTGCTGGCCGCGATCTGCCTCGCCGTCGGCCTCTCTGCGCACGCGGCGATGACCTCGTTCCTGACCGGGCAGCTGGACGAGCAGCTGGCGCAGGCCTCCTTCCGGGCCAACCGGTCGCAGGAAGAGTTCCGCCGGGACCGTAACGATGAAGACGATGAAGAGGACGACGGCGGCGCCCAGGATTCGGAGAATGTTGCGGATCCGCTCAGCGGACCAGGCACCCAGGGGGGAACGCTGAACGCGCGCATCAGCCACCACGGCGTCCGGGGCGCCGGCATCTTCACCCCCGACGGCGGCAGGCAGGAGCTGACAGAGGCGGATGAAGAGATCCTCGACGAGTTGTCCCTCGACGTTCCGCCTGTTGACCGCACGCTTTCGGTGGGCGACTACCGGCTGGTGGCGACTTACAACGCGGACCGCGAATACACCATCGTCACCGGCCTGCCGCTGCTCGCCAAGGAGGAAACCTTGGCCTCCCTGACCCGGACCATGACGGTGGTTTCCGCGGCAGGACTGGTCGCCGCGGCGCTGCTGGGCACGCTCATTATCCGCCGTACCCTGCGCCCATTGGAGGAGCTCTCCGGCGTTGCAACCCGCGTCTCCCGGCTGCCGCTGGGCGAAGGCGAAGTCGCCATGGCCGAACGCGTGCCCGCCGGGATCGCGGTCCCGGCCACCGAAGTGGGAAGGCTGGGCCACGCCTTCAATCTGATGCTGGACAACGTTGCCGGCGCGTTCAGTGCCCGACACCGCAGCGAAACCAAGCTCCGCCAGTTCGTCGCCGACGCCAGCCACGAACTGCGCACTCCCCTGACCGCCATCCGCGGCTACTCCGAAATGATCCGGCTGACCGAGAACCTCAGCGAAGAAGGCCGCTCCTCCATTTCGCGCGTGGAGTCCGAGTCCAAACGGATGACGGCGCTGGTCGAAGACCTGCTGCTGCTGGCGCGGATGGAGGAAGGGCACCGGGCGGAACAGCACGACGTCGATCTGACCCAGCTGGTGGTCGAGTCCGTCAGCGACATCCGCGCCGCCGCCCCCGAACACCGCTGGGTCCTGCAGTTGCCCGATGACCCGGTGACCGTGCGGGCCAACCCCGGCCAGGTGCGCCAGGTCCTCATCAACCTGCTGACCAACGCGCACAAACACACCGGCCCCGGGACCACCGTGGTCACCTCGCTGGCCGCCGAGCCCGGCGCCGCCGTCCTGACGGTGGCCGACGACGGCCCCGGTATCCCCTCGGACTTCATCGACAAGATCTTCTCCCGCTTCACCCGGGCCGACACCGCCCGCTCCGACCGCAGCGGCACCCACGGCCTGGGCCTGTCCATCGTGGATGCCATCGTGAAGTCGCACGGCGGCCGCATCGACGTCAGCAGCAGCGAGGGGAAGACGGAGTTTATCGTCCGTCTTCCGGGCGCCGGCGTCCAGCACGCGGGGTAACTGCCAAGACGAATCTCCCGTATCGTTCTCAGCTGTAAATCCGGGCGTACAAATCCTCGATCTGGTCTGCTGTAGGAACGATGGGGTTGTTTCCCGGGGACCCGGAAGCGAGCGCCTGCTGTGCCATCAGCGGGGTCAGCTCAGTCCACTTCTCTTGGTCAATGCCGTAGCTCTGCGGCGTCGGAACGTCCAGGTCCTTGCAGAGGACAGCAAGGGCTTCGACCAACTTGCCAGCGGCCAGTGCATCGGAATCGCCTTGCCCGGCGGCTCCGAAGGCACGTGCGCAGTCTGCATATCTGCTGAGCGCGCCATGCACGGAAAAGGCCGTGACTGCCGGGAACAGCATGGCATTGGACAGGCCGTGGGCCACGTGGAAATGCGCCCCGATCGGCCGGCTCATGCCGTGCACCAGGGCCACACTGGAATTCGAAAAAGCGATGCCGGCCTGCGTGGCGGCAAACATCATGGCTTCCCGCGCTTCACCGTCGTCACCGTCCGCATACGCCCGGCGGATGTTCCGGCCGATGGTGCCGATAGCGGTCAGAGCCAAGCCATCTGAGAACGCGTTCGCCTTCCTGCTGACATACGCCTCGACGGCGTGGGTGAGTGCATCAACCCCGGTATCTGCGGTCAGCCTTGCAGGCATCGAGATGGTCAGCTCATAGTCGACAATCGTGGCCACGGGAAGGAAAGCCAGACCCGTGCACAACATTTTCTCGTCAGTTGCACTGTCCGTGATGACCGTGAATTGCGTGGCTTCGGATCCGCTTCCGGCAGTTGTCGGGATGGCGATAACGGGCAGGGCGGGGCCGCTGTTGTTCCGCGGCGCCTTGTAGTCGCGCATTTCTCCGCCCTGCGCCGAAAGCAGCCCCAGAGCCTTGGCCGTATCCATCGGGCTGCCGCCGCCGAAGCCGACAAGGCAGTCGGCGCGGTGGGCTGCAACCGCTTCCAGTCCTCCGAGCAGCGAGTCGGTGGTCGGGTCCGGAACAGTTTCGGAAAACACCTCACCATCCAGCCCTGCATCCCTGAGGTTGGCGAGTAACCGGTCAGCTGCGCCGGTGCTGGCCAGGAACTTATCGGTGACGAGCAGTGGCCTGGACAGGCCCAAACCTGCTAGAACGCTGCCGAGCTCGCCGGCAGCTCCGCCGCCGATCCGCATGATGCGGGGAAGTGCAATGGAAGAAACCATCTGGAAAATGCCCTTTCGAAGTAGTGCAATTGCAACTGGTTCACGGAATTCTGACGACTACCTTCATTGTTCCCTCAGCTGCCTCATGCGCCACCCCGAACGCGTCTTTGACCCTCTCCAAGGGGAGGACATGGGAGATCAAGGCGGCAACGGCGTCGTTGTTGGATTCAACCAACCGGACTGCAGCAGCAAAATCCTTCGGGCCCGCGCAGCTAGCCCCATGGATGGAAACCTCCTTCTCCGGCAGCACGCCGGACGAAAACGGCGCGCTTCCTCCGGTCAGACCAACGACGACGACGTCCCCACCGCGCGCGACAATGTCGACTGCCTGCGACAAGACCGAAGGAACCCCTGTGGTATCAATGACAACATCTGGCCCGTAGCCTCCGCTCCACTTCCGCAGCTCCTCTGGCACAGCACGCTGACTGGCGCCCAACGTCAGCTTTGCCCCGAGACGCTCCGCCATCGCTCTGCGGTCCGCTTTAAGATCGACGACGGCGGTGTCTGCACCCCAAACTGTTGCGGCCAGAGAAACAGCCTGCCCGATCGGCCCACCGCCCAGTACCGCTACGCGCGTTCCCTTGGCGGGTTGATCTTCACCGATGTTGACGCGGGCCAGTGCATGTACGGCCACGGAGAGCGGTTCAGTGAAGGCAGCGATTTCCGGCTCCGTATCGGCGATCGGGAACACGGCCCTTTGCTGGACGAGAAGCCGCTGGCTGATGCCTCCGTCCCGGTGGACACCGATAATTCGCATGTCGTAGCAGGCGTTTTCCCTTCCGTGGTCGCAGGCGTAACAGCTGCCGCAGGTTTCCAGCGGCCAGACCACTACGCGGTTTCCCGGAGTGATCCGGGCCGGATCCACTCGGTCGCCGATCGCCACGACAATGGCCGCGAATTCGTGGCCGAGCACTCGAGGAAACCAGTCGCTCTCACCGGTCAAAGCACCTATGTCCCCGTTGAAATAGTGCAGGTCCGAACCGCAGATTCCTACGGCCTCCGGACTGAGCAGGACCTGCCCAGGTCCTGGTTCTCCCGGTTCGGGCAACGCCTTCAATTCCAAGGAGCCCGGGGCGGTCAGCACTGCCCCCTGGATTTTAGAACTCACTGGCGTTGCCCTTGGTGATCGGGGTTCCCTCGATTTCTATGTGGTTGTTTTCGGGAAGGGTGCCGTCAGTGAAGTAGGTGTCCATTGCGCTGACCACATCGCCGATGATGGTGGGCCAGTCCTGCAGCACAGTGGCAATGAACGGACCACCCTTGGCGATCTCGGCAATGGCGAAATCATCGCCATTCATGCTGGCCACGGCAATACCTTCGGCGCCGGCGGCCTCGGCTGCCTGGACCGCTCCGAAACCGGCAGCATCGAACCCGGCCCAAACACCAACCGGCGCTGCTTCGCCTGGATGTGACTGGAGGTAGTCCTGCACGAAGGACAGTGCTTCCTCCTGGGCGGCCCCGGGTGACTGGATCTGGTGATTGGCGGCAACATTGAAGCCGTTCTTCTCGAATAGCTCGGTAGCCACGTCGGTGCGAAGGCGGATGCCCGGATGAGAGTCCCAGCCCACAATCAGAACATCCCCGCCGTCGGGATTGGCATCGATGATCGCCTGGGCACTCGCGGTCGCGAGCTGTGTATTGTCACTGGTCACGTTCAGCGCATAGGGCTCGTACGGTTCGATACCGGCGTCGATGGCAAAGACCGGGATGTCGGCATCATTGGCAGCTGAAACTCCCAGGCTGGTCTTTTCCTGCGAGGTGTATCCCATGACGATGGCGTCCACATCCCGGGAAATGGCATCCTGCATCTGGGCATTGAGCTTGTTGTAGTCGTTGGCGCTATCCGACACGGACACCTGCCAACCCTTCTCGGTGGCCTGATCCTCGAACATGTCCACGCCAGTCTTGACGGCGGGTGTGGCATAGGAGGCGGTGAAGACGGCCACCACCGGGGCCCCGTTGTCTTCAGGCTCCGCTGATGCGTCGGCGCCTCCGCCGCAAGCGGTGACGGCCAGGAGGGTGACTGCAGCTGTAGCCGCGGCAGCCAGGAATCTGTTATTGCGCATTTTTGATCGTTGCCTTTCGAAAAGGAGTGAGGAAGTCAGGAGTTGAAGCTGTCCAGGTTGTCCTGGTTCACGAGGATTCCCGGCATTTCTTCGTAGTTAGTGACAGGGTCAGTGCCGTTGAAATCTGCCTCCATGACTTCTGCCATGCGTCCGACGATGGCATCCCAGTCTTGGAAGACGGTAGCCATAAAAGGCCCGTCCTTGCCGATTTCCGCCACTGCCTGATCGGTGGCCTCAATGCCCGTAACGGGGATCTCTGTTCGATCAGCAGAGTTGAGCGCCTGCACCACGCCCATTGCTGCTGCGTCCCAGCCGGCCCATACGCCGTCGAGATCATCCGCATTGGCCTGCAGGAAATCAGTGGCGAAGTTTAGTGCTTCACCCTGGGATGAGGCCGGTTCTTTTACCTGCTTGATGTCTACGATTTCGGCACCGGCCTTCTCCAGATAGGAAATGGCTTCCTGAGTCCGCAGCCGGATGCCCGGATGCGGATCATGGCCAATGACCAGTACCTTGCCGGGGCCGCCCATGGCGTCCAGCAGGGCCTGTGCACTGATTTCGCCCAGCTGTACAGAGTCGCTGGTGACGTTCAGTGCAACTCCTTCCATCGGCGCTGTTCCGCCATCGATCACGTAAACGGGCACGTCCGCGTCATTGGCCGCGCGCAGGCCAACGGTGATCTGTTCAGGTGTGGGGAACCCAAGCACAATCGCGTCCACCTGGCGCAGCGACGCATCCTGCATTAGGGAGTTGACCTGGTTGAAGTCGAAGTCGGTATCCGCCACGGTGACATTCCAGCCCTTGCCTGTGCCGAGCTCTTTGAAAGCATCGATGGCGTACTTGGCAGCCGGGGTGCCATAGGAACCGGTGATGACGGCGACTTCAACGTCGTCCGATGCTCCTTCGGAGGATTCTGCATTTCCCCCGCAACCGGCGAGGATGAGGGCCATTGCCAGGCTGCTGATCAGTGCGAGTAACTTTTTCACGTTAGGAAACTCCCTTGTTGCCCAGCCGCGAGAACGCCACGGCAGCGATGATGATGATGCCGGTCAGGAACTGCTGCACGTAGGTGCTGACGCCGATGATGTTCAGGCCGTTGCTCAGGACGCCGAGTATGCCCACGCCGATCAGGGTTCCGCCGATGTTCGCTGTGCCTTCCTTGGAGATCGTCATGCCCAGGAAGACAGCGGCGATGGCCAGCAGCATGTAGGAGTCTCCGCTGGTGGCCGTAGCACTGGCCAGCCTGCTGGTGAGGACCACGCCGGCCAAGGCAGCACCAGCACCGGCAACCACGAAGGCCAGGAAACGGACCCGGTTCACGTGGACCCCACTGAGCTTGGCGACTTCGGCGTTGCCGCCAACGGCGTGCCAGCGACGTCCGATGGTGGTGTTACGAAGCACAAACCACACCATGACTGCAATGGCAATGGCCACGAAGATCGGGATCGGCAGCCCCAGCCAACGGCCCTGCCCGAGGGACATAAACCCCTGCGGCAGCCCGAACAGCGTGGTGCCGTCGGTGACGATAAAAGCCAACCCCGAGACGGATGTCATGGTGGCAAGGGTGGCCACGAAAGCAGAAAGTTTCAGGTAGGCAGTCAGATACCCGTTGACCGCGCCCACGAGGGCTCCTACCACCAACGCGCCAGCAATGGCGACTGCGATTCCTTGGCCGCCGATCAACAGCTGGGCGACAACGGCCCCGGAAAGCGATGCCGTCGCACCGACGGAGAGGTCAAAGTTCCCCACTACCATCACCACGGTCTGCACCGAGGCGATGATCGCCAAGATAGCCACCTGCTCCAGCACGTTGCGCAGGTTCCCGAAGGTCAGGAACACCTCCGGACGCATCATGCCAAAGACGGCCACCAGCAGGATGAAGCCGATGATTGTCCCGCCGGACTTCATGGCACCAAGCGCCGAGGTATACCGGCGGGCACCCTCCCCTGCTGCCGCGCGGGTCTGCATAGTTGATCCTTGCGGCGGCTTGTTCTCCACCGGTGTTTTCTGTGCAGTGTTCATGATGCTGCCCTTCCATAGCAATACGACAGAAGCTGCTCTTCGTCAGCGCCTGCTGCCGAGACTTCGCCGGAGATATGTCCTTCGTGCATCAGGACGATGCGGTCGGCCAAGCCGATCAATTCCGGCAACTCGGAACTGACCACGATGACGGCGGCGCCTTTTGCCGCCAGCCCTCGTATCAGCCCGTAGATTTCAGACTTCGTGCCGACGTCGATGCCCCGGGTTGGTTCGTCAAGCAGCAGGACTTTGGGGTTCCGTGCCAAATATTTGGCAAGCACAACTTTTTGCTGGTTTCCGCCAGAGAGCTGGCCTACCGTTTGGTGGGGTCCGCGGCTCTTGATCTGGAGCTCCGCTATCGAGTTCGATGCCAAGGACTTGATGCGGGCCCGCGTTACCAGTCCCCATTTGCTGATCGACGTCAAATTCCCAACGGCGATGTTCTCACCGATGGATTGGGACAGTACCACTCCCTGACTGCGCCGTTCTTCCGGGACGAGAGCTACGCCATGGCTCAGCGCGGCAGCCACCGACTTGTGGTTGGTCTCCTGCCCGTCGATGACAATCCGACCAGAAGTATGCCGTTGTGCGCCGGCGATAATGCGTAGCAGTTCGCTGCGGCCAGATCCGGCCAGACCTCCGATTCCGAGCACTTCGCCTTCCTTAACCGAAAGCGAAACATCTTTGACCCGCTGGCCCGACAGGTTGTGGATTTCCACTGCCGTACTGGCACCCGGAATCCCCCGGGTGGGGAACAGGTCCTCTTGGTTCCGCCCCACCATGGTGGAGATGACCTCGCGGATGGTCGTGTCAGCTACATCCGTCGTCGTCATCACGCGACCGTTGCGCATAATGGTTGCCCGATCGCAGAGCTCAAACACTTCTTCCAGCCGGTGGGAAACGTAGACAATGGCGACGCCCTCGGCGCGGAGGTTGCGGAGCACCCGAAACAGATCCTGGATCTCATGGTCCGTCAGTGCGGCAGTTGGCTCATCGAGAATCAGGACCTTGGCTTTGACGGCGATGGCACGCGCGACCGCGACCATGGTCTGCTGGACCGGAGTGAGCCGACCGGCCATTCGCTGAACCGGGATTTGGCCTTGATTGAGCCGGTCGAGCTGCTCACGGGCAATCCGGCGAAGCTCTTTCCAATCGACCAGCCCGGCACGGGTTGGCATGTCGTCACCCAGCACGATGTTCTCCGCAACGGAGACGTTGGGCACGATGGACAGTTCCTGGTAGAGCGCTACGACGCCGGCCTTATGCGCGCTGCTTACCCCCTTGAACGTTATGCCCTCGCCTTCAAGGTGCATTGTGCCGGAGTCGGGAGCGTAAACACCGGTAAGGACCTTGATGAGTGTACTTTTGCCGGCACCGTTCTCGCCCAGCAGTGCATGGATCTCACCCGTCCGGATCTGAAGGTCCACTTCGTTCAATGCGAACACGCCGTCGAAGTGTTTGCTGATGTCCCTGGCTTCAAGGACGTACTGGGATGCTGTGCTCATAGTGTGTCCATCCGTGCCTGTCGTCCGAGCACCGGCCGAAGCGGCCGGTGCAGCATGTGGTTCAGTGCGCATGCGACAGAGCGAGGGCGCCGCCGTCGATGGCGTAGGCGCCGCCGGTCATGAAGCTCGAGGCGTTGGATGCCAGGAGAAGCGCCAGCCCCTTCAGTTCCTCCGGATGAGCCATCCGGCCCAAGGGGATGGTCTGCGCCCACATACTGTTGAGCTCGGGGGCGTCCAAAGCTCCTTCGCCTGCAATATTCGTTCGGAACGGACCTGGTGCGATTGCATTGATCCGGATGTTTCGTGGAGCCAGTTCCAGTGCCGCCTGACGCACGATGTTGAGGACGGCGGCCTTGGTGGCCACATAGGCATAACCGACCATTGGATCTGCACGGAGTCCAGCGGTGGACGCGGTGACAATGATCCGCCCGCCGTCGGCAATCGCTCCCGATGCGACCCCGAGGGTGTTGAAGACGCCATTGAGATTGACGTCCACCACCGCGTTCCAGTCCTCCCGCCGTGTGCCCGTCAGCGTACCCTCGGCCTCCTGGAAACCTGGCCCGCGGGAAATTCCGGCGTTGGCGAAGACGATGTTCAGTCCGCCGAAGTGGTCCTTGATGTCTTCGATGGCGGAGGCAATCGAGGTGGAATCGGAGACGTCGGCGGTCAGGCTGAAAGTCTTCCCACCGTTGGCCTCGATACCGGCCCCGACCGTGGCAAGGCGATCTTGGTTTACATCGATTAACCCCACTTGGGCTCCGGCCAGAGCAAGAATCTCGGCTATCGCTTTGCCTAGTCCGCTGCCGGCTCCTGTAACGACGGCCGTCTCGCCGGTCAGATCGAAAAGTTCCTGGATGCTTCGCGGCGTTGTGTCCGCAGCTGTTCGGGCAGTAGACATCGTCGTCCGCACGTCCTTATGTCGGTAATCGGATTCATCTGGCGGCCGCAGTGAAGCTAGCCGCTGGATGGCCTTGCTGGCCTTCCCCCAGAGCGTATTAGTGATCCAGATCACCGGCATCCAAGCACCGTGCACCCTGCTGTCGAATCCGTGCATTGCTTCGGACATGCACGGAAGCGACGAAACTTGACGGGTGACGCGCGCCACAACCAACGCGGTAGAATGCACCCACCTACCAGTTGCGCAGCGCGGCAGGCAGGAACGGGGAATTCAACCAGGCGATCCGAGGAGGGTGTTTGCCATGGCTCATGCAAACTCAGCGGGCTCAGCGGGCTCAGCGCAACAAAGAACATCGACAGATCAACCGGCGTCGTTCACCAGTTGGCGTGACACTGTGGCACGCTCGCTGCTGAGCTTTGATTTCGATTTCGATGAACCGCAGTCCTTCAAGGGGTCTGTACAGAGCAGGCCATTTGCGGACCTCGAATTCATCAACATGACCTGCGATCGGCACGCCGCCTACCGTGATGCTTCTAAAATTGAACACGGTCAGCGCCCCGAGTACCTGATGACGCTGCAACTCTCGGGCGAATTCCGGCTGACACAGGATGACCGGACGGCCGTCCTCAGGCCCGGGCAATTCACTTTTTACGATTCAACAAAACCAGCCTCGCTGGCCAGCAGTGATGGCTACCGAGCCTTGTGCATCAAGTTCCCGCAGAAGCTCATTAGCACCTCAAACGATGCTCTGAACGAAATGACTGCCACGCGGATCGATGCTGGCTCTGGCTTGGCTCCTTCCGTGTGGGCGCTCCTCAGCACCCTCAACGAGACACTGGACTCCATGGCTAATGTCAATCGTTACTCGACTGTCAGCGGTGTCATGAATCTCGTGGGATCTATGCTGCTGAGCCAAACTGCAATACAGGTCCCACCACGCCAGACGGAGACACGCGAATCCCTGATGCGTCGGATCCACGAGTACATTGATGAGCATCTGGGGAACCCAGATCTTGTCCCGCTGCAAATTGCGGGCGCACACTTCATCTCCTTGCGGTATCTGCACAGCCTCTTCCAAGACAGCGGGATCAGTGTTTCCGCATGGATCCGGGAACGGCGTGTCGAGCGCTGCCGCCGCGATCTGGCCGACCCCATGCTCATCAATGTGCCCGCCGCTGCGATCGCCAAGCGCCGGGGGTTCAAAGGCGCCTCACACTTCGGGCAAATCTTCAAGGACTCAACCGGACTCACACCCGCAGATTTCCGCAGGGCTGCTCTGGAAGGTGCTTCCTAGTGCATCCGTCGGATTACTAGAGCACCGGTTCAACGGAGGCTGGCCCGCAGCCACGCGTGCTGAATGTCGTTTCAACAACTCCGTAACCCGCTGCAACATGGCGCCGTATGCCCGCCGACATGCGGAGTGCTCGGCGTATTTTGTGTCCTGCACAAGGCATGTCCCGCTGGCAACGGTTCCGGGTCCGTCACATCGAGTGCTGCCATCAAGCTGCCCGTGCTCAGCTCGGCGACCAGCTGGCCCGTCCGGACCTCTCGACACATTGACCACTCATGCGCCATCGATGCCAAAAATGCCGCGCCCACGAGGCCCTTGGTTTCCGCCGTCAGCGGTACAGCCAAACGACGTCGGCTTCAGGCAGCAGGGCCGGAAAGATCCACGATTGATGTACGATCCCGAAACCATCCGTCCGCTCTGTGCGCGCCACCCTCGTGATGCTGACTTCAAAGGGTTCAAGTCATCGGACAACTTCCTGCCCCACCACACCGGTGCCAATAACGAGCACACGCTTATTAGCTAGTCCCGGATGCCATTTATGGCGCCATTCACCCGCATGCTGCCCGCCAACGGCGACCGGAATGCCTCGCAAGCTGGCCAAGATCATTGTCAATGCGAGTTCACCTGTGGCCGTTTCATGCACGCCGGCTGCATTGCAGAAACCAAACCCGTCCGGCGGGTAGTCAGCCACGCCGTCGTATCCATTGTCTGGCTCTGCACTTACGAAACAGCGGATCCGGACAGCCTCTTGGCAGGACCAGCATGTCCGTTTCCCCTGACACTTCATGCCAGTGCGCAGACCTACATCCGCGACCACGTAGCGGATTCCATCCGGTGCCTGACCTTGACTTTCGGCCATTCCTTGGTTGGCAAGGCGACTGCATAAAGGGGGCTTGGCGACATGAAAGTCCTCGCTTCGTGCAGCAGTATCTGGGTCAACCCGTTCAAGAATGGGCTGTCGCCAGAGACCGAGCACACTTTCCTGTCAACGCTGCACGCATTCGATATCGGCGGGCGCTCTGTCGTGATTTCAGTGATGTGAATCACCACTACGGTGAAACCAACCCCAAGAACTCCGGGTAGAGACCACGTCAAAGGAGACACATCATGACTTACATCGAAGGTTCACACCATGTGACCCTGTCCGTCGGCACCGCGCAGGAAGACGTAGACTTCCACGTCAAAACGCTGGGGATGCGCTTCATCAAGCGCACCGTGCTCTTCGACGGTTCGAAGCCGATCTACCACCTGTACTACTCCAATGCCAATGGCGATCCGTCCTCCGTCGTCACCACGTTCCCGTGGGCTCAAGCCGGGCTGTACGGCAAGCGCGGCACAAACCAAGCCCGCGAGGTCCTGCTATCGGTCCCGTCGACGTCACTGGACTTCTGGCACCAGCGCCTCAACCAGCACAAGGTCGAGGTCCAGAACATAGAGGCCTTCGACCAGCGCCGTCTAGCCTTCCGCCATCCCTCCGGCATTGAGTATGTCTTTGTCGGTACGGACGGCGACGAACGCGAAGGCTTCGCCGGGAATGGTGTGCCGCAGGAGCACGCCATCCACGGCATCCACGGCGTCGGCATTCATGTCACCACCCCCGAACGCATGGTGGACTTCGCGAACAACACCTTCTTCTCCCAGGGACAGATCAGCGAAGAAGGCGACCGCGCGGTCTTCCAGGTCGGTAACGCCAAGTATGGAAACCATGTGGAACTGACGGCCAACATCTCGGACGATCAAGGCACCTGGCACTACGGCTCGGGCACGTACCACCACTTCGCTTGGAACCTGGACACCCTGAAGAACCAGGACGAGGTTAAGTTTGGCATCGAAGGTGCCGGCTACACCGACATCTCCGAACTCAAGGACCGCAAGTACTTCAAGTCCGTCTACGTCCGTACCCCCGGCGGCGCCCTGTTCGAACTCGCCGTAACGCACGAAGACGGCGGCTGGACCTGCGACGAATCACCTCAGGAACTCGGAAGCCGCTTCCAGCTGCCCGAGCAGTTCGAAAACCAGCGCACGCAGATTTTCGAACAGCTCGAGCACATTAACGTCTGACCGGCCCTGAAACTACTTGAAGGAGAATCTCCATGAGTGAACAGACGATTACGGATTCCCGGCTTCACGTCAGCAATGAGTTCGACGCGCTGATGGAGCGTCTGGATTCCATCACCCCACTGCTCAAGGCCAACGCGGAGGCGAACGAGGCCGGCGGCCGGCTCACCCCAGAGGTGGAGGCCGCGCTGAAGGAATCCGGCGCCTATAAAGTGGGCATTCCACGCAACCTGGGCGGCTACGAATTCTCGCCCCGGCAGGTAATCCAAGCGATCGAAAAGATCTCGTACGCCGATGCGTCAGCGGGTTGGGTGTTCATGGCACTGCAGATGATCACCGGTACCACTGCGGCGTGGCTTGGTGAAGAAGCCACTCAGGACCTCTTCCCCGGCGGTGACGACTACGCACTGATCGCAGGACAGGGTACGCGTCTGGGAATGGCAGCAAAGGTCGACGGCGGCTTCCGGCTCTCGGGATCCTGGTCCTTTGCCTCCGGCATGCACCAGGCAACCCACATCCACACGGCCGCTTTCTGCGAAGAGACCGGTCAAGCGCTGGTCTTCACTCTGCCCAAGGAACAGGCCACCCTGATTGACAACTGGGATGTCATGGGCCTGCGGGCGACCGGCAGCATCGACTACGTGATCGAGGATCTCTTTGTGCCGGAAAGTTACACCTACGAGGTTTCCATCATGGATGCCCTCAACGGCGGCGCGCTCTACCACCTCGGGTTGGCCAACATGTCCGGCATCTGCCACACGGGCTGGGCTCTCGGTGTAGCGCGGCGTTTGCTGGACGAAATGAGGGAACTCGCTCAGAAGAAATCGGGCGCCCCCGGGGCTTCAGTGGACACGGACCAATTCCATGCCGCCTATGCCCAGGCCGAAGCGAAGCTGCGTTCGGCCCGCGCTCTGGTCATGGAGACCTGGGCAGACAACGAGGCGACCCTGGACAGGGGTGAATTACTCTCGACCGAGCAGGAAACCCTGACCCGTCTGGCCTTGAATAACACCACGTGGTCAGCACACGAGGTGACCCAGACGGTGTACAAGTGGGCTGCCACCGCGGCTCTGCGTTCCGGCGACATGCAGCGCTTCTTCCGGGACATGCATGCCGGCACTCAGCACGTCACCTCCGGCCCAGTCGTCCTGCAGAACTGCGGACGCCAGCTGGCCGGTCTGGCGCCGAACGCGCAGTGGGTCTTCCTCGATCTGAAAGACCAGTAGCCCGTCCTCCCCATTTGGCGTGCCGGTCGCCTCACGGTCGGCACGCCCCAAGATTCCAGGAGCCACTATGACCCGCCCTTCAACCCAAGCCAGCCCGGCGCGCATGGCCGAGGGACACTTTGACCAGATGCTGACGGCAGACGATTTCAAAGCTGCCTTCCGCAACCATCCCGCCGGCGTCTCGGTCGTTACTGCTGACCCCGGCGACGGACCGGTAGGACTGACAGCCACCTCAGTGTTCTCCGTCTCGGCCAATCCCCCGCTGCTGGTCTTCTCGCTATCCGGCAATTCGTCTTCTGCGCCCGCACTGCGGCGGGCTGAGACGGTCGTCGTTCATCTCCTGGGCGCGGACCAGATCGAACTGGCCAAAACTTTCTCCACCAGCGGCATAGACCGCTTCGAGGACACCAGCATCTGGACCCGTCTTGTCACAGGTGAGCCCGTCCTTCCCACCGCCAACGCCTGGCTCCGCGGCAAGATTGTGAACCAGATGGAAGCCGGTGACTCCACGGTCGTCGCCGTGCAGGTTCTGCAGGTGAACATCCCTGACGTTGATTCCCGTCCCGCTGAACAGTCCCATCCGCTGGTCTACCACAACCGGACCTGGCACCAGCTCGGCGCCCACTCGGCGATGTCATGACGCAGCTCAATCCCCACCTTGCGCGAGATCCAGTACTCTACGGCGCTCCGTTGACCGGCGCAGGCGTGGTTGTCTATGCCGTGCATGGTCGTTCTCAGTCGCCTGCATTCATGCAGGAGCTGGCGAACCATATCGACCTTTCGGGTGTTGCCTACCTGATGCCGTCAGCGAAGGATTCTACTTGGTATCCGGCCGGGTTCATGGAGCCCTTGGATAAAAACCAGCCGCGCCTGGACCACGCACTCGAGGCCGTCGGGCAGCATCTGGGCTGGCTGGCCGAGCGCGGCATCGGTCCGGAGAAAACCGTGCTGCTGGGCTTCTCGCAAGGTGCGTGCTTGTTGTCGGAATACTTGCTGCGAAACCAGAACCGGTACGCCGGCGTCGTGCTGCACACCGGCGGGTACATCGGCCCGGAAGAACACGAATGGCCTGAAGAAGGCGGCTTGGATGGCGTGCCGGTCGTGATGGCATCGGCTGTCGACGACGTGTGGGTGCCCCTGCCCCGGATTGAAGCCACCGCCGTCGCCCTCTCCAAGGCGGGCGCCGCCGTCGTACTCAATACCTATGACGAAACCGAGCACCACATCAATGACGATTCAGTAGCCCGCATCCGCAAACTGCTGAACGACCTTCTGTCCTCCAAGGAGTCCTGATATGACTGCAATCGCCCCGCACCTCTCCGACGCACCCCTGGTCACCTCGCGCCGCGGCCAATTCTGGATTCCCGGTGAACGGTTGACGACGGCGGGAGGCACCGTTCAGCGCGGCCCGATGTTTGTGGCTTGGGAAGCCCCGGAAAACGTCACACAGCCCTACCCGCTGGTGTTGGTCCACGGCGGTGGCGGCCAGGGCACAGACTGGACCGGTACGCCGGATGGCAGGCCGGGCTGGGCCCAGCGCTTCGTCGAAGCCGGCTTTGCCGTCTATGTGGTGGACCGCCCCGGCCACGGCCGCTCCCCCTACCATCCGGATGTGGTGGGACCCATGGGCGGCGCCTTCCCGTACGAAGCAGCCCAAGGTCTCTTCCTGCCGGCGGAAGCAGCCGACGCCCAAACAGCCTGGGGCTATGACCGCGAGGTCGGTTCTGCGCATCTCGACCAACTGACCGCTTCGATGGGCCCGCTGCCTGCGGACCTGGCGGACTCGCAAGCCATGGATGCTGATCGGTTGGCCAGGCTGCTGGACCGCATCGGCCCAGCGGTCATTGTCACGCACTCCGCGGGCGGGCCCGCCGGTTGGCTCGTTGCCGACGCCCGGCCTGAGCTCGTGAAGGGCATCGCCGCCGTCGAACCTGTGGGACCGGCCTTCGCGGAGATACCGGGCATGGGCACGTTGTCCTGGGGGTTGACCTCCGCACCGCTGAACTACGGACCGCCCTTCCGCACTGCCGAGGAAGCGCAGGCTGCTGACCCCGAATCACTGCGGCTGCCCGCGCTCGAAGGCAAGCCAGTTGCCGTCATCAGCGGCAGCGCCTCCCCCTTCACTGGTTTTACTCCAGACGTGGTCAGTTTCCTGAACACTGCAGGGGCAGCGGCCGAATGGTTGAACTTGAAGGAGTACGGCATCGACGGCAACGGCCACGGCCTCATTTTCGAGTCCAACTCGGACGAAACCATCAAGCCCGTGATCGCTTGGATTGAGTCACATTGGCCCGAAGCCTGATCAACGCATTGTCTGCCGGATCTCCGCTAGCAAAAATGCCGCCGCCACACGTACGCTTGGCTGGTATGAGACAGCTCACAGGCACCCGGTCGGCGACGGTTGCCGCGAGGAATTCAGCCGCCACGCGATCTGCCCACGGGGTGGTCCGGTTTTCGACTGCCGGCTTGCCCGAGCCGCGGCGCGTGGAACTGTGGGAAAACCATAATGCCCGCTCGCTCATCGGCCTCGGCTGCCGCACGCTCAGCGAGGCGGCCCTCGAAGCAACCGAGCTCAACCTCCAGCTTCCGCGCATCCAGTTCGCGCATGTAGCCGGTAATCCACACGTGGTTGAGCGCACCCAAAGTTACATCTCCGCGAACCCGGCGGACGCCGTCGTTGTTTATTTCAATCTCGACGGCGAGGCCTTCTTCTATCACCGGGACGGCTGCGAGATGCTGCGCCCGGGCCAAGCCGTTCTGTATGACGCGGACCAACCGTTCATGCGCGGGTTTTCGCACGGGCTGCGCGAACTCGCGCTCAAGATTCCGCGGCCGGTCTACAAAGAGATTTCAGGGCGAAGCAGCCTGGGTCGCCCACAGATTTTCGACTTCCGCAGCTCCGTGGCTGCTGGGCAGCATGCGAACGCGCTGGCCGGCCTGATGAAGAGCGCGCTGGCAGATCCGGAGCCGGACGGCGCCAGTCTGGAAGCGTCGGCTCTGGACCTGTTCCGTATCCTGGTCGACGGCGACGACGGCGGGGGCACAGGCCATTTCGCCGCGGCCAAATCCTTCATCCTGCAGCGGCTGCGCGACCCGCAGCTGTCGGCCGCACTGGTGGCCGTGGCGATCGGGATCAGCGATCGACAGCTCTCAAGGGTCTTCGCGCAAGAAGGCATCAGCGTGGTGCGGTTCATCCGGGAAGAACGGCTGCAGCTGGCCCGCCGCCTGCTGGCCGACCCGGGCAATCCCCGGCAACCTTTGGCCCGGCTTGCCGCGGAACTCGGCTTTTCCTCGCAGTCGCACTTTTCCCGGGCCTACAAGGAACTCTTCGGCGTCAGCCCGCTGCAAGCCCGCAAAGATGCGCGCTGGACCGACGCCCTGTCGTGAACCGGCAGGCCACTGACAGAAAGTTGGCAGCGATGAAACTGACCCTGATGGAATTCGTGTCTCTGGACGGCGTGTCCCAAGGTCCGGGCTCACCCGACGAGGACACCAGTGGTGGCTTCACTCAGGGTGGCTGGTTCGTCCCGCACATGGACGAGACGTTCATGCAGCAGGCCGCCGATTGGCTGGCGGAAGCAGACGGTTTATTGCTGGGCCGGCGCACGTATGAGGAGTTCGCGCAGGCTTGGCCGAATATGACCGATCCTGACGATCCGTTCGCGGAGAAGATGAACAGTGTGCCCAAGTACGTCGCGTCCAACAGCCTCACCAGCGCAGAGTGGCATCCCAGCACCATCCTCTCCGGGGACATTCCTGCAAAGGTGGCGGAACTCAAGCAGCAGCCCGGCCGGGACCTGCAGATCCACGGCAGCGCCAGGCTCGGTCAGTCGATGCTCGCTGCAGGATTGATTGACGAACTGCGCCTGGTTATCGCCCCGGTAGTTGTGGGCAGCGGGCGGCGCTTGTTCACCGATGGCGGCGCTCCTTCTGGGCTGAAGCTCGTCGACCACAAGGTGACGCCCGCCGGAGTGGCGATCCATACCTATGAAACGGCAGGACTTCCCGAATACGGTATCTACGAAGGCAGCGCGTAGAGCCTCTTTTTGCATATTTCCGCCGTCGTTTTGCTGCTTTCCGCCGTGATCCCGATCTCCACGCACAAAGGTTGTGTGGTCTGCAACACTCGTAGCAGTTACCCGGAAAGTCCGGCTATCGAAAGTGGAGTAATGCCATGGTGATTTTCAACGACGGGGTCGCTGAGACGGAGACCCCGGATTCCAACGTCGTCGAGACGGATGTGCTGATTGTCGGCTCCGGTCCGGCCGGTTCCTCGGCTGCCCTGTTCCTGTCCTCGCTCGGTGTTCCCAACATCATGATCACCAAGTACCGCTGGACGGCCAACACGCCGCGGGCGCACATCACCAACCAGCGGACCATGGAGATCTTCCGCGACCTGGGCATCGAGGAACAGGTCCTCGCCGACGCCACCCCTCACCACATGATCGGCGACACCGTCTTCTGCACGTCGATCGCGGGCGAGGAGATCGGCCGCATCCTGACTTGGGGCAACCACCCGGCGCGGCATGCAGACTACGAGCTGGCCTCGCCATCGTTGAACTGCGATATCCCGCAGACGTATCTGGAGCCGATCCTGGTCAAGAACGCCACGATGCGCGGCACCCAGACCCAGTTCTCCAGCGAGTACCTCTCGCACACGCAGGATAGCGACGGCGTTAGCGTGCGTGTGCTGAACCGGCTTACGGGCAGCGAGTACACCATCCGCGCCAAGTACCTGATCGGCGCGGACGGGGCGCGCTCGAAGGTGGCCGCGGATATCGCACTGCCGTACGAGGGCCAGATGGACATCGCCGGTTCCATGAACATCACCTTCAAGGCTGACATCGCCGAGCTCGTGGGGCACCGGCCGTCGGTGCTCTACTGGGTGGTCCAGCCCGGTTCCAACATCGGCGGCATCGGTGCCGGCCTGGTCCGCATGGTCCGGCCGTGGAACGAGTGGCTGATCGTCTGGGGCTTCGACATCAACGAAGGAACCCCGGAGGTCAGCGAAGAGGACGCCCGGCAGGTGGTCCGCAACCTGATCGGGGTGCCGGATCTCGACGTCGAAATAACCGGCATCTCGCTCTGGGGCAACAACGAACAGTACGCCACGCACCTGCAGAAGGGCCGCGTCTTCTGCGCCGGCGACGCCGTGCACAAGCATCCGCCGAGCAACGGCCTGGGCTCCAACACCTCGATCCAGGACTCCTACAACCTGGCCTGGAAGCTCGCCGCCGTGCTCAACGGGCAGGCCGGCGAGGAACTGCTGGAGACCTACTCAACCGAGCGTGCCCCGGTGGCCAAGCAAATAGTTACCCGCGCCAACCAGTCCGGCCGCGAGTTCGTGAAGCTGTTCGAGGCACTGGGCATTGACAAGGCGGAGACCCCTGAGGAAATGCTCGCCCTGATCGAATCCCGCAAGGACAACACGCCAGAGGGCGCGGCCAAGCGCCGGGCGGTCCAGGAGGCCATGGAGATCAAGAACTACGAGTTCAACGCACACGGTGTGGAGCTGGGCCAGCACTACGAGTCCTCGGCGGTGGTCGGCGACGGCAGCACCAAGCCGGCGCCGCAGCGGGATCCTGAACTCTATTACGAACCGTCCACGCACCCCGGCGTCCGGCTGCCGCACGCCTGGGTCGGCGACAACATCCGCAAGTACTCCACGCACGATCTGGCGCCCTACGGTCAGTTCACCCTCTTCACTGGCATCACCGGCGAGGACTGGGCCACCGCCGCTCAGAAGGTCAGTGACCAGCTCGGCGTGACAGTGAAGACCGTGGTGATTGGCCCCGGTCAGGACATTACGGACCTGTACTTCGACTGGGCAAAACTGCGTGGCGTAGAAGAAGATGGTGCCGTATTGGTCCGCCCGGACAAGCACATCGGCTGGCGCGCCGACCGCCTGCCCGCAGACCCGGAAGCCGTGCTTCTGGATACCGTTTCCGCCATCCTGAACCGAGGAGCCCGAGCATGAGCCTGAATTTTGAACATGTCACGTTGGGACAGCGGGTGCTGTTCGGCTCCGGCAAAGCCGCCGAAAACCTGTGCGCCGAGGTCACCCGCCTAGGCGCACAGAAGGTCATGGTGATCGCCTCGGAGTTCGAGGCCCCGATCGCGAAGAGGGTCACCGCGGACATCAGCGTGGCCTTGGATTACGACGACGTCGCCCCGCACGTCCCGATCGAGAAGGCAGAAAAAGCCCGCGCCGCGGCAGCTGAGCACGGCATCGATCTGCTGGTCTGTGTCGGCGGCGGCTCCACCACCGGCCTGGCCAAAGCCATCGCTCTCACCACTGGTCTGCCGATCATCGCGGTGCCCACCACGTACGCTGGCTCGGAAGCGACCAATGTGTGGGGACTGACAGAGGCCGCGCGCAAGACCACCGGCATCGACGACCGCGTCCTCCCTGCGACGGTGGTGTACGACGCCGAACTGACCCTCTCGCTGCCAGCGGACCTGTCCGTCGCCTCCGGCCTGAACGCCCTGGCGCACTGCGTAGACTCCATGTGGGGACCGCGGGTGGACCCGATCAACCAGGCGTTGGCCGCGGAAGGCATCCGCGCCCTCAACCAAGGCCTTCCCCTGGTCAAGCAGGATCCCGCGAATCTAGCGGGACGCGAGCAGGCGCTCTACGGTGCGTATCTGGCCGCGGTCGCGTTCGCCTCCGCCGGTTCCGGGATGCACCACAAGATCTGCCACGTCCTCGGCGGGACCTGGAACATGCCCCACGCCCAGACCCACGCCACCGTGATGCCCTATGTGCTCGCGTTCAACGCCCCCGAAGCCCCAGACGCCGCCAACCGGATCGCCGCGGCCTTCGGCACCGACAACGCCGTGGAAGGACTCAACCGGCTCCGCGCAACGTTGGATGCCCCGAAGGCGCTGAAAGACTACGGCTTCGCCGAAGACAACATCGCCGAGGCCGTCGACATCATCCTGCCCGTGATCCCCGCGTCCAACCCGCGCACCCCCACCGAGCAGAACCTCACCGAACTGCTCCGCGCCGCCACTGCCGGCACCACCCCCGGCCTCTGACCGGGACGCACAAAGTTTTAGGAGAATCACCATGACCGAAACCAGCACCACTGCATCAGGAACCGGCGGCATCAGCAGCGAACAGCAGGCCGTTGAACAGCAGCTCGTCGAGACCGTCATCGCGTCCTTCGATAAGGCTGAAGACCCGCGGTTGAAGCAGTTGATGCAGTCGCTTACCAAGCACCTGCACAACTTCATCCGCGAAGTCCGCCTCACCGAGGACGAGTGGAACAAGGGCATCGAGTTCCTCACCGCCGCCGGCCACATCACCGACGACAAACGCCAGGAATTCATCCTGCTCTCTGACGTCCTCGGCGCCTCGATGCAGACCATCGCCGTGAACAATGAAGCCGTCAAACAAACCCTCGACGCAACCGAGGCAACCGTCTTCGGGCCGTTCTTCACCGAAGACGCGCCCGAGATCCCGATTGGCGGGGACATCGCCGGCGGCGCCGCCGGCCAGCCCTGCTGGGTCGAAGGCACCGTGAAGGACACCAGCGGGAACCCCGTACCCAACGCGCGGATCGAGGTCTGGGAAGCCGACGACGACGGGTTCTACGACGTCCAGTACACCGACGGCCGCGTCGCCGGACGCGCCCACCTCTACTCCGACGAGGACGGGCACTACAGTTTCTGGGGCCTTACCCCGACCCCTTACCCGATTCCGCACGACGGGCCCGTCGGCAAAATGCTCGAAGCCGTCGGCCGCTCCCCCGTCCGTGCGTCGCACCTGCACTTCATGGTCACCGCGCAGAACCTGCGCACCCTCGTCACCCACATCTTCGTCGAAGGAGACCCGCAGATCGAGATCGGCGACAGTGTTTTCGGCGTCAAAGACTCCCTGATCAAGACATTCGACCAGCAACCCGCCGGCACCCCCACCCCCGACGGCCGCGACCTCGCCGCCCAGGCGTGGGCCCGCACCCGCTTCGACATCGTCCTCGCCCCAGCAGAAGCCTAAGCGAAGACCGAACGGCAATTCGTTCAGCCCGGCTGCTCGGTGAGCGGCCGGGCTGAACAAAAGCGTTTCGCCTCGATTACCAATCTTCAGCATCAGCGGACAAGGTGGAACGACTAGCTCCCACAGCGATGGTCGACTCATCGTCGATTCCAGATCGTGCAATCGCTGCGTCGATCCGGGTAGTCAGCGACGACCGTTCCAGCTCGTCGGCGTAACGATCAACGGCGCGAGATACGAATTCGGACCAGCCGAGACCCTGCGCTTTAGCTAGAGCTTCGGCCCGTTCAAAGGTCTTATCAGGCAAGGAGACAGCGGTCTTCATCCCTCTATTATGACTGGGAAAATACGGCCCGAATGTGGCCTCTTCCGCCGGTGCTTTCCCGGCAAGGAGAGCGTTATAGTAGTTGCAAGCGGGCATATGAATCGGGTGCGCTGATGGCTTCCGAAACAATCAAGCTGTTCCTCGCCGGGGATGTGATGACCGGCCGGGGTGTGGACCAGATCCTGCCCAGCCCTGGCTCGCCGAAGCTGCGGGAGGGGTACGTCCGCGACGCCCGGGATTACGTTGCGCTGGCGGAAGCAGCCAATGGCCCGATTCCCCGACCTGTTGAACCGGATTGGCCGTGGGGAGACGCGCTGAAGGTCATCGGCGAAGCCGCGCCCGATGCGCGGGTTATCAATCTCGAAACCAGCATTACCGACGACGGCGATTTCGCCCCTGGCAAGGGCATCCATTACCGCATGCGCCCGGACAACATCGCTTGTCTCACCATCGCCGGCATCGATGTCTGCGTGTTGGCGAACAACCACGTGCTGGACTTCGGCATCCCTGGCCTTACTGACACGGTGGACGTGCTGCACGGGGTAGGTATCCGAACCGCTGGTGCAGGGCGGAACGCCGCGAAAGCGTGGAACCCGGCGGTGCTGAGCACCGGTTACGGGAGGGTGCTTGTCTGGTCAGCCGGCCTTGAGTCGAGCGGCGTCTCCTTCGCCAATGCCGCCGGTAACAACCGGCCGGGCGTGGCCTTGCTGCCGGATCTGTCCGAGGCTAGCGCAGCGCTGATCATCGAGCGCGTCCACGTGGCCAAGCGGGACGGCGACCTAGCCGTGGCCTCCCTGCATTGGGGCTCGAACTGGGGCTACAACGTTCCCCGCGGCCAGGTCCAGCTTGCCCACTGGCTGATCGATGGCGGCATCGACATAGTGCACGGCCACTCGTCCCACCATCCGCGTCCGATCGAGATTTACCGCGGCCGGCTGATCCTGTACGGCTGCGGCGACCTGATCAACGACTACGAGGGCATCAGCGGTTATGAAAAGTTCCGTAACGACCTCCGCCTGCTGTACTTCGTCACCATGGACGCGGCCTCTCAGGACCTGCGCGAACTGCGCCTTGTGGCCATGCGCTCCCGACGCATGCGGCTGGAACGGGCGGCAAGGGATGATGCCGTCTGGCTGCACCGCGTGCTCGGCGACGCCAGCAGCAGTTTCGGCACCACGATCGGCATGGCAAGCGACGGCACCATGACCGTTGTGACGCCTTAGGTCTGAATAACAACGACGCCGTCCGTCCTCTTGCCTACCATTGTGGCGTGCGGCATTACTGCCTCGCACTTTCCCCAACCCCCACTCACGTGTCTCACGTCACAAATTCGCAACTCTGACTGATTTTTAATCGACGGTCTTGCCAAGATCGCAAGTCAAGGGATAACGTCTGGGGATGGCATCGGCAGCAGATCACGCGGGACTAGCAGAACGAGCCCGCGTCTCCATCCGGAATTCCGGCCTCGCCCAACGGGAGGTGGCACGGCACATTGGCCTGGATGAAACCAAACTCTCCAAGGCCCTCAAAGGCACGCGGCGCTTCCTGCCGGCGGAGTTGACCAATCTCGCGGATGTCACCGGCGTTACGGTGAACTGGCTGATCTCCGGTTCCGATCAAAGCCAGGGTCCGTCAGTGCCGCCGCCGGCCAAGGTTCTGCCGACGCGCCACCGCGAAAACAACGAACAGGCGCTGAAGCGGCGCGCGATCATCGAAGCGGCATGGTGGCTGCTGGCCCGCCGCGGCTACTCCGCGGTACGAATTGCGGACATTGCCTACGTTTGCGAGATGAGCAGCGCAACCGTGCACTACTACTTCTCCACCAAGCGGGAGATCTTCGCCGAGGCCCTGCGCTACTCTGTCAAGCTGGCCTTTGACCGCCAGATCGCCGAGCTGCACACGATTTCGGATCCGGTGGACCGGCTTAAGCGGTTGATCGAATTGCAGCTGCCCGCAGGAGACCGGGGCCACGCAGAGTGGTCCATCTGGCTGCAGACCTGGGCCGACGTCGCCGTGGACGAGTCCGGCAAGGAGAACCACGCCCAGGGTTACCGCCGCTGGTACCAGACCATGGAGGACACCATCCTCCACGGGCAGCAGTCCGGTGTCTTCGTCGATGCGCCCTCCGGGGAGCTGGCCATGGACCTGACCAGCCTGATGGACGGACTCGGCATCAAGGTCCTGACCGGCATGCTGACTTCCGATCAGATGTTCAGCCACATCCAAAGTTTTGTAGACCGCAATATTGTCAAACCACAAGGGAGTCCCCAATGAACCGCAAGGTTATCGTCACCTGCGCACTCACCGGCGCCGGCGACACCACCGGCAAGAGCGAGCACGTACCCGTCACCCCTGAGCAGATCGCGGCTGATGCCATCGCCGCGGCGCGTGCCGGAGCTTCCGTGGTCCACATCCATGTCCGCGACGTCGAAACCGGGCAGGGTTCACGCGATGTGGCCTTGTACCGCGAAGTTGTCCGTCTGGTGCGGGAAAGCGACGTGGACCCGGTCATCAACCTCACGGCCGGCATGGGCGGCGACTTGGTGCTGGACCCGGGCCACCCCACCAAGCAGCTGCCCGGCACGGACCTAGTCAGCGGGCTGGAGCGCCTGGCCCACGTGGAGGAGCTGCGGCCGGAAATCTGCACCATCGACTGCGGCTCGCTGAACTTCGGCGAAGGCAGCCAGGTCTATATCAGCACCCCCGACATGCTGCGCGAGGGCGCCGAGCGCATCAAGCAGCTGGGAGTGAAGCCGGAGATGGAGATCTTCGATACCGGCAACCTCTGGTTCGCGAACGTGATGGTGGAAGAAGGCCTCATTGCCCCGCCGCCGCTGTACCAGCTGTGCATGGGTATCCCCTACGGCGCCCCCGTCGACGCGGGCCTGCTGCACGCCATGGTCAACATGCTGCCCGAGGGCGCACAGTGGACCTCCTTCGCCATCGGCCGCGACCAGCTGCCGTGGGTGGCCCAGTCCGTGCTGCTCGGCGGCCACGTCCGGGTGGGGCTGGAAGACAATCTCTACCTCAGCAAGGGTGTCAAGGCCACCAACGCGCAGTTGACCGAACGCGCCATCCAGATTGTCCACGACCTCGGCTCGTCGGTGGCCACGCCCGACGAAGCCCGCGAAATCCTCAAGCTCGAGAAGAAGGCCTGAACCTATGACCACCACAGATTTCACCCCCTTGGACATGAACGACGTCGGCACTGTCGCCTGCGTGGGCGTCGGCACCATCGGCGGCGGCTGGGCCGCCTACTTCCTGGCCCGCGGTTACCGCGTCCAGGCCTGGGACCCCTCCCCCGATGCGGAGCCGAAGCTGCGCCGCCTCATCGACGCCGCCTGGCCGGCCCTGACGAAGCTGGGCCTTGCGCCGAACGCCTCGAAGGACAATTTCACCGTCCACTCTGACCTGGCAGAGGCCGTGGCCGGCGTCGGTTTCGTGCAGGAAAGCGCACCCGAGGTCTTGGAACTCAAGCAGTCGCTGCTGGCCCAGATCGACGCTGTGACGGCCCCCGACGTCGTAATTGCCTCCTCCACATCCGGCTACGGTATGACGGAGATGGCTACCGAGGCCGCCAACCCGTCGCGGCTGGTGGTCGGGCATCCGTTCAACCCGCCGTACCTCATCCCCCTGGTGGAGGTTGTCGGCGGCGAGCAGACCTCCACGGCCGCCGTGAAGTGGGCTTCGGCCTGGTACGAGCACATCGGCAAGTCCGTGATCACCATGGACCGCGAAGTCCCCGGCTTCATCGCCAACCGGCTGCAGGAAGCGCTCTGGCGCGAGGCGCTGCACATGGTGGACAACGGCGAGGCCACGGTGGAGCAGATCGACCTGGCCATCACGGACGGCCCCGGCCTGCGCTGGCCGCTGCAGGGCCCCATGCTCACCTTCCACCTGGCCGGCGGCGAGGGCGGCATGGCCCACATGCTGGACCATTTCGGCCCGTCCTTGAAGTCCCCGTGGACCCGGTTGGATGCCCCGGAACTGACACCGGAACTGCGCGACGCCGTGATCGCCGGCTGCGACGAGGAAGCCGCCGGGCGGACCGTCCCGGAACTGGTGGCCGCACGCGACGAGGCGATCATCGCCATCCGGAACGCCATCGCCGCGGTGAAGGCGGAGAGATGAACCGCGCTGCGGCCGGCGAACTCGCCGCTTACCGCTGCACGGTCCTGCCGGAGTGGATCGACTACAACGGCCACATGTCCGAAGCCTTCTACGTCCTGGCGTTCGGCTTTGCCACCGACCATGTCATGGACCAGTTGGGCCTGGACGAGCCGTACCGCAAGCAGACGGGCAACTCCCTCTACACCGTCGAAGCCCACGTCAGGTACCTGGCCGAAACGGGACTCGGCGCCGAGCTGGAAATTACGACGGCGATTGCGGGCTCCGGCCCGAAGAAGCTTCATCTGGCCCATGAGATGCACGCCGGTGGCCGCCTTATTGCCACCGAAGAGCTGCTGGCACTTCACGTCAACCAGCAGTCCGGCCGCAGCGAAGCCTTCCCTGCGGCCATCACGGGGAACATCGATGCCTTTGGGCGCGCGGCTGGTCCGGCGCCGGATTGGATCGGACGGAAAGTCTCTGCTTAGCCGTATTTCCCTCCAGAAAGAAGGAACAGTGGAACCAGCAACTTCCTCTAGACTGCGGCTGCCGGATACCTCTGCCCTGCAGCTGACCCGCCGACGGCTGCTCGGCACCGGCCTCGCCCTGGGACTGGGCGGCTTCCTCGCCGCCTGCAGTGGTGGCCAGCCCGATGTCCTGGCCAGCCCCGAGGGTCCGCCGCAATCCGGCGGCACGCTCCGTGTGGGTCTCTCCGGCGGCGGCGCCGCGGACAGTCTCGACGCCCACTCCCCCGTGAGCACCACGGACATCGCCCGGGTGGTTAACCTCTACGAATCGCTGCTCTACCGCGACGAGAACTATGAACTGCAGCCGCTGCTCGCCGTCAGCGCCACGCCGTCGGCCGACGCGCTGGTCTGGACGGTAGACCTGCGCAAGGGCGTGACCTTCCACGACGGCCGGCCCCTTACCGGCCGGGATGTGGCGGCAACGTTCAAACGGATCACCGATCCGGACGATCCCAAGACAGGCGCGTCCTCGCTCTCCGTCCTGGACGAGGTGGCCGTTATCAACGACCACCGGGTGGAGTTCCGGCTCAACACCGCTGCCGCCACCTTCGACGATTCCCTCGGCCAGTACGCCCTGGGCATTGTGCCCGAAGACTACGACCCGGCCACGCCGATAGGCACCGGACCCTTCAAGTACCAGTCCTTCACCCCCGGACGCAGCAGCCTGTTTGTCCGCAACGAGAACTACTGGCGCGACAACGAACCGTACCTGGACGAGCTGTCGATCCTGAATTTCGACGACGACGACGCGCTCATCAATGCGCTGCTCTCCACCCAAGTGGACGCCGTTGGCCAGATCCCGCTGGCCCTGCTCGAGGTGATCGATGCGGATCCGCGCATCAGTATCCTCAACTCCGAAACCGGTATGTGGATGCCGTTCACCATGCGGGTGGACAAGCCGCCCTTCGACGACAACCGGGTCCGCCAGGCCTTCCGCCTGGCGGTGGACCGGGAACAGATGATCGAACAGGTACTCAGCGGCAACGGCAGCATCGGTAACGACCTCTATTCCCCGTTCGACCCCGGCTATGCCTCCAAGCTGCCCCAGCGTGTGCAGGACATCGCCCGTGCCAAGGAGCTGCTGGCCGATGCGGGCTACCCGGACGGACTGAGCGTCGAACTGGTCACCGCTCCGATCCAGGCAGGCGCCGTGGAAGCGGCCCAAGTATTCGCGCAACAGGCGGCGGCCGCCGGGATCGACGTAAAGATCCGCCGGGTGGATACCACCACTTTCTTCGGCGACGGTTATCTGCAGTGGGACTTCGCGCAGGACTTCTGGTACACCCGGAACTTCCTGCCGCAGGTCAACAACAGCTCGCTGCCCACCGCACCCTACAACGAGACCCATTGGGACCACCCGGAGTTCAACGAGCTGGTCGCCCAGGCCAAGGGCACCTTGGATCCGGACAAACGCAACGAGCTCATCGCCGCAGCGCAGGAGATCGAGTACAACGAGGGCGGCTACATCATCTGGGGCCACCCGAACCAGGCGGACGCCTACCAGCAATACGTGGCGGGTCTGGTGCCCAACCGCACCGGCCTGGCGCTGTCCGGCTTTGAGTTCCGCCGCGTCTGGCTGGGAGGAGACTTATCATGATGCCGATTATTTTGCGCCGGCTGGCTACCAGTGTGCTGATCCTGCTGGCGGTGTCCGTCATGGTTTTCGTGGCGACCCTGCTGCTGCCGGGCGACCCGGCCCAGGCGATCCTGGGCCAGCAGGCCACGCCGGAAAGGCTGGCGGCCCTCCGCGAGCAGATGAACCTCAACGACCCAGTCTTGCAGCGCTACTTCAGTTGGCTCGGCGGCCTTTTCGTCGGCGACCTCGGAATTTCGGCGGCCTCCGGCGGCCCGGTCAGCGCGCTGCTGGGTGAACGCATCGGCGCCTCCCTGGTGCTGCTGGTCGCGGCCAGCCTCATCAGCCTGCCCGTGGGCTTCCTCGTGGGAACGTACAGCGCCCTCCGCCGCGGCCGGACCGGCGACCATGTGACCACCGGCGTCAGCCTGGTACTGGCGGCGCTGCCTGAATTCGTCATCGGCATCGCGCTGATCACCTTGTTCTCCACCACCGTTTTCCCCATCCTGCCCTCGGTCACCATGGCCCCGCCTGGCGAAGCGGTCTGGAACTACCCGCTGCAGCTGGTCCTGCCCACCCTGACCCTGGTGCTGGTGGTCACCCCCTACATCACGCGCATGATGCGGGCCACCATGCTGGAGGTACTGGACTCGGGCTATGTGGAGATGGCCCGGCTGAAGGGTGTGCCTGAACGCCAGGTCATCCTGCGCCATGCGCTCCCCCACGCGCTGTCGCCGGTGGCCCAGGTGGTCGCCATCCAGCTCGCGTGGATGGCCGGCGGCGTCGTCGTTGTCGAATTCCTCTTCCGCTATCCCGGCATCGGCCAGGCCCTGGTGGATGCGGTAGCCAACCGGGACGTGCAGGTGGTCCAGGCGTTGTCCATCCTGATCGCCGCGGTCTACATCATCGTCAACCTGCTGGCCGACATGGTCGGCATCCTGACTAATCCGAAACTACGCACGGGGGGCACCCGATGAGCGTCATTGATTCACCCCAGGACATCGCCCGGGAAGTCGAGACCCCGCCAGGTTTGCTGCGGCGGCTGGTCCGCCAGCGGCAGGCAAAGATCGGCATCGCGCTGACCGGTGTCGTTGTCCTCCTGGCCGTGCTGGGACCTTTGCTGCTGCCCTGGGCCACCGGCTACACCAGTACCCAGTTCGCCGGCCGCCCGTTCCAAGCGGACGGTTTGTTCGGCACGGACAACCTGGGCCGCGACGTCCTCAGCCGGTTCCTCGACGGCGGCCTGCGCCTGCTGATCTACGCCGCGCTGGCCACGCTGCTGGGCATGGTGCTTGGCGGACTGACCGGCATGGTCGCCGCCTACCAGGGCGGCTGGGTGGACAGCATCATCATGCGCGCCAACGATGTCATGCTGGCCCTGCCGCAGCTGGTCTTCGCGCTGCTGGCCATCACCGTGCTGGGTCCGCAGGGCTGGGTGCTCGTGGTGGTCATCGGCATTACCCACGCGCCGCGCATCGCCCGGGTCACCCGCTCCGCCACCGTGGAAGTCATCACCGAGGACTTCATCCGCGCCGCGGAGATGTATGCGGTGCCCAAATGGAAGATCCTGGTCAAGGACGTGCTGCCCAACATCACCGGCCCCCTGATGGTGGAGCTGGGACTGCGGATGACGTACTCCATCGGCGCGGTGGCCTCGCTGTCCTTCCTGGGCCTGGGCATGCAGCCGCCCACCGCGGACTGGGGCTTGATGATCAACGAGAACCGCATTGCCCTGGTGGTCCAGCCCTGGGGCGTCATCCTGCCCGTCCTGGCGATCGCCGTGCTGACGGTCGGCACCAACCTGATCACCGATTCCTTGGCGCGGGCATCGGCCAACGTGAACGTGGGAGCAACCAAATGAGCACGTCCATCTCGGAAAACACCACCACAGCCACGCCGGTGCTCAGCGCCGACGGGCTGCGGGTCGCCACCACGGCGGGCGAGGAAATCCTGCACGGGGTCTCCTTCGAGCTCCAGCCGGGCAAGATCCTTGCCCTGGTGGGCGAATCCGGCTCCGGCAAAACCACCGCCGGGCTGGCCTGCCTGGGGCACTTCCGCCAGGGCCTGGAGCACACCGGCGGCGAAATCCACCTGGCCGGTTCCGGCCAGGACGGCAGCATTCTGGACCTGCCGGAGTCCGAACGCCGCAAACTCCGCGGCGGCGCCATCTCCTATGTCCCGCAGGATCCGGCCCTCTCGCTGAACCCCGCCATGCGGATCGGCGAGCAGATCATGGAAGTCCTGCGGGTGCACCGCTACGGGGACTCGGACGCAGAGCGCCGCGGCCGCGCCGCAGAGGTGTTGGCCGAGGTCGGCTTGGAGAATGACCGGGCCTACTTGGGCCGCTATCCGCACCAGCTCTCCGGCGGCCAGCAGCAGCGGGTGGGCATCGCCATGGCCTTCGCCTGCCGGCCCGCGGTGATGGTGCTCGACGAGCCCACCACCGGCCTCGATGTCACCACGCAGGCCTTGGTGCTGCAGACCATCGACCAGCTGGCGGAGCGGCACAGCGTTGCCGGGCTCTACATCACGCATGACCTGGCGGTCGTGGCCAAGGTGGCGGACGACGTCGTTGTCATGCTCTCCGGCGACGTGGTGGAACACGGCCCCACAGCCCAGGTGCTCTACCGGCCGCAGCACCACTACACGCGCAAACTGCTCAACGCGGTTCCGGACCTGGCCGGCAAGCGCCGGGTGGGCAGCGTCGCGGCCATCACCGGCGAGCAGGCGGCTGTGCCGCAGGACGGCAGCGCGAGCCACGCCGCTCAAATAACGACGGCGGACCGCCACCCAGCTGCGCCCACCCCGGCGCCGGCGGCCCACCGCAGCCTGCTCGAAGTCTCCGGACTGCGTCTGGCCTACGGCGAGAACCAGGTGCTGGACGGCATCGACTTCAAGCTGGGGCAGGGCGAGTCGATGATGCTGCTGGGCGAATCCGGCTCCGGCAAGACCACCCTCTCGCGCTGCATCGCGGGCCTCAACGACGACTACAACGGCACCGTGTGCCTGGACGGCGCGGAGCTGGCTCCGGGCACCCGTGCCCGCAGCGCCGAACAGCGCCAGCAGGTCCAGTACGTGTTTCAAAGCCCGTTCTCCTCGCTGAACCCGCGCCGGACCATCTGTGAATCCGTCGAGGTTCCCCTGCAGATGTCCGGCAAGATGAGCCGCAAGGAACGCCGGCTCCGGGTCCGCGAAGCACTGGACCAGGTGCGTCTGGGCGACAGCTACCTGGACCGCCGTCCGGGCGACCTCAGCGGCGGCGAGCGCCAGCGGGCCGCCATCGCCCGCGCACTGGTCAACGCGCCGTCGCTGCTGGTCTGCGACGAAGTCACCTCCGCGCTGGACGTCTCCGTGCAGGCCTCCATCATCGACCTGCTGCGGTCGCTGCAGACCGACACCGGCATGTCCATGCTGTTCGTTACCCACAACATCGCCCTGGCCCGGCACATCTCGCAGCGCATGGCCGTCCTGCAGAAGGGCCGGATTGTGGATCTGGGCAGCACCGAGGACGTGCTGGAAAATCCGCAGCACGACTACACGCGCGAACTGCTGGCCAACGTCCCCACCTTCTAAGGAGCACCTTGACTGTCCCCTTCGAAAGTCATAACGACGGCGGCCTGCCGGACGAGGGTTTCAAGAACCTCCAGCGGGTCTTCGGGCACCACCTGCAGCAAGCGCAGGGCGGCATGGCGTTCTGCGTCTACCGCAACGGCGAGCCGTTGGCCCGCTTCTACGGCGGCAGCACCACCCGGCGCCCCGCCGCCGGGGCCAACTGGGCCGACTGGGCTGACGGGGCTGACGGGGCTGAAAGCTGGGGCCCGAAGACGTTGGCGGTTATGTTCTCCGGTACCAAGGGAGTGGTCGCCACGCTGGCCGCCATGCTGGTGGAGCGCGGGCTGCTCGATGTCCGAAGGCCCGTCGCGGATTACTGGCCGGAGTTCGCGGCCGGCGGCAAGGAAGGGGTGCCGGTCTACCAGTTGCTCAACCACACGGTGGGCCTGCCGTACGTGGATCCGGACCCCGCGGGCGAGGACAGCTTCCACGACAACGCGGCGAACGCTGAGGTCCTCGCCGCCCAGGTCCCGTTATGGGAACCGGGCAGCAAGGTGGCCTACCACGCCATCACCTACGGCTACCTGCTGACAGAACTGTTCCGCCGCGTCACCGGCAAGTCCGTTAGCCAGCTGCTTTCCGAACTGATCAGCACGCCGCTCGGGCTGGAAATCTACCTCGGGTTGCCCGAGGAATTGGACCCGCGGCTCGCCACCATTTTCCGTTCCGATTCCTACGTGATCAGCACCTATCTGCAGGATCCGGAGCGGCGCAAGATCGTGGAACGGATGTACGGGCAATTACTCACCGGGGAGAAAGACCACTTCAACTCCCCCGAAATGCACCGCGGCCAGATGGCAGCCGGCGGCGGCATTGCCACGGCGGATGCCATGGCCAGCCTCTACTCCCGTTTGGCGGATCCGGACGGCGGACTGGTCTCTGCGGCATCATTGGCGGAAGCGACCAGGACATGGTCCGAAGGACTCGATGCCATCAACGACCGCCCCTTGAGGTTCGGGCTCGGCTACGAGCTGGCCGACCCCATCGGGACTTATGGCCCGGTGGAGCCGGCCTTCGGCCACTCCGGCGCCGGCGGCGGCCTGCACGGAGCCTGGCCGGACAGGAACGTGGGCTTCTCGTTCCTGACCAACGAGATGCTGGCCGAAAACCAGGACACCCGGGTCAAGGACCTGTTGAGGGAGCTGGCCCGGCTCGTCTAGCCGGCCCGGCGCGGTAGAGACAGGCATTGGAAACCATCGCCACTGAGACGTGCGCCCACAGTCGTACTTTGGTTGCCGCCGCTACGTGGAGGTCGGTTGCCGCGTCCGGTCGGTGAGGTCCGCTTCTGCCTTGGCCACCACGTGCTCACGGAGCGCGGGCATGATGGTCTCGCCGTAGACCCGCAAGGTCTCTTCTTTGTTGTCGTGCTGCAGATAGCCGGCGAACTGGGTGACGCCAAGCGCCTTGAGCTTTTTCAGCTTCTCGATGTGCTGCTCCGCCGTGCCAAGCACGCAGAACCGGTCGACAATCTCGTCCGGAACAAAAGACGTATGGGTGTTGCCGGCACGGCCGTGCTCGTTGTAGTCATAGCTGTCGCGGCCGGCAATGTAATCGGTCAGGGCCTGCGGCACCGCGGAGTCCGAGCCGTACTTGGCCACAATGTCCGCCACGTGGTTGCCCACCATTCCGCCGAACCAGCGGCACTGGTCGCGCATATGTTCCCAGTCCTGGCCCACGTACATCGGCGCGGCCACGCAGAACTTGACGGCCTGGGGGTCCCGTCCGGCGTTGGCTGCGGCCTGGCGCACGGTCTGGATCATCCATTCCGCAATGTCCACATCGGCCAGTTGCAGGATGAAGCCATCGCCCACTTCGCCGGCCAGCTTCAGCGCCAGCGGGCCGTAGGCGGCAACCCATACCTCCAGCTCGGATCCTGTACTCCAGGGGAACTGGAGGGTGGCCCCGTTGTATTCGACCGGGCGCGAGTTGGCCAGTTCGCGGATCACGTGGATGGCCTGGCGCAATGTCTTCAGGGTTGTCGGCGCGCCGTTGATCACCCGCACGGCCGAGTCGCCGCGGCCGATTCCGCACACCGTCCGGTTGCCGTACATCTGGTTCAGGGTGGCGAAGGTGGACGCCGTGACGGTCCAGTCGCGCGTGGCCGGGTTGGTAACCATGGGGCCAACTTTGATGGTGCGGGTCTCGGCCAGGATCTGGCTGTAGATCACGTACGGCTCCTGCCACAGCAGGTGCGAATCGAAGGTCCAAACGTAGTCGAACCCGTGCTCTTCGGCCTTCTTCGCCAACGCCACGGTGCGCGCGGCTGGCGGGTTGCACTGGAGTACTGTTCCGAATTCCATGGCGCTCCTAGATCAGGTACTGGCTGGGAGCACGCCGAAGGTACTGCCCATGCGTCTTGCTGCCCAGGTACTGGTTGTCGTCGACAATGACGCGGCCGCGGGACAGGACGGTATCCACGTGGCCGTCAATTTCGAAGCCTTCCCACGCGGAGTAGTCCATGTTCATGTGGTGGGTCTTCTCCAACCCGATCGACGTGTGCCCTTGCGGGTTGTAAATAACGACGTCGGCATCGGCACCGGGGGTGATGACGCCCTTGCGTCCGTACATGCCGAACATCCGTGCAGGGGTGGTGCTGGTGATTTCCACCCAGCGCTCCAGCGGGATCTTGCCGTCCACCACGCCCTGGTAGATCAGGTTCATCCGGTGCTCCACGCCGCCGATGCCGTTGGGGATCTTGGAGAAGTCCCCCACGCCCATGTCCTTCTGCCCCTTCATGCAGAACGGGCAGTGGTCGGTGGAGACCATCTGGAGATCGTTGGTCCGCAGCGCCTGCCACATGTGGTCCTGGTGATGCTCGAGCTTGGACCGCAAGGGCGTGGAGCACACCCATTTGGCCCCTTCGAAGCCCGGCGCGCCCAGCTGGTCTTCCAGCGAGAGGTACAGGTACTGCGGGCAGGTTTCGCCGAAGACGTTCTGGCCGTTGTGCCGGGCTGCCGCCAGCTGGGCCACGGCCTGCTTGGCCGAGACGTGGACAACGTACAGCGGGGCGCCGGTGAGATTGGCCAGCATGATGGCGCGGTGGGTGGCTTCCTCCTCCATCTGCCACGCCCGGGCCACTCCGTGGTAGTACGGATCGGTTTTGCCCTTGGCCAGCAGTTCGGCCACCATGGCGTCGATGGCCGGGCCGTTCTCGGCGTGCATCATGGTCATCAACCCGGTGTCAGCGCCGACGCGCATCGCCTTGAAGATCTGCGCGTCGTCGCTGTAGAAGACCCCGGGGTACGCCATGAACAGCTTGTAGCTGGAGATCCCCTCGTCGATCAGGCCCTCCATGGCCTTGAGCGAATCGTCGTTCACGTCGCCGATGATCTGGTGGAAGCCGTAGTCGATGGCGCATTCGCCGGACGCCTTGTCGTGCCAGGCAGTCAGCGCGTCCATCACCCGCTCGCCGTACTTTTGGATCGCGAAGTCCACGATCGTCGTCGTGCCTCCCCAGGCCGCGGCACGCGTACCGGTTTCGAAAGTGTCGCTCGCTTCGGTGCCGCCGAAGGGCATCTGCATGTGGGTGTGTGCGTCGATCCCGCCGGGGACAACGTATTTGCCGGCGGCGTCCAGCACGGTGTCCACCGAAGACTTCAGGTCATGGCCCAGCAGGGTGGAGCCGGGGGCCATTACGGCCACGATCTTTTCGCCGTCGATCAGCACGTCCGCTTCGCTGCGGCCCGTCGAGCTGACCACGGTCCCGCCGGTAATCAGGGTTGTAGACATCGGGTTTCTCCTGCCAAGTTCTCGGGGCCGGGCGGCTTACGGCGCGACGATCGGCCCATAGGCATCCGGGCGGCGGTCGCGGTAGAACTGCCAGCTGTTGCGGGCGGTGCGCACCAGGTCCATGTCCAGGTCGCGGATCAGCAATTCCTCTTCGCTGCCGCTGCCGAGTTCGCCCACGTAGTTCCCCTGCGGGTCCACAACATAGGAGGTGCCGTAAAAGTTCACCGCCTCGTCGCCGAACTCGTTGGCTTCCGATCCCACACGGTTGGGCACCACCACGTAGTAGCCGTTGGCGGCCGCGGCGGTAGGCTGTTCCAGCTCCCACAGGCGGTTGGAAAGGCCGGGCTTGGAGGCGTTCGGGTTGAAGACCAGGTGGGCGCCGTTGAGGCCGAGCACCCGCCAGCTTTCCGGGAAGTGCCGGTCGTAGCAGATGTTCAAGCCGACCTTGCCCACGGCGGTGTCGAAGATCGGCCAGCCGAGGTTCCCGGGCCGGAAGTAGAACTTCTCCCAGAACTTCTCCACATGCGGCAGGTGGTTCTTGCGGTACTTGCCCAAATAGGTCCCGTCCGCGTCGATCACCGCCGCCGTGTTGTAGTAGATGCCGGGCTGCTCCTCTTCATAGATGGGAAGGATGATGACCATGTGGTGCTCGGCCGCGAGCTTGGCGAAGCGTTCCGTCAACGGCCCCGGCACCTGCTGCGCGAAGTCGTAGTACTTGCTGTCCTGGACGATGCCGAAGTAGGGTCCGTGGAACAGTTCCTGGAAGCAGATCACCTGGGTGCCCTCGGCCGCTGCCTTGCGCACAAAGTCTTCGTGTTTCCTGACCATGGACTCTTCGTCCCCGGTCCAGGTGGTCTGAGTGAGTGCTGCCCTAACCGTTGTCATCGACTGCCTCCGATATGCCTTAAGACTGGGCCTAACGTCCGTCACGTGCCTGAAACGATAGCCGCACCGTGCTTGGAAAACCATGGTCCGAAGTCCGAAACCTCCAACGGAGTTTAAATGGGGCCTATACTCGGTCTCGGACCCACCGGTTGCGTATGACCGGCCCCCACGGCCTGGAATTGGGCCGCCGGTCACCGGCTGTCGCCGGTTCATTTGAACAGCGCCCCGGCGCGCTGGCTGCAAACACCACTGCGCCTGGCTGACGAACCGAGGTCCCATGCGCAACTCCGCCTCGTTACGCTCCGTTTTGCCCCTGGTGGCCGCGGCTTCGCTGCTGCTCGCCGGGTGCGGCGGCGCAGCACCGGCCGGCTCCGTTCCGGCAGGCTCCGCTCCGGTTGGCCCCGCTTCGGCTGGCTCCGCACCGCCGTCGGGCTTTCCGTTCACGGTGGATAACTGCGGCACCAAGGTCACCTTCACGGCGCCGCCGCAGCGTGCCGTCACGATCAAGTCCACCAGCACGGAACTGCTGCTCGCCCTCGGCCTGGGCGAGCGGATGGTGGGAACGGCCTTCGCGGACGGCCCGGTGCCCGAGCGGTGGCAGCACGACATCCCCGTGATCTCCGAACAGCTGCCGGCCCAGGAACCGGTGCTGGCGCTGGAGCCGGACTTCGTCTACGCCGGGTGGGAATCGAACTTCTCCGCGGACGGCGCCGGCGAGCGCGAGGCCCTGGCCAAGCTCGGCGTCAACACGTACGTCTCGCCTGCGGCGTGCCAGCAGCCGGGCTACCGGCCGGCTCCGCTGATCTTCGAGCACATCTTCGCGGGCATCCGGGAGATGGGCCGGATTTTCGACGCCGGCACCGCGGCTGAGCAACTCGTCGCCGGACAGCGGGCGCAACTCGACGCAATAGAGCCGCACGGCCGGGAGCTCTCCGCGCTCTGGTACAGCTCCGGCTCCGACACCCCGTTTGTCGGCGGCGGCAGCGGCGCTCCCCAGCTGGTCATGGAGGCGGCGGGCCTGACGAACGTGGCCGCGGATGTGGACCAGGCCTGGTCCCCGCTGTCCTGGGAAGTTGTCGCGGAGCGGAATCCGGACGTCATTGTGCTGGTGGATTCCAGCTGGGGCAGCACCGAGAAGAAGATCGGCGTGCTGGAGGCGCACCCGGTGATCTCGCAGCTGGACGCGGTCAAGGAGGGCCGGTACCTGGTGGTCCCCTTCGCCGCTTCCGAAGCCGGCGTCCGCAGCGTCGAAACGGTCCAGTCCCTGGTGGAGCAGCTGGCGGAGCTGGATTAACCATGAGCCTGCGCGAACACTCCGGGCAAAAAATAACGACGACGACGTCGCCCGCCACCGTTGCCGGCCGGCGGCCGATGTCCGGGGTGTTGTGGGGCGCGGTCCTGCTGATAGCGCTCGTCGCCTCGGTGCTGATCGCCGTCTCGATCGGCCCCGCCAACCTGTCGCCGCTGCAGGTACTCGCCTCCGTCCTCCGGCATCTGGGCCTCCGCCCGGAGAGCTTTGGCGTTCCCGTCGGGCTGACCGCCATCCAGGACGGCATTGTGTGGGAACTGCGGCTGCCCCGGCTGCTCACGGCTGCGCTGGTCGGAGCCGGCCTGGCCGTCAGCGGCGCGGTCATGCAGGCACTCACGCGCAATCCGCTGGCCGATCCCTACCTGCTGGGCCTGAGCTCCGGCGCGTCGCTCGGCGCCGTCGCGGTCCTCCTGCTGGGCGCCGCCGTATTGCTGCCGGTGGCCGCGTTCGCCGGGGCGATGGCGGCGATGGCGCTCACCCTCGGACTGGCTTCGGCCCTGGGCGTCATCACCCCCACCCGCACGGTGCTCGCCGGGCTGGCGGTCTCCGCGCTGGCTTCCGCACTGACCTCGTTCATCATCTTCTTCTCCGCGCAAGGCGATTCCTACCGCGAAGTGCTCAGCTGGATGATGGGCTCGCTGTCGGCCGCAACCTGGGGCTCCGTAGCCATCGCAGGCGTCGCGTTCGCCGTCGCGGGAACGCCGGTGCTGCTGTCCGGCCGGATCCTTGACGGCTTCGCGTTCGGCGACACCGCAGCAGCGGCCCTCGGGCTTAACGTGAGCGCCATCCGCTGGCTTCTGCTGGGCGGAACGGCCGTGCTGACCGGGGCGATGGTCTCGGTCAGCGGTTCCATCGGCTTTGTCGGCCTGATCCTGCCGCACGCAGTCCGGCTGCTGACGGGCGCACGGCACCGCGCGCTGCTTCCGCTCTCTGCCCTTGCCGGAGCCCTGTTCATGGTCTGGGCCGACACTCTGGCCAGGACACTGTTCGACCCGCGCGAGATCCCAGTGGGCATCATTACCGCATTGCTGGGAGCACCGGTCTTCATCATCATGCTCTGGCGCTGGAGGAACGCCTCATGAATCCGACAACCAGCGCTACACAGCCCTTGACCTCAAGCCCGCATTCCGGCCAGCCCGCCACGCCGGCTACGTCCGCCCCGCCGCCCGGCGTTTCGCTACAAGGGCTCGGCCTCGGCTACCGTGCAGGCGGCAAGCTCATTCTCGACGGCGTGGACTGCCACGTCCCGGCAGGCACCGTGGCCGGACTGCTGGGTCCCAACGGGGCGGGAAAATCGAGCCTGCTGCGGCTGCTGGGCGCCGTCGCCAAACCCCACGCCGGCTCCGTCCAGCTGGCCGGTTCCAACCTCCACGCCCTGCGGCGCAAGGAGCGCGCCCGCCAACTGGCCTTCGTGGAGCAAAGTGCCGACACCGACCTGCCGCTGACCGTGCTGGATGTGGTGCTGCTGGGCAGGCTGCCCTACCGTTCCCTGCTGGCAGGCACCAGTGACGAGGACCTGGGCGTTGCCCGCCGCAGCCTCACGGCGGTAGGCCTCGACGGCTTCACGGAGCGTAGGTACAGCACCTTGTCCGGCGGCGAGCGACAGCGGGTCCAGCTGGCCAAAGCCCTCGCCCAGGAGCCGGAAGTCCTGTTGCTCGATGAGCCGACCAACCATCTGGACGTCAACGCCCAGCTAGCCACCATGGAGCTGGTCCGGAACCTGGCGGCCGGCGGAGTGGCGGTCCTCGCCGCACTGCACGACATCAACATCGCCGCCGCCTACTGCGACCAGGTGATCGTCCTGCAGGAGGGCAAAGTTGTAGCGGCCGGTCCCACCACCGAGGTCCTGACGCCGGGCCTGATCCGCCGGGTCTACGGGGTGGACGCCGTGGTGTTGGAGCACCCGCTCACGGGCAGGCCGCTGGTGGCCTTCAGCCAATTGTCGGATGCTGCGGCGCGAGCTGCTTCGGCCAGTCCCGCCTCCCGTCCTGCTTCATAACCCTGCCGGTAGCCTTCCCGCCGACCGGCGTCGAACCCCTCGCGGCGGCCAGCTTCTAGACCCTCGCGGCGGCCGGTTTCGAGACCTTCAGCCCGGCCCGCTTCCATGGCTTCCGCCGTGCCCAGCCGGAACATGTCCTGTTCGGCCGAGCGGATCAGCGCAGCCGCACCCTCGTGGCCAGGGTGGGCGCCGTCGTCGTCGTTATTTGGAACCGAAACCAGGTTGGCCAACCCGCGCACCACGGCAACGGGACAGCCGCTGGTCTTGCCTTTGACCAGGTCCGCCGCCGCAGCGATCTCGTCCGCCACGGCGGTGACCGTGGCGGACAACCGGCGGCCGGCGCTGTCCACTGAACCGCGCAGATCGGCCAGCGGTGACAAGCCAGCAACGCCGATCGCCACGTCCGTCTGCCCGTTCCGCCAGGGCCTGCCGAGGGTATCCGTGATGACGACGGCGACGTTCACGCCGCAGCGCCGGTGCAGTTCGGCGCGGAGCCGGTGCGCCGAGCCGTCCGGATCAACGGGCAGCAGGAGGACGGTCCCCTCCGGCGTATTGCTGGCGTCCACCCCGGCCGCGGCGGAGATGATGCCCAGCCGGTTCTCCACGATCCGGGTCAAGCCGTTCGCGTGCGCGCGCGTGGCGACAACCCGCACCGTTTCCGCCGTTATCGCTTCCTCGCGGTCCGCCGCCGGCCGTATGCGGCCCTCCGCCTTGGACAGGATTTTGGAAGTGACCGCAAGAATGTCCCCGTCCCGAAGTTCCCCGCCCACGGCCTCATGAATGATGGCTGCCAGATCATCGCCCGCGGTGATTTCGCCGATGCCCTCGACGGCGAAGACGGACAGCACGCGCCGGCTCATCGGGTCAGCGCCGGGAGGACTTTTGCGCCGAACACATCGATCCACTCGCGCTGGTTGCGGCCCACATTGTGCAGGTAGATCCGGTCGAACCCCAGGTCCGCGAACTTCTGGATGTAGGCGCGGTGCACGTCCGGATCTTCGGAGATGACCAGCCTGCCCTCGAAGTCTTCCGGCCGGACCAGCTTGGCCATTTGCTCCAGCTCGAACGGAGACCGGATATCCCCCTTAGGGAACTTCATCCCGCCGTTGGGCCACTCGGTCATGGCATTGGACAGCGCTTCCTCGTGGGTCGGGGCCCAGCTCAGATGCAGCTGGAGTACCTTCGGCATGCGGGACGGATCCTTGCCCGCTTCCTTGGCGCCGGCGTCGAACCGGTCGAAGAGCATCGACACTTTATCCAACGGCGCCCCCACGGTAATCAGCCCGCCGGCATGCTTGCCCGCTCGCTTGGCCGTGACCGGGCCCGCGGTCGCCACCAGGATTTCCGGCGGCACCTCGGGCATGGTCCACAAGCGGGTGGACTCCATCTTGTAGTAGGCGCCGTTGTGCCGGACGTCCTTGCCCGCCAGCGAGTTGGTGAAGAGTTTGTTGATGATCTCGATCGCCTCGAACATCCGGTTGATCCGCTCCGGCGGTTCCGGCCAGTACTGCCCGGTGATGTGCTCGTTCAGCGCCTCCCCCGACCCCAGCCCCAGCCAGTGCCGGCCCGGATACATGGCGGCCAGCGTCGCCGAGGCCTGCGCCACCATCGCCGGATGCCAGCGGAAAGTAGGGCAGGTGACGCCGGGCCCGATATCCCCCTTGGTCCGCTCCCCCAGGGCGGAGAGCACATTCCAGACGAAGGCTGATTCACCTTGGGCAGGAACCCACGGCTGAAAGTGGTCTGCCGCCATCACACCGGAGAAGCCCTTCTGCTCGGCATACTCGGAGAACTCAACCGCCTCGCGAGGGTGGAACTGCTCGAGCATCGCGGCATAACCGATAGTCAGTGACGTAGTCATGAACGAATACTTCCACTGGCACGTTGGGGAAAACAATAGTGCCGCTTCCGCCGTGGAACAGATTTACGGCCGGGCCCTCGCACCCTGTTCCTGCGGCGGCCGCTGTGGCACGGTGGATGTATCCATCCCGGCGCAAGGAGCATTTAGCATGGCACGGATCCTTATGGTCGTTTCGGCCGCAGACTCGCTCACGATGAAGGACGGCACCCAGCACCCCACCGGCTACTGGGCCGAGGAGCTGGTGGTCTCCCACCGGCTACTGAGCGAGGCCGGCCACACCGTCAATATCGCCACGCCCGGCGGCAGGAAGCCCACGGTGGACGCCGTCAGCCTCACCGCGGAATCGGCCGGCAGCCAGCAGAAGGCCGACGATTTCACCGCCTATCTGGAGGAGATCGACGCCGAGCTTTCGCACCCCTTTGTGCTCTCCGAGGTCGACCCGACGTACTACAACGCGATTGTGCTGCCCGGCGGCCACGGCCCCATGGCCGACCTCGCCACGGATTCGGACCTGGGCCGGCTGCTGGCCGAGGCGGACCGCGCGGAAATCATCATCGCGCCGTTCTGCCACGGCCCCGCCGGACTGCTCAGCGCAAGGAACGACGACGGCGAGTTCGCCTTCGCGGGCAGACGTCTGACCGTTTTCACGGACGAGGAGGAACTCGGCGGCGGCACCGGCGACAACACGCCCTGGCTGGTGGAGTCGACGCTGCGGGCCAACGGCGCGATTGTTCAGGCAGGTCCGGCGTGGGCCAGCAACGTGGTCCTCGACGGCAACCTCATCAGCGGGCAGAACCCGCAGTCCAGCGAGGCCGTGGCCAAGGAAGTCCTCGCCGCGCTCGGTCCCGCTCCCGGAGGGGCCCAGGACGACGAAGCCGAAAATGATGCGGACCGGGACGAAGATGTTCGCGACGATGACTACTGAGCCTGGGGCAGCTGCCGGGCGGGAAGCAGGTAAACCGTGGGGCTGAAAAGCGCGTTCTTTGCCGCACGCTACGACTCCGCCACGCGCTTCGCCGAGACCCAGGTCCTCAGCCAGCGCCGGGCGGCGCTTCTGTCCGGCCTGCAGGGCAGGGTGATCGATGTCGGTGCCGGGACCGGCGCGAACCTGCCGTATTTCCCGCCGTCGTGCTCTGTTGTTGCGGTGGAACCGGACGCGAATATGCGCAATCGGCTGGAAGCGAAGATCGGCACCGCGAGGACTGACGTGACGATCGACGACGGCGAAGCGGCCCGGCTGCCCGCAGCGGATTCCAGCGTTGATGCCGTTGTCTACACGCTGGTGCTCTGCACGGTGCCGGACCAGGCGTCCGCTTTGGCCGAGGCACGGCGGGTGCTCAAGCCGGGCGGGAAACTGCTGTTCCTTGAGCACGTCCGCGGGTTCGGCGCGCATGCCAAGGTCCAGGATCTGGTGCGCCCGGTCTGGCACTTTGCCGCGCAGGGCTGCAATCCCAACCGCGATACAGTTGCAGCCATCGCGGCTGCCGGTTTTACCGTAAAGCTGGACGAAGAGTTCTTCATCGGGCCGAAATGGCAGCCGCTCAACCCGCTGGTCATTGGAACCGCCACCGCCACCGCCACCCTTCGGAACGGCTCAGCGAGATAGCAACTAGTTGTCCATAAAGAGTTAGTATTGTAGTACTACGATACTAAGGAATGGCAATGTCGCTGATTAGGAGATACCGGACTGCGCTGGGCTGGAGCCAAAAACAACTCGCTGAGAAACTGGGAATTGGCACGGCTTCCGTATCCACCCTTGAGTTGAACGAGGATCGCGGCGTAGCGAAAACCGCTACGGTCGATCGGGCATTGTCCGCGATGGGCAAGACGCGCATCACTTTTGTTATCGACACCCTTCCCGAGCAGGAAATGTTGGCCATTCGGGAACAGGCCGCCCAAGAGGTTCGAAAGATCGCGTGGACGATGGCCCTCGAAGCTCAGCCGTTGACTGAAGATGCCAAGGCGCGCCTCGAGGACAAGGTCTATGCCCGGCGCCTGCTCGACGCTTGAGCGACAATAGCAACCCGGGCGCAGAACTCTCGCCCCTCGTAGCCAGCGTAGAAAACGTGCCGCGGAAGCCGGTGCACTACGCCTATTTCCGAAGTCGGTGCGCGTCCGGCTAGGACTGCAACATGGCGTCCTTTTGCTGCCGGGAGATCTCGTTTTGGCGCCCGCAGTTCAGGCATTCCGAGTAATAGCGGCGGCTGGTGGTGAATACCGGGATGAAGAAGATCGAGAATTTGCCGGCTTCCTCAATGATACGCTGCGGCCCGCTCACACCGCAGAACGGGCACGCTCCCGGCCGGGTGGCCAGCACTCGCGGCTTCCGGCTGAAGCCGAACAGGATCAGCATGGCGACTCCTCCGCGTGGAAGCTTTAGGGAACAGGCCGGCCCGACACCCCCAACTATCGTGCGGTGTGCCGGGCCGGAGCTTATCTAGATGGTGGCTGCTGGGTCAGCGGCCGAAGCCCCCGAGCTTGTCTCCGAGGCCGCCCAGTTTGTCTCCCAATCCGCCGGGGAGTTTGCTGAGCAAGTCGTTAACGTCGATGCCGAGCTTCGAGAGCAGTCCGGAATCACGTTCGGTGTCTACCTGGTCAGGCAGCTCCTGCTGCGCCTGGTCGGCCTTGCCTGTGTCGCCCGTAGACCGGAGGAGGTCGAGGATCTGCTGCTTGTCGATCTGCATGATGTACCCGCTTTCCTGATTGTCCTGCTGCGCCGTTCCATCAGCACACTTACCACTCTGCCAAGCTCAGCACCGGCCCACAACCCCGGCGGGCGTTTTCAATCCGTTAGGTGGGCAATGGACCCCGTTCGGCTATCCGACACCGGCCGCTGCCGCCGCGTGCCGGACCAGACCGTCGTAGACGCCGGGATCGTCGTCATCGACCACGGGAACCTCGGCGCCGTCCCGGTCTTCCTGGTGCAGCTCCATCCCAGGATTGGCCACATCCGTACCGTCGGCGAGGAAGAAGTGCGGGCTGCCCTGGACGTCGTCGCGGTGGACAAAGTAGGACTGCATCATGGCCCCTCGTGCCCGGCCCGTGTCGAAAGCATCGCGCAGCCTGTCGACGTCGACTTCCTTGCAGGCCGTTGCGACGTCGAGAATTTCGTGACGCATGCTGATGCAGCGGTTGTCCCGCCAGAACGCCAACCGCAGCGCCATGTCGAGTTCCTCGGCCGCCGCGAGCGATTGTGCCTTGGCTGCGTGAACCGCTTCGTTGGCCGGCAAGCTGGTCACGGGCCACTCGGAAGGATCGCGCTGCCACTCTGTGAACCCCAGTTCCGGCTCCAGCGCATTAATGGCGGGCTTCTCCGGTTCGATCATCGAGGTCTTGAGGGGAGTGCGGTTGAGGTCCTCAAGCAGGAACAGTTGCAGGTCAACATGCAGACGGCCGGTCAATCCGGCCGCGTCACGCGCCTCGTAAAAGCGGTGCAGCGCCAGTGTGGACCAGCCGCACATGACATCGGTGAAGACAGTAACGGTTCCAGGGGAAACATTTGGGCGTGTCATGCCCCAAGGCTAGCCCAGGTCCTAAGGCGACTTGCTGAAACGCCACATTCCGTGCACCGCCGGCCTCTTGTCCTTCCCACCCGCCTCCGCTAGCCTGCGACCAGCCACCTTCCACAAACGGTCCGCTCCAGGCAGCCAGCAGCAGAAACGAGAATACTCATGCGGAAAGTAACCTCAGGCCTTTTCCACTCTGTCGACGGCGTGGTTGAATCCCCGGACCAGTGGCAGTTCGACAGTTTCGATGATGAACTCGGCGCCGGCATGGGCGACTTCATCAACAGCACGTCCACAGTGATCCTCGGCCGGGTGACCTACGAACAGTGGGCCGGCTACTGGCCCGCCGCCACTGACCCGTTCGGCGACTTCATCAACCCGATCGAGAAGTTTGTCGCCTCCCGGACGCTCAGCAGCGACCTCAAGTGGCAGAACTCCCGGCTGATCGACGGCGGACTGGAAGAGTTCGTGCGGGAGCTCAAGAAGGGCGACGGCGACGATATTGCCGTCTGCGGCAGCATCTCGATTGTGCGCCAGCTGCTGTTCGCCGGGCTGCTCGACTCATTGACACTGATGCAGCATCCGGTCATCGCAGGCAAGGGCAAGCACCTGTTCGAACCAGAGGATCCGACAACTCGACTGTTCCTGCAGGACTCCCAAATCACCAGCAAGGGCAACGTGATCATGAAATATGGTCTGCTTGGCGAAAATCTTAACTGACGACGAAGTCGACCTCAGGGCAAGGTCGGAGCTACCGCTACTTCTTCTTGGCCTTCTGCTGCTGCTTGTATTCGCGCACTGCGACAAGAGACTCCGGGCCGGTGACGTCGGCGATCGACATCGCGACATCGCTACGCCCGTAGTCCCCTGCTGCCTCCCGCCAGCCCGGGGCCTCCAGCCCAAACTGCTTACCCAGCAGCGCCAGGAAGATCTTGGCCTTCTGCTCGCCGAACCCGGGCAGCGCTTTCAGCCGGGCAAGCACCTCGGCGCCACTCGGATTTCCTGCGGTCCAGATGCCCGACGCGTCGCCGTCGTAATCGTCCACGATTGACCGCGCGAGGTCCTGCACCCGGCCGGCCATGGACTTCGGGAATCTATGGACGGCGGGTTTCTGCCGGAATACTTCGAGGAACTCTTCGGGATCCAGCTGTGCGACCTGCTGCGCGTCCAGCCCGCCAAGGCGGTCGGCCATTTTCGCCGGACCGCTGAAGGCTACTTCCATCGGGATCTGCTGATCGAGCAGCATGCCCGTGAGCAGGGCGAACGGATTGGCATTCAGCAGATCATCAGCAACCGGATCTCCGGACAGATAAAGATCGGTCATGGTCAGGGCTCCCCTCGGAAACTGTCATTGGCTATCCCCAAGCTACACCGCGGACGCTTTCCGAACGCCCCAGTGCCTCCCTCACACCAGGTCGGTCTCTTCCAGCGCGAGGATGTCCTCGTGATAGGCCAGGTACAGATTCGCGATGATCCGCGAGCTGGAGAGCGGGCCGCCGATGAGATCCTCGGCTTTCTTCAATCGGTACCGGACGGTGTTCGGGTGGACGAAGAGCACCTTGGCAACCTGCGCTATGTCCAGGTTCCGGGCCAGGTACCACAGGACCGTCTGCCTGAGCTCCGTGTCCCGGTCAAGCCCCTGGACGAACTTGCCCAGCTTGTCCGAATCCTGCGGCGACTGCCGCCTGGCCAGCAGCCAGGTCGCCGGGTCCACCTCGTCCAACCGAACGATCCACCGGCCGCCGGATCCGTTCGCGCCTGCTGCCCGCGCTCTCCGGCCAGCGATTCCAGCGGCCGTTTCGGCCTCCCGGAAGGCGTCCGGTGTGGTGGCAAGATCCGAATAGGGTTCGGAAAGCCCAATGAACACATCCTCCGCCAATCCCAGCCAGGCCTCGAGCGCTGCGGTGTCAGAAACCAGTGCATGGAATCCCGGCGGGCTCTCCGGCGTCCGGCCGTTTTCCGCCAGCAGCAGACCCAAACCGCTGACCGAAGCCCTTTGCAGGAGTCTTTCCACCAGTGGAGCGGGAATCGGCTCCTGCTCCAGATTTGCTGCGGCGACGGCGCGAACCCGCTCATAGGGCACAAACCGAAACGGGCGCATCCGTTCCCAGTGCCGGTATTCCCTTGCCACCGGAATGCCGTCCTGGAGCATACTGAGCAACTGGGCGTTTTCATGGCGTTCCTTCGAAACGGAGAACTGGCTGATGCCGTTGATCGCCCCGAGCAGACGCTGGGTGGTCTCCAGCAGCATCTCCCCCAGTTCATCGATCACCCCGGTGTTCCTACTCGCGATTGCGAGCCAGTAGCCGTTCCCGCGCAGCACCAGCGGGCGGGCCATGACCTCCCAGCGGCCAATGGAAATCCGGTCCGACACCTGCTTTTGATCCCGCAGTTCGTTCCAGATCAGATGAGTCGGGCCTTCGCCCGTTGATTCAATAATCCGGCCGGAGTCCTCATAAAGCACTGCGGTTCCCCGGCAGACCGAACCGAGCCTGGCGATCAGCGCCTGGACCGGGTTCTCGGCGGAAACGCTTTGCAGCAGGTCGTTGGTCAGCCGCATGGCGCGCTTGAGGACGTAGGAGTCCGGCGAGATTTTGGACTGGTTGATGAAATTCTCGATGTGGTGGAAGGGCACTTCCGCCGCCACCGTGTACAACGGGAAGTTCGCCCGTTTACACGCAGCCGTGAGCGTGCGGGGCACTTCCCGGAAATACACTCCCACCCCGAAAAACAGCGCCGCCACCTTGGCCGACTTCAATTCCGCGACCAGCTTGTCTGCCAGCGCCGAATCGCTCTCAGCTCCGACAAAACGCAGTCCCGTGGTCAGCATGACGGTTTCCGGCTCAAACCACTTCGCCGGGTCATGGATCTCGCTGGTATGCGCTCCAATAACGACGGCGTTCGGGTCCCCCGGCACGACCGCCTGCAGTCCCAAACCGTCTTGCCCGACGACATCGGAGAGCGAAAGGGCGGGTTGTGCGTCCATCGAATACATCCTTGAAAATCTGCCGTCGGTGCCGATTGCAAAGCCACCGGGCGGTGATTGTAAAAACTACAATTGCACTTCCATGGTATTTCAGTTCCTCCAGTGACAGAGAGCTGGGTCACACTGGATCGTAGTGGCTACGCGAAACCACTTCCTTGGAGGAATCACAAGATGGCTAATGTCCGAGTCGCCGTCGACGTTGGTGGGACGTTCACCGACGTCTGCATCTTCGACGAAGAAACACAACGCATGCGGGTCACGAAGGTACCCTCCACGCCTGAGGATCCGATGCTGGCCGTGATGAACGGCGTCAAGCGTGCCGAGATCAATCTGGCCGATGTCTCGCTCTTCTCGCACGGGACAACCGTTGCCACGAACGCGCTCATTACCCGCAACTTCCCGACGGCGGCCATGGTCACCACCCGGGGTTTCCGCGACGTGATCGAAATCCGCGACGGAACCAAAGACGACCTGTGGGATGCCTACAACGACGTCACCGGCCCCTACATCCGCCGCCGCGACCGCTTTGAGGTCACCGAGCGTATAGATTATGCAGGCAACGTAATCACGCCGCTGGATGAAGACGATGCCCGCCGCCTTGCTGCCCTGCTGCGCAAGCGCGGTGTCACCACCATCGCGGTCTGCTTCATCAACTCGTATGCCAACGCCGAGAATGAAGTGCGCATGCGCAAGATCCTGGAAGAGGAACTGCCCGAGGCCACGGTTTCGACATCAGCCGAGATCCTGCCCGAGATCTTCGAGCACGACCGCTTCAATACCGCCGTCTCCAATGCGGTGCTCGCCCCGCTGGTTTCCGGCTACGTCAACCGGTTGGCGGATGAGCTCAAGGGCGGCGGCTACGCCGGAGACCTGCTACTGCTGCACTCCGGTGGCGGATCCATGACACCGCGTATGGTCAAGCGCTATCCGGTGAGGCTGGCCGCTTCGGGGATCGCCGCCGGCGCCATTGCAGCCAAGCACGTGGCGCAGCAGTGCGGCTACGAGAACGCCGTCGGCCTCGACATGGGCGGCACCTCAACGGACATTGCGCTGGTATCCGGGGGTGAACTGCGCATCACCAAGGAATGGCAGGTCGAATACGGCCATCCGATTGTCTTCCCCAGCATCGAAGTACTGACCATCGGAGCCGGCGGCGGCTCTCTGGCGCACATCGACATCGCAGGTTCCCTCCGCAACGGACCGCAGTCGGCCGGTGCGGATCCCGGGCCGGCCTGCTACAGCACCGGTGGCGACCAGCCGACTAACTGCGATGCGAATCTGGTGCTCAACCGTCTGGGCACTACGCTGGCCGGCGGCGCCAAGAACCTGGACCGCGGCCTCGCTCAGGAAGCCGTCAACCGCGTCATCGCCGGCCCCCTGGGCATGAGCGATGAAGAGGCTGCCCAAGCCATCCTGCAGGTCGCCAACGCCAACATGGCCGACGCGGTCCGGCTGATCTCCATCCGCCGCGGCTACGATCCGCGGGACTTTGCGCTCATCGCCTTCGGCGGCGCCGGAGCCCTGCACGGCGCCGAGGTGGCCCGCGAGCTGAACATTCCCACCGTCGTCGTACCTCCGAACCCCGGTGTTACCTCGGCCATGGGCTGCCTGCTCGTGGACATCCGCCACGACCTGTCCGCCATGTATACGGCCCTGGCGTCCGAAGCCGATCCCGAGGATCTGGAAGCCCAGTTCCTGAACCTGGAAACCGAGGCCACCGCGCGGCTGCGCCATGAGGGAGTCGACGAGGAGAACTCGGTGCTGCAGCGGGTCATCTCGATGCGTTACCAGGGCCAGTGGCGCTCGCTCGCCGTTCCCATGGGCTCCGGCAAGGGCGCCCTTGAGGAAGCCATCCAGACTTTCCACCAGGAGCACGAGCGCGAGTTCGCGTTCCGGCAGGACAACCAGCCGGTGGAGATTTACCAGCTGCAGTTGTCTGCGATCGGCAAGACCCCCAAGCCCTCGTTCGCCCCGGAGAAAGAACTCCTGGCAGACCCGGGCAAACCGGAATCCGTGCGGCCCGTCTACTTCGGCGCAGACGGCTGGGTCCAGACCCCGGTGTTCGACCGCTCGGCTCTGCCTGCCGGCGCCACGTTCATCGGGCCCGCCATCATCGACCAGCTGGACTCCACCACCGTGGTCCCGCCGCGGACAACCGCCGAGATCGATGAATGGCTGAACATCCGCATCCACCTGACCGAATTCAAGAACGAGGAGGCCAAGTAATGACCGACACGGTACTGGCACCCGACACGCATTCCGCGCATTCCGCTGCCCGCCTGGCTTCGGGCCTGGATCCTGTCACATTCGAGGTCCTCAAGAACGCCTTCGCCACCAGCGTGGACCTCATGAGCGAGCAGATCCTGCGCACCTGCTATTCCTTTGTCATCTACTCCCGCGACTTTTCCTCCGCGCTCTGCGACGCCCAAGGCAATACCGTGATGCAAGGCAGCGGGGACATCGCCGTCCACGTGGGAACCTTGCACTTCCAGTGCAAGGCCATCCTCGAGGAGTTCGGTACGGACATCCACCCCGGGGACGTCTTCGCCATCAACGACCCTTACCGCGGCGGCACCCACTTCAACGACGTGAGCTTTATCAGGCCGGTGTTTTCCGAAGGCGAAGTGATTGCCTTCGCCCAGAACAAGGGCCACTGGGCCGATATCGGCGGCAACGTCCCCGGATCGTTCGACGTCAATGCGAAGGAACATTTCGGCGAGGGCCTGCGCATCACGCCGGTCCGCGTGTGGAGCAAAGGCATCTTCCTCCACGATGTGGCCCAGCTGCTGGTTTCCAATACGAGGGCGCCGCAGCAGGCCATGGGCGATCTCCAGGCCCAGTCCGAGGCGACAGCGGTCTGCGAGCGCGAGGTGCTGCGCCTGGTGGACAAGTACTCCAAAGACACCGTCGTGGCGGCCATGCAGGAGACGCAGGACTACGTGGAACGGATTGTCCGCCGGCGGCTCGAGACCCTGCCGCAGGGCCAGTGGGAAACCGTGGACTACATCGATTTCGACCCCGGCAAGGGCGAAGGACTGGTCCCGATCCACATCAAGCTGACGCTCGATGGCAAGGGCATCCACTACGACCTCACCGGGTCGGCCCCGGCCGTGGAGACGTTCCTCAATTCCGGCTACGGCACCACGCACTCCGCCATCTATGCGGGAACCAAGACGTTCTTCCCGGACGTTCCGCTCAACTCCGGCTTCTACGCGGCCGTGGACGCGGAGATCGGACCGGAAGGAACCGTGGTCAACGCCGGCTGGCCCTACGCCGTCACGGGTTTCTGTTCCGGCCCGTATGAAAAGCTCATGAACGGCATTTTCGAACTGTGGTCCCAGATCATGCCTGAGCGTGCCATGGCTTGTGCCTTCAACCTTGAGTATCTGCTGGTCGGCGGGCGGGACAACCGCACCTCCGACAACCCCTACTTCATGTGGTACGACTGGATGGCCGGCGGCTGGGGCGGCAGGGCCAGCAAGGACGGCGCCAGCGCCACGGCGCCGGTCTTCGGCCCGGGACTCGCTGTGCAGCCGGTGGAAGGGCAGGAGCGCCTCTCCCCCGTCCTCACCACCGTCCACCAGATTGCCGTTGATTCCGGCGGGCCCGGACGCTTCCGGGGCGGGCTCGGCATTGAAAAGGGCGGCACCCTCACCGACGCCACCAGTACCGTGATGAGCTACTGCTGTGACCGCGCCCGTTCCATCACCTGGGGCATAGAAGGCGGCCTGCCTTCCATCCCGCACGGCGTCTGGCTTAACAAGGGCACGGCCGACGAACGTTTCCTCGGCTCCAATTTCTCTTCAGTACCGATTCAGTCGGGCGACTCGTTCACCCGGCCGTCCGCAGGTGGCGGCGGCTACGGGGACCCGCTGGAGCGTCCATATGCGGAGGTGGTCGAAGATGTCATCGACGGCTACGTTTCCATCGAGCGTGCGGCGGCGGACTACGGCGTCGTCATCCATGAGATCGACGCCGAGCTGGACCAGTTCGAGATCGACGAAACAGCAAGCGATGAGCTCCGCGCCAACATCCGTAGCCAGCGCCTTGGATGGTTGACCGAAGACGCAACCGCTATCGCCGAAAAGTACCGCAGCGGCGAACTGCACATGCTCGACGTAATCCGGCGTTACGGCGTCATTCTCGATTGGGGAACCGGCGAGCTTTATCCCACCACAACAGAGCAGTACCGCGAGCTGATGGGCCGGCGCTCCTCCGCCCACTGGCAGTAAACCACCCGGCCAAAAGGCCCTAATCCATCCTCACGCATGGCGTCAGGGACGTCTGTTCCTGACGCCATGCCCGCTTACGGGAGACAACCGTGTCATCAACCGAAGCACTACCTCAGGAAACCAGCAATTCAACCCGTATGAGCCGCGGCTCACTCACCATGGCCTGGTACGGGTTGGTCAGCGCAATGTTCTTCGTCTACATCGGCGCCGCACTCGCCCAGGCCTACGGCACCCGGGACGCCTTGATCGGCCTGGGCCTGACCATCCTCAGCTACGGCCTCATCAACCGCGTCCTGGCCGGCTATGCACTGCGCAACGGCCTGACCGTCGCCCAGTTCTCCCGCAGCCTCCTCGGCCGCACGGGTGCGCTGCTGGCGACCATCATCTTTGCGGCCACGGCGATCTATTACGCGGTCTTCGAAGGCGCCATCCTCGCATTCGCGTTCCAGGCACAGTTCGGCGGACCGATGGCACTCTGGTACGCCGTCGTCGTTTTGTACACCCTGCCCTTGGTCGCCGGCGGAATCCAGCGCTGGCTGGACAAGATCAACGGCTGGTTGCTGCCTGTGTATTGGGGCGGTCTGATTGCCGCCGTCATCTGGGCCGGAACTGCCCACGGTTTCTCCGATGACTGGCTCACCCACTCGGTGCCGGTGCTCGGGCTCGCCGAGGGCGGTCCGGGTTGGCTCGGTACCTTTGCCGCCTTCATGGGTGTCTGGATCCTCATGATGTACACCATGGACTTCGCTGCGCTGGGCCGGCCCCGGGACGAGAAATTCCACAAAACGTACACCTTCGGCTGGCTGTTCTACGCGCTGGCCTTCGGCGCAAACGCCCTGATAGGGATCTTCCTGACCTTCACCATCCCGGGCCTTGAAGCCACCGAGACAGGAGTGGCAGGCGGGCTGGTCTCGCTCATGGGCCTGTTCGGCCTCCTGGTGGTCTTTGTTTCGCAAACGCGGATCAACACCGCCAACTATGCACTGGGCATCTCAAACCTGCGGGAATTCGGCGAGCGCGCATTCAAGGCGAAGCTGCCACGAATTGTCTGGAACCTCCTCGGCGCCGGCATCATCTTCCTGCTGATGCTGCTGCCCGTGGTGCAGTACCTGCTGGTGGCTCTGTCCTGGCAGGGTGCCCTGGTCACCGGTTGGGTGGCGATCGCCCTGACGCACATTGCGCTGGACCGACGCTCCGGCAGGCCCGTTGAGCCCGGCCACCTGCCCGACAGTTCGTTCCCGAAGGTGAACGCTGCCGGCGTCGCCGCGTGGTGTGTTTCGGCGGTCGTCGGCATCGGGCTGGTCCAGTCCGGATTGGCTTGGGGATCGACGGCGGGAACGCTTGTCACGCCGCTTCTCGCTGCCGCCATTTATGCCAGCATCCGGCTAACGAGCAGTAACCGGGCGCTGCAGGCGCAGGGGTAATCCGCCAGACAGACGAGTGGCGGAGGACGGTCGGCGTAGCTGGTGCACCAGCATCGCCGGCCGTTTTCCTATGTCCGCGACCGACTTTCGGATCTGGGCTCGGCAAAAGGCTTGAGGTTGCAGGCCCACTCACTGTAATGAGAATGATTCTCATGTATGCTGGCTGGCATGCACATCACACTCGTCAGTTCTTTGGACGCACTGTGCCGCGCCCCGGCACTCGATCACCTCTCCAGCGGCAGGGTGGATACCGCCGTCGTCATCCATGACCTGCTGGAAAACGGCACCGTGGTGCGGCAGGTTTTCCATGACGGCCGACTGCTGGAGCGACATGAAAACCTGCTGGAGCACGGCTGCCTCAGCTGCACGGTGAGGTTGGATGTGGCACCGACGGTTGAGCGCCTGCTTGCCGATGGCTACGAGCACATCATCATGGGACTGCCGCCCACTATGGCGGCGTCCATGGCGGTCCACGGAATCACGCAGGGGGTGAAGAGTCCCTTTACCATCGGGACAGTCGTCCTGGCGTGCGATCCTTCGTCCCTGGAAGATCAGATGTGGGACCGCCACACACTCTTTGGCTCCGGCTACACCGCCGCCCGCAAAGAGGACCGAACCGCGGGCGAATTTCTCCTGGAGGAACTGAGCTTCAGCGACACGGTCTTTCTGGCCGGCCCTTTCCCCTCCAGCGCAGGGAACCACCGAGGCAGAGGTTTGTTGCTGCTCCGCGAACTCGCGCCGCACTCCACCCTGATCGAAGCAGGATCAACTCGCTCCCCGGCTCGGCACGATGCTGCCGAGGCCCGGGCGCGGTCCGTGCCCGGTACGGTGCGGATTCCGGCTGCGGACACTTCCACCCTGTTCACTACCGTTCTGCACCGGGTCCGCAGGCCGCTGCATCCCGGGCGCTTCCGGCAAGCTCTGCCCCAACTGGCCGAAGGGTGCGTCTGGTTGCGTGGGCGTCTGTGGATGGCTTCGGCGCCAACCTGCAGGATCGCGATCCAAGGCATCGGTCCGCGTGTATTGCTCGAGAACACCGGCCCCTGGGCGGCGGATCTGCCCGATGCCGTCAGCAACCACCCGGCCGGAAGCACGGATGCCGTCCTGGACTGGAATCCCGAATCCGGTGACAGGGCGACGGTCATAGCCGTCACCGGCGAAGATATCCGGCCAGACGAAATCCAAGAACTTCTCGATGGCTGCGCGCTGACGCCAGCCGAAACCGCCCAGCACTCCGGCGGGTTTCCGGACCCCTTCGGGCTGGATACCAGCGAATCCACAGGAGCAGCGGAAATGGAGCAAAGAAGAAAATGAAAGTACGTAACTCCCTTCGGGCGTTGAAGAAGATACCCGGTGCGCAGGTTGTCCGCCGACGCGGCCGCACGTTCGTCATCAACAAGAGGAACCCGCGGATGAAAGCCCGTCAGGGCTGAAGCATCAGCCGGTCCACCATTCCCCCAGACAACAGGCAGTCCCAACCACCGAGGTAAATAGGTATGCACTCCAAACTCCGCCGATCGGCACTAGCCGGAACAGCAGTCCTGGCCGTCGCCCTGACGTCTTGCGCCGGATCCCAATCCGAAGCGGGCACCCAGGCGACCGCAGCATCCAGTGACAAGATCAGCATTGTCACATCCACGAACATGTACAGCGACATCGCGGAATCCGTCGGCGGCGGGAAGGTGTCGGCCACGGCGATCATCGACAGCATTAGCCAGGACCCGCACTCCTACGAGGGCACAGCCAGGGATCGTCTTGCTTTGTCCGAGGCTGATCTGGTCATCCGCAACGGGGGTGGCTTCGACCCGTTCATGGAACAGCTCGCGTGAGACGCGGATGTCGCAGCGGTGGTCGACGCTTTCGAAGTATCGGGACTCGATGCCGCCCATGAGGATGAGGCGCAGGCGCACGAAGATGAGCCCGCTGCCGAACAGGCCGACGAGCACGTCTGGTATTCACTCCCGGCCGTTTCCAGGATCGCCGATGAGATTGCCGCGCAGCTAGCCGAGTTGGACCCCGAGAATGCTTCCACATACGAGTCCAACGCGGCGGCGTTCACCGATGATCTCGGAGCCCTTGAAGGTCGCATGGCCGATCTACGCAAGGAGCATGAGGGCAGTGCCATCGCCGCCACCGCGCCGCTGGCCGAGCATCTCCTCACTGACATCGGGCTTGTCGACAAGACGCCGGAGGGGTTCATTGCCGCGATCGAAGCCGGGAACGACGCTCCCCCGGCCGAGCTCAAGGAAACGCAGGACCTCCTGGCCTCAGGAAACGTCGTCCTGCTGGCCTACAACAGCCAGGTGGAAGGTCCGCAGTCAGAGAGCCTGAAGTCCATGGCCAATGAGACGGGTGTGCCGGTCGTCGACTTCACCGAAACGCTTCCCGAGGATGTCTCCTACGTGGAGTGGATGAGCGGAAACATCGACAAGCTCGAAGCAGCACTGGACTCCTGAGAACAGCACTGTGCCTGCCGAGGGCAATGCTCCAGCTGGACGCTGGACCGTTGCCCTCGCGACGGTCCCGGTAGAGTTCGGCTACGCGCAGCAGGACGGCGGCTCGCTCCGGAACAGCACTTTGCCGCCATGAATCATAGGCCGCCTGTGTTTCTTGAGTGCCCCGGAAATTTCTTCATCGCTGGCAGCTGCGAATTCCTGCAGCGTTTCGCCGGTCGCAGGATTTATACTCTTGTAGTAAGTCATGCTCTCAAAAATATCGGCAGGTATATCCAGCGAATTTCAGACATTTCTTGATATGTCGTCGTGACAATTTGATGATATATGGCAGCAACCATAAAGTAGAATGCTTCATAAGCGATTCGCCGGAAACCCGACGTCCAACTGTCGCCCAGTAGAAGGGAGAAAATCGTGGCCTCACCCCCGGCGTTGCAGTCCCAGATTTATCGCTCCCTGCCCGAAAAGGAACGGTCCGAGGCGATAGTCCAGAGGATATCCACCGCGGTTGCCCTGGGCATGCTCCGTGTCGGCGAGCGCCTGCCCGTGGAATCCGAGCTTTCCGACATGTTCGGCGTAGCTGGAGCCACCCTTCGTGAAGCCCTCGCTGAACTAAGGGAACGCGGGGTGGTTGAAACACGGCGCGGCCGCAATGGCGGAACGTTTGTGGTCAAGTCCCCGCAGGCCCAGGAGCAACAGCTGCGGAAGTACCTTCGGGACACTTCCATTGCGGACCTGCGGGATCTCGGCGACGAGCAAACTGCCGTGGCCGCAGCAGCTGCCCGGCTGGCATGTGACCGCGCCCATCCGAAGGATCTGGACCGGCTGGAACAGCTGGCCAAGGCACTGGCCAGCGCCGATTCCCCCGAAACACAGGCGAGATCAGACAGCCGCTTCCACATAGAGCTGGCGGTGGTCGCCCAGTCTCCGCGGCTCACAAGCCTTGAGATCCGCCTGCAATCCGAGGTCGGCCAGCTTTTGTGGAGCCCGATCGCCGGTGTGTTCGACCCCGCTACGGCTGCCCGTGAGCATGTGCGGATCGTGGATGCGATCAGGGCGGACGAACCAGACAACGCCCAGCGTTTGGTTGTCGAACATATCCGGCGGAACACTTACCACCTCATTGACACCAAGCTCACGCTTGCCCATGTAGGCGATGAAGAGGAGATCTCATGATTGCGCCCGCCTCACCCCGCGCCATCAGCAGTGCGACGGCCATCGAGGCATGGCTTAACGAGCTGTACCAGGACCTGTACAACACTGCCCACACGGTGGAAAAACAGCTCGAAGCAAAAATTCCGGCAGGCATAAAAATATCACCTAAAGACATTACCGGTTTACGTGAAATATCCACCGCGTTCCTCAATTCCCATGACATTGTTGTCGGCGCGGGAGTAATCTTCTCGATCTCTGCAATCAAAGACGCTGAGGGAGTATTGGAATGGTGGTTCAGAACCGATTCGGGAAATATTGAAAAGCTGGATTTTGATTTAGCTCCCGAGGGTGAGCGGTTTTACGACTATGAGCAACTCCCATGGTTTTCCATCGCCGCCAAAACCGGCCAGCAATCCATTGCGGGCCCCTATGTGGACTACCTCGGCTTCGACGAATACATCATGACCTGCACGGTACCGACCTATGTCCACGGAACCTTCATCGGTGTAACCGGCTGCGACATCCGGATCCGTGACATCGAAAACAAGTTCATCCCGATTGTCCGCCGGATTCCCGGGGACGCCGCCATCTTGAACGGCCAGCACCGCGTGATTCTGGGCAACTCGGGACGTTTTATTGTCGGCGAACGGATCAAGGAAGCACCGGAAGGTTTCTGCTTCATACCGTTGAACGTCCCCAACCTGAACCTGCAGTTGATCTGTGCGGCGGGATGACCGCGCAGATCAACTGATCAGGCGTTGGCCGGCTCCTGCTGCCTGCCGGTCGCCGCCGCCGGGTTCAGCCTGCTCTGGCGCACGAACTCTTCGAACAACAGGGATCGATCATTCGCGTCCCCGTCCGAGTCCTCCGGATGCCATTGCACGCCGACCACCCAGGTCTTGCCCGGATGCTCCGTACCTTCAACCACACCGTCCTGCGCCAGAGCGGCAACCTGCAGCTCAGCTGCCACAGTTCCCACCGCTTGATGATGCCCCGAGCGCACGGTGACCGTTGGACGGCCGAGGATGGCCGCCACCTTCGAGCCCGGAGCCAGGTTCACCTTCTCGTCCAGGAACATCGGCTGTCCCGGTCCCCCGCGGTGCAGATGCCATGGGTCCAGATCAGGGATCAGCGTGCCGCCGCAGGCGACGTTGAGCAGTTGTGATCCCCGGCAGATGGCGAGCAACGGCTGGTCCTGCTCCAGCACACCGCGGATCAGTTCCAAGCAGTACTCATCCGCCCGTAGATCCACCCCGTAGGAATTGGGTACCGGCCCGGTATGGCCATAGAGCGACGCGTCCACATCGCCGCCTCCCAAGAAGAGGACTCCGTCGTACTTGGCCAGCTCCGCTTCGGGAGTCAGGTGTTCGGCCGCACTGTCCACCAGCTCGGCGCTGGCTCCCGCTTCCAGCAGTGTTTCAAACGCGACACGAGTAAAACGCTCCATCAGTTCCAGCGTCTGCTGGGTCATCCCCGGGAACGTCAATGAAACAACGACGGCGACGCGCGGCGCGTCTGCTGGCAGGTGTTCGAAGGCGGCGGGAACCACGTTCGCGGGATTGACCCGCAGCCCACTCACCGGGCACCTGCCATTTCCGCGGCGGCAGTCGCGTCACGGCGCTGCCTGGCCGCGTCGACAACCCAGACGAACAGCGCGTGGTCGGCGGGATTGGTCTCTGCGGTGTCTTCCGGGTGCCACTGGACAGCGAGCATGGAAGCTCCCGGCACTTCGAGCGCTTCCACCACGCCGTCCGCTGCGGTCGCCGTCACTTCCAGGCCTTCACCGAGCGCACCCACGGCCTGGTGGTGGTACGAGGAGACATCCACCTGCCCGCTGCCGACCACGGTTGCCAGCAATGACCCTTCCGAAACAGCAACCGGATGTATCGCATCCTTATGCTGCACGGTTCCCGGTTCCAGATGCTGAAGCAGCGTGCCGCCGCGGGATACGTTGAACAACTGCAGGCCGCGGCAGATCGCCAGCAGCGGTACTCCCGCTTCGATGCAGGCGGCCATGATGGCCGCTTCATACGCGTCCTGGCCAGAGTAGTCGGTGGGCCAATAATGTTCGTCCGGTTCCGCTCCGTAGAGCTCGGGCGCCACATCGGCACCGCCGGGAAGCAGCACGCCGTCGAAACGGGCAACCTGCTCGCCGGCGCTGTCACCGCTCCCCGGGAACATGACGACCGGCTCCCCGCCGGCAGCGACGATGCAGCGCAGCACCTTAGCTGCCACGGCAACGCCATCGAAGCGCAAGCCGTGGACGGAGTTGGACCACATGCCCGGAACGCCGATCATGGGGCGGCTCATACGGCTACCTCCGCCGCCAGCGGGTACGGCAGGTGCGGCATCCACTTGGTCCAGATCCGCTCCAGCCGCCCGTCCGCCACCACCGTTGCCAGTGCCGCGTTGAGCTCGGCCAGCAGGAACGGGTTGTCCTTGGCCACCCCGATCCCCCACCGGTTGCCCGTGGGGTGCGTGAAGGCGACATCGTACGCGGGGTCTTCACCCAGCGGCACGGTCACGACGTCGTCGTCCACCATGGCATCCACCTCACCGTTGCGCAGGGCCGCCAGCATGTCCCCGAACACGTCCGCACCGTTGAAGGCGACCGGTTCGGCTCCCTCGAAGGTGACAGCCAGTTTCATGTTGGCGCTGCCCTCGATCGCCGCGACCTTGTAGCCAACCAAGTCCTCCGGCGAGCGGGCCGGATCGCCCTTGCGCACCAGCACGGTCTCGTCGAACACGGCGTACGGGTCGGTAAAGTTCACCACGGCCTGGCGTTCCGGGATGATGCCCTGGCCGCACCAAACTGCATCCACGCGGTGGTCGCGCACGGCGGGGAGCATGTCGTCCCAGTCCAGGTACGTCCACTCGATGCGTAGGCCCAGCACGGAGGCGACCAGCTCTGCCGCCTCCGGCTCGTACCCGCGGCGGTTGCCGTCGTCGTCGGCCAGGTTGAACAGCGGCGGCGCCTCGGAGTCGATACAGGCCAAACGCAGGATGCCAGCTGAAAGCGTCTCGACGCGGCTCACGGAATGGTCTCCCAGTACATCTCGCGGTCCCATTCGGTGATGGCGCCGCAATAACGGGCCCATTCCTCCTGCTTCAGCTGGGTGTAGATCGATACCAGGTCCGCCGGCAGCGCCGAGGTGAGGTAGGTATCCGAGACGAAGGCGTCGATCGCGTCGCCCAAGGTGAGCGGCAACTGGCCGCCGAGGGCTGGAACGTCCGCATCGCCGTCGTCGGCCATACCGGGATCCAGCCGGCGGTTCAGTCCGTCCTCCATCGCGGCAATGAGCAGCGTGTGCGACAGGTAGGGGTTCACGGCGGCGTCCGGTACCCGGTATTCCATCCGGCCGTTCGAGGAGATGCGCACCAGGCAGCCGCGGCTGTCCAAGCCCCAGTTTGCCGTGCTGGGGGCGAACTGGCCGGCGTCCCAGAACCGTTTGTAGGAGTTGACGGTGCTGGCCATGACCGCCATCGAACCGGGGGCATGCGTGAGCAGACCGCCGATGGCGTGCCTGGCCGTCTCGGAAACGTGCAGTTCCACCCTTCCGGCGTCCTCGATGACGTTGGTGTCGCCGTCCCAGAGGCTCAGGTTGTGGTGGCAGCCATTGCCCATCTGGCCGTTGTAGGGCTTGGGCATGAAGCTGGCGGTGACGCCGAATTCGCGGGCCACCTGCTTGCAGATCTGGCGGTAGGTGACCAGCCGGTCTGCGGTGTTTTCCACCCTGTCGTACATCCAGTTGAGCTCAAGCTGACCATCGTCTTCGTAGTCGCCCTCGATCATGTCCAGGCCCATGGCCTTGGCGTAGGTGACCAGCTTCTTGTAGATCGGACGCATGCGCTCCAGGTTCTCCACCTGGTAGGCGGGGCTGGTGCCGGGCTTCTTGACCACCTCGAGGCCGGGGCCTTCCCAGGTCATCTCCGGTTCGGTTCCGGAGCGGACCTCGAAGCCGGTGCGGGCGGTGAAGGCTTCATGCGAGCGGATCAGCAGCGAGCGGGTGTCGATCGGCAGCAGGCGCCCGCCGACCTCCGGCAGGTGCGGGGGCTCGTAGGCGGTGCAGAAGATCCGCGCCACCGAGGTATCCCAGGGCAGCACCACAAATGTATCCGGCTCCGGCAGCGCCCAGAACTCGCGGGCCTCGATGCCGCCGCCAATCAGGTTGCCGTGGCGGTCATTCTGCAGGTCGGACAGCGCCGTCCGGTGGAAGCAGATGCCCTTTTCCAGATTCCGCTTGAAGTGGTTGGCCGGGACCATTTTGGCCACCATGCGGGAGCCGATGGTCGGCAGCGCGTAGTACACGTACTCGACGCCTGCTTCCTCGATCTTGCGACCGAGGTCGCGCACGGTCTCGGGACGCAGGTTGCGCTCCTGGTGCCGCGCGAAGGCGTCGCGGTCCTTGAGGGATTGCTGCAGGTCGATGGCGGCCAGCTCGGGCCGTACGGGGGTGAGTGTCATGATGGACTTCTTTCTCGTCAGTGTGCGATGCCGGTCAGACGGCAGCCAGGTCGGCGCCGGCGGGGATGCCGGATTCGTTCACGAGCTTGCGGTAGTGCAGTTGGCGGTCAGCCAGCAGGGCGGCGGTCACCGCGCCGATCAGCCGGCCGTCGCGGTAGTAAGCCAGGGCGGTTCCCTCCCAAGGGCGGGAAGGGTCGCCTTCGAGAACCTCGATGGTGTCGGCCAGAGCGGGGCTACCCACTCCTTGGATTCGGGTCTTGAAGATGTCGGTCCAGAAAGACGGCAACGGTGCCGCCGGCTCGGGAACAACGTCGCCCTTGAGGCCCGCCACGAGCGCCGGCGCGGCGATTTTAGCCGTATCGGCCGGAGTGGCCCAATGCTCGACGCGGCGGGCAGGTCCGCCGGCGCGACGGTCCGGATACCGGGCTACGTCGCCCACCGCAACCACATGTTCCGCGCCGAGCACCTGGAGGTGTTCGTTGCAGAGCACTCCGTCGCTGAGGTCCAGCCCGTTTCCCGCCAGCCACTCGACGTTCGGCAGCGAGCCGACGGCCTCAATAACGACGTCAGCGGCTACTTCCGTACCGTCCTCGAGCCGGACACCTGCACAGCGCCCGGCGCCTTCGGTGTAGGTTCCGGGCACGTCCAGGAACTCGTTGACCCGTTTGCCGGCCACACAGTCAATGCCGTGCGTCTGCAGGAAGGTCCGGATGCCCGCGCTCAGTTCGTGACCGAGCGGGCGCTCCATCGGACCGCCGGCCCCCTCGATGAGCGTGACCTTACAGCCGAGGGCGGCAGCTGTCGCGGCCGCCTCGCATCCGATGAAACCGGCGCCGATGACCGCCACCTTGGACCTGGACGTCAGCTCGCTGTGCAAGGCCAGAGTGTCCTCGAGACGGCGGATCACGTGGCGTCCGGCGGTGGGTCCCGGAACGGGTACTCGCCTGGGTCGGAGCCCGGTGGCAATCACCAGTCCGTCGTAGGCAAGTTCTTCGCCGCTGTCCAACGTCAGCGTGCGGGCCGCCAGATCTGCCGCAGCAACCGCGGATCCGAGCCGCCATTGAATATCGGTGGCCGTGCGGCGTTGCCGAAGCTGTACCGCGGCAAGCGCCTCCTCTTGGGATCCGGGTGCGGCGAGCAGGTCCTTGGACAGCGGCGGTCGGTTATAGGGCGGGTGGATCTCATCGCCAACGACGACGATCTCTTCCTCCCAGCCGGCCGCGCGCAACTGTTCGGCGGCGCGCAGTCCTCCCATCGAGGCTCCGGCGATGACTATTCTGCGGCTCATGTCAGTCCTTGAGGAAGATAGCCTGGACCGGGCAGACGTCGATGGCTTCCTCCACCACGTCCAGCAGCGCGTCGTCGAAAGTTGCCTCGTACTCGAGCTCGCCGTCGGCATTCATCCGGAAAACGTCCGGCGCGGCGATAGCGCACTGGCCGTGGTTGTCGCAGAGGGTGCGGTCTACGTCGATGGTCTTCATCAGTGTTGTCCTTCCTAAAGTATTGCTGTGTTCTGGGCCGCTAGGACCGCTTGGTGAAACCGATGGGCAGCCGGATCGGACCGGTGTTGCCCGAGTCCGGCAGCCACTCGTCCCCGCCCGTCAAGTGCGGGTTGGCGATGCGGCTGGCCAGCAGCGGCAACGCCTCGCTCATATCCGCACGGGCCACGAAGTGCCCCAGGCAGTGGTGGACTCCGCCGCCGAACCCGTAGTGCGGAGCATGCTCGCCGAGCAGGTCCATTTCCGGGTTGGGGAAAGCCTTCGGGTCGGTGCCCGATGACTGCGTGAACAGGTGGACCGTGGTGCCTTTTTCGACGAAGAGGTCCTGGTAGGTGAAGTCCTCGACTGCTTCCCGGGTCACCCACGTGACGGTAGGGTTGATCCGCATGACTTCCTCGACGGCCTTGCCGCCCAGATCCGGGCGTTCAGCGAGCAGCTCCCACTGCTCCGGGTTGTGCATGAAGGACTGCATGGCCAGTCCAAGCTGGTTGCGCGTGGTGTCCATGCCGCCAAAGATCAGAAGCACCAGCGCGTTGCGCAGCTCCTCGTCGCTGAGCCGGTCTCCGTCCCGGTTGGCCAGTACCAGGCGGCTGACGAAGTCTTCGCCCGGATTGGCCTGGCGGTCCTTGATCAGTCCCTCGGCGTATTCGTAGAGCTCGGCGACGGCGGCGTCCACCTTGTCCAAGTCCTGCTTGAAGGTGACGCCTAGTGCCAGTCCTACCGTGGAGGCCAGCCGGGCGATCGTCGGCCATTCGCTTTCCGGAATGCCCAGCAGGATGGTCAGCACCCGCGTGGCATAGGGTTCGGCGAAGTCCCGGATGAACTCGCATTCACCCTTGTCGATGAAGGCGTCGATCAACTCGTTTGCCAGCGCCTGGAAGCGCGGCACCAGGTCCTTGATCAGCCTCGGCGAGAAGGCCGGGTTGAGCAGGCGCCGGATCCGGTGGTGGTCCTCGCCCTCCAGTACCAGCAGGTTCTTGGTCCACCAGTCGTAGAAAAGCCCGCCGTGGACGCCGTTGTGCGCCGGCCACTTGGCGCTGCCCTGCGAGAGCTTGGGACTCTTAAGCAGCTTGCTGACCTCGTCATACCGCAGCACCGCGATGCCGTAATTGGTCCGTGCGTACCAGCTCTGCTCCCGGGCTGCCCGCAGCTCTTCGGACTGCATAGCGAACGATGGATCCGAGATATTCAGGTAGGGAACTTGGACGGTAGGCGTACTCATGATGTGGAACCTGTTTCTTTCTTTGCTGATGGAACTGAAGGGCGCGGCAGGCGCGTTAGGGCTTGAGGGAATGTGCCGGCGCGGAAGGAACCGCGTCCCCGTGGGGTGCGTCACCCTTGAGGTAGGGCTTCTTCCATGCCATGTAGACCAAACCAATAACGACGACGCCGACCGCCGAGATCAACACGATGTAGTTGGAGAACCAGCCGGCTTCCGGGGTCCGAGGCCAGGCCATGTTGACCATGCCGAGCACGCCCCAGGCCAGTGCCGCTACGTAGATGGGGGTGCCCCAGGCGCCCAGCTGGAAGGCACCGCGCGGCTTCCAGCCCTTGAGCCGTGCACGCAGCGCGGCGAGCACCACCATCTGGAAGCCCATGTACATACCCATGGCGGCGAAGGAAATGATGGTGATCAGGGCATCCTCGGAAACCTTGGATCCGATCACGATCAGTGCCGGAACCAGGCCGGCCAGCAGCAGGGCATACGGCGGAACGTGGCGGGTTTCGCTGAACTTGCTGAGCAGTTTGCTGGCGGGAAGAATGCCGTCGCGGGCCATGGAGTAGGCCAGGCGGGAGGACGCCGCCTGCAGGCTCAGAACGCAGGAAACAAAAGAGATGAGCACGACGGCGAGCACTACCTTGAAGCCGACAGGTCCGAAAGCCGAGAGCAGCACGTTGCCGACCGGATCGGCGTCGGCGCCGCTGATCACTGCGCCGAAATCGGGAACGGCAAGGATCAGGGACAGGCAAACGAACATCGCCGCGAAGCCACCAATGTAGATGGTCATCCGCATAGCCTTCGGGATGGTGCGTCCGGGGTTCGGGACCTCTTCAGCCACGTCGCCGCAGGCCTCGAACCCGTAGTACTGGTAGATGCCGATCAGTCCCGCCGCCGCAAAGGCGATGAAGTAGTTGCTGCCTTCGCCTGCCCCGAAGCTCTGGAACAGTACGCCCAGATCGTGTTCGCGGGCCGCGACCATCAGCCAGATACCGACCACCAAAGCGCCGCCCAGCTCGGCGAGCAGGCCGAGCATGGCGACCTTGTTCAGGACTTTGGTGCCGCCAAGATTCAGCAAGGTCGCCAGCAGGATGACGGCCAAGGCAGCCATGATCACGGAGTTGACACTGCTCTCCATCCCCAGCAGGGAGCTGAGGAAGGGGCCGGAGCCGTAGGCAACGCTGGCAATGGTTGCCAGCAGTGCGCACAGGTACACCCAACCGTTCATCCAGCCCCACTTGCGGCCCCACAGTCGGCGGGACCACGGGTACACCCCGCCGGCCACCGGGTAGTTGGAAACAACTTCCCCAAAGACCGTGGCGACCAGCAGCTGGCCGACGCCGACAATGATCAGCGACCAAAACATAGGCGGCCCGGCAATTCCGAGCGAGGCTGCGAACAGCGAATAGATACCAACAACGGGGGACAGATAGGTGAAGCCTAGGGACACATTCCCCCAGAACGTCATTTCGCGCTTGAATTGCTGATCGTACGAGTAACCGAGGCTGGCGAGGTGTGCGGCATCTTCATCGATGCCGGTCTCTCCAGCGGGCTTCGTCATTTCGGCAGACATTGCTCTCCTTCTCAACGGTGAGTCAAAGCAGTAAGTCGGATGGAAGCGGTCTGTACCCCAACGCGGAACCCCCATGTCCCTTCGTGATGCACATCACGTGACCGCGATCACTGAAAAACTCTACTAATGAATGTTTATTCTGGCAAGGGGTGAGTCGCGCGCCTTCGACTGAGACAGAAGCAAGGGGGTTCCTTCTGCTCGGAATCACAGGAATTTCCGAGGCGAAGGCGCAGAAAAAGATGTGCGCCGCAGCCCACGTTGGCCCGCTGAAAAGCTTCGCTTCCGAAGTATTTCTGTTTATCGCTGCATGATCCCTAGAGCAGCGGCCAGGCGCGGCGGCTCAGATCGTAGGCTTCCCAGGCCCGGGGAACGAGGTCGAAGGCGGCGTCACAGATCCGGCGGAGCTGCTCCATGCTCCCGGCGGGAAGCTGCTCCGGGTCAGCCTCACGGCCGGGGTCGGGATAGCTGTTCCCGATGGAAGCAGCCCATTCCAGCCCGTGAGAGTACCCGCTGCAGAATTGCCAGACAAAGATCAGCTCGGCCGGCACATCGCCGTCGGAACGCAGGTCCTTCAGGATGGCCGTCTGGGTGCGGTTCTTCGTGGCATAGCCCCAGTTACCGCTCGCCTTCCGGCTGAAGACCGGCGGCAGCAGCATCGACTGCGCCGCTTCATTGACCGCTTGGCGCAGCGCGTCAAAATACTCCACGGCACGGGCATGCTCCCCGGGACGGAACTCTTCGAGGTAAGCGTCCCAGAAGGACGAGGCATTGAAGACTTCCCGGGCGATGAGCACCAGGCTCCGGCGGGAACGTTCGCGCCCGTCTTCCGGCAGCAGCGCCCAGAGCACTGTCGTCGCGCACTCGATGATGGTGCGCACCAGCGAGTAGGGCGCATGGGTATTCTGCCGGTAATAAGCTGGTCCGCCAGGATCTTCGACGAACACTAGCCGCCGCAGCGCGTTGGCGTTGTCCGTCACGGCGGCGAGCGACTGCCGGACTATGCGGCTGACACTGTGCGAGGGGGCGAACCGCTCGTCGAGCAGGAACAACGGGGACTTGGGCTCAATGCGGTCGCCGTCCGTGTCCCTGCCCAGCAGCGACGCCAGGTCCTGCAGGCGCGCCAGGATGGCCTGCGCGGCAAGGCTTTCTGCATCCGCCCCGTCCAGCCGGCCCGCACAATCAGGAGGAACCTGCGCGTCCTGCATGGGCAAAATCCTAGCCCCTCGGACAGTCTGACCAGCACGCTGGACAATTCATCCAATTCGGCCTGTGTTTCAGGTCACTAGGCTTGGGCGCAGTCAAAACAAAAGGATGGAACCATGACCGAACAGCTGGTTAGCAAAACAGCACGGGCTCCGGAAGCCAAGCTCAAGCGCGTCCTCAGCCACTGGGATACCTTGGCCATCGGCGTGGGCGCGATGATCGGCTTCGGCTGGGTGGTCCTGACCGGCGGCTGGATTGAGGGGGCCGGCACGTTCGGCGCGGCGGCCGCAATGCTGGCCGGCGGCATCATCATGGCCGTCGTCGGGCTGACCTACGCCGAACTCGTCGCCGCCATGCCATTTGCGGGCGGCGAGCACAACTATCTGCTCCGGTCGATGGGCGCGCGCTGGTCCTTCATCGGATCCTGGGCGATCACGGGCGGCTACATCACCATTGTCGCGTTCGAGGCGGTGGCGCTCCCGCGGACCGCGCTGTATCTCTTTCCGGAGCTGAACAAGGTCCGTCTCTGGGAAGTTGCCGGCGCCGAGGTCTATCTCAGCTGGGCGCTGGTAGGCGTGGTTGCCGCCGTCGTTATTACGGCCATCAACATCCTGGGCGTCAAGATCGCCGGCACGGTCCAGCTGTTCGTCATCCTGTTCCTCTTCGCGGTGGGCGCCCTGCTCCTGTTCGGCTCCACCACGGGCGGCAGCACGGAGAACATGGAACCGTTCTTCAACAACGGTTGGGCCGGGTTCTTCGCCGTCCTGGTCATTGTGCCGTTCATGTTTGTGGGCTTCGACGTGATTCCGCAGTCCGCCGAGGAAGTGAACATTCCGGCGAAGAAGGTCGGCAAGCTGGTGGTCATCTCGGTGCTGATCGCGGCCGTCTGGTACGTCGCCGTCATCCTGACCACCTCGTCGGCGATGCCCGCGTCCGAACTGGCCGCAACGGAACTGGCCACGGCGGACGCCATGGGCGCCCTGTTCAACTCCGATCTCATGGCCAAGGTCCTCATTGCCGGCGGCATCGCCGGCATCCTGACCTCCTGGAACTCGCTGCTGATGGGCGCATCCCGACTGCTCTACGCCATGGCGAACTCGGGCATGCTGCCGGCCTGGTTCGGCAAGCTCCATCCGAAGTTCCGTACTCCGGTCAACGCGCTGCTCTTCATCGGCGGCCTCTCCGTCCTGGCCCCGTTCTTCGGCACGGCGATGCTCGGCTGGCTGGTTGACTCCGGCTCCCCCAGCATTGTCATCGCGTACCTGCTGGTCGGCATCGCCTTTGTCATCCTGCGCCGGAAAGAGCCGCAGATGGACCGGCCGCTGCGTGTCGGCGGAAAGCGCAACGGCGGCATCTGGATCGGCGGCGCCTCCGTACTGCTGTGTGCCGGGCTGCTGAGCCTGTACATCCCAGGCATGCCCGCTGCTATCGGCGGCGCCCCGTGGACGTTGTTCGGCCTATGGTGGGTTCTCGGTGCCATCTTCCTGTTCCGCATTCCGGCCGGCATCAAAGGCGGCCCGAACGCCGAAGACGAACTGCACGCAAGGCTGGCCGCAGGCCGTCGCTGACCTGCACGGTTGGCTCCCGATACCAGACCTACCGCCGCCCCGGCAGAAGGAACTTCATGAATACCACCGGCTCCCCCGACCCCACTACATCCGGCAAGCTGCCCCTCGACGGGATCGTCGTCGCGGACTTCTCCCGCGTCCTCGCCGGCCCGCTGGCCACCATGACCCTGGCGGACCTCGGCGCCAGGGTGATCAAGGTGGAACGGCCCGGTGCCGGGGACGACACCCGTAAATGGGGGCCGCCGTACTCGGCTACGGGAGCCACATACTTCGAGAGCGTGAACCGGAACAAGGAGTCCGTCTGCCTCGACCTGACCGACGACGGCGACCGCGTGCTGGCGCGGAAGCTCGCCGCGCGGGCCGACGTCCTGGTGGAGAACTTCAAGCCCGGCGGGATGGATAAACTCGGGCTCGGCTATGAAGAACTGAGCCGCGAAAACCCCGGGCTGATCTACGCCTCCATCACCGGGTTCGGCAGCAGCGGCGGCGCGGACCTGCTCGGCTACGACTTCATTGTCCAGGCGCTCGGCGGGCTCATGAGCATCACCGGCGAGGCGGACGGCGGACCGATGAAGGCCGGCGTTGCCCTGGTGGACGTGCTCACGGCGAAGGACACGACCATCGGCGTGCTGGCGGCGCTGAATGCCAGGGCTGCCACCGGGCGCGGGGCGCATTTGGAGCTGAATCTGCTCTCCAGCCTACAGGGCGCGCTGGCCAACCAGGCCCAGGCGTACCTCGGAGCGGGCAAGGTCCCCGGCCGGATGGGCAACGGGCACCCGTCCATCGTTCCCTACCAGCTGCTCCAGTGCGAGGACGGGCCGCTGGCGGTGGCGTGCGGCAACGACGGCCAGTTCCGGAAGCTCGCCGCCGTGATCGGTTCCCCCGGAATCGCCGACGACGAAAGGTTCGCCACCAACAGCGCCCGCGTGGCCCACCGCGAGGAACTGATCACCGTCCTGGAGGCAGCCCTCGCCACCGCCGGAGCGCAGATCTGGCAGGACAAGCTCAACAGTGCCGGCGTCCCGGCCGGCCACGTGGCCGGGATCGACGACGGGCTGCAGTTCGCCGAGTCCCTGGGCCTGAATCCGACCATCGAAGTGCACACGCCGGACGGCACTCCGGTGGGCCGCCAGGTCCGCCACCCAGCCACCTGGACTCCCCCGCTGCCGCCGCGCACCGCCGCGCCGCCCCAGCTGGGCGAACACGACGACTCCGTCCGGGCCTGGCTCGCGGAGAACTAACCTCCTATCAAACCCAAGGACGACGACGGCGGGCGCCACCCGCCGTCGTCGTTCTGGTTTCAGCCCGCCTAGTTTTCAGCCCGTGCGGCGCAGGGCCAGCCAGAGGTTGGCCGCCACGTCAGGATCATCCAAGTCGGCGTCGATCAGCTTGGCCGCGATCGAGATCCGGTGCCGCAGCGAGTTGCGGTGCAGGTTCAGATCGCGCGCGGTGATCTCCCATTGGCCGCGGTGCCGCAGATAGGAGCGGACCGTTTGGACCAGATCTGCACGGGCGTAGCCGGCGAGCGCGGCAACCCAGGCTTCGGCCCGGGCATCGAGCCCGCCCTTCACCTGGGCGAGCACGCCATCGTCGGCACGCCGCGCCGCAGCGGCCACCTCGGCCACGGCGGTGGAAGCCTGCTCCAACGGCAACGGCAGACTGATCGCGGCGGACATCCCTTCGGGTGGCGCCTCCCGTGAACCGGATGAAGTGCCGGACACGGCTTGGCTGCCGGTCCGGCCCTCCCGTCCGGCCTCGCTACCGGCGTCGACGCCCCGGCCATCTTCCGTGTCACTTCGGGCGCCGGCGTCGAGCAGGAAATAGGTGAGCCCGTCGGCGGTGTAGCGCAGGCTGCAGTTCCGGACGGCCGCTGCCAGCCCTGGCCACGGTTCCTCCTCGCGCAGCGCCGTCACGGCCGCCGCGGCGTCGCCCGGCCCCCCGGATTCCGGCCGGCTTCCGCGCAGGACCAGCAAGCGGACCTGTCCCGGCATGCCGTCAAGCTCCAGGTCTGCGGCGAGGGCGCGCGCCGCGTCCACGTACCCTTTCAGCACCAGCTTGGCCACGGCCGCCCCCATCATCGCCGACGCGCCGGATGCCTCCTGGTCCTGCTGCGCCTTGAGCGAGAGCAGCACGCAGACGGTCAGGATGATCTGCCGGTCCGTCTTGCCCAGCTTCCGGCCTGCGCCGATCGCCAGGTACCCCGCGGTGCGCCGACCTACCAGCACCGGGTATTCCACCACGTCCGTGCCGTACAGCTGGAAGGTCGCGGCGGACTGGGTTCCGGCCATGTTGAATCGGGCGGTTTCTTCGCGCAACTGCGGGACCACGCCGCTGACCGTATCCGGCCACAGCGTTTCCGCTCCCCCATCCGCCGGCAGGTAAACCACCCAGCCGCCGAGCGCCTGCGCAAGCGCCTTGACCACGGAGGCCAACGCGTCCGGCCGGGTAGCAGCGCGGGCCAACGCAGTCTGCGTGCCCAGGCTCGCCGCCAGGTCCGCCTGCCCGCCCTTGCCCACCAGATCCCAGTAGGCGCGCGAGACGTTCATGAACGGGGTGCCGTCCGGAACCAGCAGCAGCGCCAGCCCTGCCTCGGCACACGTTTCGGCGAGCGGTTCCGGAACCTCGTCGACACCGGCGCCCAGGCCCAGGCCCAGCGCGGCCACGTTCCGCTGCACCAGCCGCCGGACGTAGGCGCGGGTCTTTTCCGCTCCGGCCGAGACCGGAATACCGGTGGTCAGCAGCAGCTCCCCGCCTTCCAGATACGGCGTGGGGTCGTCAAGCTCTGAAATGTGGACGCCGGAAATCTGCCGCCGCGGCACGGCTCCGCCGCCTTCCGGCACCAGGTCGTTTCCCAGCTGCCCGCACAGCTGCGCCAGACTGATCACGGTGCTCCCTTCGGCCCGGGCTCGCCAACGCGGCCGAGATTGGATAGTAGTGACTATAGAATCCGGGTTTCTGGATAGTTTGTCCAATGAACCGCATGCCGCGAGTGACTAGTTTTGTCCCATGACTTCCAGCCTCACTCCGCTCCCCCAGTCCCGCCACCTGGCCACGGCCATTCCCGGCCCCCGTTCGCAGGCCCTGCATGCCGAACGCCAGGCCCACGTGACCGACGGCTTCGGCATCGCCCTGCCGGTCTTCATCGACCGCGCCGACGGCGGCATCCTGCAGGACGTGGACGGCAACCGGCTGATCGATTTCGCCTCGGGCATCGCGGTGACCAGCATCGGCGCCAGCAACCCGCGGGTCCGCGAGCGCGTTGCCGCGCAGTTGGAGCGCTTCACCCACACCTGCTTCATGGTCACCGAGTACGAGTCCTTCACGCAGGTGGCCAAGTGGCTCAACGAGCACACGCCTGGCGACTTCGAGAAGCGCACCGCACTCTTCTCCACCGGCGCCGAGGCCGTAGAGAACGCAGTCAAGATCGCCCGCTCCGCCACCGGCCGCAGCAAGGTTCTGGTCTTCGACGAGGCCTACCACGGCCGCTCGCTGATGACCATGGCGATGACCGCCAAGGAGAACCCGTACCGGCTCAACTTCGGCCCGTTCCCCACGGAGGTGGTCCGCGCAGCCTCGGCCAATCCACTCCGCCCCGCCACCGCTACAACCGCAACAACCAACAACGACGGCGTTCCCGCCTCGGGCGCGGACGTCGCCGCCGCGGCACTCGCCTCCGTCGAAGCAACGCTGGCCGAGCACGGCCCGGAGAGCTTCGCAGCCATGGTCATCGAGCCCATCCAAGGCGAGGGCGGCTTCATTGTCCCCGCCCCCGGCTTCCTGAAAGGTCTGCGCGAGATCGCCACGAAGCACGGCATTGTGCTGGTGATCGACGAGATCCAGGCCGGCATGGGCCGCACCGGCACGCTCTTCGCCAGCGAGCACGAGGGCATCGCCGGCGACATGACGCTCAGCGCCAAGGCCCTGGCCGACGGCGTCCCCCTCAGCGCGGTCACTGGCCGCGCTGACCTGATGAACGCGGTCCACGCCGGCGGGCTCGGCGGCACCTACGCCGGCAACCCGCTGGCCTGCGAAGCGGCGCTGGCCGTATTCGAGGCGTTCGAGGACGGCACACTGCTGGCCAACGCCCGTTCCATCGAAGCCACGGCCCGCGAGGTGCTCGAACCGCTGGTCGCGGAGACCGACGTGGTCGCCGAGTTCCGTGGCCGCGGCGCCATGCTGGCCCTCGAGTTCGCCGACCGCGGCACGCTGGAGCCGCGGGCCGACCTGGCCAAGGAGATCTCCGCCCGCTGCCACGCCCAGGGCGTGCTGACCCTGACCTGCGGCACCCACGGCAACGTCATCCGGCTGCTGCCGCCCCTGGTCATCGGCGACGAGCTGTTCCGCGACGGACTGGCGGTTCTGCGCCAGGCCATCGTCGACGTCGCTGCCGGCCGCGACGCAACCACCACGGAAGCCGCCGCCCCGGCACTCGCCTAACCCCCGCCGTCGTTAGTCCCTAGACTCTGATTAAAAAAGGAAAACCATGTCCCAGGATCATGACCTGATTGCCCTCGACTCCCTGCTGACCGAGGAGGAGCGGCTGCTGCAGAAGAACGTCCGCTCCTTCGTGGACTCGGCGATCAAGCCCAACATCGCCGGCTGGTACGAGAAGGCCGTCTTCCCGCTGGAAATCGTGCCGGAGATGGCCAAGCTCGGCCTGCTCGGCATGCACCTGAAGGGCTACGGCTGCGCCGGGCGCTCCGCGGTGGAATACGGCATCGCCGGCGCCGAACTCGAAGCCGGCGACTCCGGCCTGCGGACGTTCGTCTCCGTTCAGGGTTCGCTGGCCATGAGCGCCATCTACAAGCACGGCTCCGAAGCGCAGAAGCAGGAGTGGCTGCCGCAGATGGCCGCCGGTGAAGCGATCGGTTGCTTTGGCCTCACCGAACCCACCGCCGGCTCGGACCCCTCCAGCATGAAGACCTTCGCCCGCCGCGACGGCGAAGACTGGATCCTCAACGGCTCCAAGCGCTGGATCGGACTCGCCTCCGTGGCCAAGGTCGCCATCATCTGGGCCCAGACCGACGAGGGCGTGCGCGGCTTTGTGGTCCCCACCGAAACCGCCGGGTTCAAGGCCACCCCGATCGAGCCCAAGCTCTCCATGCGCGCCTCCATCCAGTGCGACATCGAACTGACCGACGTCCGGCTCCCCGCCGACGCGGTCCTGCCGGACGCGAAGGGGCTGCGCGGCCCGTTCGAATGCCTGAACGAGGCCCGCTACGGCATCATCTGGGGCGCCATGGGCGCGGCCCGCGATGCCTGGCAAGCCGCTGTGGACTACTCCAAGGAACGCCTGCAGTTCGACAAGCCGCTGGCCGGCTACCAGCTCACCCAGGAAAAACTGGTCAACATGGCACTGGAGATCAACAAGGGCTTCCTGCTCGCCCTGCACCTAGGCCGGCTCAAGGACGCCGGGCAGCTGCAGCCGCACCAGATCTCAGTGGGCAAGCTGAACAACTGCCGCGAGGCCATCGAGATCGCCCGCGAATGCCGCTCCATCCTCGGCGGCAACGGCATCACCCTGGACTACTCGCCGCTGCGCCACGCCAACAACCTCGAGTCGGTGCGCACCTACGAAGGCACGGACGAGGTCCACACCCTCATCCTGGGCCAGAAGATCACCGGCCTCCCGGCCTTCCGGTAACCTCCGCTCTGGTTGCCCGGGCTCCACTGCCCGGGCAACCTTCTCACCCTTCGCAGCCTCCATTCCCTGATTCCCCTCCCGCTACTTCAAGGAGCGCGCATGACCTCCCCGGTACAGCTTCAGCACTACATCGACGGCGCCTGGGTTCCCGGCGCCGGCTCCCCCGTCACCAGCTACAACCCGGCCCGCCCGGACGAGGTCGTCGCGCAGGGCCTGCAGGCCGGACCGGCCGAGGTGCAGCAGGCCATGACCGCAGCCGTGGCCGCCAAGCGCGAGTGGGCACGCACCCCGGCGCACCAGCGCGGCGCCGTGCTGCTCCGCGCCGCCGTCGTTATTGAGCAAAACGCGGAAGCCTGGGGACTGGAGCTCGCCCGCGAGGAGGGCAAGACCCGGGCCGAGGGCCAGGGCGAAGTGCTGCGGGCGGCGCAGATCTTCCGTTACTACGGGAACGACGGCGACCGTACCGCCGGCGAGATTTTCTCCTCCCCGCGGCGCGGCGAGAAGATCCTCATCACGCGTAAGCCGCTCGGCGTGGTCGGCGTGGTCACCCCGTTCAACTTCCCTATCGCCATCCCCGCGTGGAAGATCGCCCCGGCCCTGGCCTACGGCAACACCGTGGTCTGGAAGCCCGCGAGCACCGTGCCGCTGCTGGCGCTGCGGCTCGCCCAGGCGCTGGATTCCGCGGGGCTGCCGGCCGGCGTGCTGAACCTGCTGATCGGCCCGGGTTCGATGGGCAACTCCATCGTGGAACACCCGGCGCTGGATGGGCTGACCTTCACCGGTTCCACCGGCGTGGGCCGCCGCCTGGCCGCCGAGGCAGCCGGGCGGGGCGTTCCGGTGCAGGCCGAAATGGGCGGCAAGAACGCCGCCGTCGTCCTCGCCGACGCCGACCTGGAGCTCGCCGCCGAACAGGTCATGCTCGGCGCGTTCCGCTCCACCGGGCAAAAATGCACCGCCACCTCGCGGCTCATCGTGGCCGAGGCCATCGCCGACGAATTCCTCGCCACCCTGGCCGAGCGTGCCAACGCGCTGGCGGTCGGCAACCCGGCTGACCCCGCCGTGCAGATGGGCCCGGTGGTCAACGACGGCGCCCGCAAGTCCATCAGCGACGGCATCGACACCGCACTCTCGCAGGGTGCGCGGCTGATCGCCGGCGGCCAGAAGTACGACGACGCCGACCTCGCCAACGGTTACTTCGTCCCGCCGACCATCCTGGAGCTCCCCGCGGATCGGGAGCTCGACGTCTGGCGCGAGGAGCTCTTCGGTCCCGTGCTGGCGGTTCGCCGGGCCGCCACGGTCGAGCAGGCCTTCGAGCTGGCCAACGACAGCGAGTTCGGGCTCTCCGCCGCCCTGTTCACCCAGGACGTCACCCGCGCACTGGACGCAATCGACGATCTGGACGTCGGCATCCTGCATGTGAACTCCGAATCCGCCGGCGCCGACCCGCACGTGCCCTTCGGCGGCGCGAAGAAGTCGGGCTACGGCCCCAAGGAACAGGGCGCCGCCGCCAAGGAATTCTTCACCCACACCACCACCGTCTACCTGCGCGGCGGAACGGCCGGAGTCTAAGGAACTTATGAACCCCTCGATCGAGAACATCCAGCACATCCTGGTCATTGGCTCCGGCGCCATGGGCTCGCAGATCGGCATGGTCGCCGCCCTCGCCGGCTACCGCGTCACCGTCCAGGACATCGCCGAAGACATGCTTGCCCGTGCCAAGGAACAGTTGACCTCGCGGATGCAGGCCAACGTGGCCAAGGGCCGCGCCAGCCAGGCGGACGCCGACGCCGCACTCGGCCGGCTCTCCTTCAGCACCGACCTCGCCGCATCGGCCGCGGATGCCGACTTCGTCATCGAGGCCGCCACCGAACGGCTCGAGCTCAAGCAGCACATCTTCACCCAGCTCGGCGAACTCACACCGGTCCACGCCATCCTCGCCACCAACTCGTCCACCCTCGGCTCCTCAAAGGTTGCCGAAGCCAGCGGCCGGCCCGAGCAGGTCTGCAACATGCACTTCTTCAACCCGGCCCTGGTGATGAAGTGCGTGGAAGTCGTGCGGAACGAGGCAACGTCGCAGGCCACCGTGGACACCACCCTTGAACTCGCCCGGCGCTTCGGCAAGGAACCCGTCCTGATCAACCGTGAGATCCCCGGCTTCGTTGCCAACCGCCTTATGGGCGCCATCCAGAAGGAAGCACTCGCCCTGCACGCCGCCGGCATCGCCACCCTCGAGGACATCGACACCACCGCCAAGACCGCCCTCGGCCACCCCATGGGGCCTTTCGAGCTCATGGACATGGTGGGTCTGGACGTCATCGACTTCATCGCCCAGGCTACTTACGCAGAAACCAACGACGACGCCGACCGCCCGGACCCCGCCGTCACGGACTTGGTCGCGCAAGGCCGCCTCGGCCGAAAGTCAGGCCGGGGCTGGTACGACTACAGCTGAGGGCAGGAAGCCAGCGGATTGGTCCTCGGCTAGGCATATCGCAATCCGTCCCTGGCGTGTATCGTATAACCGCACGCATCACGTGCATTTGGGGTTATCAAGTTTGGGGACTTGTTATGTTGGGGAAACTTCTTGCTGCCGTTGTGGCAGCCCTTCTTCTGGTTGCAGGACTCTCCGTTCCGGCCGAGGCAGCCACTGTCTATAAGGCGTCACTGCGATCGGCTGCACGTGCGCTGCCGGTGGCCGTGGAACGGAACACCGGCTATGACCGGGACCGCTACTTCGGCTCCTGGAAGGACACGAACCGGGACTGCGAGAACACCAGGGCCGAGGTCCTGATCCAGGAGTCCAAGGTGCGGACAAAGTACACCTCATCCAAAGGGTGCACGGTCCGCACGGGAAAATGGGTAACCAACTGGGACAACCGCACGCACTACTCGGCGTCGGCAGTCCAGATCGACCACCTCGTCCCGGTGCATGAAGCCTGGGGATCCGGGGCACGTTACTGGTCCCAGTCCCGTCGTGTCGCCTTCTACAACGACCTCGGCGACGGCCGGGCACTCAGCGCCCAGACGTCCGCTCTTAATTCTGCCAAACAAGCCAATGGGCCGGAAGCCTGGATGCCGCCGAAGAACCGCTGCAAGTACGTGGCGGACTGGGTTGCGATGAAGGTCCGCTGGGGGCTCAAGGTGGACAGCACCGAGAAAAAGGCCCTGATCAGGTACGCCGATTCCTGCGCCGCGACAACCATCACCGTCACCAAGGTTTAGGCCGAAGCCTCAAACCGGCAGCGAGGCTACTGCTTCGCCGCGGGCTCGGGGACCGGACGGTCCAAGTGCACGATGGACCAGCGCATGAAGAACTGCGTGAACGGTCCGATCAGGAGTGCGTAGGCCAGGGTGCCGAAACCAACGATGCCGCCGAGCAGCCAACCGGCGCCAAGGACGGCAAGTTCGATGCCGGTGCGGACCAGCCGCAAGCTGAGTCCGGTGCGCTGGTGCAATCCGGTCATGAGCCCGTCGCGCGGTCCGGGGCCAAACTGGCTGCCGATGTAGAGCGCTCCTGCCAGTCCGTTGAACACCAACGCCACTGCGAACAGGCCCCACTGGCTGGCGGGATGATCTGCGGCGGGAATGAAGTACAGGCCTACGTCCGTGGCCACACCGATCCAGACGACGTTGGCGACGGTACCGAGACCCGGCCATTGCTTCAGCGGGATCCAGAGCAGCAGGACCAGGAAGCCCACGATAATGACCACGGTGCCGAGGCTGAGGTTGACCCGCTCCGCGATGCCGTAGTGGAAGACGTCCCAGGGATCCAGCCCGACGCCGGCCCGGACAAATGCCGCCATCGCCAGACCGTAAAGGCTCAGGCCGATGAACAGCTGCACCAAGCGGCGCGGCAGGCGCCCCGCCTTGAGCTGCTCCAGCGGGCTCAGGTTGCTGAGCTCAATGTTGCCGCCCCCGAAGCGCCGCTTGGCTGCGGCCGTCGTCGTCGTTGGCTGGTTATCTTGATCAGTGGTGGTGTCGGGACTTGCTTCCGTGCTCATGACATCCATACTCCTCCAAAGTGGCCTTCAAAAAAATAGCCAATTGCGAGAGAATGGCCACATGGATGTACAGAACCGGCGGGTCTCCGCCACGCGGCTGCACTCGATGATCGGCCCGCTGGCGGAGGAAGGACCTGCCTATGCTTCGCTGGCCCGCGGCATCCGCCGGTTGGTGGCCAATGGGCGGATGCTCCATGGAACCGTCCTTCCGAGCGAGCGCGAACTGGTCGCGGAACTGGGCCTGAGCCGCACCACGGTTTCGCGGGCCTACTCCGAATTGCGGGACCGCGGCTTCGCTACCGCACGCCAGGGTTCCGGCACCGTCATCACGGTTCCCGGCGGCCCGGCGTCGGGCGGCCAGGAACCGATGCCCGACGGCGGGATCGAGCTGGAAGCAGCCGGCCGCCACGCTGTGGATCTGACCTGTGCCGCACCGTCCGCCCCTGTTGGCATGGTGGAGCACTACGAAGCGGCCATGGCCCAGCTGCCTGCCTACATTTCCGGCATGGGCTACTTCCCGCTGGGTTTGCCCGAGCTGCGCAGCGAGATTGCCCAGATGTACCGGCGGCGCGGACTGGAGACCTCGCCGGACCAGATTGTCGTTACCAACGGTGCTCTGGCCGGCTTCGCCGCCGTGATCCGCGCGGTGCTGCCTCCCGGCTCCCGGGTGCTGGCGGAAAGTCCCAGCTATCCCAACACCATCGCATCGCTGCGGCACCACGGCGCGCGGGTATCCGCTGTTCCCATCGGCCCGGACGGAACGGACCTGGAGGCGGTGGGCCAGGCGCTGCGGCGGGTCCAACCGGCGGCGATGCTCTGCCTTCCCGATTTCCACAACCCCACCGGAACCCTGCTGGACAACGAAGGCCGCGAACGCTGGGCACGGCAACTGGATGCTGCCAAGACCGTGGGCATCGTCGATGAGACCGCGGTGGATCTCTGGTGGGACACCGAGCCCGGCGTTAAACCGATGACCGTTTACTCGGATCGCATCGTCTCCATCGGCAGCGCCAGCAAATCCCATTGGGGAGGTCTGCGGCTGGGCTGGATCCGCTGCCCCAGATCCTTGCAGGGCGCAGTGACCAGCATGCGCACCTCGCTGGACCTCGGCGCGCCTGTGCTCGAACAGCTGGTCCTCACCCGGATGCTGCAGACCGGAAACGGGTTGCCGGAGGAGTCCCGTACCCGTATCCGCACCGAACGGAATTGGCTTCATGCCACGCTCACAGACCAGCTTCCCGGTTGGAAGGCGAACCTGCCGGCCGGTGGGCTGTCGCTATGGTGGAACCTGCCGGCGCCCCGATCGACCGCCTTGGCCGAGGCCGCCGCACGGCGCGGAGTCCTGCTGGCTCCCGGCTCTGTGTTCGCCGTCGAAGACCATGGACTGGAGCACTGGATCCGCACCCCGTTTGCGCTTCCGCACGAGGAACTCGAACGGGCCATTCCCGGCATCGTAGCAGCCTGGCACGAGGTGGCCTGATCCGGAAGTTCTTCAGGTGCGGGACTGCGTTGTGCGCACGGAGGGTCCGGAGGAACATATAACGTACCGCCGCCGCTGGGGGCTCCGGCACGGGAAGTCATCAGTCCGCCGACCTGATCGGCACGGCCTCGAAGGACAATCCCATGACCACCACACAATCCGGAGTACAAGCTTCCGGGGCACCGGGAACTGCAGCTTCGCAACGCGCCGCGGCCATCGCAGCCATTCCGTCGTACCAATTGATCAACACGTTCCTGAATAACTCGCTTTACGCGCGCCGCAAATTCGAGCCGACCGCCTGCGATTTCGGCTTCGGCAATCCCCACCAGATGCCCCAGGGCGAGTACGTGACCGCGCTGCGGGACGTACTGACACCCCGGAACAACGAATGGTTCGCGTACAAGACCAACCTGCCGGAGGCGCAGGATGCTGCGGCGGCTTCGCTGCAGCGGCTCCTCGATGTGCCGTTTGAACCCGAGCACATCTACCTCTCCACAGGAGGCTTCACCGCCATCGCGTTGGCGCTGAAGGCCGTAACCGATCCGGGCGACGAGGTCATCTATAGCCTGCCGCCGTGGTTCTGCTATGAACCGATCCTCGTGGAGTCCGGCCTGACACCGGTGAAGGTCAAGATCAACACCGAGACCTTCGACCTCGACCTGGACGCGATCGCCGCGGCCATCACACCACGGACCCGTGTGGTGATCGTCAACTCGCCCAACAATCCCACCGGCCGCATTTACCCGCCGGAACTGCTGGCCAGGCTGGCCGCGCTGCTGGAGGAGGCCTCGGCACGGAACTCCCGCCGCATCTACCTTGTCTCCGACGAGGCCTACAACCGGATTGTCTACGACGGCCTGTGCTTTCACAGTCCGGTGGAGTTCTACCCGTTCACGCTGCTGGCCTATTCGTATGGCAAGACCCACCTCGCGCCCGGCGAGCGGATCGGCTACCTCGCTCTTCCGCCCACGATGCCCAACCGGGACCAGCTCCAGGCTGTCATCCAGGCACTGCAATTGGCGACGGGCTGGGTCTATCCCAACGCCACCCTGCAATATGCGCTGCCCCAGCTGGAAACGTTCTCCATCGACGTCGGCCGGTTGCAACGCAAACGCGATGTTCTGGTGGATGCCTTGGCGGGGATGGGGTACAAGGCGAAGAGGTCGGAAGGATCCTTTTACCTCTACATGGAATCCCCTGTGCCCGACGACCTGGCTTTCATTGAGAGCTTGGCCGCCAAGGATGTCTTTTGCCTTCCGGGCACCATGTTCGAGACACCGGGATTCTTCCGGATATCCCTGACGGCAAACGAAGACATGATCGAACGCAGCCTGCCGATCTTCCGCACTGTTATCGAGGAGGCGGGCGGATAGGCAGCACCGCATTCCGCACGGTATGCGCGGAACGCGGTGCTGGTTTGTTTTCACCAATCCCAAGCTTTAGTCATCTGAATTCACCCTTTCGAGGAGTCCCGGGAGACCGCGGACGATATCCCGTGAAATGTTTTGAGGGGTCCGCTTCAAGACGCGGACGAGAATCGAATGCCACGCAAGCGCTTCAGGCAGACGGCCGGTACGGCTGTAGCCCAGAGGCGGTGTCGGCACGACGTAGCCACTGATGGGTATCCAGGGCTTCTACAAGCGCCGCCAAAAGAAGGAGGTTCAGCTGCTCAGGCCGGTTGGGGCGACGGCATGCAATCGGGCGCGAGGGACCGCGCTGCAGAAACCGGCCGCCGGAAAGCCCGGCGCAGCAGGAAGCAGATCAGTCAGGCGTGGAGCCGGGATCAAACACCGGCGACGCGGGCAGAGCTGTGGACTCGGCCAACAGAGCCAAGGCTCCGACAAGCCACTCATACTGCCCGCCGGCCAAGTAGGCATCCGCCGATCCGTGGCCGGCAGATCCACCGCCGCCACCTCCGGACGAACCACCGTTCGTGATCGGGAACGAAGACACCGAAATTGGTCCTGCCGTTGGGGAAGGAATTTCAGTGGCCCGGCTAATGCTGGCAGCACCGACGGGTGCCGGGAGCTGCATGATCTCCAAGCTTGGAGACTGGCCTTGTCCGGGAGGCTGAGCTTGCAGATCCACGGCCTCCACAGTCGCAACGAATTCCTCTGGACCATCCGATGGGACGGGCGCCTCTTCGACGCCAACCGAGCCAAAGTGCTCCTTCGGGTTCGCCGCGGCTACGGTCGGTGTCGTCTCAGCAACCGGCGACGCAAGTTCTGCTTGGGTAGGCAGCGGCTCGGCTGCAGGCTCGGTCGGTGCCGGCTCTGCGGGGGCGGGCTCCGAGTCCGTGGCCGGAGCTGCCGGAGACTCCGGCAGAATCGGGACAGCGGGGCGGAGTGTGTCAGTCACCGGTTCAAGCACCTGCTCAACAGGAGCAGTGACGGCGTCGATGGGGGCGGTGACAACGTCAACGGCTTCATCCAACTGGCCGACGACGACGTCAGTGACGGTCGCAAGGGGCTCCTCTGGCAGGACGACGGGCAGCCCCGCGTCCTGCACCGCAGCGTCGAGGTGCTGCACTGCGGCATCTAGTTCCTGGACCACGGACTCCGCTGTCGGCATCACGGTTCGGACGACTTCCGTTGCCGGCACCACCGTTTGGACTACTTTCGCCGCCGGGGCCTCCACAACAGGTGCGACGTCCTCGACGACAGTCCCTATTTGCTGAACTGCACCAAGATCAGCCGGAGCGGGCTGGGCCGCAGGCGCCACAGCCTCCGTCAGACCAGAAGCGGCATGTCCGACCACTGCGTCGACGGCTGCAGCTGCGGGGTCGGTCAATTCTGCGGCCGGGGTTTCCACTAATTGAAGCGTCACTTCAAGCGCCTGTAGACCCGCGGATTCGTCGGAGGCAACCGCCGTCGTTGCTGAAAAGAACGTCCATCCGAGAGCGCCGAGACCGGCGGCGAGGAAAACACGGGCAGAGACAGCAGCTGGCTTCGCAAGGCGGTATCCCACGGCTGTCCCCCTCCCCCACATGGAACGTGTAATCAATGTAAGCATGCTTCGCATGTGATGTAAACAACACGAGTAGCATCTGCTCCGCTCGGCCGGAGCAGCTACGGCAGCGTCCGTCAGCGGGTGTTACTTCTGCCGTAGTCGTTGTTGGGGGTTTGCCGTTGTGCGTCCGGGAACTGCCCAGCTGGCGAGCAGTTTCAGCTGCTCACCCTCTGATCGCTCCTGCGGGGGCGGCCCTACAGCGGCGGCAGCTTTCCCGCCGAGGGGCGGGCCTGCTCCACCGCGGCGCCGATGCGGAAGACTGTGAGGTCATCGTAGGGGTAGCCGACGATCTGCACTCCGGTAGGTACACCGACGTCGGACAGTCTGCTGGGTACGGCGAGCACCGGGCAGCGGTTGTTGATATTGAAGGGCGCGGTCCTAGTAGTACTTAGTTAGGTCGGGGCGCGTTGTCGGCAGTGGGGGCAGTAACCGAGCCATGCGGCGAGAAGGCTTTGCAGTTCCTTCAGGACGCG